>CAWCJP010000018.1:0-328084 GCA_963795925.1 Bryobacterales bacterium | reverse complement strand
TACGGCTATGTGACGAAGGCTGTATTTTGTAAATCGCTACTGCCGGGGATAGGACCTAAACGCCACTACCCCTGTTTGCGGGTATCGTGTCCCGCGGCCACGCGGCATGCCGGCTCGCGGGATCACTTCAGGGAAAGCGTTCCGTACAAGACCCAAATCAGGACCATGCCCGCCAGCAGGGCGATGCCGATGCTCAACAGGGTTCCGATCAAGAAGTACTCGGCAAACCGCAGGTCTTTCAGCTCGGGGAATCGCACGATCGACTTTGCTGTCAGGATGAGTCCTACGGTGGCAGGCGACTGCAGAGCGAGCGCCGAAATCACCAGAAATCTCTCCAACCAGCCGATGTACATGCCGGCATTTTTCAGTTGCTTGACCGATTCCGTTTGGCCGATCCCAATCTCGCGGAAGCCATGTAGCAGCGGCTTGGTCAGGCTTCGAACCAGATGGCCTCCGCCGAACAGAGCGGCGGCGTAGATGGTGAGCGACGGCAGCACTTTCGGCCAAGACCTCGGGAAGGAGACCAGGAACTCGTTGATGCCCGCCCATCTCAAATCTGCAAGCAGCGAGCCGGCGGCCGCGATGGCGAGCAGATGCCAGGATTGATCGGCAAAGAACAACCAGGGCGTTGCGATCCAGTGGCGGCGGCCCACGATGGTTTTGGCGACGTCGGAGACCGCGTGGAGGGTGGCAAGGCCAAGAAGCACGCTGATCGTGCGAGCCGATCTGGCGTCCGCGCCGGAAAAGATCGCCAGGCAAGCCCATGTGATGAGGAACAAAAGCGCACCGTGCTTGAGGTAGCCTTGCCACTCCAAGCGTTCTTTCGACGCGACCATCGATGCGGTCTGAAGGGGAAAGTCGCCCAACACGTGAGCGAGCAAAAGGCTCCAGAAGACAGGTGCGGCAACGAGTTGCATGATTTCGTTCAACTCTTATTTAGTTGCATGTTTTCGTGCAACATACCGGCCAGACTGCCCATGGCCTCGATGGAAGCCTGGATCTGCCAATAGTGTGCGCGCCGCAGGTTTCTTGAGACGGTGGATTTGCCGACGCCCAACTTGCGCGCGGCGATCTCCTGGTTTGGAGCCGCCATATGCGCGTTGATGGTGTCCCATTGTCGTGGCGAGATGCGGCCGGTGAGGCTGTCCTGAAGGCCGAAGAAAAGATTGGCGAGATCCTGCAAGGGCGCCGCGGCGCACCGTACATATGTAATGCGAGCGAACTTTTCGCCCGTGCCGCTTTTTAACTTGTCCAGGGCCTCGCGTGCCAGGATGAAGGCCTCGCCACCGGCTTGGTTGATGGGCCCCCGAATGGGCCGATCCACCTTGCCAAGACCCACTCCAATCCGCAATTGAAGCGGGTGGAAGAGGCGGCGCAAGTCGAAAATCAGGCAAGGCACGTGACGGAGTCCGGCTGCGATGTTTTGAAATTCGTCCCATGTCGTAATGGTGTACGGGCCGAGCACAATTCTCTGCTTTTGATGCGCGGCCGAAGCCGCATCGAGCTTCCGGTTCCGGATGGCGGTGAAACGGGACCATTTCCGCGAACCGATCACATCGGCGGTGATCACGGCGTGCGGAGGACGGTTGAGTGCACTCATAGATGCAATTGTATAGTTGTTGTACGATTTCGTGCAACAGAATAAAGCGAACGGCGGGTTCTGCGCGATACTTTACTGCGCTTCGTCGAATCCCGGCTCGGGTGCGGGCAGCACATCGCGATCGCCTGCCACCCAGACATATAAGGTCGGCAACAGGAAGATGTTCATCACCATGGCCAGAATGAGGCCTCCCACGATGACGATGGCGAAGGGCCGCTGCGAATCGGAACCGATGGCGGTGGACGTGGCGGCGGGCAGCAATCCCAACGTCGCCACGAGCGTCGTCATCATGATGGGCCGCAGCCGTAACACCGCGCCTTCCACGGCGGCGTCGACGATCGAATGGCCGCGCGTGCGCAGTTGGTTGATGTACTCCAGCATGATCACGCCGGTCTGCACGCAAACGCCAAACAGCGCCAGGAAACCCACGCCGGACGAAACGCTGAAATGCGTACCCGTGATCAGCAACGCCAAGAGGCCGCCCAAAGGGGCCATGGCGATGTTCGCGAGCATGAGGGCGGCCCACTTAAACGAATGGAACATCGTATACAGGATGAGGAAGATCACCAGGATCGTCACGGGCAAAACGATGGCCAGCCGCTTTTGGGACCGTTGCTGGCTGGCATACTCGCCGGCCCAACTCACGGTGTAGCCTTCCGGCAGTTTCACCTGACGGCCCACATCCCGGATGGCTTCCTCGACCGTGCTGCCCAGGTCGCGTCCGCGCACGCTGTACTTGATGGCCACGTAGCGGGAATTCTCTTCCCGATAGATTTCCGAGGCGCCGTCCAGAACCCGGACTTTCGAAAGTTGCGCCAGGGAGACACGCTCTCCGCTGGGCGCCACCAGCCGGATGTTGGCGATGGCTTCCGTGGTGTCGCGATAGGGAGCGGTGTATCTCGGCACCAGATCGAAGCGCCGCTCGCCTTCGAGGACTTGGGTGACCGCGTTGCCGCCCACCGCGGTCTGGATGGCGTCCTGCACATCGGACACATTCAAGCCATACCGGGACGCCTGATCCCGGTCGACAATGAAGTTGAGATTGGGCTGCCCGATCACGCGAAAAAGGCCTAGATCCTCGATGCCGCGAATGTGCCGCATGACGCTGACAATCTCCTCGCCCTTCTGCTCCAGCAACTTCAGGTCGCTGCCGTAGATCTTGATGGCCAATTCGCCCTTGACACCGCTCACCGCTTCCTCCATATTGTCGGCAATCGGTTGGGAGAAGTTCCATAGCACGCCGGGTATTTGCTCCAGTTGGCGATCCATCGCGGCGATCAGCCTGACTTTGTCGTGCTGGAAGACCGGCCGCCATTTTTCCTTCGGCAGCAAATCGACGAAGTATTCCGTGTTGAAGAAACCCGTGGTATCTGTGCCGTCGTCGGGACGCCCCACTTGCGAGACCACTTGCGTGACCTCCGGAAAAGAGGCTAAAATGACGCGCGCCTGATTCATCAATCGGGTGCCCTCGGCCGGGCCGGTGCTGGGCGCCAAGGTGCCGCGCGCCCAGATGGCTCCCTCATCCAAATGCGGCAGAAATTCCGAGCCGATTATGCCGCTGGCGGCCAGCCACGCGGCCATCACCAGACAAACAACCGCCACTCCCACCGTCAGCCAGCGGGCGCCAATCGCCCAACGCACCATCGTGCGGTAACCTCGGGTGAGCCAGGCCAGCACCGGATTGCGCCACTCCTTGGCGTTTCGTCGAAACAGCAAGCTCGATAGTACGGGCGCCACCACCATCGAAAAGATCAGCGCGCCCAGCAGTGCGAACGCCACCGTCCAGGCCATCGGCTTGAACAAGCGTCCCTCCACGCTCTGGAGAGTGAAAATCGGTAGGTACGCCGTGATGATAATGCCAATGGCGTAAAACACGGGACGCTGCACCTCGTGCGCCGCGTCGCGAATTTGCTCCCGGATCGGTTTGGGAGGACCGCCGGCGTGGCCCAGGTGCCGCACGATGTTTTCCACCATCACCACCGCGCCATCCACCACCATGCCGAAATCCAGCGCGCCGAGCGACAGCAGATTAGCGGGAATGTGGCGCAGATCGAGGCAGATCGACGCGAACAGAAGAGCAAATGGAATGGTGATCGCCACAATCAGCGCGCCGCGGACATTGCCCAGGAATATGAAAAGAACGACGGCCACCAGGATGATTCCTTCCGTCAGGTTGTGCAACACGGTGTGCGTCGTGAAACGTACCAGATCGCTGCGGTCCAGGAACGGGCGCACTTTCACCCCGCGCGGCAGAATATGGTTGTTCAGCTCTTGGACCTTGGCGTGAATGGCTTCGAGGGTCGCGTCGGATTCCGCGCCTTTGCGCAGCAGCACGATGCCTTCCACCACGTCGTCGTTATCCACGATCTTGCCGTCCACCCGGTGCAGCGCAAAACCGATGCGGCCTAACCTGATCCTGGGGCCTTGAGCGACCGAGCCTATGTCTTTAATGCGGATGGGCGTTCCGTTCTGGGTCTTGATGACGGTCTTGGCGATGTCTGGCGCGGTCTCGAAGAGCCCCACCGAGCGCACATTCACTTCCTGCAGACCCTGCTCGATGAAGCTGCCGCCGGCATTGACGTTATTGTTCGACAACTGCTGCTCGATATCGCCGATATTCAGAGCGTACTCCACCAGCTTGTTCGGATCGATGGCAACTTGATATTCCTTGGTGACGCCTCCGAAGCTGGCCACGTCGACCACGTTCGGCACCGACTTGAACTGCTTCTCCAACACCCAGTCTTCCAGGGCCTTTAATTCCATCAGGTCGTATTCGGGATTTGTGCTCGTGAGGGTATACCAGAAAATCTGGCCGACCGGGCTGTAGTCCGTCCCGATCTGCGGCTGCAGGTTCTCCGGTAGCGTGACCTGCGTCAAGCGCTCCAGCGCCTTCTGCCGGTTCCAATCGTCCTCCGATTGGTCGTCGAACACCAGCATCACGCTGGAGAGCCCGAACAGCGAAGTGGAGCGCAGATGTTGCAGATGGGGAAGCCCATTCATGACGATCTCAATGGGAATCGTGATCTGCTGTTCCACTTCTTCCGCGGCGCGGCCCGGCCACTGTGTAATGATCTGTACGTAGTTGTTGGCCACGTCCGGATAAGCCTCGATGGGCAGGTTCCGGAATGAAATGACGCCTCCCGCAAAAAGCAGGACGGCCAGCGCCACAATCAAGAGCGGGTTATTCAGGGCGAAATCGACAAGGCGGCGAATCATCGGTTGTTAAGCGCTATTTTGCTGCTATTTGAAGGTAACAACGCTGGCGGACAGGGTCTGGGCGCGGGCGTTCTTCACGATGCCCATGAAGCGGCGAGCCAGCTCCAGAATCCATTCCGCTTTGCGCAATTGAATGGCTTCATGCGTAAATAACTCCTTCCCGACCCCGATGGCGCTGGCGCCCGCGGCAATGTAATGCCCGGCGGTGTTCTGTTGCACGCCGCCTCCTGCGATCAGGCGGATCTGCGGCAAGGCTGCTTTCAAGGACCGGATGTAGCTCTCCCCGCCCAGCATGTTGCAAGGAAACACTTTCACGAAATCGGCGCCCGCCTTCCAGGCGTTAATGATCTCGGTGGGCGTAAGCGCTCCGGGCAGCACTAAGGTGTGTTCTTCCACGGCCAACCCCACTACGCCCGGATCCATCCCGGTGCTGGTAATGAATCGCGCACCGGCATCCACCGCACGGCGCGCCGCATCCGCGTCCAGAACTGTTCCGGCGCCCACCGCCATCTCCGGGAAGTCGCGCAGCAGGGCTGAAATCAAGTCCAACGCTCCGGGCACCGTCAGGGTGATCTCGACGATGGGCAACCCCGCGCGATAGACCGACTCCGCGGCAAAACGGGCGTCCTCGGCCGATGACAAACGAACAGCCGGAATGACACCGATCTCTTCGATCCGCGCGCGAACTTGTTCTTTCGTCATCAAAGCACCACTGTATTATTGTTCCACTGTGGCTTGCAAAACGAGAGCGTTCGACACTACTTGCTGGCCCGGCCGGATGCCAGCCGCGATCTCCTGCAAGTTGCCGGGCAACATCTTACCGCCGGTCACTTCCAGACGCCGGAACTGCGCGTTACCGGCGGGGACATAAACCCAGTCGCGGTCATGCAGATGCAGAACAGCGGATGCCGGAACGGTGGCGTGTACTTCCTTCTTGAGGCCGTGAAATGTCGCGGTGACGAACATTCCCAGCCGCATCAGTCCCGGGTTGCTCATTTCCAGACGAACCTTCGCGGTGCGGATGTTAGGGTCCAGAACCGGGCTGATGTTGCCGATACGTCCTCTGAAAACCCGGTCCGGAAAAGCGTTCAACCGGATGTCGGCGAACTCGCCGAGGTGAACCGTTGACAAGTCGTTCTCATAGACATCGCAAAGGATCCAGACGGATGACAGATCCGAAATGGTGAATGGGTTCGGCGACGCCAGCCCTTGTACGCCGGCGGCTGTGGTCACTTGCTGATCGGTGATTACGCCCGAAACCGGCGCCCTCACCTCAACGATGGGGGAGGGGTGATCGGGATCCGCGCCTAGAACTCGCAGATGGTCCAAAGTGGTTTTGACCGTGACTAGGGCCTTGGTTTCGGCATCCTGCGCGACTTCCTGATCCTTTTGGGCGATGGCGCCCTTATCGAAAAGGATCTTGGCGCGGTCGAGTTGCGCGCGCGCCAGGGTCTCGTCGGCCTGGGCTTGTTGATAGTCGGAGTAAGCACCTGAGATATCGGCGCTTTGCACCTTCATCAGAAGTTGGTCTTTGGTTACGGTGTCCCCCAGCCTGGCATGAATCTCGGTGACACGGCCGGTCGCCAGGGTGATTACGGGAATGTTGCGCGATACGTCCGCGCTGACCACTCCGGTTACGTTCAATTCGGGGGCCGCGGCGTGCTCGCCCGCAGTAGCCAGCGGAAACTTGCTGGGATCGTCGACCTTGAACAAGCCGGCGTTCTGGACGTGCTCCACTTCAGCCGGCGGTGGCGCCTCCGCTTTGGGGTCGCCCTTTCCTTGCGCGTTGCAGCCTGCCAGGAACAAGACCGCGCAGAACGCCGGCAGCGCCAGCGGTTCACGGCGGATGGTTCTGAAATATTTCATTGGATAACCTCCCGGCCCACCGCAAGATTCAATTGGCCGGCGGCGGTAAGGTAAGAACCCACCAGATTCAGATAGCTCACTTGCACACTCCGGTAATCTCTTTGCGCGTCCAGGTAATCGACCAAAGCCGCCTGGCCGTGTTGATAGGAGAATGCAATCGTATCGCGCACCCGGGCGGCTGTCTCCAGATACTTCGTTTTGTACGGCCGCAGCAGCGTCACCGTGTTCACGATCGTTACATAGGCCGAATCCACGTCGCTGAAGACCTGCGCTTGCGCCGCGTCCCGCAGCCTCTCATTGCGCGAAATGTCCAGGCGTGTGTGTTCCTTCTCGCCCTGGTTCCTGTCGAAGATGCGCAACGGAATGCTCACATTGACACCGACGTATACCGGAATCGGAGGATTACGCCCGAAGTCCATGCCGAAGGTGGGATCGGTGGATCCGTTGGCAACCGCCAGCTTGTAATCCGTGCGTGCCTTATCGACGGATTCGACGGCGGCCCTCAGATCCGGCCGCTCTTCCAAGGCGGTCCGGCGCAGTTCGTCCTGAGCCGGCATCTGTTCGCTGAAATCGAACGGGCCGGTAACGTCAAACTGGTCGATGGGCGTCCGGTCATTGAGCAATTGCAAGAGCTGTATCTTCGCCGTCCGCAGGTTCACATCCGCGGTTTGCAGATCCGATTCGTATTGCACGCGCTGCAATTCGAGACGATCCAGATCCACCCGTGCGATATCGCCGGCTTTGTAGCGTTCGCGGCTGATGACCAGTTCCCGATCGTAATAAGCCAGATTTTCTTTAGCGAGATCCAGAACCGCCCTAGCCTGCAGCATTTGTATAAAGGCAGTGCGCAAATTGAAGATCAGATTCCGTTTTTGATCCTCCAACTGCGATTGGGCCACGGCTGTTCCTTTCCGGGCGCTCTCGAGGCGCAGCTCGCGCTTGTGCCGCCGCTCATGCAAATAACTCAGGGAGGCCGACGGGAACGCCTCCGAAAACGGGCTGTATTTGTCGATAGGGTTCTTGGTGAAAGGGTTGATTTGGTCCAGGCCCGCCGTGAAGTCCGGGTTGGGGCGCAGAAATGCCGTGACCTCGTCGGCCCGCGATTCGTCGATGCCGATTTGGGCCGCCCGCAAGGTGGGGTTCGAGTTCTCGAATTGGTCCCGCGCTTGCTGCCACGTCAATACTTTCTGCGCTAGCCCCGCTTGGGCCAAGACGCCCGCAATGAAAAGCCCGATCCACAGCCGCCGCGCTAGGCGCTGCATGTTACCCCCTTCAAGAAATACTGGGTGTTTTCGTCTAAAGAGGAAAGCCACCATCTGCCTACGGGGAGAGCGGGTCCTCTGGGAGGGACAGGGGATTGTCCCAGTCTCCGCCCGATCATATCCTATGCTACCTTGGCCGGATCGTTGCGTGGAATCCATCCTTCGGCGTGAGTCAACCTATCTTTCAGCCAGAGGACTCGCTTTTGATGGTACCATCCAACCGCTTAGGATTCCGTAAGCCTATCCTAAGGATGTCGTAAAAGGCGTGCGTTGCGCACGGGCACGGCCGCCCGGCCCTTGGCGAAGGCTGCGCCGCCCTGCTAAAATCGGGGCGAAATGCGAATCCGATATCTCCTTCCTTTAGCCGTTACCGTTTTTGCCGCCACGGTCCCAGTGATCAAGTGGCAGACGGGGGATCGCCACCGGCCGGTGCCTCCCATGGTCACCCCGGGCGAGCCCAGCACGCAGGAGCATGCCGGCACCGCCCCTTCCGACGCCGTGCAGCTTTTCAACGGAAAGGATCTCTCCGCCTGGCGGCAGTCGAATGGCAAGCCCATCGCATGGAAGCTGCGCGATGGTTACTTCGAGGTGGCTCCCGGCACGGGCGACATCGTAACCAAACAGCCTTTTGGAGATTGCCAGTTGCACGTCGAGTGGGCGACGCCGAACCCGCCGCACGGCACCGATCAGGTGCCCGGCAACAGCGGTGTGTACTTACACTCGTTGTACGAGATTCAGGTGCTGGAGTCGAATCAGAATAAAACCTACGCCGACGGCCAGGCCGGCGCGATCTATTGCCAGTATCCGCCGCTGGTGAACCCCGCCCGGCCGCCCGGCGAGTGGCAAACCTATGACATCGTCTTCCACGCTCCGCGGTTCTCGGCCGATTCGAATCTGTTGGAGCCCGCTACGGTGACGCTGCTCTTCAATGGCGTGCTGGCTCAGGATCACACTGTGCCCACGGGCCCGACCGATTACATGAAACGTCCGCCCTATAAGGTGACGCCGCCCAAGTTGCCGCTTCTGCTGCAAGATCACGGACAGCCCGTACGTTATCGCAACGTCTGGATTCGGGAGTTAAAAGAAACCGCCGAATAGACGCCGCCATCGCCGCGGCGTACGGCCAAAGAGCAGTGGGTGAGATTCGCGCGGCAAAGATACTCGAGCAGCAGGATCATCTTATGCTCGCGGTCGCTCTGGCGGCCCGTCCGCGCGCTGCGCACCCGCTCGAACTGTCGAATGCCCTCGGCTAACTCTTCGCGGTTGAACGCGGCATGCCCCACGGATTCCAGAGCGCAAGCGCCCAGAAACTCCGCAATATACTGCAATTCGTCCTGGGAGAGACCCTGCAAGAATTTGCGCGCCTTCATCTGAAGACGCTCTTCGGCATACGCAGCAATGGCAGAAATCAATGCCCTTCTCAAACCCGGACTCCGGTCTTTAGGCGAACAATGACGTGCGTGATGTCAATTATGTCGAACTGGAACGCCGGGCGCAAGGGGGGCGAGCCGTGCCGGTACTAGCGGGACCAGCCCATGCGGCGGCTTGTCAGCGCTCCGGAGCGGGCTCCACATGTACGAGCACATCGGCTACCCAAGGCAGCGTTTCCCGAATGACGATCCGCACTTGGGTGGCGATCTCATGCGACTGCCGCACGGTGATCTCGGGATCCACTTCAAGGTGCAGGTCCACATGGTATTGCAATCCGGTCTTGCGGGCGTAGCACTTCTCCACGCCGCGCACGCCGGGAACCGTAAAAGCCGCGGCGCGGATGTTGGAAATCGTTTGGGGGTCCGGCATCGTATCCATGAGCCTGTAAGGAGGTGTCGCGCGCCACCCGCAAGCCCGTGAAAACCACGATCAGCCCGACGGCAAAGGCGCCCCAATGGTCCGCGGATATAAATTGATGGGGCGCCAGGATGGTGAAGGAGACCGCCACCAGGGCGGCCAAGGCCGAGACGATATCCACGCCGTCGTGCCAGGCGTCGGCCATCAGCGCCGCGCTGCGGATTCTTCTCCCGTAATGGAATTTCACTCCCGAGAGCAGGCTCTTGGCAAGAGCCGACACGATCAGCGGCCAGACCACATATGCGGCCGGCGGCGGATGCTGGTCGCCGATATGCCGCAGCGCATTGGCCGAAATCGCGATGCCCGCGATTCCCAGCAGGAAGCCGACGAACAAACCGGTCAAGGTCTCCACACGGCCATGCCCATAGGGGTGATTCCAATCCGCGGGTTTGGCGGCCAGCGTCAGGCCCAGCAGCACGAGGCCCGACGCAAACACGTCGCCCGCGGACTCCAGGCCGTCGGCCACCACTGCAGTGGAATGCCCCATCAGTCCCGCTGTAATCTTGATCGCGGACAAGGCGCCGCTGACGATCATTCCCGCGAGAGCCACGCGCTGGCCGATTTGCATGCTGCTTCCAGTGTAAGAGAACGGCGGCGGGGCGAACGAATCTCTTCCGCGGCGGTTGCTTGCAGCCGCCGCTTTGCCTTCCGGTGACGTGCGATGCCCCTATCCTAATTGCTTTCCCTTCTTCCACTTCCGTCTCACAGTCCAGCGTTGCGCTTGCGCGCTTGTGCTAGTTTCAAGGCGGATTAAAGATGAAAGTTGTTCTGGCTTACAAGAATTTGAAGGCCGCCAATCCTGTGTTGAGCCACAGCGGCCTCGGAGTTACGGCCCATCATGGCGAGCTTTCTTTACGAGCCGCCGGCATTGCAGCGGAAGTCTGGTCGGTGATGGATGGTTATCATTTGTGGGCCGGGCTTGCCGGCCGGCCCGACGTCACCCATGTGGTTACTCTCGCTCCCTACCTAGATACCCCCTTCACCGAGCGGCTGGTGCGGCATTTCCCAGGCGTCCGCTTCGCCATGACCTGCCATAGCAATGTGGGATTCCTGCAGGCGGACCGCAGCGCGGTCAAACTGGTGCGGGAAGGGCTGGCGCTGCAACAGCGCGTCTCTAATTTTAACGTGGCCGGAAACTCCGTCAAGTTCTGCGAATGGGTGGAACAGGCCTATGGCGCCGGGTGCACGTTCCTGCCGAACCTTTACTACCTCGATAAAACAGAATGTCCACGGCGTCCGCTGTACCAGACTGGCCCGCTGCGCTTGGGAATCTTCGGCGCCACCCGCGTGCAAAAGAATATCATGAGCGCCGCCGCGGCCGCCCTGGTGGTGGCCCGGCAGGCCGCCGCGGAGAGCGCCGAGATCTGGGTTTCGTCCGATCGCGTCGAGGGCGGCCAAGGAGTGATGGCGTCCGTTAAGGAGATGCTGTCCCGCATCCCCCGTATCCGCCTGGTGGAGGCCGGCTGGCACGGCTGGCGCGAGTTCCGCCAACTGGTGGGCCGCATGCACTTGATGTTGCAGCCCAGCTATACCGAGTCTTTCAACATGGTCACCGCCGATGGCGTGGCGGAGGGCGTGGCTTCGGTGGTCTCGACCGCCATCGACTGGGCGCCCCGATACTGGCAGGCTTGTGCCGATACAGTGTTGGATATCGCGCGGGTCGGCCGTCAACTGCTGCGCGATCCGCATGCCGCGGCCGATGGCTACCGCGCCTTGCAGTCGTACAACCGCGCGGGTCTGGCCGCCTGGCGCGCCCATCTGGCCTGACGAATCTTACCGTTCACCAATTCAACTGCACTGGGAAATACTCCGCGATCAGTCCCTCGTAAAACGGCCGGAGAGCCTTCGCATCGGGACGCGTAGCGCTCTTGGAGTACAGATCGTACGGGTTGAACGCCCGCACCCACTCGAACATCTCCCGGTCATGATCGTTCATCAGGTACTCGTAAGCGCGCTCTCTGTGGCAGGGATAGTACGAATGATAACGGATCATGTAGAGCGCCTCCTCCGGCAGGTAAGCCTTCACCACGTGGTACAGATACTCGTCATGTCCCCAGGAGAGGTCGACCTTGTCCAGGCCGCCGCCTTCTTCATAGATGCCGGTGCGCGTCTGATAAGCAGGCTCCGCGGAATCGGGGTTCGCGGCGAAAAATTCCGGATACACGATCTTGCCGGACCACGCGCAACCCACCGGAAACGTATCTCCCACCACCGCCCATTGCGGCTCGCCATAAAGGCATAGAATCTTGCCCAGATCGTGGATAAGACCCGCCAGGATGAACCATCGCGGATGCCCGGCGGCCCGAATCGCCTCGGCGGTCTGCAGGCAGTGCTCGATTTGCGAGAGGTCCGTATCCGGGTCGCTGTTATCCACCAAGGTATTCAGGTATTCGAGCGCCTCCCAAATCCCCATGCGGCCCTGGTCGAGCGCCAGGTATTGCCGCTTCTTCGCCAGCACGAACGCGCGCGTTTGATGCGTGTGATTCAGCCGGTAGAACTCGCGCACCACCGGCGGCGCCTCCGGAGTGAACTGCCGGAATCCATCCTGTGCGCGGTTGGGATCGTAGCGATCCTTCACGAAATCGTCCCACTGCTCCAGACTCTGCAATGGACCCTCCACAAAGCGCTCCTCCTGACACCTATTATACTGGCTGGTATCGATGCGCCGAATCTTTGTCACCGTATTGTTACTTGCTCCGGGGCAGGCATGGTGCTGGGGCGATGAAGGGCACCAGACTGTCGCTCGCATCGCAGCCGCGCATCTGACGGAACGGGCTCGCCAGAGAGTCGCGGGGCTATTGAACCAGGATGCGGCCTTCGCCGCGCCGGGCGCGCCCGATTCACTCGCCGATGCCATGGCGCGCGCGGCCATCTGGCCCGATCACATGCCCGGCGGCAAGGGCGCCACCGCACCCTGGCACTATATCGATATCGGCTTGTTCGAAGGGCCTTCGCAGATCGCGGTGCGCTGCCCCGGCGGCAATTGCATCGTCGCCAAGATGAGCCAGTACCTGGGGAATCTGAAAGAGCATCGCGCCGACGGGGGCTGGCCGGAATCCAAGGAGTTGGCCTTTCTGATCCATTTCGCCGGCGACATTCATCAGCCGCTGCACTGCGCGACGGATGCCGATGCGGGCGGCAATTGTGTAAACGTAGCTGGCTTCGATCCCATGCACAACTTGCACGCGGTCTGGGACATCACGCTGGTCCGCAACCTGATGGCCCAGGACGGCTCCGGCATGATTGCCGGCATGGAATCGCGTTTCCGCGGCAAGATCCGGCATTGGCAGGCGTACGGCAGCATCGACAAGATCGCGGCGGAATCCTTCAAGCTCGCCAAATCGCAGGTATACGGCAAGGCCCGTCCGCGCCTTCCGGTGATTCCCAAATTCATCGAAGTGCAGCCGCGCAACTGCGCCACGGAAGCGCCGGAAAGTCTGCGTAGTGTGACGGTGGATGGGCCGCGCTCCTACGGCGCCGCTTCCTTGAACGTGGTGCGTATGCAGTTGTATAAGGGCGGCGTGCGCCTGGCGGCGATGCTCAACGCGATTTACGGTGACTAGGGCGAGATATCGGCTCACTCATATCTCAAAGCCGCCATCGGATCAATGCGCAGCGCCCGAGCGGCAGGGGCTAAGGATGCAAGTAACGCAGTTGCACCGAGCGAGCCCATGACAGCGAACATCGCCGTTGGATCCAGAGTGCTCAGGCCCGGAACCAGGAACATGGCGAGCGGCTGCATCACGAAAAAGGCCAGAGCCAGACCCGCAAGCATGCCGCCTCCCACCAGGGCCAGACTCTGCCTGCCGATGATCCGCAAGACATCGGATGGAGTTGCCCCCAGGGCCACGCGGAGACCGATCTCCCGTGTTCTGCGCGAGACCGAAAACAACAAGACTCCATAAAGGCCGATGGCCGCCAGCATGAGTCCGAGTATCCCCATCGCTCCCAGCATCACCGCTCCGGCCTGGCTGGGCAGCAATGCCAGTCCGAGTGCCCCGCTCATCGGTTTCGTTTCGATTGCGGCCGTGGAATCGAGACTGCTCAGCGCATCGGTTATGGGCTTTACCAATGCTGCGGGCGAGCCGGCTGCGCGAACCAGAAAGTGCAAATTGATAGGCTCTCCGTGGGCAAAATACGGCTCGTATACAGCCAGGCGCTGCTGCTCGCCGAGAGTGAAGTACCTGCTATCCTTCGCCACTCCGACGATGAGCTTGGGTTTGTCATTCGCAAAGTCGGTGGTGATGGTGTGACCGACAGGATCGGTTTTACCGAAAACCGCGCGGGCAAAGGTCTCGTTCACGATGGCCACCGGTTGCGACCCTTTCCGGTCGGCCGTCGGAAACTCCCTTCCACGCAGAATCGGAATACCGATGGTGCGAAAGTAGTCCGGGCCTACATTGTTGCATTCGTACTGGACGTGAATTGGAGCCGACGATACGTCCGTTCGAAGCGCCGTCCCGGTCACACAATTATCATTCAACGGAACGCGTTGGGTAATAGCCGCCGCTTGCACACCTGGCAGAGTGTGCAATCGCTCCAGCGCGGAACGCACCACGGACATCTGCTTGGTTTGGTCGGCGTCGCCATACTTTTCGGGCACCAGGCGCATATACGCCCAAATTGTGTGGTGAACATCGAAGCCGGGATTCATCGAAGTGGCTCGGAGCAGGTTATGCACGAAGAGAAAGCCGGTAGTGAGCAACACAATCGAAACGGCCAGTTGCCCGGCAACCAGAACGCTGCGCAAATTCCATGTGCGCGCGGTCTGCCGCTCCTCCTGCTTTAAGGCGTGACTCACGTCCTTCCGGACCGCTTTGAGCGCAGGCAGCAAGCCGCAGAGGAGCGCGCTGACGAATACGATACAGAGCGAGTACCACAACAGGCGCCAGTCGGGCGAGACCACCAGGTGAATCGGGAGGGGCACCGGCAGAGCGAGACTGTTGATCCCCTTCGCGCAGGCGATGTCGATGGCCAAGCCCGCCGCCGATCCCAGCACGGAGAGTAACAAGCTCTCGGCCAGCAGGTGACGCACGATTCGCCGGCGGCCGGCGCCGAGCGACAGACGAATCGCCAGTTCCTGCGAGCGGCTGGAGGCGCGCGCCAACAGCAAGCTGGCTACGTTTGTGCATGCAATCAGCAGCACGAGACCGACGACAACCAGGAGCATCCCGAAAAAGGCCACCACCGCGCCGGGCATCATCTGCTGCAGGAGATCGAGGCCCGTAACGCCGGTGACGCGCGTCTGGCGGTCTGTTCGCTGCCAGCCATCCTTAGGGTGAATGCGGTCGAGTTGCGCGAACAGGCTGAGCAGGCGGGCGCGCGCCACGGAGAGCGTCATGCCTTTCGGCAGGCGCGCGTAGAATTGCACGTTATCGTCGCCTTGCGCGACTGGAATGTAAATATCCGGTGAGATGCCGAACCCAACGATCGAACGGTGGTCTGCTGGAAGCACACCGGCGACCGTATAGACGCGTCCCTCCAGGATCAGCTTGCGGCCGAGGATTGCCGGATCCCCGGCGAAAGTGCCGCGCCAAACCCGGTTCGAGAGTACCGCGGTATTGGTTTCGCCGGGCGCTATGCCGCGGCCAAGAAGGAAGGGGACGCCCAAGGTGCTGAAGAAATCGTCCGTCACCATTCCCGCATAAAAGCGGCTGGTCCGATCGCCGTCCCGCCAGTTCACCTCGCGCTCAGGATTGATTCCCGCCATGCCTGCAAAGACTTGCGCATCCCGCAGGAACTGAAAATCAGATGAGCGATGCTCCGCTGTTCCCGCCTTCCCATATGGGCGATCAGCGACGCGCTGTTGCGGCAGGACGGTTGGCTGATGAGAAAGCTGGTCGTGATATTGAAGATTGTAGTGTTCGCGCCGATTCCTAGCGCCAGACAAAAAATGGCGGTCAGGGCGAAGCCGGGATTGCGGCGGAAAGCGCGGGCCGCGTAGCGGAGATCGGAAGCCAGGTCCTCCAGCCACTGCATCTGCCAGGCTCCCGACGTGTCTTCGGCCGCCTTCAGCCGCGAGCCAAATTCGCGGCGCGCCCGCAGGAGCGCTTCGGTGCGCGGCACACCGCTGCTCTCCAATTCATCAGCCCGGCTCTCGATATGGAACTGAATTTCATCGGCCAGCTCAGCTTGAAACCGCGATTGGCCGGCCAGCCAGCGCAAGCGCAAGTAAAGTTCACGCAGAAATGCCATGGCGTCAGTTCCTCAGGCTGTCTTCATCACCAGTTGTATGGCGTTCACCAGCTTGTTGAATTCACTGGCTTCCGCCGCAAGCTGCTGCTGGCCTTCCTTGGTAAGCCGGTAGAAGCGTGCCTTCCGGTTGGTTTCCGAGGTTCCCCATTCCGCGCGCAGCCAGCCTTTCAGCAGCATGCGATTCAAAGCGGGATAGAGCGAACCCTCCTCCACGTCCAGTACATCTGCGGAGCGCTCTTTGATGCGGCGGGCAATCGCGTATCCATGCAGCGGGCCGGCCGCCAGAGTTCGCAGGATCAGCAGGTAAAGGGTTCCTGGCAACAGTTGCGGAGAATTTTCGGGCATACTTCCCTATTCCAGACTATATATAGCCTGGACTAGGGAAAAAGTCAAGCGGCTTCGCCAGAGAGGCTTGTCAGACGGGGCTATTCAATGGTCGTGCGCATCAGGTGTACCGTCCGACCAGTGGCCGATGGGAACCATAAATATGATCAGCCGGCCGAGAGTGTCCTCATCTGATAAGACTGGGGATCCCGGCTTGTCCGCGCCCCAGGTTGTAGGGTCGGTCGGTGGAAGGAAGAACATCAGGTGAGGGTGCCAGTGCCCGGCACGATCGTTCAAGTGTCCTTGTTTCGACAGCATGTAGCACATCGCGCCAACTTCCATTGCCGGCAATTCCTTCTTGTCGAGAGCGGCTTTGATGTCCTCGGCCATCTGAGCTTTGGATCGCCCCGCCAATATCAATTCGGTTTTTCGAATCGGTTGCGGAAGGTAAGATCGCACGGCTGCGGGGTTGTAGCAGATCGGCGCCCGCACTTTTGGATTCCAAAACTCGGGGTCGCCGATGCCAGCGGTCCATGATCGTTGCACCACGCACATGAAACCGTTCTTGCCTTTGTCCACGGTTTCGTAGCCGTGCCTGCCCATCACCATGACGCCGGCATCCCTTGCGATGAATTCCGGAGCAGCGCTCCGCGCCAGGGCTATTTCGGCGGTTCTCTCCATCAAGTATTGGTCAAGCGGAGCCATGCTTGGATACGGCGTTTTGACATCCTCTGGCTGGGCCTGCCTTGGCATAGTCAGCATGACGGCCACCGCGAACATGCCAAATGCAATCGTCCTGGGCTGAGAGCGCATGCCTCAAGTGTAATTCCAGTTAAGTACGGATGCAATGCGTTCGCTCGGCTAACCGAATCCACCCTTGCCCCGAAGCTATCCTATGAGGAACGGAGGAAACACCACCGTGCAAATTCAGATCTGGTTCACGCCCGCCGTACCTCATCGACTGTCTTTATCCACGCCTGGGACCAGAACGGCGGCGTCTGGGACCTCGCCGGAACCCTCGCAGCCGACGGCGTCACCTGGGGCTTCGCTCTCTCGGGCACCACCCAGGACCAGCGCGACGTCTCATTCAAATACCGCTTTGCCAACAACGTCTGGGAACCCGACACCTTCACCCGAACCGTCCCGTCTCTGGAGGCCACCGAACTCTGGACCGAGGACTACTCCGCGCGCTGCGCCACCCAAGCCCCGGGCCCTCCCGCCACCTTTCCCACCGTCACGATTAACGCCATCACCGAGCACCGCTTCAACGGAGGCGCGGCGTTTACCTGGGTCCCCCCGAACGCCGGAACCGCAACCAACGAGTCCGCCCGGAACAACGCCGCCGAAACCTCGACCTTCGTTATCCAGTTGACCCCAGCGCTCCAGTCCGGCTTCCATTTCAAACTGGTAAGCGCCGCCGGCGTTTACGAACCCGACAACGCCATCCGCTTCTGGACCCCCAGCGACGGCCCGAATATCTGGGTCAAGAGCGGCGAAGCGAACGTGCAGTCCACGCCCATGACGCCCGTACAGATTGGCGTTGATTTTTTCTCCCCACTCGCCCTCGGGACCCCGAACCTCCGCCTCCAGGACCTGGTCGGCGATTTCGATGACACCATCATTCCGGACACCACCACGGCGCTCGACGCCGTCTTCGCCACTTCGCATTACACCATCACCGTCTACACCGGCATCCTCTACAACATCTGGTGGACCACCGAACCGCAATCTCTCATGCGCCGCTTCCGCATCCCGCCCGCCGTCGCCGTAGAGCCCTCTATCGCCGTCAACGGCTACGACCACTGGCTCACCACCCCTCCCACCCCAAATGGAGCCGTGGAACTCATCATCCACCAAAATCCCAATAGTGCTTTCGGCGCAACGGTCAGCGTGCAGGTCGGAATCGGCGATGCGCCCGCGCACCAGACCCTGTCCGGCGCCCCGTGCCGCCGACGGAACCTGGCTCGCCCAACTCGACACCTTCCCCGGCGTCCCCTTCTGGGCCACGCTGGTCGGGGAATCGCGACCCGACGGACCGCTCGATTTTCGCCGCGGCATCATGTCCACGCCCGGCACAACCACGCTCCACACTATCGACGGTGTCGGCGGTGTCAGCGCCTCGCCGCCCGGCAGTTTCGTCGACGCCAACTCCAATCTTCGGCAGTCCCTCATGACCGCCGTCTACGGGCAGAACATCGTGAATGGCGGCGTCTTCGACCCCTGGGAAATGCCCCACGGCTCGAACAAATTCCAGGGACAGGCGTACTTCGTGGTCCGCGCACCCCACGCCGTGAACTGCTCCGTGCTGCTCATGAGTTCACCCAACGCACCGGGAACACCGCGCGACGTAACCACGGTCCCCATGAATCTGACAAACGACCTGCGTTATTGGTGGGCAGCCGCTCCCGAAGACGCCGCGCCCCAAGGCGCGCTCTATCGTTTCGCCTACTCCGACGGCCGGGAACTGCTCGACCCCACGGGCCTTTACGGAGAAGCGCTCGATCCCGCCTCCCGCTGGGCGCTCGACCAGGGTGAGTCTAACAGTACACGCCGGCACGGGCGCGGAAGAATCCTGGTCATACATCGCCGACCTCGCGGTGATCCTTGCGCCCTTCACCAACCGAGCCTGGCAGACGGCCACCTGGGACTGGCTGCTCATTTACGAGATGCACGTCCAGCGCTTCACCCAGCGCAACACGGCCGCCGCGACCGACTTCGATCAAGTCATACTGGAGTTGCAAAACGGCTATCTCACTCGTCTCCCCGTCACCGCCCTCGAGTTTCTTCCGTTGCACGAATTCCCAGCCAGCCAAGCGGGTTGGGGCTACAATCCCAGCCTCTTCTTCGCCATCGACTCCTCCTATGGGACACCGCTGGATTTCGCGCGGCTGGTGCGTGCGGCGCATGATGCCTCTCGCGCCGTCGTCCTCGACCTCGTCTACAATCACCTGGTCGACTCGCCCTTGCAGGCGCTGGCCCGCGACGTGTATGTCAGTGGAGCCACGCCAGTGGGGCGACATGGTCTACTTCGCGCATCCCGCGGCCTGTGAGTTCTTCCGCCAAGCCACTGTCTATCTGTTCAGCCTGTTCCAACTCGATGGCTTCCGCTTCGACTCCACCGAGACCATCGTCAACGGCGGACACTACACTGACAGCACTCCCTATGTAATCGCGCAGGGACCGGATGGCAACTACGAATTCGGCGCCGGCAAAGGTTGGGAGTTCCTCGGTATGCTCCGCACCGCCCTGCGCCGCGCCGCGGACGCCGCCGGAAAAGGCTGGCCCTACCTCGTCGGCGAGAACTCCCCCGAAAATCCGCCCATGACCGACCCCGCTACCGGCGTCCTCGACGGCCAATGGCACTTTGACGAAATGTACGCGCTGAACAACGCTGCCATAAACACGGACGATCACGCCTCGGACGTGAACGGCGCCCTCGATGGTTCGGGACGCCCGTTTCAGCGCTCCGTCATCTACGCGGAGAGCCACGACACCGTCAGCGGTCAGGGCTCCACCAAACGCATCGCGGCAACCGAAGCGTGGGGCAACGGTATGCAGATGGCCAAGGCGATTGGAACCGTGGCCCTGATGGCCGAGGGCATTCCCATGATCTTCATGGGAGAAGAAGCCGGAGAGGACCAGCCTTTTACGTTCGGCAATTCGCCCACCATCCCCGGCTTCACCTTGCGCCTCGATAGTTACGAACAAGCCGGAAGCGAGTTCCTGCAAGTGCTCACCTGGTTTCGCGACCTGATGGGCCTGCGCAACAACGCGTCGAACGGTATCGGCGGCAATGACAATCAGTGGACCGGCCGCGGCGATAAGACCGTCGCTTTTGCGCGGGCCTACGGCGAGTTCTTTGTCATCGTGACCTGTGGCACCAACACCCAGCAGCAGAATCTTGGCTGGTTGAACCTGCCCGCCGGATCTGCCTACAAGGAAATCTTCAACTCCTCCTGGCCGCAATATCAGGTCCACGCGGAACCATTGATCTCCAACGGAGGGTATGACGCCGCAGCTCTATTCCGGCAACATCATCAACCTGCCGTCCATCGGAGCCGTGATCCTGCAGCGGCGTTGAGGCTACTTGAGCCGCAGTGGTTATCGACAATTTCCGCTTGTTGACGGCACATCCGGAAGTATGCGTTTTTGCGGCCAGACTCCTCAGAAGTCTGGTTGAGGGAAACGCACGGCCAAGTCGACGCCGCCGCATCGTCATCTCCTCGAACGCCGCTTACGGCCAGTCATGCCGATTCGCTGGTTGGGTACTATCAACAGGAATAGCCGGGGCCAACGGCGACACTCCGCCTCCGACCCCGAGACGTGGTTCGGCGGACGCAAGCGCTTTTGCGGGGTACTAATCCAATCGACAAGCATCAAGCTCAGAGGATGCGAAACGAGTTCAGAAAATCTTCAGCCTGGGTCGCGGAAGAGCCTGCGCCAACCGTGACGATCACTTGGTAGAGGCGCTGGCCGTCGAGGAAGTCGCGTACAACATAAGTACTTCCGTCCTTGTCGGTAAACTTGAAGGCCCGCCCGGGCACACCATTCAAATCGGTCGGCCCATCGCTGGTCAGAGTCGCCTTCAAAGATTCCGTCGATCCGTCGCGAACACTCTCCAAAATCGACAGCGGCCCGCCGCTGACGTATTTCGCCGGATAGTCGTTGTACATCACCAGGTAGGACAAATTATTCTCCTCGAAGTGGAACTGATGGAGGGTCACCGAGTCACCGTCGGGAAGGGCAACCGGTTGATCGTTCAGCGTAGGGGATCCGGGAAATAGTACGCTGAAGCGACCGTCAGTCGATGTGTAGGGCTGCAACCGGGCCACAGCGGTGGTTGTGTCGGCCTGCGGCGGCTGCACTGCCGTGGTGGGCGAGGACTGCGAGTGGTCTACCACAGGCACCGTATTCGCTGCGGATGCGTCTGTGAATGAGCCAGATCGTTGCAGGCGCGGAACGAGGACCTTTACGGTAAAGAGCGTGACGAGCCCCAGAAACACGATTGCCGCTGCGAGGCTTGCCCAAACCGGATCGCGACCGGCAGAACCGGCAGCAGCATTGGGCAGAGCGGCTAACTGCCCCAGGTCAGCCGGCAGTCCGGGATTTTCCGCGTCGAATCGCGCAAACTGCTCCGGATAACGCTCTTTGGCGAATCCGATCAAATCGACATAGCGCGCTGTCATGTGAGGAAAGGCCGCCCCCAAGCGCGCCAGGAAGGCAAATAGCGAACCCTTCACCAGCCTGTGCTGGTCGACCATTCCGGAGGGATTGACCGAGTAGCCCAGTTGCCGCCCCACCAGCAGCTTCTGCATGGCTGAAACGGCGCTGGAGATATCGCCATTGATGGCCGCCAGAGCGATCCGGTCGCCCGTGTAAACGAGCGCGCGTTCGTAGGGCAGCAGGAAAGGATTGAAAACCAACAGATGCTCCGCTGCGCGAATCGTCCAACCCCAGAAACCGGCTTGCCGCCGCGCCCGCAGGTATCCAATGAACCTGCCGATCAGCCAGAGCAACTCGTCGTCAGTCACGCCCGCTTCAAGAAGTTCGGAAGTTAGAAACACCGCCCGCCGGTAGAAAAAGAACTTCATCAGATAGGCGTTGAAGTTTCCCTGTTCGTAGACGAAAATGGTCACCGTCTTTTTGTATCCGACGATCGCCTTCAATTCTTCTCCGATGTGGTGGATGCGAGGATAGTTCAGCTCCGAGACAATGCAGTTGCCCATGAAACTGGCGAACAGAACCCGTCCGCCGATCCACAATAGGAAGGCAAAAAGGGGCACTACCAGAACGACGGTACCCGCCACTAGGCCTGCCCCAATGAGGGGGAACAGAATGAGCGCGAAAAACAGGGCCAGCGCAAAGCGTCTTCGCTGCAGCGGATGCTTGAGGGCGAGGAATGCTTCTTTGGTGATGGATTGCGGGGACTCGGGCATCGTTGAACCTCCGAATAGCCTCTCTAGAGGAGCTGAAATTTGACGTATGATAACATGAACTTTCTTTGACCTTCGTAAGAAAATCGCGAGAGTCCACTCGTGGCCGATGTATTCGTCAGTTACAAGCGGGAAGATGCTGAGATCGCCGATCGGGTTGTCTCGGCTTTGCGCGAGAGCGGAATCTCGGTTTGGTGGGATGACGGTATCACTCCGCGGCAGGCCTGGGATACGGAGATTGAGCAGGCGATCTCCGAGGCCTCGACGGTGGTGGTGCTGTGGTCGCCGCGGTCCGTCACTTCGGAGTGGGTACGCACTGAAGCGTATTACGGCAAGAACCGGGGAAAACTCGTACCGGTTGTCGTCGAGCCCTGCACGATTCCCATCGCCTTCACGCTCACCCAGACCGTAAACCTCGCCGGCTGGCACGGCAACCGCGAGGACCGGCAGTGGCGCACGCTCCTCACCTGGATCACGGATCTGACTTCTACCAAGCCGGGCAATGCCAACCTGCCGGCGGGCCTGGTTTCGGCAAATACGACCAACGTCTACCGCGATGCCGTCGGGGCGCTGCCTTCGAGACGAACCCATTTACGACGGCGCGTTCATCAATCCGTCTACGCCGCCGGGTACGGCGTTTCGGGATGGCGATCGGATGCCGGTGATGCGCATTGTGCCCAAGGGATCGTTTCTGCTCGGCGCGGCCCGCGACGATCCGGATCGCGCTCCATATGAGGTGCCGCAGAAGCGCATCGACATCCCGGCGCCGTTCTCCATCGGCGTCTTCCCCGTCCTGGCCTCTGAATACCTTAAGTGGGCCGGCTCGCTTCCGTCCGGTCCCGCTCCCGCGGTTCCCGCGCAGGGCTGGCTCAGCCGCTTCCGCGCCTCCCAGCCGCCGGCACACGCCGCCGCGGCTTTGACGCCGCAGCCCGGAATTCCGGTGACGAACATCTCCTACGACGAAGCGCAGGCGTTCGTCGATCGGCTCTCGCTCTGCATCCCAGCAGAACTACCGCATCCCTTCGGAAGCGGAATGGGAGTACGCCTGCCGCGCTGGTTCCGACGCGCGTTACTCGTGTGGCGAAACCATCGACCTCACCAGGGCCGCATTCGCGCTGGCCTCCGGACCGGTAGCGGTTGGCGCCTATCCGCCCAACGGCTTCGGGCTTTATGACATGCACGGCAATGTCCGCGAGTGGACCGCCGACCTATGGCACGATACCTTCGACATGACTCCACAGGACGGCCGGCCGGCCCTCGACGGCCACAGCGCGATGCGGCTGGTGCGCGGCGGCGGGTGGCGCGACAGTGCCGTGATGTTGCGTTCGGCCGCCCGGATGAGAGCCACGCAATCCTTCCGGGTGGACGTAATCGGCTTCCGCGTAGCTCGGTCTGTCGGCTGACCCTGCTCCGAAAACGGCGTGTCGAATTTGAACTATCGCTCACTCATCGCAGCTTAGGCAAGCACTAAGAACTGTATTTGCTCCAGTTCTCTTGACAACGCGCCCCGACCCGTTTCATAATACTCCTATCAAGCGTCTATGGGAAACCCGCACCGCGGAGAGTTAGTACAAGGAACACTCGACATGCTGATTCTGAAAACACTGGCTCGCGCACCGATGCATGGGTGGGGAATCGCACAGTCGATCCAGCAGACTTCCGAAGAGGTCTTGCGCGTCGAGGAGGGGTCGCTCTATCCCGCGCTTCACCGAATGGAGCTGGACGGCCTGATCGATGCGGAATGGGGCCAGTCGGAAAACAAGCGCAGGGCAAAATACTACCGGCTGACGAATCGCGGCCGAAAGGCTCTGGCGGAGGAAGCGGATCATTGGCGGCAACTCGCGCATGCCATCGCGCGAGTGATGGAGGCGGTATGAACAAATTCGTGAAGCGCCTGCGAGCACTTTGGCGGCGGGGACAATTGGACCGGGACCTGGAAGACGAGATGGCTTTCCATCTCGCCATGAACGAGAAGCAGAGCGGCGATTCCACCGCGGCGCAGCGCCGTCTTGGAAACACCACCTCGCTCAAGGAATCCTGCCGCGAATTGTGGGCCTTCACCACGGCTCGAACCCTGGTGGCAGGATATCCGGTACGCCTTGCGGACGCTGACGGAACAATCCCCTGGTTACCGCGACGGCGTTGGTGGCGCTGGCGTTGGGGATCGGCGCGAACACCACCGTCTTCACTATCGTGAGCAGCGCACTGCGATTCGATATGGGGGTCGACCAAGTGGAGCGGCTGGTCGTATTGCATCCGGGCGAAGGGCTCGACGAATGTCGATCCGAGCGTCGCAGCCCTCGATGGATTTCGCCAACCTGCGGAGCCAGGTGAAGACCGTCGAGAACCTCGCGGCGTATCGTTTCTCCGCCGTGAACGTAAGCGATTCCCGTGCACTGCCGGAGCGCTACTGGCGCGTGCAGATGACCGCCAGCGGATGGGCCTTGGTCCGCCCGAAGCCCATCGTCGGGCGTGGATTCGGACCGGACGACGAGCGCGCGGACGCCACTCCCGCGGTGCTGCTGAGCCATCGCGTGTGGGAGCGGCGCTACGGCGACGATCCATCGGTGGTGGGCAAGGTGATCCGTATCGACGATGTGGACCACGTCGTTGTCGGCGTTATGCCGGCAGGCGCGCAATTTCCCGAGGATGCGGACCTGTGGACGCCCATTACGGTCAAAGATCTGATGAACCCGGAGTCCCGAACATCGCTTCTGGTTTTCGGGCGGCTGGCGGATGGCGTAACGCTGGCCGCCGCGCAGAGCGAAGTGGAAGGCGTCGCGCGGCGCGCCATCGCGGGGAAAGTGAACGGGCCGGTGGTCAGTGTCCGGCCGTTCCTCGAAATGATCGGCGTTTATGAAGCGCGGGCCATGCTCTACGCGATGACGTTCGCGGTGGGGTTCGTGCTGCTGATTGTGTGCGGCGATGTAGCGAATCTGCTGTTGGGGCGGGCGGCGGCACGCGCTCGCGAAATTTCCATCCGGATCGCTATCGGCGCCGGGCGGGCGCGCATCATTCGACAGCTTCTTGTGGAAAGCGTGATGCTCTCCACCGCCGGTGGCGTGGCGGGCTGGCTGGTGGCCGTATGCGGACTGCGTTGGTTCGAGAATATGACAGCGCAGGGGCGCCGGCCGTCGTGGATTCACTTCACCATGGACGCGCGCGGGTTCGCCTACCTGGCGGCCATCTCGATTGGTGCGGGCATCCTATTTGGGCTGGCGCCGGCGCTGCAACTGGCCAGGGTCGATGTGAACAGCTCTATTAAGGATGGCGGCCGCGGCGCGGAGGGCCCGCGGAGCAGGCGCCTCGCCGGCCTGCTGGTAGGCTTTCAGATGGCATTATGCGTGGTGCTGCTGGCGGCCAGCGGACTGATGATCCATAGCACCGTGAAACTCTACAACGCGCCGCTGGCAATCGATCCGGCAAACGTGCTGACGATGCGCGTAGATCTTCCGGAGACGAAATACGCGACCTCCCGATCAGGTAAGCGAGTTCTATAGTCGCCTTGAGACTACGCTCGGCGGCCTCCCGGGTGTGACGCACGTTTCGCTGACATCGCATCTGCCCCTATCGGGCTGGCGCGACTTCCGCGGACAAGTGGAAAATGCCGCCGGCAAACCGGGCAATGTGGGAGAACTCAGCGGGCTTGTGGTCGACGCGAATTACTTCGGGGCCCTCGGGGTTCGTCTGCGGCACGGACAGGTGTTCCAGAAGGCGAGGGCGTGGTAGTGAATGAGAGCTTCGCGGCGAAGTTCTGGCCGGGTCAGGATCCACTGGGTAAAAGACTCCGGGCCGCCGGTGGAAACGATGGAATGCCATGGATGACGGTGATTGGCGTAGCGGCCGATGTCCAGCAGAGCCGGTTGAGTCCGCTCGAACGCACGCCGCTCTTCTATTTGCCCTATGATGCCGAGCCGCAGCGGTCAGTCTACGTGCTTGCGCGGACCGCCATACCGCCGGGAAACCTTGTAGAAGCATTCCGCCGCGCGGTGCAGAGTCTGGACCAAAACCTGCCCGCGCAGGACGTGATATCGCTCGAAAACCATATCGCGCAACAGCGCTTGAACAGCGCCGCATTCGGGAAGCTCTTGGCCTTCTTCGCGGCGATAGCGCTGCTGCTCGCGTGGGTAGGGCTGTTCGCGGTAGTGGCGCACGGTGTGAGCCAGCGGACTCAGGAGATTGGAATTCGCCTGGCGATGGGAGGAACGCGCAGAGACATTTTCAGCCTTGTCGTGAAGCAGGGCATGCGGCAGGTGTTGGGCGGATTCGCAGTCGGGCTTCCGCTGGCCCTGGTGGTCACGCGCGGCCTGAGCCATGAGCTGGTGGGTGTTTCGCCGTCCGACCCGGCCACCTATGCCGGTGTCGCGGTGGTGCTGGGATTCGCGGGGCTTCTGGGGTGCGCCATCCCAGCGCGAAAAGCGATCCGGCTGGATCCGCTAGCCGCGCTGCGCCACGAATAACGCGGGCATCCGCGGTAGACTTGGCACATGGTCCGCCACATTGCGCCATTGTTCTTCACCATGGACCTTCCCGCTACGCTCGCCTATTACAAAGAGAAGCTTGGCTTTGAATGTCTGGGGACGTGGTGGGATCCGCCGGTCTATGCAATCGTGGCGCGCGACCAGCGTGCGATCCACTTCCGCTGCGCCGAGCCGCCTACAGCCAATCCGAACAAGTACCGGGACGAATTGCTCGACGCGTACCTGTTCGTTGAAGATGCCGACACACTTTATGCCGAGTACGCGGCCCAAGGCGTAGAATTCACCAGGGGAGTCGCCAACATGCCATGGCACTCGCGCGAGTTCGTGGTGAAGGATTGCGATGGCCGTCTGCTGGCTTTCGGCGCGAACCTGTAGTATTCCCTCGTCGTCCTTGCGAAAGACCGGCCTTTCGGGTGAACGGCTACGAATCGGCCCTAGAGAGGCTGCTCCACTAACTCGCGCCGCTACGCCGCTTCCGCAACTCATCCACCGTCACCGCCAGAATAATCACCCCGCCGATGATCGCCTGTTGCAGGTAAGGCGATATGCCCAGTAAGTCGCTGCCGTTGGAAAGCAACCCCATGATCAGTGCGCCGATCAGCGTCCCGATTACGCTGCCCTCGCCGCCATGCAGGCTCCCTCCGCCGATCACCACTGCCGCGATGGCCTGTAGCTCGTAGCCATTGCCCGCCGTGGGTTGGCCGGTCATCAGCCGCGACGCCTCGATCATGCCTGCCAGGCCCGTGAGCAGGCCGCCCACGGCATAGATCACGGTCGTGTCGAATCCCACCGGCACTCCGGCGTAGACGGCTGCGTCGGGATTGCTCCCGATGGCGAACGCGTAGCGGCCGAGGCGCGTGTGCTCCAGCATCACATGCGTCGCGAGCGCGCAGATCACCACCACCCACAGCGCGAAAGGCACGCCCAACAGGTTGCCTTCACCCAGAAAGGCAAAGCTTTGCGGCACGCGATGCACCGGTAGGCCACCGGTGATAATCAGCGTCCCCCCGCGAATGATGCCCAGGGTGCCCAGAGTCACGATGAAGGGCGCGATGCGCAGCCGGGTTGTCAGAAACCCGTTCACCGATCCCCAGAACAAACCGGTCAGCACTCCGATGAGGATGCCCACCGGCACCGGCATGCCGCTCTCCATTGCCATGGTGCCCAGCACGCCGCTCGCCGCCAGTATGGCCCCCACCGAAAGGTCGATCCCGCCCGCGATAATGATCACGGTCATGCCAAGCGACATGATATTGATCACGGCCGTCTGCCGCGCCACGCTCGAAAGATTGGTCTGGGTCAGGAAATGCGGCGAGGCGATGGCCAGCGCTACGAACAGAACGATCAGGCTCAGGAAGGGCAGCAGCCTCTGCATCATATGGCGGGTTCCCTTTGGAGCGCGGCATATCGCATGATGTCCTCCTGCGTGGCGCCTCCCGGCAGTTCTCCCGCGATACACCCCTGGCGCATTACCAGGATGCGATCGGCCACCTGCAACAACTCCTGGATTTCGGAGCTGACCATCAGGATCGCGGCTCCGGAACGCGCCAGTTCGTCCATCACCTGGAACACCTCCGCTTTGGCGCCCACGTCGATGCCGCGTGTGGGCTCGTCGAACAGGAATACGCGCGCGCGGCGGAACAGCCACTTGGCGATCACCACTTTCTGCTGATTGCCGCCGCTCAAACGGCCTGCCGCCTGCCGCCCGGACGAACAGCGGATGCGCAAGCGCGCGATATAGTCGGCCGTTACGCGGCTCTGTGCCTGTCCATCGAGCACGCCGAATCGGCTGATCTCGCGCAAGTTGGCCAGCGTGATGTTGTGGGCGACAGGCAAGCGTAGCGCCAGGCCTGTCCGCTGCCGGTCTTCCGTGACCAGCGCGATTCCGGCGGCCACTGCTTCCCGCGGCGACCGAATGCGCACCGCGCGGCCTTCCACGAGGATGGTCCCCGCATCGATGGGGTCGACGCCGAAAATGGCGCGGCACGTTTCCGTTCGCCCCGCGCCGATCAGGCCCGCCAACCCCACGATCTCGCCTGCCCGCAGGCGGAACGAAACATCCTGCAATACGCCGCGCCGGGTGAGTCCCTCCACGCGTAGCAACTCCGGTCCGGGCGCCAGCGGCTCACGCCGGTAGATCGAGACCATCTCACGGCCGACCATATGCTGGATGATGCGGTCCGTCGAAACTTCCGCAAGTGGTCCGGTGTGCACCGTGGCGCCGTCGCGCAGGATGGTGACCCGGTCGCCGATCGCGCGTAGCTCCTCCAGCCGGTGGGTAATGTAGATTACCCCCATGCCGCGTTCGCGTAGCGTGCGCACGATGCGGAAAACTTCGGCGGTCTCCGCGCCCGAGAGCGACGAGGTCGGCTCATCGAAGATCAGCAGGCTGGAGCCGTGCTGGATGGCGCGGCAGATCCCCACTAATTGCTTCGCCGCGGGGCTGAGCCGCTCCACACGCCAGTCCGCGTGTAACGGGAAGTGGTGCTCTTCGATCAGCCGCGACGCTTGCTCGAGCATGCGCCGCCGGCTCACCCAGCCGAGCGGAAGGCGCGGCTCGCGGCCCAGAAAGATGTTTTCGGCCACCGAGAGATGCGACGCCAACAGCGATTCCTGATGGACCATGGCGATGCCGGCAGCCGCCGCCTCCGCCGGCGTGCGGAACGCGGCATCGCGGCCCTGCCACAGTATCTGGCCGGAGTCGCAGTGCTCCATGCCGGCCACGATCTTCATCAGCGTGGATTTGCCCGCGCCATTTTCTCCCAGCAACAAATGGACTTCGGCGGGCGCCACCGACAGGTTGCCGTCGCGCAGCGCGGCCACGCCGCCGAACCGTTTTTGGATACCGTTCAGGTCGAGCAGCAAGGCACAGTGTATAACACTGATTCACAACTGTTCGGCTTCGCCGCCCCACTCCTGGGGATGCACATCCGCCACCGACTGCGAAAATGTCCAGGAGTGCCCTGCGAAGTCATCGGCGTTGTATTGCCGCTCGCCGTACGGGTAAGTCACCGGCACTTGTGTGATGCGCGCCCCGTGATCCTTGGCCCGATTGCAGTGGGCATCGGCATCCGCCACACGAATGGTGATCGAGTATCCGAAACCCAGCACGGCATTCACCTCGTTCGGGCGCATTTCCCGCACGATCACCGCTCCATCTCCGACATTCAACTGAACCCGGTGGTCGCCTATGCGCAAACGTACGCTAAACCCGAATGCATCACACAGCCAGGCGGCAGCCCGATTCACATCTGCATACGCCAGCACCGGGATTACGGTGGCGCGAGGTATCGATCGGTTCGATAGCATCCTGTTCCTCCTGACTTTAGCGCCTACTTCGTCCGGCTCAGCCCCAGCGCGCGGATGCGCTTATGCAGATTCGTGCGCTCCATGCCCAGCGCGCGGGCCGCGCCGGACACGTTCCAGTTGGCCTCTTCGAGCGCCCGCAGGATGTGGTCGCGCTCGGCCGATTCGCGGGCCTCCTGTATGCTCGAGCGCGGCCCCGCGTCGCGCTGCACGCGGATCTCTACCGGCATCGCGTCGCGCGTCAGGCGATCGCCGGCCGTCAGGATCGCCATGCGCTCGATGACGTTGCGCAGTTCGCGCGCATTGCCGGGCCAGGGATAGCTCTCCAGCAGCGGATAGACCGAGTCATCCAGCGTCTTGGGCTTGAAGTTGTTGCGCGCGCAAAACTCGTCGAGGAAATAATCGGCCAGCAGCTTGATATCCTGCGGCCGCTCGCGCAGCGCCGGCACGCGGATGGGCACCACGCTCAGCCGGTAATACAGGTCTTCGCGGAATTTCTGCTGCGCCACCAGCGCGCCCAGGTCGCGGTTGGTCGCCGAGATCACGCGCACCGCCACGCGAATAGTCTGCTCGCCGCCCACGCGGTGGAACTCGCCTTCCTGCAGCACGCGCAACAGCTTGGCCTGCGAGGCGCCGTGCAGATCGCCCACTTCGTCCAGGAAGATGGTGCCGCTATCGGCCAGTTCGAACTTGCCGCGCCGCGCCGCGGCCGCGCCGGTAAACGCGCCCTTCTCGTGCCCGAACAGTTCGCTTTCGAGCAATTCCGTGGGGATGGCCGCGCAATTCACTTTCACGAACGGTCCGGCGGCGAACGGGCTGTTCTGGTGGATGTGAGCCGCCAGCAATTCCTTGCCGGTGCCCGATTCGCCGATCAGCAGCACGCGCGCATCCGAGCGGGCCGCCAGGCTGGCCTGCTCCACGGCGCGCTGGAAGGCGGGGCTGGAGCCGATCATCTTCGGCGCCGCCGCCCACCAGCTCGCGCAGTCGTTCGTTCTCCGCGCGCAAGCTGGAATGCTCCAGCGCGTTCTTGACCGCCAGCAGCACCTTGTCGCGGCTGAGCGGCTTCTCCAGAAAATCGAATGCGCCGGCGCGGGTGGCTTCTACCGCGTCGGCAATGGTGCCGTGGCCGGAGATCATCACGGCGGGCGCGGGATTGCCGTTCTGCCGCACCGAGCGCAGCAGATCGATGCCGCTGCCGTCCGGCAGCCGCACGTCGAACAGGAAAGCATCGGCACGCTCCGCGTCCGGATGCGCGCGAAACTCTTTGATGGAGCGGCAGACGGCGATGCCATAGCCCTCGCGCTCCAGGATCAGACGCAGCGAGCGGCCGATATTCTCTTCGTCATCCACGATCAGGATGCGCTTGGATGCCATTGGACGCAACGGGCAGCAGCACGCGGAAACGCGGCGCCGCCCAGTTCTCCTTTCACCAGCACAATATCGCCGCCCGTAAGCAGAGCGCCTTTACGGGATATGGAAAGCCCCAGTCCCATGCCGCCCTTCTTGAACGAAATGGAAGGCTGAAACAAAGATTGCCGGATCTGTTCGCTCAAGCCCGGACCGGAATCGTGCACTTCAATCAGAGCGTTGCCGTTGCTCGACTGCCGTGACGCCCAGAATGTGGCCACCCTCGCCGGCGGCTTCGGCGGCATTCTCCAGCAGATTGGTGAGGATGCCTTTGACCAGATCCTGGTCGGCCAGCGCCGTGGGATGGCCGCCATCCAGGCGCAGGTCGTAGGTCACCTCGGGATGGCCGGCCTTCAAAAATGCGATGCGCTCTTCGAGCAGCGCGTTCAGATCCAGCGGCTGGGGCAGCACGGGCGGCTCGGCGGCGAATTGTGAAAAAGCGCGCACGCGGCGCTCCAGGCTCTCCACTTCCTCCACCACGATCTGGGCGGCCTGCTCCATGAAGGCGCCGGTCGCGATCGCCGTAGCGCGCCAGCATCTCCTCCACGGTGAGGCGGATGGGCGTGAGGGAATTCTTCACCTCGTGCGCCATCTTGCGCGCCAGGGTCTGCCAGCTTGCCAGTTGCGTCAGATAGACCAGGCGATCGGTGCAGCGCTGCAGGCGCTCCGCCATGTCGTTGAAGGCGCGCATGGCGCGGCCGATTTCGTCGTCGCCGCGGGCTTCCACGCGCGTGCCGAGGTCGCCCCGCGGCAAGCTGCGAAAGCCCCGCGGTGAGTTGCTGTATGGGGCGGCTGATGCGATGGGCCAGGTAGACCAGCAACACCAGCGAAACGATCCAGACCAGCGCGGCCAGCAGCACATAAGTGTAAGTGAACCCGCGCAGCAGGTCGCGCGACTGCGCGCTTCTCCACGATCTCCCGCGCATTGCGATATTCGCGCGAAAGTTCATCCAGGCCCACCGCGCCCAAGCCAGTGGACCACTGCCACACCTCGTCGCCCCGGCGCGCCAGGTATTCGATGCGGTCGCCATCGCGCGCCGGAGATGAGGAAGCGCTCCGGCATCGCCGCTCTCGAAAAAGCTCTTCACCGGCGCGGGCCATTGGGCTTGGCCGGCGCCAGGCGAAGCGTAGCGCTGCGGCTGCAAGCGGCCGGCCAGCGCGTCGTTCTTCAGCGCATCGCAGGTGCGCTGGTACAACTCTTTGCCGGTCTTTTGCAGGGAGCGCGAGAGCCGGTCCAGCTCTCCGGTCGAGGCATAGCTCAGACTGCGATCCAGCAGCGAAGTGGTGATCCAGAGGGTGGCGGCCAGGGGGCCAGGGTGGCCGCCAGAAAGATCCCGATCAGCCTGTTGCGGAGCCGGTTCACAACGCTCGCGCGGCGCGGCCCACCAACCTCTTGAGATCGCCCAGACGCAAAGGGCCGGCTTCGGCGGTCCACTGCGGCTGCTGATCGCGCGGACGGCGGCTGAAGATCTCGATGAGCCGGGTCAGGTTGATGCCGGACTCGCCGATCACCGCGGCTTCGTCCTTCGGCTCGGCCGCGCGCAATTCGAATCGCAACCAGAAGGGGCGGTCCTGGGGCAGGCCCGAGGCGCTGATGGCCACGTTGTCCAGGCACCAGGCTTCCGCCGCCGTGGCCGACAGGTGCGAGACCGTTCGCTGCCCCTCGCCCGAGTTTCGTGACTGAGAATTTCTCTTCCCACAGGTCGTAGCTGAATACGAAGCGCTCCGGCGTGCGGCGCAGACTGGTCGTAAAGTTATCGGTGGTGAGGGTCAACTGCGTCAGGAACACCACCGCGGCGCCGTCTTTTAGCCGATCCAGCGGCTTGCCGGACAGAAAATGGAATTGGGGAGCGGCCACATGCAGATCGTCGCCATCCCAGATGACAGTCAGGCGCTCGAAGGCCCAAAGGCGGGACACAGATATAGCCACACCGGCCCAGAGCCAGCGCCTGCGACTGATCGTAACCCCGCCCTTACGGGTGCGGCTGCTATCCGGATTGGCTCGCGCCATTCAATAATTCATGCCCACCATGAAAACCGGCTCAATATGGCCTTCCCTAATCGGGAATGCCAACGCTGCATACAGACCGTTCTGCCGTACGCCGACACCCACCGAATGGCGCAAAACCGCGGTTTCTCCCTGATCCCATATTGCACCACTATCGTAGAAAATATTGAAGACGCGGTACCGGTACTCCAGCGAGTTATGCACCAGCGCGGCTCCCGCCCAGCGGATCCATATCGAACCGGTTCCAGCCCCGCAGCATAGTGCTGTTGCCCAACATGAAGCGCTCATAGAGCGGCGCCCGCCCGGTGATTTCGCCCACCGTCAAATCGTCCAGGATCTGGTTACGCCCCCAGAGATAGGCGTAATGCACGTCTCCCTGGTGACGGGCGAAGGCGAAATCGCTGCCTAGTGAACTGGTGGCCGCCCGCAGGCTGTAACCTGCGTCCCATTCCTGCTGGTTGGCGTCGGAACCCTCCAGACGACGATGATAGCGCAGAGTAGTCACCATCGCGTTCGAGGATTCGGTTCGCGCGGCCGGAAACTGTGTTTGAAACCGCTCAAAACTGGTGCCCAGGGTAAGGTTTAGAGTGCCGGGAGCGCCGCGGGTGAGGACGAAAGTCATCAGCGGTTCGATATTCTGGCGCGTGCGGTAGATGCCGGAGGTATCGGCGCCTGCGCCCGGCTGGTTCAGGGCGTTCACTGTGGCGGCGTTCCACTGCTCGTGATAGCTCTCGAAATCCAGACGGAAGCGTATCCGGTCGCTCACGAGGCGTTTATCCTCATAGCGCGCGAGGATGCCGGTGTAGCGCTCCGCCAGATCGTCGCCGTCGCTCACCGCACCCACGGTGAACGCCTGCCATCCCACGGTGGCCGTACCTTCCGCCACTCCGCTCAAACCGCCGTCCGAGCGATAAACAAGCTTTGGAATAGAAGCTTCGAACTTGGCAGGCGTTCCGCGGACATCGAACACTACGCGCACGTGCTCCGGCGTCTGACCGCGCAACAGGCGATGGGTAACGGCCCGGACGTGCAACTCGTGGCGGATCCGTTGGGCCAAATCGTCCAGCGCCGCCGGATTCAGTTTCTCACCCACGAGCCGCTTCAACTCGCCACGGAGGCCGGTGCTGATACCGGCGGGGCTATCGCCGGCCAATTCGACGCTTTCCACGGTATAGCGCGTGTTGACGTTTAGATCCTGTTCCGGGGAACCGGCCAGGAGCAGGCTGCTCCACAAGATCGCGGCGAGCCAGACAAATCTCATGGCCGCCACCTGTGCAGTTGGTCAGCCAAAAGTAAGGCATTGCAACAGAGCGACTTACGTACCCACGGGCTGTGACTGGATTTCACAGGTGTGGGGAGGCGGCATGTGTGGCGCATGGAACAGCTTCCGACTCCACACTAGCACGGCTACTGCCCGCCTGCTCCGTCTACAATGATCGTTTGCTCACCCTACTCTCTATTCTGTTCGGCGCTTTCTTTACACTGGCCGTCGCTTGGATGCTCGGTAACATTTGTCTGTACCGTTTGCCGGTTCCAAGGACGATCGCCCTGGCTGTGGGGGCGGCGGCTGAGAGCTCGATTGTGTTTCTGCTGCTGGTGGGAGGGGTGGGCAACCGTGTCAGCTTCATGCTGCTTGGCGCGGTCTGTTTGGGGGTGTTTTTGTGCTGGCGTCCCCGGCCCGGGCTCGCAGAGCCGGTCAATGCGCGGGCGGATCGCGTCAGCATTTATTTGGTGGGAGCCACGCTGGCGCTCTACGGCGCGCTCTATGTGATTAACGCGATGGCGCCGGAACTCGAGCCCGATGCGATCGCCTATCATTTGGGGCTTACCTCGGAATACGTGCGGCTGGGCGGTTTCCCCGACCGGGTGGGCTTCTACGAGATGCTCCCGCAGGGTTTTGAGATGCTGTTCGTGCCGGCGTTCGCATTCGGACGCCACTCGTCGGCCAGGCTGGTGCACTGCGCGTTTTTGTTGGTAGCCGTACCACTAATCTGGCGCATCGGCCGGCGGCTGGCACTGCCGGACGGCGTCACGCTGGCCGCCGCGGTAGTGTACTTCTGTGCGCCGATGGTGGGGATCACTGGAACATCGGCATATACCGACGCCGGTGGCGTGTTCTTTGTGCTGGCCACCTTCTATTTATTATTGGTTTGGCGCGATACGCGCGATGTGCGATACCTGGCGCCGGCGGGAATCACGGCGGGTTTCTGTTATGCCATCAAGTTTCCAGGCGGATTGATCGTGATATTGGCGTTGGTTTTCGTTGTATTGGCGGAGCGCGCGGTGCACTTCCGTCCATTGGCGCTGCTGGCGGGCGCGGCGCTGGCGACGGCTGCGCCGTGGATTCTGCGCAGCTTCCTGCTCACCGGCAACCCGGCGGCGCCGCTGTTCAACCGGTTCTTCCCCAACCCTTATTTCCTGCCATGGATGGACCGGGACTTGGCTGCCTCGCTGGGCTCGTTTCAAGGCCTGCCGCCGGGGCGGGTCTTTTACGAGTTGATCGTGGGCGGGACTTTTCAAGGCACCCTGGGTCCTGTATTCTTTGCGCTACCGTTGGGCCTGCTGGCGCTGCGGCGGCGAGCTGGCCGTTTATGCTGGCTGGCGGCGGTATTGCTGGCCCTGCCGTGGTTCTGGAATACGGGCGCGCGGTTTCTGATGCCCGCGTTGCCCTTTCTGGCTTTGGTGCTGGTGATGGCTCTACCGCGGCCGGCGGTGTGGGCGTGCATCGTGGTGCAGGCGGTGGCCTGCTGGCCGCAGGTCATCGGCCTTTATCATCCCGGTTACACATGGCGGCTGCAGCGCATTCCATGGCGTGCCGCACTGCGCATCCAGCCCGAGCACGATTATCTGGCGGGCCTGATTGGCGAGTACCCGGTAGCGCGTCTCATCCAGGACCGTACGCAGCCTGGCGAACGGATCTTTTCCCTGGCTTCCGTGGCGACAGCGTATACGGACCGCGAGGTTCTGGATTTCTGGCATTCCGCGCAGGCGGCAGAGTTGAGCGATGCGCTGTACTCGGCCTTAGCGCCCAAAGCCCCGCTCTTCGACGTCAGAGCCGACTTTACGCCTCGCCCGCTACTGGGCGTGCGCATTCGCATACCGCAAGCGTCGCCGGCGGAGTGGTGTATTCATGACGTCCTGTTGTTCTTGGGCGATTACCGGATCTTCGGCAGTCCACAATGGCAACTGCGCGGGTGGCCTAACGAATGGGAGTCGCCACTGGCCTTCGACGGCAACCGGGCAACCCGGTGGCGCTCTCGGGAACCGATTCGAGCGGGAATGTTCGTAGAGGCGGATTTCGACCGGCCCCAGGTGCTAAGCAGCGCGCTAATGACCTCGCCTACCCCGTTTTTCCACGTACCGTTCGAGTTCTACGGGCGCGAGAGCGGCGGCTGGCGGCTTCTCACGAGCCGGCCCATAGTGACGGCGAAGCCCTTGGGCGACGTGAGAATGGCGGCCACGCGAGCCGTCCAGAGCGCGGGCTTCCGCTACATCCTGGCGGACGACGGCGGCGGGGGATATGGCGTGTTGGGCGCCGCCATGGCCCATTATGAAGGTGAATGGGGTTTGGAGAGGGCGGGAGAGTTTGGCCCGGTGGTACTGTTACGGATAAAGTAGTGTGTGATCGGGAGGCATCATGGATTGGCATTCACCGGTACGATTTCCCGGCGAGAGCGCGCTCTACCGCACGGCCCGCAACAAGCTGCTGGCGGCGGAACGGGATCTGCGCGAGCAAGTGGAACGGGTAGCCCATCTGCGGCGCACGTTGCCGCTCGGTGGAGAGGTCACCGAGGACTATGCGTTCGAAGAAGGGCCGGGCGTTAACGTGAAACTATCGGAGTTGTTCCGGCCTTGCCTCGACACGCTGGTGCTCTACAGCTTCATGTTCGGCCCCAGTATGAAGGAGCCGTGCCCCATGTGTACGTCGTTTCTGGACAGCTTGAATGGCGCGGCCCCGCATGCGGAGCAGCGGATCAATCTGGGCGTGGTGGCCACATCGCCGATCGGGCGTATTCGCGAGTTCGCCAGCCAGCGGGGATGGAACAATTTACGGCTGCTCTCCTCGGCCGGAAACACTTACAATCGCGACTATCACGGTGAGACTGCCGACGGCGACCAACTGCCGATGCTCAACGTGTTTGCGCGGCGAGGCGGCAAGATCGTGCACACTTACGGCACGGAGTTGTTATTTGTGAAGCCGGATCGCGGCGAGAATGAGCGCCACCTCGACATGATGTGGCCCCTGTGGAACTTACTGGACATGACTCCGGAAGGCCGCGGCGAGGATTGGTTTCCGCGGCTCACTTATTAGCCGCGGATGACTTCCAGCTCCGCCCACCGCGCATAGAGCTTTTGTACTTCGGCTTCCGCCGCCTGCATTTCCGCGTACCTCTGCTGTAAGGCGAACCCATCGGAAACCACTTCCGGCGCCTGCAAGGCCGCGCGCGACGCCTCCAGCAATTGCTCGGCTTCAAGGATGCGCTGCTCCATCTGCTCCCACTCGCGCGCATCCAGGTACGACAGTTTCTTGCGGGACGGCGAGGCCGCCAACCGGGGCGGCACGTCTTTTTCCACGCGCGGCGGCTTCACCATGCGCGCCTGCTCCCACTGCGAGTAATCCGCGAACACTTCCGCGCCGCCCGCGCCATCGAGACCCAACACCACGGTCGACACGCGGTCCAGCATGTAGCGGTCATGCGTCACCAGCACCAGCGCGCCCGGAAAGTCCGTCAGGCTCTCCTCCAAAACTTCCAGCGTGGGAATATCCAGATCGTTGGTGGGTTCGTCGAGCAGCAGCACGTCGGCCTCCTGCAGCATCAACCGTGCGATGATGATGCGCGCCCGTTCGCCGCCCGAGAACCGCCCCACCGGCGTATCGAGCTGCTCCGCCCGGAACAGGAAGCGCTTCGCCCAACCCGCTATGTGAATCGGGCGGCCGCGATAGATCACGCTATCGCCGTGCGCGCCCAGGCCTTCACGCAGCGGCGCGGCGGCGTCGAGTTGCTCGCGCCCCTGGTCGAAGTACACTATGCGCAGTCCGTCGGCGCGTTCGATCGAGCCCGCGTCCGCGTCCAGTTCGCCTTTGAGCGCGCGCAGCAGCGTGGTTTTGCCGCTGCCGTTCGGACCGGCCAGCCCCAGCCTCACTCCGGGCGAAAGCGAAAAGCTTAAATCGCGAAACAATGGCCGGCCGCCCAAGCTCTTCGAGATCGCCTCGGCATGGATGAGCTTTTTGGTCTTCCTCCCGGACGCCGTGAAGTCGATCTTCGTGGTGGCCTTCGCGTTGCGCGCGGAGACTTCGGCCAACTCGCCTATCAGCTCGTGCGCCGCATCGATGCGCGCGCGCGATTTCCCCGTGCGCGCCTTGGGACCTCGCCGCAGCCATTCCACCTCACGGCGTACGCGGTTGGCCAGGGCGGCCTGCTGCTCCGACTGCGCCTCCAGAAACGCTTCGCGCAACTCCAGAAAATCGGCATAAGCGCCCGCCGCGCGGAACAGGCCATCCGGATACGCCCGGTTGATCTCGCCTACTTCGGTCGCCACATTTTCGAGGAAATAACGGTCGTGGCTCACCACCACGGTGGCGAAGGGCGCGCCCCCCAGCAACTTTTCCAGCCACAGAATCCCCTCCAGATCCAGATGGTTAGTCGGCTCGTCGAGCAGCAGTACGTCCGGATTCCGGATCAGCTCGCGCGCGATCGAAAGCCGCCTTTTCCAACCGCCGGACAGCGATTCCACCGCCGCGCCGCCATCCGCGAAACCGGCCCTACCCAGGGTCACATTCACGGCGGCCGCGCGCTCCGCTTCGTCGAGCGAATGCGCTAGAAGGGCCTGTTCCAACACGCGGCCCGCGGTCATGCCGGCTGGGAACTGCGGCTCCTGTGGCACGTAGGCGATGCTGGTCAGTTTGCGAACGGTGCGCGATCCGGCGTCGGGCTCCAGCAGCCCGGCCATGATCTTGAGCAGCGTCGATTTGCCGGCGCCGTTCGGACCAATCAAACCCAACCGCTCGCCTTCCGAAATGTGGATGGTGACGTTGGAGAACAGCGGGGCTGCGCCGAACGACTTGCCGGCGCCCACCACGGAGAGAAGCGGCGCGGGCATCTGTTTCAGGATACCCTAGTAGAGTGCTTCGCCTCCTTTACGCGGTCGAATTCCTGATCGCCCTCATCGCCACTTACGACGTCTGGAGCCAGGTCGGCGGGCAGGGCCATCTCGATATGATGGCGTGGTATTGGAAGCTGTTCCTGGGCGTGGGCATCGCATTCGCCACGGTGAAAGCCACAGCCGCCGCGGTCAATGGCAAGCGAACATGGAATGCGCGCACGCTCAGATGGGTTTCCATCATACTGGCGCTGGGTCTGGCTTGCGGAGCGGTTACTTACTACTATCACCTGAACGAACCGCCCGACGACGAGGAAGACACCACCCCTACATCACAGACGGCGATGTAAATCAGGCCAATTCCACGTTTTCGCTCTTGAGGACTTCATTGATGGCCAGGAACAACCCTCCCTGGATCTCATAGAACTTATTCCAATCCGAAGTCATGACATAGCAGAAGATTTCGAGATTGACGGCCGCCGATGTGAGACCGATGACACGCACGATCTGTTGACCGGCTTCGACCGATTCATGCTTCGCCAGCTTCTGCTGGATCGCTTCCATGGCGTGGCGGACCTGTTCCTCCGGCATGCTTCGCTTGACGGGCAGCACGGTAGTGAACAAGATCTTATCGCGCATCGAATAGTTCTCGATGTTCAACCCGGCAAATGTGGTGTTCGGCACGCTGACGACGGTCCGGCCCGGAGTTCGAATACGCGTGGATCGCATGCCGATATCTTCCACGGTGCCCGTCAGATCGCCATATTTGCCGAGGTCGCCGATCCGCACCGGTTGATCGCCGATGATGGACACGCCGCCAAAGACGTTCGCAATGGTCTGTTGCGCTGCCAGGGCCACGGCAATCCCGCCGACGCCCAGGCCCGCGACCAGCGTGGTCGTGTTGTAGCCCCAGTTGCTCAACAGCAGCAGCGTTGCGAATACCGCGATGGTCGCATTGATTGCGCGCCGCGCCAGATGCAGCATGGAGCGCGAACCATACTGTTGCCTGGAGTCGAGGACCGTTTCCACGTGCTCCATCAGCAGTCCGACCAGCTTGATCAGGAACCAGGCAATCGTCCAAATGAATACCAATTCCATCACGCGGCCAATGTATAGCCGCGCAATCGCCGACGGATCGATGAACTCGACGGCGGCCCGAAATACGGCCAATGACAGGATCACACGCAGCGGGCGGATCAGGATCCGGGCAAGGGGCAGCCGGGCGTTTATGCCGATCCGGTTCCCCACCGCCCCAACCGCGAGGTTCAAGATGCGGTCAAGCAAGCGCGATAGCATTACCAGAACCAGGGCCGTCAGGATCAGCGCCAGCCACTTCCACAAGGAGGTTTCGAGTAGCTGTACGGAAACCATGAAAGGCGGCAGATAGCGCGCGATCATGGGCGGTGCCGCGGAAGGTGTCAGCTTTGGGATTGCCACGACCGTATCGGACGAGAACAACCAGACCGGCGGCGGCCCGGGCTGCAGGGCGATACGCTCCAGGTCCAGCGTGACAGTCTTGCCGGCTTGAGTGACGGACGCAACATGTTCGCGTGACGGATCGGCATCGTCTGACAAATTGCCTTCCGCATTGCGGCTGAGTTGGAGCACATTGAAGCGCGGGTCCGAATTGAGAATAGCCTCCAGGTCTCGGGCAAGAACCGGACCCCTGCGCGCCTGGTTATCGGCGGAGAGGCGCCGCAGATCCAGGTACTGGGATGCGCGCTGATAGTCCTGGTCCCGGCAGGCCTCCAGAAAGCCCGTGACCGCGGAGCGAGGATTCTCGCGGCCCAGAGGATCGCTCTTGGCAGCCGGAGGCGCCTGAGCGAAGACTGACATACCCGCCGAGCAGGCGATGGCAAACATGAGGAGACAGACTCTTTTCATCACAATCTCACGCGTGTTCATTCGCCGCTGGACTCTGTTCCAGCGCCAGATCCCGATGCACCGCATCCAGCACGCCATTCACAAACTGCACCGACTCTTCATTCGAATAGCGCCGCGCCAGTTCCAGCGCTTCGTCGATCACCACCGCCGCGGGCGTATCCGAATGCATCATCTCGTATACCGCCAGGCGCAGAATGTTGCGGTCCACCGAGGGCATGCGCTCGATGCGCCAGTGCTCGGCATGCTGCGTGATGCGGCGGTCCAGTCTCCTCCACATGCTCCACCGCGCCCCTCACCAGCTGGTCCAGAAACTCGTCGCGCTGCGGCTTGGTGCGGCTCTCTTCCGAATACAGCGTATCGAAGTAAGGCGGCGGTGGCTTCTTCCACCGGCTGCCGGCGCACATCCCACAAGAAGAGAATTTGCAAGGCCCTCTGGCGCGACCGGCGGCGGGACGGCATCAGCTCGCGCCTGCGCGCGCAGCTGCCGCATCAGGTTGGCCATCTCGATGGCGGCCATGGCCGCGTCGAATCCCTTGTTGCCGCTCTTGGCGCCCGCGCGGTCGATGGCCTGCTCCAGCGTGTTGCACGTGAGCACGCCGAACGCGACCGGCACGCCGCTCTCCGCCGCCGCGTGCCCGATGCCCTTCACCGCCTCGCCCGCCACGTAATCGAAGTGCGGCGTATCGCCGCGGATCACCGCGGCCAGGCAGATGATGGCGTCGTGCCGCTTCTGCCGCGCCAGCTCGCGCACCACCACCGGCAGTTCCCACGACCCGGGAACCTTGACCACTTCAATATCGTCGGCCTGCGCCGCCCGTGCGCGCCAGAGCGTCCAGCGCTCCGCCCAGCAGCCGTTCGCTGATGAAGCCGTTGAACCGGCTCACCACGATGGCGAATTTCAGACCGGCCGCAGTCAGTTGACCTTCGATCACTTTCGGCATGTTTCACTTTCCCGCGAATACCGCTGCCCGCTTCTCCAGAAACGCGCGCGTGCCTTCGCGCTTGTCTTCCGTGGCGGTAGTCAGGCCGAACGCCGCGGCTTCGAATCGCAAGCCCTGCTCGAGACCCGCTTCCAGTCCCACATCCACCGCCTGCATCGTGAGCCCCAACGCCAGCGGAGCGTTCGCCAGCACCTTGCGCAGCCATTGCCGGCTGAACTCCAGCAACTCGGCTTGCGGCACCACATGATTCACCAGGCCGATGCGATGCGCTTCCGCGGCCGTCACCGGCTCGCCCGACAGCAGCATCTCCAGCGCGCGCCCGCGGCCCACCAGGCGCGGCAGCCGCTGCGTGCCGCCGTAGCCCGGCAGAATGCCAAGCTTCACTTCCGGCTGTCCCAGCCGCGCATTCTCCGACGCCACGCGCACCGCGCAAGACATCGCCAACTCCAGGCCGCCGCCCAGCGCGTAACCGTTGATGGCCGCCAGCGTGGGCTTCGGCCAGCATCTCGATCTCACGAAATACGCGCTGCCCGCGCTCGGCGTAAGCCTGCGCCTCAATCGGAGTCAGCACCGCGAGCTGATTGATATCGGCGCCCGCCACGAACGCCTTCTCACCCGCGCCGGTCACGATCAGCGCGCGCACATCCGCCTCGCGCCGCGCGCGCGCCACCGCGTCGCGCAGCTCGAGCACTGTCTCACTATTCAGCGCATTCAGTTTTTCCGGCCGGTTCACAGTGAGCAGCGCGATACCCGCGTCACCCACTTCAAACCGGATGTTGCTGTAAGACATATGGGATAATCGGTGAGGGCAAGTCATCCTTGCCCCACGGCATCATCATACCGCATGGACCGCGAATTCATCCGCAATTTCTCCATCATCGCGCACATCGATCATGGGAAATCGACGCTGGCCGACCGGCTGCTCGAAGCCACCGGCGCGCTTCGCAACGCGAGATGATGGAGCAGGTCCTCGACACCATGGACCTGGAGCGCGAGCGCGGCATCACCATCAAAGCCCACGCCGTGCGCCTGAATTATCCAGCCGGCGACGGCCACATGTACCAACTCAATCTGATCGACACGCCGGGCCACGTGGATTTTTCCTACGAAGTCTCGCGCAGCCTGCAAGCCTGCGAAGGCGCGCTGCTGGTGGTGGACGCCTCGCAGGGCGTCGAGGCGCAGACGCTGGCCAATACCTACCTGGCGCTGCACCACAATCTCGAAATCATTCCGGTCATCAACAAGATCGATCTGCCCGCCGCCGAGCCGGAGCGCATTCGCGAGCAGATCGAATCCGTGATCGGCCTGGACGCCTCGGGCGCGATGCTGGTGAGCGCCAAGCAAGGCATCGGCATCCACGAGGTGCTGGAAGCCATCGTGCACCTGGTGCCGCCGCCCAAAGGCTCGCCCGATGCGCCGCTGCGCGCGCTGATCTTCGATTCCTGGTTCGATCCCTATCGCGGCGTGATCATCCTGACGCGCGTGATGGACGGCCGCCTGCGCAAGGGCCAGCGGATCCGGCTCTGGTCCAACGCGCAGATCTTCGAAGTGGAAGGGCTGGGCTACCAGGCGCCCAAAGCCACGCCCTGCGACGAGCTTTCCGCCGGCGAAGTCGGATTCCTGTTCGCCAATATCAAGACCGTTTCCGACGCCAAGATCGGCGACACCATCATGGACGACGACAATCCCGCCGCCGAGCCGCTGCCCGGATTCGAAGAGATCAAGCCCATGGTGTTCGCCGGCCTGTATCCGGTGGAGTCGCACGAGCACGGCCTGCTGCGCGATGCGCTCGAAAAGCTGCGGCTGAACGACAGCGCCTTCAACTTCGAGCCGGAAAACTCCGTGGCGCTGGGCTTCGGATTCCGCTGCGGCTTCCTGGGCCTGCTGCACCTGGAGATCGTGCAGGAGCGCCTGGAGCGCGAATTCAATATCGACCTGATCACCACCGCGCCCGGCGTGCGCTACCGCGTTACCACCACGGCCGGCGAAGTGATCGAAGTCGATAACCCCACCAAGTTCCCCGACCCCTCCGACATCAAGCAGATCGAAGAGCCCATCATCCTCGCCACGGTGATCACGCGCGAGGAATATCTGGGCGGCATCCTGAAGCTGCTGGAAGAGAAGCGCGGCGAGCAGAAGAAATTCGAGCACATCGGCAGCGGGCGCGTGCTGCTCGAATACGAGCTGCCGCTCAACGAGATCGTGCTCGATTTCTACGACCGGCTGAAGTCGGTCTCGCGCGGCTACGCTTCGCTCGACTATCATCTGGCCGGCTACCGCGTCTCGCCGATGGTGAAGCTGGACGTGCTGGTGGCCGGCGAGCCGGTGGACGCGCTCTCCATGATCGTGCACAAGGATTTCGCTTACGAGCGCGGCAAGATGCTGATCGAGCGCATGCGCAAGCTGATTCCGCGCCAGATGTTCGAAGTGGCGCTGCAGGCCGCCATCGGCAACAAGATCATCTCGCGCGAAACGATCCCGGCGATGCGCAAGAACGTGCTGGCCAAGTGCTACGGCGGCGACATCAGCGCGCAAGCGCAAGCTGCTCGAGAAGCAGAAGGAAGGCAAGAAGCGCATGAAGCGCGTGGGCCGCGTGGAGATTCCGCAGGAGGCGTTCCTGGCGGTGCTGAAGGTGGGCAGCGAGGAGGGGGAGTAGCCTACCGCCATGGTGATGACTCTCGCCATCCACCGAACGCCATCTCCGGGCGCGGCCGCCAGTTCCGTTCTTTCGCCCATGCGCCAGGGATTCGGCTTCGTCTTTTCGCATAACGTGGCTCCGCGATGTTGGGTGTCATCGGTGCAGTAGGTTATGCTTGGCTGCGTAAGCCCAAGGACAACCCATGCCCCGAAATGCCGCCTGCTGCCTAATACCGCTGCTCCTGCTGCCCGCCGCCGCCCGCTGCCAGTTGGTGGAGGATTACAATCCGCCCAAGACGAACTGCTGCCTGGCAACCTTCGCTCACAATCTCGCCGACCAGCTTCAGGACTGGAACCAGCTCAGCCGGTATCATGACGATAACGAGCGCCTGAAGGACCAGCCCGCCGACCCGCGCCGCATGGTCTTTCTTGGCGATTCCATCACCGACGGCTGGAAACTCGACCGGTCCTTCCCGGACAAGCCCTATGTGAATCGCGGCATCGGCGGCCAGACTACGCCGCAGATGCTGGTGCGCATGTATCCAGACGTGATCGATTTGAAGCCCGCCGCGCTTATCATTCTGGCGGGCACTAACGATATCTCGCGCAATACGGGCCCGGAGACGATCACTATGATCGAGGAGAATTTCCAGGCCATGACCGAACTGGCGCAGGCGCATGGCATCAAAGTGATTCTGTGTTCGCTCACGCCCGTCAGCGACTATACGAAAAATAAGCAGACGGGCGGCCGCCCGCCCGCGGATATCTTGAAACTCAATCAGTGGCTGCGCGAATACGCCGCCAAGGCGCACACCGGATTCGCGGATTACTACGCCGCTACAGTCGACGGCAAAGGCATGCTGCGAGACGGTTACTCGGGCGACGGCCTGCATCCCAACGACAAAGGTTATGAGTTACTCGCGCCAGTGGCCGAGTCGGCGATTGAGACGGCGTTACGCTAACGGGCAGTAACTAAGAGTGCTTCGCTTTCTTGATCTCCTCCACCAGCGCCGGCACCACCTGGAACAGATCGCCCACGATGCCGTAATCGGCGACTTCGAAAATCGGCGCATTCGGCGTCCTTATTGATCGCCACGATCGTCTTCGATCCCTTCATCCCCACCAGGTGCTGGATCGCGCCCGAGATGCCCACCGCCAGATACATCTTGGGCGCCACGGTCTGGCCCGGAGCTGCCCACCTGCCGCTCCATCGGCAGCCAGCCGGAGTCGCAGATGGGCCGCGAGGCCGCCAACTCCGCGCCCAGCACCTCCGCCAGCTGCTGCACGATCGGAATGTTGTCGGCCTCCTTGATGCCGCGGCCCACCGAGACGATGATCTCCGCGGCGGTCAGATCCACCGCGCGCTGCGATTCGCGGAACAGCTCCAGCGGCTTGGTGCGGCTGCGGCAGTCGAGCTGCGGCGTGAACGTCTCGACCGCAGCCGCTCCGGCTTCGACTTTGTCGGCGCGATAGGCGCCCGCCTGCAGCGAGGCGAAGTACGGCGGATCGCCGGCAAAGCGCACGTCCACGTTCATCTTGCCCTGGAAGAGCTGCCGCACCAGCACCAGCTTGCCGTCTTCCACGCGATGCGCCACCACGTCGCTGACCGCACGCGGCCCAGCGCGGTAGCCAGCTTGGGCAGGAAATCGCGCACCTGGTAGGTGTGCGGGAAGATCACCACGCGCGGCCGAGCTGCTCCACCAACTGCCGCAGCGCCGCCGTGTAACCGTCCGGCGTGTAGTCCTTCAATAACTCGTGTTCCACCACATAGACGCGATCCAGCTGCTTGCCGAACTCCGCCGCCAGGCCTTCCATCTGCTGGCCGAGCACGGCCGCGCGAACGGGCTGCTGCAACTCCTGCCCCAGCTGCTGGCCGCCGCCAGTGTCTCCCACGACATGCGTGCCACGCCCCGCCCGCTGTTCCATCACCACCAGGATGCTCATATGACGCGCGCCTCGAATTTCAATTTCTCCACCAGTTTGGCCGCGGCTTCCTTGGGCGGGCCTTCGAACAGTCTGCGTGTGCTTGCTATGCTCCGGCAGATACACTCGCTCGAAGCTGAATGGAAGCGGGCGCGGGCGCTTCCCCCAGCTCCGCCGCCGTCAGCCGCGCATCTCCTTGGTCTTGGCCTTCTTGATGCCCATCAGCGTGGCGTAGCGCAGCTTGTTGATGCCGGATTGGATGGTCAGCAGCGCCGGCAGCGGCATCTCCACATGCTGGAACCAGCCGTCCTCCAGCTCGCGCTTCACGCGGATGCCAGCCATCCTGCTTCTCCACCTGCATGATGATGGTGGCGTGCGGCAGGCCCAGCAGTTCGGCCAGGATCACGCCGGTCTGCCCGTAGCCCAGGTCGTCGGATTGCAGCCCGGTCAGCACCAGGTCGGGCTTCTCGGTCGCGAGCGCCGCCGGCCAGCAGGCGCGCCGCGCCCAGCGGATCGAACGCGCCCAGATCCTCTTCCTCGATGTGGATGGCGCGGTCGGCGCCCTTGGCCAGGGCTTCGCGGATGGTTTGCGCGGCGCGCGCCGGTCCGGCGCACAGCACCACCACTTCGCCGCCGTGTTTCTCCTTCAATTGCAGGCCTTCTTCGAAGGCGTAGGCGTCGGGCTCGTTGATCTCGTAGCTGAGATCGGCATCCTGAATCCACGCGCCCGACGACGTCCACGCGCAATTGCGAATCGCGGGCGGGGACCTGCTTGATGCAAACGACAATTTTCATATTTTGCAGCGGACTAAGTCTACTAGCCGAGATAGCGTTTGAAAATGAGGGCGCCGTTGGTTCCGCCGAATCCGAAGGAGTTCGACAAGCGCGTACTCGATCGCGCATGGGCCGCGCGTGGTTGGGCACGTAATCCAGGTCGCACTCCGGATCCGGAGTTTCGTAGTTGATGGTCGGCGGGGCGATCTGGTCGCGGATGGCCAGCACCGTGATGCCGGCCTCCAGGCCGCCCGCGCCGCCCAGCAGATGCCCGGTCATCGATTTGGTGGAGCTCACCGCCACCTTGATAGGCGTGCTCGCCGAAGCAGCGCTTGATGGCGGCTGGTCTCGACGCGGTCGCCCACGTCGGTCGAGGTGCCGTGCGCGTTGATGTAGTCGATCTGACGCGGCTCGATGGCCGGCGTCGCGCAGCGCGTTGCGCATCACGCGAAATGCGCCATCGCCATCCTCCGGCGGCGCGGTGACGTGGAAGGCGTCGGCGCTCATGCCATAGCCCACCATTCCGCCAGAATCCGCGCGCCCCGCCGCGCGGCGTGTTCCAGTTCTTCCAGCACCAGGATGCCGGCGCCTTCGCCCACCACGAAGCCGTCGCGATCCTGGTCCCAGGGGCGCGAGGCGCGCTCCGGGTCGTCATTGCGCGTGGAGAGCGCGCGCATGGCCGCGAATCCGCCGATGCCCATGGGCGTAATGCAGGCCTCCGCGCCGCCGCAGATCATCACGTCGGCATCGCCGCGCTGGATGATCCGGAACGAATCGCCGATCGAGTGCGCGCTGGTGGTGCAGGCGGTGGCGGTGGCCGAGTTCGGGCCCTTGGCGCCGGTGCGGATGGAAACGTAGCCGGAGGCCAGATTCACAATGGTCGCCGGAATGAAAAACGGCGAGATGCGGCGCGGGCCGTGTTCCAGCAAGGTCTGGTGCTCGCGCTCGATCACCTCGAATCCGCCGATGCCGCTGCCGATGTAGACGCCGACGCGCTCGGCTTCGTCGGGGTCCACCTGCAGCCCGGCAGAGCCGATGGCGCAATCCGCCGCCGCGATGGCGAACTGAATGAAGCGCCCCATCTTCTTGATCTCTTTTTTTTCGATGTATTGGGCCGGGATCGAAGCCCTTGACCTCGCCGGCGATCCGGCAGGAGAAAGCCGTCGCGTCGAAGGCCGTGATCGGGCCGATGCCGCTCTTGCCCGGCCAGCACACGCCTGCCAGGTCGCCTCCGTCCCGATCCCCAACGGACGTCACCAGACCGACACCGGTTACCACGACTCTGCGCGACAAAGCGAATGCTCCTTGCGAAAAACTGCGGGGGCTACTTCTTGCTCGTCTTGTTTTCGATGTAAGTCGACCGCGTCTTTGACGGTGGTGATCTTTTCGGCGTCCTCGTCGGGAATCTCCAGTTCGAAGGCCTCTTCAAAGGCCATGACCAGCTCGACGATGTCGAGCGAATCGGCGCCCAGATCGTCCACAAACGACGCGTTGTTGTCGACCTGGCTCTCATCCACGCCCAGTTGCTCGACGATGATCTGCTTCACCCTCTCGGCAATAGCTGCCATTGTTCCTCCTGGACTTGTAAACTCCTGATTCTAGCCGCCATCGTTCGATTCCGCAAGTTGGAAGCACAGACGATTCAGGTGCTCCTTGATACTTTAGCATCAAGGCGGCCTCTTGCGAGGCGGACCTGGATGGCGGAGTCCGGCGGGGCGGCGGCGCTTTCGGTGACGATGGCGCCGGATTCGTTGGTGACGATGGCGTAGCCGCGTTCGAGGATGCAGCAGGGGGCTCAGCTGCGAGAGCTTGGCGGAGAGCTGTTCGACGGATGCGCGGCGGCGGGCCAGTTGCCAGCGCACGGATTGCGTGGCGGCGGTGTGGGCGGCATCCAGGCGGCGGCGATCGGCCGCGAAGCGGGGGCGCAGATCGAAATGGCGGAGCCTGAGAGGCCAGCGGTCCGCTGCGCGCGGGCATAGCGTTCGAGCAGCGTGCGCAAGCGGTCGCGCAGGCGGAATTCCATCTCGTCGACCCGCTGCGCCTGCCTTCCGATGGCGCGATGCAGCAGCCCCAGCGGACGCTCGATGCCTTGCTGGCGCCAGCGCCGCGCGAGCACCGCCAACCGATAGCGCATGGCGTGGACGAGTTTCTGTTCGCGGCCGGCGATGAGATCGAGCAGTTCCGCGCGGGTGCGGACGACCAGTTCGGCGGCGGCGGAGGGCGTGGGCGCGCGCAGGTCCGCCACGAAATCGGCGATGGTCACGTCGGTCTCGTGGCCCACGGCAGAAACCACCGGAACGGCGCTGCGGGCGATGGCGCGCGCCACGGCTTCCTCATTAAAGGTCCAGAGATCTTCGAGCGAGCCGCCGCCGCGCGCCACGATCACCAGTTCGGGCCAGCCGCTGCGGCTGAAATAATCCAGACCGCGGCAGATCTCCTCGACCGAGCCTTCGCCCTGCACCAGCGCGGGGAAGAGCGGATGTGAAGACCGGGAAAGCGGCGGGACAGGATCTGCACCATGTCGGAGATGACCGCGCCGCGCGGCGACGTCACGATGCCGATGCGGCGGGGATAGCGCGGGAGCGGGCGCTTGCGCGCGGGATCGAACAGACCCTTCTGCCGCGAGCTTCTTCTTGAGCTGTTCGAAGGCGAGTTGCAGCGCGCCGTGGCCCTGCGGCTCCAGCACTTCGACGATGAGCTGGTATTCGCCGCGCGCCTCAAAGACGTCGATGCGCCCGCGCGCCAGCACGGCTAAGCCATCCTGCGGCTTGAATTTCCAATAGCGGTGCGCGGAGCGGAAGGCGACGGCGCGCACCTGCGCCTCGCGCTCTTTCAGCGTGAAATAGTAGTGGCCGCTGGTGGCGAGTTTTACGCCGGAGATTTCACCGGCCACCCACACATCGGGGAAAATTCTTCGAGCGTTGCACGGATAGCCGCGTTCAGTTCACCGACGGAGTAGATGCGGCGGGCGGGTGCGAAGTCGAAGGCGAACTGGTCCACTATCTGATCATAGGGCTTCACAGGGGCGCCGGGCGATAAACCATTTTTTCGTTTCCTGCTACATTACGTTGCATTTTGTAACATTCGCTGCGTTGGACGGCGCGAGGGCCTCGTTTCCGACCCCATCATAGCAGGCTATTCCCAGAGAATTACCGGAGCAGAGCGCGATCGGCGATTGTTTTCAGTCGATTGAGAGGATGGCGCCGATTGTGATCAGCGTTCTTAGCCCCAGCGGGCAGAAGGATCTCATGGTCGATGCAGCGAACCCCGTTATTGTGGAATGAATGGTGTATTGCCGCCCGGGACGGCGGATACTACGTCGCCGGAACCCGCATTGGACTTGACGTGGTCACGTGCGATTTTCGGAATGGGCGGTCGGCGGAAGCGATCTTCGAAGCGTATCCGAGGAGTTCAAGGCCCAACAATCCGATGCCTGCGGACGTGGTCGAACGATTTGAGCGGGCCAAGAGCGAAAGGTCCGCCAAACTTGCTTGACAATTCGGTTTCAGGCGGACGCGAATCTCGACCCCGACATCGGGAGGGGTTTGTTACGCAGAGAGCCTGCCATCGACTTTCGAGGGGGCGGCCGGTGCGATCCCAGACGCCGCTTCCGACCCAATGGTTCTGCAAGGCGCGCCGGAATTGAAGGGCTGCCGATCGTTTGGTTGAATTGGACGCCGGAAGATCTGCGCAATCATGTGTGGTGGCTGCCGTAAGGGTTGGGGGCTCCATCCCTACGCCTGCGACTTAGGGTCGCGCGCGCCCGCGCGGAGGTCAACCGTTCGGCAAATGTTCGGTGTCTAGGATCTTTGGCTGCGCAACTGCAGAATCAGGCTCATAACAAGCGACTCGATCTCATCGCGAATCTGGCAATGGGTTTCGTAGGTTTCCGCAATGGGATCGGCCACGTCCCACCGGTGTACTGGCGGCGAGACCTCGGGCGGGAGATCGTAGCCGCTCATGTTGACGATCAGGTCGAATTGGGATCCCGGCGCGCCGCGACCGAGTTGCTTCAGGCTCTTGGGAAAATGATCGCGGAGATCGATGTTCTTTTCGTCCATGGCGCGGACGGTGTCTGGGGCTACCATGTAGGCGGGAGCGAGGCCGGCGCTGGCGGCGATCATGACGTCGGGGCCGTACTTGCGGGCGAAGCCCTCCGCCATCTGGCTGCGGCAGCAGTTTCCGATACAGACGAAGTGGACTTTTGTTCGGGACAGTCCTTGTTTCGAAGAATAACTCGTGGACGCGGGAGTCGCCGGTCAGCTCGGGATGAAATGTGGCGACCAGGTGGCGGCCTTGCTTCGACCAGCACGGGATCGCCATCGTATTCGCGCCAGCACGCGGGCGCCCGGGCCCGACGCGCGGATGATGGGAGCGCGGATGAAGACGGCCTCCATCTCGCCGGGCGCGTGCGCGCTGGCGAACTCGGCGTCGGCGTCGATGTTGGCGACGCGGCTGTCGATCTGGCGGCCGTAGGCGTTGCGCTCGACGGCGATATCCATCAGGCCGAGGCTCTCCTGAGCGGGGTTGGAGACTTCGCTGGCCAGCAGGATGGCGCCGGCGCAGGTGCCGAAGATGGGCTTCTTCGCGGCCGAATTCGGCGCAGCGGCTCGAGCAGGTTCTCCATGCGCAGCAGCTTGAGCATGGTGGTGCTCTCGCCGCCGGGAATCATGAGGCCGTCGAGATCGTCAGCTCGTGCGGCCGTGCGCACGTACGACGGCTCGGCGCCCGGCGCGTTCGACGCGCCTTGCCGTGCGCTTCGAAATCGCCCTGCAGGGCGAGGACGCCGACTCGTTCTTCAGGTGCACCGGGTTCATTACCAGCCCCGGGTCTGCATCAGCTCGCCTTCGGGAATCTTGGAGATATCGAGGCCGGGCATGGCCATGCCGAGCTCTTCGCTGGCTTCGAGCAGCTTGACGGGATCCTTGTAATAGGTGGCGGCCTTGACGATGGCGCGTGGCGCGCGCTTCGGGATCGGCGCTCTTGAAGATGCCGGAGCCGACGAACACGGCTTCGGCGCCCAGCTGCATCACCAGCGCGGCGTCGGCCGGAGTGGCGATGCCGCCCGCCGAGAAGTTCGGCACCGGCAGCTTGCCGTGCTCGGCGACCCATTCGACCAGTTCGAGCGGCGCCTGCAGGCTTCTTGGATTCATGCACCAGCTCTTCTTTGCCGAGCACCGTGAGCTGCTTCATCTCCTTGACGATGGTGCGGATGTGGCGCACGGCTTCGACGATGTTGCCCGAGCCGGCTTCGCCCTTGGTGCGGATCATGGCCGCGCCTTCCGCGATGCGGCGCAGGGCTTCGCCCAGATTGCGCGCGCCGCAGACGAACGGCACCTTGAAGTCGCGCTTGTCGATGTGGTGCTCTTCGTCGGCGGGCGTGAGCACTTCGCTCTCGTCGATGTAGTCGACGCCCAGCGCTTCGAGGATGCGGGCTTCGGTGAAGTGGCCGATGCGGGCCTTGGCCATCACGGGAATGGTGACGGCTGCCATGATCTCGCGGATCTTGCTGATGGGCGACATGCGCGCCACGCCGCCTTCCTTGCGGATATCGGAGGGCACGCGCTCCAGCGCCATCACGGCGGCGGCGCCGGCCTTTTCGGCGATCACGGCCTGCTCGGCGTTGACGACGTCCATGATGACGCCGCCCTTGAGCATTTCGGCGAGGCCGACTTTCAACCGGAAATGTTCGTCGAGGAACATAGACTTCTCCTTTTAAGTTCTTAAACCATGGCTGTCGCGGGTTCGAGCGCGGCATCGCGCTCGACGTGCGCTGCCAGCTCGCTTGAAACAATCGCTGCCCAGGATAGCCAGGCCTTTGCGGATCTCTTCCGGCGTCAGGCCGGCGAAACTCAGGCGCAGAGAGCCCGGATCGAAGCGCGAGACCGCGAAGTATCTGCCCGGCAGATAAGAGACATTTTCGCGGTGCGGCGCGGGCCAGCAATTCGCCGGCATCGAGCGGCTCGGGCAGCCGGACCCACAAATTCATGCCGCCCTGCGGGCGCGTGACAGCGCGAGCCCGGCGGGCAGATAACGGTCGCAGGCGGCCAGCACCGCGGTCGAGGCGCTCGGCGCCGGCACGCAACATGTGCGCGCGATGCGCGGCCAGTGCGTCCGGACTCGGCGAAGCGCAGCAGGACGGCCTGCGAAAGCTGATCGGTATGCAGGTCGGCGAGTTGTTTGGATTCGCGCCAGGCGCGCGATCAACGGGCGCGGGCCGATCACCCAGCCGACGCGCAGGCCGGGAAAAGCGATTTTCGAAAAACTGCGCAGCAGCACCACATGGCCGCCGCCGGCGGACGCTTGATCGGCGGCAGATCTTCGCCGGCGTAGCGCAGATCGCCGTAGATATCGTTTTCGACCAGCGGCACGCCGGCGGTTTCGGCAGCGCGCAGCAGGGCCGCGCGGGCCGCGACGGGTAAGGTGGCGCCGGTGGGATTCTGGAAATTCGACGTCACTACGATCAGCCGCGGGCGTTCCCGATCAAGGCCGTGGAGTTGCTCGATCTCGATGCCGTGCGGGCCGACACGGGACTCCGATGAGTTGCGCGCCGGCTTCCAGGAACAGGCTCTTCGAGGCCGGGGTAGACGGGATCCTCGACGACCACTTTGTCGCCGGGCGAAGCAGGACGCGGCCGATCAGGTCGAGGGCCTGCTGGCAGCCGTTGGTGATGATGAGGTCGTCGTCGGGCGCGGCCAGGTTTTCGGCGAGGGCGGCATCCAGCAGGTAGCGGCGCAGCGGCTCGTATCCGCTGGGAGAGCCGAGTTGCAGCACGTGGGCGAAATCGGGGCCGGCCATGACCTCTTCGCAGCTTGCGCGCAGGGCGCTCAGGGGGAAAAGCTGTTCGGACGGGCGGGAGGTGGCGAAGCTGATTACGTCCGGGCCGCATGGCGGCGACGGAGGGCGGCAGAATGCCGGAGGAGCCGCGGAGCAACGGTCCCAATCGAGGCGCTGGCTGGGGCGGGGCAGCCCGCGACGAAGCTGCCGCGTCCGACCTGGCCGTTGATGAAACCTTCGGATTCGAGCAGTTCGTAGGCGGCGGAAACGGTGGTCCGGTTCAGTCCAAGTGTACCAGCCAATTCGCGAGTGGCTGGCAGCCGCTCGCCTTTCGCTAAGTGGCCGGATTGGATCAAGCCGCTAAAGTGTTCGTACAATTGTTTGTATAGCGGGATGGGAGAGGCAGCGTCCAGATTGGGCTGGGGAACCACAGGTCAAGCATACCATATTGGATGGTGGATAGGGGTCCGCCAGATGCAGGCCTTAGCCTAGGACCCTCGCCACCGATGTGAGCCGGGGATTGGCGGCCAGTGCCAAAGTCCTCCTTGGTCGGGGTGCAGCGAACCTCCGGTTAACAAGTAAAATGAACACTCTAGCTCAAAAGCGCATCCGCCCCGATACGCGCTCCTGGCTTCGACTGGATGCGAGACAATAGGACGTGATCGATGTAGTGGCAGAGTTCGGACGCAGGCTCAACATTCCCGTTGCCAAGAAACTCAACTTGGACGGTGATTTCATCGTTCTTCTGGATTACTACGAAGCATCAAAAACGCACAATTCGGGAATCTCTCCCGGGTTTCTGCAGATGGCGCAATCGTTTGGAGAATCGGTGAAGCTGCCAATGATGTGATTACGAATGTCGCATGGCGCGCTGGAAAACTCATCGCGTGGACTTGGGGCCTGTACTATGATCAACATCGACCCGTCCACCAGAACCGTATTGGATCCCGGTCACTGGCTCCCATCTCGCGAGCGCCTTAAGGAACGAGCTTCTTGACATTGAACTGATCGACTACCATTAGGAGAAGGAGCGACACCATGCCCATGAAAAACCCTGCCCATCCCGGACGCATCGTAAGAAACGCCTGCCTTGAGCCGTTGGGCCTTTCCGTGACCGCAGGCGCGAAGGTTCTCGGGGTCACCCGGCAGACCCTTACAAAAATTGTCAACGGCAAGTCCGGCATTAGTGCCGAAATGGCTATCCGGCTCGCTAAGGCGTTCGGCAGCACCGCAGAGATGTGGGTACGCATGCAGGCGAGTTACGATCTTGCGCAGGCCCGATAGCACATGCGTTTGATACAATCGTGGCTGCGATGCGAAGGATCTGGCTGCTGGCGCTCGTGGGCGCGCTGGCGGTAACGCTCTCGTCCTGGGGTAAGAAGAAAAAAGAGGAAGAGACGCAGGTTCTCCAGCTTCCCAAAGATCCGCCCGAGCGCGATGACGGCGGAAACGCGCCGGCTGGTTTTTTACGTCACGCCGCTTTCGGCGAAGGGTCTCCTTTCCCAACAAACGCGCGATGCGCTGAAATGGCTGCTGCGTTCCACCAACGGCAGCCACGGTGGTGAAGCTGCGCGCGTTCGTGGCGGGCAGCGGAGATATGCGGCGGGTGCGCGAACTGGTGAGCGAAACGTTTCACGGAACACCGGCTGGCGCTGCCCGTGCTGAGCGTGGTGCAGGTGGGCGCGCTGCCGCTGGGAGCGGCGCAGGTGGTGATGGAATCCACGGCGGTGGCCAAGAAAGCGGTGAACGATTACGGCCTGGTGTACATCTCGGGCCAAGGCGCCTCGGCCGCCGAGCCACTCGATCCGGTACTGCCGCTGGCGCAACAATCGTTGGCGCAGCTGGCCACGGCGGTGAAGGCGGCGGGTTCCGAGCCGGAAGATGTGGCGCGGGTCACCTGCTTTCTGAGCTCGCTCGACCAGTATCGCGGAAGTGCGGCAGCTGGTGGAATCGAACTATGCCGGCGCGGCGCTGAATTTCGTGCAACTTCAGCGGGCCCCCACGCACGCCGTGGCCGAATGCGAAGCGGTGGCGCGGCTGCGCTGGAAGACGGGCGCGGCCGTGCACATGTTGAATCCGGAGGGGTTGGGGCAATCGCCGCAGCTTTCGCAGATCGTGCTGATCGGTGCGCCGAGGTGATCCTGACCGGGAGCCAGGAAGCCTTCGGATTCCAGGATGCGGATGCGCGGCTGGCGTTTGAGCGGCTGCAAAAATCGCTGGCGCAGGAGGGCGGCTCGCTGCGGGAAGTGGCGTTTGCCAGCTCGTATCCGCTGTCGACGCGCATGTCGGAGCAGGTGCGCAAGATTCGCGGCGAGTTCTACGACCGGGCGCGCCGCCGGCCGGAACCATGCTGCCGTTTCAAGGATTGCCTTCGATGGACGCGGGCTTCGCGGTGGATGTGGTGGCGGTGAAGGAGTAGCCTATCCAGACGACAGTTACATTTGGCGAAATCATGCTGCGGCTGGCGCCGCCGGGATTCGAGCGCTTTCTGCAGTCGCCGCAGTTTGTGGCGACGTTTGGCGGAGGCGAAGCCAATGTGGCGGTGGCGCTCGCGACGTTCGGATTGCCGGCGCCTTATGTGACGCTGCTGCCTCCGAACCATCCGATCGCCGATGCGGTGGTGGGCGAGCTGCGGCGCTTCGGCGTGGACACTTCGCAGATCGTGCGGGCGCAAGGGCGGATGCCGGTGTACTACGTCGAGACGGGCGCGAACCAACGGCCTTCGAAAGTGGTCTACGACCGCGACTACAGCTCGGTCGCGCTGGCCAAGCCGGGCGATATCAATTGGGACGCGGCGTTCGAGGGCGCGGGCTGGTTCCACATCACCGGCATCACGCCGGCCATCAGCGCCTCGGCGGCGGACCTGGCGCTCGAGGCGGCGCGCGCGGCGCGGGCCAAGGGCTCACGGTTTCCTGCGATCTCAACTACCGCAAGAATCTGTGGAAGTGGGGCAAGCCGGCCGAGCGAGGTGATGCGGGAACTGATGCAGCTTGTGGATGTGGCCATCGCCAACGAAGAAGATTGCCAGATGGCGCTGGGCATCCAGGCGGAGGTGGACGTGCATTCGGGCAAGCTGGACCGGGAGCAGTATCGAGGCCTGACGGAGAAGGTGCTGGCGGAGTTTCCCAATCTACGGATGATCGCCATCACGCTGCGGGAATCGCGCAGCGCTTCGCACAACGGCTGGTCGGCGTGCCTGGACGACCGGGAAGAAGTTTCTGGTGAGCCGGCATTACGAGATCACGCACATCGTGGACCGGGTGGGCGGCGGCGATGCGTTCGCCGGCGGGCTGATCTACGGACTGCAGGCGCTGGAGGGCCCGCAGGAGGCGCTGGAATTCGCGGTGGCGGCCAGCTGCCTGAAGCATTCCATTCCGGGCGACTTCAACCGGTTCAGCGTGGAGGAAGTGCGGCAATTGATGACGGGCGGCGGGTCGGGGCGGGTGCAGCGCTAGGCCCTGGAGTGACTGCCCCTTCGATCCTTGCCTTCATTCATCAGGCCGCTCCCTCTGGTTATCGAGAGCGCAGTAGATTTTCACGGATCAACCGGGCCAGTTGTGAAGTATCGCCGTTATAAGAGCGGATCGACGCTTCCAGCATGTTCGGCTGGCTGATGTTTTCCCAAGCGATATAGTATTCGTTCGCCTGCGCGATATGGCTAATGAATTCGCGATTGGCTCTCCCGTTACCTTCACGGAATGGATGCAGCGCGTTCAGTTCGCCAAAATAATACGCCGCGCCTTGCAGGCGCGCGACGCTTTCTTGGAGCTTCGAGACATCGAACCCATCAGGCTCAAGCCTATGGATGCCGGCCATTATGAGCTCGATGCCGTGCTGGGCATCGAGCGAACGGCCGTGGTGATCGAAGGTGGGCAGGCCGGCGTCTTGGGCCACGGCAAACTCGAAGGTGCAACCATTGCTGTACTCCCAGTTGCGGTTGAACCACACCCGCTTCACGCGCGTGCGGATCAGATGTTCCCAGAAAGACAGGTATTGGGGCTGGTCCCAGTCCAGCGCGGAGAAGGGCGCGGGCGTAATCACGATCGTGCGATCGCGAAGAACGCCGCGCACATCTTCGGCAAACCGGATGGCGGACTGGACATTGACATCCCATATGTTTGTCTGGAACCAGGCGGCGCCCTTTTGCCTGCGAAGGTCTGCCGCGGTTTTCAATCCCTGGCTGCGCAGTACCGTATATAGGTGCAATCCGCTGGTCAGCTCGCTGCTACTGTAGAGCGCGGGTTGGCCGTGCAGCACGCAGTCCAGCGCCGAAAACAGCATTTTGACTTCTTGCGAGTAGGAGCGTATGGAATTGGGAATCGTGAGGGCCTGAGAAGGTCATACGTGTTCAGATCGTGCAGACGCTGTATCCGCAAGAGGCGCAACTTTGACAGCCGCCCTGCATCACCAACGGCTCACCACATTCCGGGCAGGCTGGACCAGAGACGCCCGACTGCAGCACCTGGCGGCCCTTGCAGCCATCGCGAAATACAGTGACGCCCTTGCAACCGGTCTCGAAAGCCAAGCGGTAGGCGGCGGCGATGTCAGCGGGCTGCGCGCTGTTTGCCAGATTGATGGTTTTGCTGACGGCGGTGTCGGTGTGTTTCTGGAATGCGGCTTGCATTCTGACATGCCATTCCGGAGTGATTTCGTGGGCGGTCGCGAAGACGCGGCGCAGGGCGGAAGGGGCGGATTCCGGCAACCGTCCGGTGGCGCGCACTTGCCTCAGCAATGGTTCCGGGTCGGCGAAGTTCTTGCGCCAGCCGCCGGGCCAGCGCAGGATGGACATCCATGGTCCTGGTCGAGCCGATCACTTCGCGGCGGTAGCTCAAGGCGAAAAATGGCTCGATGCCGCTGGAGCACCCTGCCAGCAGGCTGATAGTACCGGTGGGTGCGATGGAGGTCGCGCAGGCATTCCGTAAGACCGGAGGTCCGGGGCTGAAACGGCTCTGGCCGAAAGTGGGAAAAGCTCCGCGCCTTGCAGCCAGGCGGATGGAAGCCGCCTTCGCCTGCCGGTCGATAAACCTCATCAGATCCTGGGCCAGCGACACTGCCGCGGGCGATGCATAAGGCATGTCGAGATCAACTAGAAGATCGGCAAACCCCATAATCCCAAGCCCGATCTTTCGGTTGCCGAGAGTGACTCTGCGCACAGCCTCCACAGGATAGCAGTTCACGTCAAGAACATTGTCGAGAAAATGCACGGCGTCGGAAATCACCGTAGAGAGCGCGTCGTATTGAATCGCGCCGTCGCTCACGAAACGGGACACGTCGATCGATCCCAGATTGCAGGACTCATACGGCAGCAGCGGCTGCTCGCCGCACGGATTGGTGGCTTCTATGGCCCCCAACGCAGGCAAGGGGTTGGCGGCATTGATGCGGTCATAGAACAACAAGCCGGGATCGCCGCTTTCCCAACTGTTGGCGACCATTTCGTCGAAGAGCGCGGCGGCGTCAATTGCGCCGCGGGCGGGGCCGGTTGCCGCGGGAAACCGCAAAGGGATATTGCCGCCGTGTTCCACAGCGCGCATGAAATCGTCGGTGGCCATCACCGAGATGTTGAAGGATGTGAGACTTTCGGGGTCCTTCTTCGAGTTAACGAACTCGCGAATATCCGGATGATCGTGCCGCAAAACGGCCATGTTGGCGCCCGCGCGGGTTCCGCCCAGGCGATTGATCTGCGTCGAGTAATCGTACAGCCGCATGAATGACAGCGGCCCGCTCGAAACACCGCGCGTGGAGCGGATGTAGTCGTTGCGGGGGCGAAGCCGGGAGAAAGAAAATCCGGTGCCTCCGCCGCTTTTCTGGATTAAGGCGGCGTCGCGCAACGTGCCGTAAATGGACTCCATGGAATCTTCGACAGGCAGGACGAAGCATCCCGCAAGCTGGCCGCAGGGCGTCCCCGCGTTCATTAGAGTAGGTGAGTTGGGAAGGAACCGTAGCGACGCCATCAGATCGAAGAAGATTTCGGCGGATTCGTCGCGCGAAAAATCGCCGTAGAGATCGTCGGCGGCGGCAATGGCATGCGCTACGCGCCGGAAAAGGCCTTCGGCATCTTCGACAGATCGCCGCCCGCATCCCGCAGGAGGAAGCGCTTTTCGAGTACCGCCAGTGCGTGCGGCCCGAGTTTTGGCGGGGCTTGCATGGGGCGAAATAAAAGCGAAATACCAGTGTAACGCAACCGGCGTGGAGTATCAATCGCCATGATCGGCGTTGATTATCTGATGTAGCCGTTGTAAATCGTCTCATTAAAGCCACGCAGCAGTTCGCCGAGTACCGCCATGGAGTTGCACAGGGCCGCACGGACTTCCGCATCGCACCAATCGCCCAGCATTTGATTGTTCTGCGGTTCCGGATAGTAGAGCGTCGTACCGCCGGGGTCCTTATGGGCAGGATCTGTGATCTCCCCAGATCGACTCAAATTCCGTATCCTCACGGAAGGAAATATGAATGGCGCCCTTCTGGTAGTCGGTGCCGGGGTCGCGCTGTGGCCAAGGGACAGGCAACATCACAAATGCCTCGTAGTCCGCTCCTGGGCGCGACTCATAATACGTGTTCAGCATGAGAAATCTTGCCCTCGTCGTGTATTTGGCCACTGCTGTTATCGAACAGCACGGTATCCTTATCTGTAGCCCCGCCGTACCTCGACTTGTACCAGCGGAGTGCTCCCGTGTACACACACACCCAGGCCACGGAGTGCTTCGAGAACGTTTGACGAGAACTGCCGGCGGTGCGCGAGATATAATAAACGCTGGTCTGGTCGGCGGATAGCACGCTGATGTTCACACGGACGCGGGGGAGATCGGTGGGGAACTGGTGGCCGGGCGGGGACCCAAGCGGTGCGCCGAATAAGTAGCGGTTTTCCAAGACTTTGTGCTCGAGCAACTCGTTCAGGTCTCTGCGAATGGCGTCGGCGGTCCTTAAAACATTGCGTTGCTGGCCGACGATTTCCTGAGTAAATACAGACGTCTGGGTCTGATTCTTGCCTTGGATCAGATTGATGAATGTATCGAGAAAGGTCAAAACGGGCACGCGCAGTGAAAGAAACCAGTTGACCATGCGCCACCACCAGTACCAGAATTCGTCCCAACCCTGGCTTCCCGTTTCGGGCGAGGGTGGCGAAGTATCAGGAGCGTACTTGGGACGTCGCGCATATCGCGCGAGGGGATAGTGCACGATGGCGATACGAGAGCGGAGGGCTTCCATCAAGCCGCGCACAAAATTCAGAAGCCCAAGCAGAAGAAAGAACGACAGAATGAACCAGACCACGTAATACCACTTGATATCCGCCGATGGTGTCTGGCTACCGAGTGTCTTGGCCACCTCGGCCGCAACCAGTCCGCCCAGGCCGGCGATCACTGTGGTGCCGAACTTGTTTGTGAATGGCGAAGAGGACGCGCCTGCATCCGCGCTGCTGGAGTTCGCCGGGGGCGGGTTGGCGGCTTGGCCGTCGCCTGACGTTTTGGTGGTCAGCGATGTATCCGGCGGAGGAATCTGCCAGACCGCCACGATGGTCAGATATGCCGCGAGCAGAGCAATCAGCAGCACAGCCAGGCGTTCGATGGAAGTGTCTACGCCATCGAGGGACCACAACCAGTGCAGCGCCGGGCGCCAATGCCAGCGTCCGTCCGGTTTCGAACGCCGCGGATGCGGACCGGGCTCGAAGCGGCCGGTCCGCGAATCGTACCAATAGATCGCAGGCGCGACGTGGCCGCCATCCAGGTGCACGAGCGAAAAGCCGCGCGCCTGAATGGGGGAAGTGTCCTGCTTCTTGACCGAAAGCGGGGGCGCCAAATATAGCTTTTGGAAAGCGGCTGTGTGATCGGGGAGCGTGGACCATCCGTAAGGCTGCTGATAGGTCTCGCGGTGCGAATCGTGCAGATGGCCGGCGAAGACGGCCATAACGGGCTCTTTGGCCAGCAGATCTTTCCAGTCGCCAAGCTGTTTGATTTTCCAAATCGATCCGGGCGAGGGGGTGGTGGCCGAACTGCCGGCGTCGGGGCTCGACGCGGCGGCCGTGCTGGCCGTGTACAGACTTTTCCCCAATTGGTACGGGTCATCGATTTCGGGAATATGGGAGACTACCAGGACCATCTTGTCGTCCTGCCGCGCCCGGTCGAGCAACTGACGAAACGTGGCCAACTGGCGGGCCTGCGCGACCAGGATCTGGATCGTCCGCCTTCTTGAACGAGTACGAGGGCAGACCGACCAGCCTGTATGGCGTATTCGCTATATCCGCATAACAGGTTGACGCGCTTCCCCCGGTAACGTAGCAGCGCGTGAGGTTGTGCAACCGGATGTCTTTCTTGTCATCCTGGATCTTGGCTTGCACGGCATCCATGAAGTCGTTAAAGTAGCTGAGGGCGGGATCGCCGGAATCCTTGAGCGGGATGTCGTTGTTTCCGGCCACCAGGTAGATGTCGCGCAGGGTAGACGCCTCCAGCAGAGTGGCGGTCTTATCAATTTGGGCTTTTTTACTGGCCGGTTCGGGCTTGATGCAGTCCGCGACCGTCTCGGCCGGCTTGGCGATGGGGCAGGGATCCACTCCTATATCGCCGGTCAGCAGGAGGAATTCCGGCCGATCTCCTTCGGAAAGAGATGGGATGCTCTGCAGCATGTCCGAGAGCGCCTTTTGATCCAGATCCTCCTGCTTGGCGCCGGTGTCGCTGTCGGCCTTGGCATCTTTGTCGGAGACATCCTTGCCGGAGGGATCCTTGCCAGGCTGGGTATGCGCGGTAGACAGAAAGATATGCGGGTCGGTCGCATGCACGAACCAGACATCTTCGCTGGGCCGTTCGCTGCCCTGTTCGCTGCGAGCCTTTTCCTTACACCCGGCGAGGCAGGCCAGCGCCAACAGGGCCAAAATTTCGGGGCGTCTACAGGGCATAAACAACCTCCTGAGCTTCTGAGGATATCACGTGCGGGTATGGGTCACGCACAAGCCTGCTAGAATGAAGGGCAACGGTATTATTCATGGTGGCACGCACTTTTCTGGCACTGGCATTTGTTTGTCTGGCGCTGGCGCAATCCGATAAGAAGCCGATCAAGGTTCAGGTGAACGAGGTGATCGTGCCGGTCACGGTGACCGACGAAAAAGGACGCTTCGTCTCCAACCTGGAGGCCAAGGACTTCAAGATCCTGGACGAAGGCAAGGAACAGCACATCGAGTTCTTCAGCCGCGACCGCAATCAGCCGGTAGTGGTGGGATTTCTGCTGGATTTGAGCAATAACACAAGGGTTCACTGGGCCAAGTATCAGGACGCGGCCATCGAACTGGTGCTGAATCTGCTGCCGGGCGATAAGAAGTTCAGCGGCTATCTCATCTCCTACGCGAACGAAGCGGAGCTCCAGGTTAATACCACGACGGAATCCGACAAGCTGGTGGAGAGACTGCGCAAGTTGAAGCCGGGCGGCGGATCGGCGTTATACGACGCCATCTACATGGCGTGTGTGAATCGGCAGCTTGTGGAAGGGGAGCCCTACGACCCGCGGCGGGTGCTGATTGTGATCGGGGATGGTCACGACAACGCCAGCAAGAAAAGCCTCAACGAAGTGATCGAAATCGCGCAGCGGAACCTGGTGACGATTTACGGGATGAGCACCGTATCGTTCGGGTTCACCAGTGAAGGCGACGAAAACCTGTTGCGTATGACCAGCGAGACGGGCGGCCGGGTGGTGTATCCGCTGAACGATTTGTATTCGGACGTGGACGGCTACCTGTCGCATCCCTCAGACGACGGCAACTATGCGTTGACGATCGGCATGGGCGCATACGCTTCGGAGCTATCCAGCGGGATTTTCCACGCGATTGCGGCGATTGCGGGCGAAATCACGACACAATATATTTTGCGCTACGTGCCGGATGTGGGAGCGGCCAGTACGAAGCAGTTCCGGAACATCAAGGTGCTGGTGCCCGAGTTGCAGACCGTGAAGATCCGGTTCCGGAAGGGTTACTATCCGTTTGCTCCGTGAGGCGCGCGGGCCGCGCTTTAGGGATGGACGCGGATTGCTGTTGGTTTGGACGATAAGGTTTTCGATGCCGCTTGCGGAAGTGGTTGCGATCGGTGGGCGCTCGCGGGGGGAGTGGGTTTTGCTGCGCCTCGCGCTGCCGGGACGGCCGGTGCACGATGTAGGCGTGCTGCTGGTGGATGCGGACACGGATTCGGGGCGGCACGCTTTGCGGCTGCGTTCGCACTGGGAGGATCTGGCGGAGGCGGAAGACGCGGGCTACCTGGAGGCGCTGGAGCGGGATTTCCAAGATAAGATTGCGGAGATGGGGGCGCGAGGATTGCTCGAATCCTGGGAAGATTCGCTCTCGCATGTGCTGCGGGTCTCGGAACGGGAAGCCATCGCGGTGGATTCGTTTTCGCGGGTGGCGGACCGGATTTTCGAAAAGCACGTGGAGCCGTTGACCGTAGAGCGGTTTCGCACGCACCTGCCGCTGTACACGCTACGCGCGGCGGCGGGCAAATTCGGCGCCGACGAGGAAGTGGAAGAGGAAGACTGGGTGCGCGTTCCGGAAAGCCTGCGCCCGACGGAGGGGATGTTCGTGGCGCACGTGCAGGGGCGTTCCATGGAACCGCGCATCCCGGACGGCAGCCTGAATATCTTTCGCGCACCGGTAGTGGGTTCGCGCCAGGACAAGATCGTGCTGGTGGAGTTGATCGGCGTGCATGAGAAGTTCACCGTCAAGAAGTACACCAGCCAAAAGTCGTTCATGGGCGAAGATGAGTGGCGGCACGAAAAGATCGAGTTGCTACCGCTCAACCCGGAATTCGAAACGCTCCATCTTCAGCCGGACCAACTGCGAGTTATAGCCGAGTGGATCGAAACCCTCGAATGACTCGCGCGGCTTCGCGCTCCCTTGTGCCTGAGCGCTCTCTTGCGGCCAAGCTGCTCGACTGGTACGATGCAGGGCACCGGGATCTTCCCTGGCGGCGGACCGCCAACGCGTACCGCATCTGGGTCTCCGAGATCATGCTGCAGCAGACTCGCGCGGAGGCCGTGATCCCCTATTACGAGCGGTTTCTGGAGTGCTTTCCGGACGCTGCGGCGCTGGCCGGCGCATCCGAACAACAAGTGCTGGCGTCGTGGAGCGGCCTCGGCTACTACAGCCGCGCGCGCAACCTGCACCGAGCCGCCAAGCTGATTCGCGGATACCTTTCCATCCAGCTACGAGGCGATCCGGCAACTGCCGGGCGTAGGCGATTATACGGCGGCGGCCATTGCGAGCATCGCGTTTGGACTGCCGCACGCGGTGCTGGATGGCAATGTGTCGCGCGTGATTGCGCGAGTGACGAACGATTGGGCTGACATCGGCGCGGCGGCCACGTGCGCGCGGTTTCGCGGGATCGCGCAGGAATGGATGGATCGCCGGCGGGCGGGCGCCTTCAACCAGGCCCTGATGGAACTGGGCGCGACGGTATGCCTGCCGCGCGCACCGCGTTGCGGAAGCTGTCCTCTGGCGGCGGGGTGCGCCGCCCATCGCGCGGGGAGCCAAGCGGAATTGCCCATCAAGCTGCGGAAGACGGCGGCGGTGAAGATAGATGCCGAGCTGGCGTTTGTGGAAAGGCGGGGACGGATCTTGTTGTGGCAGCGCGCCGCGGATTCCCGGCGGCTGGCTGGTTTCTGGGAGCTGCCTTCGCCCGAACAGTTGCCGGAGCTCAAACGGCCGCGCGCGATCGGCACTTTTCGTCACGCGATTACGCACCACCAGTATCGGATTACGGTGCGGGCGGGGACGGTGACTCGCGCCAAGCGGCCGCTCCAGTGGATCGCGATCGCAGATCTGGGGTCGATGCCTCTCAGCACCACGGCCAGGAAGGCGCTGCGATTGGCGGGCGTGGTCGAGTGAAGCGTCCTAAGTAACAGCCCGCAAAACGGCGCGTGGGCAGTTATTCGAAGGCGTTGAGGCGCCCCGCGCCTTTGCTACCAGGCAGCGCGATGTGGCGAGGCGGGATCGGCGATTTCGAGGGTCCAGGCGGAGGCAGGCTCGCGGCCCAGGACCACGTCGATGGTCACCAGGCGGCCGCGGCGGGCGATCAGCAAGCGGAGATGGTCGCCCGGGCGGAAGTTAGCCAATTCGCGGTCCCAATCGGGCGGGTTCACGCGGAAATCAGCGAAGCCTATGATTTCGTCGCCGGTATCGAGACCCGCTTCGTAGGCGGGCGTGCCTTGTGGAATGCGCTCGATCATCAAGCGGCCATTTTCGTCTTTGGTGTCCGCGCCCAACCAGGCGCGCTGGACGGGACTGTCGGCGGCGAAGCGCAGACCGAACCAATTCAGCGCTTCGCGGTAATCGAGCTCGCTCGTGGAATCGAAGACCTGGGCAAACCAGGCGCTCAGATCGGTTCCGGCTACTTGGGAGGCAGCCGCGCGAAAGGCCGCGGGCGTGTATCCGCGCGCCACGGAATTCGAGGCCAACGCGAGGCGCATGACATCGTCGAGCGACTTCGCGCCGCCGGTGGCGGTGCGCACGCGGGCATCCAGCAGAAACGCCGCGACCGCCCCTTTCGTGTAATAGTTGATGGCGGAGTTCACGGAGTTCTCGTCCGCGTGGTAGTACTTGATCCAGGCATCGAAGGATGACATGGAGAGAGACTGCACGAGGCGGCCGGGAGTAGTCTGCAACTCGCGGATCATGCGCCCGAGATTGGCGAGTAAATCGTCCTCACTGGAGAGGCCTGCGCGCCGCACGATCAGCGGCCCGTAGTAGCTGGTGAAGCCTTCCGCAATTCCCAGGCTGGTTGTGTATGGCTCAGTCTCATATTCGCCGGCGGTCAACTCGGCCGGGCGCAGCCGTTTGACATTCCAGGCGTGAAAGAACTCGTGGCTGGCGAGATCCAGCCAGCGGAGGTAATTGCGGGGAGTGCGCGTCGCCCAACGATCGGACATGAGCGCGGTCGAGTTGCTGTGCTCCATGCCGCCGCGTCCGCTGGTGAGCATGTTCAGGAAAAGATACCTGTCGTAGGGCAAGCCGCCCCAGAGGCGGGCGTCTTCGCGCACGATGCGGGCGAGATCCCGCGCGGCGCGATCGCCGTCGAATACGCCATCCTCGCCCACATCCACCAGGACGTGCGGCTTACCTTCGACCGCGAATTCATGCACGGCGGGATTACCCGCGACGATCGGAGAATCCACCAGCGTCTCGTAATCGGGCGCGCGGTAGTGGTGCGGACCGCCTGGCGCCGGCGGCATACCGGTCAGGCTGGCCCTCCACGCGGCCGGCAGCACGAGTTGCACATCGTGCGGACGCGCGACAGATCCGGCGAGCGTGAGAAACGTGGGCGCACCGTTGAGAAGCGCGAATTCATCATCGACCCAGTTATCCTGTACGTTCATGACATGGCAGTAGACGCGGTAGGAGACAATGACCGGATCGGCGCCCGCGGTATCGATGCGCCAACGGTTCTTGCGCGACTTCGCGATAGGGAGCGGCCGGCCATCGATGGTGCGGGCAGATACGCCTTCTAGGTTCTTCGAGTATTCGCGGATGACGTAAGGGGTCCAGACAGCCATCATCAGCTCGACGTGCGGCTGGCCATCCGTGGGAACGCGCGCCTCCACCTCCACGTAGTGGGTTTGCGGAGCGGAGATATGGACCGTATAGTAGATGGGGGACGGGGCTTGAGCTGCGGCCAGTACGGCCAGCAAAAGGAACAAGACCACAGTGCCCGCGCGGTGTGCCAATTCCTGCTATACCTATTTGGATTTGGCTTTGGGACGCGCCGGCGCATCGGCGGAAGCCGCCGGCTTGCGCTTGGGCTGACTGAGCAGGCGCTTCACAGAGCGCGTCAATTGTCCGACTTCGACCGCGCTCTTGGCGATCACCACATCCGCTCCCGTGGTCTGTTCGGTCAGCCCCAGCGGCTCCACAAATCCGGACAATAGAATAACCCGCGCGCCAGGTTCCACGCTACGAACGCGCTTGATCGAGCTCGATGCCATCCATGCGCGGCATCTTATAGTCGGTGATGATCAAGTCGAACTTCTTACGGGAGAAAAGCTCCAGGGCTTCATCTCCATTAGGGGCCGTCGTGACGTTGCATCCAAGCTCCTGGAGCAGCGATCTACGGGCGATCAGACCTTGCCGGTTGTCATCGACCAACAGGATTTCAGGGGTTTTATCGAGCGGTGGGGCTGGCGGTTGTCTCATGCTAACGGAGGCGAGGTTAACAGACCTGTAACGGAAGTGTCAACACTTTTGCATCAGGTTGCAAAGAGGCGAGATGGAGTTCTTGACAAATGGCGCGCGGATGCAGCCCAATCACTTCAGCCCCGCGAATGAGAGCATTCGCCCCGATTTCTCCTTATCGCGGCGGTAGGAGTGAAAATCGTCGCTGCACTTCGTGCAAATCCGCACCGAATAAATCCGCGAATCGGGCACGCCCATCTCCTGCAAATGACGACGATTGGCCTCCGCGAGATCGATGTGGCACGGCCCGTTTTCCCCGAAATGCGCAGCTACATCCGCGCCCACTTCGTAGCAACATTTTCCGATCCCGGGACCGATGGCGGCGTGCAGGGAGGGGGCCTCTGTGCCAAACTCCTCCTTCATCGTGCGCACGGCGCGCCGCAGGATACCTTGCACCGTGCCGCGCCAGCCGGCATGCACGGCGGCCACGGCGCGGCGCTCCTCATCCACCAGCAAGATGGGGATACAATCCGCCGTTTTAACGGCCACCAGATGGCCGGGTGTGTTTTCGAGGAGCGCGTCGCCATCGTCCAACAGGCCGGTGCGGCCGCGCGCGGCCACGCAGATATCGGAATGAATCTGGTGCAGCGTGGCGAGCGAAAAGGCCGGGGCGAATGCGTTCTCCGGCATGTGGCGCGTGCCGAACCCGTGCTCCAGCCACGGTAAACGCTCGAAGAGGGCGCACGCGATAGATGTTCCGGGAATCTTTGTAAAACACTATTTGTTAAACACTAGGCGGGCTTCTGAATCTGGGCGATCATGACCTGCTCCTTGAACTGATCGAGCATGGATTCGTCCAGCCGGACTTCGGTGGGCTTCTTCACCAGGGTGGTCATCCGATCGATCTTATCCTGCAGCTTCAGCAGCGCGTAGAAGAGGTTCTCGGGACGCGGCGGGCAGCCGGTCACGTACACATCCACCGGCACGATCTTATCGACGCCTTGCAGCACCGCGTAGGTGTTGAACGGACCGCCCACGCTGGAGCAAGCGCCCATGGAGATGCACCATTTGGGGTCGGGCATCTGGTCCCAGATGCGCTTGAGCACCGGCCCCATCTTGAGCGTTACGGTGCCGGCGACGATCATCAGATCGGATTGGCGGGGGCTGGGCCGGAACACTTCCGCTCCGAAGCGCGCGATATCGAAGCGCGACGTGCTGGATGCGATCATCTCGATTGCGCAACATGCCAGCCCGAAAGTCAGCGGCCACAGCGCGGACTTGCGCGCCCAGTTGAAGACGTAATCGACCGAAGTGGTGACGATATTACTGTCGAACTGGTTTTGAATAAAGGACGACACCAAAACCCTCCAGCGGTTCCCTGAATCGCTATTCTATCACTTGCGAAGAGGCGTTCCTCGGGCCGGGCTCCTTAAGCCGGGCTCCTTAAGGCCGTGCTTCGAAAACCATGTTGAACGGCGTTTCTGTGGCACGGCGGAAATGCGTAAAGCCGCCCTTCTCGATCACCGAACGCAGTTGCGCCTCGCCGGCCTGTGCGCCGAGGCCAAGCCCGACTTCCTGGGACAACGACGCAGGCACGCAGATCATGGCGGAGGCGGAATAGTAAATGCGCCCCACGGGATTCAGGTTGGCCGATACGTCGTCATTGGCGAACGGCTCAACCACCATCCAGGTGCCGTCCGACTTCAACGATGCACGCACGTGTGCCGCGGCTCCGGCTGGATCGCCCATGTCATGCAAGCAGTCGAAAAAAGCCACGAAATCGTAATCGGTTCCGGGATAGGCCTTGGCGGCGGCGACTTCGAAAGTAACGCGGTCGGCAACGCCGGCTGCCTCGGCTTTTTTTCGCGCCTCGGCGATCGAAGCGTCGTGATAGTCGAAGCCGAAGAATTTTGAACGAGGATAGGCCAGCGCCATTAGAATGGTCGAGGCGCCGTGTCCGCAGCCGATGTCCGCGACTCTTGCGCCCGCCTGCAACTTCGCTTCGACGCCATCCAGCGCAGGAATCCAACTGGTGGTCAGGTTCGCAAGATAACCGGGCCGGAAGAAGCGCTCGCATCCTTCGAACAAGCCCTTCTCATGCTCATGCCAGCCGAAGCCCTTTCCGGTGCGGAATACTTCGGTGAGCTTTTCCTCGTCCTTCATGCAGGAAGCGAGCATATGAAAAAAGCCGGGAAGGTGCACCGGCGTGTTGTCGACAGCCAGGGCCAAAGACTGCTCGGGTGAAAGCGAATAGGTCGCAGATTGGGCGTGATATTGGATGTAGTTGCCCGCGGCGTTTGCATTCAGCCATTCGCGAATGTAGCGTTCCGATGTGCCGGTGCGGGCAGCCAGTTCCGCGGGCGTAACCGGCTGACCATCAGCCATGGCTTTGTACAAGCCGAGCCTGTCGCCGATCACGATCAGCGCCGCGTGCAGCGAGGCTCCCATATCCTGGACCGCTTGGCCGAGCAGGGCGTTTAGCTTTTCCTGATCGATTGGTCTTTGCGTTGGTTGAGGTTGTGATGCCATACTTCATACTCCTTTACGAAACTAGCCTACACCCATTACGCGGGGTGTTTCACCACGGTCAGCGTGATCTGCGACGGATACTCCTTGGAATGGTGGATCGCATTGTGCGCCACCACGCCCTTCGCTTCGTCGTAGTTGTTGCCGCCGGTGTTCAGGTTCCGGTCGAAGCGCGGGAAATTGCTGCTCGATACCTCGATGCGAATCCGATGGCCGGCCGCGAAATAGTTGCTGGTGGTCATGGGCTGGAGCGTCACCTTATAAACCTTGCCCGCCTCCATCCACACCGGCGGCTTGTCGTAGCCCTCGCGATAGCGCACGCGCTGGATGGTCTCGTCCAGGTTGTAAGCCGTGCCGTCCGGATAGACGTCGATCACCTTCACCGTGAAATCGGTGTCCTTCGCGTCCGACGAAACATACAGCGTGGCTTCGATCGGCCCGCTCACTTCGATGCCCTCTTTCAGCGGCTCGGACGTGTACACCAGGATGTCGGCACGCGCCTCCATCTTGCGCTGATCGAACGCGCCGCCCGTCACGGCGTTGCCGGTGCAGCAGACGTTGCCGCCATAGGATGGCACCGGGTTCATGGGATCGTAGACGAAGCTGTCCGGCGCATCGGCTGCCGGCGCCGCGCGCCGCCAGCGCGCCGTCGCCGTTCAGGCTGTTCGCCTTCCCGCCGCTCGACAGATACAACGTCATCGGCTGCGCGCCCGCGGGCGGCCATGTGTCCGAGGTCTGCCACTTGTTCATCCCCATGGTGAAGTAGCGGACCTTGGGCATGCTTTTCCAGGATGTGGTTGTCCTCGCCCTTCAGGAAATGATCGAACCAGCCGTAGGTGAGCGCGTCATAGTCCAGCCGCGCGTCGCCCATGTCGCGCTCGCCCACCACGGTGTTCTCGGTGGCCCGCTTGTAGCCGCAGTGCAGCGTCGGCGCGATCACCGCGTATTGCTCGTTGGCGATCTCCGGCTTCGCCGTCTTGCGCACGTAATTGTAAGCCGCCAGGTTCGGCCCGATCGACACGTCGTACCACGACATGAACCAGAAGCCCGGCACGTTGATCTGTCATGTCGTCATGCCACAGGCCGCCGCGATACCAGGCCGGATCGTTGGGCGTGCGCTTGATCATCGCGCCGCCGGTCGAGACTTCCATCGCGATCGGCGAAGATCCCGTGCGGCCCGTCCACCGCCTTGATGATGTCCATCTCGGGCAGATGCTGCAGCGCCTTCGACCAATCCACCGGCGGCATCTGCTGCGCCAGGTCGAACGCCTTCGACGCGCGGATCAGATCCTCCTGCGAGGTGTTGGGCGGGAACATCGGACGCACCTGGTTCTGCTCGCCGTAGAGCCAGGCGATGAACAGCATCTGCACCGCGCCGCCGCGATACCAGTTGCCCTGCTCGTAGTACGGCCCGACGCGCCCCACGCCGGCGCCGAATCCTTGCGGGATCATGGCCGCGAACGCCGGATTGCCCTGCGCCGCCACGCCCAGTTGCCATTCCGCCGTGGACGAGCAGCCGATGGTGCCGACCTTGCCGTTCGACCAGGGCTGCGACGACATCCAGGTGATCGCGTCGTCGCCGTCGGTGAGCGGCGGCCCCAGAATGTCGTAGTTGCCTTCGGAGAAGAAGTGGCCGCGCTCGTTCATCTCGACGTAAGGCGTAGCCGCGCTTCACGGCGTCGAGTTCGGCGTCTTCATGTCGCGCGGCGCGCCGTTGCGCACGTCCCAGAAATTGAAGTTGTAGGGCGTGCGGACGAAGATGATCGGATACTTCTTCGAGGTGTCCTTGGGACGGTAGATGTCGGCCGCCATGCGCTTGCCGTCGCGCATCGGCACCATCACCTTGCGGTCGATGATGGCGACCGACTCCAGTTCTTTTTCGAGCGTGTTGCGCGCTTCCGCGACTTGCGCCGGATTTTGCGGCGGCTGCGCGGAAGCGACGGGGATAGCGCTCGCGGCGACTACGGTCAGGAGCAGGCGGGAGATGTCCATACGTTTCGTTTTCATGTCGATTATCAGAATTATACGCCCATGCGCGGGTCATGATTCGAAGATCAGGCTCATGCAGGTGACCCCGGCCTCCGCCTTCTGCAGTTCCGACACGTCGATGGGCAGCGTGCGCCAGCCCGCGCGATCGAGCAGGGAGGCCGTTTCGGGAAACGATGCCGGGATGATCACGGCGTCACCGATCTCCAAGGCGTCGGCTGCCGCGGGTTCGGTGTGGGCAACTTCGATTACTTGGCAATCCGCGAACGGCCGTCAGATCCACCCAATCGCGATTGGCCAGGACCGTACCGCGCCCCAGATATGTGCACGCCGACTTGAGGTGCAGGCAGTGTTGCATGTCCACGGCTTCGACGGAATATCCGAACGGGGCCAACTCGCGCGCCAACTGAGCGATGCCGGAGGCATTGCTCCGCGCGGATCTGCCCACGAATAGCCTGGAGCCGATGCGCACTACGTCCCCGCCTTCGAGCGTGCCGGGACCAGAGATCCAGCGCAGCGGCCGGAACCGCGCCAGGGCTTCGGCCAGGCTCTGCCGATTCGCCGCGGCGGGATTCCGCGCCCATACGCGTCATAATGGCCACTTCATCCAGGACGATGGCCGGATCTTCCACGAAGACCGCATCGGGATAATCGGGCGCCGCCGGAAGCGAGACTACTGCGATTCCGAGCGATGCCAGGCAGGCCTGGTATTGGCCGTGCTGCGCGACGGCTTTGCCGATGTCGATATTTTGCCGCTCCACAAACGCCAGTTGGCATTGGTTCATGGACGGGCTGACGGCGCGGGTGATGGCAGTGAGGGGCATCGTTCTATAATTGTCTCAACGCGAGATGCTGCGCACTCCAGCCGCTTCGATCGTTTGCTGTCTCCTCGGTTGGGCCGGGCAGTCCTCCGCCGCTTCCGCCGTCACCTGCGCCACGTGCCATAAGCAGCAGGCGCTCACACAGCCCGATACTTCCATGGCCCACGCGCTGGAACTTCCGGCGGATTGCACCATTCTGCGCGACCATCCGCACCTGGCTTTCCAGGCCGGGCGTTATTCCTACAGCATCACGCGCCAGGGCGACCAAAGCATCTACAGCGTGACCGACGGCGCCGCCACCATCACGGTACCTATCGGCTGGGCGCTCGGCCTGGGCGCCGCGGGCCAGACCTACGTGTTCGAGCGGGAGGGCATTTTTTACGAGAGCCGCGTCAGCTTCTATAAGGAAGTTGGCGGTCTCGATTGGACGTTCGGCGCACTCAACTCCACGCCAAAGGATCTGGTGCAAGCGGCCGGCAGGGAGATGACGCATCAGGATGCGGCGGCGTGTTTCGGATGCCACTCGACGGGCGCGGTGCGCGGCGCCACGGCGCACCTGGAAGATCTAAAACCCGGAGTGCATTGCGAGAACTGCCACCCGCAAGCGCCCCATCACATGGAAGCCATCAAAGCGGGCGATGTAAAGGGCGCGGCGATGCCCCATCTGGCGGCCATGAGCGCGGAGGAGACGTCCGATTTTTGCGGGCGCTGCCATCGCACGTGGGCGGATATTGCCGCGCACGGGCCGCACAACCTCGCCAATGTCCGTTTCCAGCCCTATCGCCTGACCAACAGCAAGTGCTACGATGCCGACGACCAGCGCATCCGCTGCATCGCCTGCCACGATCCGCATGTGGAGGTGGTGCGCGGCGCGGCGACCTACGATGCGAAGTGCCAGGCATGTCACGGGGTGAGCGTGAAAACCTGCCCCGTGGCTAAGAAAGACTGCACCACCTGCCACATGCCCAAGATCGAATTGCCCGGCGCGCACCGCCAGTTTACGGATCACCAGATCCGCATCGTGCGCGCCAACCAACCATATCCCAATTAACGGGACAGATCATCGATCTGGCGCAGAACGGTTTCGGGCCTAGCGCGCACACGGATGTCATGCGTCAGGTTGACCCAGCGGATGACGCCCGCGGCATCCACCAGAAATTCTGCGGGACGCGCGATATCGCGGCCGTTCGCGCCGGCCCCGGCATGCAGCACATCATAGCGGCGAATGGTCTCCGCTTTCGGATCGGACAGGAATGTGAAAGTGTAACCCTGGTCCTGGCTGAGCTTACGCGACTCGGCGCTCGAATCCACGCTGATGGCGGCGATCCTGACGCCGCGCGAGCGAAACTCATCCAAGTGCGACTCGAAACCCCGCAACTCGGAGTTGCAAAACGGTCACCAGTAACCGCGATAGAAGATCAACAGGACGCCCCGGCTGTTCTGGCGCAGATCAGCGAGCGACACCGGCTTGCCAGAGGCATCCGCCAATGTGAAATCGGGCGCTGATTGGCCGATTTGCGGCGCGCCTGCCGACGCCGGCACATGCCGCGCGAAAACGAACATGCCCCAGTAAAACGCTCCGAAAAGCAACAGCGCCAGGGCGCCGAGCACGACCCCAGAGACTTTGCCGCGGATAGCGCTCCGGCTGGCCGTACGCGCGCTTCAACCCGGCCACGAGCATTGCTCCACCCGCCAGAAACAGGAGCAGGTTCACCCATGGGAAATCGCGCGTGACCGGGAAACGGACAAAGACGGTGTTGTAACTCATCGCGGCCACCAGGGTGACTGCGAATCCAGCCCAAACCAGCGCATTCCAGTTTCGACGCATTCCGCTTATTCTACCGCAGGCACGTTGGCCAAGCGCGGCCGGAGGCCCGCAGCGCGATAGGCCTCTATCAACGCGCCCGCCGCGGGGGCGTACTCCGGCGGACCCGCGCGGTTGCCATTTTCCAATTCCACCAGATCACGGTAGCGTTCGAGTAGCACGCGGCTGCGGAAGACACCGCCGATCCAAGCCACGCGCGCGAGTTCGCCGGGTTTCCAGAAGCTGCTCCCGAACGGATGAGGTCAGCAGGGCGAGCTGCTGCGCGGCGTTGTGCAGGATGTGGCGCGCGACGCTATCGCCCTCGATGGCGGCTTCGTCCACCAGCGGGGCCAGCGCCGCGACGCGCGACCGCGGCCATACGGGCGTGTAGAAGCGGTGCAGGATGCCGTTCGAATCCGCGCAGCCGGTGGCCGCAAGCAGCACCTGTGCGAGCGCGGTGGCGGGTCCCCAGCCTTCGGCGGCGCGCAAGACGGCGCGCAGGGCTTGCCGCGCGATATCGAATCCACTGCCTTCATCGCCGAAGATATAGCCCCATCCGCCGGTGCGCGCAGTGCGCCCGTCCGCGTGGCGGCCGAAGGCGATGGAGCCGGTGCCGGCGATGGTCACGATGCCGGGTTCGCCGGCCGTGGCGCCGGCCAGCGCGATGACGGCGTCATCGGTGACTGCCACGATCCCGGCCGGAAGGATCTCGCGCAGGATGGCTTCCTTATCTTCCGGGCCGCCGCTCATGCCGAAGCAGGCGGCCGCGAACGTGATCGCGCTCGCATGCGGGCAGGCCTGCGCGCAGGCGGCGGCGACGGAATCCTGCACGGCGCGCACTAGCTTCTGGCGGCCCTCGGTGGCTCCAGCATGATTGCATGGCCCGCCACTGCCAGACCCGAGCACTCGCCCGTTTTCATCGCCAATCAGCGCGGTGGTGCCAGTCTGTCCGCCATCCACTCCCAGGAAGAGTCGCATGCTCAGTCTCTGAAGACTATACCAATCCGCACTGGGTGGATCATAATGGAACAAGGTTTTTTGGCATGTTTGAACGATACACGGATTGCGCGCGCCGCACCGTTTTCTTTGCGCGTTACGAGGCCGGCAAGTTGGGTTCGGACTACATTGAAACCGAGCATCTGCTGCTGGGCGCGTTGCGCGAGGATGGCGCGTTCCGCAACAGGCTGCCCGACGGCGCAGCCGATCAGATCCGAAAACGAATTGAGGAGCGTGCACCCGAATCCGCTCCGCACAAGACTTCGGTGGATCTGCCTCTCAGCGCCGACGCAAAAAAAGCGCTGAACTATGCCGCGCAGGAGCACGAGGCGCTCCATCACACACACATCGATACGTGGCACCTGATCCTGGGAGTGCTGCAGATTGAAAACTCGATGGCTGCGGCTCTGCTGCGTGAATTCGGCATCGAGTACGCGAGCTTCCGTGCAACGCCCCCGGACCTTACGCGCCCGAAGCCACTCACGTAGGCGTGGTCTTATCTTTGGCGTAGCAAAGCGGATCGAGCAAACACTCCGCGCAACGCGGCTTGCGCGCCACGCACAGCGCACGGCCATGGTGGATGATCTGGTGAGAGAAGAGGATCCAGCGGTCTTGGGGGACGATCTTCATCAAGTCCTGCTCGATCTTAGCCGGGTCGGTCTGTTTGGTCAAATCCAGGCGGTGCGATATGCGCTGCACGTGCGTATCGACCACCACGCCCACCGCGATTCCGTAGGCGACACCCAGCACCACATTGGCGGTCTTGCGCGCCGCGCCGGGAATCGGTGAGCATCTGCTCCATGGTTTTCGGAACCTTGCCGCCGAATTCGCGTACGACTTTCTGGGCCGCGCCCACAATGGATTTCGCCTTGTTATTGAAGAAGCCCGTGCTGCGAATATCCTGCGCCAGAACCTCCGGACGCACCGCGGCGAAATCGCGCGGGGTGGGATATTTGGCGAACAGACCGGGCGTGACCTCGTTCACGCGCTTGTCGGTGCATTGCGCCGAGAGAATGGTCGCCACCAGCAGCTCCCAGGGATTGGTGTGGTGGAGCGCACAGGTCACGTTGGGATACATCTGGTCGAGCCCGCGAAGGATCTGGTCCACGCGCGCGCGGCGCTCGGCGGCGGTCTTCGGACGTTTCACTTTGGAGGTCACTGGCTGGTACCCCTACGGCGAAGTGATTTGCACGTCTGTGGAAATTTCTGCCAGTCGGGCAGCTCGTAAGCTTTGAGCTTGGTGGTGACGGGCGCGGTAGCTTCCTTGGACTCGAAGGGTCCCAGGGAAGGCACCTTGAAGCTGAAGTGGCCGGCGGATTCCTCTTCGGACTTGTCGGTGCGTCCCCAAATATTCACCATGCCGGACGAGGCCTGAAATGTCGGCGCCCGAATGGTTGATGAGCAGGAAGCGCGCCTCAATTTCCTTTTCATTCTTGGGAGCCGCTACAAATCGGATGCCGGCGACCTCGACGTATTTTTGCAGGGGATTGTTCTTGGCCGGTCCTTTGACAGGAGCCGTCTCGCCCGGCGCAGACGCGGCCGCGCTGCCGCCGCGGAAATAGTTCACCGCCCAATAGACGCCCGCGCCCAAGCCCACAAACGCCAACGCGAATAGGATGCTGAGCAGCCAGGTGGGCACTGCGGCACGCGGCGGTGGAGGAAAGTATTGGGGCGGAGGCTGGGACGGAGCGCCCTGCGGAGGCACGTACGCTGGGGCTGGCGGCGCTGTGGCCGCGACGGGCGGCGTGTCGCCGGATATTCCCTTGGCCGCGCAGTCCGGGCACTTGTCGTAGGATGGGGGGACCTCGCGCCCGCACGTCGGGCAGATCCAAGTGAACATTGAATTCCTCTTCTTCATGCTACCGCTGAAAGGGTGTGGTGTTATAGTCAGCCGATGTCTCTGCGGGGGCGCCTCGAAATTTACTTCGAATTCCAACGGCTCGGCACGAATTGGCGCACGGAGATCCTGGCGGGCCTTACGACATTCATCACGATGGCGTACATCGTTTTCGTGAACCCGGCGATCCTGCATGAAGCCGGCATGCCGCTGGCGGCGGTGACCGCGGCAACCTGCATCTCGGCGGCATTTGGCAGCTTCCTGATGGGCATACTGGCGCGATATCCGTTGGCGCTCGCGCCGGGCATGGGGTTGAACGCGTATTTCACTTACACCGTCGTGAAAGGCATGGGTATCCCCTGGCAGGTGGCGCTCGGCGCAGTGTTTGTGTCCGGCGTGGTATTCCTGATTTTGACCTCGCTGGGCATCCGGCAACTGATTCTGGCGGCGATCCCATTTGACTTGTATGCAGCCGTGGCCGCCGGCGTGGGACTGTTCATCGCGTTCATCGGATTTCGCAATGCCGGACTGATTGCGCCGCATCCCGCCACGATGGTGACGCTTGGGCAACCTGCACGATCCCCACACGCTGTTGGCCATGGGAGGTCTGCTGGCGATTGCAGCGCTGCTCGCACGGCGCGTACCCGCGGCCATGCTGTTGGGAATCCTGCTCACTACGGCGGTGGGAATCGCCGCCGGGCTGGTTGAGTGGAAGCCGCAGAGCTATAGCCTGATCGACCTTTCGGCAACCGCGCTGAAGCTGGACGTGCGCGGCACGCTGCGCCTGGGCTTCTTTGAGATTATCTTCGTTTTCCTGTTTATCGATATGTTCGACAACATCGGAACGCTGGTGGCAGTGGGCAAGCGGGCCGGCCTTTTCAATCATGCCAACGCGATCCCGCGGGTGGATCGCATCCTTTATGCGGACGCTTCGGCTACCATCGTCGGCGCGCTTACCGGCACCTCCACGGTGGTGAGCTACATCGAGAGTGCGGCGGGCGTCGCCGCGGGAGGCCGCAGCGGAGTCACCGCCATGGTGACCGGCGCCATGTTCCTGGTGGCGCTGTTCGTAGCGCCGGTAATTGGCGCCATTCCCGCGGCCGCCACGGCGCCGGCCCTGATCGTGGTGGGCAGCCTGATGATGACGGCTATGGGCGAAGTGAACTGGAAAGATCCCGAAGTTTCGATTCCGAGCTTTCTGACCATGCTCGCGATACCGCTCACGTACAGCATCGCCAACGGTCTGGCGTTTGGCTTCATCGCTTACACGCTGCTGAAGATCGCGCGCGGCAAGTTCCGCGAAGTGAACTGGCTGGTGTACGCGTTGACGCTGCTGTTCATCGCCCGCTTCGTTTATTTGAAGGGGGGCTTGAGATGGCCGGTCTGCGCGCGCCTGGCCGATCCTTTCCCGCAGATTCGGATCCTTGCTCGTACATGGCCAGCGCGGCCACCGCATCGGCGAAGTCTGTCCCTCGCCATTCCGCACCAAATCCAACAGATAATCGATGGCGTTTTCGCGGCGCAGCAGAGCGATGGCCAGCAACAAGGTGCGGCGGAGCGCGCGATCGCGGGCCTGCTCGAACGCCTCACGCAGCACCGCAAAGCGTTTTCGAGCCGTGAGTCGCCCAGCGCCAGAGCGGCGGCTTCCGCGACGGCCTCCTCGCGGCGATCGAGAAACTGCGCCACGAAATCCACGGATTTCGCGGGCTCCGCGCGCAGCAGCGCGGCGAAACATTCGCCCAGGACCTCCGGCTCGTCGCCGCTAAGCGCTTTCAGGCGCAAGCAGCAGCGCGTCGCCCGGCAGGCCCGAGGCCGCGATAGCGCGCACGGCGCCGATGCGCGCGTCTCGCTCGCGGTCAAGCAGCAGCGGCACAATCTCCTCCAGCGCCTCCGGGATAATCGGTCTGCGCCAAACCCATGGCGCTCAGCGCGCGCACTTCGGCGGCGGTATCCACCGGGCGGCCCAGTAGGCTTCCATCTGGACATGCCGCAGGCCGCGCAGAAAAACGGTGGGCAATCGAGTATTCCATTTTGCACAAGGCTTTGAGAATTTCGGTTTTGGCTTCGCAGCGTTTGTCGGTAGTCTCCGGCTTGACCAGGAATCGCTCGAAAGCGGCGGCCAGGTCCGGCACCAATTCCGCGGCCTGCCACTCTCCGGCGATGCGCGCGGCTTTGGCCGCCAGCAGATTGATTTTGCCGCCGAGATACTTGGCGACTTCGGCGCGCTCCTGCGGGCGAGGGCGGCTGGCGGCGCAGTTCGGCAATGCGATCAACTGCTCTTCGAGAGGTGAAATCTTGCGCGCCACCGGGGTAAATTGTTACCCTCAATATTAAACCCTTTTGAGAGCTTCTTATGCCTAAATTATCCATTCGCGATCTCGATCTGAAAGGAAAGCGCGTCTTCATTCGAGTGGATTTCAATGTCCCGCTGGCGCCCGGCGGCCAGGAGATCATCGAGCGACAAGCGCATCAAGGCGTCGCTGCCGACCATCCAATACGCGCTGGAGCAAGGGGCCGGCGTCATTCTGGCCTCGCACCTGGGCCGTCCGAAAGGCAAGCCCAATCCGGAAATGAGCCTGAAGCCGGTGGCCAAGCGGCTGGAAGAATTGCTGGGCCGCCCCGTAAAGATGGCGCCGGATTCTATCGGCCCCGAAGTGGAAGCCATGAAGCCGGCGCCCGGGGAAGATCCTGCTTCTGGAGAATCTGCGCTTCCACGCGGAAGAGGAAAAGAACGATCCGGAGTTTTCGAAAAAGCTGGCCTGCGCTGTGCGACGTCTACGTGAACGACGCGTTCGGCTCCGCGCATCGCGCGCACGCCTCCACCGTGGGCATGATCGCGTACGTGCCGCAGGCTGCCGCCGGGCTGCTGATGGAGCAGGAGCTGAAATACCTGACCATGGCCACCCGGAACCCGGCGCGGCCGTGCGTGGCCATCCTGGGCGGCGCCAAGGTCTCCGACAAGATCGAGGTGATCGCGAATCTGGGCAAGGTGGTGGACAAGCTGCTGATCGGCGGCGCCATGGCCTACACGTTTCTGAAGGCGCAAGGCGAGCCGGTCGGCAAGTCGCTGGTGGAAGACGACAAGCTGGATCTGGCCCGCAAGCTGCTGTACAATCTGAAAGACAAGCTGGTGCTGCCGGTGGATCACGTGGTGGTATCCGAGATTAAGGAAAACGCCGACAGCCAGGTGGTCGAGACCATTCCGGACGGCAAGATCGGCGTGGACATCGGCCCGCTGACCATCGATCATTATTCGCACGTAATCCGCACCGCGAAGACGGTGATCTGGAACGGCCCGATGGGCGTCTTCGAGAAGAAGCCCTTCGACCGGGGCACGGTGGCGCTGGCGAAGGCGGTGGCCGTTTCCGGGCGCCACTTCGGTGGTGGGCGGCGGCGATTCGGAAAAAGCCATCAAGTCCGCGGGCGTGGCGGACCAGATTTCGCATGTCTCCACCGGCGGCGGCGCATCGCTGGAGTTTCTGGCCGGCATCGAGCTGCCGGGCGTGGCCGCGCTGACGGAAAAGTAGGGGCGCGGCATTTGGCTACTTTCGCGGCCGCGGCGCGCTGTTACTCTTCGCCTTCGCCCTGCTGCCGTTCGAAACTTTATTCGTTTTCAGATCGACCGCAAAACTATCGCCCGTCCCAGTCTTGCCCGTGCCCGGGTCCACGGTAATGAAAACCCCACTGATCGCCGACGGCGAAACCGTGAATCGCAAAAAGCCGAAGGTATTATCGTTATAGATCTTCTAGGCGCAGCGGGTTACCGCTGGCGTCCGTGCCCGAGGCCGGAGTCTTCGGCGGAGTGGGCCGCTGTTTCGCCGGCTTCAAACCCGGCAGGTTGTAATACCCGCCCATCCCCGCCACCAGGTACGGAATTTGTTTTCCGCCGATCGGTCCGCGTGTACCGCTCATAGAGGTGAGCGTGCCCGGAAAGATGCATATCCGGCTGAATCCCCGCCGCGGTGCATGCCTGCGTCGATCTGCTTCAGCATGGTCGGGCTGGGCACGTGCGACGGGCTGCCGTGAACGGCGGATGATGCGTCGCGATGACCAGCGCGCGCCACTTGCCCGCTGGCCCGCTCGGCCTTAGCCGCCGCCAGTTGCTGCTGCAAAAAAGTCAGTTGCGCAGTGCCGATCTTGGAGCTTGCAATCACTCCTTCCGTGCCACCTTCGCTCGTATTCGAATAGAGTCCGATGAACTTCACGAAACGGAGCGTTCAGCGTGAAATAAACGCCGGGCTGATCCATCGTGGTTCGCACCGCGCCCTGGCTATCCGGATTGCGCGTGGGCTGGGGGTGCAGAAATTTGCCACGAAGGCGTCGAGCGACTTCGCGGTTTCTCCCTTGAAACAGCGCTCCGTCGTGATTGCCGGGAATCGCAAAAATCGGAGCATTGTAGTCGCGGTAGGGATCGTAGAACTGTTCGAAGTAATATTGCTCCTGGCCGAAATAATAAACGACGTCGCCCAAGTGATACCAGAAAGCGGCGCCGCTTCGAAAGTCGTCGGCCATGGCGTCGGCCACCGCAAACTGGAATTGCGGGACTGTGAATTCCGCCGGTATCGCCCACGGTGTGAAACACGATTCTTGCCGGCGTTCCTGAATCTTTTGCGCGGCCGCGGCGCCGATCACAGCCGCCAAATCCATCGGCGCCGTGCTTCGGCCGGCGGTATCGGCTCCAGCTGCTCGAGTCCTTTGGCCGCGGTATCCGCGGCAATTTCCTGTTTGCTGAAACTGCTGAAATTATCCGGAGTTAAATCGGGGTCCCCGAATGCACGAACGGTCGGCATGATTCGATCCTCTTGACTAGAATTTCCATTTTGGCCTTGGGCCTCGATATATCTTACACCTATGCTGGAAACAAAAGTTCGATTTTCCGGTTATTATGGTTAATCCATACGAGTGATGAGGACCCGCGATGCCCTTTCACGTTAGCGGCCGCAAGCCAGGGGTAAGAGAGCGCGACAAGCCTGTTCCTTTATGGCCCAAGTTTCTGATGGGCGCCTTCGGGGCCATTCTCGTGGTCTGGGGCTCGGACGAATTCCGGAAGGGGCATTTGTTTGGACTGAATCGGCTACGACAGCCAATCTATTGAACGAGCGTCATCGTGGTAGGAGGCGCTTTTGTTGTGCTCGCGCTGGTCCCGTGGTCTTGGCTGGACCAGCTCGCGAAGAGGTTCGCCGGCCGGCCGAGGGACGCAAACGGGCATCCGCCGCCGGTGGCGGCTACTCCCACGTTGAGGCCACATACTGGGCGCCGCAAAGGCTCCTCGACGCGTTGAGGCTATTTAGCTTTTACCAAAGATGGTAATAGCCGTCGCGCCGGGTCAAATCCACCGGCAGGCCGAACAACTCACCGAGCGCCGCCGCGGTCAGCACATCTGTTTGCGCCCGTCGGCGACGATGCGGCCCTCGCGCATCAGAATCACGCGATCGATTTCGGGAATGATATCGGCCAGGTGGTGCGTCACCAGGATGATCCCGATCCCGGCGCGCGCCAGCTTGCGCATAATCTCGCGCAATTCGTGCTGCGCGAAAACATCCAGGCTGTTGCTGGGCTCGTCCAGCACCAGCGCGCTGGGGATCGTGCACCAGGGCGCGCGCCAGCAACACGCGCCGCGCTTCCCCCGACGACATCTCCGTCACGGCGCGCTCCGCCAGATGCGGGATCTCGAGCAGCGCCAGGATCGCGGCCGCTTTGCTTTCGATTTCGGGCGTGATCGCGATGGTAGGGCTGCATGCCGACGCTGCCGAAGAAACCCGACAGCACGGCCTCGCGCCCGGTGATCTCGCGCGTGCACAATGCCATCCAGTCGTTCGAGACCACCCCCAGCAGCGGACGGAGATCGAAGATGTTCCAGCGCTCCTGTCCGAAGATCGGCCATGCGCGATCCCCGCGCGACACAGCGGGTAGCATTCCCGCGTGATGGTCTTGATGAGCGTGGATTTGCCGCAGCCGTTGGGACCCAGGATGGCGACGTGCTCGCCCACCCCGATACGCAGGCTTATGTCGCGCAGCACGGTCTTTTCGCCGCGCATCACCCAGACGCGCTCCAGTTCGATGAGCGGGCGATCGTCAGATGGCACGGGCGAGCAAGTCCTCCAACTGGCCGCGCGTGAGCACGATGGGATTGGCTTTCATGCTGCTGGCGCGGGCGGCCTTCTTCGGCCACGCGGGCACGTCCGTCGGACCGACTCGTAGGCGCGCCAGCGGCGGATCTCCAGATCGCGGCACAGGCACTCGACCCAGTGCGGCGCCATCTTCGGGCATGGCCGCTTCGGTCACCGGTGAGGATACGCGCGACGACGGTGAAGCGCAGTAGCGCTTCCATTGCCGACTCATTTGGGCAATCCGAGTGGCACATCGCGGCGCGCAGGGCCGCGATGTTCACACGCATGGCATGCGGCAGCAGCGCCGCGCAAAGCGCGCCATGCGGCGCATCGAACATGCCGCCCAGCGGAGCCGCGAATCCGTGCACCGCGCCCAGGCCGGCATTGGCCAGCGCCAGGCCGCCCAGCAGGCTGGCGAGGGCCATATCCGTTCGGGCCGCGAGATCGTGGCCGTCGCGCCAGGCCCGCCGCAGCGCGGATCGCCGCCAGCCGCATGCCCTCGACGCAGTATAGATCCGTCATGGCATTGGCGCGGCATGGAGACGTACGGCTCGATGAGCTGCGTGAGCGCGTCAAGCCCGGTAGTGGCGGTCGAGCGCCGGAGGCAGATCCAGTGTCAGCTCGGGGTCGACTACCGCCAGGCGGGGCAGCATGTGCGGGCTGCGCAGGCTGGCCTTGACGCGGTGTTCGGGCGATGCCAGAACCGCGTTGCGGGTGACCTCCGAGCCGGTGCCCGCGGTGGTGGGGATGGCGATGAAAGGCGCCGACGGCTGGGTCAGCGGCTGCCCTCGCCCTACCACCTCCAGGTAATCCAGCGGATCGCCGCCGTTGGTCAGCAGCGCGGCGATGGCTTTGCCGGCATCGATGGCGCTGCCGCCGCCCAGCGCGATCACCAGATCGCAGTTCTTCTGCGCGCGCCAGTTGTGTCCCTTGCCGCACCAGATCCACGGTGGGCTCGCCGTGAATGGCGAACGGTACGCCTTCGAACCCCAGGCGTTTGAGATCCGCCGGACGCGCGCGAGACCAGCAGCGCCCGCCGTCCCATTTGCGCAGCCGCGGCGGGAACCTCGCTGCACCGTCCCGGGGCCGAAGACGATTCGCGTAGCGGTTGCGAATTCGAACCGCATGCGGCTCTACCAGCCTTCGTCGCCGCGGGAAAACGTTGGCGTACTTCACGCGGGTGCGCGGCTCGGCCATCATGTCCGCAACGGCGTCGCGCCAGGTCAGGTAATGCGCGGTTTCCCTGTGCTGCGCCGGCGCTTCGGGGGTCCGGTAGACTTCCACCAGGATGAAGCCGTTCGGGTCGTCTGCCTGCTGCAGCACATCGAAGCGCGCGATGCCCGGCTCCTTCACGCTTTGCCGCGCGTTGGCGAGGGTGGCCTGCACGGAAGGCTTCCACGGAATCCGGCTTCACATGGACGTGCGACGTGCACGATCAGTCATGCGGTCCATCATGTATAACGGCGCGCGTAGCGCCAGGGTAAGATAAGTGGTTGCGGAGGTGCCGCACCGCATGAAAGCAGAAGAATATCAGCGAGCGCGTGGTGGATGTGGAACCCTGGCAGGTGAAGCTGACCTCGTACAAGCTCGGCGACGTCTATCACTGCAAGGCCGATAATGTTTCGCCGGGTGCCGGCGCTGGCGCGCACCACCGGCGCCACGCGCGAAGAAGCCGAAGCAGAAGGCGCTGGATCGCGCGCGGCAGTTGCTCGCGCGCACGCACCGCCACGACGTCTAACCCTAATCCATGCCCAACTCCCACGGCACTCACTACGACCTCCCCGCGCTGGCGCGCCAGGAGATGATCGCGGAAGGTTTCACTCCGGACTTTTCGCCGGAAGCGCTGCGCCAGGTCGCGCCGGCTGCGCGCGCATGCGGCGCCGCCGGCCCCCGATGGCGCGATGCGCGATCTGCGCGGCCTGCTCTGGTCGTCCATCGATAACGATACTTCGCGCGATCTGGATCAGATCGAAGTTGCCGAGCGCCTGGCGAACGGCGATATCCGCATCCGTGTGGGGATCGCCGACGTGGATGGCGACGTTCCCAAAGGATCGCCGATCGATGCGCATGCCGCGGCGAATTGCACTACGGTATACACCGGCGTCAAGAATTTTCCCGATGCTGCCCGACGATCTGTCGACGGATCTGACGTCGCTGAACGAGCATGCCGACCGGCTCTCGGTGGTGGTGGAGATGACCGTGGCCGCGGATGGTTCCGTGCAGGATGGCACGGCCTATCGGGCGGTCACGCGCAACGCCGCGCAGTTGGCCTACAACTCGGTCGGAGCGTGGCTGGAAGGGCAGGGCGCGGCGCCGCGCGAAAGTGGCCGGCGTCGCAGGATCTGCAGGCGCAACTCCGTTTGCAGGACGAAGCCGCGCAGAAGCTGCGCGAGCAGCGGTCACCGCCTGGGCGCGCTCGATCTGGACCGCGCGGAGACCGAAGCCGTCCTGTCGGATGGCGCACGTGACCGGCATCAAGCCGCGGCTTCGCAACCGCGCCACGGAGCTGATCGAGGATTTCATGGTGGCGGCCAACGGCGTGATCGCGCGGATGCTGCGCGACGCCAAGGTCCCGTCGATCCGCCGCGTGGTGAAGACGCCGGAGCGCTGGGACCGCATCGTGGAACTGGCCGCGCGCACGGGCGACAAACTGCCCGCCGATCCGGACTCCGGCGCGCTCAACCAGTTCCTGATGAAGCGGCGGGCCGAGGACCCAGTGCATTACGCCGATCTGTCGCTGGCGGTGGTCAAACTGATGGGCCCGGGCGAGTACGTGCTGGAGCGTCCCGGCGAGACGCAGATCGGGCACTTCGCACTGGCGGTGCACGATTACACGCACTCCACCGCGCCCAACCGGCGCTTCGCCGATCTGGTGACGCAGCGGTTGGTGAAGGCGGTGCTGGCGGGGCAGCCTTCGCCGTATAGCGACGCGGAACTGGACGGCGTGGCGCACGACTGCACGCGAGCGGGAGGACGCCGAGCGCAAGGTGGAGCGGGCCATGGGCAAGCGCATCGCGGCGGTGGCGATGCATGACCGCATCGGCGAAGTATTCTCCGGCGGTAGTGACGGGAGCTTGCGCCCAAAGGAACCTTTGTGCGGGCTGGCGTCGCCGCCGGTGGAAGGCCGCCTGATGCGCGGCGAGCAGGGGTTGGACGTGGGCGACCAGATCCGCGTGAAGCTGCTGAACACCGATCCGCTGCGCGGGTTCATCGATTTCGCCAGGTCGTGAAAGCTCTTACAGCCCCGCCTGCGCCAGCATCTCCAGGAACTGCTTTTCGGTACGCATATCGATGGCCTGCGCAACCAGCTTGCCCTCGCGGTCATACACGAAACTCTTGGGGATTCCCTCGACGCGGAACAACCCGTTCACGTTTCGCCCGGGATCGAGCAGGACCGGATAGCTGACGGGATGTTCGGCGAGGAAAGGCTCCACTTTCCCCGCCTCTTCGTCCGAGATGGCCAGAATCACCAGGCCGCGCGGCCCCAGCCGCCGATAGAGCGTATCCAGATCGGGCATCTCTTTGCGGCAGGGCGGACACCAGGTGGCCCAGAAATTCACGAGCACCACCTTTCCGCGCAGATCCTTCAGTGTCCACGGCTTTCCCTTCAGGTCGGTGAGCGTGAAATCCGCGTTCTGACGGGCCTTGTCGCCGGCTTCCAGCATGGCCATGGCCGCCGCGAATTGCGGGTCGTCCAGAGATGCCTGGACGTGCTCATAGCGCACGAGCTGCGCGAGCGTGACATACGGCATCGCGGGTTCACCATGATTGGGGGGCGCGGGCTGTTCGCGGAGCGACTGGGCCAAAGTGGTGGCGACTTCCTGCAAGGTGCCTGGGCCGGGATCGCCCTCGGTTGCGAGGTTGGCGAGTTGCTCCGCCAGCATTTCTTTGTGCGGGCCGGCGGGGAGTTGCCGTATTTGCAGCGCGAGCTGTTTGGTAGTGGTGGCGCGCTCGTTATCCGCCATGCCGCGCAGGCCGCGCAATTGCTGCACGATGGGCTTCTCCGCCTCGCTCCAGGTTATCTGTTTCTGCTGCGCGCACAGAAATGCGGCGGCGGCGAAAAAGAGCACGGCAGGAGAAAGCTTGTAGCGGGTCATCAGTTTCGATAGTACCTCCAACGGCGTCAGCGGTTAAACGGCAGCTCGTTGATCCAATGGAAACCGCGGTTCACGAGCAGGAACCTGGAGGGATCCACTTTGCGCAATCGGATTGAAAGCGTGTCGGCTCCCAGCTTGCCTGTCAGCGCTACATGATCGGCATCCGGCCGCGAGTACTCGAGTGTGCTCTTGTCGCTCTTTTCGGCGCCCATCGAAAGCGCCACGGTGTGCTGGGCTTCATTGTACGCGGCGGTGTAGCCCTTAGGCGAGTCATCCATCATGCGGATCGAGAAGCTGGTGGGGTACTGAATCGCCACCCGCTTCCAGCGCGCTGCTCCCGTGGTCAAGGGCGGTATCTCCTGCTCATTGCGTGTGAAGGTCTCCACATCGTACAGGCCGTAGAGCGGCGGCCGCTTCTGGACAATATAGCTTTCCTTGTATGCAGCCCAGGTCTCGCTGATTCCGGAATAAAGGAAGTAGCCCACAAAGAGAACCTGGAAAACGGTTGCGCCGATACGCAGGAAGCGGCGCGCGAATCGCGGCGCGGTCAGGTCCGCCGGTTCCGCGGCGCGATTGAGCACCAGCAGATTGAGCAGCCGGCGGCAGTGGGGCGCGGCCAGAAAAACGGCCATCAGAACCAGGTTGACGGAATACAGCTTCACCGGCACGTCATAGCAGAAGTTGAGCATGGCGACATTCAGGAGCACGCCGAAGCTTAACAATGCACCGAGTGTGGCCGTCCGGCGGAACAGCAGCAACGCGCCGCCCAACGTCTCGCAGATTCCAGCGAATATGGTGTACGCCGTGGAAGCGCCCATGAAGTTCCAGAGCACGCCCATGGGCGAGAAATCGCCGTACAACTCGGTCAGCTTTTGAAATCCGGGGAACCGGAATTGCAGCGGAAACACCTTGGCGAATCCATAGGAGAACATCGTAAAGGCCAAGGTGTAGCGCACTGCCAGGCGCAACCACGCATCGAGGCTCCGGTAATCCGGGCGCTTGCGGTCCGCCACGGACCAAACCACCGCCGCTATCGCCGCGATGACGACGAAGAGGAGATTCTCGATGTAGTCCAGAGTGGTGTCGCCGCTTCCGGTGAGAAAGTACGTGGTCGCCTTGCCGCTGAGATGGAGGATGTGGATGGCGACCCAGGGAACCAGCTTGTGCCAGAGCCCGCCGAACGCCTTGCCGATGAACGAGCCGCCCGGAACGGTGTCGATGAGGTCCAGCCTGCCTGAGGGTACGGGAGCCATGTAGAGCAGGAAATAACAGCAGACGAACCGGAACGCGACGCGCCGCCCAACGCTCCAGCGCGCTTCATGCGGGCGTTGTGGCGCTGGCGCCGGGGCGCTCATACTTTGCTCTCCACGTTATCTGCAAACGGCTGAAACAGCCCCGTCGAAAAATATCGCTCCATGCGATCGGGTAAGACAGTGACAATCTGCGCCGCCCCCATACTTTCCGCCGCCCGCATGGCCGCTCTATAATTCAGGCCGGAGCTGGGCCCCCCCGGAAACCCGAGCCGGATCAGTTGGCGCGCGGTTTCAATGGCCTCCGCATCGCGCACCTCGACGGTGGTCAACTGCGGATAGTCGGATTCCCGGAAAAGGCGGGAAGCACACTCCAGGACTCCGGGAATGCGGCTGCTGAAACTGCAGCACTCTTGCTCACGGTTCTGGTCAAGGTCTACAGGACGCGCCAGAAACGCCCGCGGCCGATGATGCTCGCCGCGGCAGCCTCGCATCAGCCCAACCAGCGTTCCACCGGTTCCGACGCCACTCACGACGGCATCCACACGATGCCAGGGAATCTGTTCTACGATTTCGCACGCCGTGCCCATGGCGTGGGCATCGGCATTTTCGGGATTGGAGAACTGCCGCGGCAGAAACGCGCCGGTCCCCTCGGCCAGGCGTCCCGACTCCCGGATGCATCCCAGGATGCCCGCTTCCTGTGAAGAAAAATGGATCACACCGCCGTAAGCCCGGATCATGAGCACGCGCTCGTTGCTAACTCCTTCCGGCAGAACGGCTACAAACCGCAGGCCAAGCTGCGCGCAGACCAGGGCGATGGCGATGCTTGTCGATCCGCTTGAAGCTTCGATCACCATGCCGCCGGGTCTCAGCCGGCCGTCGCAGTACGCTTTCTCCAGAATGTAGCGTGCGATGCGGTCTTTTGTGGATCCGCTGGGATTCAGGAATTCGAGTTTGCACCAGATGGGGGGTGCGCTGCTCGATAACTGAATGGGGACAAGGGGCGTTGGGGGGAGCTTGTCGAGATAATGGTGCGGGGTCAAGCCCGCCCTCCCTCCGCCAGCGTGTGCTTCAGAAACCAATCCTGGCTGTTCACCGCGCGCTTAGGGGTGGAAGGCGTGCGGCGAACATAAGTCCCGTCGCTCTTCATCTGCCGGCCTTTGACGGTATCCGACAAATAGATTGCCAGTATCTCGTCGCGCACGTGGCGGATCAGGTCCGAGCTTTCCAGCGGAAACAGCACCTCCACGCGGCGATCCAGATTGCGCGGCATCAGATCCGCGCTGCCCAAATAAACTTCCTCGCTCCCGCCGTTGCGGAAATAATAGATGCGGCTATGCTCCAGGAAGCGGCCGACCACGCTGATCACCTGTATATTCTCGCTGACGCCCGGCAATTCCCGGCCGCAGACAGCAGATGCCGCGCACCAGTAATTCGACTTCGACGCCGGCTTGCGACGCCTGGTACAGCAGTCGGATCATCTCCGGGTCCACCAGCGCGTTCATCTTGAAAATCAGATGGCCTTGCTCGCCGCCCTTGGCCTGCATGCTCGATCTCGCGCCGGATCATGGCTTCAAAGCGCTGCGCGCAGGTTCACCGGCGAAACCAGCAGCCTTTTGTAATCGGTCTTGGCCGAGTATCCGGTCAGGTAATTGAACAGGTCGGTGGCGTCGGCGCCCACTTCCTCGTCGCAGGTCAACATGCCGATGTCGGTGTAGAGATGCGCCGTGACCACGTTGTAATTGCCGGTGGCCAGATGCATATAACGGCGGATGCGCGCCGGCTTCGCGCCGCACCACCATGAGCACCTTGCAATGCGTCTTGAGGCCGAGCAGGCCGTAGACCACGTGCACGCCCTCGCGCTCCAGCGCGCGCGCCCACTCGATGTTGCTCTCTTCGTCGAAGCGCGCTTTCAACTCCACCAGCACGGCCACCTGCTTGCCTTCTTCGTTGGCTTCGAGCAGCGCTTCCACGATCGGCGAATTCCGCCCGATGCGGTACAGCACCATCTTGATGGCCAGCACGTTGGGATCGCGGGCGGCCTTCTTCAGAAAATCGACCACGGGCTGGAAAGATTCGAACGGATGGTGCAGCAGAATATCCTGGCGGCGGATCAGCGCGAACACTCCTCGTCGGCGGTGGCCGCGGCCAGCAGCTTTGGCGTGGCGGGCAGGAACGGCGACATCCTTCAGATCCGGCCGGTCCAGCGCGTACAAATGCATCAGGCGGCTCAGCGACAGCGGGCCGCGCACGCGATAGACCTGGCTGGCCTCCATCTCCAGGTTGTTCATCAGGATATCGAGGATGTGCGCGGGCATGTCTTCGCCCACCATCAGGCGCACGACGCTGCCGAAGCGCCGCTGCCGCACGCCTTCCTCGATGGTTTCGAGCAGATCCTCGGCCTCCAGTTCCTTGATCGCGATGTCGGCGTCGCGGGTGACGTGGAAAGGATGCGCTTCGATCACCTCCATGCCGCGGAACAGCGACCGGCAGGTTGGCCGCGATCACCTGCTCCAGCCAGACGAACGTCTCGCTCGCGCGGCGGGCGCTTGCGGATTTTCTTGCGCGGCGACGCTTCAGCGGGACCAACTGCGGCAGCGAATCCGGAACCTTGATGCGCGCGAAATGCTCGTCGCCGTCCTTGTCGCGGATCAGCACCGCCAGATTCAGGCTGAGATTGGAGATGTGCGGAAACGGGCGGCCGGGATCGAAGGCCAGCGGAGTCAGAACCGGAAAGGCCGTGTCGGTGAAGTATGAATCGGCGACGGCCAGTTGCTCTTCGTTCAGAGTCGGCGTAATCCAGAATCTGGATCCCGGCTTCGGCCAGCGCCGGCAGAAGCTGATCGTGCAGGCATTTGTGCGCGTCCGCCAGCAGCTTCTTGACTTCGCGGCGGATGGCGACCAACTGCGCCGTCGGCTGCATGCCGTCGGGACCCACGTCCAGGATTCCGGCATCCACCTGGTCGATCAGGCCGGCCACCCGCACCATGAAGAACTCGTCCATGTTGGAGCCCACAATGGAGAGGAACTTCACGCGCTCCAGCAGCGGATTGCGTTCGTCCTGCGCCTCCTCCAACACGCGACGCTGGAAGGCCAGCAGACTCAGCTCGCGGTTGATGTAAAGCTGCGGCGAATTCAGGGGCAGCATTTCGGGCTGCGGCGCGCTTTTCTCCGCCAGCGCGGGCCGGGTCTTTTTAGGCGTCATACGCTTCCGTCGTATGGGCACGTCTGTACAGTTTAGCGCGCGTCGGCCCTCACAAAAGGCACGACGTCTTCGAAATGGAAGCGGAAGCTGGCCACCGTCACCGGTCCGCGGTCGCGATTGTAGCCCGGATTCCAGATGTGCTGCAGGTCGGCAGCCAGATAGATGCCGCGCCACAAGTGCGCGTTGTAGTAGGCTTCCACGATCTGCTCGCGTCCGTAATTGAGCGCGCCATCGCCCAACAGGAATCCCAAACCGCCCAGGGCCAGATACCGGCGATGATCGCCCGGAAAGGCCATCGATCAGAACGGCAATGCCTACCTTGTCGTTCGGTCTGCGCCAGGCCCGGCCGCGTAGATCCGTGCCCAGAGCCAGCGCCCGGTCGACTTCGGTATAGGCGAACGATTCGGTGTGTCCGTCGTCCCAGCCCGCGCGCGCGAATACGCCGCAACGTGGCGTTCAAGTCCTGTTCCAGGTTCAAGCCGAATCCGTATTTCACGCGGCCCTGCTGGCGGTACTCCGTGACGTCCGGGACCGGATCTTTTCCCGACAAGATAGCCGTCGATCGCCTCGCGGTAGCTGCCCATATCCGCATGATTGATGAACGACAGGAAGCGGATGACGCTTTGGCGCTTGGGAAACGCCGAGGGATGGAATTCCACCTCAAAGTTCTCACCGCGCGCTCGCGCCAGATCCCAGTCGAGCTTGATGCCGTTGGCAACCGTAGGCATCAGCATCTCGCCGAACCGCGCCGCCCAGTTCTTGTCGTAGTATTCCATCACCAGGCCATAGGTGTAGCCGCGTGTGTCGGCCGCGTAATCGTAGGCCCCATTGTTGTCCGCCACCCAGTTCATGAATTGCAGGTGGCTGTCACTGCCGATATCGTTCAAGTCGAAAAAATCCACCAGTGCTCATTTTGCCCAAGCGGAGCTCCAGGCGGCGCGCCGGCACGCGCGTCGCCAGCGCCAGGGGGCCCTTCACGGCGTCGACGTAATCGTGACTGAGCGCAATGGTTTGGTGGATCATGATGCGCGCCACGTAAGGCGTCTGGGGCAGGCTCGGGTTGCGCACCACGTCCAGATCGGGAAACCCGGCCACTCCCAGCGCGTTGCCGAGGCCCGTGCCGCCGGCGCTTTCCAAATCGAAAATAAAGTCGGTCGACGGCGTCAGGCGGATGCCGGTGTAAAGGGTCATGACGCGCGAACTAGCCAAATCGCTCGCTGGCGTCAGACTGTTCGGCCCGCTGTAATCGGCATGGAATGCCGGCTGGTACTGCGTGATGGAATTGAACTGCCCCGAGATCCAAAGGCGGTCCAACCACGAGAATGGTCCCTCGTTCGACGGATCCACGGCGGGCGCCGCCTGAGCGCGCAGGCCTGGCGGGCTGGCCAGAAGGGCCGCGATGAGGAGCGTACTGAGCCGCAAATGCCTATTCTTCGATACTGTTGTGACAATCGCGTTACAGAAGGATTCCAAGTTGGAGAATCCACGCAAAAGCGCTGGCGGCGGGCCATCTGGCCCTTATACTCGGAAATTGGGACTGATGCCGCGCGCGCTTTGTTGGGCAACGATGCTCGTATGCCTGGGCGGCGGTTTCCGTGCAAGTGCGCAATCGGCTACCACGCTGGGCGCGGTGAAGCGCATTTACGTGGAACCATTGGGGAATAAGCCGGGCGCGGAGGAACTCCGTGCGGCCCTCATCGCAGAACTGAGAAAGTCGCATCGCGTGAGCGTGGCGGCGTCCCCGCAAGATGCGGATGCCGTGATCGGCGGCGCGGGGGAGACCTGGATCAGAGGCTACTACAGCCTGAATCCGAGGGCGCGCACGGTCGGCAGCGATGCGCATCCGATTTACGGCGGCTATCTTTCAGTAGAACTGAAAGGAGCGGGAAACGATACGCTGTGGTCGTACTTAGTGACGCCCCGCCGTTTTGGCCCGGAGGATATCGGACGCAACCTGTGCGGCCAGATCGTGCGGAAACTGGTGGAAGGATTGAAATGAGAACCCCCAAATGCTGTCTGACCATCGCCTGGATGGGCATCGCAGCGCCGGTGATAGCTGCCAACCTGACGGCGGCCGGCGCTACATTCCCGTTCCCCATTTACGCGAAATGGTTCGAATCGTTTTCCGCGCGCAACCCGTCGGTGCGAATCGATTATCAGGCGGTGGGTTCGGGGGATGGAATCCGCCGGTTGCGCGAGGGCGCGGTGGATTTCGCCGCATCAGACATGCCGTTGACGGACGAACAGATCGCCGGCTTCAGCGGTGGCGTGCTGCATTTTCCGAGCGTGCTCGGGGCAGTGGTGCCCGTCTACAATCTGCCTTCGGTGGCGCGCGATCTGCGCTTCACGCCCGAGGCCCTGGCAGCCATTTTTCTGGGACGCATCCATAAATGGAACGATCCCGCGCTGCGCGCCGCCAACCGGGGCGTACGCCTCCCGGACACAGAACTGGCGGTGGTGCATCGCTCGGATGGAAGCGGAACCACTTTTGTGTGGACCGACTATCTTTCCAAGGTGAGCTCCGAATGGCGCCGCGCAGTTGGGTCGGGGACCACCGTGAATTGGCCCACGGGAGTGGGCGCCGAGCAGAACGAAGGCGTGGCACAGCGGATCCAGCAGACTCCAAACTCAATAGGCTACGCGGAATTCATCTACGCCGTCGAGAACCGGCTGGCGTATGGATCCGTGCGCAATGCCGCCGGCAAATTCGTGCAGGCCGACTTAACCAGCGTTCCGAAAGCGGCGCCCGCCGGCGACCTGCCGGAGGATTTCCGCGTTTCGATCACCAACCCCGCGGGAGCGGATGCGTATCCCGTGGCGGCGTTCACGTACTGGCTGGTGCCGGCGCGCATCGCCGATCCGGCGAAGAAGCAGGCGATGGCCGAATTTCTGGAGTGGATGCTGACGTCCGGCCAGCGCCAGGCAGGCGCATTGGGCTATGTGGCCTTGCCCGCGGCGGTAGCGGCCAGAGAACGGCGGGCCATCGCGAAGATTCAGTAGCCGCGCCCGTTATCATTGAAGAAGGTGGAAATATGAGAGCCTTTCAGATTCAAAATCCGGGCGCAGATTTTTCAGCCGCCGAGCGCCCTGTTACCGATCCGGGAGCGGGCGCGGTTCGGGTGAAGGTGGCCGCGTGCGGCATCTGCCACGGCGATTCTTTGGTCAAAGAGGGGCACTGGCCGGGGCTCGTGTATCCCCGAGTGCCGGGGCACGAAATCGCGGGGGTGGTCGACGAGGTGGGGCCCGGCGTGAGCACATGGTTGCCGGGAGATCGCGTGGGTGTTGGCTGGCACGGAGATCACTGCGGCGCGTGCGCAGCGTGCCGCCGGGGCGACTTCATCAATTGCGTGCGCCTGCAGATCACTGGCATCAGCTTCGACGGTGGGTACGCACAATACATGATCGTGGCGGCGCACGCTCTGGCGCGCATCCCCGCGACGGTTAGTTTCGCCGAGGCCGCACCGCTCGTGTGCGCGGGCGTCACCACGTACAATTCGCTGCGCCACAGCCGTGCCGTGGCTGGCGATATTGTGGCGATTCATGGCATCGGCGGCCTGGGCCACCTGGGCGTGCAGTTCGCGCGGCACTTTGGATTCCACACCGTGGCGATTTCGCGTGGCAAAGACAAGGAAGATCTCGCCATGAAGTTGGGCGCGCACCGGTACCTGGATAGCGATGCGGTAAACGCCGCCGAAGAGGCTCGACCAAGATGGGCGGCGCCAAAGTGATCGTGGCCACTGCGCCGAATAGCCGCGCCATCTCCGCGTTGGTGGATGGATTGGGGATAGACGGGACGCTACTGTCGATTGCCGGCTCGATCGAGCCGATGGCGATCTCGCCGGTGCAGTTGATTCATAACCGGCGATCCATACAGGGTTGGGCTTCCGGGACATCCAAGGATTCGGAAGATACGCTGAACTTCTGCGCTCTCACGGGAATCCGGCCGATGATCGAGGAGTTCGCGCTGGAGGATGCCGCGCAGGGGTACCAGCGGATGATGGCGAATCAGGCGCGGTTTCGCGTGGTGCTGGTTAACCGTTAGAATTGTGACCCGTTGCGCCCTGCGCCCTGCACTTTCCATCGCTGCCAGCCCGCCCGCCGGAAAACATAACCGGTCAGCCTGCCTGAGCGGCTGAAGCTCGATTGCTTGGGTAGGTCTCAGGATATGGATACGGATAGCGCCCATACCGCTTATAGAGAAACCAGTTTTCCGCGCAGTTCACGAGCACGCCGGTCAGCTTGCCGGTAGCATTGACTTTGTGCAGAGCAGACAGGCATAAGTTACGGTCCGAATGGTTTGGCCTGACGACGAAGATGACGCCATCGGCCACGGCCTGCACCAAATCGTAGTCCGTCACGGCGGAGATGGGGGGAGTATCGATGAGTACAAACCGGAAACTGCCCTTCACCTGGGCGCACATTTGGCGCCAGCGCGCCGAATCGAGCAACTCGGCGGGGTTGCGGCGAGCCTTGCCGGCCGGAAGCACGTACAGATTCGGAAACTGCGCGGTGCGTACGATGGCTTCCTCCAACTTGCAATCGCCAATGAGCACGTCCGCCAAGCCCGGACTGTCCGGAAGGCCCAGAGTGCGGGCCAGGCTGGGATTTCGCAGATCCGCGTCCACGAGCAGCACGGTAGTCTCGCCCTTGATCGCCAGGGCTCCCGCGGTGTTTACCGCCGACAGGGTTTTGCCATCTCCGGAGCCCGAACTGGAGACTACCAGCACGCGCGGCGCATCCGGATTCTGCAGGAGATTGGTGCGCACGGCGCGGTATTGTTCGCCCGCCCTGGCGCTCGAACCGTCGTAAGGCAATAGAGGAGCAGCTTCGGCAAGCTGGATGGGCAGCACGCGAACGGCAAGGGCGCATCCGCCCTCCCACGGCCGCGGCTCGGAATCGCCGGAAAGGGCGCCGGCGGACCGGTCTGGAATCAGGCCGTTCTTCGTGTCGAGGGCTTGGAAGATGGTGCTCATGCTCTTTTCCACCAGTGCCGCCGGGGCGCGACTTCCTGGGTTGGGGACCCCCTGTGAAGAGGGATAGGCAGAGCGTCGTCCGTGGGCTGCGCGGCGGCCACGCGCATTTGCGGTTCCGCCAATGCGAGCGGCGGTGCGCTCAATTCCAGAACGCCCACGGCTTCGCGGACGGTTTCGAGGCCCACCACGGGGCTCTCCGCAGTGTATGCGCGCAACAGCGCGATGTCGCAAATCGCGTTCATCACGCGGGGAATTCCCTGGGACGCGCGGGCCACCAGGTCCACGGCGCCGGAATCGAAAGGAAAATTGCCATTGCCGCCGCCCTGGTGCCAGCGGTGGCGCATGTACCGATCGACTTCCACGGGCCGCAAGGGGACGATATCGAGGCGAACGGATACGCGCTGGCGCAACTGCCGTAGATCTTCGCGGCGCATCAGATCGCGCAACTCATTCTGGCCGGCCAGAACCACCTGGAGCAGCTTGCGGTCGTCGGTTTCAAAATTCATCAAAAGGCGCACTTCTTCGAGCAATTCGGCGGAGAGCTTGTGGGCTTCATCGACCAACAGAACGGGAGTCCTGCCCTGCGCGTTCGAGTCCATCAGAAACTCCCAGAATCGGAGCAGCCTCTGGGCATGGCTTAAGCCCACCACACGCAGCCCAAAGCCGATGAGAATCAGTTTGACGAACTCCGCCGGGGGCACGTTGGTGCTGAATATGGAGCAGAACTGGACCTTTTCCGCAGGCACGGACTGGATTAGCTTGCGCAGAAGAGTGGTTTTGCCGGTGCCGACTTCACCTGTCAAAACCGCCGTTCCGCGGCGGCCGAGCACGGTAAAAATCAAGCCGGCCAAGGCCTCCCGATGGGTCGGCGCAAGGAACAGAAACTCCGGATCGGGACTCATCGAGAAGGGCGCTTTCGTTAGATGGAAGAATTCCTCGTACATGTCGAAGCTCTAAATCGCGGCCGGTCCGGGCGCCGGATCGGAAGGGACGATGGCCGATATGCGGCCCAGGATGGCAATATCCGGCGGCAACTCCCATTCACCCAACAGCACATTGCGCTTCATCTCTCTAGCCACGCCTATCACCACCGCAATTCCCAGCGCGAGCGCGCAACACAGGCCAGCCCATGCGGGACGGTCCGGCGCGAACGGTTTGACGGGGGGCTGGGCCGGATCGATCATGGTGAATCTCTCGCCCTGCTGGCGGCGCTCCAGGTCGGTGGCCATGTCGGCGGCGATCCGTTTATCGAGCAGCGATTTGTAGTTGGCCTTGGCGATTTCATAATCGCGCGACAAGGCTGTCAACTCCTGCTCGCGCACCGGTAAGGTGTCCATGCGGCCTTGCAGCGCGGCGATCTTGCTCAGAATGTCCTTTCGTTCGGCATTTCTGAAATCCAGTTCGCGATTGGCCAGGGTCAGCTCGGTGCGCAGGCCGGCGATCCGCTCGCGTTGCTGCAACAGGTCGGGAGCGGCATCGCCCGGAGGCTGATTGGCTTGGGCGCCGTCGCCGCCGGATTGCGCCGCTTTTTCCGACAGGCGTGCCCGGGCCACCAGTTTTTCCATCCGTTGGACGTCCGGGTGGTCTTCGGTGTAGCGTAGACGGAGCAAATCCAGCTCGGCTTGCAGCGCGGTCGAATTCTTTTGCCCGGCAGCGCCGCCCGCATTTGCCTGCGCCGCGTTGCGGCCGGCGGCCGTCCGCTCCAGCACTTTGGCTGTCGATTCCGCCATGCTCAGCGAACTGGTGAGCAGAGCCTTGGATTGCCCGGCGCGGTTGATGGCGTCCTGGTTTCCCTGCAACTCGATCTGGAAACGCGAAAGAGACGCGGCCAAAGAGCTTTCCTGTTCGGGCAATTCACCCTTGTGCTGGAGCTTATAGCTCTCGACTTGCGCTTCCAGGCTGCCGAGGATTTTCTTGGCCTGCTGCAACTGTTCTTCGATGAACGCAGAGGTCCCCTCGGCGTGGTTTTCGCGCGTGCGCAGATTTTCTTCGATGAAGAGGTTTCCGATCTCGTTCGCGACGTTCGAAACCACGAGCGGATCCCGCCCCTGGTATGAGATCCGGAAGGCGCTGGTGCGATCCTGGCTCCAACCCCGCTCCAGAGCGATTTTGGTATCCTTGCGCATCATCTCAATGATCTCTTCCTGCGAAAGGCGCGATCTTTCGCGCTCGTACAGATGGTAGGTATCGACGATCTTTAGCAGGCGGCTGGTGGCTAGGATTTGTTGCGAAATGGTGGCCAAGCGATCCTGCACATCTGCGTTGACAGTGGAAGCCACGTAGCGCTCGGGGACTTTCTGGCCGTCCACCAGAATGACGGCTTCGGCCTTATAGGTCGCCGGGATAGTGTACACCGCGGCAGCCGATAGCAGACAGAGGAAGATCCAGATCAGCCCGATGAGCATCTTCGACTTCCATAGCATGCGCGCCAGAGACAAGGGCGACAGACTCGGGATGTGCGGATGGCCCGGACGTAAGGGGAAACATGGCGTTCGGTACGAGACGAGGCGATTCTTAGGAACTTAACCCAAAACGTTTGGATTATGGGGCGCCCGGCGGCGCCGTCCGATAAAGCCGAGGCCCAACAGAAGTCCACCCAAGAGGGTCATGCTGATGGAACTGGCTTCCGGAACGGGACACGGATCGAAAACGTTAACCGAAGCCACGCTGCTATCGATAATTTGCATGGTCCCAACCATGAACGACCTGGCATTGGTCTCGATCTCCAGCACCTGTGTTTCCTCCCCTGGGGCCACGCCGTCGGGCACGTTAAAATTAAAGCCGATGACGTTCCCATTGTTGCTGCGGTCCACAGTAGCGGGGGTCACGCCGGTTGGGTTGCTGCCCTTGCCTATCGAGTAACCGACATCGGTCAGGAAGGCGCCGTAGGATGCCAGCGTGATGCGCTCGATGTCGTCGAGCGAACTGGCGCTACTGGTCACCGTGACGAAGAAATCCAGACAGCCCGCGCAGAATGTATTGTCAGGGTCGGAATAGACCATGGCGCTGTAATCTCCGGAAATCGTTGTTTGCCCTAGAGAGTTTGTTGCCTTAAAGGTCTGGACGCCCGTATCGGCCAGGAAAGGGCCGTCGGCGGGAGTGCTAAGTCCGCTTGGCGCGACCGGGGACGAACCGGTCGGCGGGAGAATTGTCGCGTGAGCCAACGCGGCGGTGAACAAGACGGCGAGAACACACAATCCACGTAATTTCATTTTCCCCTCTTTCTGGCGTACTACAACGGGACACTACCCAACCAGCCACGGAAAGCAATCCGCGTGCCAAATCAGCGGCGATGGAATACCCGCTTCGGGAACTTCCATTTCGGGACGGAAGGTCGATTTTTAAGACAAGAGGAAAAAGTTTGGTCCGAATCATCTGGACGAAGGTGAATCCAGAAGTTGCGCGGCGAGGGCCGCCTCGGGAAGATCGGGGGCGCTCTTGAGCGCCGCCCGCAGAGTCGGCTCACCCCGTTTGTCGCCCGTCTTCAAGTAGGCCATGCCCAGATGATATCGAATGACCGGATCGGCCTCGCCCTGCGCGGCGCTCTCCAGGTATTTGACCGCGGACCGGTACAATCCCTTGCGATACATAATCCATCCGATGGTGTCGTCCACGCCCTTATTATCCGGCGCCATCTCCTTTACTTGTTGGGCGTACTTCAAAGCCTCGTCGAACTGGCTGGTTTGGGAAGCGAGCAGATATGCGAGGTTGTTCAACGCCACCATATTGGCGGGGTCGGCATCCACCACTTTTCGGAACCAGGCGAGCGCCTGTGGGTAGTCCTTCTGTGTATTTGCGAGCCAACCCATGTAGAGCCACAGTTCCGGATCGTGGGGATTGCCGGCGAGAAGCGCCGCCAGCGTGCGATGCGCCGATTCGAGCCTGCCTTCGGTTACGTCCAGCCTGGCCAGCGCCAGTTGCGCGGGCCGGAAGCGCAGATCCGCGGACTGGGCGGACGTAAATGCGATCCGCGCCTCGGCCGGCTTGCCGCCGGCCAGCAGGAGTTCGCCGAGAAAATTCTGAAGGGGCGCCGAGGCGGGGTGGCGGGACACATACTCGCGCACCGCCTGCAAAGCCGCCGGGCGCTCATGGCGCGCGTCGTACAGTTGCACCAATGCGCGCAACGCGCGCACATCTTCCGGCTTCTGCCGCAACAGGGCGTCCAGCGAGGCACGCGCGCCGGAGTAATCTTGATCGCTTATTTTCAATAACGCATCCTGAAGCAGCAGATCCGGCGATCGAGAGCCCTTTAAGCCAAACGCAACCCCTTTGCGGGCTTCATCCCGGCGCCCCAGATCCAGCAGCGCCCAATTGGATTCCACGATGACGGGGATGGCGCGCTTTTGAGAATCCGGCGCCTGGTCGAGAATCTCCAGCGCGGCGGCGGCGCCCTTGGAGGCGATGAGCAGGCGAGCCAGATCCAGCCTTACGTCCATGAGCGACGGATCGAGGCGAAGCGCCTCCGCCAGTTCCTGCCTCTGGTTTAGTGTCTTCCCCTGAGCCTGGTGCAAGCGCGCCAGCAACATGTGCGGCTCCGCGGCTTCCGGACGGTAGCGTAGCACCAGGTTCAAATCGTTCTGCGCATCCTGATATTTACCGGCAGTCGATGGACAACTCGCTGCGCTGCAGGAGCGCGTCTGCATCTTTGGGATTCCGCGGCAGCACCGCAGCCAGTAGCTTTTCGGCATCGGCGCAGCCGGCCGGCCACCAGATACATTTTCACCAGGCGGGTGCGCGCGGTGCGGTCGGAGGGGTCCTGGCGAGCGAGCCGCTCCAATTCCGCGATGGCGGCGTCACGCTGGCCGGTCTCCAGCAGAAAAATCGCATACGCCGGTTGATAGCTCTTGCCGGGTAGCGCGGCGGCCTGCTTGAAGATTTGTCCGGCTTCGCTATTCCGCCCCGCATGGAACAGAGTCATTCCAAGGTCCAGCAAAGCCGCGCCATATTTTGGGTCGATGCGGATCGCGCGCCGGAACTGCTCCTCCGCCTGCGGCGGCCGGTGTGTCACTAAATAGAACCGGCCCATCACCAACGCGACCTCGGCGGACTCGGGCGCATTCCGGTAACATTGCTGCAGGACCTCTTCGGCGCCTTTCACGTCGCCCTGCGCCAGCCTGGTGCGCATCAGGAGCGCCGACGATGTGAGACCGCCCGGAAGGCGATCGCAGCGCCTGTTCCAAATGCCCTTCCGCCTCGTCCGGTTTGCCGAGCCGCATTTCCGTGAGGGCAAGGGTGTTCAAGGCGTCCACATCACCTGGGAAAGCGTTCACCACTCCCTGCGCCCGCCTTTGTGCATCGGCAAGCGTGGATGGATTGTCGGCGGTAGCCAGCAGATCGGCCAATTTCAGTTGCGCCGCCGCGTGCTTGGGATTTAATTCGGTGGCCTTGCGGAAGCATCCGGCCGCCAAGCCCTGGTTACCGGCGGCCAGATAAGTCAGGCCGAGCTGATAGTAGGGCTCGGCATCGCCGGGCATGGCTTGTATGGCGTTCCGGAACTGCAAGGCCGCGCGGCTGTAATCCTTCTTCTGTACCAGCCTTTGGGCTTGCTGCATGAAGCGGGTTTCGCGCTGCCGCGGCGAACGCGCACAGGCCGCCAGAACCAACACTGCGGCGGCCAACACGCAACCCCGGACACGTTTGCTCAAGAATTTCCTCCGCATGGCTTTTGTCCAAGCAAGCACTTGGGTTACCAGAGGGGCGTTACCAGAGGATCGGGCGCGCATTCAGGCGATCCGGCCGTAACGAATGCCAAAAAGTAGTCCGGAATCCCAACGAAGTGGAATCAGAGTTGGCACGCGAGCATGCTACGCATGCGGCGCGGCGGACGGCTGCGTACCGCCAGCGCGAAAATGCAGCGTGCGGGAATTGGCGATTCATAATGATTGGCACTTTGAGAAATTAGTTCGGATGGAAAAGGCAGCTCTGCTTGAGAGTAACGGCGATGGAATCTCTATCGGGGAGCGCCGCGGCCGCCGGCGTGTACCCCTGCGTTGCACGCTCTCCATTCTGAAAAGTCCGCCGGACACGCGCGACCTTTCGACCGTGACGGAAAACCTAAGCAGCCGGGGATTCTGTTGCGTATTGGACCAGGCGGTGGCAGAGGGCGACCGGTTGGCGTGTATCCTCCGATTTCCGCGGCGTCCGGGTCTCCAGCCGGATCCGGCATTGCAGTGCGATGCCCGCGTGGTTTGGGCCAAGGCGCTCGATGACAGCCGCTTCGAGATCGGATGTCAGTGTCGAGGATTACACTCTGGTAGGTTGAAGCAGCGAATTCTTACGCCGATTTGGGATGACCGATGCCGCTTCCAACTCGCCTTACGGATTTTTCCGCCTCGCCGCAGGCTGCCAGGCTTGCCTCCGGCACTATGGAGTCACATGCGGTTTAGGAAATCCCTTAGGAAGGAATCTAAGAGTTCTTAGAAGGTTTACGCCAAGTCCGCAATTGACACCTAGCCGGAGTCCCTGTTTAATTGGGTGACACCCCCAGGGGCGGGGGGTCTGACATGCAAGTTGCGCTTATCTCCGGCGATGACTCCATGAAGCGGCTGTGCCGGGAAGCATTGGCCACATTGCCGGCCCGCCCTTGGAATCTTTCGGCCGTCACTCCGGGTGAACCTGTGCCGGCAGCGGACCTATACATCTGGGACTGGGAACCGCGGACAACTTTGCCCCGCCTGTCCGGTGAGATGGCGTCCGGGGCGCACCTGCTGGCCATCAACCGCGAGGAAGCCAGAAACGTTCTTGACGCGCTGCCATTTCACTTTGTGACCCTGGTGCTCAAGCCCATCAATCCGGATGCGTTGCGGACGTGCCTGGAACAGGCCGGCAACCACTATGATTCGCCCGCCGGGGGCGATGCCGGCGGATGGGATCGTTGCATCAAGACCGCGACACAATTCTCGACTGCCTGCTCGACGACCACGTTGCGCCTGCAGGAATACGATCAGGACCGCATGAACTTCCTAGCGCGCGCCGTGCACGACTTTCGCACGCCACTGACGGCGGTCAATGGATACTGCGGGATGATGTTGAGCGGGCAACTGGGTCCGTTGACGCTGGCGCAGCAGGAAGTGTTGGGGCGGACGCTGCACAGCATCCGGCGTCTCGGCCGCCTCGCGACCGCCCTGTTCCAGTGGAGTTCCGGAGTGCGCGTGGGATTGCGGCCTCAAATCCAGGAAGCCGATATCGAGGAGTGTTGCCGTCAGGCGTTTCATGAGATCCGGCCGCTGGCCAATGAGAAAAGCATCGCGGTCGAGATGGATTTGCAAGCGCCCGAACAACCGTTGCGCTTCGATCCGGCGCAGGTGGAACAGTTGCTGGTCAATCTGCTGGAGAACTCCTGCAAGTTCACGCCGCGTGGGGGTTACATCAAGGTCCGGGGAGCCTCGGACTTTTGGGAGAGGCGGGCGGCGGCGGTTCCACAGAATGGCATCTCCATCGAGCGGCGAAGGGCATCGTCGCGCCGCGCCAACGCCTACCGGATCGAAGTTTCCGACAACGGGATGGGCGTGCGGCCCGAGCATTTGCAGACGATCTTTCAGGAATACACATCGTATGGCGGAGGCAGCGACCGCTCCGGCAGCGGGCTGGGCCTGGCGATCTGCAAACGGATTCTGGCGGAGCACGGCGGGCAGATTTTCGCCGAATCGGGCAGTAAGGGAGTGACTTTCATCTGCATGCTGCCTTTCAGCGAGCCGGCGCCGGGCGGACCGTCGGATGCGGAATCGAGCGGCATTCACCTGGTCGCCGGAAACGGTGGGAACGGGCAGGGCGTGAGACACGACAAGACCATTCTCATCGTGGAAGACGAAGCGGACGCGCGCAACTACTTCGAGATGGTAGTGCGCTGTCTGGGATATTCGATCGAAATCGCGGAAAACGGCGAGGAGGCCCTGGCATGCCTGGAAGGGAATCGCGGCATTTCGCTGGTGCTTCTGGATCTGCGGATGCCACGCCGGGATGGCTTGGAAACCCTGCGGGAAATGCGCAGCACCGGACGCCACCAACCCGTGATCATGCTTTCGGGCGCGGCCACCACCACTAACGTCGTGCAGGCCATCAAATCGGGCGCCACCGATTTCCTGGCCAAGCCCATCAGCCACGAGGATCTGAGAGCGGCGATCCAGCGTGTGCTGCAGCGATGGGCCGCCGGTGGAGGAAGATGCCGCGCCCGCGCCGGAGGTGCTGCCTCGCCGAAAGCTGGATGGGGAACGACCTGCAGGCGGCTATGCGGCGGGTGGCGGCTTCGGATGTGCCCCTGCTGATCGAGGGCGAAACCGGCGCCGGCAAGGAAGTTCTGGCGCGCCAGATCCACGCGCTTTCTCCGCGCGCGGCGAAGCCGTTCCTGAAGCTGAATTGCGCGGCGCTGCCCGCCGAGTTGGTGGAGAGCGAATTGTTCGGCTACGAGCGCGGCGCATTCACGGGCGCTTTCACCAGCAAGCCGGGCAAATTCGAGATGGCGCAAGGCGGCACCATTCTGCTGGATGAAATCGGCGACATGGATGTCCGGCTGCAGGCCAAGCTGCTGCACGTTCTGCAGGATAAGGAATGCGAGCGGCTCGGGCGGCAAGGAGCGCGTGCCCCTGGACGTGCGCGTGATGGCCGCCACGCATTGCGATCTTCTAAAAGCCATGGAGGACGGCCGGTTCCGCGCGGATCTGTATTACCGGCTCAACGTCGTCAGCATCCGGGTGCCGCCGCTGCGGGAGCGCAAGGGCGATATCGAGGCCGGCGCGGAGTTTTTCCTGCGCAAACATCGCCCGAACGGGTCATCCGGCTCACTCCTGTCGCCGGGGCTGCGGGAGGCCATGCGGGAATACGAGTGGCCGGGCAATCTGCGGGAACTGGAGAACATGATGCGCCGGCTGCTGGTGATGCAGGACGCCGAGCGAAATGGCGCAGCAGTTGCATTCGTTGCGCGCCCGCGCGGCGAAACCGGAAGCGTGCTCCGCATCCATGCGGGCGGCGCCGCATCGAGCAACGGGTATCCGATCCTGGAGAAGGTCGACGAAGCCAAGCGCAAAGCGGAGACGGAAGCCATTCTACGCGCGCTCGATGCATCCCACTGGAACCGCAAGCAGGCGGCCAAGATTCTGCGGATCGACTATAAGGCGCTGCTGTATAAGATTCGCAAGCTGGAGATCGAGCAAGCCGGGCCCGGGTCGTTGCGCAGCGCCGCCGGCGGAGCGTAAGGCGCCCGCCTCGTCCTGTCAGTGCGCGGGCAGATTCCTCGCATTGTGGAAACTTCCGGCGCGTGTTATTCCTAAGAGCGTTGGATACCCTCTTGCAGGCCATCGCCGCCAAAAAGGAGCGGCTCGACAAGCTGCGGCCCTTGTCGCCGGAAGCGCTCGCCAACCTTGAGCATTACTACGACATAGAGCTCACCTACACGTCGAACGCCATTGAGGGCAACACTCTCAGTGCGGTCGAAACCACGCTTGTCATTGAGCAGGGCGTCACGATCGGCGGCAAGCCGCTGAAAGATCATCTGGAGGCGCTTGACCATTACGATGCGATCCGCTTTGTGCGCGAACTAGCCCGCCACGAGACTATCGGGCTCACCGAAGGAGACGTCCGCAACCTGCACCGCCTGGTGATGCAGCGCTCGCGCCCGGATATCGCGGGGACGCTATGCCGATCTTAGCCGCTACGTCCGCACCGAGACCGGGAGGCACGCGTTCCCATCGCCTGCGCAAATTCCCGCCTTGATGGGCGACTTGGCCGGGTGGCTCAACAGGCGCAGGATGCGCCCGAAACTGCGTTTATGGCGCATCGCCGCCTGGTGGACATTCATCCCTTCAACGACGGCAACGGCCGGACCGCTCGGCTGCTGATGAACCTGGTCCTCATCCGGGGCGGTTATCCGCCGGTTGGCCGTGCGTCCCGAGGATCGGCCCGCCTATGTGCGGAGCTTGCAGCGAGCGCAGGCTGGGCAAGGAACGGAGAGTTTCGATGCGCTGCTTTACAAGCGGCTGGACGCTACGCTGGAGGAGTACCTGACGCTCTCAACATGTTAAGATCAACATACTCCGCTATGAAAACCACCGACGAATCGGCGCGACTCGCGCGGCCGCTGGCCGAGGTGGACCCGGATATCTATCGGGCCATCCAACATGAAGCCGAGCGCCAGCACTCTCAACTCGAGCTGATCGCGAGCGAAAACTTCGTTTCCGAAGCGGTAATGGAAGCCGCTGGCAGCGTCTTCACCAACAAATACGCCGAGGGCTATCCGGGCAAGCGCTATTACGGCGGATGCGAGTTCACCGACGTTGTCGAGAACCTGGCGCGCGATCGCGCCAAGAAACTGTTTGGCGCCGAGCACGCCAACGTGCAGCCGCATTCCGGATCGCAAGCCAATCAAGCCGCCTACGCCGCCGTGCTCCAACCCGGCGACACCATCCTGGGCATGAACCTGGCCCACGGCGGCCACCTGACCCACGGCCATAAGCTCAACTTCTCCGGCAAGACTTACAACATCGTGCCCTACGGCGTCCGCAAAGAAGACGAGCGCATCGATTATGACGAGCTCGCGCGCCTGGCCGAGGAGCACAAGCCGAAGATGGTGCTGGCCGGCGCGCAGCGCCTATCCGCGCGTGCTCGATTTCGCCCGCTTCCGCCAGATCGCCGACTCGGTGGGCGCCCTCTTTGTGGTGGATATGGCCCACATCTCGGGCCTGGTGGCCGCCGGCCTGCATCCGAATCCTTGCCAGTACGCCGATATCGTCACCACTACCACGCACAAAACTTTGCGCGGTCCGCGCGGCGGGCTCATCTTGTGCAAAGAAAAGTTCGCCGCGGCGGTCGACAAAACAGTCTTTCCCGGCTTCCAGGGCGGCCCGCTGGTGCACATCATCGCGGCCAAAGCGGTCAGCTTCAAGGAAGCCATGGAACCCGGATTCGTGGCGTATCAGAAGCAGGTCGTCGCGAATGCCCAGGCGCTGGCCGCAGGGCTGATGGATGCGGGCTTCCACGTGGTCTCCGATGGCACCGACACGCATCTGATGCTGGTGGATGTCTTCTCGAAGGGCGTTCGCGGCAAGGAAGCCGAGGCCGCCCTGGATCGCGCCCGCATCACCGTCAACAAAAACGCCATACCCTTCGATGTGAATCCGCCGCTCAATCCCAGCGGCATCCGCCTGGGTAGTCCGGCCGTCACCACGCGCGGGTTTCGCGAAGCCGAGATGCGCACAGTTGCTTCGCTGATCGCCGAAGTGCTGCAAAACGTTGCCTCAGAGGAGGCCACTGCCGCGGTGCGCCGTCAGGTGGAGATTCTGACCGAAAAGTTTCCGCTGTACGAGTGGAAGCGCCCGGCTCTGGCGCGGGCTTAACCGCCCCGAACGCACCTAATGCGCACCTAATGCACCGTGGGCGGTGGTTTTCAACCATGCGGCCGAACTCGCATAGAAGTTCAAGCTATTGTAAAAAAGCAAGTTAGTGATTGGCCAACGGCTTGCGGTATCCAAGGTGTAGCCTGCGACAACGGAGTCGCCACCACGTACGTCTGTATCAGTGGCGTTGCAGGTAGGAGGCATTAAGATGACGAATATGAGAGTTCCATTGGTTTTTCGGCGGGTCTCTGGCTTGGCGGGCGCCCTGGTTATTGCCGGCGCGTTGCTCGCACAACAGCCGGGGCCACCTCCGGGTCCCCCTCCACCCCCCGCGCAACTCCTTTCCCCGCAACAGTTGGACACTTTGGTGGCACCCGTCGCGCTGTATCCGGATGCCTTCCTCGGCCAGGTTTTGGCTGCGTCCACGTACCCGTTGGAGGTGGTGGAGGCTGGGCAGTGGCTGCAGGCACATAGCGATCTCCAAGGCGCTCAATTGATGGAGGCCGCGCGTCAGCAGAATTGGGATCCCAGCGTACAGGCGTTAGTGGCTTTCCCGGATGTGCTGAGTCGGCTCAACGCCGACATTCGATTCACCACCGATCTTGGCAATGCATTCCTTGCGCAACAGGCCGATGTGATGAGTGCCGTGCAAAGGATGCGGTCGCGAGCCATGGCGTCGGGCAAGCTTCGCTCCGGCCCGCAGGAGACCGTCAATACCGAAATGCAGGGAGGCCAGCAGGCCATTGACATTCAGCCGGCAAATCCGGAAGTGGTCTACGTGCCTTATTACGATCCCGAATACGTCTGGGGACCGCCTGCCTACGGTTACTATCCTGCTTGGGACTACGCGGGCTTTGGATTCGGATTCTTCCCGGGTATTTACGTGGGCGGATTCTTTGGAGGTCTTGGATGGGGCGGCTGGGGCTGGGGCTTGAACTGGTTCCATGCCGGCCTCTTTCTGAATCCTTTCTTTTTCAATCACTATGGTTTCGCCTTCCACGGCGGTGGCGCCGCATGGGGAGGCCGTGGCGTCCTGTGGGCGCACGATGCCGGCCATCGGCTGGGAATTGCTTATCCGAACAGGGCGTTGACTAGCCGGTACGGGGCGATTTCAAATGCGCACGCGGCCGGCGGGGCGCGGTTTGGGCAAACGTACGCAGGGGCGCATTCCAGCATGGCCTCGCGCACGAGTCAAGCCCAGGCCGGCGGTTGGAGCCGTTTCGGTCAAACGAGTCGGGGATCCTATGCTCCGCAATCGAGCTATCGTTCCAGCCCGTATGCCGGGAATAGCTACGGCGCGCGTACCTCGCCCAGCTATGGTTATCGTTCTAGCCCGTCATATGGCGGCGCGCGGAGCGCGCCCAGCTACAGCTATCGCTCCAGCCCGTCTAATAGCGGCGGAGCGCGGTCGAGCGGCAGTTACCACAGCAGTGGCGGCAGTTATCACAGTAGCAGTAGCAGCGGCCATAGCAGCGGTGGCGGCGGCTTCCACGGTGGAGGCGGCGGCCATGGTGGCGGACACCACTAAACTAACCGGCTGAAAGACCAATCGACTGAACATCGCGGTCCCGCTCCCCCCGGGGGCGGGACCGTTGTTTTTTTTGGCCCCCTTTCTGCGGAAGCGCCCCTCTCCTGACACCGGCACCGTTAGCCCGAATGTCACCTCTCGTTCTCATATCAAAATGTCACCGTACGGTTACTTTACAAAATGTAACCGTTGAGAACGAGCATTTCTGCCTGCGATTGGCAAGAGCTTCGGGCCTGGTGGTGCCAAATTCCAGCGTTCGGCGCTTTCGCGACGAGATTGCCATCGTGATCGAGCGCTATGACTGCGTTCAAATCCGTGGCGAACGGATTCGCGTGCATCAGGAGGATATGTGCCAGGCCTTGGGCTTGCATCCCGCCCGAAAATACGAGAATGACGGCGGGCCGGGAGTCCGCAAGATCGTCGATCTGGTGCGGGAGTACTCAACCCATCCAGAGGACGATGTGCAGTCGTTCCTGGACGCCATCGCATTCAATTGGCTTATCGCCGGAACGGACGCTCACGCGAAGAACTATGCCCTGCTTCTCGGGGCGGGCGGCGCGGTCCGCCTGGCTCCGTTCTATGATGTGGCGAGTGTTCTACCCTACCGCAGCATCAATATCAACAAGGCGAAACTCGCGATGAAGATCGGGGGCGAATACCGTCTCCGGACGATCGGCCTTCGCCATTGGCGGCGGCTGGCGGCGGACGTACATACGGACGCCGAGTCGCTCATCGACCGCATCCGGGCGATGGCGGCCGATTCCCGGATCTGATCGCGACCATTCAAAGGGAAGTTGAAGCTGAGGGATTGTCTCACCCGACAATGTCAACACTGGCGCAGAGAATTAAATCGAGAGCTAAATTCTGTCAGGCTTGCTTGGAAGTGACATCGGTCAGATAGCGTCTGGTACTACTCCCCCACCCTCTAGCTGCTTCCTCCCTTGCCTACCACCCTTTTGAGCCAATATACTGGATGCTAATCGAAAGGGGGCCATCATTTGACTTACGGTTTGTTTCAGCGCGGTTGTACCTTTCTTCCGGTCCTGGCCATGGCGCTCGCCGCGCCTGTTCATGCCGTTACTTCCGTCACTTTGTCCCCCGGCACTTTGTCATTTGGAAAGCAGCCCGAGGGAACCACCAGCGCCGCGATGACAGCTACGCTGCACAATGTGGCAACGGCGACCTTGACCATTACGGGCATCACGGTTACAGGTAATTTCGCCCAATCCGGCGGTACTTGCCCGCTCAGCCCCACCAAACTCGCCAAAGGCGCAAGTTGTACGATCCTCATCACATTTACGCCCCAAGCGCTCGGAGGGTTGAAAGGAACGCTCACCGTTACCGATAACGCGAGCAACAGCCCCCAAACCGCGAGCCTCACAGGATCGGGCAGCGCTCCGGTCACCCTCTCCCCCACTAGCTTGACCTTTCCCTCGGAACCGCTCGGCGAAACCAGCGGCGCTATGACTGTCACGCTCACCAATCAGCAAAACGTGCAGCTCAATTTCTCAAGCGTCCAAACCAGCGGCGATTTCACGGTCGCCAGCAACACGTGCACCGGGAGCATCGCTTCGCTCGGCACCTGCACCGTGGCCGTCACATTTTCACCCACGGCCAAGGGTGCGCGAACCGGCAAGCTCACGTTCTCCGACAGCGCCGCCGGCAGCCCGCAAAACGTGAGTTTGATCCGGGACAGGCAAGGCGGCGGTTTTGGTATCGATCGCCATCACCCCGTCGAGCCCAACCATCTCCGTGGGTGGTACGGTCCAGCTTACAGCTACCGGCACTTACAGCAACAACACGACGCAAGAACCTATCGACCAGCGTCACCTGGGCCACCTCTCCGCAGAGTATCGCCTCGATGAGCACGGCGGGTCTCGCCACCGGATTGGCGGCAGGCAGCGCTACCGTTACCGCGACTTTGGGAGCCGTCACCGCTCCGCAGGCGACACTTACCGTAATTCCGGTGTTCGTTACGACTGGCAGCCTGAATACCGCGCGCTACTACCACTCGGCCACGCTCCTCACCACGGGCGCAGTACTTGTTGCGGGAGGCATCGGACCCGAGCCTAACGGCGGCACGGGCGCCTTGGGCGAGTTGGCGAGCGCCGAGTTGTACAACCCTTCGAGCGGCGCCTTCACAGACACGGGCGACCTGAACACCGCGCGCGACCAACATTCGGCCACGCTGCTGAACAATGGCACGGTGCTGATCGCGGGGGGCTCCGGCGGCGATGGCGAATTGGCTAGCGCCGAAGTCTACAACCCCGCTACCCTCACCTTTTCTCCCTCCGTCGGCAACCTGAACACCGCGCGCTATGAGCATACCGCCACCATGCTCCCCGACGGCACGGTCCTGATCGCCGGGGGCTATGGCGGCGCCGGCGTATTGGCCAGCGCCGAGATCTTCTACCCCGCTAACGGGACGTTCGCTTATACCGGCAGCCTGAACGCCGCCCGCTTCGATGCCACCGCCACGCTGCTTCCGGGCGGCATGGTGCTGATTGCCGGCGGAGCCAACGCCAATGGCCCGCTGTCGAGCGCCGAACTATACAACCCCGCGGCCGGTAGCTTTACGCCCACCGCCAACAGCCTGAACGTCGCCCGCTCCGGAGCCACGGCCACGCTGCTGAACACTGGCCAAGTGCTGATCGCCGACGGATATAATTATTCGGAAAACGGCCCGCTCACCAGCGCAGAATTGTACAATCCCGCCGCCGGGACTTTTACGCCAACAGGCAGCATGGCCAGCACCGGCTGGTTGGGAACCGCGACGTTGCTCAACAACGGCGCAGTACTGATCGCGGGTAGCGTGCTCAATTCCGCCGCCGCTGAAATCTTCAATCCCCCTACCGCTACATTCTCCGGCACCGGCGCCCTGATCACGCCGGGCGATTTAGAGACCGCCACGCTGCTCCTGAACGAAACGGTGCTGATTGCCGGCGGCCATAGCAATTCCAGCCGCACGGTCCTTGCCGCGGCGGAACTTTACGAGCCCCAGACCCTGACGCCTGCGAACCTGGTCTCGATCACAGTCGCTCCCGCCGACCCGCCGCTTACTGTCGGCGTCAGCCAGCAGTTTAACGCCACAGGCACATTCAGCGACAACAGCACCCAACAGCTTGCCTCGGTTACGTGGAGTTCTTCAAATCCGGCGGCTGCGACGATCACCAATGACGCCACCAACTCCGGCGTCGCTTACGGCGTGGCCCCGGTTCGACGGTCATCAGCGCCTGCGCGGGTAGCGTTTGTGGCTCGACCCAGCCACTAACTGTTTCCGGCAATTGAGCCGTACACCGCTAATATTCGTCTGGCATCGGGAAAATTCCGGGTACCTCAACTATCATGCCGCTATATACTGGCAGTAATAGTACGTCACCTTGCCGCTTCTTGAGATCGGAAAGGAGACTCCAGATGAAACTCGAATCGACATTGTTTTCGTGCGTGCTTGGACTGGCGGCATTTGCCATCCCGCAGGCACAAGCGCAGACCTTCAACGTGATTTACAATTTCACGGGCGGAAACGACGGCGGGATTCCCCTTGCCGGGCTGGTGATCGATGCCGCCGGAAATCTCTACGGCACCACCAGTACGGGCGGAAGCTCCGGGGGCCGGGGCGGTGTTCAAGGTGAGCGAGAGTGGCCAGGAGACCGTGTTGTACAGTTTCACCGGCGGAAGCGACGGAGCCAATCCCCAGGCAAGTTTACTGAGGAATTCGGCAGGGAAACTTTATGGGACCACGTTCGCTGGAGGATCTGACGGATACGGTACGGTGTTCGAGGTAGGCGAGGGTGGCCACGAGAAGGTGCTGTACAGCTTCACCGGCGGAGCGGATGGCGCAAATCCGGAATCCAGTTTGATCATGGATAGCGCAGGCAAACTCTACGGGACCACGTTCGCGGGAGGGGCCTACGGCGGAGGCACGGTATTCGAGGTGACCGAGAGCGGCCAGGAGACGGTGTTGCACAGCTTCGGCCAGGGCGCCGACGGAGCCAGTCCAGTCGCCGGCGTTACCTTCGGCCCGAGGGGAAAGGAACTATATGGCACGACTTCAGTGGGAGGCACTGACGGCGACGGCACCGTCTTCCAATTGACGCATCGAAGGCCGGCTGGAAAGAAACTATCATGTATAATTTCACGTTGCAAAGCGACGGCGGTAACCCCTATGCCGGTGTGATCTTCGATGTCATCCGGCCATCTTTATGGCGCGGCTACCAACGGCGGCGCGGGGGAAGTAATGGCGGCGGCACAGTTTTCGAGATGAGCCAGGCGAGCGGCAAGTGGGATTTCACTGTGCTGTACGCGCTACCCGGGTGGGGCATCTCAGGGTCGTTCCGCGACCTGCTCATGGATGCGTCCGGCAATATCTGGGCCACCACACATTGCGACGGCACATATAGCAATGGAACGGTTTACGAGTTGACACCAGGGGCAACCCCTTGGACCTATACCTCTCTGTACGTCTTCCCCGCCAGCGGCAGCGACGGCTATTACGTATTCAGTAACCTGGTTTTCGATAAGCCCGGGAATCTCTATGGCACCGCGTCCGCCGGTGGCGCGTATGGTTCCGGAGTGGTCTTTAAAGTCACGCCGTAACCAAATACGCCTGATATTTGCGCGGCGCTCCGGGCACTACTAGGGTGCCGTGAAATCCATCATCGCAGTCCTCGCGGTGGCGGCTGGCCTGTGCGCCCAAACCTCCAACGCGCCCAACTATACCGCAGCCGGAATCGTGAATGGCGCCAGCTTTGCCCCCGGCTTGGCCCCAATACCATCGTCTCCATATTCGGGACGAACCTCTCCTGGGATACTGTCGCCGTGCAATCCAGCGATCTCTCCGGCGGAGTGATGCCCACCAGCCTGGGAAACGTGGAAGTCTACTTCGAAGGTTGGCCGGCCTACCTCTATTACGTCTCACCCACGCAAATCAACTTGCTGGTCCCCAGCGTCACTGCTGCCCGGCACTTTCCAGTTCTGGGTAGACGCGGCAGGGTACCAGCGGCCCCATCGTCACCGTCACCCTGCAAAACGCGGCGCCGGCCATGTTCGAGATCTCCGCGGGCACCGTGATCGCCACTCACCCCGACGGCTCGCTGGTCTCCAGCGGCGCGCCCGCCGCCGGGGGCGATATCGTGACATCTATGGGCCACCGGGTTTGGGTAACACGAATCCCACGCTTGAAGACGGCGTTCTGCCAGCCACCGCACTGTGGCTCAGCCAACTCAGCCAATTCGAAGTCCAAATTAACGGCACAACGCTCGACGCCAGCGCGATCCTGTATGCCGGCGTGGCGCCGGGATTTGCGGGGCTCTACCAGGTCAACGTGCGACTGCCCGACCAGCTTCCGGCCAACCCTGAGATCCGCCTGGGACTGGCCGGCACGATGAGCCCTGACGGGACTGATTCTGCCTGCAAAATAGTACGCAGCGCGCCCGCTTGGCCGGCTTCTGGACTTACACTGGAGTGGTGCTCCGCTCCGGCGCCTTATCTTATCCCGCTCACTCTGGCGCTTGCCCTGCCCGCCGACCACTACGCGCAAACCGCCACCCAAGCCCGTCCGGCAGTCACCCTTCGTACGCCGCTGGATGAAAGCTGCTCACCCTTCGCGAGAAGGCGGCGCAGTTGATCTTCATCCCGTTTCACGGCGCGGCGCCCAACACCCGCTCGCGGGAATACCGGCAGTTCATGAAACTGTCCGCGAAACCCGCGTAGGCGGCATGGTGCTGGTCAACTGGAGCAATGGCCGCCTTACGCAGAAGGCCCAGCCCTACGCGCTGGGCGCGTTTCTCAATCGCATGCAGAAGGCTGGCGCGCGTGCCGCTGCTGGTGGCCGGCGATTTCGAGCGGGGCGCTTCCATGCGCGTCGACGGGACTACGGTATTCCCGCACGCCATGGCCTTCGGCGCGGCCGGCGACCCGGCGCTGGCGCGCTTTGAAGGCGAAGTCACCGCCCGCGAGGCGCGCGCCATCGGCGTCCAGTGGCTCTTCTTTCCGGTGGCCGACGTCAACAACAACCCCGACAACCCCATCATCAACATCCGCTCCTATGGCGAGGATCCGAAACAGGTAGCGGCGCTGGTGACCGCGTTCATCGAGGGCACGCGCGCCGACCCGCACTATCGCGTACTGACCACCGCCAAACATTTCCCGGGTCACGGCGATACGGCGGTAGATACGCATCTGAATATGGCGGTGATCGGCGCCACCCGCGAGCGCCTGGAGAGCGTTGAACTGCCGCCCTTCCGCGCGGCCATCCAGGCGGGCGTGGATTCCATCATGACGGCGCACATCGCCGTGCCCGGCGCTGGCCCCCGCCGACGTGCCCGCGACGCTTTCGCCCGCGATCCTCACCGGCCTTCTGCGCGGCGAAATGGGATTCAAAGGCATCGTCGTCACCGACGCGCTGGAGATGGGCGGCATCGCGCAGGGCTACTACAGGCGGCGAGGCCGCCGTGCTGGCGCTCGAAGCCGGCGCCGACGCGCTGGTGATGCCGCCCGATCCGGAAGCGGCCGTGAAGGCGATTCTGGCCGCGGTCGAGAGCGGACGTCTGACGCGCGCGCGCATCGATGAAAGCGTCGCGCGCCTGCTGGCCGCCAAGGAGCGCATGGGTCTGGACCGCCGCGCCACGGTGGATCTGGAAGCCATCGGCGACCAGATCGACGCGCCGGAGGATCAGGAGCGCGCGCAGGAGATCGCCGCCCGCGCGGTCACGCTAGTGAAGAACGACGTGAACAACGGCGCGGCGCTGATTCCGCTGCGCGCGCCCGCCAAGACGTGTTTCCTGACCCTGGCGGAGAGCCATTATTCAAACGAAGGGCAGGAGTTCGCGCAAGAAGTGCGCCGCCGCGAAAAGAACGCCACGGTGATCCAACTGGACGCTTCGCTGCCGGCCGCGTACGCTGGATGCCGCGATGCAGAAGGCCGCGGCATGCGACAGCTTCGCTGTGGCGGCGTTCGCCTCCGTGGCGGCTTATCCGTGGCGACGTGGCGCTGGGCGGCGAATTTCCCGCGCCTGCTCGACGCGCTGTTCGCCACCGACAAACCGGTGGCCCTGATTGCGCTTGGCAATCCGTACCTGGTGCGCAGCTTTCCCAAGGCGGCCGCCTTCCTGCTGACCTTCAGCACCGTGCCACCGTCGGAGACCGCGGCGGTCCAGGCGCTATTTGGCGAGTCGGCGATCAGCGGCCATACGCCCGTGACCATCCCTGGAGTGGCGAAAATCGGCGAAGGCATGCAGGTGCCGGTCGCGCATTAATGAGGTTGTGATGAACAAGACCGGTAGTGTTGCAAACAGCTCCCCACAGAGATTTAGATATTTCGGATGCTGGAGGCCGAATCCAGGACAGGCCGCCAATCACCATTATGGCCTGTGCAGTAAAGGACGTCTATGTGGAGTGGCTGGGATCCCGAGCCAGGCGGAAGCCGATGTGGCCCGTCGAGGTATCTGGCGCGGCGGGCATGCGGGCGGCGTTGCGGTACCGGCGGCAGTAAGATTCGTGACAAAGGTACGATCCGCCCTTCATCAATCGCGTGGCTCCCGAAGGCGGACCGACTCGGGTCAGTGCGGGTCGCTTGGATGTGCCATTGCGGATCGAAGAAATCGGCGCACCATTCCCATGCGTTGCCCACGGCATTGAACAGGCCGAAGCCATTGGGCGGAAAGCTATTCACGGGCGCGGTGGTGGCGGAGCCGTCTTCGCCCAGGTCCGAGTCGGGAAACACGCCTTGCCAGATATTGCACATGTGGCTGCCGCCGGGCGTGAGCTCGTCGCCCCAGGGATAGGTCCGCTGGTCGAGGCCGCCGCGCGCAGCGAACTCCCACTCGGCTTCGGTGGGCAGACGATATCCCGCCCAGGCGCAGAACGCTTGCGCGTCGTTCCAGGAGATGTGCACGGCGGGATGATGCGGACGCGCGGCGACGGAGCTATTCCGGCCCGTCGGGACGGGACCAATCCGCCCCATCCACGCGCACCCACCACGGCGCTCCGGGCATAGCGGGACCGCGCAGCGGCTCCGGCACGTGATTGCGGAAGACGAACGACCAGCCGAGGCGCTCAGCCTCCGTGCGATAGCCGGTGTGACGGGCGAACGCGGCGAACTGCTCGTTGGTTACGGCGAATTTCGAAATATAGAAAGGAGCTCAGCGCGACTTCGCGCACGGGTCCCTCGCCGTCATTCGGAAACGCCTCCGGATCTTCGCTGCCCATGCGGAAGCGGCCGCCTCGAGGCGCACCATGTTTTCGAGCGATCCCGTGGTGGCGCGCGGCCGCGCGGCGGAAGCTTGGAGCGAGAGCGCGAGATGCGTGAGTCGCTGCCGGGAGGGAACGCAGCAGGAGGGCGGGCGCGAGGGCATGTCAGGACGCGGCTGCCTGCGCTTCCGGCACGAAGCGGATATCGGCGCGCGAGCGGAGCTCGCCCACGGCGCGAAGGTAAAGGGCGTGCTCCTTCCGCATGATGAAGACCCGCCTGATATCGGCGCAGACATCTTCGAAAACTGCCGGGCCCGCCGAGGTCTTCGCGCGCAACTCCGCGATATGGAAGCCGAAGGGCGTACGAAAGATTCCCGTGCGCTGGCCCGGTTCGAGTGCGCGGATGGCGTCGTCGAACTCCTGCACCATATGGCCAGCCGGGAAGCGCCCCAGGTCTCCATCCCGGTCCTTGCAGTCGGAGTGGCGCCGTGCCACCTCCGCGAAGGGTTCGCCGCGTTCGAGTTCGGCCAGCGCGGCCTCGATGGCCCCGCGTGCGTGCTCCTCGCTGCCGGCGCCATCGACGTGCTTCACAATGTGGGCGGCATGGAACAGTTCCGGCGCGCGGAAGTGCTCCTGGTGCTGATTGTAAAATGCCTGGACCTCTTCGGCCGATGGGTCGGGCGCGCCGCCGACCATCTCGCGGGTCAAGCGCTGGACCCGGAGCTGGCCCTCGATGAAATCCCGAAGATGGGCCTCGTCGGCAGCGCTTAAGCAGCTTTGCTGGCCCGTCTGGCGCCGCACCTCCCGGCCGAGCGAAGCTTCGTCAATGGGCCGGGGATCCGCAGCGGCTGTTTGCGCGATGAGCGTCGCGTCAATTGCGGATTGCTCCGCAGCGCGGCGGAGGCGGCGGGCGCGCTCGGCCTCGCCCAGGATCGTCTGCCAATGCAGATCGCGCGAAATGCGTCCTGATTCCTGCTGGATCAGTTCTTCCGGGACCTCACTGCCATTGACGAGGTATGGCATGGTTACTTGGTCCGATTGGGCAGAAGCGTCACCCCACCCGAGGCGTCGGGTAGTACGAGGTCTGGGGTGCCGCTGCCCGGCGATTGGCCGTGGAAGTTGCCCGTCAGGATGTCGCCGGGCGACGGGCCGGCGCCTACGATGATCGGATTCCGGGCGAACGTACCGTCGCCCTTGCCGACGAAGATGCTGACGTTATCGGCGTTCATTAGCTCCAGATCGGGAATGCCATCGCCGTTTACGTCCGCCCCAGTGAAGGGGCTCGGCCCGTCCAGGAACGGCACGCCGGACTTCAGCGTGAATTGGCCCGCGCCGTCGCCGAGAAATACGTAAACGGACTCTTCGGCGAAGGTTGAGACGAGCAGGTCCGCGTTCCCATCCAGGTTCACGTCCGCCAAAACAACACTGCCGGGCTTGTCCCTAATCGGCATCACCGTCTGGCTGAATTTTCCGTGCTTGTCATTCAGCAGGATGTGGAGCGCCGCCACGGCCGTGCACGAGATTACCAAGCTGGGCGAGCCATTGTTATTCAGGTTTCCCGCGACGACCCCAGCGAAGCCGCTACAGGATGGAGGATTGCTGAAGATCGGAGCGGGCGTTTGGAACGTGCCGTCGCCGTTGCCGTAGGCGACGAGATACGTGCCCGTGGCGAGATCGAGCTTGCCTTCCTGGTTGAAGTCCGCAAGCACGATTGCAGTGTCAATGTTCGGCAGCGCGACCGTGCTTTTGAGCGTGAAGGAGCCGTCGCCGTTGCCGAGGAACACATTTATCGACCCTCCCACTGACGGGGGAGCGTTCGTGGAGGCGATGAGCAAGTCCGGATACCGTCCCCATTCACGTCGCCGGTGGACATGATACATACGGCGCCTGCGAGCGAGGTGTACGGGCCCGGAGAGAAAGGCGCTTTCGCCTTGCCGCTGCCGAAGAGGACCTGGAACCCCTCCGAGGTGACTTGGGCTAGGTCGGGTCTACCGTCGAGGTTGAAATCGGCAGTGACTGCGCAGCCGCCGGCTCCGGCGACCGAGGTCCAGACGCCGTCCTTGAACCTGCCCTTTCCGTCGCCGAGCAGAACCGACACGGTTTGAGAACCCTGGACGATGATGGCGGGGGCCGCACCAGGGCCGAGAACGGCGATAACCGGGTTGTAGGGGCCGAACAAGGATGAGTCGACGGGATAATAGACCGGCTGCTTGAACTCACCGTTGCCCTTGCCGAAAGCGATGTAGCCTGCGCCGTTTACCAGGTCGGGTATTCCGTCTCCGTTCACGTCGCCGATGGCGAGCTGCCAGCCGCCGGGCAGGTCGACGTAACTTGGCCCCGAGAAAGCTCCTTTGCCGTCCCCAAGGTACAGCAGCACGTAGTTCGACGATTGCGGCGCGATGGCGATGTCCGGGTAGCCGTCCAAGTTAAGGTCCCCGACGGCGAGCCGCGTCAGGGTGGGCGCAGTGAAGTACCCTGGCGGCTGAAAGGTGCCGTCGCCGTTGCCTAGCAGGACTGCGAAGCCGCCGCCCGTCGTCACCACGAGGTCGAGATTGCCGTCTCCATTGAAGTCCGCGGCGGCGATGTCTCCCGTGCCGTAGCTCGACCCGTTGAAGACCGTTAGTGTAGGAGGCGCGAAGACACCTCCCCCTTCCCCGACGAAGAGCCAGACGCCTGCCTGGCCATTGACCGCAGCGTCAAGGATGCCGTCGCCTGTGAAATCGCCCAGGACCACACCGCCGAGCAAGTGGTCCTGAACTTGGTAGAACACCCCTGAGCGAAAGGTCCCGTCCCGGTTGCCGAAGCAGACACCTAGCCCAACGTTCTGCGCGCCACCGTACTGCCCTCCCGAGATAACGAGGTCGACGTTGCCATCGCCGTTCAGGTCGGCGGCGGCAAACTCGTTTGCGCTCTGCATTCCGATGCTGGAGGTCGGGCCCTCCTCAAAGGCGCCGTTGCGCGTGCCGAGGAGAACGCCGATCTTGTCTGGGGCTATCCCGATGACGTCCGCGACTTGGTCGCCATTGACGTCCGTTACCTGGATCATGTGGCCGACACCAGGGTAGTCTCGGCGGGCGAAGAATGCGGGCTGCGAATAGGCTGCCAGTGCGCAGGCGGCGAGAAGAGGTGGTAATGTGAGGAGACTGGGCCTCATGGTAGTCCTCCAGGTCAAGGCCGGGCGGGCTCTAGCCCGGACAGGTGTCTCCCGAAGGAGTGGGCACGCTGCCTGGGCACGTAGTGGGCGGCGGGCAACTGGCATCTCCGCCGACTGCGGCCAAGTAGTCAGAGAGCGCCTGGGCGTACGCGGCCTGCATCTGCTGCTGGAGCGTCCCGTAGCCGGTTGGAAATGCGATGTCGTACAGCTCGCCGCACATGATCGCGTTATAGGCACAGATGAAATCCACCGCCGTCGAGTCCCAGACTCCCGGGGAGTCGAAGGCATCGTTCCCGAGCTCGGCGAAGTTGCCGTTGGCGTCGTTGTAGAACTCGAATTGCATTGGATACTCGGCGTTCCCCAGAACCGGCCCGGTGCCGCAGGGGGAGCCGGAGATCGAGCCGCCGGTGTTCCAAAAGCTGTACATCCCCAGCTTACCGCCGCCGAATGGACCATAACTGCTAGCGGGACTGAACGGGATGGGGTTGTTCTGGTCGCTCGCGGGGCTTGGGTTGACCGAGAGGTCCACCGTACGGAAGCCTATGGCGTGGCTTGGCTGCGGCTGGTTCGTTAGACTCCCCTCGCCGCACGTTGCGTTGGTCTCGAATGGCGCCGAGCTGTACTGGTCGGCGCTAAGAACGTACGGTTGCGTAGATTGGCCATTTACGGCCCCAGCGGAATTGGGAAGGTTGCTGAGACGCCGCTGCAGCGGCGCGTCGCTGTAGATCGCGTCCATAATGGACTCGCGCCCGCCAAGATAGCCGATCATGTCGTTGGTGCCCGAGCAGCGCCAGCCTTCATTGCCGAGCGCCATACTGTAGAAGAACGGCAAAAGGTCGACGCTTGAGCATACAAACGGCCTCACTACCGGAGCGTCCATACGATTCCGCAGGAACGAGATGTAAAGCGGAACGTTCGTGCACTCGTCATACAGCGCCCCGCCCTTGGAATGGAGGCAGTGCGAGCCGCCGAAGTCGCCATGGTCCGAGCTGAAGACAATCAGGATCGGGTTGGCGAAAGGGTTGTTCGCCTTAAGGTATTGCCAGACATCGTTGAACAGGGTGTCGGCGCACTGTTGCATCCAGAAGTAGTAGTTGAGGAACGTGGTCCAGGCCGTGCCGGTGGGAGCTATGGTCCCGGTTGTTTGGTCGAAGTCGTACTCGAAAAACGCCTGGAGCCCCGGCTTTCCTTGGGCGCTTCCGTCGCAGCCGAGGTAGGGTTTCATGAGGGGGTCGTCCGCGTTCCAATTGCCTCCAGGTGGCGCGTTGCTAGGACCGTAAACGGTGGTCAGCGGCTTCACGTCCAAGGCGTTGCACGGCGCGGTACATGAGTCCGTTACCCCGTCCGTCGACGGCGAATAAAATCCGAGCTCGTCGGGCGCTGACGGCGGATCCGGAAAGTCGCTCGTCGTCCCGGCCAGCCCGTAGGCCCAGGGGAAGCGGGAAATGTCGTGGGGGTTGATGAAGCTGACAGCGCAGAACCAGGGTTCCGCCGGCGGATTGGCCAGCCAGTAGTGTTTAAACGCTTGCCAGATAGCGGTGTCGTTGAGTTGATTATAGGAGGGCTGGCTTGGGGCTGGTGGGTATGTCGATCCATCGTAGGCCGTACCCGTTGGAAAGCCGGGTGAGTAATAATTCATGAGCGACATGGAGGCCGATGGCGTCCCCAGAAGCGTGTTGCCGCCGTTGGCCTCGTTTACTGAACCGCTTGGCGAGGCGTAGATGGCTGGATAAGTGGCCGAGTCGGGCGGGTTTGGGATATTGAACGGGTTGGAGAACCCGTAGTCGAACGGGCCGTCTCCGCCTAGGGCGCCGGGTTCGATTCCGTTATCGGACAGGTGCCACTTTCCGATCCATGCGCAGTTATAGCTACTGCTGCCCCCCGAGGCATCGGGTATTGTCTGCGATAGGACGTTACCGATGGTGGGGAACCCTGGTCCGCCGTTAGTGCCGTCGGCTGTCCAGCCCGAGTTGTAGGGCAGAAGGACCGGCGTTTGGCTGGGCGGCTTGTCCTGATTGAGGAAAATACACGTCTGCTGAGGATAAAGGCCCGTCAGGATGGCGGCGCGCGAAGGTGTGCAGGGACTCGATACAACGTGGTAGTTGGGGAATATAAACGCCTGCTGCGAGAATGTGCTGATGTTCGGCGTCACGGTGCTCTAACTTAGCTGGTCGGCGGTAAGCCAGCGGGGGTATCTCATCTGATCGACCATAATCAAGAGTATGTTAGGCTGCGGGTCGGCGGTGACCTGGGTGCCATGGAAGCTGGCGCAGCCGCCGCTGCCGATGCCGCCAAGGGTGCGTGGCCGCGACCGGGCGCCGTCGGGCGCGAGCGGCGCGGTGCCGTGGCGCCCCGCTCGGGGGGCGCAGTATCTGAACCTGCCTGATTCGGCGAAACGAGCGGCGGCAGGGGGATGCCCGCGTTGATAGCGTCCTGCGAGACCGGCACGATCTCGCCAAAGGAGTTTTCGAAGTAGTAGGTTGCGGGGCTTTGGGCTAACGCGCCTCCCCCGGTTTCGAGCATCGCGCCAGCGGCGGCGGCCGCTCCCAGCGCGCCGAGGAACCGGCGGCGGTTCACGCCGTTGGGTTCTTGGCCCATCTTTTTCTCTTCCATGCCGTCCTCCGAGATCTTTTAGTGGGTAAGCCGCTTGTTAAGGGGTGTCAAGGTCTTATCATAGATCGCGCTCATCCGATTAGTATTTCGATATCTGCTGTAAAGTGTTGGCAATTCTTCCGCGAACCGCTTCGGCTGCTGAAGCCGTCGCGTGGCATGGGTCTGCTGGGCCGCGGCACCGTCTGACCTTGCGGGCCGTCGCCGAATTGGAGCAAGTGCGGCGTAGATCATCCGCGATACCTCCCTGGCGTGGCTAAAATCGGCGATGGCATGCAAGTGCCGGCCGCGCACTGATGTCACCCGCGCCCGTCACCCGCGTCCGACAAACGGCATCTTGGTAGCCATCACGGTCATGAACTGGACATTGGCGTCCAGCGGCAGATTCGCCATGTAAAGCACCGCGTCGGCCACGTGCCGCACGTCCATGCGCGGCTCCGCCATGCCGAGTGCCGTCGGCCTGCGGAACGCCCGCCGCCATGCGCTCGGTCATTTCCGTGGCGGCGTTGCCGATATCGATCTGGCCGCAGGCGATATCGTACTGCGCGGCCATCGAGCGAGATGCTCTTGGTCAGCCCGGTGATGGCGTGCTTGGTGGCGGTGTAAGGCGCGGAATTGGGCCGCGGCGCGTGCGCCGAAATCGAGCCGTTGTTGATGATGCGCCCGCCGCGCGGATGCTGCGCCTTCATCAGCCGGATGGCTTCCTGCGCGCACAGAAACGCGCCGGTCAGATTGACGCCCACCACCGCGCTCCACTGCTCGAAAGTCAGATCTTCCATCGGAATGCCGGGCGCGCCGATGCCCGCGTTGTTGAACAGCACGTCCAGACGGCCGAAAGCTTCGCGGGTCCGGGCGAACAGCGCCTTCACGGCATCCGGCTTCGCCGACGTCGGTGGGCACGGCCAGCATCGGTGCCGCCGGCCGGGTTGGCCAGCGCCGCCGTCTCGTCCAGTTCCGCGGCGCGGCGGCCGGCCAGCACCACCGAATATCCGGCGGCCTGCAGAGCCAGACTGACGGCGCGGCCGATGCCGCTGCCGGCGCCGGTGACCAAGCGCGATCTTGTTATTTTGCATGTCTTATTTTGTATACCCGGCCCACCGCCCATGCATAGCCGCCTGCTGCACCGCCAGCAGCAGGAAGAAGACGCCATTGTACGAGGCGTGCATCACCGCGGCGGCTTTCGTGGAACCGGTACGCTGGCGCATCCAGCCGAACGATGCCCCCGCCAGGGTGATCAACAGCGCGTGCCGCCACGAGTTGCCGTACTCCTGAAAATGCAGCAGCCCGAACGGCACTGCTGCTACCAGAATGCCTCCCGCCGCGCCCAGCGAACGCACCAGCAACGGTTGCAGAAATCCGCGAAACAGGATCTCTTCGCATACCGGCGCCAGAGTGGTGCCCAGCACCGCGATGAATATGACGGATGTGGGATCGGAGAGCAGCGCCTTCATGGGGCTGTCGAGGTCCGGCGTCTGGAGCAGCACGCCGCCCAGTATCGCGCCAAAGGCCGCCAGGATGCCACAGGTGACCACAAACGGAGTGCTCAGACCTCCTGCCGGGACCCAACGGAGCGATTGCCAGAATGGCTGGCCGTAGTAACGGCGAAACATCCAAGCGAGGGTGCCCAGCAGGAAGGCGTAGAGAACAAACTGCGCCGGCAACAGCACGAAAATCTTGTTGACTTTTGCGGGCGAAACGAATGCTCTCAACAGCATCGATTCCGCCAGCAACCCAAATATGGCGATCAGAACGAAAGCGAGCAAATCCAGATAACCCCAGAATGGATAGCTCTCCCGCGGCGGATCAGCCTGGGGCGGCGCAGCTTCGGTTGGCGCAATCAGATCTGGCGGCGGTGGTTCCGGGGTCATGGCTCCTTTTCAATCAGGCAGGCCGCCAGCAGCGGCACCAGCAACTCATGGTGCCCTGTCAGCGCATAGCCGGCTCCGCCCGATTTCGCGTGGGGCCGCTCCACCACATTGAGCCTGGGGCGGTAGTGCTGAATGAAGTCCAGATTGACTGTGGTGAAATTGGCCAGCGGATGGCCCAGGTTGCGCACCGCGGAAACCGCTTTCAGAAAAACCTCAGGTAGCACTACGGCGGAGCCGACGTTGAGATAGACGCCGCCGTCGTCGAGTTCCGCCACCAGCGAGCACAGCAGGCGGAAATCGCGGTGCGTGGCGCTGCCGAGGGCCGCGGCATCGACCGCCGGATGCATGTGCGGTGTGTCGGTCCCGATGGCGACGTGCACCGTGACGGGCGTGGCCGCGCGCCAGGCTTCGAGCACCAGGCTGGCGCGCGCAAACTCGGGATTGGCGATTTCATCGAGGCGCCGCCCGAGCGCTTCTCCCATGCCCAGCCCGTCGCGATCGCCAGATGCCATGGCCAGGTTCATCTCGCGCCCGGTTTCTTCGGCCGCGCCGAATCGCCCATCGGGCAGGACGGCCTCCACATCCTCGCTGGTGTGGCCCGCCAGGGCGATCTCGAAATCGTGGATGGCGGCGGCGCCGTTCATGGCGAATGCGGTAGCGTATCCGCGATGCATCAGGCCCGCCAACACGGGCGCCAGGCCGCACTTGATGACGTGCCCGCCCAGACCCCAGACGATCGCCCGGTGGCGGGTACGCGCCGCGGCGATGGCAGCGACCACCGCCCGCAGGGAGTCGGCGGCCAGAATGTGCGGCAGAGAATCCAGCCATCCGGCAACACCGGCGCCCTTGGAGTATGCGGCCGCAAAATCGGCCACCCCAACTTTCCCCCCGCGGGCCGCCAGGGGAACGGTTCGCAGGCCGGAGAAGCTCATGGGGCGCACGGAGTACTTGCTCATATCACCTTTCGCAAGGCTTCCGCCGTGTAGCTCTTTTTGGACCGCGCCACCTGCTCCGGCGTTCCCGCCGCCACCAGGCGGCCGCCATATTCGCCGCCATCCGGACCCAGGTCGATGATCCAATCGGCGGTCTTGATCACGTCCAGGTTGTGTTCGATCACCACCACCGTGTTGCCCAGATCCACCAGCCGCTGCAATACCTCAAGCAGTTTGCGCACATCGTCGAAATGCAATCCCGTGGTGGGCTCGTCCAGCACGTAAAACGTGCGCCCGGTCTGGCGTTTGCTCAACTCCTTGGCCAGCTTGATCCGCTGCGCCTCGCCGCCCGAAAGCGTGGTGGACGATTGCCCCAGGTGGATATAGCCCAGCCCCACATCGTTCAGCGTCTGCAGCTTCGGCCGGATCGACCGGAATATTCTCCATCAGACCCAGGGCTTCCTCCACCGTCGAGTCCAGCAGATCGGCGACTGAATGACCTTTATACTTCACTTGCAGCGTCTCGTGATTGTACCTCCGCCCGCGGCATACGTCGCAGGTGACGTAGACATCCGGCAGAAAATTCATCTCGATGCGCCGAAGCCCGTCACCCTGGCAGGCTTCGCAGCGCCCGCCTTTCACGTTGAAGCTGAAGCGCCCCGGTTTGTAGCCGCGCTCGCGCGATTCCGGCAGCATGGCGTACAGATCGCGGATGGGCGTGAACAGCCCCGTATAAGTAGCGGGATTGGAGCGCGGAGTGCGGCCAATGGGCGATTGGTCGATGCGAATCACCTTGTCCAACTGGCCCATGCCTTTGATCTGCGTAAACTTGCCCGGCAAATCGTGCGACCGGTAGATCTGCTGGGCCAACGCGCGATACAGAATCTCGTTCACCAGCGTGGATTTGCCGCTGCCCGAAACTCCCGTGACCACGGTCAGCAGCCCCAACGGAAATTCCACGTCGATGTCTTTCAGATTGTGCTCGGCCGCGCCGATGATCGTTATCGACTTTCCGTTGGCCGGCGCGGCGCACAGGCGGCACGGGGATCTGCATCGCGCCCGAAAGATAGCGGCCCGTCAGCGATGCCGGGTTGGCTTCAATGCCGCTTCGGCGTGCCCGCCGCCACCAGCTCGCCGCCTAGCCGGCCCGCGCCCGGCCCCAGATCGATCACATAGTCCGCGCGCCGGATGGTCTCGGCATCGTGCTCCACCACCAGCACCGTATTGCCCATGTCGCGCAGATGCGTGAGCGTATCGAGCAGCCGGTCGTTATCGCGCGGATGCAGACCGATGGAAGGCTCGTCCAGCACGTACAGCACGCCGCGCAGCTTCGAGCCGATCTGCGTGGCCAGGCGGATGCGCTGCGCCTCGCCGCCCGAAAGCGTGGCCGCCGAGCGTTCCAGGCTCAGGTAGTCCAGCCCCACCGCGGAGAGAAACTCCAGGCGCCGCCGGATCTCGTCGAGGATGCGCCCGGCAATCTGCATTCGCGGTCGCCGAACTCCCAGTTGCGCACGGTCATCAGCGCGCGCGCGATGGGCATCTGCGGTGAACTCGGCGATGGAGAAATTCTTCACCCGCACCGCCAGGCTGGCCGGCCGCAGCCGCTTTCCCTGGCACGCCGGGCACTCCCGCGGCGACATATATTCGGTGAGCCACTCGCGGTAGCCTTCCGACGATTCCTGGTAGGTCTGCTCCAGAATCTTCAGAATGCCGGGAAACCCGTTGCCGCCCTCCAGCAGCGCGTTCTGGACTTTTTTCGGGAATTGATCGAAGGGCTTGCTCAAGTTGATGCGCAGCTCCTTGGCCGCTTCCGCGAGCCGCTGCCGCATGTAAGCCGATCCCGCGCCTGGACCGAGTCCGCCCTCGAGCAGCGGCCGCGAAAAATCCACGATGGCCTTGCCCGGATCGAATGTCCATTTATTTCCCAGCCCCGTGCATTCCTCGCACGCGCCGTAGGGGCTGTTGAAGGAGAACGAGCGCGGCTCAAGCTGCGGCACGCTGGTGCCGCACTCGGTGCACGCCAGTTTCTCGGAGTATAATCGCTCTTCGCCGTTCACCACCGCGATCACCACCAGCCCTTCGGCCAGCTTGGTGGCGGTTTTGATGGACGCTTCCAGGCGCTGCTCGATGCCCGGCTTCACCTGCAGCCGGTCCACCACCACCTCGATGGTGTGGTTGCGGCGGCGATCCAACGGAATGTCGTCTTCGAGCGAGCGCAGCACGCCATCCATGCGCGCGCGTAAGAATCCCTGCCGGGCCAGCTTCTCGAGGTCCTTCTTATACTCGCCTTTGCGCCCGCGCACCACCGGCGCCAGCACCATGATGCGGTCTCCCGGCCCGAGGGCCAGCACATGCTGCAGGATCTGCTCGGTGGTCTGCCGGGAGATCGGGTTGCCGCACAATGGGCAGTGCGGCGTGCCGATCGACGAATACAGCAACCGCAGGTAGTCGTAGATCTCGGTGATGGTCCCGACCGTGGATCGCGGGCTGCGGCTGGTGGTTTTCTGTTCGATGGAAATCGCCGGGCTGAGACCGTCGATGGAATCCACGTCCGGCCGTTCCATCTGGTCCAGGAACTGGCGGGCGTAAGTGGAAAGCGTTTCCACGTAGCGCCGCTGGCCTTCCGCGTAGATGGTATCGAACGCCAGCGACGACTTTCCGGAGCCGCTCAGACCCGTGATCACGGTCAGAGCGTTGCGTGGGATCTCCACGTCGATATTCTTCAAATTGTGCTGACGCGCACCGTGGACCGAGATTCTTTCCAACATGGGAACTTGTTCGGGGAAGCAACAGGCTATATTCTATTGTGGCGCGGGTTGAGTTGTCCGCGCAATTGGTGTATAAAAGAATACCAAGTGCTCCACTGTCCGACTTGCAAGGGAAGGTTGCGGCGCGTCCACCGGACCTTCAGCGAAAGGCTCTTGTACATGGGGATGTACGAGTGCAGGCAATGCCACACGCGCAAGCCGGAGCCGCGCTGGTATGCGCTCTATCTGGGCGATTATCCGCGTTGCCCGCGTTGCGGCACGTACCGGCTGACGCGCCTGGCCACGCGCGACAAAATCGATCCTATGTATAAGGGCCTTCTCAATTTTCTGCAAAAGGTTTCCGGCGCCGACCTGTACCATTGCCGCTACTGCCGCGTGCAGTTTTACGATGTGCGCAAGCCAGTGGCTCCGGAAGTCAAGGAGAAGCCTGCCGCCGCGCCTGTCGCGACGGTTGTCGAAAGCGCCGCGGAGGAGTAGCGCGCGGCCGCACGCCCGCATGTTCATCGCGGCGTCCGCTCCAATGCCTTCGGCATGCGCTCTAATTCCTTTAGCAGCGCGGACAACTGGGGCGCGGCATCCGCCTGTCTGCCGAAGCGCACGGCGTTATAGGCGCACGTGAATTCGAGAACCACCGTTCCCACTCTCGAAAGGAGGCAGCGAGCAGGCAAATTCGTAAGGTGTGGAGCAAGCCGGCTTCGGGTAGCCGCGCCGCTTCAATAGCTTCAACATGCGTTGGTAAAGCAGTGTGGCGTCGGCCACGTTGGCTTGCCCGCGCCGCAGACGCCGCACCCCCCGGCTGACACGCCACAGCCGCAAGAGCATCGGTCCCGACCATACGCCGAGTGCACCAACAGCCAGGGCCGCCAGCCACCAGAAACCGTATTGGTTGGACCAGAATTGCGCACTCGATTTCCACCTGCCCACCAAGTCGATCGCGCGATCCAACCAGTGCAGGCTCACGCGGCGGCTGGCCTGCTCCATGCGGTCGGCCAGAGTCGCTTGATGAACAAGGTCGTAGCTCACCACCCACTCCTGCCAGAACGTATCCATCGCGTCCGCATACAGGGCCAGCTTAGTGAGCAGCGAGTTGGCTCCGGGATGGGGGTCCGGCGGCGTAGGATCGAATGCCACCCAGCCTCGGCCCGGCAACCACGCCTCCACCCAGCTATGCGCGTCGGAAGCCCGGATCACATACAGATCGGTTAGTGGATTGAATATGCCGCTCTGAAAGCCGGTCACCAGGCGCGACGGAATGCCCAGCGTGCGCAGCATCACGGCCATCGCCGACGCGAAATATTCGCAGTGCCCTTTTTTGCGCTCAAACAAGAAGTAGGCCAGCGGATCGGCCACCCGTTGGGATGGCAGCTCCAGCGTGTAGCCGTAGCCGTGGCGCAGGCGCCGCTCCACAGCGGCGGCGCGGTCCCCGTCGCTCTCCACGCCGCTCACGGTTTCGAGCGCCAGTTTCCGAATCCGGGGATCGAGTCGGGGCAGGCTCAGGTATTGCTTTCGTTCCTCGCGGCCGAGGTATTCATCGTCCGTTCCGGCGGCGGATGCGCCAAGCCAGCCGTAGACGTCGTAGAAAAAGCCGTCTGCAGGCGGGCGCCCCAGGCGGTAAGTGCCATCCGCACGGGACATGATCGACAGTTGCCGCAAATTAACGATCTCGGGCGTGCCGGCGAAGAACAAGACATCCGCATCGATACCGTTGAAATTGACGCGGTAGGTGTAGCGCCGGCCGAAACGGCGCCGCTGGCGATCGTTGGCCAAATGGAACTCACCCTTCTGCACCGGTTGAATCCAGCGTGGATACGACGAGGGTTCGAACCAGGCGAGGCCATTGAAGTCGCTCAGCGTGGCGCCGCGCCATTTCAGGTTGGCGGGCGGCTGGCCATCGAAGAAGTGCACGTGCATCACCGGGCGGGACGTGGTTTTGATCTCGCCAATCTCGCCTAGCGACACCTGGTTGGAGAAGCCCGGCATATAGAACCGCTTGGCCACCAGTACCCGTAGCGCGGCGTTCGCGGTGCGCGGGAGCATAAAGAACAGCCCCGCCGTGAGCGCCAGAATGCCGGCCGTGATCACGGCGGTGAGCGCCGCCAGGCGCGGATGAAACATGCGCAATCCACTGCGCGCCACGTTGGGCCGCTTCTCTATGGAACGGCGGATCTCGGAACTGGTGAACGTGGCCATAGCGAAGAGCAGATAGAGGGCCAGGAAGAAAAAGAAGTTCGAGTTGGTGGAAAGGATGGCGGCCGCCAGCAGTTCCAGAAACGCAATGGTGGCCATGAAGAAGTAATCGCGGCTGGTGCGCGAAGTGAGGATCTGTATGACGGCCAGGAAGAACACCAGGTGCACGGTCACCTGGATGAACGTGCGCGAAAGGAAGAAGTAGTCGAGCGGGCAGAACCCTATATACGCCAGCGTCAGCGCGACCACCAGCTTGGGAGCAATCTCGAAGCGTAAGGCGCCCGAGATCATGGCGGCACGCAACAGCAGCCCGGCGCCGGTCAGGACGACGGTGGGGATGTCCAGGTAGCCCGAGCCAGCCACCGCCAGATAACCGCTGACGACCAGGCCCCACAGCGCAAACTGAAAAAATCGCTCGACGGAAGCCGCAGCGCTCGCGGGTGAGCGGGACATGATCCTATTGTACTTGGGCCGGGAGAAAGACGCGATTTAGCGGACCCAAGTGCCCATTGGTGCTAAGATATTCTCTCCAATTCGCCCTATGGACCACATTCTCTCGATCGTCCTGTTCACGCCTTTGGCCGGGCTCGTGGTTCTGATGTTCCTGCCCGCGTCGAACCCGCGCTTGATCAAGCTCTGGGCCAATACCGCCGCGTTTGTGGGGTTTCTGGTTTCCCTGCCGCTGGTCTTCCAATTCGACCGCACCAAGCCATGGGCCTTCGAAGAGCAGGCCTCCTGGATCCCCAGCATCGGCGCATCCTACCATCTGGGCATCGACGGGCTCGGCATGCTGCTGGTGATGCTCACCACCGTGGTTGGCTTCCTGGCCGTGCTTTCCAGTTGGCGCGCCATCGAGAACCGGCTGAAGGAATATTACGCCTTTTTTCTGCTGCTGCAAACCGCCATGCTGGGCGTATTCATGTCCCTGGACCTGCTGCTGTTTTTCGTATTTTGGGAAATCGTGCTGGTGCCCATGTATTTCATCATCGCGATTTGGGGCGGCCCGCGGCGTTCCTATGCGTCCATCAAGTTCATGATTTATACGCTCATCGGCTCGGTGTTGATGCTGCTGGGCATCCTGACGCTCTACTTCCAGCACTACACGCAATTCCAGACCTACTCGTTCGACCTCGCCGACCTGATGCGCACCAGCCTGTCACCCGCCATGCAGTGGTGGGTGTTCTGGGCATTTTTCGTGGGCTTCGCCGTGAAGGTGCCCATGTTCCCGTTCCACACCTGGCTGCCCGACGCGCACACCGAAGCGCCCACCGCCGGCTCCGTGATTCTGGCCAGCGTCCTGCTGAAAATGGGGACTTACGGATTTCTGCGCTTCTCGCTGCCCCTGCTGCCGGACTCCGCCAGGAATCCCACCATCGTGAACATCATGGCGGTGCTCTCCATCATTGCCATCGTCTACGGGGCGGCCGTGTGCCTGATGCAGAAGGACTGGAAGAAGATGATCGCATACTCGTCTGTCAGCCACCTGGGATTCTGCACGTTGGGGATATTTTGTTTGAACCCGGCGGGGATTGCCGGATCGATCATCCAACAGATCAACCATGGCATCTCCACCGGCATGCTCTTCCTGATCATCGGCGTAGTTTACGAGCGGCGGCACACGCGCGAAATTTCAGAGTACGGCGGCCTGATCAAGGTGATGCCTGTGTTCACCATCGTCTTCCTGATTGCCGCGCTGAGTTCGCTGGGCATGCCGGCGCTCAATGGCTTCGTGGGCGAGATCGCGATTCTGCAAGGCGCCTACCAGATGTCATTCAATTGGGCATTCTGGGGCGTGGTGGGCATCGCGCTGGGCGCCGCGTACCTGATCTGGCTGTTCCAACGCACCATGCTCGGCGACATATCCGAGAAGAACCTGAGGCTGCACGACCTTTCGCTGCGCGAGGTGGCTGTGTTTGCGCCGCTGATCGTGTGGGCGTTTTGGATCGGGCTGAATCCGCAGCCGTACTTCGGCGTGCTGGAGCGGCCAGTGGCGCAGATCGTGGAACGGGTGCGGCCGGGGTATTACGCGGAGCATCATTTGGCGAATCCGTTGACGGCGGGCGGGTCGGCGGGCGCGTCCACGGCATCGGCGGGCTTGCGGTAACCGGTTCGGCAGGCCGTATAATGTAATCAGTCAATGGCTAGGGAAACGCCAAGAGAGACTGTCACGGAGCGCCTCAGGCGCCTCGAAAACATCGCGATTCACCACGACGATCAAATTACAGACCACGACGACAAGATAGACAGGCTGGTCTCATTACAGATCGAGATCCAGGAAAAGACGAGAATCCTGCTGGATTCGCAGGTCAGGACCGAAGAACAGTTCCGGCAGACCGAAGAGCAGTTCCGGCAGACCGAAGAGCAGATGCGCCAAACCGCGGCGCAAATCGCCCAAGTGAACGTCGAGAGCAAGGAACGCGACCGCTTACTTGACGAGCGGGTGGACAAGCTGGTGAGCGCCATCGGCGAGTTTCTTCGGCGTAGCGGAAAGTGAATCGATTGGGGCGCCGCCCACTGACGGCGCCCCGCGACTCAGTTCGCTACGGCTTTTTCGGCGGCAGGCAGGGCTTGTGCGGAGGCCACCGCTTTTGAGGAGGGCGTGGCCACCGACGGCGCTACGACGGGCACTTTGAAGGTCCCGTCTTTATGGGAGAAGTAGCCCGTGACCATGATGCCGTCCACCGTGCCGTGCAGGCCGCTGGCGATGTCGCAAATCTCCGGACCTTGAAACACGTAGCCGAGAGGCGGTTGCGGGTCGGTCGAGGCCTCCAGCAATTCGTGCGACAGGGTCCAGGTCAGTTGGTCGATGGGGCTCACAGCCGCTCCCGCCGGGCCCCACAGCGCCCATGCGTAATACACGGGCATTTGGTTGTCGATCTCGTCCAGGTAGAAGTAATTGTGGCTGCCGGTGGTTCCCGGGACAGCACTCGATGCTCCCGGCGGCGGCACGATGAGGTACAGGAGACCGGAGTCCTTGCGCGGGTCGGGAACCTGGCCCGCCCCGATCAAATCGCTAAGGCCCTGGGCGATGTCGCTGTCCGCCGTGGTCGCCGGGGACAAGCGGGCGTCATTCACCTTCTTCTTGCTGCCATTCGAATTGGCGCACGAACCCAGGAACTGCGGGGCGTTGACGCCGTACTCCGCCAGTGCGGATGTGATGAACGGCAAGCTTCAGAGTCTGCTTGACCTTATCATCCACTTGCGGATCGGGATGTTTGCTCCCCCAATGAATCACAAACACATGGGGGTCTGCAATCACCTTCGGCGCCGGGTTGCGGAGGAAGGCGAACGCCTTGGCCGCGGTGCGCGCCGCGAGTGCGGAGCCGACTGCCGCGCCTGCCGGCCCGGACTGCCCGATAAGTCCGCCGCAATTGATCGGGTGATCCTCGTTGTGCAGAACCCCGGCCCTTTGAAAATGCGCGTGCTGAGAAAGAGCCAGCTTCTCGGGTTCGGGCAAGCCTGGAATGGGGCCGCCAGGATCTATGTCGGTAAAGGAAGACTCGCCTTTCGGGGCCGGCTTCATCGTGAGTCCCTTGGCGGCGGCTACGGTATTGACGAGCACGTTGAAGGGCGCTGTGACTCCGGGAGGCGCTTTGAACGTCCATGGCTCCGCGAAGACGTGGAGGTTGACGGCCTGCGCGGTTCCGTTAGTCACGACGTGGGGAATCCAACTGAATGGCTCGCTGTCCCCGCCGGCCAGCAGTCTTACGGATTCCAGATTATCGCAATCGTAGGACAGCACATTGAGCAAGGCCACCTGCCGCAAGTCTTTCACTCGCGGATCGTCCGGATTGTCAAAGGTATCGGCGGGCGAAATAGGGACGATGTTCACCGAGGAAATGCTCTTCGGAGGCGGCAAATGCACATGGCGAAAGTCTTGCGGGTCAGATACCGCTGGCCCCGCGCTATCGACACAGACATTCACGGCCGGGTTAAAGCGCTGGAGCCCGTCTCCGCTTTTCAAGCCAGTCAGGTTGTATTCCGCGCCAGGCTGCAGGCTATCCAGTCCATTGCCGGCCCATGTGCCGGCTTGCCAGCGGTGATCCCACTTCGAGTCGACCTTAGGCATCCACAGGTCGATGGAACCGTCTTGATTCACGATCGAGACGATTGTGCCGTGACATACCACATTGAGCGTGCCACTTGTTGCCATATTGGGTTCTCCTCTTTTTTCAATTTTGGACGCCTTTTGGGCGCCGCTACCACCAGAGACTTCCTAAGTCAGCCGCAAAACGCGCGTGGGCAGTTACTTGACGGAATTGAGGCGCCCACGCGCCTTTGCGGCTAGCTACCGCTAAAAAGTTCCAGGCCCGCCCAATAATACGGGTGGGTGAACCTCTCATCTTGTCGAACCGCCTGCGCCGCCTTGCGTAACGATTCCGCGATCGGATCGCCCGACAAAATGGCACTATAAAACGCCTGCATCAGCACCTGAGTGCCGGCCGAATCCAGGTTCCATAAACCAGCCACCACATCCTGGGCGCCCGCATGCAAGAAGGCCTGTACCAGGCTCTGTGGATCGCCGGGACCGCTGCGCTCGCCAGCCGCTGTGGAGCAGCCTCCAAGCACCACCAGCCGGCATTGCTTAAGATCCAGGTTCCGGATGTCGGCGGCCTGCAACAGGGCCAGCCGTCCCTCCGGCCCTCTCAATAAAAGCCCGCCACCTTCGCCGCCGTAACCATGTCCGGAGAAGTGGAACAACTGGACCTCGCCCAGCCTCTGCCGGACTTCGCTCCAGGTAGCTAATTTGCCTGTCAATGGAGTAGAACGAGGGAACAGCGCGGAAACCTTTTCCGCTTCTTCGCGGGAATGCGGAAGCGCTACCAGGCCGTCCTCGCCGGAGATAGCGGGCGCGCCCACCGCGAGCACGCGCTCTACCCCAGCCAGCGGCGCGCGCGATTCGATGCCTGTTCCCACCCCGGCGCGAATCCTTACGGCGAAGTCCTGCGCCCAGTAGTGCCCGTTTGACCGCATCAAAGCGGACCATGGCACGGACGCTACAGGCGCATCGGTCTCGACGACAACCGTTCGCACTCCATCCAGTTGCGTATCCCAGGGGCCCAGCACCTCCTTCGAGAGCTCTCTGGCATCTCCCCGCAACACCACCTCCGGAGACTGCTCGCTCGAGCAGCCGCGCGCCAACCGGCCGGCGGCCTGGCGCAGCAGCTCGGAGGACTTCAGTTCACGGAACTCAAGTCCGCGATCGGTCTCCAGCCAGACCGCGACTCCGGTCGACAGCCCGGCGAACGAGAGCCGGGCCTCGCCAGGCGCCAGCGGAGCATCAGCGCCGGCGGTTTGGCTGCCTTGCTCGAATAGATGAGATCTATACTGCGACCACAGGTTAAGGGCTTCCCGATGGTCGCCGCCGGTCCGAATCTGGCACTCCAGCAATCCCCGATAGATGTTTTCCATGGTCCGGGCCCACTGCAGACGGCCCGGCTCGGGTGCGCGCGACCAACTTCTTTCTCCGATTTCGAGGGCGCCTCTGAAAAGCCTGGCAGCGTCCTGGTACTCGTCGCGGCGCAGTTGAACGCGCGCCAATTCGGCTTCAAACCGCAATCGTATAAGCTCGTTGTCTTCCTCGGCAGCCTTCTGAATCGCAAGGAGGCGCGTGCGCGCCTCATCCAATTCGCCCTGGTTGGTCTCCAAGGTGGCCAACTCGATCACGGGAACGGGCCGCGACGCGGTCTTTGGATTGAGTCTTTCCAATTGCCTTAGATGGCTGTAGGCCTGCGCCCGCAAAGAGGCTCCAAACTCCGCCAACAAAAGCTGCCACTGGGAGGCGGCACGAATAAAAGGATACTCAAGGGTCGAAACGATGGAGTCTGCCTCACGTGCCCACGCCAGGGCGCTGTAGGGGCTGTTGCTCTGGTCGGCAAACAGAGACAATGCCGAATAGAACTGGTAGGCCCGCACCCGCAAATAAGGGCCGTCCCAATAACGCTTTAGACCGCTAAAATTCTCTCGCCACGCCGCCGCGGCATTCCCGATCTTGGCATGGCGGCTGGCGATCAGCCCGAGGGCCCGCAGGAAGAGCACAGCATAGTCGTCTTTGTCTTTGGCTGCGCTTTCGAGGGCCGCGCGCTCGCTCATATCCGCGCGTTCGAGGTCGCCGACCCTAGTTGCACAGCTACCTTCTTCGAGTAGGGCCTGAACGTCCAACCACGAGTATTGGTGTGCGCGCAAGGGCGGCTGTAGCGCCCCGGCCTGCTCCATGCATTCGCGGGCTCGTCGATTGTACCAGTCGAGCTCGTTTACCTGTTCGATCTTGGAGTACAGCACGCCCGCAGTGCTGCCGAGCGATTCGAAGAGCGGCAACGCTGTGCGCGCTTCCTCGCCGGCGGCCGAATAATCCCAACCGTCGGCCGCGGCTTGAGCCCGCCCCAACGCCTCGAAAGCGGCGGTTGCGCTCTGTGAGTGGCGCGTTTTGATGGCATCCGCCAGCCAGGCGTCTCCGTGACGCCACCGCAGCCTATCAGCCAGTTTGTGCAGGATGACTCCCGCATTTTCGTCGGCCGGCATGCCATAATACTTCGGCAACAAACGCGTGACCGCGACCTTGAGATACTCTTCGTCAGGAGCGTTCAGATGGTCCCAAGTAACGGCTCCTTGCAGTTCGGCGATCAATGCGCCGGGCGTTGCGAGGGCGGCATAGGTCCGCTGGCTTTCTAGTTTTTTTTTACCTTATCCCGGTGTTCGCGGGCCTCGGCTGCCCAGCCGCTGTGGGGGTCGAGCTCCAAATATTTCTCCCAGGCCTCGCGCGCCACATTGGGGGTCAGTATCTGCTCGGCAGCCAGCGCCCGGTTGAAGGCCAACACGGGATCATCCGGCTTTACGTGCGCTCCTTGGGAGAGCACCTCGAACGCTTTTTTAAAATACTCGGGATCGTCGCCGGTCTTCTCCGCCTTCTGGAAGTAGGCCGCGCCCAGGTCGGCCAGGATGCTGGCATCGGCCGGACGGAGCGCCCGCGCCCGGTCCAACTCCACGATAGCGGCGTCTTCCTTGTTCTCCAGCAATTCCGCCCGGCCTTCCAACTGCAGCCATCGGGGATCCTCGGGATGCGAGCGGATACCACGCTTGATGTTGAGCCAGGCTTCATCGAGCGCCGGCGGTTTGTCTATGCTCGACGACTCGCCAGCCATTACCAAATGCTTCTGGCTATAAACGGCGCCGGGCAAGCGCACGTCCATCTGGCGACGCTCGGTGTACGCCTTTGCCAGCAAGCGTGCGGTGCCGCCGGCCCCAATCCCCCATTGCTCGTATCCGACAACTCCCACCACCATGGCCGTCGCCAACCCGGCCGCCGCCGGCCACCACCAACGCACCGTCCGTCTACGCTCGCTCGTCGACGAGCCGGCCAGCCGTTCGGCCAACGCCTGGCGATAATTGGGATCCGCGAACTTCGTCCCCCTGGCAATCTCCTCTTCCTCATCAGTAGGTGGATCGGCCAAATCCTGCGCGGCTTCTCGTAGGATCTCGCCGCACCAATCGCATTCGGCGGCGTGCGCCAATAGCTCCTCGGCTTCGGCGGGATCTACCAGCCCGGGCACCAGCATCCGCAGTTTATCCTCAGGCGGACAATTGGGCCGCTTCTCGGGCCGCCTATGGACCCTCGCGCCGGCCACCAACCGCTGGATCGGGTCTCCAAAATCTGTATCCCCAGTTTTCATACCATAACCTAACAACGAATTTGCCGCGCTTTTACCTTCTGCCGCCGTTCCCGAAAACCGCCCGCACTAACTTGCTGGTGCTGCATATGACGGTTACAACGCCAGCTTCCTTAAGCTGGTACGCCGGCAGCGCCGCGATGTCCCTGGCCGACATGCCCTGCCGGTAGTATAGCCAGAAAATCTGGCGATCCCGTTCGGAGACATTGTGGCGAAGCCAATCGTCGATTTCCCGCATGAGGGCCTGCCATTCGGTCCGGCTCAGCGACACGATCTCCAGCCCGTCCAGGGTTTGATCCGTGTGCGGCGCATGCTTCTTCGATTTCAAATAATCCTGGGCCACGCGCATGGCGACTCTCTGCACGTAACCAAATGCCGAGCCCGGATGCCAAGGCTCGAATTTACGCAGCACTCTGGCCTGGTCCGCGGCTAGTTTAAGATATAGTTCCTGCACGATATCGTCACGAACATCGGGCCGAAACTTCGCATATCGGGCGCCGACGCGACAGACGGTCCCGACGATGCGCGAATTAAACACAAGGATAAACCTGTTCCACGCCTGCTGGTCGCCTAAGTTGGCGCACGCGCACAACAGATCTTCGGGCGTCTCTTCGAGATCGCACTCCGCCGCGGGCCCAGCCTTGCTGGGATCTTCGGCTCGGGATCCCCCCTTAACATAGCTAACAATAAGAACGACGCGGCCACGCTATTCCCTTTTGCCGAGAGCGAGATTTTCCCGGACCAAAAGATTCAGCCGTACTATTACGCTTTGTACACCCTTGATAGTGAGTACCATAGCGGGAATCGCGGCGATCTCCGGCGCGGCCATTCCTTGCCGGTAATAGAGCCAAAAGATCCGGCGGTCCCGCTCACTGGCGTGTAGACGGAGGCAATCGTCGATTTCGCGCACGAGCTGGAGCCAATCCGTCCGGTCGGGGGCAGGGATATCCGGCGGCTCCGCCATCGAATCCGGAATACGCTGAAAGCCCTTCGATTTGAGGCAGTCATGGACCACGCGGACGGCAATTACCTTCACGTAGCCGAATGCCGAGCCGGGCCCCTGGGATACGAATTGGCGGAGCGCCCTGGCGCGGTCGGCGGCCAGTTTCAGGAAAACTTCCTGCACCAGGTCGTGGCGCAGATCGGGACGAAACTGTGCATATCGACGGCCGGTGCGCCGGACGGCGCTCATAATTACGGGGTAAAAGCGCCGAAGGAATTCGCCCCAGGCTTCGCTATCGCCTAAGTCCACGCACACGCGGAGTAACTCCTCCGGCGTGAGATCCCTATATTGGTTGGGCAAGTCAGCAGATCGTAGCACGTCAATAACGGTAGACACAATCCCTCGCTTCTTCTGCGAATTCCCCCACTATCATTTCAGACGAAGGGAATTGGCAAGTGATTTCGATTTATTGTTTGTAAACCACGAGGGAAGCGCAGGCGGCCGGCCGCATTCAAGCGCCTCTCTCCAAACAACCGCATGAGTTGCTTCTTGCGGCGAAGTACTGTGTGTTCGCCACACGGCCTAGAAAGGACACTATGAATTTCGATTCGGAGTATCTGGCTCGATTAAGACGGCGCGATCCGGAAACTTGCACGTCGTTTGTCTCTTCTTTGACGCCCGTCCTGGAAGCTAGGCTGCGCTGTAAGTTTCGCGACCACGGCTCGATCGAGGACGTTCGCAATGAGACTTTTTACCGGGTGTTCAGGCTGGTGGATGGCGAGAAGGTGCGCGAACCGGCGCAATTGGGATCGTTCGTGAGGGGAGTCTGCGATAGAGTCGCGCATGAGACCCGTCGCCACAACGGATCTATTGAACCGTTGCAGGACGGCGGCGCCGAGCCCGTGGACGGGCAGCCGCCAATCGAGAGCCTGGTGGCCGCCAAACAGATGAGCGCGTGGTTACAGGGCGAACTCTTGAAAATGCGCGAAGCGGACAGAAGGCTGCTGATCGAGACACACTTTGAAGAACGCGACCGGGGCGAGATGGCTCGCGAGCGAGGTGTCACCCCGAGCGGACTGAATACCCGCCTTTGCCGCGCGATGAAGCGCCTGAAAGCACAGGTTATGAACCAAGCTCCTGTGAAACCTAGGCGCAAACCTTGCCGGTTGGCGCGGTCAAGGAGCTCCTTTAGGCTACCATTGACAGCATGAGCGCTGAGACGACGCCCGATATCTCGGTGGTGGTCGTCAATTGGAACCGGCGCGACTACCTGAAGGCCTGTCTCGAATCGCTGACGTGCCAGCGCGGCGCGAGCTTCGAAGTCATTGTGGTGGACAACGGGTCGAGCGACGGCTCCGCCGGGATGGCGCGCGCGGAGTTCGGCGTGCGCGTAATCGCCAATACGGCCAATTTGGGCTTCTGCGCGGCCAACAACCAGGCTTTCGCGGCCGCGCGCGGGCAGTTCATCGCCGTGCTGAACAATGACGCGGAAGCCGAGCCGGACTTCGTGGCCGCGCTGCGGCGCGCCTTCGACGCGGCGCCCGATATCGGCATGGCCGCCGCCAAGGTGCTGGTCTATGAAGATCCCCGGCGCATCGACAAGGCCGGCCACCTGATCTATCCGGACGGACAGAACCGTGGCCGCGGCACTGGCGATCTCGACCAAGGCCAATATGGCCGCGATCGAGGAGTGTCTGTGGCCCGATGGCTGCGCCGCCATGTACCGCAAAGCCATGCTGGACGCCATAGGCGGATTCGACGAAGACCTGTTCATGTTCGGCGACGATGCCGAACTCGGGCTGAGGGCGCGTATCGCGGGTTGGCGCTGCCTGTACATGCCCGGCGCGGTTGTGCGGCACCACCGCGGCGTGAGCCTGGATGCGGGATCCACCGAGCGCATCTTTCTGATCGAGCGCAACCGCGTGCTGTTGGCCTCCAAGCTGTTCCCCTGGAGCCTGCTGCTGCTGAACCCGGGCTATTTTGCGCTGCGCCTGGCCGGAGGGCTGCTGGCGGCAGCCGGCGAAAAGGGAGAAATGGCGCGCTTTCCGGGCTTCGTCAACAAGCTTCGCCTGGCAGGCGCCATCCTGCGCGCGGATCTGGCGGCCATACGCATGCTACCGCGCACGCTTCGCAAGCGCCGGGAGGTACGCCGCCTCGCGAAGTTGACGCCCGCGGAGATCCGCCGGCTCATTTTGCGGAATCGGATACCCGTGCGGGCGCTGATCGAAAAATCGAATTGAACCGCGCGAGTTAAAAGTCCGCCCCCCACCCCCCTGGTTCGGGGTACAATAATGTTGCCAATTCGGAGTTTTCCGCTTGGCCCCGGACAGGTTTGGGGGAGCCATGGATAAACCAGCGCAGAACATTCAAGATAGCTTTTTAAACAACGCGCGAAAAGACAAAATCGTCCTCACCATCTATTTAATGAGTGGGGTGAAGCTTTCCGGCCGCATCAAGAGCTTCGATAAGTATTCCCTGGTTTTGGAAACCAATAATCAGGAACAACTCATTTTCAAGCACGCCATCTCCACCGTGGTGACGCTGAAAACGGCCCACTCCTATGGTGGCCCGCCGGCTTCCGCGCAGGCATCCGCCCCGAGCGCACCGGCTTCCAGCGCGGAAGCACCGGAGGCTTAGATCTCCAGCACCCCTCATGTGCCGCCGGAACGGGCGATCCTGGTCGGGGTGGATTGGAAGAGTCGCCGCGCGGGCGATACATCCGTCAGACGCCGAGGAATCCCTGGATGAGTTGGCGGAGCTGGCCGCGAGCGCGGGCGCGATAGTCGCGGACCGCGTGACGCAATCGCGCCCCGCTCCTGAAGCCGCCACTCTTATCGGCCAAGGCAAGGTGATTGAGCTGGCGCAATTGAGCGAGTCCCTGAATGCGGGTCTCGTCATTTTCGACCACGACCTGACTCCCACGCAGCAGCGCAATCTGGAGAAGGAACTGGCGTGCCGGGTCATCGACCGCACCCAACTGATTCTGGATATCTTCGCCAGCCGCGCGCGCACACGCGAAGGCCGTCTGCAGGTGGAACTGGCGCAACTGAACTATCTGCTGCCGCGACTGACGGGCCGGGGCGTGGCCATGTCCCGGCTGGGCGGCGGCATCGGCACGCGCGGACCCGGCGAAACCCAACTGGAAACGGATCGCCGGCGCATTCACCACCGCATCAAGAAAATCGAGGAGGATCTGGAAAGCGTGCGCGCCGGGCGCGCGCTGCACCGGCGCAAACGGCATTCCGTGCCCCTGCCCACCATCGCCTTGGTGGGCTACACCAACGCCGGAAAATCCACGCTCTTCAACCGCATCACCGAAGCGGGCGTGCTGGCCGATGCGCGCATGTTCGCCACGCTCGATCCCACGATCCGCCCCGTGACGCTGCCCTCCCGGCGCCGCGTGCTGGTGAGCGACACGGTCGGTTTCATCGGCAACCTGCCGACTACGCTGGTAAAGGCCTTTCGCGCTACGCTCGAAGAAGTCACGGAGGCCACTTTGATCCTGCACGTGGTGGATGTCTCCGCGCCGCAGGCGTCCGCGCAGACCGGGCACGTGCTTAAAGTTCTGGCGGAGATCGAAGCCGCCGCCATCCCCCAGCTATTGGTGTTGAACAAAGTGGACCGGCTGCCGGAAGCCGAAGCGGACGTCGAAGCTACGCGCCGCCGTGTGTTGGGCGGCTCCGGCGCGGCGGGCGCCGAGGGGCAGGCCGCGCGCGCAGTGGCCATTTCGGCCCTCTTCGGACACGGGATCGATCGCCTGCTTGCCGCCATCGACGAAGTGCTGCCCTTCGACCCCATCGTGCGCGCACACCTGCGCCTGCCACTGAGCGAAGGCGCGCGCATCTCTATGGTGCACGATCTGGGCCGCGTGGTGAAGACTCGCTACGTGGGCGACTCTTGCGAGATGGATGTGGAGATTCCAGAGTCGCTGCTGCGCAGGCTGGGCAAATATGTGACGGAGCGCGAGTGAGCGGACTAGCACGGGAGTATAATAACGTCTTTATGAAACCGAAGACATTTGGAATTGGCGCGGCGTTGGCCGCCGCGCTGTGGACCGGTTCAGTGGGTTACGCACAGAATACGGCGGCTACCGCGAAATCCGCAAATTGCCCGGCGGAAGGATTTAGCGGGGGCTTCAGCAAGGGTTGTCCGCAAAAACAATTTGCCAATCCCGGCGACATCTCGGCTATGATGGCCGCGCTGCCGGATAAGCCCTATGCTATACCCCAGAGCCTGCGCCATGTGCTGGTCCTGGGCCGCGCCGTCGGTTGGGTCCACACTTCCATTCCGCTGGCAGCCAAGATGGTTGAATACCTGGGAGACAAGACCGGCGCCTGGATGACTACCATCACTTACGATCCGGCCGCGATCACGCCTGAAAACCTGAAGCAATATGACGCTATCTTCCTTTCGAGCACCACCGGCGAATTTCTGGACGACCCGAATGACAAGGCGGCCACGGACCTTCGCCGGCGGGCGCTGCTCGACTTCGTCAAAGGGGGCAAGGGTTTGGCCGGCGTCCACGCCGCTACCGACAGCTATCACACCAATAGCCCTACGCTGACCGGCACATGGCCCGAATTCAACGAAATGATCGGCGGGTTCTTCAAGTTTCACTGGAGCTACCCGACTCTGATTCCCGTGAAGGTCGACGATCCCCACAGTCCCCTGACGGCCATGTTCCCGCCCCATGGCTTCGAAATGGTGGACGAGACCTACACTTTTGCGCAAGACTCGTTCAGCCGAAAACGCGTGCATGTTCTCACCAGCATCAACTACGCCAAAATGAGCGCCGAAGATAAAGCCAAGGAGCCCGCGGCAACCAGGCGTACCGACGGCGACTACGCGTTGAGCTACATTCAGCGCGTGGGCAACGGCCGCGTGTTCTATGAGGCACACGGTCACGATGAGAAGATATACTTCTTGCGGCCTTTCGTCGCGCATATGTTAGCCGGGATTCAATACGCTCTGGGCGACCTGAAAGCCGATGACAGCCCCAGCGCAAAATAGAAGTGCCGGGGAAATATGCGAACGGTATTCCTTGGTCTGATTTGGGCGGCCTTCGCGACGGCGGAGATCCATCATAACCCCGGCGGCACAACGCCGCTCCCAACCGGAAAATACATCCACGCGGTAAGCGAGGCCGATTCGCCCGTCCAGCAGACATACATCAAGAGTAAAGACGGTCTGTATGTGGCCGCGGCTATTCGCAAACCCAAGGGCGGCGGGCGTTATCCCGCCATCATCATCTTCCACGGCGCGCCGGGTGGACGCGGCATGGAACAGCTTGTGGGCTGGTCGCGCGGCGATACCGGCGGGCCGGTTGGGAGCGCTTCCTGCAGGAAGGCTACGTAGTTGCGGTGTCGGACTATCGTGGCGGCAATATGAATCTGATGTCCGCGCCCTCCAACACGGGACTCGTTACCTCCATAGATGACGGGCTCGCCGTCATCGATTACGTGAAAGCGTTGCCTTACGTGGATCCGGACCGCATCAACCTCTATGGAGTAAGCCTGGGAGGTAACCTCGTGATGAATCTGGTTTCCCGGGTTCCGGTGCATAGGGCGATAGTGGGCGCGCCGGCCGTGATGTGGTTTCTCGGTATCGTTATGCCACCGCCCGGATCGCCGCCAAATCCGGATGCGTTCAAGAATCTGAAACCCGATCCCGAAATCTCACGCAGGAACATAGAGCCGATCCGTACGCCGGTCCTGATTCTAGTGGGCACGGCGGACCGTCTGATGCCGGTGGCCATCGCGCTGCACGACGCGCTCGCCGCCGCCGGCAAATCCGCGCGCCTGGAGATCTACGAGAACGGATATCACGACTTCTGCCTCGGTCCGCAGGGGCAAAAGCGCCCCGACCTGCCGCAAGGCGAAGCCCTGTTCGACTCGGCGCTCGATGCGCTGGAAAAGTCGGTGCTGTTCACGGCGGGCAAACTTTAGCCGGCCCCGTGTTATTTCCGGCCCTCAAGGAATGTGACGACATGCCCGCGAAGCGCCGCCACGAATCGCTTGAAGTTTAAGTCTTCGGCCGGTTGAGTGATCTCCGTCTTCGGCGAATTCGTCGCCATGACAAGGCAAGCGGCGCTGTAGACCCGCTCAAGAACCAGGCGCCGGCAGAGCAACTCATACCGCTTGCTATAGGAGGCTTTCTCGAATGCCGGGTCCACCTTGAAATACGGTTCCTTGTTGCGGACTGGCGTTTTGACCCTCGGGCAATCCTCCAGAAGGAAGAAATACCCGAGGAAGGGGGTATGGGTCCTGCCAAACCGACCCTCGCGGTAGGAGACCCAGATGTCGGCGGCGCTGCCGATGGCCTCTTCGGAGCGGTTGTTGAAATTGTTGCCGAAGGACGGCCCCGACTGCGACTTGAATTCCATCGCAGTCACGAGTTGGCCTTCGGACACGACGATCAGGTCCCATTTCTTTTCCGAACGGTAGTAGCCGGGCAATTCCAGAGATGTCCGGGTCTTCACGTCCAGCTTTTTGAGGCCCGCCTCACAGAGGATGTCGGCAACCAAGACCTCCATTGCGCCCATCTGTGCCCCGCCCGTGACTTCGCCACGAGTACCGGCGTCGATCTTGCCACCTTCGATCTGTTTTTCCTTGTTCTTCGCTCGAGCGTCCCAGTAGCTTTGAACCGCCTCCCGCAGCCGTTTGTCAATGTCCAAGCGCTCTCTCCATCTCTCGTTTGTCGATACCGTAGATTTCAAGAGCCGCGGTGGTCGCGCGCTGCCGATCGCGCGCGCGGAAAGCGTCCATCAGTGCCTTCACCTGGGAAGGAGTGAGGGTTTCGGGGTCAGGCACGCGAATTCGGCGCAGATATTGGGCCTGAAAGCGCAGATACCCCCCGCGCATACGTACGCCGTAGGATTCCACAAAGAACTGCCCGACTGCGGACATCAGCAGTCCGCCGAGTACCTCAAGGTCCCATTCATCCGATTGGATGAAGTAAAGGTTGTGGTGCGGATAGGTTTCGCCGCTGTCGAGCACCGGGTCGAGCATGTTCTTGATGTCGGCGATGTAGAGCTTCGGCTTGACCGTCAGCGCATGCGTCACGCGGTCAATAGTCTTGTACCATCCGAGTGCGTTCTTCGAGGCGGTATGGCGTTTCTTGAGCGCCGTGGCGTGCTTCTCAAAATACCCGCGCAGCCTCGGATATTTGTCGAGCGGCACCAGGCCGTCGCAGTTCCACGGATCCACCAGATAATGGCCGGACCATTTCATCGTGCCTTCGCAGATATCGCTCACCAGCGCCAGCTTCAGCAGGCGCGACTGCTCCACTAAGCTCGCATCTTTGGTGATAAACACGCCATCATTGCCGGTCGCCACGCCGATGCCGACCTTTGCACAGGTCTCAAGCGACGGAAAACGTTCTTCGAGCCGACGCAGCAGTGTTAACTGCTCCGGCGAATGGCAGGGCCAGGGGTCCGCGCCCTTGAACCAGGTATCAACGGGCGCCATCCGTAAGCCATTTTGCGTAGCCGGATTCTCGCCGCGCGCGGTTGCCTGCAGGGCGGCAGAGAGGGCCTCGGAAGCAGTCCCCTCGACTTCCGGGCCGGCGCTTGCCACCACCGCCAAACCCTGGTTCTGACGGCGGATGACCGTGATGGCAGGGTAGGCGTCCACTTCCTCGTGGAAAGCGTCTGCATTGTGCATCTCGATGACGACCTCCACCGAAAAATCCGTCGTCACCAGATCGCGCAGTTCGGCACCGTATTGATTGCGCATCCATCGATCCGCGCAGATAAACGCACAAACGCCGTTCTCGCGCAACTGGCGCAAAGCGGCTTCAAAGAATGCCACGTACAGGTCGGCCCTTCCGCGCATGGTGGGGTAGGCTTCCCGATAGAACAGGGCCGTCTCTTCTGGTATGTCCTCGAGCCGGACATAAGGCGGATTGCCGATGACGAAATCGGCTTCTGGGCTGGTGGCCTCGAACAGGTAGTCTCCCGTGCGGACCCACGAACCGGCCAGATCCTCCGCGAGGTCAACCTTTACTCCGTGTTCACGCAGGACCGTCGTGGCCACAGCACGAGCGCGGCCCGCACTTTCGTCATCGAGTTCGTAGGCAATGAGGGATTCCCGACAAGCCTGAAGTGGCTTCCCTAGTCTCCGGCATGAATCCAAGAGACGCTCAATCATCGGTCTGAGGAATGCACCGTTGCCGGCAGCAGGCTCGACGGCTATGGCATCGACGAGATTGTTTTCCGCCCGGTATCCTGCCAGATCGAGAAGCAGCTCTACCACCCAGCGTTTTGTATACACAACGCCTTTCGTCTCGAAAGGCGCCACCGGCCGCACCGGGCGGGGAGGGGTGAGCAGCGACTGCTGGATTCCTCTTGTCGTGCGCAATGTCTGACCTTGCCGCATGTGATCAATTCTTCCTTATGATGTCCACTTCGGCAGGACAAACGCAAATCACCATAGGCCGCCCTGCCAAGGGCGTCAAATAACAGTTCCGAGTGGGCGTGGATGATTGACACATAATCGCCAAATGCACCTGCCTATGGTTGCAAAGCACAGATGTTTCGGTGGTGCCCTTTTGAAGAGCAGTTGCACGAGGCCGCTCCACGCGCTGGCACTAAACAACTTGGCAGCTAACACGCGCGCAAGGGAGGAACAGGCAGGAGTGCTTGCCCCACGCGGCTCACGTTAAGATGAATTGGAATGCCCTACCGGTTGAAGTCGCTTTACCGCAAGCTCGGGCGCATCGAAAAGACATTCATCATCCTGGTGCTGCTGGCCGCCGTGCTGGCTTACGCCGCGCCCACCTCCGCCATCGGTCTGGTGATTACTATCGCCGCTTGGATCGCGGGTATCGTGGTGGCGATTCGCCTGGCGCGCAGCGGCGTGAAAAAGATCATCTGGCGCCTGCGCAACCGCCTCATCGTGGCCTATGCATTCATCGCCATGGTGCCTATCGTCCTCATCCTGGTGCTGGTGCTGGTTAGCGCTTACGGGCTTACCGGACAAATAGCGCTCTACCTGATCAATTCGGAGTTGGATCGCCGCACGGCTATCTTGAGAAACGCCGCCAACACGATCGCTGAAACTCCCGCCGAGCGCCGGCCGGAAGTGATTTTACGTACACACGACTTCACCGACCGCCTGTTTCCTACCACCGCAATCCTGGTGCGCGACAGCGCCGAATACCGCTATCCAGCGGCGTCCAGCATCGCCGTGCCGCCGGCGGGATGGAAGGACGCGAGCGGCATCATCGTCAAGGACGGGCAACTGTATAGCTGGGCCAACGTGATCTCCGGCGCCACCCAGGTGGTGATCATGGCGCCGCTCAGCCAGGAGTTTCTCTCGAATCTGGTGCCCGGCATCGGGCAGGTGAATTTCCGCGACTTCGCCGAGGCCCCCGGGGGCCTCGAGAGCACTTCCACGGGAACACCGCCCGCCGGCACCAGCGGGCGCCCGGCCACGCGCATCCCGCCAAAGAACGGCTTCATCGATATCCAAGTCAACTGGGGGGCTCTGGTGCCCGTGATGTTCTGGAATTCTCCGGGCAACAAAAGCAACATAAGCGGCGTGCTGCTGGTCAACACCCGCATGTCCGCGGTCCTGAGCACCGTATTCGGAAACAATATCGCGTTGGGCGATATGGCTACGGGTCAAGTGCTGGGGCTGGCGTTTCTGATCACCGTCACTCTGTTCCTGATCGTGGAGCTGGTTTCGCTGGTGATCGGCGTGTCGATCTCGCGCACGATCACCAGCGCGGTTCACGAATTGTACGTAGGCACGCGGCGGGTCAAGGAGGGCGACTTCTCGCATCGCATTCCTGTGCGCGGGAACGACCAGCTTGCGGAACTTGGATCGTCCTTCAACACCATGACCGAGAATCTGGAACGTCTCATCGTAGTAGCCAAGGAAAAGGAGCGCCTGGAGTCGGAACTGGAAATCGCGCGCGAAGTGCAGAGCCAGCTCTTCCCCAAGAACGTTCCCGACCTGAAGACCCTGCAGCTCACCGGAGTATGCAACCCGGCGCGCGTAGTCTCGGGCGATTACTATGATTTCATCCGCTTCGACTCCAGCCTGGCGTTCGCTATCGGAGACGTGGCCGGCAAAGGCATCTCGGCTGCCCTGCTGATGGCGGCCATCCAGTCGACCATGCGCATGCAGCTCACCGCGGGTGGTCCGGGAATAGGCGCCGACGGCTCGCCGCACCTCTCGACAGCCGTGATGGTGTCGCGCCTGAACAAGCAGTTGTATGCCAACACGTCGCCGGAAAAGTACGCCACCTTTTACTTTGCGCTCTACGACGAAAAGACACAAACTCTGACCTACACCAACGCCGGCCACCTGCCGCCCATCCTGTTACGCGAAGGCGGACCCGAGCTCCTGCAGGTCACCGGCACCGTGGTGGGCGCATTTCCCTTCTCGCGGTACGAGGAAAAACAGGTGCATCTGGCGAGCGGCGATGTGCTGGTGGCCTATACCGACGGTATTGTGGAACCCGAGAATGAATACGGCGAGATGTTCGGTGAGCAGCGGCTCACCGATCTGCTGGCAAAGAACGCGGACCGGGATTCGCCCGAGATCATCGCGCGCGTGATGGAAGCGGTGGGGCAATGGACTGGCGCAACCGCCGAATTGCAGGACGATATGACTATTCTGGTGGCGAGGCGGCCATGAAAGTTCTGACCGCCGCGCAGATGCGCGAAGTGGACCGGCGCACGATTGAGATGGGCATCCCCGGCCTGGTGCTTATGGAGAACGCCGGGCACCGCGTGGTGGAGTTGCTCGCCGAAAAGTTCGCGCCGCTGGGGGCGCAGCGCGTCGTCATTCTATGCGGTAAAGGGAATAACGGCGGCGACGGGCTGGTAGTGGCGCGCCAGCTTTTCAACCGGCCGGGTCTCCGCCCTGTGTCGTTACATGTGATTCTGCTTGCCGCGCCGGAAGATCTGAAAGGCGACGCCGCACTGAATTATCGCATGCTCCAGGTGTGCGGCTGCCCGGTTATGCGCGAGATACCCGCAGATGCGCGCCTGGCCACCATCGTAGTAGATGCGCTGCTGGGCACCGGCGCCCAGGGAGCTGCCACGGGCGCGATGCTGGATGCCATTGGCGAGATCAACCGCGGATTTCCGCTCGCCAAGGTGGTGGCCGTGGATATTCCGTCCGGGATGGCGAGCGATACGGGGGACGCGTCCGGCGAACAGGCGCGCGCCGACTACACCGTCACCTTCACGGCTCCCAAGCCGGCCCAGGTGCTGCCGCCCAATTGCGATCGAGTGGGCGAACTGCGCGTGGCGGCTATCGGCAGCCCGCCGGCGCTCTACGATACGGACGATTCCATCTGGCTGGCATTGGTGCAGCCGGTGCTGTTCGGGCACCTGCTCGCGCCGCGCGCACGCGACGGCCACAAGGGCACTTACGGTCATGTGCTGGCAATCGCCGGTTCGCGCGGCAAGACCGGCGCGGCCGCCATGTGCGGAATGGCTGCGCTGCGTTCCGGCGCGGGCCTGGTGACGGTGACCTCCGACGAGTCGGCCATTCCCGTGATTGCCGGCCACGCCGCGGAGTTGATGACCGAGCCGCTCGATATCGGCCGTCTCTCGACCATCGCCGCGAACAAAGACGTCATCGCCATGGGACCTGGGCTGGGCACACATCCGGAAACGGTCAGCATGGTGCGGCGCGCGTTCGCCGAGTTCGCGCAGCCTATGGTTGTCGATGCCGACGCGCTCAATGCGCTGGCTGGCAGCGATTGGTCGGGCCACGGCAAGCTGCGCGTCCTCACGCCGCATCCTGGCGAGATGGGCCGATTGTGCGGCAAAACGACCGCGGAAATCTTAGCCGATCGCGTGTCCGCGGCGCGCGGCCTCGCCACCCAGCGCCAGGTCATCGTGGTGCTGAAGGGCGAGCGCACACTGATCGCTTTTCCAGATGGACGCGTGTGGATCAATCCCACCGGCACGCCCGCTATGGGGACCGGCGGCACGGGCGATATCCTTACCGGCCTGATCGCCGGCTTTCTGGGCCAATTTCCGCGTGTGCCAGACTTGGCCGTAAGCGCCGCTGTCTATCTGCACGGTCTGGCCGGCGAATTAGGCGCCGCGGCGGTCGGCGAGAAATGCCTGGTGGCCACCGATCTGCTCCGCTATCTTCCCGCGGCGCTGGAGGAGTGTGTTCGTCTTCCGCACCGCCTCTGAAGAGGATACCATCGCTCTGGGCGAGCGCTTAGCGCAGACACTGCCGCCAGGCGCCATCGTGCTGCTGATTGGCAATCTGGGCGCGGGCAAGACCACATTGGCTAAGGGCATCGTCAAAGGAATCGGCGCGGCCCGAGCGGAAGAGGTCGCGAGCCCCACCTTCACGCTTATTCACGAATACGGTTCCCCACCCGCGGTCTATCATGTGGATCTCTATCGTCTGGATACCGCGCGGGATGCCGCCACCCTGGGCCTCGACGAGTTATTCGACAGCTCCGCCCTGGTGCTGATCGAATGGGGTGAGCGCTTTCCGGAGTTCATGCCTTCGGGCCGTATCGAGATCCGCCTGCGCGCGCTGGAGGGCGATGAGCGGGAGATCACTGTCCTCTACACTTAAGGGATGCAGCTTGAACCGCCGCGCGGCATGCGCGACTTCTACCCCGAAGACCTGGACCTGCGCGACCGCATCTTCGCCGCCTGGTCGGATGCCTCCACCCGCCACGGTTTCCAGCGCTTCGAGCCGCCCGTAGTTGAATCGTTCGAGCTGCTGGCGCGCAAGGCCGGCGAGGAGGTTGCACAGCAGATCTATCATTTCGAGGACAAATCCAACCGGCAACTCGCCCTCCGGCCCGAGGTCACGCCATCGCTGGTGCGCATGATCAGCGCGCGGGCGCAGGCGATCGTCTTTCCCGTTAAATGGTGGACCATCGGGCAATGTTTCCGCTACGAGCGCATGACGCGGGGCCGCAAGCGCGAGCACTTCCAGTGGAATCTGGATATCGTTGGCGAGCCTTCTGTGCAGGCCGAAGCCTGGATTCTGGCCTGCGTCACCAGCGCGCTGGGCACGCTCGGTCTGGGGCCGCACGACGTGCGTATCCATGTGAATAATCGGCAGGTTGTAGCGTATCTGCTTGGCGAGATGGGCGTCCCTCAGGAACGCCACGTGGATGTCTTTATGGTGCTCGATAAGAAAGGCAAGGTACCTGTCGAGACGCTTAAGGACATGTTAGTCGAAAAAGGACTCGCCGCCCAAGCCGCCGATGAGGCGATGAATCTGCTTGGTAACGAGAGTGTGGATAACTTGTCGTCGGGACCGTTGGCGGCCAGTCCCGCGGCCGAAGAGGTGCGTCACTTACTCGATCTGGCCGGGGACATGGGTTACGGAGACTACCTGCGGTTCGACTCCGGCGTGGTGCGCGGGCTCTCATATTACACGGGAACGGTGTTTGAAGGCTTCGATGCCGAGCGCCGTTTTCGCGCTATCTTCGGCGGCGGCCGCTACGACAATCTCTTCAGCGATATGACCGGTGTCAGCCGCCCCGCCGTGGGCATGGGCTTCGGCGACGTAGTCATCGCAGAGATACTGACTGAGTTGAAAGGGCTCGTCCCGGCCAAGCCCGTGGTGGAGGTGTGTGTCGGCATGTTCGACGCTGCTTTGAGCCGCGACGCCGCGCGGGTTGCCGCGCAACTGGCGGCTGCCGGTATTCAAACGGACCTGGCCTTCTCCGCCGGCAAACCTGCGAAGTTTTTCAGCTATGCGGACCGGCGCGGCGCGCGCTTCACCGTGTTCCTGGCGCCGAATGAATGGCGCGAAGGGTCGGCGGCCGTGAAGGAGATGGCCACCGGCGAGCAGACCACCGTTCCGCTGAATGAGCTGGCGCAGTGGCTGCTCGCCCGAGGGATCCATTCCGCGTAATTTTTACAAATTCATCCTTGACTTACGGCGAAGAAAAGACGAAACTATTCGATGAGGAAAAAGTTATGATTCGTGACGCCCTATTGCCTGAATTCGACCAGGAAATGGCCAACACCCGCAAGGTCCTGGACCGCTGCCCTGAAGATAAATACGGCTATAAGCCGCACCCGAAGTCTTTCTCGATGGGCTCGCTCGCCACTCACATCGTGAATATGACTGGTTGGACCGTGAATACTATGGAGGCGGACACTTTCGATATCGCCCCGCCCGGTGCGCCGCCCTATAAAGAGGAGCCCATCGCTACACGGCAGGAGTTGCTGGCGCGATTTGACAAGAATGCGGCAGCCGCCCGCGCCGCCATTGCCGGGGCCAGCGACGAACACTTAATGAAGACCTGGTCGCTGCTCAGCGGCGGGCAGAAGATATTCAGCATGCCGCGCATTGCCTGCATCCGCGGCATGATTATGAACCACACGATACACCATCGCGCGCAGTTAACAGTATATCTGCGCCTGAACGATGTGCCGGTGCCGGCGCTTTACGGTCCATCGGCGGATGAGCAGTAAGCGACACGGCGGCAACTACGCCGAAAAGGGGAGCACTTCCTCGCGCTCCGGGTCGAAGACAATGCGGCGTCTCTCAAGATAGCTCTGATTTGCCAGTAGAGCGGCTTGCGCGGCGCGGTGTCCGATGTAGACATCGGCATTCGGCAGCTTGCGCGAGCGGCAGCAGTCCAGGAAATTGCGCACGTGCCGCTCGGTAATATCGCCTGGAATGCGCTGGATTACCGGCTCCGCGCCTTTCTCCGCCGCGCGGAACTCATACCGGTTACGATTTACGAACAGGCGTCCATTCGCGCCCAGGAATTCGATGCCATATTCGGGGCCGTTGCCTACTGACAGCGACGAGAAACTCACCGTGAAGCCGCCCGGATATTCATAGAGCGCATTGATGGTATCGGGCGCCGTGCGCCCGTCGTGAAAGTCCCGATATACGCCGCCGGCAGCCACGGCCGAAAGGGGGGCATCGCGATCCATGAACATGTGGACTACATCCATCCAGTGAGCCCCGAAGTCGGTAAGCTTGCCGCCGCCGAAATCCAGGAACGCGCGGAAATCAAGGTACTGCGCGGGATTCCAGTCCCGGTATTTCAAGGGGCCGAGATAGCGCACCCAATCCAGATTGGCGGGCTTCTGGGCAGGTTCCGTCGGCAATGCCCGGCCGGGGCCGCTATGCCACACGCAATCCACGTGCGAAATCTTGCCCAGCATGCCGGAGCGCACGAAACGTTCCCGGGCTTCCTGGTAAATTTCGCCGGAGCGCTGCTGCATACCGACCTGGCAGACGCGATTATTGACGCGCGCGGCGCGCACGATATCGGGACCTTCTTCCCGTAAACGGGTCAGGGGCTTTTCGACGTAAACATCCTTACCGGCGTTGAGCGCGTCGATGGCGATGGCTTTGTGCCAATGGTCGGGAGTGGCAATGAGCACCGCATCCAGGCCGCTCGATTCGAGCAGCCGGCGGTGATCGCCAAACGGTTGCGCTCCGGCGGCCTGCGCCACGGCCTTGTCCAGGCGGTCGCCGTAGACATCGCAGACGGCGCGGAGATCGACTTCCGCGGTCTTCTGAAAGAACGAGGCGACATAAAGACCTCGCTCGCCGCATCCAACCAGACCCAGTTGGATGCGATCGTTGGCGCCCAGGACGCGGGCGTAAGAGAGGGCCGTCAGCGCGGCCGCTTTGATTCCTTCCCGGCGGGTAAGCATGGATGAATTCATGATAGCGCCGTGCGACAGAATCGCGACTGACTTGGCGCTCATACGAATTTCTTTTCTAGTGTTTGATCGTCTCCGCCGCGAGATTCTGGCGAAGGATGTCCTCACCCAGGAGGGCCGCCGCTACGTGAAGGGCGATCCCGCGGCCAAGTGCAGCTTCGTTTATCTGGAACACCCGGAACTGCGCGGCGATGACGGGCGGCTGAGCCTGAAAGCCCATCGGCCTGAAAGACGTCCGGGTGGAAATCCGGGACGCCGGCGGCGCCCTCCGCAACGGATACTACGTGCGGCGGGTTGCGCCGCGCTGGGGGACAGCCTGCGTAAGTGATGCCGGAAGCGCTGATCGTGACCGTGGATTTCAAGCTGGCCGTGAAGTGATATACTTCCCTAAGATAATTATGGGAATAGGCGGCGGCCGCAATCGCGGCGAGTTGCTTCGCGACACACTCGACATGCTGGTTCTGAAGACGCTCATGCGCGGACCGATGCATGGCTATGCGATCGCGGAATCCATCGAGCAGCATTCGGGCGACGTGTTACGCGTCGAGGAAGGCGCGCTGTACCCGGCTCTGCACAGGCTCGAGCTGCGCGGTTGGCTGGCGGCCGAGTGGGGCGCCTCGGAAAACAAGCGCCGGGCCAGATACTACCGGCTGACGGCGGCCGGCCGCAAGCAACTCGGCTCGGAATCGGTGCACTGGAATCGCATGGCGGCGGCGATTGCCCGCGTTATGGAAGCGTAAGACCGTGTCGGGATGGCGCACAAATACCTGGCTGCGGCTGAAGGCGTTGGTTTACCGCCGGCGGATGGAACGGGACCTGGAGGAAGAAATCGGCTTCCATCTAAGCATGCGCGAGCGAAAGCTGGAACAGATCGGCTTCGATGCCCACGCCGCCCGCCACGCCGCACGCAACAGGTTCGGCAACGTGACTCTTTGGAAGGAGGAAACGCGCGAAATGCGGGCATTTGCCTGGCTTGAGACCATATGGCGGGACCTGCTCTACGCGGTGCGCACGCTACGAAAAAGCCCGGGTTTCCTGGCTGTGGTGGTACTGTCGCTGGCCTTGGGGATCGGCCCCAACAGCACCATCTTCAGCGTGATCAATGCCGTGATGCTCCGGCGGCTCCCCTACGAGCAGCCGGACCAACTTATGGCCGTCTGGGAGACCGTGCCGGGGCAGCCCGATGAGCGGCAGGCGCCGCCCATCGCCGAGACGGTGGATTGGAAAAAGCAGAACGACGTCTTCGAGGACATGGCTCTGAGCAGTTTCACTGAGACCGGCCCCGTGTCGGGAACGGGCGGCGAAGCCGAACAGGGCCGGGTACAAGATGTCAGCCCGAACTTCTTCGCCCTGCTGGGTGCCAAGCCGCTTTTGGGGCGGGTCTTCCTAACCGGCGAGATACAGGACACCACGCAGACCATCGTTATCAGCAGCGCTTTTTGGAAGCGCCGTTTTAACAACGATCCGCGGGTGCTGGGGCGGGTTCTGAACGTCTCGGGTGTGGCTTCCACTATTGTCGGAGTCATGCCGCCCGGCTTCGGCTCGTTCTACGGCGAGCGGCTGGACTTGTGGCAGCCGGTCAATCCCGAGAGCGCCCGCTATTCCGAACGCAAGGATCACTGGCTGATGGCCATGGGGCGGCTCAAGCCGCACGTAAGCCGCGGCCAGGCGCAGGGGGCAATGGATGTGATCGCGCGCCGCCTGGAGCGGGCCTATCCGGCCACTAACAAGGGCGTGGGCGCGAAGGTGATTCCCTTGCGCGAGTCATTGGACGCAGGGACGGGACAATACCTGTATCCGCTGCTGGGAGCCGTGGTCTTTGTTTTGCTGATCGCCTGCGCCAACGCCGCCAACCTGATGCAGTCGCGTGCGGAGACTCACCGGAAGGAGTATGCACTGCGCGCGTCGCTGGGGGCCGGCCGGCGGCGTCTGATCCAGCAGTTGCTCGTCGAGAGCGGCATCCTGGGGCTGGCCGCTGGCGCCCTGGGCGTGGGTCTCACGCTGGTGGGCATCCAGCTATTCCGCGCGCTGGCCGGAGAATTTCAGAATGCCGGAAGCATCGCCATCGATGGGCGGGTGCTTCTGTTTACGCTCGCGATTTCGCTCGCGACGGCGATGTTGGCTGGGCTGGCGCCGGCGTTGCAATCGTCAAATCCCCATTTGAATGTCGTACTGCGGGAAGGGGAACGGCGGACCGCCGGCTCGCGCGGGCTTACCCGCTACGTCCTGGCTGTCTCGGAAATCTCGATGGCCATGGTGTTGCTGGTCGGCGCCGGCCTGATGATCAACAGCTTGCTGCGCTTGCATCGGGTCGACCCGGGGTTCGATCCCAGGAATGTGATGACCTTCGATATCTATTTACCGGAAGGCGGGCGTTACGTGGAGAGACTGCCTGGCGGGGACATGGAAAGAACCCGGCCTGCGGTGACGGCATTCCATCGTCAACTGCTCGATCGAGTGACCGCTCTTCCGGGTGTGGAAGCGGCCGGTTTTCTGGGTGGAAACGGGCAAACTTTCTCGGTGCTGGGGCGCCCGCTGCCGCCTCCGGACAAACGTCCCCGAACGACTTATGACGTGGTCAGTCCCGGTTTCTTTGGCGCGCTCAAAGTGCCGCTGAAGAAGGGCCGCTATTTGAACGATATAGATGTAGAGAGTGCGCCCTGGGCTGCGGTAATCGACGAGACTTTCGCCAGGCGCTACTTCCCCGATGAAGACCCCATCGGCCAACAGTTACTGATCCGGATTGCGGACACAGACGATAAGCAACCGCGCCGGATCGTCGGCGTGGTCGGAGATATCAAGCTCCAGTTGGGGGAGCGGCGACCGCGTCGGGGGGATGTATATGCCAGCTTTCTGCAGCAAGGGTCGGACTTCCGCGGCGGCAACATCCTGTTGCAACTGGCGCAGACCCTGATCGTGCGGTCGCGTTCGGGCGGCTTAGCGGCGGCGGTCAAGAAGGCGGTTGCGGAAGTGGATCCGGAGCAACCCATCAACGGCATCATGACCATGGAGCAGATCCTGGCGGAGTCGGTGGACGACTCGCATTTTTACGCCCGCCTGCTGGAGGTCTTCGCCACGCTGGCGCTCCTGTTGGCCGCCATGGGAATCTACGGGTCGATGTCCTACTTCGTTTCCGAGCGCACCCATGAGATCGGTATCCGGATGGCGTTGGGCGCGCCACGGACCAGTGTGCTGGCCATGGTCGCGAAACTGGGCTTGAAGCTGGCAGGCATCGGCGTGGCGATCGGCGCCATGCTGGCGCTGGGGCTGACGCGGGTAATCTCGGAATTTCTATTTGGCGTGACCGCCACGGATCCGGAAACTTTCTGTATAGTGGCGGCGGGTTTGACCGCCATCGCGTTGCTGGCCTGCTACGTCCCGGCCCGGCGCGCGACAAAAGTGGACCCAATGGTCGCGCTGCGCCACGAATGAGCCCTCAAGGGCGCGGCGTGGTGTCCTTGGGCGCGGCCAGATACCCAGTGATCTGATCTTTGCCCACATCGTTCACCACCAGCTCATACGGCTGCTTAGCCTTCGCCACGTAGAACTGTAGCGGCTCGTTGATGCCCTTGTCCCTCTTCTCGACGGTCTTGTCGTCCGCCAAGACTTCGAGAGTGTACCTGTTCTTCTTCTTGTCCACGCTCTTGAGCTTGAGCGAAATATCGCCGACCCGCTTGGGCGCCTTGTCCTTGCGCAGCAGCGTGAACTGGAAGTAGTTGCGCTCGCCGAGCCTCTTCAGCGCATCCAATTCCTTGGCGTTGGTGGCCACGTAGCCGCTCTGCACGCCCAGATCGCCAATCGTTTTATTGAGGTTGGTTATGGTCTTGTCCAGTTCGGCCTTGGTATTTCCTAGATCCGTCTTCACGGTGGATACGTCGCCGCTCACTTCGCCGATCTTGGCATTGGCGGTAGTCGCCTGCTGTTGGACGTCTGAAATCTTGGATTGCACTTCGGCCTGCTGCTTGGCCTGCGCATCTTGCAGCGTCTTGGCCAGTTGATCGGCGTGCGCCTGGGCTTCCAGTTTGGCGTGGCCGGCCGCCTGATTGGCCTGCTGGCGCGCCGCTGCCAACTCTTCCTTCAGGTTCTCCACGTTGCGCTTCTGCGATGCGGTGGTCACCGAGGCGGCTTCCTTCAGGCTGGTGATTTCGGCCAGCATAGCCTGGCTGGCCGCGCGATCGTCGGTGCGCGTAGTCTCCAGGCGATACCATAAAGCAATGTTGGAAACCAGCAAGGCCACCAGGCCGCCAGCCACCAGTGCGGTTTTCACGCCCGAGCCACTGGGCGGGGGTGTATACGTCGGGCTGCTCACAGATCTATGCTCCTTAACTCCGTTGGGATACTCCAATTATAGACTGCTACGAACCTGTTTACGTTTCAGGTATCTAGCGGGAAGCTCTCGCCGGGCGACGGCAACGCCACCTCTCCTCCGTATTGCGAACGTATGACAGTGGCCAGTGCCTGCGATTGGGCCGTCTCGCCGTGCACTAGGAAGATCTTCTTCAAATACGGGGGGTCGTCCAGGTTGTTACGCAGGTGATGCAGGATGCGGCCCTGTTCCCACATGCCGGAGGCGGAAATGACCACAAACGGGCCGTGCAAGTCGGTGATGGGCAGATTCGGGCGGCCCAGATCGCCAGAAAACCCCAGGCGCACGCGTGCGCCATTGTTGCGGTAGTTGAGCACCAGCGCCGACGATCCCAGGATATGGCCGGCGTCGTAGCATTCATAACTCAAATGGCCGCTCAGGTTCTGGGTCGCGTAATAGCCGACAGGCCGAAACAGCGGCAGGGTGCGCTCGGCATCTTCCATCGTGAACAGAGGCTCGACCGGCTCCGGCCCGTGGCCCTCCGTATGCCGCCTCGCGGCGCGTTTGTTGACGAACTCGGCGTCCTTCTCCTGAATATGCGCCGTGTCGCGCAACATGGCGTTGCATAAATCGATGGTCGCCGGGGTCGTGTAGATGGCCCCTCAAAGCGATGCTTCACCAACGTGGGAAGGTTGCCGCTATGGTCGATAGGCGCGTGTGACAGCACGATGGCCGCGATGGACGCGGCATCCACCGGAAGCTCGCGATTCTTGCGGTCGGCTTCTTTGCGCCGCCCTTGGTGCAGCCCGCAGTCGAGCAGATATTCCCGGCCGTCTACTTCAACGTGATGCAGGGAGCCGGTCACTTCGCCGGCAGCGCCGTGGAATGTACGCTCCATCTAGGTTCGGACACGCCATCGTAACGCAAGGCGACGTGCGCGAGCCCTCTACAGGACAGATCTGTCGTAAGTGTAAGGGTGATGGCCTGCCGCAATATTGAGGACGTCGGCCACGTGTTCCGGCCATGGGTCCAGAACGTCGTCCGCGCCGGTGAGGCTCGGAATCTGTCCCGGATGCGACCGCTGCCAGATCCACCAGATCCGGTCCACTTCGGCATGATGCATCCAAAACATCGGGTCCGCCGGCGCCGTGGGCACGTTGGTCATTGTCCCATCGAACCAGACGTGCACCAGATTATGGGCGCCGAATGGCTTCGCGCCTTCGAGCGCCAGCGTAAAAGTGGTGTAATCCGAGGCGCTCATCACCGTGGTCTGGATGGTCTGGGAAGTCGGCAGAGTCCTGGCTTCGGGCAATCCGCCTGGATTTCTCGTTACAATGACCGGGTTTCCATTGGCATCGGAAACGCCGCCAGGTTTGAAGCCGGTCATCCAAGCGGGTATGCTGTTCTCATCCATCCACCGCCAGTAAGGCACGGCGAAGGCCGGTTCAAACCGTCGCATGATTTCCTCGAAGTTAATGAGAAACAGCCGGTGCCAGGGCAAGAACCGCTGCGTGCCGGTGGGCATGCCCTCCATCGTATGCATGTCGTGCTGCATGTCCGCATGAATGTCGACGAGCGTCGTGTAGATGCCATCCGCAATGGCGCGTTTGATCGCGCTCTGAAATGTCTGCTGCTCGGCCGGAGTCAGAGCGTCGGCGCTCTTCCGCGTGACCGCGGGCCGGCACTACTCCTGTGGGGCCGGTCAGTATGTTATCGGCAAATGATCTGGTAACCGGGAAAGGCTTTTTCCTGGCATGGGTGGGACTTGGTAGCCATTTTGTTTTTCGCTGCTCCTTAATAAGCGCAAAGGGCACGCCTTCCGCGCCGCCACTCAAGGGGAGATCACTAAGGATCTGGGCGGCGCGGGCGCCCGTTTTGCGCGTGTTTCTCAAAAGAATAGCGCGATTTATGGCGAAGAGGGACACCCGTTCTTTACTTGCTACTTCGGCGCCCAGCCGGCTGGCCAGCGGATGCAACTGCCCGGCGTATTTGTTGCCGGGCTTCTTGCCGTATGGCACCGACGAAGGCGATGAGAGCTGTTCGAAGGTGAACGAGCAGATGCGCATGCCCGGGTAGAGCGCCACCGCCATGCGGCTCAGGTTGCTCAACTCCAAGGTGGCTTTGCCCGTCCACCCGGGATCGAACAATCCAGCCGTGCCGTGCACGATGATGCCGATCCGCCCCAGGCTGGAGCGGCCTTCCAGCCGGCCGAGCACATCCGCATCCAGCTCCAGCGATTCGAGCGTCACGGCCAGCACGAAATCGCGGGGCTGCAGCACGAACGGTTCATCCGGCGGCACTTCGATGGTGCGCATGATCTGCTGCAGGCTGGTGCGGTCGCGCAGATCGATATAAGGATGGCGGCTATATTCGAAGACGTTGAATTCGTTACCCAGCCGGAAATCCACCGAGCAACTCCCGAACTGCTCGGGCGGCAATTCGGGCGCGATCTTGATCTTCCCCATTTCGATGTAGCGCTTAATGTCTACATCCGACAAAACCATTGGCACGCCTCCGGATAGCCATCGTAGCGCAGTTCGCAGGGTAAAAGCTCAGGCGCCTGCAGCTTGTTGATCAAATCCCGGATCTTGTTTTCTTCGTCCTTGGCCGGACTGCTCCGCAGCGCCTGCTGCAACTCCTTGAGCGCCTTAGGCTTGTCGCCTTTTTGCGCCAGCGCCATGCCCAGATGAAAACGGTACGTGGAGTTGTTCGGGCGCCTTATTCACCAAGCCCTGGAAGATGTCCATGGCGTTGTCGCTCATGTTCTTCTTCAAATAGATCCAGCCCAGGGTATCGGAGACTTCGCTGAGGTTGGGCAGTACCTGCTTGGCGCGCTGGGCATAGGTCAGGGCCTGGTCCAAGTCCCCGCCGCCGCCTTCGGCGATCAGGAATGCCAGGTTGTTCAGAGCGAAGCCGTTTTGCGGGTCCAGCTTGACGGCCTGCTCGTAGGCCTGGCGCGCTTCCGGTTTCCGGTCGGCAGTTTGAAAGGCGAGGGCCAATTCATCCACCACCATCGAATTGCCGGGCAGAGCCTCTCTGGCCTTGGCGAGCGCATCGATGGCGCCTTCAGATCGCCCTTGCGGCGCAAAGTCACGCCCAGCCGGAAATAGACTTCGCCGCGCGACTTTGAATTCTTGTCCATCTCATTGAGCACCGCTTGAAACTGGGCGATCGCCAGATCGAAATTCCCGGCGCGCACGGCGATATTGCCCAACGCCATTTGCAGATCGGTGCGCTTGGGGTGCCTTGGCCAACTTCGCTTTGCAGAAACTGGATGGCCTGATCGTAATGGCCTTCCGCGGCCAAGGTTTCGACCAGACCCACCAATCCGCGCGCATCCTTGGGATTCGCCGCGTAGGCCTTACGGAAAATCTCCTCCGCCTCTTTCAGGTTGCCTTCTTTCATGGCCACCATGCCGAGGGAGAAGTCGATATCGGGGGCGTTGGGATTGGCTTTCCGGATGGCTTCCAGCAACTGGCGGGCATCGGTATATCTTTTCTCGCCCAGCAAGGCGGCCGCTTCAATCATGCGCGCGGGACCGTTGGTCTTATCGATGGTGAGGATCCGAGCCACGGATTTGAGAGCCGCATCGAATTCGTCCCGCATCACCTGGAGTTGCGCCAGCGCCAGGTGCGCCGGCAGATAATCGGGCCGCTCGCGGATGGCTTCGGTGAACTGCTGGCGCGCCTGCTCCCACTCTCCCCGCGCCACGTGCGCCCGGCCCAGGTTGTAACGCGCCACGAAGTTATCCGGCGCGGCGTTGACTACCGCCTGCAATTCGGAGATGGCCTTCTGCACATCGCCGCGGTCCAGCAGCAGGGATGCCTGCAATCCGCGCGCATCGGAATCCTTGGGATTGTCCTTCAAAATGGCGGCATCGATATCCGCCGCTTCCGCGCGCCGGTTCTGGCGCATCAGCACCTCGATCATGCGCTTTTGATAGGTGGCCTTTTGTTTGGGGTCCGCGGCCATGCCCTCTTTGTATTGCTTAAGGGCCTCCTCCATAGTCGTTGTTGCGGAAATAGAAATCGCCCACCACCAGATAGGCGCGGTCGTAATCCTTGGCGTGGCTCTTGATTTGATTCAACACCGCCACCATCTCGTCGTGCCGTTTCAAGCCGGAATAATGGCTGGCCAGCGACACCAGGAAACTCAATTGCTTCGGATTGTTGGCGGCGCCCGTCTTGAGGATCTGCTCCGCGTCGGCGACTTTGTTCTGTATCAGGTAGACGCCGTACAATTCGGTATACGCGGGGACAAAGGTTTTATCCTGAGCGATCAGTTGTTTGTAAAGCTGCTCGGCCTCCGCATACTGGCCGGTCGGCGGACAGCGCTCGCGCCAGTTGCATCTTGAGGGCCTGCGTCGGCGCCTTGATGGCCATGGCCTTGCGATATTCCGCGATGGCGCTTTCGAGCAGCTTCTTGGTCTCTTCGGGCCTGCCCGTATGGAAACTGCTCTGCGCCCGCACGAAATCCAGGTCCGCAGTCAGCCGGTGACCGTCGAATGAATTCGGGTCGCGTTGCAGCAGCTCCTTGGTGACGCCTTCCACTTCCGACAGATACTGGGTCTCGCGGGTGAACGCCAGATAGATCTCGGCCAGCCGGACTTCGGAATCCGTGTGCTCCGGCTGATCTTTTGGGATCAGCTCGATGGCGCGCCGTAATTCGCCCAAGGCGTTGGGAATGCGCGCCGAGCTTCAGATCGGTCAGAGCCAAGCGGTAATAAGCTAGACCGTATCGCTGGTCTTTCTGCAAGGCGTTGCGATACATGATCGAAGCTTCTTTGTACTTGCCTTTCGCGAAGTATTTGTTCCCGTTCTCCAGATATCGCTTCTTGGCTACATTGGGGTCCCGGCTACAGGAAACCAACGTCAATGCAGCCAGGGTGACTACCAGGAATCGCATGCAAGTCCTCAGGCTGATTCTAATACACATCGCAGGCGGAGGGTTCAGCCGGTTCAGGCCTCCCCGCGTTTTGCTTTTCGCGGACGGCTTGAACCCGCCATGCGCCATCGCGCCGCGCCAGGGCCGGCGGTTTGAAATATCGCGATGGGAGTAAATTCGAGCTTAATTCGGGGTAGCCCCCAGCTATTGCGGTATAATTAACTCAGTTGGACGAGATGTTTTCCGACTATTTAGCGGTCCTCGCACTTGGCAATCGCCGCCCCGGCGTAAATATTTGGACGGCGGGGTCGCAGTTTATTTCCATATTTTCCGTTTGGCGTCGCGTGGCCGTGGGCGTCTCCAAGATTTCAAGGGCGCTGCAGCGCGCCGGTATCCTGGGCTCCGCCATCGCCGCCAGTCATGGCGCGGCATTAGCCGCCTTCCGTCTGCCTGCCGGCGCGGTTCGGGTGCCGCCCAAGCCGCGCGCATTTCTCCTCTTGAGACCGCCGGCATCGGCGCCTTTGCCGCCGCGGCGCGGATGGCAGCCCTGCTTATCCGGAAAATGAAGGACCTGCGGAAACAGAACGACTTTCTCTCAGAGTTGTTTGAATAGTCGCCGCAAGCCGTCGGCCTGACCGCTGCGGACGGCCGCCTGATCCGTATCAACCGGGAGTTTAGCCAGGTTTTTGGGTACGCTCCGCAAGAAGCGCTCGGCTGGCAGCTAGGTGAGACGATCATGCCGGACGAGTCGCAGGATGGGCATCGAAAACTGGTGGAATTAGCGGCGCAAGCCGTGCGTGTAGATGCCGAAAGCCTTCGACGCCGGAAGGATGGCAGCCGTTTCCGCGGCGCGATTACCTATTTGCCTTCCTCGCCGGGTGGAGGAGAGGCCGCCATTTATGCGGCATATCGCGACCTCACAGAACAGAAGCGCGCCGAGCAGGCGTGGTTGGCCAGCGAAGGATGTTGGCGCGCCGTCTTCGATAATTCGGCAGTGGGTATTGCGGTAAGGGATCCGGACGGTAGGTTTATTGCAACGAATCGCGCGTATCGGGAGATGCTGCGGTACTCTGGCGATGAGTTGCGCGAAATCTCTTTTATCGACCTGACATTTGAGGATGACCGTCCGGCCAGTGGAACGCTCTACGCGGAACTGGAACAGGGCAAGCCGCAACAGTTTCGGATCGAGACGCGCTGCCGGCGTAAGGATGGCCAGTTGATGTGGGTCAGGGTTACGGTTTCAGGGGCCTCCGCCGCTGGAGCCATGCCGCCATTCTACAGGGGAATCGTGGAGGACATCACCGAGCGCAAGCTGGCGGAAGGAAAGATGCGGGAATACGAAAAAGTCGTGGAACACGCCCGGGAAATGATCTAGTGGTCGACCGCGAATACCGGCACTTGATCGCGAATCGGGCGTTCCTCAATTACCGCCGCCTGAAACGGGAGCAGGTCATCGGTCATCGAGTGGCGGAGTTCTTGGGCAAGGATCTCTTCGAGAACGTCATCAAACCGAAGATAGACGAGTGTTTCCAGGGTAAAACCGCGGAGTTTGAGATCAGATGCGCGTCTACCATTTTTGGTGAGAGAGATCTGTTCGTTATCGTATTTCCCCATCGAGGGTCCGCGAGGCGTCGATCGTGTCGCCGGCGTCTTGGAGGATATTACTGAGCAGAAGCGCTCCAAAGAGGAACTGCAAGCCTCGTTTGGCCAGTTACGCGCTTTGACCGCACAACTGCAGAGCATCCGGGAGGAGGAAAGGACCAGGCTGGCGCGGGAGCTGCATGACGAACTGGGACAAGCTCTCACCGCGATCAAGATCGATTTGGCCTCGTTGCAGGCTGCGGCCGCCGGGGAGAACTATCCGGAAACATCGGGGCCATCATGAATTTTGTGGACCGGACGATTCATTCGGTGCGCCGGATCTCTACTGAGCTCCGGCCCGGGAATCCTTGACGACCTGGGCCTGGTGGCCGCCGTGGATTGGGCCGCGGGGAGTTTCAGACCCGCACGAGAATTGAGTGCCAGATCAGCGTGCCCGATATTGAACTTGCCGTCGATTCCGAGCGCGGGACCGCGCTCTTTCGCATCTTCCAGGAAACCTTGACCAATGTAGCCCGGCATTCCGGCGCTACTCGGGTGAACATACGATTAGGCCAGAACGCCGGCGATCTTTTCCTCGAGGTTCACGACAACGGTCGCGGGATAGGCCAAACAAATCCCACTACCGGCTCGTTAGGAATCCTGGGAATGCGGGAGCGGGCCCGGCTGCTTGGGGGCGGTCTGGAGATCGCCAGCGGTCCACTAGGCGGGACCACCGTCAGAGTCCGCATTCCCAGCACAAACCATTGATCCGGGTTCTCATCGCCGACGACCACGCCATCCTCCGCCGCGGACTTCGGGAAATCCTGGTGCGCGAGTTCAATATCGCCGTCTGCGGCGAAGCTAAAGATGCACAGGAGGCTCTCGCTCAGGTGCAAGCCGAGGACTGGGATTTGCTGATTCTCGACGTCAGCATGCCAGGGCGTAGCGGCCTGGATATCCTCAAGGACATCAAAGCGCTGCGGCCCAAGCTTGTCGTACTGGTCTTGAGCATGCACCCCGAAGAACAATACGGTAGGCGCGTCCTAAGAGCGGGCGCCTCCGGCTATTTGAACAAGGAAAGCGCGCCTGAGGAACTGATCAAGGCCATCCGCAAGGTACTGGCTGGCGGTTTCTACGTGAGTGCCGCGCTGGCTGAGCACCTGGCCGCCGGCCTGAACGACGATGCCGGAGTGCCCATCCACGAGATGCTCTCCGGCCGGGAATTCGAGGTTTTGCGCATGATCGCCGCCGGGAAAACGGTCACCCAAATCGGCGAGGAACTGCATCTGAGCGTCACTACCGTCAGCACTTATCGCGGCCGCATTCTGGAAAAGCTGAACCTGAGCACCTCCGCGGAGTTGATGCACTATGCAATGCAGAACCACCTCATCGATTGAATCCTGTCGTTTGTAGTACAAACAACGACAAGCATGTGCTTTTTCATTCGACAAATGAATGCAAGTTCAGTCTCTGGCGACTCCTCAACGGGACCCCGCAGAATGGTTGCAGGGAGTGTTTTCAGATGCCGGTAGGGAGTGGAAACCATAGCGGAACGCATTGTCCGTCCGCGACGCCCGCGGACATTCGGCAAGAGCTGCATCGCCTGCACGAATCGCAGATGCGCCTGTTGCTGATGGCGGAAGAGATGGGGCTGGCCGTTCCCCGATCATGCTGCCGGCACCGCGGTGCGTCCGCGTGCGCCAACTGTGCGGCGGAATGGCTGGCCGCCACTGTGCGCCACATGGCGCGCGCGGCTGAATCCAGGTGATCCCTATCGTCCCCCGGTTATCAACCGCGCACCGCGATTCCGCGTGACGTAGTCATAGATCCATTCGATCAAGACTAAAAGCCGGTTGTCGAATTCCACCAGGTACATCAGGTGCACGAAGAGCCACACGAACCAGGCGATAGGCCCGGAAATGTGCAGCCGTCCAAACTCCGCCACGGCCTGATTGCGCCCGATAGTGGCCAGCGTGCCTTTATCTAAATAATGAAAAGGGCGAAGGGTTTCTCCCCGCAGACGCGCCTGAATCGCGCCGCGCCACGTAGCGGCCCTCCGCCATGGCCACCGGCGCCAGACCGGGCAATGGCTGGCCCGTTTGATGGCTGAAGTTTGCCAAGTCGCCGATAACGAAGATCTCGGGATGGCCGGGGACGGTTAGATCCGGCAGCACAACCAGCCGGCCTGCCCGGTCGAGCGGAGCGCCGGTGCGCTGAGCGACAATTTTCCCAAGCTCGGAGGCCTCTACGCCCGCGGCCCAAAGCACAGTCCTGGCTGGAATTCGTTCCACCGATTCGCCCACGCGCAACGTGACGCCGGCGGCATCCAAATCCGTCACCGTCGCGCCGGCCCGCGTCCTCACGCCCAGCTTCGATAAGGCGCGCTCGGCTTTGGCGGACAGATCCGGCGGAAACGCTGGGAGCACGCGCTCCGCGCCTTCCACCAAAAGGATGGCGGCGTCCGCGGGATTAATGCTGCGGAAATCGTGACGCAACGTGTCATTGGCGATCTCGCCCAGCGCGCCCGCCAATTCCACGCCCGTGGGACCCGCGCCCACGATCACGAACGTCAGCCACGCACGCCGTTTCCCGGCGTCGGGTTCGCGCTCAGCGCATTCGAAAGCCAGCAAGATCCGCCGGCGGATCTCGGTGGCGTCTTCGATGCTTTTTAGTCCCGGCGCCAGCGGCGCCCAATCGTCGTGGCCGAAATAGCGATAATGTGAGCCGGTGGCCAGCACCAGTGTGTCGTACTCTGCGTGGCCGTCATCGAGCAGCACCGCACGGCGATCCACGTCAATATCGCGCACATCCGCCAGCCATACGCGCGTATTGCGCTGCCGGCTCAGCACGTGGCGCACCGGCGAAGCGATCTCGCCCGGAGACAAGGCCCCGGTGGCGACCTGATAAAGCAGCGGCTGGAACAAGTGGAAGTTGCGCCGGTCGATCACGGTGAGATCCACCCGCGCGCGCTTGAGCGCCTGCGCCGCGTACAATCCGCCAAATCCGGCGCCCACCAGCACCACCCGGTGCGGAGCCCCCGCCGCCGTCGCCGTTACCGTGATTGCACCCTGGCCTGCTGCTGGATGGCTACCTGCCGCAGCAGGATAAACGAAGAGACGTTTTCGGACGTTAGCATGCCCACGAGTTTCTCCCCTTCCATCACCAGCGCGCACGCCCGCGTACCCGAGAGGTCCGCCAGCACGTCGGAGAGCGGCGTGTCCGGCGAGAAGCGCTTGGGGGTCCGGTCCATCGCCGATGCGACATATGCATCCGGACCGTCGGTCATCATGGCGCGCAGCAGCGCTGCGCGCGTCAACAGCCCCAGTACGGTGTCCCCGTGCATCACCGGGAAATCATTCTGCGATGTGGCTAGCAGCAGGTTGCCGGCGTCCCGGATGCTCTCTCCGTGCGAAAGTGTGCGGAAGTCGGTGATCATCGCCGCGCGCACCGGAACGCCGGTGGTGAGCAGTCGCCCGCGCACCGAGGCGCCTTCCTGCGAAGCGCCGATATAGATAAACATGGCCACGAAGACCACAATGAAATTGGAATACAGCAGGCCATAAAGTCCCAACATGGCCGCCAGCGCCTGCCCCGCGCTGGCCGCGATGCGGCTGGCTTCCTCCTCCGGCTTGAAGAGCATCAGCACCGAGCGCAGCACGCGCCCGCCATCCATCGGGTAGGCGGGCAGGAGATTGAAGGCGAAGAGCAGGAAATTACCGGTGGCAATGCGCTGCGCCAGGTTGGCGTCGGTGGGATCCCGCAGCAGTTCAATGGGTTGGAACTGGTGCCGGGTGGCCAGCCAGGCGAAGAGCCCCGCCGCGATCAAGGCGTTGACCAGCGGTCCGCTGATAGCGATCCAGAATTCCTCGCGCCCTTTCGGTATGCGCTCCGGGCGCGACACGCCGCCAATCGGGTACATCACGATTTCAATGGTGCGGATGCCGTAGTGGCGCGCTACCAGCGTGTGCCCGAACTCGTGCAGGAGAACGGAGCCGAACAGCGCCAAAATGTACACCGCCGTCATGGGCCCCGACTGGCGGTCGCCGATGCCGATAAACACCAGAAAAATCAATAGCAGGATAAACGTGAAGTGCAGCCGCACCGGCACGCCAAAGACCCGCAGTACGCCCAGCGTACCGGAACCGGACGCCGGCTTCGGCTTATCTTCGGGTGGCTGGGTCTCTGGCATACGGAATGAACCAACTGAATACCATTGTCGCAGTAGGACTCCCGGCCTGTCGCACGTTAGCTCTGAGCGGCGGCGCCGGTCCGTGTGCGCGCGATTTCGGCGCGCATCGCCTTCATGCGTTCGCGCATACCCGCCACGCGCTCCCGGCCGCCCGGTGTGGCGTCGATCAGTTTCTCCAAATCGGCGACCAAGTGCGGTCCATAAGCAGGCCGTATTTCGTCGAGCAAGGGCTTCGAGCTTCGCAAAGACGCCCACGTGTTCGCCGTTGGTGTCGTTAAAAAGATCGATGCCGATGGCTCCGTGGTTGACTAGCGCCGCGGCCATATCCCAGTAGCTGATGATCATGCGCAGGTGGCCGCCATGTTCGCCCATCATGATTTTGTCAAAGTCGGCGCGCGATTCCGGATTAAATTCAAGAAAGTACCATTCGCGCGCTGTGCGCATGGTGGCTTCGCGACGCAATTCAAAAAGCTTGAGGATCAGATCGGCTTCGGCGTGTTTCGACATCGATGATTTGCTCCTTTGGAGGTTGCGGCGTGGATTACGCCGGTCTCCCTGCCAGGATACCAGCCATCGGCGAAGGCAAAATTCACCACAACTTCTCGTTTGTACATATTGACTCAAACCGGGAAAGTATGTAGCATTGGGCATATTAGTAATAGTACTGTCCCCCACGTTTAGGGACATCACGCCACTTTGCCGGCTCGCCGGCAGCGCCACTTAAGGGCCTTCGCAGGGCCCAGATCACAAACAGGAGAACTGTACATTGAAACGATCTATTTGTGTTTTCTATGGTTTGGCGCTCCTGAATGGCCTTATGGCGCCGCTTTCGAAGGCCGATGTCCCAGCCCCTCCAACCACGCCGCCGATACCTGCGGGCTACTGTAGCACCATCGCCACCGACCTCAAAACCGCCCTGCAGGCGTTCAATCTGCTCCTCAAGGTACCACCCACTTGGACGCCCGTACCAGGAGGCCCCACGATCTACGCCACAAATCTGCAGGTGGCCGACGCGAATGCGGGGCCGACGATTGGGGGAACCGGCTATTTATCAACAGTTATGGCCCAACTCAATGAGGAGAAGGCTTTGGGCGCGCAAGCCATTGAGGTGCAAATCGGTTTTCCGGTGCTGTATGCGCCCTTCCTGGGCGGAGAAACGCAACTCCAGCCCTATCTAACCTTTTACCAGGGGGTGGCCCAAGCCGTAAAGGCGCTAGGCATGAAACTGATCGTGGAGAACGATATTCTGCTGGCGGATGACATTCAATCCGGTTGGCCCAACCTGGCCGCTTATTTCAGTACGCTCTCCTGGAGTGAATATATGCAGGCCCGCGCCACCATGGCGGCGACCATCGCGGAGACCATGCAACCCGATTACCTGATCCTGGCAGAAGAACCCGACACGGAAGCCTATCAGGCGGGCCAGCCCAACGTGAATAACCCCGCCGATGCCGCACAAATGATCGCCGGTGAAATCACGGCTGTCCGGGCATCCAGTTTTCCCAACTCCAAACTGGGGGCAGGCTTTGGGGCTTGGCCGCAGAGTCCGTACAGCCTGGTGGAATTTATCGCGGCGTACGTTGCCCTGCCGCTGGACTATATCGACTCTCATATATATCCGATCAACACCGTATCGACGGGAAGCTTGATCGGAAACATTCTGACTATCGCCAGCCTGACGGCGGCGGCCGGGAAACCGCTCGCCTTGAGCGAGGACTGGCTGTGGAAAATGGCAAACAGCGAATGGAATGTGCTGTCGGCGGACGATCTGCGCGGCCGCAACCCTTTCAATTTCTGGGCGCCGCTGGACATCTATTTCCAGCAAACCATGCGAAACCTGGCGAACTACACCAATATGCTGTACGTGGCGGGGGATGGGCCCGACTACCTCTTCACGTACCAAGACTACGGTGGAACCACAGAAAACGGCGGCGCCGCCAATTGCACGTGCACCACCACGTACTGCGACAGTGCCGACATCATTGAAACCGAGACGGAACTTGCGAAGACCGCCAACGATACCTCTGTGTACAGCTTGACCGGGTTCGGCTACGCGGTCCAACTGATCGAGACACCAGACAAAACTCCGCCTTCCACGCCCACCGGCTTAACGGGCACAGCAGGCTACGCGCGCACCAACCTTACGTGGACGGCCTCCACCGACAATGTGGGCGTGGCCGGCTATAACGTGCTGCGCTGCACACCGCCGGCGCTTGGCCAGTCCTGCCAGGGGGTTTGGATCGCCAACACATCTACTCCCGCATATAATGACACGGGACTGAGCCAGGAGACCCTCTATAATTACCAGGTCCAGGCATTCGATCTGGCCAGCAACAATTCGGCCCTTTCGGAAACGCTGAGCTTGCAGACTTTCAGATCGTCGGCCACCGCGCCGACGAATCTGGCGGCCACGGCAGTTTCCGCCAAAGAGATCGATCTGAGATGGTCTCCTCCCCCAAACGACGGCGGCTTGGCAAAATACCTTATTTTCAGCGGGCCTTCGGAATCCAATCTCACGCAGATTGCGACTGTTCCGGCTTCCGCGACCACCTATAGGAATCTGCTTCTGGACGCCTCGGCCGCCTATTACTATGGCGTGGAAGCCGTGGAATCCGGGATCACCTCGGCGATGTCCCCGACTGCCTCGGCCAAAACGTATCCCCTGCCCAACCCGCCCAGCGGTGTAGTCGCTACGGCGGATTCTGCCAGCAAGATCGTTGTGACATGGCAGGAGAGCGTGGCGCACAACGGGCTCCCCATCTCGTACTATCAGGTCTGGCAGGGGACTTCATCCGGCCAACTAGCCGAGATCGCCAAGGTGACCGGCACCACCTACACGAACTATTTTTTAGATCCGAGTACGACGTATTTCTACCAGATCGTGGCGCTCGATTCCGCCTACGACGACTCACTTCCATCGCAGGAGGTTTCCGCAACGACGACGCCGCCGCGGTAGACGGGAAACCAGGGTACTATCATTTGCGCAACTATTGCGGCAGTCTTGGGTTTGTGTAATGGACAGTACCTTGCTACAGCAGCCCGCCAGGCCGCGCGCCCGGACCGGGATTCGTACGTTTCCCCGTAATACCATGATCTTCGGAGCATCCTCAAGCCGTTTGCGTACGATATCCGAAAACGCCCGCAGAGGACAATATTCATAAAGCGTTCGCCGATGTCCACCATTATGCAAGCCCCAAGAATTTCCAGCAGGAGAATAATATTTTGAAACGATGCATTTGTGTTTTCTATATCGTGACAGGCCTAATGCTGTTCGTGCCACTCTCGAAAGCCGATGTTCCGTTGCCGCCGGCGACCCCGCCGACGCCCACGGGTTACTGCAGCACCATTAGTAATGAGCTGAAAACCGATCTCAAAGCGTTCAACGTGCTCCTCAAGACGCCGCCCGTCTGGACGCCTGTGCCGGGAGGCCCTACGATCTACGCCGTCAATCTGCAAGTGGCCGACGCCAACACGGGACCATCGATCGCGGGATCCGGTTATCTATCAACGATCATGGCCCAACTCAATGAGGAGAAGGCTTTGGGAGTGCAGGCGATCGAGGTGCAAATCGGCTTCCCGGTGCTGTATGCGCCCTTTCAGGGCGGAGAGACGCAACTCCAGCCCTATCTGACCTTTTATCAGGGCATGGCCCAGGCCGTCAGGGCGCTGGGGATGAAACTGATCGTGGAAAACGATATTCTGCTGGCCAATGACATTGAATCCGGTTGGCCCAACCTGTCCGCTTATTTCAGCACGCTCTCCTGGAGTGAATATATTCAGGCCCGCGCCACTATGGCGGCGACCATCGCCGAGACGATGCAACCCGATTACCTGATCCTGGCAGAAGAACCCGACACGGAAGCCTATCAGGCCGGCCAGCACAACTTGAATAACCCCACCGACGCCGCACAAATGATTGCCGGCGAAATCACGGCTGTCCGGGCATCCAGTTTCCCCAACTCCAAATTGGGCGCAGGCTTTGGGGCCTGGCCGCAAACTCCGTACAGCCTGGTGGAATTTATCAGCGCGTACGTCGCTCTGCCGCTGGACTATATCGATTCGCACATTTATCCGATCAACACCGTATCGACGGGAAGCTTGATCGACAACATTCTAACCATCGCCAGCCTGTCGGCGGCGGCCGGCAAGCCGGTCGCACTGAGCGAGTACTGGCTGTGGAAAATGGAGAACAGCGAATGGAATGTGCTTTCGGCGGACCAGCTCCGCGGCCGCGATCCCTTTAGTTTTTGGCAGCCGCTGGACATCTATTTCCAGCAAACGATGCAAAACCTGGCGAACTACACCAGTATGCTGTATATGGCGGGGGACGGCCCGGACTACCTCTTTACTTACCAAACCTATGGTGGAACCGCGGCCAATGGCGGCGCGGCTAACTGCACCTGCACCACCACGTATTGCGACAGTTACGACATCATCAAGGCCGAGACGACCCAGGCGAAAACGGCCAACGATACTGCCGCCTACAGCACCGTGGGGATCAAGCTTTCCAATCAACTGGTGCAGCCCCCTGACACCACGCCGCCGTCCAAGCCATCCAGCCTGACCGGCTCGGCCGGCTACACGGGCTCCAATATTTCCTGGACCGCTTCCACCGACAATGTGGGTGTGGCCGGCTACAACGTGTTTCGTTGCTCTCCGCCCGCAGTGGGACAATCCTGCAAGGGTATTTGGATAGCCAACACCACCACGCCCGCATACAATGACTCGGGATTGGCCGAGAATACTCCGTACAATTATGAAGTTCAGGCATTCGATTTGGCCAACAACAATTCCGCGCGTTCCAGTACACTGAGCGTGCAGACCTACCAAATACCCGCCAGCGCTCCGTCGAATCTGGTGGCCACGCCAATTTCCGCAAAGGAGATCGAGTTGACCTGGTCCGCCCCGCAAAACACCAGCGGATTGTCCGGGTATGTGATTCTTTGCGGGCCCTCAGCCTCGAGTCTGGTGCAAATCGCGACCGTTTCATCCGGGAAGACAACCTACAAGGACGAGCGGCTTAATCCTTCGACTTACTATTACTACGGCGTGGAGGCGGTGGAATCCGGAGTCGACTCACAGATGACCTCGGTTGCCTACACCCCCACGTTTCCGCTGCCCAATGCGCCCAGCAGCGTAGTCGCTACGCCGGCTTCTGCCAGCACGATCACTCTGACCTGGCAGCAGACCATGGCGCACAACGGCCTCCCGATAGCTAACTATAAAGTCTTACAGGGTACCACGTCGGGCCAACTGACCCAGGTTGCCACGGTGACCGGCACTACCTACACCAGCCAATCCCTGGATGCGAATACGACCTACTATTACGAGATCGTGGCGGTGGACACTGCCACGGACGATTCATCGCCATCGAACGAGGTGTCTGCGACCACGCAGCCATAGTCGTTACACCCCAGGCGTTACACCCTCCGGGCTTCGCGGCGCGGAGGGTTAACGTTACCGTGAATACTCCAAAGCGAGTATTGATACCACTCCCTGTGACACCTAAGATACGGATCAGAGCGCATATGTGCTCCGGCTGGGGCCGCGCTATTTCAACGCGGCAGATCCCAGGTTCCGGCGTATGTGTCTCCAGGAAGCAGGCGAGTGAAGAGACTCACGCAGTCCGTTCTCTATTTCCCGGCAGCCTTGACGCTGCTCATGGCGCCGCTCTCGAAGGCGGATGTTTCGGCGCCGCCGCCTAACCCCCCGCCCACACCCGCGGGCTACTGCACTACCATCTCCGGCGAACTGAATGCCGATTTGCAAGCATTCAACCAACTCCTCACGGCCCCGCCCACCTGGACTCCCGTAGCGGGAGGCCCCACAATCTACGCTGTCAATCTGCAGGTGGCCGACGCCAATACGGGCCCAGCTATCTCGGGGCCCTCTTATCTGTCCTCGATTATCGCCCAACTCAATGAAGAAAAGGCGTTGGGCGCGCAAGCGATTTTAGTGCAAATCGGTTTTCCGGTTCTCTATGCGCCCTTTCAAGGCGGCACTGACAAACTCCAGCCCTACTTGAACTTCTACCAGGGAATGGCCCAAGCTGTCAGGGCGATGGGAATGAAACTGATCGTCGAAAACGACATTCTGCTGGCGAATGATATTCAAGCCGGTTGGCCCAACTTAACCGCTTATTTCAGCACGCTCTCCTGGAATGAATATATGCAGGCCCGCGCCACCATGGCGGCGACCATCGCAGAGACGATGCAACCCGATTACCTGGTCCTGGCTGAAGAACCGGATACGGAGGCCTTCCAGGCCGGCCAGCCGAACCTGCTGAATGCCACCGATGCCGCCCAAATGATCTCGCAAGAAATTGCGGCAGTCCGGGCGTCCACCTTTCCCACCGTGAAGCTAGGGGCGGGGTTTGGAAGCTGGCCACAAGCCTCTAATCCCAACAGCGTGTCCGAATATACCGCGGCTTACGTGGACCTGCCGCTGGACTATATCGATTCCCATATCTATCCGATCAATACGGAGCCGGGGGGGAGCATCATCGACAACATCTTAACCATCGCCGGCATGGCCGCCGCGGCTGGAAAACCGGTGTCCATGAGCGAAGCCTGGGTGTGGAAGATGGAAAACAGCGAACTGAACGTCGTTTCGGCGGACAATATCCGCGGCCGCAATCCCTTCAGCTTTTGGGCGCCGCTGGACGTCTACTTCGCCCAGACCATGCAAACCCTGGCTAGTTATACCAATATGGTGTTCATGGCGGAGGACGGTCCGGATTACCTTTTCACTTACCAGACGTTCGGTGGAACGACGGCTAATGGCGGCGCCGCTAATTGCACGTGCACAACCACATATTGCGACGCCTACGATATCATCCAAACCGAGACCCAACTGGCGAAAGTCGCCAACCAGTCGGCCGCGTACAGCACTACGGGATTGGGCTTTTACGCTAGAATGGTTCCATCACCCGATACCATCCCGCCCTCCACCCCTACCTCTCTGACGGGCACCGCCGCTTACGCCCAGACGAACCTCTCCTGGACGGCTTCCACGGACAATGTAGGCGTGGCGGGTTATAACGTGTATCGCTGCTCGCCGGCCACGCTCGGCGGCCCGTGCACCGGCGCCCAGATCGCGGTTGTCACCGTACCCTCTTACAGCGATTCGAATCTGACCGAGAACACGGCCTATAATTATCAGGTTCAGGCATTCGATTTGGCAAACAACAATTCGCAGCTCTCCCAGACATTGAGCTTGCAAACCTACAGAACGTCGGCCAGCGCTCCTTCGGGCTTAACAGCCACCGGCATCTCCGCCCAGGAAATCGGCCTAAGCTGGACTCCTCCCCAGGATAACGGAGGCCTCTCCAAGTACTTGATTTTCTGCGGAAGCTCACCTTCAAATCTTGTGCAGGTGGCGACCGTTTCGTCCACTAAGACTACATACAATAATCAGCCACTGAGTCCGGGGACGACTTACTATTATGGTGTGGAGGCGGCGGAGTCGGGGATCGACTCACCGATGTCCACGCTCGCCTGGGCCAACACGCTGCCGCTGCCGGATCCTCCCAGCAGCGTAACAGCCATAGCATCCAGCCCCACGGAGGTCAATCTATCCTGGCAGGAGACCATGGCGCGGAATGGCCTTCCCATCGCAAACTACCAGGTGTGGCAGGGCGGCGCGTCCGGCCAGATCGCGAAGGTCGCCACGGCGACGAGCACGACATATACGATCCGGTCTCTGACCCCTAGTACAACTTACTATTACGAGATCGTGGCGGCGGACTCGGGCAGAGACGATTCAGTGCCGTCCGCTCAGGTATCCGCGACCACCTTGCCGATGCCGCCGGCGCCGACCAGCCTGGCGGCGACCACGCCCGCCGCCACGCAGATCGCCCTGACCTGGCAGTGGGCCCCGCTACCAAGCGGACTGCCCGCCGCGAGATATCTCATTTACTGTGGCACGTCGCCTAATAGCTTGACGCAGGTGGGCACCGCGACCAGCGGTTCGTCGTTCACTTACCGGAGCGCATCCGCCTCCGTGAAGTATTACTGTGATGTCGTGGCGGTTGACACAGGCAACGACGATTCGCCGGCATCCTCGGAAATCGTCATCACCACGCCGCCGATGCCGAACGCTCCGGCGAATGTGGTGGCTACGGCCAGCTCGAGCACCAAAGTGACGTTAACCTGGACTGAGACTTTGCCCACGAACGGACTGCCGATTCAGAACTACACCATCTTCCGGGGGACGTCTCCAACCGGCCTTGCCCAGGTTGCGATAAGAACGGCATCCCCGTATACCGACACCACGGTATCCGGATCGACGACTTACTACTACGCCATCGAGGCGAGCGACACCGGCAGGGATGTATCGCCAATCTCGACCACGGCGAGCGTCACTACACCTTAAAGCACCAGCCGCGCTTGTTTTTGTCCTCCGGCGGGCGCATACTACGAACAAGCTGAGGAGGATTCCCAATGAAGCGCTCGTGCTGCTGGACGGTGTTCCTGTTGAGCGGCGTAGTTTGGGGGCAGTGCGGCGCCGGTAATCCGCCGTGTGTGCTTACAGGGCAGTACGACATCGCTCGCGATGGCGTGAACTCCAACGAGACCATCCTGAGCCCGTCGGCTTCCTTCGGCAGTTTCCAACTGCGCGGCGCTTTTACGGCCGATGCGGCGATCTACGCTCAGCCGCTCTATGTTTCCGCCTTGAACATCGGCGGCGGAGTACACAACGTGCTTTTTCTGGCTACCTTGAACGACTCGGTGTACGCGGTGGACGCCGATCTATACGGGCCGCAGCAGAGCAACTTCACAATTTACTGGTCGCGTACCGGGAGCACGTCGCTGATTTACGATTGCGGGCCGAATGGCAAGATAGTTCCCAGCCCGCCGAATCTCCCCTCGGTGGGCATCCTTTCAACGCCAGTGATCGATGCGTCCGCCGCATTAATGTATGTCGTGGACGCCTGTCTCGACAGCCAATCCGCGCGGCACTGGTACCTGCACGCGCTCCGGCTTGCCGATGGAACCGATAATGTGCCGCCCGTGAATATCGCGGCGAGCGTCACGGGTTACGCGGGCGCCGGCACGCTTGCATTTTATCCCGCGAAACACCTGCAAAGGCCGGCGCTTCTGCATCTCAAGTCGGAGACCACCAACACCGTCTATCTGGCGTTCAGCCGATCGGTTAGCGAAGAGAATCCGCAGTACCATGGATGGATTCTGGCTTATGACGGAGGCACGCTGAAGCAGCAGTTCGCCTTTACGGACACGTACACAGGATCCACGAATAACAGCTACTCGCCGGCCTGCGACGCCACCGATTCGCCGCCTTCCATGGCGTCCAATTGGTGCAGGCACGGAGGCGGTATCTGGATGTCCGGCAAGGGGCCCGCGGCCAATACTTTCAACGGAAGCACTTATGCATTCTTCGCATCGGGCAATGGCGGCTTTCAATCCAGCGGGCCAATCGCGGGAGTTCCCGGAAATCTCAGCGAAAGCGCATTTAGAATCCCGCTGGGCAGCGCTTCCGGCCTGCCGGTGGATTACTTCGCGCCGCAATCTACCCCCATCGATGTCACCACCCTCAACGTGAATGACTGGGACTTCGGCACAACCGGGATACTGCTGTTCGATGCGGCGGTAAATGGTAACAAGCAGCATCTTCTGGTAACTATCGACAAAGTCGGCTATGGCTATGTGCTGGACCAGACCAATCTGGGAGGCTACAGCACCCCCGCTTTTCCCGGTTCCTACTTCACCGCGGTCGCCACCTTATGTACATCGAACCAACAGATTTGCCATGAAGTTCATAGTGCCGCATATTGGAATGGCAAGCTGTTCGTTTGGCCATGGCAAGAAAACCTGCGGGTGTACTCATTCAGCAATGGCGCCTTCAGCCACCAGAAAAGCGTAGGCTACGGGTCGGGTTACCCAGGCGGCAGTCATGGCGATCTCATCCAATGGATCCACGCACGGGATACTTTGGGCCGTCACTACCCACCCAAGCAAGAGTTCGACCCCACCATTCCTGGGAACGCTTTGGGCATACAATGCATCGCCGCCTTACAATTGCCTGTGGAACAGCTCCACGGGTACAGCCTGCACTCACAAAGACGATACCTGGCACGCGGCTGTCTTCGCTTCGCCCACGGTGGTCAATGGGCGAGTTTATGTTCCGGACTGGGACGGCACCCTTCTGGTCTACGCGAATCAATGAGCCGCCGGCGGAAGCTATCGCCAGCGGAACAGCTTCAGCGCCACCGGAAAGCACACCACCAGCCAGGCCGCCAGCACCATCAGTTCCGAGGAAACCTGCGCCAGGCCGGCGCCCTGCAGCATGTTCGCGCGCAATGCGTCGATGGCCGCGGTCAGCGGCAACGCCTTGATCACCGGCTGCAGCATGTCGGGAAATCGCTGCGCCGAGAAGAACACGCCCGAGACGATCCACATCGGCATCATCACCAGGTTCATCAGGCCGGAAGCGGCTTCGATGGTCTGCACGCGCGAAGCGATCAACAGCCCCAAGGCGCCGAACGATAGCGACGTGATGACGCACAGCAGCGCCAACTCCAGCAGCGAGCCGCGCACCGGCACCTTGAAAACCAACACGCCGAAGCCGAGCAGAAATCCCACTTCGATCACCAGCATGACCAGCCGCGAGAACAGGAACGAGAGCAAATAATAATGCCGCGGCATGGGCGTGGCGATCAGCCGCTTCATCAGCTTTCTGCGCCGCGCATCCACGATGGCGAACCCCATGCCCCAGATGGCGCTGCCCATCAGGTTCATTCCCAGCAGGCCCGGGATCAGGAAGTCGATATAGCGGGAGCCCGGCTCGCGCATCAGGCGGTCGCTCGAGGCCACCGGGTCCACGCGGCCCGCGGCGCGCTGCACGGCGCCGTCCGCCAGCATGCGGGCGGTGCGCCCTTCGGGGTTTGTGTCGTCGTACTCGTACACCACCGATCCTGTGCCCGGCGCCGCCAGCAGCGCCACTTTGCCGGTGCGCAGCGCTTCTTCGGCAGCGTGCTCGGACAGCAGTTGCACGTCCAGCAGCTTGTCCTTCCGCAGCGCTTGCGCCAGCTCCGGCGTGACGGTGGCGATCTTCAGCACCTCAGCCGGACGGTTGCGGAATGCCAGTCCCAGGCCGGCGGCCAGCAGAATGGGAAAGATGAAGACCCAGAACAGCGCCTCCGGCTCGCGCAAAAATTCGCGAAAGCGTGTCAGGGTCAACTGCACCAGCGGATGATCCGCCAGCGTGGTCTCGCGGGGCGTTTTGGCCGCCGCCTCTCTAGGCCGAAAATCGGGAACCGCCGTTACGTCACTCATCGCGCAAATGCCGTCCCGTCAAGGTGACGAAGACGTCCTCCAAAGTAGCCGAATGCGTGCGCAGCTCGGTGAGCGGCACACCCTGCCGTTCCAGTTCGTCCAGCAGCGCCGGCACCGCCCGATGCAGCTCGGTTACCTGCATCTGCACGGTGCCATTCTCGGCGCGCACATCGCGCACGCCTTCGATCTTGCGCAAGGCGGGAACATCCAGCGCCTTGGCCGCGCCGCCAGCGGAGAACTCCACCATGTGCTCCACGCCGATGGAGGCGATCAACTCGCGCGGAGTCCCTAGCGCGATCACCTTGCCATGATCCATGATGGCCACGCGGTCGCACAGCCGCTCGGCTTCGTCCATATAATGCGTGGTCAGCAGAATCGTACGGCCCTGCAGCTTGAATTGTTCGATCAAATCCCAAAGCTGGCGGCGGGCCTGCGGATCGAGGCCGGTGGTGGGCTCGTCCAGAAACAGAAAATCCGGATCGCCCACCAGCGCGCAAGCCAGCGCCAGCCGCTGCTTCTGGCCGCCGGAAAGGCCGCCCACGCGCGAGTTCATCTTCTCTTCGAGCTGCACCAGCGCGATTACCTCCTGCGCGGGCGGACCGTGGCGGAAGAAGCTGCGAAACAGCCGGATGGTCTCGATGACGGTGAGCTTGTCGCTGAGCTGCGTTTCCTGGAGCTGAATACCGAGCCGCTGGCGCAATTCCTGCGCGTCGGACTTCCAGTGCATGCCCAGCAGTTCGACGTCGCCTGAATCGGCGGCGGTCAGGCCTTCGCAGATTTCGATGGTAGTGGTCTTGCCGGCGCCGTTAGGTCCCAGCAGGCCGAAGCACTCGCCCGCGCGCACCTCGAGATCGAGGCCGTCCACGGCGACCACGTCTTTGTACGCCTTGCGCAGATTGCGGACACACAGGGCCGCTGATGGCGGCGAAGGGGGCATTTCCTTAGTATCGCAATCCGGGGAGAGCTTGACAAACAATCCCTGCCGCGTCCACAATTTAGTAGCGATGGCGTACCGCCGTCGCGCACTTGGCCCGAAGGTAATGATTCCGGAAATTCGGTATCCTATCCCAGCCACAAGATCCCCGTCTCAAACTCTCCCGCTCACACTCGCTTCCGATCCCCGTGAGGGGATTTCACATCCTTCCCGCCTCCAATTTTGGCAGAGGAGAAAACTTCAGTGACACAATCAGGATCAGCAGCAGTCTGGCTCCTGCTGGCAGGCTCGACGGCAACCGCATGGCCGCAGGCGCCGCAGTACACAATCTCGACGGTGGCGGGAAATGGTGTAGCCGGCGACACGGGCGACGGGGGCCCAGCCACCAGCGCCGAGTCTGAATGGCCCGCGAGGCGTTACCGAGGATATATACGGGAATTTGTACATCGCCGAATACTATGGGCAGCGCGTGCGCAAGGTGACTCCAGGCGGCACGATCACGATGTTGGCCGGTACGGGCGTCGCGGGTTATTCGGGCGACGGTGGACCGGCAACCAGCGCGCAGTTGAACGGACCCTACCGGGTAACCGTGGACCTGGCGGGGAATGTCTACATTCCCGATTCCAGCAACTTCCGCATACGCAAAGTCTCGCCCGATGGAACGATCACCACCATCGTAGGTAATGGCACCTGAAGGCTACTGCGGGCGACGGCGGCCCCGCTATCAACGCGGAGTTGAACTATCCCGAGGCAGTGGCCTTCGATTCCGCCGGGAATTACTACATCGCCGACGAAGGCGCCAACGTGATTCGCAAAGTGGACACCAGCGGCGCCATCAGCACTGCTGTTGGAACTGGAGCCGCCGGCTATACGGGAGACGGTGGACCGGCCACCAGCGCTACGCTGAACGGCCCCGTCGGTGTGCAGGTGAACTCCGCGGGCGCAATCTACATCTCCGATCAAATCAATAATGTAATTCGCAATGGTGACAAACGGCACTATCACTACGGTGGCGGGCACCGGGGTCTTCGGCTTCAGCGGGGATGGCGGACCGGCCATCCATGCCGAGTTTGCCTACCCGGCAAGTATCGGCCTGGACGCCGCCGGCAACCTCTACATCCCCGATGTGAATAACAGCCGGATTCGTGAGCTGTCTGACTGACGGAACCATCTGGACGGTGGCGGGTAACGGCGTGGAGGGCTACAGCGGCGACGGCGGTTCCGCCGTCGCCGCCGCCATCAACGTACCCCGCAGTGTCTCGGTCGCGCCTAACGGATATGTCTATATTGGCGACTTTGGTAATAATCGGGTCCGCCTACTGACACAGGCGCTCGCTGCCAACACACCCGTCGTTTCCAACGGCGGCGTGGTCAGCGCCAGCGCCTTTGGCGAATTCACATCGCTCGCGCCCGGCACCTGGATAGAAATTTATGGAGCGAATCTGGCAACCACTGCGCGCGAATGGGGTTCCGCCGATTTCAACGGCAACAACGCTCCTACTGCGCTCAGCGGGACTAGTGTGACCATCAACGGACAGCCGGCGTTCGTCTCATTTATCAGCCCGCAACAGGTAAACGTGCAGGTGCCCTCGACGTTGCCTCGGGCATACAACTGTTGACCGTAACGGGTCCGGGAGGCACCAGCCCCACCTACCAGATCGTAGTGAACTCGATTCAGCCTGGGTTGCTCGCGCCGTCTAATTTCAATGTGAATGGCGCTCAATACGTGGTGGCATTCGACGGCAGCGATTATGTGCTGCCCACCGGAGCCGTTGCGGGTCTCACTTCACGGCCGGCCAACCCGGGCGACACGATCACTCTCTACGGCGTCGGATTTGGCGCGGTGACACCGAATGTTCCGGCGGGGCAGATCGCGCAGGGGTTGACCAAACTGCCGTCGTTCACCATCTCGATCGGGGGCGTACCGGCTACAGTGGCGTATGCGGGCTTGGCCCCGGATTACGTCGGCTTGTACCAGTTCAACGTGGTGGTGCCAACCATCGCCGCCACCAATGCGGCGCCAGTGACCTTCACCGTGAATGGCATGGCGGGTACGCAGACGCTGTACCTGGCGGTGAACTGAGCCGCGGGCTAAGTCCGTCCACCCTATTCCTGATTCTCTGGCGGCTTCATCTCATACTCCTTGGGTGGCTCCGCGCCCATGAGATAGCGCACATAATAATCCCACCGCCGCCGCACCATATACGGTTCGGCGGCGAAGCCGTGATGGCGGTTCGGCAGCATCAGCAGGTCGAAATCCTTATTGGCCTTGATCAGCTCGTTCACCACCAGCAGCGTGTTATACGGCGGCACGTTGTTATCCAGCGTGCCGTGCGCCAACAGCAGATGTCCCTTCAGGTTCTTCGCGACGTTCTGATTGGCCTGGTCGTCGTAGTTGTGCCGCTGCCGGTTTTGCGCAGCAGACCCTGGTAGCGCTCGCCCCAATCGTCCTCATACTCGCGGTTGTCGTGGTTGCCGGCCTCCGAGATTCCGACCTTGAAGAAATCCGGATAGCGGAACATGGCATCCGCGGCGGCGTAACCGCCGCCGGAGTGACCCCAGATCCCCACGCGCTCGATGTCGATCCAAGGATAGCGCTGCGCCAGTTGCCGCATGCCGGTCACCTGGTCGGGCAGCGTGTTGTCACCCATGTTGCCGTAGTAAAAATCGTGAAAACTCTTCGAGCGTCCCGGATTTCCCATGCCCTCGATCATCACCACCACGAATCCCAACTCCGCCAGCGCCTGCGCGTCGAGCCGCGCGGCCGAGAATGACCAACTCCCCACGCTGCCGCCCTGCGGTCCGGGATAAATGTAGTTCACGATGGGATATTTCTTCTGCGGATCGAGATTCGCGGGTTTGAACAGCAGGCCGTAGAGATCGGTCGCTCCGTCGCGCGCCTTCACCGAGATCGGTTGCGGGGGCTGCCATCCCGCCGCCAGCAGCCTGGAGATGTCGGCCCGCTCCAGGGTTGCCAGCAGCTTGCCATCCGCGTCGCGCAGTACGCGTCACAGGCGGCACATCCGGCTTCGAGTAGCTGTCCACGAAGTAGCGGCCCGAGGGCGAAAACGTCACGGTATGGTTGGCGTCCTCAGGCGTCAGCAGCGTCAATGCCCGCTGCCGTCGAATCGCACGCGGTAAAGATGAGTGAAGTATGGCTGCCGGTCTTTCTCTCTCCCGGCGGCCAGGAAGTATAGCATGCGCGACTTCTCATCCACGCGTAATAACTCCGTCACCGTGAACTCGCCGGAGGTGATCTGGTTCTTCAGCTTGCCGGTGGCCAGATCGTAGAGATAAAGATGGCCCCAGTTGCTGCGCTCCGAATACCAGATGAATTCGTCCGCGCCGGGCAAATACCGCCAGTTCACCATGCCCTGGCCGGATTCATACTGCGTCTCCGCGCGCTCTTCCATGACGTCGCGCACCGCGCCCGTCGCGGCGTCGGCGATGCGCAGCGTCTCCTGCTTGTGATCGCGTGAAGTGGACACAAATGCCAACCGGCTGGAATCCGGGCTCCACTCCACGTCGGCCCATTCACTGCCGCGGCATGCGACATGATCGCATAGCGTGGACCGGTGCTGATCCGGCGGCATCTGCAGGCGAACCACTTGCGGCGTTTCCACATCGATGATCACGCGCTGGATCATGGCCACGGTCTCGTCGCCGGGCAGCGGATACTTCCAGGCTTGCAGCGCGGGATGCCCCACCCTGGTTTCCACCAGGTACATCTCGCCCACGTTGCGCTGGTCCTGCTGAAACGTGGCGATCTTCTTCGAATCCGGCGACCACAACACGATCGCTCGATCGCTCTTCATCCATCCGGCGTTATCCATCGCGTAGGAGTAATCCTTGATGCCGTCGGTGGTGAGCTGCGTTTCCTTGCCGGTCGAGACATCGCGCACCCACAGGTTGTAATCGCGCATGAAGGCCGTTTGCTTTTTGTCCGGGGATAGCGCATCGCTGCGCCCAAAGGGACCCGTCGGCGCGGCGCCTTTTCGCACCGCGCACTGGCTACCCTGGCGGTCGCAATCGAACCGGCGCGCGCCCACGCTGAATGAGACGGACTGTCCGTCCGAGGAGATCTCGATCGCATTGAACGGGAGCTTGCCGGCCTCGTAACTCTTACCCGCCGCCGAGGAGAGGGCCACCGCCAGCTTGGCGTTATCGAAGGCCGGCTCTTTTCTGAGCGTCGCGGGGTCGAACAGCACGAACTGCTTGCCATCGGCGCTGGTGTCCCGGTACCACAGACGCTCGCCGCCGGTCCAAGCCGGGTGTATCGCGTGATACACCAGCGGATCCGTGTTGTATCCCATGAATTTCTCCGCGCGCGCATAATCGACGGAGGTCAGTACGCGTGGCGGAGCGATGTTTTGTGGCTGGGCGGCCGAATGAAACGCAAATATCAGCGAAGCGATCGCGATGACGCGGCGCGAACTGGTCTGGGCATTCGCCGATTATAGCCCAGGCGTGCAGAACGACGATTGGAGAACGACCATTATTGGCCGGCGGACGACACTGTTTTCGAATTGCCTGTGCGGCCTGTTTCGAACAGGAACCAGATACGCCGCTCAGTTTCGTCGATCCAGGTTTCGAGCAGGCTGGTGGTGGCTACGTCGTTCTCTTCGTCGCACAGGTCATGGAGTTCCCGCATGCTCGCGGCCAGCGCCCGATTGTCGTCGCGCAACTCGGCGAGCATATCGGCCGGATCGACATAATCCGCGTCGTTGTCGGCGAGGCGTTGCAGGCGGGCAATGTGCCCGATGGAGCGAATGGTCGTGCCGCCGACCTTGCGCACGCGTTCGGCAATGTCGTCCGTCATGGCAAAGATCTGGTCGGCATGCTCGTCCAGCAGCAGATGATAGTCGCGAAAATGCGGACCGCTGGCGTGCCAATGAAAGTTCTTGGTCTTCAAATACAAAGAAAATACATCCGCCAGCAGTGCGTTCAGGCCGCCGGTGATATTTTTAACGGCTGCGGCTCCAAGCTCGCTAGGCGTCGCCAGAGCCGCCCGGCGGCGAGTTCCAAGGTCCTCTTTATTGGTAGGCATATCGATATGATGATACCTGCCATCGTTTGTTTCGTCTGTATTTTTCCGTCCCATTAACGTGCGCCGGGCACGAGCCGTAAATATAATCCAAATACGCGTGCTATCGCGCCGGCGCTCAAATCCGGCCTCTGTGCGGAAATCCACAATGTGGCATTTTCCCTGGCTGGAAGGCAGAGGATTGCTTTCATCGAAAGTATGGAAATGTACGGGGAGCCCCACCGGAGACGGCGCCACGCGCGTCTCGCAGCGATTGTCGCGGAGAAAACTCCACAAAGACTGCCGTTGCGCAAGGTCCACGTAGGCCTGCCGTCATGCGCCTGTTCCGCCCGTCGCCAGGTGGCAGATCAGTCCGAAGAAATCCACCGCCGAGCACATCTGATTCATCGCAAATCGATTCCGTTTGGCCAGAGCATCGAGCACAAGCCCCACCTGTTGATCGACAATATGCGGGAGCCAGAAGTAGGTATTCAGGAAAAGCACCCAGTCGGTTACGGTTCCCGCGCTGTGGTTAACCGACTCTTGAGAGGAATATTGAAAGCTGGGCTTATTGAGAACCGCTTTACAGATCTTCGTAGTTCTAGGGAGATGGTATGGCGGTGTACACCGAGGGAGCATTACCGGCCGGGCGCGGGAAGTGCACACAAAGCGCCTTTCCGAAACCAGGCGGGAGCCTGCGCAATATCGCGCACCAGGGCGTAGGGGGTATCCCGGATGTCGGCGCTTCGCCGTATCCAACCGAGGAAATCGCTCGTGATCTGCGCATCGCTCGCGTAGGGGGCGCCTCCAAAATTCCCGCCATCGCTGCCTTCGTTGGGAAATCCGTTGGGCGAAGAGTTGTGCAAAGAGTTGTAAGGAGGCGGTCCTCCGGGGTAGGTTCTGGTGTTGAAACCGTATACCTGCAGGGAGCGGCGGTGTTGCCTGGACACATGTGCCACGTGCGCAACCACCAGACATTTCCCTGGTACGCCGGGTTCATCGGCGGTAAGGCGTCGCCCCAGGTCGGGAATCCGGGGTCGAGCAAAGGCATGGTTGGAGTGCAAAGCCCCTGCAGCGTGTTGCCGGTAGTGTACAGGGCGGTCTGCGGCACATAAAGTCCCGTGAGCAGAGCCGAGCGCGCCGAACTGCACCATGACGATCGGGATATTCGGGTTTTCAGGACCGGCGCCGGGGTCCAGGCCGCGGATACCGCACGCCCGGCAAACTCTGTTGCTCGACGCCCCCGCCAAGCAAGGCCCACGCGCCGAGGCCTCCCAGAAAACGTCTCCGGCTAACGCTATCACCGTTCTGCATCATGCACGTATACTTGGTTCGGCCATCGGATGAAACGCCATTGGGTGAAACGAATGCTCGCCCGAAATCACTATCCTTGCAGGAAGTTTCCGAAGGACAAGTGATGAAGATTTCGGTATTGGCGGATGAGAGCGGAAAAATCGTAGGAACCTTGCGTCCGGTCGAGGACCGCGGACGATGGCCCTGCGCATATTCGTATGAGAGCGGGCGCCGGCCAGAAGGTCCACCATGTGGTTCTGCCGGAGGAATTGGCCCATCTGCGTTCGCTGGTGTCGCTGCACCAGAGCCATCGCGTCGAGATCAGCGGCGCCGAGGCGCAGCTGGTCGCAAAGTAAACTGAACTAGACGCTATTCCTGATAAAGGCCGATCACGTTTCCGGCCGGATCGCGAAAAGTTGCTATCCGGCAGGTGCTGTCCGGGTGATCCGGGTGCGGAGTCTCCACAACTTCGCCGCCGTGGGCGATAGCCTGCGCCAGTGTAGCATCCAAGTCATCGACCCAGATGTACGGCAGCAGGCCCGGGGCGCGCGAGGCCGGCCGGTTACTCACAAACGCGCCGCTGACGCTTCCCACAGTCGAAGCTGGGGCGATCGCTGTCGCCATGGCGGATGTTCCAGCCGAATACCTTTCCGTAAAAAGCGGCTGATTGGCGGGGGTCGAGTGCCGGAATCTCCAGGTAGCACAGCCTCGGCCGGGGCAGCAGTTCGAGCGGGATCTTGATCGTCGCGACCTTGGCCCATTCCTCGGGCGCCACGTCGGCAACCGACTGCGTAAACGCCCAACGGTTGCCGGCGAAATCCTCGACGGAGTATTGCCTTTCGCCGAATTCCTTGTTGCCGGGCGGCATCAAGATCCTTGCGCCGAACTGCTTCGCACGCTCGCAGTGCGCGTCGACATCATCCACTGGCACGCACACGGTTTGGATGAAGTCGCGCTTGCCCCGTTTGCTGACCGGTCAAAATCAGAGAGCCCTGGCCAACGGCTAACTGCGCGTGGTGGACGGAGCCATCGGGGCGGGAGGAGTGCGCAGGCGCTCGGTGAACCCGAAAGCGGCACAGAGCCACTCAATCGCTTTGGGCACATCCTCGTAGATGAGCTGGGGTACGACTGGACCGGGCGGGGCAGAACGGTTCTGAATCATTTGTTATACGCCTTTAAAATCCGCTGGGGACGATCCAGAAGCTCTCGCGCCATTGGCCGCCGGGTGGGACGCTTTGCAATTCTTTGTACACGCCCGCTTGCGCCAGGTTGAAGCCGTTGGTGATGGCGGACATGGGCTCGAAACAGATGAACTGGCTACGCGGCGGGGAGTAGACTACCGCGACCGTGTATTTGGGCCCGTAAATGACGGAGATCTTCTCGTGCGCGCCTTCCACCGAGAACGTGGCGCGCCCGGAAGAGTCCTGCACCAGGCCGCCGAAAACATCGTCGAGCGACACGCCCGCCAGCGGCAGCGGATCCGGAAATTCCATTGGCTTGCGCTCGCCCGTGGGGATCAGTAACTTGGACAGCACCATGTGATCGCGCGCAGCCAGGTGCACCTTCCACTGGTCGCGCGGCGCGTCATGAAGTTGGAAATAGGGATGATATCCGATGCCCACCGGCATAGGATCGGTGGAGTGGTTCTCGATGGTGGTGCGCACTTCCAGCACGCCGTCGTGCAGGCGATAGGTCATCTCGATGGTGTGCGCGAATGGAAACTGCGCCATCAGATCCGGATACTTCCAGAATTCCAGGCGGCTGGTGACGCTGGCGGAATCGGAATCGGCCGCGACGGCAGTGACCTTCCAATCCGGCGAAAAGTTGAGCAGGCCGTGAATCGGGTTCTGATTCTGGTCGCCGCGCAGGTTGCCCAAATCGCGGTTGAGTTGGTATTTCTTGCCGTTGGCGTAGAATGCGTATTCGCTCAGACGATTGGCCCACGGCGCCAGGAACGGGATGCCGCCAAACTGGGGCTTGGCCTTCATCTCGGCCAGGGTTTTGTAGGGCAGCCAGAGCGCATTCTTGCCGTTCACCTTGAATTCGTACGCCAGGTTGCCGAGCGACGGCGCGATGAAAACCTCGGCGTGGCGTGCGGCGTCGGCGAGCCGCACCACATCGATGCCGTCCACAACGGCATTCCCGGCTGAATAATTGGCGGCGATGGACATAAGGGGAAAAAGCAAAGCGGCGAGAATTCTCATTGGCGATCCTCTAAGGCAAGATCACTCCACGCTCACCATGTAAGGCATGAGGCGCAGCAATCCAGCTTTAGTCCACGGCAGCATGCGGCGCAGGCGCGACTCAACTCCGCTATCGGTCGAACGTCCGAATAGCACATCGAGAATGCTGCGGCGCGGAGGGTACATCACGATGGCGACCTTCTCGGAAGCGGGTATATGGGCCTTCTTCTTCACCAGCTCGATCGCCCGGTCGATGCCGCCGAGTTCGTCCACCAGGCCGTTCGCGGCGGCCTGCGCTGCCGAGCCATACACGGCCCTGCGCCAGCGGTTCGATGCGATCGAACGTACGGCGGCGCGCATCCGCTACCTTGGCGACGAAATCGTGGTAGTTGGCATCGATGCCGTCCTTCAGCTTGGCCAGTTCTTCGGGAGAGAGATCGCGGTAATCCGAATCGATGGCGGCGAAGCGCCCGCGCTCGAGGCTATCCTTGGTGATTCCCAACTTATCGTAAAGCCCGTGCAGATTGGGCTTGCCGAATACCACTCCTATGGAGCCGGTAAGCGTGCCGGGATAAGCCACAATCGGGTCACCGGTCATGGCCATGTAGTAACCGCCCGAAGCAGCGGTGTCGGACATGGAGATCACCATCGGCTTCTTCTTGCTGAGCAGGTTCATTTCGCGCCAGATTTCATCGGAGGCCACCGCATCGCCGCCGGGAGAATCGATGCGCACCACCACGCCCTCCACGCTGGAATCGCCGGCGATGCGCCGCAGCAGCTTGTTGAAGCCCGCGGCGCGGATGCCTTCATCGGAAACGCCATCGTCGTCCGCACCGCCGCGCGTGATCGTGCCATCGCCCACCAGCATGGCGATGCGATGGCGGCCCTCCAGTCCCAGTGAATCGGCCGGAACCTTCAGATAGGGGCCGGTCGAGAGCTTGTGCAATTCGCCGGAGTTTACTTTCTTCTGCACGTCGGCGAACATCTGGTCCTCGTAGCCCAGGGCGTCGACCAGGCCATCGTGCAGCGCATCGTTGGCCAGGAACGGGCCTTGGTCCATGAGCGCGCGCACCGCGTCGGGGGTCTTCTTGCGGCCCGCGGCGATGCGGCCGGCCAAGTCATCGTACAGTCCGTCCACCACTGTGGTCATCACCTCGCGGGTTTCGGGACTCATGGAGGAACGCGTGAACATATCGCCGAAGTCTTTGTACCTGCCGTCGTGCTCCACCTGTACATCCACGCCGAGCTTATCCAGCGTTTTTTTGAAGTACATCGTCTCGACGCGCATTCCCTTGACGTTGAGCCAGTCGCTGGGCCCCAGATAGATGCGGTCGGCAGTGGATGCCACGTAATATTCGCGCGCGCCGGGAGTCTTCAGCCATGCGTAGAGGGGCTTGCCGGACTTCTTGAATTGCTCCAGATCCGCGCGGAACTCTTCCAGCTTGCCCCAGCCCACGCCAAGCGATGCGGGCTCCAGCACGACGGCCTTGATGCGGGCATCCACGGCGGCCTTGCGCAGTAGCATCCAGATGTTGGTGACGGTGGGGGCGGGACGGTCCGCCAGCGCGCCGAACGGCACATCCACCGGCGGGCGCTCGGGTATGTCGCCCTCCAGTTGCAATTGCAGCACGGAATTATCGGCGACGGCCGGCGCTGCCTCGCGGAACGAACGCACCAGCGCAAAAACGAGCACCAGACCGCCGACAATACAGAGGACGACGCCGCTGATCAAGCCAAACAAGAACTTTGCCATGCTACTTTCGACAGTAGCATAGCCGGTTGGAATGACGCCGCTTGGATTAGCGAGCCGCGTTCGCGGCTAACGCTGGATAGTAACCTTCGCGGGTTTGTACAGTCAGATTCTTCTTATCGACGGTCAGGCCGATGGTGCGGAAGCCCGTCTCTGTAACCGGCTGATCCGACACGTAGCCGAGGCTATACTGGTTGCGCAGCTCTTCCTGAATCCGGTCGTAGATCTTATCGACGGTCTCTTTCTTCGAGACCTCGAAGAAACTGCCGCCGGTTTCCTTGGAAATGCGGCGCAGTATTTTCTTGCCGTCGGGGCGCTCTTCCTGCGGATATCTGCCGCGCCCCATGCCGCCGCCGCGCCCCATACCGCCGCGTCCCGTGCCGGGTCCGCCGAAACCGCGTCCGAACCCTTCGTTCGAGGCGAAGTAGACGGAGAATACCAAGGTATTCGAGCGCTGGGCGGCCTCGATGGCTTCCGAGATGCCGACCTTGCTGCCGCGGTCCACGCCATCCGTAAGCACGACTACGGCTTTGCGTCCCTTCACCTTCTTCATCAGGTCGTCGCCGGCAGCCAGGTAAATGGCGTCGTAGAGTAAGGTGCCGGCACGGCGCGACCCGCCCTGACCGCGCCCGCCGCCTCCGCCCGGGTAGCCGCCCCCACCGCCGCCCTGCTGCTGCGAATCGTCCTGATTCACTTCCAGATCGTGCAAGGCTTTATTGAGCTTCTGGCGGGACGAAGTCAGATCCTGCAGCAGTTCCACCTGATGATCGAAGTGGAGCACAAACGCCTGGTCTTTGTCTTCTCTGAGCACGTGTTCGAAGAAGGAGTAACTGGCCGAGCGCTCCGCGTCCAGCACGTTGCGTTGGCTGCGGCTGGTATCCACCAACGCGCCCAAGGTCAGCGGCAAATCGGTCTCGCGCGAGAAGTACCGGATGGTTTGCGGATGTCCATCCTCCTGCAGGACGAAATCCTCTTTGCCGAGCGTGGAGACGATATGGCCGTCCTTGTCGCGCACTGTGGCGAACAGGTTGACCAGGTTCACTTCGCTCCTAAAAGTAGGATTCGCCGTGCCCGGCTGGGCCGCCGGGGAGGGTTGGCTCTGCTGCGCGGTCAGCAGCCTGGCGGCCGGAAATACGGGAAGCAAGGCGAGGAGGCGGCGCCTGGAGATATGGATTTGCATGGCGGTGATACAAAGAAGGGATGCGCCGGCGCTGGAACAGGTTACGGGTACTATCCTTTTGAGGAACACGCGCAAAACGGGCGCCCGCGCCGCCCGGATCCTTTGTGTTCCTCCTTTGAGTGGCGGCGCGAAAAACGCGCCCTTTGCGCTCCTAACTAAGTACCGCGTTTCTTAAATATACTAACGTATAAATCAGCTTGAAATCGCGCTCGCGGCATGGCATCCTTTTTGGTGAGGTGCGCAAACATGCCAAGATCGAGTCCCTTCGCCATAGCCCTTTCATCCACCGAGGAAGGCGAACTGCGCAGGCGTGCTGCAAAATATACGTTACCGTATTTTCAAGTTCAACGAGCCAAGATGATCCTTTACGCAGCCGAAGGTATGCCCAACGGGGAGATCGCCGCGTGCCTGGACACCCGCCGTGAGGTTGTCTCTCTCTGGCGCAAACGCTTCTTTGCCGACCGCCTCGCAGGATTGGAAGAGCATACTCGTCCGGGTCGCCCCCGGACTTTCCCCCCAGAGCTCGTCGTTCAGGTTAAGGCCTTGGCCTGTGAGTTGCCGGCCACGCATGGCCTGCCGCTGTCCCGCTGGAGTACCACGGATCTGGTGCGGCAGGTCCAGCAGAGCGGCTTGGTGGCATCTATCAGCGGCAGTACCTTGTGGCGCCTCCTGCATGAAGACGCCATTCGCCCCTGGTATCACCGCAGTTGGATCTTTCCGCGTGATCCGGATTTCGCCACCAAAGCCGGCCGCGTGCTGGACTTGTATGCACGGGAATGGCAAGGCCGTGCGCTGCGGGGAGATGAATTCGTGATCTCAGCCGATGAAAAAACCAGCATCCAGGCCCGCCGCCGCAAACATGCCACGCAGGTCTGCCGGCCACGCACACCCATGCGCGTCGAGCACGAGTATTTCCGTTGCGGCGCCTGGACCTATCTCGCCGCGTTGGACGTCCATCACGCCAGAATTTTTGGCCGCTGCGAATCCAAGAATGGTATTGCTCCCTTTGATCGGCTTGTCGAGCAAGTCATGACGCGACCGCCGCAATGATGCTCGTCGCGTCTTCTGGATCGTGGACAACTGCTCGGCCCACCGTGGCGCCAAAGCCGTCGAACGTCTACGGAGCCTCTATCCTCGTCTGACCCTCGTGCACGCTCCGGTCCATGCCAGTTGGCTCAACCAGATCGAGATCTATTTCTCCATTGTCCAGCGGAAGGTCTTGACGCCCAACGATCTTACCGACCTCGACGCCCTCGCCGAGCGCCTCCTCGACTTTCAATACTACTGGGAGACCACGGCCCGACCGTTCGAATGGAAGTTCACCCGCCAGGATCTTGCCGAACTCCTCGGCAAGCTCGCTACACCACGCTGATCTTTTCAAAATACGTTAGTGAACTTCTGAAGTGACCGACTAAGTAACAGCCGCAAAACGGCGCGTGGGCAGTTATTTGACGAAATTGAGGCGCCCACGCGCCTTCGTGGCTAGCTTGCGCCCACGCCGATACCCTCCACTGTCTGTGCGCGCAGGGCCTTGATCTTGTCGCGAATTTGCGCGGCTTTCTCGAACTCGAACTTGCGGGCGGCTTCGCGCATGCGCTCTTCGAGTTCACCCAGGAACCGGCCGCGCTGCTCCGCGGTCATTTTCTCGACTTCGTCGTCGGATTCGAGCGGCACCGTGACGTAGTCGCCCTCCGCGATGGCCACCAGGCTCATGTCGATCGGCTTGATAATGGATTGCGGCGTGATACCGTTGCGTTCGTTGTAGTCCTGTTGCGTGCGCCGCCGCCGGGTGGTCTCTTCGATGGCCCGGCGCATACTGTCGGTGATCACGTCGGCGTACAGGATTGCGCGGCCTTCCACGTGACGCGCCGCGCGTCCCATGGTCTGAATCAGCGCACCGCTCGACCGCAGGAATCCTTCCTTATCCGCATCCAGAATGGCCACCAGCGAGACTTCCGGCAGGTCCAGGCCCTCGCGCAGCAGGTTGATCCCGATCAGCGCATCGAACTCGCCGCGGCGCAGGTCGCGCAGAATCTTGATGCGGTCGAGCGTACTCACTTCGGAATGCAGATACCGGCAGCGCACGCCGACCTCGGAATAGTATTCGGCCAGGTCTTCGGACATGCGCTTGGTGAGCGTGGTCACCAGCACGCGCTGGTTGTTCTCCACGCGCTGGCGGATGTGCCCCAGCAGATCGTCCACCTGTCCCTTGACCGGGCGGATCTCCACCACCGGATCCAGCAGGCCGGTCGGCCGGATGATCTGTTCGACCACCGTCCCCGCTGTTTTGGTCAATTCATACGGGCCGGGCGTCGCCGACACATACATCACCTGGTTGACGCGGTGCTCGAACTCCTCGAAGGTCAGCGGGCGGTTGTCGAGCGCGCTGGGAAGGCGGAATCCGTGCGACACCAGCACCTCTTTGCGGGAGCGGTCGCCGTGATACATGCCGTGCAATTGCGGCATGGTCTGGTGGCTTTCGTCGATCAGGATCAGCGAATCGTGCGGCAGATAGTCGAGCAGAGTGGGCGGCGCCTCGCCCGGCAGCCGTCCGGAAAAGTGCCGCGAGTAGTTCTCGATGCCGTGGCAGTAGCCGATCTCCTTCATCATCTCCAGGTCGAACATGGTGCGCTGCCATAGCCGCTGCGCCTCGATCAGCTTGCCCTGCTTCTCCAGTTCCTTATGCCACCAGTCCAGCTCGGTGACGATGCTCGCCATGGCCGAATTCCTGGTTTCCTCGGACATGACGTAGTGCGTCTTGGGATAGATGGGCAGCCGCTGGTAGGTCTGCCGCACCTGGCCGAGCAGCGGGTCGATCTGCGACAGGCTTTCCACTTCGTCGCCCCACATTTCGATGCGGTAGGCGTAATCTTCGTAAGTGGGATAGACTTCGATCACGTCGCCGCGCACGCGGAAAGTGCCGCGCCGGAAATCGGCATCGTTGCGGTCGTAGAGTATATCCACCAGCCGCGAGACGATCTGGTTACGCGAAATCTTCTGGCCCTTTTCGAGCATCAGCAGCATGCCGTAGTAGGCTTCGGGCGATCCCAGGCCGTAGATGCAGCTTACGCTGGCTACGATCACGCAATCGCGCCGCTCGAACAGCGAGCGTGTGGCGGAGAGGCGCAGCTTATCCAGCTCGTCGTTGATGGTGGCTTCTTTCTCGATGTAGACATCGCTCGAAGGGATGTAAGCTTCCGGCTGGTAATAATCGTAATAACTGACAAAGTACTCGACTGCGTTGTCGGGAAAGAACGACTTGAACTCGTGATAGAGCTGCGCGGCGAGGGTTTTGTTGTGCGCCATCACCAGCGCGGGGCGTCCGATGGCCTCGATCACCTTGGCCATGGTAAAGGTTTTACCGGAGCCGGTGACGCCCAGCAGAACCTGGTGCGCTTCGCCATCCCGGACGCCGCGCACGAGTTCCTCGATGGCGGTGGCCTGATCGCCCTTGGGACTGTAGTTGACCGCCAGACGGAAGCTCATTCCTTCAGTATAAAGTGCGCGCGCCATCCGATCTGGTACCGTGAAAACCGGAGGGTCCGACTGTGACTGAAATAGCGTTCGAGGGTGTCACCCCAATTCTCTGCGTGCAAAACCTGGCGGTCAGTATCGACCACTACGTGAGGGTGCTAGGCTTCAAGCTGGATTGGCAGACGCCCTGGTTTGCCTCGGTAAGCGCGGCCGCTGCAACATCTTCCTATCCGAGGGCGACCAGGGACATGCGGGCGCCTGGGTCTGGATCGGCGTTGCGGACGCTGAGGCTTTGTGCGAAGAGCTTCGCGCCAAAGTCGCTAAGGTCCGGCATCCGCCGACCAACTACGATGGGCATACGAGATGCAGATCGAGGATCCCGATAGCAACGTGCTCCGGATGGGCTCCGAACCGAAAGCGGGTGAGCCAATTGGGGAATAGCTCCACATGCAGGGCAACCGCTGGGTGACGTCGCCCGACGGGCGACCCACTCTGGTCGAACCTACTGGTTCTTGACGCGTTCGAAGCACCCACGCTTTCATGGTTTCCTCATAGCCCAGTGAGCGGCACTCCTGCGCCACGTTACAGCAGTTCGGCGGCGGGCTTGGCGAAATAAGTCAGGATGATCTGCGCGCCCGCCCGCCGGATGCAAGTCAGGCTTTCCAGCATGGCGCGGTCGTGGTCGATCCAGCCGTTGCGCGCGGCCGCTTCGATCATGGAAAACTCGCCGCGACACCTGGTAAGCGGCGATCGGCACGTCGAAGCGCCGGCGGGCCTCGCAGATCAGGTCGAGATAGGGCATGGCGGGCTTCACCATGATCATGTCGGCGCCCTCTTCCAGGTCCATCTCGATCTCGTGCATCGCCTCGCGGCCGTTGGCCGGGTCCATCTGGTAGCTGCGCCGGTCGCCGAATTGGGGGGCGGATTCGGCGGCTTCCCGGAACGGTCCGTAAAACACGGAGGCGAATTTGGCGGCGTAGGACAGGATTGGGATTTGGGAGAAGCCGTTGGCGTCCAGTTCATGGCGAATGGCGGCCACCCGGCCGTCCATCATGTCCGAGGGAGCCACGATATCGGCCCCGGCGCGCGCGTGGGATACTGCGGCGGCCGCCAGCCATTCGAGCGTCTGGTCGTTATCCACTTCGCCGTTGACGATCTTGCCGCAATGCCCGTGGCTGGTGTACTCGCAATTGCAGACGTCGGTGACGATCAGCAGGCCGGGAACCTCGCGGCGGATGGCGCGCACGGCGCGCTGCACGATGCCGTCGTCGGCGTAAGCCCCGGAAGCGGATTCGTCCTTGCTTTCGGGCAGGCCGAACAGGATGACGCCGCCGATCCCGAGCGTCCGCACCTGCTGGCATTCGCGCACGATTTCGTCCACCGACATTTGGAAATTGCCCGGCATAGCGCTGATTTCGCGGCGAACGCCCTCGCCGGGGCAGGCGAAAAGGGGCAGGATGAATTCTGCGGGATCCAGGCGGGTTTCCCTGACCAGGTTGCGAATCGGCTCGCTGGCGCGCAACCGGCGCAGGCGGTGAATAGGGAACGGCATCCCCTAAATTGTAGCTCAGGGTACCCAAAACCCCCTCTGGGCGTGCCTTTTTACGTTAAGAAACCAAAAAAATAACGAAAAGCCCCTTGACAAGGCTTTCCGCTTCATTAGAATAAATCCTAAGTCTTGCTTTTTATGCAGCCCGCTTGTCAGCACAACCGTACCGAGATCATCGCCCGGCGCGACGGCGTGGAATACGTCGAATGTCTCGATTGCCGCCAGATTTTCGAGGCCGAGGACTTGGAACCCGTAACTGTTGAAGAAGAAGACGAATAGGCGCCGAATGGCGCGCCTGGGGCGCCACGGCATGCGTGCCGGCGCCGCGAGTCTTTTGGCCATGATTTTGGTCATAGCGGCTTGGGCTCAGCCCGCCGATGTCCCGTCGCTCGCCCGTTTGAAGGACTACCGGGCGCTATCGGCTGGCGCGTCCTACTAACCCGCCGCCTGCACCAGCCCCAGCCCAGGCCGGTCCGGCAGGATCAGCTTTCCCTTCTCCACGCGCACGCCGGTGAAGGGATCGTTCGAGATCAGCAGATTGCCGTCCAGGTCGGCATAGTTCACCAATGGCGAAAGGTGCGCGGCGGCGGTCACCGAGACGGAGCTCGATATCATGCAGCCCAACATCGTCTTCAGGCCGAGCGATTTGGCCACCTGGATCATGCGGTGGGCTTCCAGAATTCCGCCTGCCTTATCGAGCTTCACGTTGACTCCATCGAAAGCGCCCGCCAGCGCCGGTATGTCGGAAGCGTGCCGGCAGGACTCGTCGGCGATGAGCGGCACGTGTACGCGGCTGTGCACCCAATGCATTTCGTCCAGCATTTCGGCAGGCATGGGCTGCTCCACGAACTCCACACCCTGGCCGGCCAGCCAGTTGATTTTGCGCACCGCCACTTCCTTGTCCTTCCAGCCCTCATTGCCGTCTACCCGCAGTGGCTTGTCCGTGGCGCTGCGCACGGCCGCGATGGTGGCTTCGTCGGTGTCCAGCCCGACTTTGATTTTGAGCACGGGAAAATCGGCCGCCTCGCGCACCTTCTGCCGGGTCATCTCGGGATTGTCGATGCCGATGGAAAACGTGGTGACCGGCGTATCCCGCGGATCGAGACCGAAGTAGCGGTAGAGCGGCACGCCCAGTTTCTGCCCCACCCAGTCCATCAGCGCGATATCGATGGCGGCTTTACCGGCCCATTCGCCATCCACGCGAGCAAACACCTGCTGCATCACTTTGGCGAATTGCCACGGATCGGCGGCTGTCAACAGGTCGCGCACGGATTCGACCGCCTTGCCGCGCGCCTTCCGCATTCTCGCGATAGCGCACGATGGGCGCGCCTTCGCCGTGGCCGGTGATGCCGCCATTGGTATACGCGACGTAGAGCGTGTCCCGATAGTCGCTGGATGACATCGTGGTGGTCCAGGTGTGGCGCAGCTTCAGGCGCTTGATCTCGGTGCGAATCGCGGCGCGCGGCACGCCGGCGAAGCCAGCAGCGCGGGCCACCCGGCCTGCGCCACGAAGAAATGACGGCGATTCATTTGAGCCTCCTGCGACGCGACCAGCAAGCGGCTCCAATGCGGATCGCTCAAATCGCAGATCTGGATCACGGGATGAATCCAGGTGGTCGCGTTGATGAATTTGCCTTCGCCGATATACATGCCGGTGTGGGTGATGTGATCGGCCGCGCTGCCGAAGAAAAGCAGGTCGCCGGGCTTCAGTTCGTCCCGCTTTACTGGCACAACGCCCTGCCAGGCGCTCTGCACATCGGCGTCGCGCGGCATCGCCGCTCCGCGCCGGCGGCAGAGCATCTGGGTGAAACCGGAACAGTCGTAGCCGAAGCTGGACGTCCCGCCCCAGGTGTAGGGCAGGCCCAGAAAGCGGCGGCCCAGCGCAATTGCCGCATCGATCGAGAGCGGCTTGCGCGTCGAAAGTGACGTCGCCGCGCTGCAGCCAGCCGGCACGATCGTCGGGCAGGCGGACTTCGAGCCAGCGTGGATTATCCTGCGGCTCGGCGATCACTTCCAGGCGGGTCTCGAACGGCACCGTGAGCAGAGGCCGGCGCCTGGCGATGTTGGTCTCGCGATAGATATGCGCGAACAGGCTGTCGATCTGCGCCACACGTCCGGTGGATGCGTAGGGTTTTTCGCCGGCGCCCTGGCGGCGCGTATCCGTGGCCGGCCATCCAACCCGTGTACTGGTCGGCTGTACGGATATGCAGCCAGCCGGACCGCTCTTCGATGACGCTCATGGTCGTGGCGTAGATCGCTTGCGAGACTACTTCGGTGTCTTCATCGGGCTGCGCGTACATGTTCGCAACGGGCTTCACCACGATAGCCTGAGGGGCGGATGCGGCTAGAAGCGCCAGAGTCATAAACCAGTGCATGTTGCATCTTACAGTGTATAATGAGGACCGTTACGAGCTCCCCTTTGAGGCGGCGGGCAGCGATAGGAAGTTCTCGGAATGTATGGGCTGGCCCATCTCTTCCACGCAATCCACGCCTTTCCGGATGGTTTTGCGTTCTCGCCGGACCGAGAGACTGATCTCCTCCTGCGGCTCTTTTTCCGGCCGGCCAACTTCCCACCGGCAACAAGAAGACCGCGGCATTGCCGATTCGTACATATCCTTTCGACCCTGGCCGAAGGCGGCGGTAAATACCAGACCGTACCGGTCGCGGTTCTCGGGGGCGAGCAGGGTGTCCGCATCTTTTCCGATCGGAATCGGGATGGGCTTATCCCCGGTGTTCGTCATCACGCCCTCCACGGCATAGCGCACCGGAGTCCCCTCTTTCGTTGCGACGATCCTGGTTAACACGAGCCTGATGGAAACCTCGTCGGGCGATTTCCAAGTTGCCGGACCGTCATAGACTGCGCCGCCGCTGCCGATGTAGCAGTGAGTCTGGCCCTGCGCCGAACCACCGCGGACGCCCGAGAGGTCCACGACCGCAACCTGGCTTCCGTATGCGGCCGACAAGAGAGCAAACAAAAGAACCTTCGTTGTCATATATCACCCAGCAATCAAGCACCTTGTCCGGCATCCCGCTCCTACATGCTATACTTCCACGGTGAAATTCGGTCTATTCTACGAGCATCAGATCCCGCGGCCCTGGCAGGAAGGCGCCGAGCAGAAACTGCTGTTGGATGCGCTGGAGCAGATCGAGCTGGCCGACCGCTTGGGCATGCATTACGTCTGGGAAGTGGAGCATCACTTCCTGGAGGAATATTCGCATTCGAGCGCGCCCGAAGTATTTCTGGCCGCAGCCAGCCAGCGCACCAAACGCATCCGGCTGGGGCATGGCATTGTTCAATTGCCGCCCGGCTACAACCATCCGGCGCGCGTGGCCGAACGCATCGCGACTCTGGATCTGGTCTCCGGCGGGCGCGTGGAGTTCGGCACCGGCGAATCGGCGTCGCAAGCCGAACTGGGCGGCTTCGGCATCGACCGCAGCTTGAAACACGCGCAGTGGGACGAAGCGCTCGACGCCATCACGCGCATGTTCGTCGAGGAGCCTTTCGCCGGCTATGAGGGCCGCTTCATCTGGATGCCGCCGCGCAACGTGGTGCCCAAGCCCAGCCAGAAGCCGCACCCGCCTTTGTGGGTAGCCTGCAGCCGGCGCGAAAGCATCCTTATCGCCGCGCGCAAGGGCATCGGCGCCCTGTCGTTTTCCTTTATCGAACCCGAGGAGGCCAAGGCCTGGGTGGACGATTATTACCGCATCATCGCCAGCGAGGAATGCGCCGCAGCGGGTTTTGCGGTGAATCCGAACCTGGCTGTGGTGGTGCCTTTCATGTGCCACCCCGACGAGCAGACCGCCATCGAGCGGGGCATCGATGGCGCCCATTTCTTCGGCTACTCGCTGGCGCACTACTATGTGTTCGGCAAGCATGAACCGGGGCGTACCAACGTGTGGGAGGAGTTCGAGCAGAACCGCGATACCTACGGCTTCGCGCGCAACATTGTACGAGCCGAGGACGCGCCGCTTGGTGTGCGGCTGCTGCAGGAGGGCATCGGCTCCCTACGCGGCGCGGTGGGCACTCCGCAACAGATTACAGACTTGCTGGCCCGCTATGAAAAAGCCGGCGTGGACGCGGTGATTTTCGTGGCCCAGGCGGGCCGCAACCGGCATGAGCATATTTGCGAATCCGTGGAATTGTTCGCGCGCGAAGTGATGCCGCGCTTTGCCGAAAACGAAGAGGCGCGCGATCATGCCAAGCGCGAACGGCTGGCGGAGGCTTGCGAAAAGGCGTTGCAGCGGCGTGCGCCCGCCCGCCAGTTGGCTCCGGGCTATGTGATCACATCCACGGGAGAGCCCTCTACGCCGCCCGCCGCCACCGTAATGGGAAGGGGCACGGCGCAGCGCAAAATGGGCAGAATACGCTGTTCGCGCGCATTGTACGGAGCCGCGACGACCGGCAACTGGACCGGGTGATGAGCTTCCGTCCGGCCCAGCGGCTGATCTTCAAAGGCATGGAGAAGGCCTTCCATCCGGAACGCGCCAAGGATTTCACGGCGGAAGTACAGTACGAATTGAAGGGCCGCGGGGATGTGGTCCGCTGGACTGTGCGCATTGCGGATTGCCAGGCCAAGGCGGAGCCTCGACAATCCGTAAATCCGACGCTGACGTTCCGTATGAGCCTGCCCACCTTCGCCCGCATCGCCGCCGGAGAGATCAATGCGGTGACCGCCATGCTGGAGCAGAGGCTGGAAGTGGACGGCGATATCAAGAAGCTGGCCCAATTCACCGGGCTGTTTCTCGACCGGTAAGCCACCTGGCCACGAAGGGCCATCGCGCCGGAAATCAAGCTGCGGGTTGGCGCGTGGCGCTGGCCGATGCTAATGGACCGGTTGCGGCTTGTCCGGTTGCTACTGGCCCGCCGGCGGATCGCTTCCGCCGCCGCTCAGCACGGCACAGACGGCAGACACGGCAATAACTTATCTTCCCCGCACCGGACGACCGCCGCAGGCGCACGTGAAAGAATTCGCGTACGGCGAACAAATGCTCGCCGCACGCTTGGCATACGCGCACCGGCGGATGGTCCGGGCGTTGCGCCAAGCCCTGTTTCAGTCTTTCCCATTCCACTTTCTTCCGCACGCGCCACTGTTTCCAACGCGCGCGTGTGTGCGCGACGAATGCCGCCGCGCGCTCGCGCTGCTGTCGCTGGAATTCATCTGAAGTGCGCGCCTCCCGCCACGAGAGCCGGATTCCCAGCCGGCGCCGGTAGGCCGTCACGGTCTTTTGCGCCAGATTCCATCGCCGCGCCACCGCGATGCTCGGCAGCAACCGCCCTTCGCCCAGCAGGAAGCGCTCGAACTCCGCGCGCCTCGCCGTGTCGAAGCGCTGGGCCAGGCGGGCGCGCTCCTTGATCTCCGGATTGCCCAGACCGTGCCTGCCCATCATCTTGCTGATGGAATCCTTCGTGCGTCCCGGCAGCAGGCTCATTTGCGCGATGAACGACGCACTGAAACCGTATTCCTGCGTGAAGGTGATGAGCTTCTTCAACTCCGGGAAGGTCCAGGGCTTTACTTCGCGGCCGGAAAACGCGCCGTTGAGCACTCCGGCTTGTTGCAGTCTTTTGCGCTGGTTATTGATGGCGGCGCGCGATTTACCCGGGATGTCGATGTCCGGCAGTGGCTTGCCGAGGTGTACGATTTGATCGACGAGAGACTCGATTTGCGGTTCGGTCCAGCGGATTCCGGGCATTCTCCTGATTCCAGGATAGGGCGCGGCATCCCCGCTGCATATACAGGCGGACGGGTATTTTCAGTGCCGCGCCCCTACCAGCGCCTCCGCAGCGCTCAGTTCCCCGATGCCCGACCGCACCAGGTTGCCCACCGAATCGAACTCGATTTCCCGCGCGGCCGAGACGATCTCCAGCATCCCATTGCGCTCGATTTGCGGGCGCAGATTTTCGCTCATCGCCAGCAACGAGAGTTCCAGCGAGTTGCGGATCCATCCGATGGTTACTTCGCGCGTGTCGAATTTACCTACGGTAGGAGCGATGGCTTCCAGGCAGTCGCGGTCGGTCGGATAATGGATCGGCGTGCGGATGGCGGAGGGCGTGGATGCGGTCAGAGAATTGACGCGCGTGGGTGTCCAATCGATGCGATCCACCAGGCGATCCGTAACCACGTCGGCCATGCCCACGCCGACCGCATTGTTGTATGTCAGATCGCTGAGGTCGCGCACGAAGATGCGCTCGATGCGCGGCGTATCCGGCCATGGATTGTAGTCGCCCAACACGCTGCGGTTAACCACCTTGGTATCCATTCCGGCGCCGCTGATGTTCTTCCCGATTTCGTCCAGGACGAGAATATCGAGGTCCATGGGGATGCGGCCCATCCACGATTTAGCCAGCGCCAACAACTCTTCTTCGCGCTGCTCCATGTTTTCGACCGGCACTGCCTCCAGCTTGGCGGTGTTGTGGTGCGCGTCTTCCAGAATGGCCAGGCCGCCCAGAACCTTGCCCGACTCGAGTACCGTGCCGGCCGATGGCGCGGATGGTGTTTTCCAGGCCCAGTTTGTAGGCATAAGTATGGTAATGCTGCGCACCGGCGAACTTGCCCAATCCGATGGCGATCATTTTGTATAGGCCGCTCTCAATCTTGCCCGCGAAATCGGTGTGCCACTTGACGCGGCTGCACAACATCACGCCACCGCTTTCGTAGGCGTTGCGGTCCATATAGGTCTGGATGCCTTGCGGGGTCTTACCGAGCGGCACGACCTCGAGCGAGCTGCAGCACCGGGCAGCCCATGGTGGCTTCGATGATGCCGTAATGGGCCAGCACGTCGGCCTGGCCTTCCGCGGTGGCGGCGCCATGGCTGCCCATGGCCGGGAAGATGAACGGCTGCATGCCCTGCGATTTCCAAAACTCCACCGCGGCACGCGCGATGGTGGCGATGTTCGAAATGCCGCGGCTGCCCACCCCAATCGCTACGCGCGATCCGGGCTGCAAACGCGCCGCAAATCCGGAGTCGTGAAGCTGGCGCCGGACTTCGGCGGCCACATCCGGGACGCGGCGGTCGGGAAAATGCTGGCGGACGAGAAAAAGACGGGGAAACTGCATCCCTTTATCCTAACAAAGCAATTATTGAACACGTTCAGATTTTACTTGACAAGCGCTCCTTCTCGCTCTAATCTGTAATTGAACGCGTTCAGAAAGGATCGACAACCATGTACGCCGTAATCTCCTACACTGCCTATCTGACGATCAGCCTGGGGTTGACCGTCTGGGTGGCCCAGGCTTTGAAGCGCAACACGCGGGTGTTCTTATTGGACATTTTCCAGGGCGATATCAACCTGGCGGATTCCGTCAACCGCCTGCTGGTGGCGGCGTTCTACCTCACCAACCTGGGCTATGTGGTCAAGGCCTTGTCCGACGGCATGCAGTTCGATGGCGCCCACACCGTGTTTGACCTGCTTTGCGGCAAGATTGGCGGCCTGCTGCTGATGCTGGGTCTGGCGCACTTCGTCAGTTTGTACCTCTTCAACCGGCTCAGGAAGCGAGGCATCGAAGACCAGGCCGGGCGCCACGCCGTCCCGAGCGGCTGGAGTCCGGATAGCGCGCCGCTGGGCAAGGTGCTCGACTGATGAGCGCCAAAAGCGCGGAGACACGCGCCCGCATTCTGGATGCCGCCATGGATCTGTTCCGGCGCCAAGGATTCGAAGAGACCACCATGCGCGAGATCGCGGCCGAGGCCGGCATGGCCACCGGCGCAGCTTACTATTACTTCGTTTCGAAGGATGCCATCGCCCTCGCGTTTTACGACCAGTCCCAGCAGGAGTTGGAGCCGCTGATCGAACAGGCGCTGGCGGGCGCCAGGAATCTGAAGGACCGGCTGATCTCTCTGCTGGAGGTCAAGCTCAAATACTTCGAGCCCAACCGCCGCTTGCTGGGCGCGCTGGCGGCGCACACGGATCCCGAGCACCCGCTCTCGCCGTTCAGCGCGCGCACGCGCGAGATCCGCGAGCGGGACGTGGCATCCTTTGCGCGCGCCCTGGCGGGTAGCGGCATCCGGGTGCCAGGCGATCTGGAGTTGGAGCTTCCGCGCATCCTGTGGATGTACCAGATGGGGCTGATTCTGTTCTGGATTTACGACCGCTCGCCCGCGCAAGCCCGGACGCAGGCATTGATCCGGAAAAGCGCGGCCATTATGGAGCGCCTCGTGAAGCTGGCGGCCTTTCCACTCATGCGCCCGGTGCGGCGCATGATCGTGGAGCTGATGCGCACCGTCACGGAGTCTGCATAAAGATACAAGCTACTGCTTAACTAACGTCCAGCTCGAATCTGGGTCGTACTCGGTAATGCCGGCGGCGATCTGCGCGGTCTTGGGACCGATATTCCTCTCGTAGATGCGGCCCTGCTGGTTCACGATGAACGTCATGACTCCCGAACTGCCCCACTTATCCGGATAAGCTAACAGGGCATAGCCCGCGATCATATTACCGTTGATCACATAACTGAACTTACCGCCCGGTGCATGGGGGCCTTGCCGCGTCAGAATCTTGAAATAGTATCCGTGATAGGGCCGCTTGGGGACGCCCTTTGGCCGGGGCTGACCCGCCATATAACCCTCAGCGCGGGCTTGCGCCACCAGGCTGCCGAGTGGACTGGCCTTGGCGCCCGCGGGCGAATCCCAATACAGCCCGTCCCTCTTGCCCGGCGTGCTGACGAATTTTTGCGCGTAAACCGCCAGCCCGTCTTGCGTGGTGCCCGTCGCCTGCGTGAAATATTCCCATTGCGCCAGTACATAGGCGCGGCAAGTCATGATAGCCGAAAGCTCATCCTCTCCAATGTGCCTGTTGAGAATTTCTTCCAGCCCCGCCACCGTATCGAAGCGCCACTGGTTCCCATCTTTAACTAACGGAATGGGGGAGGGCCAGTTGTCCGCGCCCACCAGGAGTGTGACTTTGGCGTCACTCACTTTCTCCAGTTTGTATGACTCGGCGAGATGGGCGGCGAAATGTTCCAGACCGTTGTTATCCTCAACGGCGTCGCCGGTAAGAAGCTTGGCGCGGTCGGGCCCAAAGATGGCTGTGAGTGCGGTCTGGTCCTTGGCTTTAGCCGCCTCTCTAAGGGCCTGCGACGGCGTCTTCGGGAGTTGCGAAGCGCGATTGAACAACGTGCGCCGCCTGCTGCGCCAGCGCAGACCACGATCAACAATGACCCGATCGACAATAATGCCAGCGCCGGCAACCCGCGGGCACGCGAATTCGGATGCATCAGTGCCTCCCTCCGCCGCCGTGACTCCCACCGCCACCGCGCCACCTCCGTGAGACGCGGGAGCGGAACGCACCGGCTGCGAACGGCTGGCTTGCCCGCGCTGGCTGGATTCGTGGGCGTTGAAGTTACTGCGATTGCCGCCGAACGCGGCATTGCCCTGCGGTTCGCTCTGGCGGGCCGGCGCGGAGACTGCCGGGCGATTCTCAGCGGAGGATTCGCCTGGCGAGCGCTCACCGCGGGCTCGGACGCTTCCCCCCGATAGAGATCGATTCTCGGGTCGTTGACGTTCATATTGCGCTGAATGACTTTGTTGTTCACATTTCCGCTGTTGGCATCGGGACCGCCTGCGAAGGCATTGCCGCCCCGGCTGCCGTAAGCTACGTTCTGGTGAACGCTATTATAGCGAGTCAGATTGTCATAATTCACCGCCCGGCTCACCACTCTGCGATTAACCGCGACAGTTCCGCAGATTATTGTTCACATACACATTGTTTATGTGGATGTAGGGACGCGACCGCGCAATCCAGCCCCGCGTGTCCGACCAGCCGTGATAGTAAATGCGGTGATGCAGCCAGTCGCAATCCACATTCAGCCACACGCCGATTGGAAAAGCGGCGCCGAAGCTGATGACCGGTCCGCCAAACGCGCCGCCGGAACCGAAAAAGACAACGTCGGGTCATATTCCGGCACGTAGAGGTACTGTGGCTTCCGCGGGCCAGATATCGATATAACCGCCATTATCTTCCACGTCCTGCTGCGGTGTGGTCACCAGGTTGCCCGCCGCCTGAGCCTCCTGCCGCAGCCGCTGCACCGACGCCATCACGTCCTCGGACTGATTCACGTAAGCCTGGCCCAGCGCGGTGGTCCAATCCAGACGGTCCGCCATCATATAGAGGACGGTCGGGTAATGCGCCACCGCCTTTACGCTGACATCCCAGGGCTGTACGTCGATGGCATCCGGGTTGGCGCCGCGCGGCAGAAACGGGCCGCCTCATCGATCTGATCGGGAAACGTGGCTGCCAGCAGAACCTGCGCCAGCAGCGGGTCCGGATAGAGAGCCACGGGCGCCAACAGATTATCGAGTTGGTCGGGCGAGAAAGGCTCCAGCGGCGGATTATCCTGGGAACGGAGCAGCGGCAGACAAGCCGGAAGAACAAGAACGAGTAAGACCGCCGGAATTTTTGCCATGGCGCGCATTCCAATCATTATCATAGATGCAAAAAAGTTTGCCGGCGTTACCGCTCAAGACTACCTGCATAGGTGGTGACACTTTCGCCCCGAAGCCTCAATATGGGCCGATGCACTCCAGATCGCCCGGACAAACGCCGCAGCTTATGCGATCGCTATGTGTAAAGGAGATTCAGAATGTCACTTAGGTTTACCGCTATTGCCCTGGCGTTTCCTTGGATGGTAGGAGAACTGTGCGCCCAGGCTATCCCGTCTGTCGACCGGCCGTTGGTTCCCGAAACCAGAGCGCCGGGCGCGCGAGGGTTCATGCTCACCGTAAATGGATGCGGCTTCTCCGTCAGCTCGGTAGTGGAGTGGAACGGACATCCGCGACCCACGGTTTTCGTGAGCGCTTCACAACTGACGGCCTTATCGTGAGCGCTTCACAACTGACGGCCAGGATTGGGGCCGCGGATATCGCCACGGCTGGGACCGCAAATGTGACAGTGGCGACCCCGGGGCGGCCGAAGCGCGTATCGAATCCCGTGCTTCTTGAAGTGATCACTTCTGAGCAATCCATACCCTTGCTCAGTTCGCCGACGGCAGGGACGGGGACTGTTCCCACGGTGGCCGATTTAAACGGCGACGGTATTCCCGACCTGATTACTTTGCTAAATAGCGAAAACAGCAACAACGTGGCTGTGACGTTGGGGACCGGCGGGGGCCAGTTTGGGCCCACCCAAACATATTCGGTATTCGGCGCTCCCGAGTCTCTCGCGGTGGGCCAGATCAGCAATCCGGCCTCAGTCCCGGCCTGGTGCTAATGTTTCTCCACAAATTCCCGGCAGGGGTTCGCTGCGCCGGTCTCCTACGCAGTAGTAGATCCTGTTTCGATAGCGATTAGAGATTTCAACCATGACGGTTTTCCGGATCTTGCGGTGCTGAACCAGGACGATTCCATTTCCATTCTATTGGGCAACGGAGACGGCACGTTTCAGCCACAGACACTTTACCAAACGGGCGAATCGCGTGATTTCCCGACGGGCCTTGTCGCCGCCGACTTCAAAGGCGACGGCATCCTGGATCTCGCGCGCGGGGCGGCGTTATACACAAGCGGGGGGATTCTGCTTGGTAACGGTGATGGGAGTTTCCAGTCAGTGCAGATTTACCCGGGCAACAGTTACGGCATAGTCGCAGGTGACTTCAATGGAGACGGCAAGCTAGCCGCAAAGGCGCGTGGGCGCCTCAATTCCGTCGAATAACTGCCCACGCGCCGTTTTGCGGCTGTTACTTAAGAGACCTGGCAGTAGGCGCTAACGCGATGAATGCCGGCATTCTGTTGGGTAAAGGTGACGGCACATTTCAACAGTTTGAGTACTTCGCGCCCGGTATCGCCGCTTTTTCATTGGCGGCCCCCGATTTCAATCAGAACGGACGATTGGACTTGGCGCTCTCGACCAACGGAGCCATCGAGCTATTGGTGCAATAAAACAAGCTGGCTTCGGTGTGACCTGGTTATTTCTGCCAGGCGGGATTAGCGCGAGCCACGGGCATCGCTGTCTCTGGCCAACTGGATGGCGACTTTCCGCTCGCGGCGCGCATCGTCATAGCGGCCGGCCTTCGAGTATGCTCCCGCTAGCGCTACGTGGCACTCCAGGTTCGACGGATCCAGCCGCTCCGCGATTTCCAGATGTTCGACGGCTTGACGAGGGTCGGCGAGTGTGAGCCCGTAGGCAAACTGCGCCAGCGGAGAGGCAGGCTGGTCTTCAGCCGCCTTTCGGGCGACAGAGGCCGCGTCGCCGGATTGGCCCGACTTGAGTAGCAGAATAGCCAGCATGGCACGGGCCTCCGCGCATTGCGGATTGACTTCCAGTTCGCGCCGGAATTCCGGCATGGCGTCGTCCGGATGAGCGATCAGCAGATACGTAGCGTAGAAATTGTGAACGCCCGGTGCGGTTGGGTAAGCGGTCAACAGAGCGCGGAACGCCGCTTCCGTCGCGGCGTTATCTCCCGCCAGCCAGGCGTAGGCTGCCTTGCCGGCAGCCGCGATCGGTTCCTGCCAATCGCCTGGCGCCTCCTTGGGCAGCATCGGCTTGGTAAGCGCGTTCAGGCCCAGACCGGCGAGCAGCGCGGGATCGTGGACGCCATGTTGCACCAGCGCCTTATACAAATGCCACGCCTGGTCGAACAGTCCCAGCCGCGTCAGCAGCAACGCCTCGTGGAAGCGGGCGGCCGGTTCGATATCGGGCGGCAAGCCGGCATCGAGCGCCTTCTGCAAGTGTTCATGCGCTTTGGTGTACTCGCCATTCTCAAACTCGCACAGGCCCAGGAACGCGAATCCCGGCGGTTTGCCGGCGAGCTTGACGAATTGCGCGAAAGCCGCCTGCGCATCTGGGTACCGGTCGGCATCGTAGTAGAGGGTGCCCAGGTACCACCATCCTTCCAACCAATCCGGCTTGAGATGGAGAGCCTGCCCGTAAAGTTCGATGGCTTCGGGAAGGCGGTCGGCGGCGCGTGCGGCGGCGGCTCCGGCCGCCAGTTCCTCAAAGGTAGCTCGGCGCTCAGGGCGGGTACGGCAATGGCGCAACACGCCAGCAGACAGAACCGGCGCTGCCCCTTTGAAAGCACTATTGTATTATAGAACGCGGCTGCACTTGCGCTGTCGGCATGGACAGGGTAGATTGAAAAAGGAACTGTCCCCCTGTGCGCCCGTAGCTCAGCTGGATAGAGCGTCTGGCTACGAACCAGAAGGTCAGGTGTTCGAATCACCTCGGGCGCACCATAGCAATCAATGACTTAACTTCTGTTGCAAGCGTGTGACGATGGGTTTGACGCCGAAGGAATACGTAAACTACTGCCAAGGCGCATACCTGGTCGGAGACACTCTCGTTTCCCTCGACTCCCTGATCTACCTTTTCCGCGAAGGGATGTCGGTGGAGAGCATGGTCGAAAGCTATCCTGTCTTGACGCTCGAGCAAGTGCACGGTGCTCTTGCGTTTTACCTGGGGAACCAGAAAGAGATCGACGCCTACCTGATGGAAGGACAGCGCGCCGCAGAGGTACAACACCGGCGATCGAGACAAACCAACGCCGAATTGATTGCGAAGCTCCAGCGGGCGCGCAATGCGAGTGAAATTCCAGGCTGACGCCGATCTGGACGGCCGCATTCTGCGCGGGTTGCGAGGGGCAGTGCTCGAGATCGACATCCGCACTGCCGCGGATGCCGCCCTTGCAGGTTTGAAGGATCCAGAAGTCCTGCGGATCGCGGCGGACTCCGCGCGAATTCTTGTCAGCCAGGATCGGCGGACAATGCCGGCACATTTCGCGCGCTTCTCGGGGTGTTCAAAGCCCCGGACTCATCCTTCTGCGCGAACAACTCTTATCTCCACTGCTATCGAAGAACTCGTTCTCATTTGGGGCGCGAGCGAGGCCGAGGAATGGAAAGGCCGTCTAGTGTGGATTCCGCTATGAGAACGCCCCACCCATTTAGCCAACTACGGTGCCGTCATGGTAGTGCCGTCCCCCGCCGTACGAAGATTTCCAATAGCGCTTCATTTTCCGCTTGACATCTCTGTTCGATAGTACTAATTTATTAGTATGCGACCGCCCAGCAAGACCCTCACCGACCAGGAACTGGAAATCATGAAGATCGTTTGGGAGCGGCCCGACCGCCACGGTCCGCGATGTCTACGAAGCCCTGCTGGAGCGCCGCAAAGTGGCCTACACCACCGTGATGACCATGATGAAAATCCTGGAACAGAAGGGCTACCTCAACCGGAAGCAGGTGGACCGCGCCTACGTCTACCGCCCGGCCCAGCCGAAAAGCCGGGTGATCCGCGCGATGGTGCGGGACTTCGTCAACCGCGTGTTCAACGGTTCGGCGGAGCCGCTGCTGGTGCATTTGATCGAAGACCGCCGCTTGACGCCCGACGAAATCGAGGAGATCCGGCGGCTGCATCGGAGGGCAGCCGTGAACCCCGCCCATTGGTTGGGAAACCTGGCAGCCTGGAGCGCGCAGGCCGGCGTCTTGATCGCGGCGGGAAGCCTGGCCGCCTGGGTCTTCCGGTTGCGCGCGCCACGCGTCCGGCTGGCGTATGGTCAGGCGTTGCTGGCAGCTTGCCTGTTGCTTCCCGCCGTCGAACCCTGGCATGCCGCGCCGGACTCGACACGTAGAGATCACCACCATGCCGGCGGCCGGCCGGCCCCGCCGGATCGCGCTCCGGCGCACACTCTGCCTTGGCGGCAAGCTTTGCTGATCGTGCTGGCCGCCGGTTGCGCCGCGCGGGCGCTGTGGCTCGCCGTGGGTTTCGGCAAACTGCGCCGCTGGCGGCGTACTCGCCAGCCTTCTCGCCGCTGCCCGCCGCGCCTCGATCTGCTGCGCGCGTACTGTGGCGCCCAACGGCCGGTTCCTGATGTCGCCTTCCATGTCGGGCCCGGTGACGTTCGGGCTGTCGGCGGCCGGTGGTGGTGTTGCCAGGCCAGTTTCGCCGAGTTGCCGGCGGACACTCAGGAAGCCATCGCCTGCCATGAACTGCTGCATGTGCGCCGGCACGATTGGATCGTCACCGTGGCGGAGCAATCCGTCCGCGCGGCGCTGTGGTTTCACCCGGCGGTCTGGTGGCTGATCGGCCAGGTGCAACTGGCGCGCGAACAGACCGTGGATGGCGAGGTGGTGGCGCTTACCGCGCAATCGCACGCAGTATTTGAACGCGCTGCTGGCCATGGCCGGGAATCAGCCGGCGATGGATCTGGCGCCGGCCACTCTGTTTTTGCGAAAGCGCCACCTGAAGAATCGGGTGGCTCTGCTCTTGAAGGAGATCACTATGTCGAAACGTACGCTCATTTCGTTCTGCGCAACCAGTTGCGGCCTGTTGCTCGCGGCGGGCTGGCTCGCACTCCACACATTTCCGCTACAGGCCGCGCCTGTTCCGCAGGACCCGGACTCAGTCGAACCTGCTGCACAGCGTCGCGCCGAAGTATCCGCGGGCGGCGCGCGAGAAGCATATCGAAGGCGCGGTCGTGCTGGAGGTTCACATCGACGCCACGGGCCACGTGTCCGACGCGCAGGTTCTCAGCGGGCCGGAGGAGCTGCGCAGCGCGGCGCTCGCAGGCCGTCTTGCAGTGGCACTATTCGCCCAAGGCCATGACGTTGCCAACGACCACTCAAGTGACGATGGATTTCAAGCTTCCGAAAGAAGGCGACCGCTGCCACGGCTGGCGCAAGGTTGCTCTCCCGCAGGCGCACTGTCACGTTGAAGAGACATCCAGGTCGATGGTCTCTCGCGCCGCGGCCCGCGATGAATTGCTGGCAGCGCTTGCCGCTGCACGAAGGCGACACCGTGGATGCGGATGCCATGCGCTCGGTGGCGAAAGACCGTGCGCGATTTTGACGATCATCTGGCGTGTCTCTGAGTCCATGGCGAACCGCGGCACGCTGCGCATCTTCCTGGCGCCTATGAGGCGTGCAGGCGACCGCGCAGGCGTCTTCCAATTCGCGCACAGGAGCGATGCCGAAGCAAGATTCGCGTGGGCGGCAATGTGCAACAGGCCAAGCTGGTGTCGCAAGTGCGGCCCGTTTATCCGGCCGGAAGCCAAGGCGCAGCGGATTCAGGGCATCGTGATGCTCGAGGCCATCATCGGCAAAGACGGCAAGGTCGAGAATCTCAAGGTGCTCAGCGGCGACCCCTTGCTGGCCCCGGCGGCCCTGGAGGCGGTCCGGCAGTGGCAATACCAGACGACGCTGCTGAACGGCGATCCGGTCGAGGTGGTGACGCAGATTGACGTGAACTTCACGCTGTCACAGTGACGTCCGCGTTTATCGCTTGTAAATCGTTCCGCCTTTCATCACGAACGCGACCTTCTGCAGCACGCCGATATCCTGCAGCGGATCGCCGGGCACGGCGATGATGTCGGCGAAGTAGCCCGGCTTCAGCGCGCCGATCTGGTCCTGCCAGCCGAGCAGCTTCGCGCCGTTCAACGTGCCGGCCTGCAGGGCGGCCAGCGGCGACATGCCGTACTTGACCATCAACACGAACTCGCGGGCCTGCGTGCCGTGCGGGAACGGACCGACGTCGGAACCCACGGCCATCGGCACGCCCGCCGCAAGCTGCGCGCGAAACTCGCGCGCGTGGAATTCGAGCATGCGGCGCTCGCTGCTCCGCCTGGCTGCGGCGAGGCGGCGTGATCGGCGAAGTATTCGACGATGGCGAAAGTGGGCACGGCGAAGATTTGCTTGTCGCGCATGATGCGCATGGTCTCTTCGCTCAGCTGGAACGCATGATCGACGGACGCGACGCCGGCGCGCGCGGCATACAGCGTGCCCGGCTCTCCGGTGGCGTGTACGGCCACGCGCTTTCCCACGCGCGCGGCCTCCTCCACGGCGGCGCGCAACTCGGCTTCGGTGTATTGGTACGGCGTGGTAAACTTCCCGTCGTGTAACGCGTCGCGCCCGGTTTCGTAGATCTTGATGAAATCGGCGCCTTCCTTGAACTGCTGGCGGATCACGGTGACCAGCTCGGCGGCGTTGTTGGCCCAGGTGGCGTTGGGCAGCACGTGCTGGGCGGGGTTGTAGCCGATGGCGTCTTCGTGGCCGCCGAGGATATCGACCGCGTTGCCGCTGATGCGCAGGCGCGGCCCGGGAATCAGGCCCCGATCGATGGCATTGCGCACGGCGGTATCGGCCGAGCCGGCGCCCTCGGTCCCCATGTCGCGCTCGGCGGTGAAGCCGGCCATCAGGTCGTCGCGGGCGGCCAGCATGGCCAGGATGGTCCGCTGCGGCACGGATTCTTCGACGGTCTGCAAGTCTTCGGCGCCGGGATGCAGAAACAGGTGGACGTGCGCATCGATCAGGCCCGGCAAAAGCGTGCGGTCGCCCAGGTCGATCATTTCGGCGGCCGGCGGATGCGTTACCGCTGAGCCGACCTCGACGATGCGCTCGCCTTGGACGAGCACCTCGCCGGGATTGCAGCATCTTGCCGGTTTCGATATCCAGCACGCGGGCGGCGCGCAGCACGATGGACGTTTGAGCGATAGACGTTTGAGAGAACGCGGCGCTCGGCGAGCAGCAGCGCGGTGAGCAATCGGAGTGTGGCCATGATGAGATGTTACTCCCGCGGCTTCTCCGCCACCAAGCGCTCCAGGCGAATCTTTTCGCCCGGGTTCCAGTCGGGGAAGGCGTCCACGTCTTCGAAGCGCACGATGCGAAACGGGAGGAACCGTTTCAGGAGTTGGTTGTCGCGGTCGCTACCATTCTCGTAAATGAAGATACCGCCGGGGGCCAGCGCACGCTGGATGCGTTCGGCATCGCGGGCCGTGAGCGAGCGGACGTAAGTCATGGCGATCAGGTCCCACCGCGCGATGCCGAAGTCGAACTGATCGTCAGTCGCCACCTGTGTCCGAATCTTGACGCCGGCCTTGGAGGCGCCGGCCTGTGCCTGCGCACGGCTTCGTCGGAGGGGTCGAAGCCGGTGACGTCCCAACCCTGCATGGCGAGGAACACCGCGTTGCGTCCCTGTCCCATGCCGATATCCAAGGCGGCGCCCGGCTTGCGGTCCTGCATGGCGGCGGCCAGCAGCGCGTTAGGCGTGCGTACGAAGATGGGATCGCTACCGCCGTAGACCTTGTTCCAGAGCACCTTCGCGCCGTCGGGCCGGGTGAACGCCAGATGGCCGAGACGTTCCATTTCGCGCGCCGCTTCGCCTGGAGACATGCCCTCGCCGAATCAGTTCCTCCCGGTAAGGGCGGAGCAGATTGGCGGGCTTGCTATTGGGCGGCTGCGCGCTGAGCCATTGGAGAAACGCCTTCCATCGCGCCTCCGGATCCGGTTGCGCGAACAGAGAGCCTGCGGCCATTAGCAAGAGCCAAAGCCGGCGCTCTCATCGGAGCAGCACCTTCAGAACGCCCTTCCGCGCGGCATGCTCGAACGCGCGCGGCGCTTCGTCCAGCGGCAGTTGTTCCGAGATCATTTCTTCCACGGGGATCAGATTGCGGTTGAGCAAATCGAGCGCCGGCTCGAAGCGGCCGCAGCGCGAGCCGACCAGAGTGATTTCATTGACGATCACCGGCGCGGTGTCCACGCCCACCATGCCGTGCACCGTGGATTTCAGAATCACGGTGCCGCGCGGCCGCGTCATGTGCACGGCCTGCGCAGTCCTTCGGGCGATCCGGTCGCGTCCACCACCCAGTCGTAGGCCATGCTCGGGAGCGTGCCGTCGCGACGCCTCGGTTCGACGCCGGCGCGGCTGCGCGATCCGAGCTTCTCGCGGTGCCGGCCGAACTGGTGGACGCGGTGCCGTGCGCGTTCAACACCAGCGCGACGAGCAGTCCGAGTTTTCCGTCGCCCAGCACGGCCACGCGGCGCTGCACGGCAGCGGCACCTGATCCAGAATCTCGCAAGCGGCGGCCAGGGGCTCTGACAAAGACGGCGCGCTCGGTGGGGAGCGTGTCGCGGCAGCGCGTGCAGATTGCGCTCCGGCAGTGTCAGGAATTCGCGAAACGCGCCGGGATGCTTCACGATTCCGAGCACCGTCGCGCCGGGGCAATGCCGGCCCGAGGCCGCGCCGGCACCATTCGCAGTCGCCGCAGGCCAGGTTGATTTCGCCCACCACGCGCCGCCCGACCCAGCCGGGCGAATCCGCCTCCACCACTTCGCCGACGAATTCATGGCCGGGCGTGCCGGCGAAACCGTAGTAGCCGCGCTGCAGTTCCAGGTCGGTATTGCAGATTCCGCCGCACAGCAGGCGGATCAGGGCGAAGCCTTCGGGCCGCTGCGGAGCGTGGCTGGTCGCGCACGTCGATACACGCCCATTTTCCAGGTGTACGGCCAGCATGCTGGTTAGTATACACCGTGTACGCCAGCTATAATTGAAGTTCCATGCTAGCCGAGCTGGTCTGCTTCGAGGAGCGCTGCCGCGCGCGCTTCCCATCACCGAGGTCATCTACAATTGCCCGCGATTGCGGCGGGCTGCTGGAAGTGGTGTTGCTCCACCGGCGGCCGCGCCCGCCGGAGCTGAAGCGGATCTGGCGGGAGCGGCGCACTTCGAACGCGCCGCTCGATCAAAGCGGCGTCTGGCGCTATCGCGAGCTGCTGCCGTTCCTCGGAACCGTATCGATCACGGTGGTCACGCTGCGCGAAGGCAACACGCCGCTGCTGCGACGCGCCGCGCGCGGCCGAGTACGGCGGCCTGGACGCGCTCACGTTCAAGCATCAGGGCTTCAATCCCACCGGCTCCTTCAAAGACAACGGCATGACCTGCGGCGTCACGCAGGCGCTCCGACTGGGCATGCCGCGCGTGGCGTGCGTCTCCACCGGCAACACTTCGGCATCCATGGCGGCCTATGCCAGCGCGGCCGGCCTCGATCCGATCGTCTTCATTCCGCACGGCAACATCTCGTATGGCAAGCTGGCGCAGGCGCTGGAATACGGCGCGCAGACCCTGCAGGTGGAAGCCAACTTCGATCAGATCCTGGCGCTGGTGCGCATGCTGGCGGAGCGCCTCGGCATCTACCTGCTCAACTCCATCAATCCGTTTCGCATCGAAGGGCAGAAGACCATCATCTTCGAAATGCTGGATCAGCGCGACTGGAATCCGCCGGACTGGATCGTGCTGCCGGGCGGCAATCTGGGCAACACGTCGGCGTTCGGCAAAGCTCTGCGCGAATTGCACGCACTGGGGTTCATCGCCAAGATGCCGCGGCTGGCGGTGATTCAGGCCGAAGGCGCCGCGCCGTTCTACGATCTGATGCATGCGCCCGGCGGCGGATTTCATGCGTGACCCATCCGCAGACGCTGGCCACCGCCATCAAGATTGGCGATCCGGTGTCGTGGCCCAAGGCGCTGCACGAAGTGGCGGCTCGCGGCGGCGTGGTGGAGAAAGTGAGCGAACAGGAAATCGCCGACGCCAAGGCCATGATCGGGCCGTGCGGCATCGGCTGCGAGCCGGCTTCGGCGGCGACGCTGGCGGGCATTCGCAAACTGACGGCCGCCGGCGCGATAGCGAGCCGACGCCGATGTGGTCGCCGTCTCACCGGTAACGTGCTGAAGGACCCGGACTATATTTATCGGTATCACACCGGTAAGTTGGAAGCCCCGATGGCACGCCGATCCATTCGCGCTTCGGCAACCAACCTACCGTGGTGGAGAATGACCCGGAGAAGATTGCCGCGTTGTTACAGCAGCACGTGTGAGACTGGCCTGAACCCTTATTGGCCAAGGCATCATACGTCATGGCGCCCGGATGATACAGACGCACCACCCCGCCGCGGTCGAGCAACACCAGGGTTGGCGTGGTGCTGCAGCCATATCGTAGGAAATTCTGCGCGCCGATAGGGACCGGCACGTTTCCCAGAACACCATAGAACTGCCGCCACACCTCGCCGATATAACGATTCTCGGCATCGGGAGCAACTTCCCCTGCGGCCGTGTAACCGTACAACTGCGTCGGCGCAACCAGCACCAGCCCCTTTGGGCCGTAGGTTGCCATCAATCGCGCCAGGATGGGCGCTTCCGCTTTACAATCGCTGCACCAATGCGCCCAGAAGAAAAGCAGCACCGGATGGCCTTTTAGCGCTGCGAGAGACGTCTGCTGGCTCCCAGCCAGTGGGTGGCATCGAGAGCCGGCGCGGGTTTGCCCTCCAGCGTGAGCAGATTGATGTTCTTCTGAATGCGCGGCGCCAGGGTGTTTCGTGCCAGGTGGCCAATTCGGTCTTAAGATATGCGATCGCTTCTGGGCGCTCGCCGCGCGCGGCCAGCACCTGGGCATGCACTTCGATGGCTGCGCCGAGCGCAGTGCCCAGCGGAGCTGGCGCCGGGCCTCCGCGCTTGAGCATGTCGAGCGAAAGCTTCCGCGTTTCGGTGGCGTATCCGTCGGCCCGATCGTATTGCTTGGCAATCCAGCGTGCCGCGCGCCAGCCAGGAGAGAGCTTCCAGCAGTTCCGGGGTAACGCCCACCGTTGCGCGGTAACTTTGGATCTCGCGATCGGCCAGCGCGAAGTTGTGAGCGTCGGATGCGGCGCGAACGGCGACAACAATATCGCCGGCGGCCGAGCCCCATGCCGCTCAGCAGCACCGCCAGCGCGGCTGCGCGCGCGGACTCATGAAATCGCCGCCGGCTGCTCGCGCAGCAGATTCAGAAAAGCCTGCGTGGCGAGGTTGAATTTCTTGCGTTTCCGGTGGACGATACCCACCGGCCGCAACAACTCCGGGAGCATGCAGCGGCACGGATACCAGACGGCCCTGCTCGATTTCGGCTTGCATCGTGCGCGCCGGCAGGATGCTGATGCCGGAGCCCAGCGCTACGGCTTCCTTAATCGTTTGTATGTTATCGAACTGCATCACCTGCCGCACCTCCACGGCGTGGTCGCGGAAGAAGCGGTCCAGTTCGCGGCGGATGAGCAGGTCCTCGTCGAAGCCGATGAAGTCCTGGCCGTTGAGGTCGGCGGGATGCAGCATCGCCTTGGCAGCCAGCGGATGCGAGGGCGCCACAGCCACCGCCATCTGCTCCTTGCGCCATGGAATCACCGCCAGCTCGCGCTTGGCCACCGGATAGCTCACCAGGCCCACGTCCGCATGATCCGCTAGGACCGCCTCATAGATTTTGTCCGGACGAAGATAGTCGACGCGCAACTGCGCCTGCGGATGGCGCTGCTCGAATTGCTCGCGCAGGCGCGACATTTCGGAAAGGCCGACCGAGTAGATCGAGGCCACCCGGACGGCGCCTTCGGCCGAGCCTTTGAGTTCATCGAGCGCCACCAGGAATTGTTCCTCGCGGCGCAGGATTTCGCGGCAGTACTCGGCGTAGAGCTTGCCGGCGTCGGTGAGCGCCAGTGGACGGGTGCTCCGGTCTACCAGGGGCAGTCCAAGGCGCCGTTCCACCTCCTGCACATGCTGGGTAGCGGCGGATTGGCTGATACCGCAGTGCGAGGCAGCCCGGCTGATGCTTCGGGTCTGGGAGATTTCGCGGAAGAGTTTAGCTTCGGAAAGGTGCAATGTAAGACTATCGTAACATAAGTAACACTTATGCTGTGGTCTGCCCGAAGCCACCTCTTTTGGTTTAGAATACTTCTAACTGGGTGGCTTGTGCGGCTAGTTTTTTTAATTGCGCTGCTCCCGTTTGCGAATTTCGCCGAAGGCCGCGGTATACCGGTTATTACGCCGGCTCCGAACGGCCCGTATCGCATCGCCGGCAATCGCATCCTGGACAAGCAAGGCCGGCCGTACCTGATTCGCGGAACGCAACTCGCGCCGCTCACGCCGAACGGAACAAACGAGAAGGACACCGGAACCGCTTTCGGACCTTTATCGGCAACTACGCTGATCACGATCCGCCAGCGCCTGAACATGAACGCCGTTCGGCTTCCGGTCAGCGCCACCGATTACGTTAAGGACTCCGGCTACCGATCCCGCGTGGAGCGCCTTGTCCGTGTCGCGGAATCAGTTCGAGCTGCTGGTGATTCTTCAATCGAGCGAGCTTCTCGACCTCGACACGTTCTGGATCGCCGTAGCTGCGCGCTTCAAGAATAATCCGAACATTTTTTTCGCCCCCATGTCAGTTCCTCTGGCGGCGGCCATCCGCCAATCCGGCGCGCATCAACCTGTCATCCTGGCTGATTCGGACAACGCGACTTCGAAGACCCAGACATCATTCACGAGGTGACGCCACGCTACCCCGGCATAAAGACGGATCGCGATCGCCGGCAACAGTTTGGCTCCGCGGCCGCTGATGCTTTACTTGTCAACGGGCTCGACCCGCAACTCGATCAGTCTTCCCAGGATTGCGCTGCGTTTCCAGGCAATCCGGGGGAAGCCGCGGCGTTGATCGAAGCGAATCTCGCGTATTTCGACGCACAGCAGATCTCCTGGACGCTTTCGTCCTTCACCGCCGGCAAGCTGATCACGGATTACCGTTCTTTCGACGGCACCAAGCTGGATGCGGGATGGACCTGCGGCAAACCGGCTGGAGTGCCCGCGGGAATCGGGATGATCCTGCTCTCGCATTTGTGGAACGCGAAGCCGCTCGGTCTGTTTAGCGTAAGTGAGAACCGCGGCGGCCTGGCGATCGCCCGCGGCGGTATCTCGACCGCCTACGGCCCAATCCTCGCCGAGGAAAAAATGTACGCGCGGGGACCCTCTCTTCCCAAGCACCTCGGAAACGTCTCGATCCGGGTTACGGATTCGCGCGGCGTGGCGCGCCTGGCGTCCCTCCTGCACACCGGCGCCGGATGGTCGTACCTAAGCTACGTGATGCCGGACGAATGCGCCACGGGGCCAGCCGAGGTGGCGGTAGTGCGCACGGATGGTTCGGTCTCAGTAAGCATGGTCCTGATCGCCGACGTCGCGCCAGGACTCTTTACAGCTCCTCCCGATGGCCGTTCCTTTGCAGTTGGCCAGGTGACCCAGCGCGGCCCGGGCAAACCCGATAAGTCATTCCCGACGTGGGACTGTGGACCGAGCGGTTGCCGGGGAGTCCCCATCCCGTTGTCGCCGCGTGTCTCGACTACGGTCCGCCTGCTGGGGACCGGTTTTCGTTACGCCGGCGAACATCCGGATGTCCGGGTCACCGTGGATGGTATTCGCGTACCCGTTTTGTCCACCGGGCGAAGCACCGAACCAGGCAACGATCAGCTCACCATCCGCCTTCCCGATGCACTGCGGGGCGCGGGAGAAACCGACCTGTATTTCACGGTCAACGGAGCGCTTTCGAACGTAGTTCGGATCGACTGCGGGACCAAACCCGGGCCCAAACAATGATTGCCGGAAGCTGCCGCCTGACGTGCGTGCTGATTGTCTGCCTCGTTTGCGCGTGGGCTGCCGCCGACTGTGGAGTCATGCGCATACCCAAGGGTGTTCCTTCGCCGCCGATCCCCGCGGATAACCCTCCCACGGCGCAGAAAGCGCTCCTCGGCCGCTATCTTTTCTATGACAAACGCATGTCGGTGAACGGAACCGCTTCCTGCGCAACGTGCCATCGCCAGGAACTCGCATTTACCGATGGCCGGGATCGCGCCCGGGGCGCCACAGGAGAGTTACACCCGCGCGGCGCCATGACTCTGGTCAACGTCGCTTGGAACCGTGTGTTCAACTGGGCTGACCCGACCGTTCATTCGCTGGAAGAGCAGGCGCTCAAGCCGATGATGTCCACGCAGCCGGTGGAGCTTGGATTCGGTGCAATCGAAGAGCGCTTTCTCGAAGCCGCCAGCGCTGATCCCGTATACCGCAAGTTGTTCCCGGCCGCTTTCCCCAAAGATCCGAAACCCTTCACAACGGCCAACCTTGTGAAAGCGCTCGCCAGCTTTGAGCGAACTATTATCTCCCGCGGCTCCGCGTGGGACCGCTTTCACTTCGAAGGAGACGAGAGCGCTGTTTCAGACGCCGCCAAACGCGGGGAGTTTCTTTTCTTCCTGGATGGCGGCCCATCCTGTTTCCGGTGCCATGCCGGGTTCAACTTTTCGGACTCAATCGCTTCCCGCGCTCCCTTTCATAACACTGGCCTTTACAACCTTGCCATTGAACTCTCTTATCCGCCGGGCGGTCTGGGTCTCTATGAGTTTACTCAGCGTGCGAAAGATGTCGGCCGGTTCAAGACTCCCACTCTGCGCAACATCGCCGTTACAGCGCCCTATATGCATGATGGCAGCGCCGCCAGCCTCGGCGATGTTCTCGACCACTATGCGAGCGGCGGCCGCACCATTGCCACCGGCTCTTTGGCGGGGGTGGGACACGATAATCCTTTAAAAGACAAATTGATTCACGGATTTCAAATGACCGCCCGCAACAAAGCGGATTTGATCGCCTTTCTCGAATCCCTCACCGATGAAAGCCTGCTGCACGATCCCGGGCTCGCCGATCCCTGGCCGCGATGAGCACGTGCCGCTCCTTTATTTCTTCACATCGGGCCGGAAGACCGGATTCGAAGCCGTCCCCCCTATGGCAAAAGCCAGCGCGATTCCGCCGTTATGCAACGTGGCGCGCATCTTGAAATCCAGAGCCTGGCTGGGGCTAACCGTGCCACCGCCACTTAAGCCGCCAAGGGCCGGTACAACGAGCTTGATGTCCTGAATCGTGGAGCCGTCCGGAGCCCAGTTCACGGTGGCGGCGAGGGTCTGGATTTCGGTGTTGGGTCCGGTCTTGATTCGAGGCAGCCTCTCAATGTCCGACATCTTCGATCCCAGATCGAACCCCGCGAGGCGCGTGTTGCTCAGGCCGAGAGAGCCATCGGCGACCAGGGCCTCGACCGGGCCGGAGAATGAAAGTTTGGCGCTGGCGGTCCCGCCCTGGAACGACGACCCGGCGGGCAGCACAACGCCGAAAGCGGGCAGCAGCGCGGCAAGCTGCGGTACAGGCATCTCCGTGCCCGAGAGATTCATTTTCACCGCGGTGGCTTCGCCCTGGGGGAAAGCTTCGCCCTGAGGGAAATAGGTTCCGGTGAGACTGGCAGTGGCGTCGCCGATGTGGATCGCGCCGCGGCGCAACGCTCCCGAGTGTTTGCGCATGTCGTGGTCCAGCTCAAAATCGAATTCCATAGGCTCCTCGGTGGGCGATCCGTTCTTCGCCAGCTTCAACTTTTCGGCCCTGAGGCGCCCGTTCAGGTACAGGGTGCTGCCGTTCGCGGCGGCTACGCCATCGATGGCGAGCAATCCGGCGAGGCCCGCCGAATTCTCGCCCACAGCGGCCAGGTCGAAGCCCGAGAGCTTTACTCTGGCCTTGACCGGCGTGAGCGAAGCGTCGGCAGGGTTGACGGGGCCGGCGATGCCTTTCAGTTGGATCTCGCCGCCGGCGAGTTTCGATGAAAGACTAAAAGGGAAAGCCGAATTGGCGGAGAAGTCGCGCAACTCCACGTTCACGTTCTCGATCACGCGGGGCTTGGCTCCGCTGTCGAGTTGGGCGTAGGAAATCCAGCCGTTGGCAATCTTCACCAGCTTTACGGAAAGATTGAATCCTGCGCCAGGAGACGCGCCAATGGAGGCAGCGCCCCGGCTCTCTGCCGGCGAGTCCTGCCGCCACGGCCGCAGAAAAGGCTGGAGAAATTCCAGTCGCCCGCCGCCGATTGCAGCAGGTTGATCCGCGGCTGATCGAGCGTGAGTTGGGTAACATGGAGATGCCGAGAGAAGATGAGCGGCCACAAGTCCACGCCAAGCGTGGCGGACCTGGTTTCGACGAAGGGCGTGCGGCTGTAAGTGGGATCGTCGGCAATGGAAAGGTTCCCTGCAGTCACCCCGCCAGAGAGGATCGCCAGCTTCAGGTCGCCGACTTTGACGTCGCGGGCCAGCGCCTTGGTCAACTCCGCTTCAAGCATCGGGCGGAACCGGTTGGGGTTGATGAGAAAGGGTAGCGCCGCCACTGCTAATAACAACAGGACCACCAGGATGCCGATCAACCGGAGGGTGCGTTTCATGTGGGCGCACGAGAAGTAGTCGACCGTGAGGCGGAGGCCCTCATCGAGCGGCACGCGAGGCTCCCAGCCAAGCAGTCGCCGCGCCTTGGAGATATCCGGCTTCCGCTGCTTGGGATCGTCTTCTGGCAGCGCGCGATGCACGATCGGCGACGAACTGCCGGTGATGCGGCCGATCCGTTCGGCGAACTCCAGCACGGTCATTTCGTTCGGATTCCCGAGATTCACCGGGTATCGCTCATCGGATTGCATGAGCCGGTAGATCCCTTCCACCAGGTCGCTGACATAGCAAAAGCTGCGGGTCTGCGATCCATCGCCGAAAATCGTGATCGGCTCGCCACGCAGGGTCTGGCCGATGAAAGCGGGCACCACGCGGCCGTCATCCAGTTTCATTCGCGGCCCATACGTATTGAAGATGCGCGCGATGTTGGTGCGCACGCCGTAGGTACGGTGATAAGCCATGGTGAGTGCTTCGGCGAAACGCTTGCTCTCGTCGTAGCACGAGCGCGGGCCGACCGGATTCACGTTGCCCCAGTAGGTTTCCCTCTGCGGATGTTCGAGCGGATCGCCATAGCACTCCGAAGTGGATGCCTGCAGAAAGCGGGCGCCCGAGGCGCGCGCCAACTCCAGCATATTGCGCGTGCCGGTGCTGCCCACGTCCAGCGTTTCGAGCGAATGCCCCAGGTAATCCTTGGGGCTGGCCGGCGACGCCATGTTCAGCACCGCGTTCAGCGGCCCCTCAAGCAGCAGTGCGCGCGTGATGTCGTGGCGGATGAATCGGAATTGTGCGTTACCGGTGAGGTGGGCCAAATTTTGTTCGGAACCAGTGAGAAGATTATCGACGGCCACCACCGTATGGCCCTCTGCCAGCAGGCGATCGCAGATGTGCGAGCCGATGAATCCCGCAGCTCCGGCAATCAAAATGCGCAAATGAAACACCCCGTCGGAAAATCGAATTGCAGCGGACCTGGCGGACCGCTGTGCTAACATTCAAGGTTACCGCATGGTCCACCCATCATGGCTGGAAATTGCGATACTGGCGGTGCTCGCGTGCATCTCCGGATCGTTATTCTGGATCCGTTTCCGCAAACCGGTGGATGCCATCCGCCGCTCACGCGATAATGCCGATTTCAAGCTTCGGCCCCTGGCGCCGCGCATCCGGCAATTCGTGTGGGAGGTTCTGCTGCAAGGGAAAGTCATCCGGGAGCGCCCTTTGCCGGGCGTCGCGCACGCGTTTGTGTTCTGGGGTTTTTGCGCTTTTGCACTGATCACCCTGAACCATCTGGCGGCCGGCTTCGGTTTGGGATTTCTTAACCGCGCGAGCGCATTCGGCAAGTTCTATTACGCCTTTGTGGCGGTGTTCGCGGTCGCCGTGGCGATTTCGATTGCGGGCTTGGCCATCCGCCGCTTTGTAGCGCGTCCAAAATGGCTGGGAACAGTCTCGCCGGAATCGGGCATCATCGCGCTGTTCATTTTCATTTTGATGGTCACCTATCTGGCCGGGCTCGCGATGGATGAGAACACCGCGGCCGCGCGCGTGAATTGGTGGCTGCACACGCTGACGCTGCTGGCCTTCCTGCCGCTGATTCCGCACACCAAGCACCTGCACCTGGTGATCAGTCCCGCGACCATCTTTCTGCGGCGCGACGGGTTCAGCAAGATTCCGCCTTTGGTAGGCGATGAGGATTTCGGCCTGGATACCGGCAAGGATGTAACCAAGCTGGATGCGCTGCAAGCTTACTCGTGCGTGGAGTGTGGGCGATGCACCGAGCATTGCCCCGCGAACAATACCGGAAAGCTGCTGAACCCCAAAGAGATCATCCTGGGGCTGCGGCGTTATCTGAACGAAGAAGGGCCGGGCAGCGAAGAGCCGCTGCTGGGCAAACACATTTCGGCGGAAGCCGCGTTCCAGTGCACCACCTGCGGAGCCTGCGAGTTTCAGTGCCCTGTGGGCATACAGCATTTGCCGGTGATCATCGGGCTGCGGCGCGGCGCGGTGAATACGGGCAAGTGGGAAGACGATTACGGCGCCAAGATGTTCCTGGCCATGGAGCGCAACGGCAATTCGCTGGGCTTCGCCTCCAGTGAGCGGCAGAAATTCATCGAGAAAAACGAGGTTCCGGTTTACGACGGCACCCAGGAGTATTGCCTGTGGCTGGGCTGCATGGGTTCGTACGACCCGCAGGGTCGTGAGATCGTGCTGTCGCTTGTGCAGGTGCTGCGCCACCTGGGAGTCACCTTCGGCGTGCTGCGAAAGGAGAAGTGTACCGGCGACCCTGTCCGGCGTTTGGGGAACGATCTGCTCTTCTCGCAGATGGCGGAGGCCAATATGGAGCAGATCAAGTCGGCCAAGGTGGCCAAACTGTTGTCGATCTGCCCGCATTGCGTGCGCACCATCGGCGAGGACTGGAAGGAGTTCGGCGCGGCCTTTCAGATCGAGCATCACAGTGAGTTCCTGGCGCGTTTGCAGGAGAAGCTGCCGCAGCGCACCGCCGGACGGGAGAGCGTGGTGTTCCACGATCCCTGCTATCTGGGTCGATACCGAGGCGTTTACGACCAGCCGCGGGAGGTGATTGCCCGCTGGGGCGAAGTGGAAGATCCGGGGCGCGCACGCGAGCGTTCCTTCTGTTGCGGCGCCGGCGGCGGGCAGATGTTCCTGGGCGAGGAAAAGGGCAGGCGCGTGAACGTGGAGCGCGCTACCGAACTGGCGGCCACCGGCGCGGCGGTAGTGGGCACGGCCTGCCCATTTTGCCAGACGATGTTCCGCGACGCTCTGGGCACCCTGAGCCAAACGCCGCCCAAGCTGCTCGATATCGCGCAGATCGCGGCGGCGTCCATCCAGTCCGCGGATGCGCCGGGGATGGTATAATTCTGAATTGGCCGGCCGCACAGTTTCACGCGTGCGGTCACGAGCCAAGCCGCCAGAAGACCCCACACGGGCGCGTAGCTCAATTGGCAGAGCAAGTGACTCTTAATCACTAGGTTGTAGGTTCGATTCCTACCGCGCTCACCAGCATAATCAACGGCTTAACGATTACTGGGACAGCCGCCGTTGCCGTTGATAAGACTTGGACAGGGAATACTTTTGCGTTAAATCACACTGCGACAAAATCCAACGCCGTCACCACAGCCCCTGTTGTTTCAATCACCTGTAGCGCCCGGCCGCTCCTCACTCCCAGTCTCCGGTTCTCAGGCGTGGTACCGTGAGATTGGCATGGTCGATTACCGACGCGTAGATTCGCCGCGAAACTCGCCCCTCGGCCGCCGCGTCCGCACCCAAAAAGCGAGCCGAAAATCGCCTGCGTCCGCCGAAAACAACCCTCAAGATGCGTAAAACAAATGACTTATAAGAAAATGGCTTTGTTGTGCGCCGGTCCAAACCGGCATGGAGTAGGGAATGAAAGAGTCTCACAGGAAAGGAGGTAGCGACTCCATCCTGACCCCGAGTCTTGCGTGGTGTGCCGCGAGGCAGCCATCGAAGCGTAGACAGGGGCATAGGTGGGCCGGGTGATTGAGCTGCGAAAGAAATACTCCGGAGCGCCCAACTGGTAACAGACAGCGAAGGCCCCATGGACGGCGGCGATAAACGCGAGTCGCCGGACAGCTCCGCGCAGTCGAAGAGCTCGCGCACGCTTAGAAACTTCATGCACGGGAACCGGGAGACCTCCGGGGCGTCTGCGCCGGAAACGGTGACAGACCGGCGGGAAAAGGCGTCAAGCCACACAGCCCGCATGCACGCGCCGGAGGAGTCGGACCGAGGTGTAGTACCGGAGAATCGCTTGAACAATGGGTGCCCGCAGGACCCGGCGGAGGGCGAGGAGGGAAGACCTCGGATCAAAGAGAACGCCGGCCCGACCCACACGCGTCCGGCACAGAACGGGGAACGCGTGTCCCAAGGTTTGGCAGGCGTGCGTCAGGCAGCCAGGCAACGGAAGAAAGAGAAGTTCACTACGCTGCTCCATCATGTGACGGAGGCACTCTTGCGCGACAGCTTCTACAGACTGAAACGGGAAGCGGCGACGGGGGTGGATGGAGTGACCTGGAAGGAGTATGAAACCGGACTGGCAGAGCGACTGCGAGATCTGCACGGCCGGGTGCATCGAGGCGCGTATCGCGCGCAGCCCTCCAGGCGGGTGTATATCCCGAAGGCCGATGGGCGGCAACGACCGATCGGCATCGCGGCGCTGGAAGACAAGATCGTCCAAGGAGCCGCAGTGACCATCCTCAACCAGATCTACGAGGAGGACTTTCTGGGATACTCCTACGGATTCCGGCCGGGGCGAAGCCAACACGATGGGTTGGACGCGCTCACGGTAGGAATCACGCGCAAGCGGGTGAACTGGGTGCTGGACGCAGACATTCGAGGGTTCTTCGACAACCTGGACCACGAGTGGCTGCTGAAGTTCCTCCAGCATCGTGTGGCCGATCCGAGGATGCTGCGGCTGATCCAGAAATGGTTGCAAGCCGGGGTGTCGGAGGAAGGCAACTGGTCGGAGACAAAGGTAGGCACGCCGCAGGGGGCAGTGATTTCCCCCCTGTTGGCCAACATCTATCTACACTACGCGCTCGACCAGTGGGTGGAGGCATGGCGGAAGAAGGTGGCGCGAGGGGACGTAGTAATCGTCCGCTACGCTGACGATTGTGCGCCACGAGCGCAAAGGGCCGAGGAGGGCCCAATGTGTGTAACTGCTTGATCGATGAGGGACGGCCCCTCGGAACCGGCTGGCAGGAGCAGGTTCCAAACCACCTTCGGCGGCTGTGGTCAAAAGCCATGGTCGTGAGCACAGAAGGAAAAGGCCTGGAAAGAACCAGGTCAGGTGACTGGCAAGAAGAGGACCGCAAGGGAACCACTGATGACATGTCGAAAGCGTAGGAACGGTGTCGAAACCGCGGGGGAGTCGTTAACGCGGGACGAGCTTCGGCGAAGCCTGTTTACGGACCGAAGCGGCATCCGGCATTGAGGTGGCCTGAGCTTGTCAGGGGCGGTCGAGCGGAACGTGGGAACCTGGGACTCCGATGGTAACGGAGAAGCCGCAAGTGGAAGAACCACGAGGGCGAGAGTACGGAAGCGGAGCCCAGGGGCGGAACAACCCGTAGTAGCGGTGAAGTCCCCGAAACGGGATGGAGCGAAGGGGTTGTGTTATGGGGCTGAATTCAATGAGCCAACCAGCAATGGGAGGAGCCGATGAGTGAGGCAAAACCGTTCAGTATTTCCAAGTGGGAGGTCTGGGAGGCGTACAAACGAGTAAAAGCGAACCAGGGAGCGGCAGGGGTCGACGAGCAGACGATTGCGGATTTCGAAAGGGACCTGAAAGGGAACCTGTACAAGATCTGGAATCGGATGTCGTCGGGCAGTTACTTTCCGCCGCCGGTGCGGACGGTGAAGATCCCGAAAGCAAACGGTGGGGAAAGGAAGCTGGGTATACCGACCGTGTCGGATCGGATTGCGCAACAGGTGGTGAAGTCGAGACTGGAGCCCCAGGTGGACCCGCTGTTTCACCCGGATTCCTACGGGTATCGACCGGGGAAGTCGGCGCTGGATGCAGTGGGGCAGGCACGGCAGAGATGCTGGCGCTATGACTGGATTGTAGATCTGGACATCAAGGGTTTCTTCGACAACATCCCGCAAGATCTGCTGATACGGGCGGTGAAGAAACACGCTAAGGAGCAGTGGATGGTTCTCTACATCGAGCGGTGGCTGAAAGCGCCAGTGCAAGAAGAGGATGGCCAGTTGGTCCCGCGTGAGAAGGGCACGCCGCAAGGCGGGGTCATCAGCCCTCTGTTAGCCAATCTGTTTCTGCATTATGCCTTTGATCGATGGATGGCGAAACGGTATCCGCAGTTGCCGTTTGAACGTTTTGCCGATGATGCCATCGTGCATTGCAGGACAGAAGTGGAAGCCCAGGAGGTTCGGGCAGCGATCGCCGCGCGATTGCAGGAATGTGGGCTGGAACTTCATCCGGAGAAGACGAAGGTTGTCTATTGTAAGGATGATGATCGGCGAAGGACATACCCGCACGAGAAGTTCGATTTTCTCGGCTATACATTTCGGCCGCGGAGATCGAAGAATCGGTTTGGGAAGTACTTCATCAACTTCAGTCCGGCAGTCTCTGACAAGGCGGTGAAAACGATCCGGGCGGAGATTCGACACTGGAATCTGCACCTACGCAGTGACAAGTCAATCGAGGATCTGTCGCGGATGTTCAACCCGATCATCCGAGGGTGGCTTCGGTATTATGGGCGATTTTACCGGTCGGCGCTCTATCCGCCGATGCGTCAATTGGATCGATCACTGGCCCGATGGGCTCACCGGAAATACAAGAAGCTGCACGGACACCTGCGCAGGGCGACGCACTGGGTCGTGAAGATCTCGAGACGCGATCCGAAGCTGTGGGCGCACTGGCAGTTGGGCGTGCGGCGAGGTTCCATGGCGGGAGCCGTGTGAGCGGAGACGTTCAAGCACGGTTCTGAGAGAGGCTCGGGGTGAGACTCCCCGGGCCTACTCACCTCGTCATGGGGTTTCAGGAACGGACGGACGCGGAGCGATTCCTGGAGGAGTTGCGGGAGCGCTTGCGGAAGTTCGGCCTGGAGCTACATCCGGACAAGACCCGGCTGATCGCGTTCGGGCGGAAGCCTGAAAACGATTGGCGGCAAGGAGGAGGGAAACCCGGAACGTTCGATTTTCTAGGATTCACCCACAGTTGTGGGCGGACCCGGAAGGGCCATTTCACGGTGCGCCGCGAGACGGCGGGCAAACGAATGCGGGCGAAGCTGCAAGCAGTCAAGCAGCAACTGCGGATTCGGAGGCACGCGCCGGTAGCGGAGACCGGGAAGTGGCTGAGATCGGTCGTACAGGGATACTTCAACTACCATGCGATACCGGGAAATAGCCAACGGATGGGGGCGTTTCGGGACGGGGTCAGGCGACTCTGGCGGCAAGCGATACGCCGTCGAGGTCAGCGGCGGCCCTGGACTTGGGCACGCTTTGCACTGCTGGCCAGCCGGTGGCTTCCATCGCCACGCATTCTGCACCCGTATCCGAGTGTTCGCTTTGACGCCAAGCATCCAAGATAAGAGCCGTATGCGGGAAACCCGCTCGTACGGATCTGTGCGGGGGGCTTTGGGCGACCAAAGTCCCTACCGCGACCTTCCAAATGGCCTCCCGGCCCCCCAGGACGCCCTCGTCCTGCACAATCCATGCACTATCACGCACAAGAACCGCGACTGGACAGCGCCCGCATGGAATAGCGGCATAGTACAATACAAACCCAGGGGAAACCTGCCAACGGGCGCCGTCGCGCCAGATAGGAGCATCTTTTTCGCAATGAGAATAGCGGCATTGAGAATAGTACGGTTCTTATGTGTGGCCGCCTGCCTGTTTCTGGCCGGCGGTTCTCTGATGGCGCACGACCCACACGACCCCATGGCGGTGGTCGCCATATCGCCCAACTATGCCCAAGATCACACGTTGCTGGCCGCCACAGGCGGCCTGTCGTTAGAGTTTGGGGCCATCTTCCTTTTCAAGTCCACCGATGGCGGCGTCAACTGGGCGCCGGTCTCCGGCCTCGTCAACAACTTGGAGATCTATGCGGTGGAGTTTTCGCCGGCTTATGGCCTGGACCAGACGATTTTCGTCGCGAGCGCCGCCGGCCTGTTCTGCTCCACCAATGGAGGAAGTTCGTGGACCTCACTTTCGACGCAGTCCCTGGTGAGTCTGGCTCTATCGCCGGACTTTGCCAATGACAATACTCTGTTCGTGGCCACCAGCCAGAATAAGCTCTTCAGATCGCAAAACCGTGGCGCGGCGCTGACTGGTATTTCGGTTCCGGGCGGTTTGACATCCGCGATCACCGCCCTTGCGGTGTCGCCAAACCTCGCCACCAACCATACGCTTCTGCTGGGATCGACGTCCAATGGCATCTTCAAGACGCATAATGGCGGCGAGAGTTGGACGGCAGTTACCACCGGTTTAACTTCCACTATCACAGCATTGGCCTATTCGCCTGCCTTCGGCTCCGATCATACGATTTTTGCGGGAACACTCGGCTCCGGCGTTCTGGTATCCACCAATGCCGGCAACTCCTTTACTGAGTCCAATAGCGGCCTCTCCGATACCAACGTCAGTTCCCTGTCGTTCTCGCCAGCCTATGCACACGATTCCACGTTGTGGGCCACCACCGCCACGGACGGCGTTTTCCAATCCTCAACGCACGGCTCGACGTGGGGGCGCCCTGTCACGGTTCCCCGCCAGTTATCTGACCTGACCAACGTGCATTACCAGATGATCGCCGCCGGCCCCCGTATCCAGCTCTTGGGCATGTTCGAAGGATTGTGGCTTTCAACCAACGGCGGCGCATCCTGGCAATATATCGACACCATCCCCACGCGCATGGTCCGATACATACATCTGTCGCCCGGTTATGCACAAGATCAGACGCTATTTCTGACGACTTACGGCAGCGGTAATTTGTGGTCGCCTGATGGCGGCGTATCCTGGTCACTTGAAAACACCGGGATGATGGCTCCTTACATTGACGGATCGGATATTTCGCCCAACTTCGCCGCCGATGGGACGGCGTTCAGTGGAGACCATATCGGCCTGCAAAGAACCACCGATAGGGGCGCGACCTGGCAGTTGATGTCCGGGCCGGGCGTGTCGGCTTATCCCAGAGGCTTGGCGGTTTCTCCCAACTTCGCTAACGATTCCACAGTTTACATTGGCACCACTTCACCCAACCAGAATAAGGAATCCAATGCCGCGCCCGGCTTGTACATCTCCACGGATGCGGGGCAGACCTGGACTCTTTCCAGCCTGAAAGGGCACGGTGTGATATCCATTGCGTTTTCGCCCGGGTTTGCCACCGATCAAACAGCGTTTGCCGCCACCGATAGTGACGGAATTTTTATGACCACCAACAGCGGCGCCGCCTGGACGCAACTGAGCGTTGCAGGTGCATCCAAGAAGATGGTCCAGGTAATTGTTTCACCCAATTTCCTCGCGGACAGGGTTGTGTTCGCCGTCCCCAGCGAGGGAGGGATCTATAAGTCCAGTGACGGGGGCACGAGCTGGCTTCGGATTCCAAATACCACGAACCTGCGAGCCTTGGATGTGCGGCTGTCGCCGAATTACGCGGCCGATCAGACGCTGTTCGCCGGCACAATCCCGTTTGGTTTGATGGAATCGACGAACGGCGGCGCCACGATTTTTCCAATCGCCTCGTTCCCCGACGTGGCGGTGACTGCCGTCGGCATTTCCCCCAATTTCGCCAATGACCAAACGGTATTCGCGGCAGCTTATCACGGCTTATTTGAATCCACAAATGGCGGCACCACATGGTCCTATCTGGTGACACCCGCCAGGATCGAAGAGTCCCGCAACGTAGCCAGTTCATTGCAAGAGCCCCCGACCATCGTCTACCATGGCGACTGGTCGTTTGTCACACCGTCGGCGCTCGCCAGCACCAACCAGTTCGCCAGCACGCTGGCCGAGGATACCGCTGTCCTCAGTTTCAACGGCAGCGGCGTGCGGTGGATCAGCGGGACCGGACCGGACCAAGGCAGCGCCGCGATTGAATTGGATGGCGTCCTGCTAGGAAACGTCTCGCTGACCGGCACGACCGAGATGCTGCAACAGGTGGTCTGGGAGCAGCACGGGATTCTATGTGGGAACCACACATTTACCATCACAGCATCGCGGCTGGTGACGCAGAGTGTGACGCTCGATGCCTTCGACGTCTGGGTGGATAATTGCCCATTCCCCAACCCCATTAACGCCGCGCTGGGGTCTACTTCGACGACCGTGGAAGCCCTCGCCGGAAACGGCAGTGTGACGCTCACCACCGCGGGCGCATGGACCGCCGCCAGCGATGCGCCCTGGCTATCCATTTCGCCCGGCAGCGCCGGCGGCTCCGGCGATGCGTTGATTCAGTTCACCTATACGGCGAACCTCGCTCTGACGTCCCGGGTTGGAACGCTGACCATCGACGGCGTCACGTTTATGGTTACACAGGAGGGTGCGGCCCCGAGCGCACGCCCCTAGCGCCATGAACTTCATTGCGGATGGTATTTCCATTTCGCAGCCTGGATGAAGATGCCTTCTTTCAGTTCATGTTTTCGCCGGAGCGCGCCCGGTCGAGGAGTTGGAAAGGCCTTATCCAGTTCACCAACAGGTCCGGCGCCATTTTCGGCGTGCGGCCGATGAGATACGGAAGACCTATGGCTTGCCGCCTTTAGCCGCGTCCGTTATCGAATTTACCGGTACGGCGCCGCTTTATGCGGTGATGGGCGCCGCCGAATTTGACTGTGAGCTGGGACAAGCCGGAGATCCCCGCCGGGTGGTAGAAACCGGCGTACCGGCTGAATGCGCGGCGTATGGCCCGCGGCCTCGCTCGCTATGGAGGTCCGCCAGCCGCCGCGACACTGCTCGAAGCCCTACTGCCGCCACATTAGAGCTTTGGACCAAGCCTACTTACTACTGTAACCACGACGGGCCGCCCACCGCATTGGAGGGGCTCGACAGGTTGCCCAAACTATCTTCCGCCACGACAAAATAGAGCGACTGAAGGGAGTTCGGAGCGGTTTCCGAGTACGCCGGATTGGTCACGCGGCCTAACAACTCGGGTGCGCTAGGATAGCCAAACAGCGCGGCGCTCGCGGCCGAAGCCGGCGGGGCCGGAAGCATCGTACAGATCGTGGGCGCGTTCGGTTTGGCGCAGGCGGATGGCCCGGCGGCAGGGGGAGGCGTCTGCTCGCTGGGCGAGCAGCTAATCCGGTAAACCAGATAATCCATGGCTCCCGATACGGCCTTCCAGGTAAGAGATACGGCGCCGCCTTGCGGCCCAGCCGCCGAGTGCACCAGCGGCGGCGCCAGGGAAGCGGATGCCGGTCTCGCTAAAGGCGACGTGCAGTTCGGATAAGTGCATTGTGTCATCAGCAACTGGACATCGGCTTCTGTGATCTTGCCGTCCCCGTTCATATCCATGGGGTCGTGCGGCATGGCCTTGGTATTCAACCGGGCGATCATCATGTTCACATCCTTATGGTCGATTACGCCATCCCGGTTGAAATCGACAACACTGTTGTCGACGTTGAATACTTCCGTGCCGCCAAAGTTTCGAGCCGTGCCCATGAACAGTCCGAATGGGGTCGCCGCAAAGCTGCGGCTGCCATCGTTATTGCCGTCGCCAAAGCCGACTTTACTTACAAATGTCCATATCACTCCGTCGGGGCTACGCCACACATCCGTGCCGTATTCCTGGGACCACAGCGGACCAAATGTGGGGTTGTACACGCTATTGGTGCTCTCGTCCCAAGTGCCCATGAACAGACCCTTCCCGCCGACACCCATTCGCCAGAAGTGACCGGTAAACCCATTGTCGAAGTACTGTCCGATGCCGCTCAAGGGAAAAATATTTTGACCAGCGCCCGGGTAGCCCGTGGGAATTTGCCGCGGGTTGCCCACAATCAGATCCCAGCTATCCGTTGCGTCAACCTGCACCCGCCCGGTGGTATCCGGGTGAATGCGCACCATCTCGTTCGGCCGGTCGGTACCTACATACAGGCATCCGATCCCCGGACAGTATGTGGAATCGGAGAATATCTCCATACTCATCGCATAATCGGCGATCAAGTTCTGTGCGTAGGCTCCATCCGTGATGATTGCGTTCCAGGTATAGGGCGGGTTACCCGAGCCGTTGGTCGACCAGACGCCGTACGTCGATCCTTGCCCGGTTTCATAAGGGCTGCCGGTTCCCGCATACATGAAATTGTTGAAGTTCTCCAGAACCCAGATGGGGAGCGTGGCCGCCGGCGGACTGGCCCAATCGAAGCAAACCGGTTGCCCGCAATTGTCGCCGAGCCCGGGATTGACTCCGGGAGCGGAGGCGAACACCCGGCCCACACCCGGATAGTCCCCCACCTGCAGGAACAGCACGCCATCCTGGACGCAACCTGGCCCGGGTTGGCTGCACAACTGGGCCGCCGAGCGGATGCTATAGTTGGGATACGCCGGCACCGCATAGGTGCCGTTCGCTGTAAGAGCGCCCAGGAAGCAAGGTGAACCATTGCACTGCCCCGGCGTCCACACACTAGTGCCGTTCACCGTGCTGAGAGTCCCGTTCTGCGGAATCTGATTCCAGGTAACGCCATCGGTGGAGCGGAGAATGCGCGGCGGCGGCCACGTCCCTTGCGGGCTACAGCCGGTCGTGATAATGGGGGGATTGCATTCGAATACCGCTCCGGAAGTTACGCCGCTTGCGTACAAGGCTGTGACGCCGTTCGGCTCGTTAACCACCGTCATACCGCGGATGCCGATGTCCCTGGCTGTTGCGACCGAGTTGCCGGAGTTGTCGACCGTGCTCAACGAATTAGGGGACTGGAAAACCCTTGTCCAGATATTGGTCGCCGGATTGTACTGCCAGATTTCGGCCTGCAGGGGTAGATCATGGTAATCCGGCGTGCAATCGCCTTCGGCGGGAGGATAGAGACTCGGCGCCCCGAGTTGCACGACCGAGTCGGCCGCTGTCAAACAATATGGCTCACGGCCCGTTCCCACGTAGAGCATATTCTTGAACCACGCCATGGACCACGACCAGGTGTTGTGCAGATCGCCGAAGCCCCCTAAGTTCACCTGAGTCACGCCGGGCTGCTGGTTGATCAATTCCTGCACGCGTCCGTTGACGTAACTATACGAGTTGTCGCCCATGCGTAACAGATAGTGATTGGTGTTGATGACGCCGAGTTCCATCGCATAAGTGGGCGGCAGCAGGGTCTCCGGATAAGTCACCAATCCGTCGTTGCACAGGTACACTTTGGGGGCAGTGCTTTCCGTACACTTGCCTTGAGATCCGGAAGGTGGTTGCGTGATGCTCACAAGGATCGGCCCGGTTATCCCTGTCGGACAGGTCCCCTGACCAGCCGCACACGCAAAAGTATTGCCCGATAGAGTGTAAAATGGAATTCTGGCATTTTGGAAAACCGGATCCCACTGACTGCGCAGTTGTTGGACATTCGCGATTTCGAGCGATTCCACGCCGGGGTTAAACAGGCAGCCGGGTGCGTTGGGCGTCGGACACAATACCGGATACAGCCCCTGGCCCGCCGGACTGTATAGCCAGTCGGCCAGCGCATCTCCCTGGTTAGGCGTCCCAAGCTGGATTACTGCGCTCGCTATGCCGATCCATTCAGGATTGGCGATGGCATCTTCGAGATCCAAACCTCCTTTGGAGTGACAGACGAAATAAACTTTGCTCACACCAAAGTGACTGAGAATCGCCGGGAATAAAGTCTGCAGCATTGCCGCATTTTCCTGAATGTTCAGATTGTCGTTTGAATTATCCGCGGCCATGCTCAGGAAAACCGTCCGGTAACCGCTCTGGTAAGCATAGTCGTACATGTCGTTGTTCGACCCTTTACATCCGGCGACCGACGTGGGGCAGTTATTGACCTCGATCCAGTCCACGAAACTGCCGCTGAGCCCGTGCACGAACACGATTACCGGCGCGTTGGTTCCGCTGGCCGGAATGGCGCCGTAAAACAGGTTGGGAAAGTTGGCGTCGGTGGTGAGGCGCGGTGCGGCCGGCGGTGCGGCGTGCGCCGCCAGCGTGAACGCCAGCACGAAAACGGCAGTCAACCCGGCAGGCCGGCAGGCGCGGAAAATGGCGGAATGCGGCATAGGTTCCCTCACACGAAACTTCTGAGTCACATCACGTTATCACTACACCTTCGGGGGTGTCCAGAGAAAAGCCGGGAATGGCCGAAAAGTAGGTACTAGATCGGCCACGTAAACCTCAGTCGAGCCGCAACTCTGCGCCAGCCAGGTAATTGGCCAATCCAGGCGACGCGGCTAAGCGGGAAGGCGGATGGAATGCCAGCGCGCGGGCGGCGGCATAAAGATAAGCGACGTCGGAGGACTGTACGAACGCCATCCCTCCCATGAGTTCCGCTGCCTGTCCCGTGGCCCGTTCAATAGATCTCTGCACTGCAAATCGAACGAACAGCGCGCGAGCGAAGTCGTGGCGGGTCGGTGCGCCGGCCATCAAGACCTGCGCCATGCTTTCCAGGGCGGCCATGGCCCCTTCCAGTTCCACAGCCAGCGAGCAGCGGTCATAGACAGATCCCTTGCCGGCCTCGATCACGCGCTCGACCAAGGCGCTAGCCACTCCCAGATACGAGGCGGAGATCAGCAATTCGAACCATAAAAATCCCGTTCCTTCAGTCGGGTCGGCGTCGATGCCTTCACTCGCGTGGAAGACCAGGCGTTCGGGAACGAATACATCGCGCAAAACAATTTCGTCGCTTTCGGCTCCGGCCAGCACGAAACTCTTCCAGAATGGGTGGCGTTCGATGCCTGCCGACTCGGCTGGAATCAGCAGGATGGCATACCGTCCTGCCGCATCGTCGCCGACCGTCACGCTGGCGGTCAGCAAGTTCATGGAGCGGGATAAGCTGCACGGTTTCTTGCTGCCGTTGACCAGCACGCCTTCCGGAACTTTTTTTGCCTGCATGGACGGCCGCAGAACGTTGCTGCCGCTCTGGCCCTCGGCAAATCCGGAGGCCACCAGGAGTTGTTGCTCGGCGATGGCTTGCAGCAGAAGCCATTCCATTCCGGGGCTGGACGCGCACATGGCCACCAGAGTCGCCACGGAAAAGTGGTGCATGGTTGCCGCCACTGCCAGCGATGGGGACCGGCTGCCCAGCGCGCGCTGAAAACGGAGCGCCTCAAGAGCATTGGCTCCCAGGCCGGAGTACACTTGGGGAATCAACAGACCGGCTCCTCCGTGCTGCCTGAACTGTTCAATGGCGCCGCTTTCCGGGCCTTCCAGCAGCTTCGAGGCCGATGGCCGCGAGTTTGTCGTCAAGGCCGGGAGAGAACCGGTTTAGCGCCTGCCGTTCGGCCACCAGAAAGTTCATCATGTGTCGAACGATTTCACTCCTGGGGACCCGCATCGGCGCCAAACATACCGCTGAAGATCGCGCGAATGCTTTCGCGCAGGAGCTTGCCAATGCGCGGCTCGATCAGCTTGGCCAGCCCGGGCAACCCGATATCAAAGTCGCAGTCGAAGCGCAGCACGCATCCGTTTCCGTTGTCCCGCACGGTCCAGGCGCCCTTGAAGTAATCGATGTCGCCGGATAGACCCTGAAAGCGAATCGTGTAAGCTTCCGGCTCGATGTCGTCCTGCTGGGTCCACGTGGCGGTACCGGGGCCGAGTTTGACAGTCCATTTGGAAATTACAGAGCCGTTGGCCGATGGCGCGACATCCAGGGCCAGGACTCTGTCCGAATATCTTGGGTACTGGCGCATGTCGGACAGGAGGGGAAACACTTCGGCGGCTGTGCGTCCGGCGGCGTTGGCTAGTACTTCCACGTGCAGCATGGCTTTTCAAGAATGCATCTGGCCCTTGGCGGTTGCCGGGTTCTTTTCCCCATGCTGGTGGGGAATCAATTGACGCCAGGAGCGTAGCGTGCCAACTAAGTAGCCTTTTAACCGGCCGAGCGTCCTATCCAGGGCGTCGACCGCGTAATCCACATCGGCCCGCTCCACGTTGAGAGCTGGCTCCAGCCGCAGCACGTTGGGATTGTTCAGAGTAAAAGCGGTCATCACACGGTGCTGAACGTGCAGCTCCATAATCGCCAATCCCGCAAACACGCCGTTCAAGAGACGGTGCAGTCCCCGGCTGGGGCGCGCGAATTCGATGCCCAGCATCAAGCCCTTGCCGCGCACCTCCGCGATCACCGGATGGCGTTGTTTCAATTCCCGCAAACGATCCAGGAGATAGGCGCCGGTTTCGGCAGCGCGTTCCGGCAGCCGTTCAGATTGCAAAACTTCGAGCGCTGCGAGACCGGCGGCGCAGGCCCTGGCGTTCGCGCCGAAGGTCGGGGTCTGCAAAGGCGACCGCGGAGTGGCGCAATTGGCGGCAGCGAAAATCCGGTCCGTCGTCAAGACCGCGCTCAACGGCATCACTCCTCCGCCCAGCGTTTTTCCGAGCAACAGGACATCGGGTGTTACATCCTCGTGGTTGACCGCGAACATTTTTCCGGTGCGGCCCAAGCCCGCCTGTACTTCGTCCGCAATCATTAAGGTGCCGTAGCGCGAACAGAGTTGCCGCACCGCGCTCAGGTAGCCCTCGGGGGGAACATTGATGCCGCCTTCTCCTTGCACCGGCTCCACGATGAAAGCGGCCACGTCCTTGTGGCGCAGCGCCGCTTCCAGCTCATCCGGATCGCCATATTTGACGTGTGCGACGCCGGGCAGTAGCGGCTCGAACGCCTCCCGGTAATCCGGGTATTCGATCAACGAAAGTGCCCCCACGGTGCGTCCGTGAAAGCATCCCCGGCATGCCACCAGTTTCTTTCTGCCGGTGGCCGCCCGCGTTAGCTTGATCGAGGCATCCACCACTTCCGCGCCCGAGTTCGCAAAATATACGCGGCACAAATCGCCCGGGGCCAGGATCGCAAGATTATGAGCCAATGCTCCGGCCAGGTGATTCATCCCCTGCACCAAAACGGGGAGATCTTCCACCAGTTGCATGGCGTGCCGCAAGTGCGGGTGATTGTTCCCCAGGCTCATGGCTCCGAATCCGGTAAGGAAATCGAGGAAACGGTTGCCGTCCGCGTCCCAGAAATAGGATCCCGAGGCTCGCACCAGCGGCGTATCCGCATCCATCATTTTGAGCATGCGGGCCAGTCGGGGATTCAAATGCCGCAAATGATACTCGACGTTGCGCTCCCTGCCCATCCGCAAGGCATCTTCGAGTGAGATGGCGCCGCTGGCAGTCTCCGTCTTCAGCATGGATCTTCCGCTCGCATGATCCCATCCAACCGCCGATTGATCGACTCCGGTCTCTCCCGCATGGCGAGGTGTCCGGCGCCTTCGATCACATCCAAGCTATGCGGCTGTAGAGACGCGCATAGTTTGCGGCCCGCCTCAAGAGGCAGGACTCGGTTCGCGTCTCCCCAGAATACATGCAACGGAGGAAATCCTGCGGGGTACTTGATCTGGTCCAAAACCGCAAGACTCTCCCAGTTGCTGAAGAGTCTGAGCAGACAGGTAGCCTGCCGGCGCTTCCGGTAGAGCCGATGCATGTGAGAGAGGAACAGCGAGCCATCGGTGAAGACGCCGCCGTACTGATCGCTAAGAATGCGTTCGTGGAGCAGTCCGCACGACATGGCAGCTTCGACAAACGGACAAATCGCGCGCGTCAGCCATGGCCGGCCGCCGACCAGCCGGATCATGCGATCGAGAGATCCTCCCGCCGCGGTCTTTTCCGTTGCAATATGAAAAAGAATAAGCCGCTTCACTTTGCCGGGGTTTTTCAGGGCATAGTTCAGGGCCATGGCGGATCCCGTGCAATTTCCAATAATGGTGACCGGAGCCAATGCCAGCGAATCCACCAGCGCGCTCACCATTTCGGTGTACAAAGGCAGGGAGTAATCGATCGCCGGATTATCGGAGGTTCCATATCCCAGGCTGTCCACCGCAATGACTCGATGGTCACGGGATAGAAATTCGGTCTGATGTTCCCAAATGGTGTGGTCGTTTCCCGCGTTGTGCAGGAACAGAATGGGCTCTCCGCGCCCTTGTTCGTAATACGCCACGCGCCAGTTCTTGAAGGAAATGGTTTGGCGTGCCGGAAATTCGCTTGCGGCCCGGCCGTTTTGGTGAGCGGCGTAACCAGCCAATAAGTCACGGCGAATCTTGGCGCCATGCCGGATGTCGACCGGAAACGGTTTCGACGAGATCCGGATATCCTGTAGATCGTCGGACCGATCGTGTTGGCCGGCAAGCGACCGCAGCGCATCGATCACCAGCCCATGGCTTGCGGGCGAAGGGCGGCTGCCATGGGGCTGGGTTTCGATCAACACCACCGGGTGCTTTCGCGAGGAACCCGGCACAGATACTCCTATCAGAGCGCTGCGGGCAACCTTCGGGTGACAGTTAAAGATCGGCTCCACAAGATCCGAATACAGGTATCCACGCTCGGTTTCCACACGATCCGAAATACGGCCGCAAAACCAGAGACCGCCTTGCGCGTCGATATATCCCGCATCGCCCATGCGGTGCCAAAGACTTTCGCCATCCTGTATCTTGGCCAGGCGGGTGGCCTCCGGATGGCCATAGTATTCGGGAGTCACCATAGGGCCGCGCACGCAGATCTCTCCGATCCGACTGGGCGGCAGCGCCAGTTTGGGACTCCATTGCCCGAACGCTCCGCCCGTTATTTCGATGATACTTACGCGCACACCGGGCGATACGCGGCCCAAGTAAGTGCCGCCTCCCGCATTGGTCTTGGCGGCCCGGGCCAGCAGGTCGCGTCCTGTTGCAAATGAGACGCACAACGCTTCCGTGGAGCCATACATGATATGCAGGTCGGCATCCGGCTCCTCCAGGTGCGGCAGCAGGTGCTCAATCAGATCGATGCCGACGGACGCCCCGGTGGTAAGAATCTTGCGCAGATGGGGAATCCGCTGGCCCGTGACGGCGCAGTATCTCGCGAGATTGCGAATCAATGGAAGTTGCAGGAAAGCCACCGCTGGCTGCCAGTCGCGTATGACTGCCAGCAGCCCCGCGGGGTCGGCGGTCGATGGATACCGGGGATCGAAGGCCGGCATCACTGCGGTTGCCCCGGCGCCCAAAAAATGCATGGCAAAGGCGGGGTGGCCGGCCAGGCACACGTCACCGGGGCCGATACCAAGTGAGTGCTTCATGGACTCCACGATCGCTGCGCCATTGCCATGGGTGTAAACGACGCCCTTGGCGGGTCCCGTGCTGCCGCTGGTGAATACGATGGCCATGAGGTCTTCCGCGGTGCTGCCGGCCGGCGCGCACGGCCCGCTGGCGGTCCTTCGACGGAAGGAGTCGAGCGATGGTGCACCAGTCAACCACGAATACCGGGTGGTCACTGGATGAGATACCGACCCAAACGCCTTCCGATAGTACACTCGCAGGGCGTGCGAGAGTGGGATGCCGATCAACCCCTTCGGCGCGGACTCTTCAATCAATTTCAGCTTTTGCTCACGGTCGCCGCCGCCATCCAGCACCAGGGGGACCGCGCCGATCTTCCATAGAGCAAGAAACACTGGCGCGAGATCGGGCACCGGCTTCATCAGCATCAGAACGGTATCGGAGCTTTGAATACCATAATCTTGCAGCCCGCACGCGTAACAGTTTGCCAGCTCCAGGCAACGCCCGAAGGTCAGCGATTCATATTTCAGTGAGGAGCGGAATCTGGCCCGCTCGGCCTTCACCACGGCTGTCGCGCCGGGCCGTTGCCGCGCTAACTTAGAGAACTCCTCGCCAATGTTGAGCGAGATGCCCTGCCCTTCGTTCAGGCTCGATGGATTCATCCGCTGTTTGAGGACTAGGCGGCTTGGGGCCACAAATTCACTTTCCCTCGCGAGGATCTCACGTCGGTTCCGGTGCTATGGTTAATTGATTATAGTCGACATTTCCGAAAAAGCAATACCGATAGCACGCCTCACCCGCAGGCTTCCGCGCGGCAATCGGGAGAGCCTTTGATGCAGGCCCGGCAAACCGCAGGCGAACATTACAGCGCGCTTGAAGGTTTCTTCAAAAGGCTCTCTCCGCATCTGGCGATTCGCCATCCGCTCTGGTTACCTGGATGCCAAAATATGGACGAAGCCTTAACCCAGGCTAATACTTACATGGCGAATATCTGTCATCCCGCCCGAGGCCAATGCATTCTGGATGCGGGATGCGGATTGGGCGGCACGGCGTTCTGCCTGGCGCAGGAGTTTGGTGTCCGGGTGTTGGGAGTCAGCGATTCCGCATCTAACATTGCGCGCTGCCGCGAGCTTGCAAAAGAACGAGGCATCCAGCATCTTACGGAGTTCCAGCCGGCCGACCTCATGACAACTGAACTACCGAAAAACGCATTCGATGTCGTATGGAACCTGGAGTCACTGAACTATCTGTCTCCCAAACAGCAATTCATTCAAAAGACTTTTACATGGCTGAAGCCGGGCGGCATCTGGGTGTGCATGGACCGTTATGGCAGCCTCCCTGGCGATAGCGATAAGTCACTGACGACAGGCTACTATACACCCGCGCACTGGGAATCAGCCGAAGCGCTACAAACATATATGCGCCAAACCGGGTTCGTTGATGTCCACTACGAGAATCTGACCGAATACGCGCTGGAAGCCCGCGCCAGGCAGCGGCTGGGAGGACGGCATGCGCTGCTGGCCACGCTGGCATCGGTGTGGCATCCAGCATCTTTACGCGCCCTGTTGAGGGCGTTCCGGGTGATTCGCTCGAGTTACGATCTGATGAATCGCGGCTACATAACTTATGGTCTGTTGCGTGGCACTAAGCCGCTCTAAAACCTCCTATCCCCAGTATGGTTCGCCGGCGACGACGTTCTTCTTGAGAAAGTCGGGATTGATCTCGAGGCCGAGACCGGGCGCCGTAGGAACCTTCAGCAGTCCGTTGCGCACTTCGGGCGGGTTTGAGGCGGCCATACCCTTCGATGTAGTGATTCGGCCTTCCGAGTTGGCTTTCGGAGCGGTAGAAATTCTGGATCGAACCGCCGAAGTGCGCGTTCGCGTAGGTGAGGACCAATGATCCGACATTATGCAGCGCTACAGGCGTGCGGAAAATGGCGGCGTAATCGGCGATCTTCCGGACGCCGGTGAATCCCCCGGCGAACGACAGATCCGGATGAATAATATCCACCGCTTGATTGTCCACAAACGGTTTGAAGCCGCGTACCAATTCCAGCTTCTCGCCGGTGAGCAGCGGAACACGAGTCGAACGGCGCAGGGCCATCCAGGCTTCGGAGAAGGGAGGGTTCAGTGCGTCCTCGATAAACAGCGGATTCATCGGCTCAACGGCCTTCGCCACCGCGATGGCGCTGGGCGTATCTAATTCGTTGTGGCAGTGCACCGCGATATCGATATCGTCGCCCACCGCTTCGCGGCAGTTGCCATAGGCGCGTGCGACATTGCGAAGCTGTTGGGTAGTCAGCGTGGGGGCGAAGCGCGCCACGGGGACACCGAGCACCGGGTCGATATTGTTCTTGAAAGCAGTGAAGCCTTCCGGCATCGCCTTGATGCGCTGGGCCCAATCCCGGCAGGAGGCCGGGTCGAGCATGTCGAGCCCGATACCGTGAGAGTACATCTGAATCGACGGGCGAAAGGGGCCGCCCAGCAGCGTGGAAACGGGAGCGCCGATGATCTTTCCAGCCAGATCCCAAAGCGCGATGTCGATACCGCTGATGGTGGGAATGTGCGCCATATAGGTGTGCATCAGGGAAGTCATGTTCTGGAAGTGCACCTCAATGGCCAGAGGGTCCTTGCCGACGAGCAAGCTGCGCATCGTTTCGATGCGGGCGCGCGCCATGGGGCCAGTGGCGCCGGCTTCGCCATAGCCCGTGAGGCCGCTATCGGTGTCGATGCGGATCAGGCAATTTCCAGCGATATTCTGAATCGCCATGGCGCGGATGTCGGTGATCTTCACGCGGTTCAGATTCGGCGCGGCCAGCGCCCGATAGCGGTTGAACAGGCCAGCAGCGGGCAATAATACGGCTAAGCGCATGAGATCGCGGCGAGACAGGGGTTTCATCATTAACGATCAATATATACCCGTGGAAGGTTTACCTGGCAGTACTCGTGCCCTGACTCTTGTTTCCCGGTGGACGGCCGCGGCGTTTCACCGGGCTTTGAGACATCCACTTTGGGGGACGCCCGCGTCCCCGGCGGCGTCCCATGGCTAGCCGTTCCAGACTCGAGATGGCTTCCTCAACATAGTCGCGGCGCTGGCGCAATTCGGCGAGAATCTTCGTTAGTTCCATCCGCTAATCAATAGTGATACATGGACGAAGTTCGTTTCAGGCAACGATTCGCGTAGAATGATTAGCTTCATGCGCACCTTCTTAATGGTTTTGGCAACGCTCGGAGCCGGCGCTCGCGCTCGCGCTGGCGCGCAGCAACCTGCAATCTACAAGCTGAGGGCTACTCCCAAGACGGTTGCTTGGGGATACTATGCCGCGAACACGCCGCCGGTGTTGCGCATCCGCTCGGGCGATTCGGTCGAGATGCAAACGCTCATCACCAACAGTCCGGAGCGTTTGGAGGCGGCCGGTGTTCCGCCCGCAGAAATCGAGCAAGCCTTGCGCGATATTTACCGCGAGGTTACCGACAAGGGTCCGGGCGGGCATATTTTGACCGGGCCCATTTACGTGGAAGGCGCCGAACCTGGTGACACGCTGGAGGTGCGGATTCGATCCATTCAGCTTGCGCTGCCCTATGCGTACAATACCTTCCGGCCCGGCGCCGGGTTTCTGCCCGACGAGTTTCCGTTCGCGCGAACCAAGATCGTCCCGCTCGACCGCGAAAAGATGATCGCCAGATTTTCGGCGAATATCGAGATTCCCGTGAAGCCGTTTTTCGGCAGCATGGGCGTGGCGCCGCCGGAAGCCCTGGGGCGGATCAGCAGCGCGCCGCCTTGGTTCCACGCCGGGAACATCGACAATAAGGAGTTCGTGGCGGGCACCACGCTTTACATCCCCGTGCACGCCCGGGGCGCGCTATTTCAAGCAGGCGACGGCCATGCGGGCCAAGGCAACGGCGAAGTGGACATTACGGCTCTCGAAACATCTTTGACCGGCGTGTTTCAGTTCGTTGTGCGCAAAGACCTGCACCTTCGGTGGCCGCGCGGAGAGACACCCACACACTACATCGCCATGGGGATGAATGAAGACCTTCGCGAGGCCGCCAAGCTGGCCGTGGAGGAGATGATCGATTTACTGATGACGGAAAAGCATCTGACGCGGGAAGACGCTTATATGCTCACCAGCGTCGCCGCGGACCTCAGCATCACGCAACTGGTGGATGGCAACAAGGGCGTGCACGCCATGATTGCGAAGTCTATCTTCCGTTAACGCAAAAGTACGTTATAATTTTGGCCTCCGGAGGAGTCTCCAGTATGCGAGGTAAATTCACAGGGGCGGCCGTAGCGGCGATCGTGTTCAGCACTGTATTTCATGCAGCCGGTCAAGTGCCGACTCCGGAATCCGTCCTCGGCCATCGGCCGGGCGATGACTTTTATCTCGCCAGCTACGACGAATCGCAGGAGTATTTTCGAAAACTCGCGGCGAGTTCGAACCGGATCAAACTGACTCACGGTCGGCAAGACGACCCGCGGCGTCGATTGGGAAATCGCCATCATCTCCTCTCCGGAAAACCTCGCGCATTTGGATAGATATAAGGACATCTCGCGAAAGCTGGCTGACGGGCGTGGCTTGCCGGAAGAAGCGGCCCGAGCGCTCGCGCGGGAGGGCAAAGCCATCGTGCACATCGATGGCGGCTTGCACTCCACCGAAGTCGCGGGCGCCCAACAATCCATCACTCTGGCATACAAGTTGGTGTCTACTCAGGGCGATCCCGAAGTGGATGCCATTCTCAACAACGTGATTCTGATGCTTTGGCCGACGCTGAACCCCGACGGCCAGAACCAAGTTGCGGCTTGGTACAGGAAGAACGTGGGCACCACCTTCGAGGTCAGCCCCCTGCCGGATCTGTACCAGGAGTATGTGGGGCACGATAACAATCGCGATGGCTACATGAACAACATGCTCGAATCGCAAGACGTCACTCGCGCGGAACTCGAGTGGGATCCGGTCATCTTTTACTGCCACCATCAAACGGCGCCGTTTCCCACGCGCATCTTCATTCCGCCGTTCGTGGAGCCGATCTCATCGAACATCCACCCGCTTGATGGGGCGCTGGCTGAGCGTGATCGGCACGGATATCGCCGCCTATCTGGATGCCCACGGCATGCCGGGCGCAGTGAACCGTGTGGGATTCGACAACTGGTATCCCGGGTTTCTCGACTACACGCATATTTTCCGGAACAGTATTGCGTTCTTCACTGAGACGGCCCTGTACCGCTACGCCACGCCGCGCTTTTACACAGTCGATGAATTCCCGGCGGACCAACGCGCTCTGCGGACCGGGGTGTTTTACAGCAGCCCCTGGAAGGGCGGCTGGTGGCGCTTGGGCGATGCCGTCCGCTACATGCAAGGCGCATCCATGGCGGTGCTGGACACGGCCGGGAAATACCGGGAGGAACTGCTCTTCAATCGCTACCAGGCGGCGCGAGACAACGTCGCGCGCTTCCAGAAAGAGCCTCCGTATGCTTATGTCGTGCCGCGGGAACAACGCGATTTGCCGGAAGCGGCCACGCTGATCCAGAAGTTGATGATCGATGGGATCGAGGTGCACGAGGCGGTCGAAGCCATTCCATGCCAATGGGCGGGATTATCCGTCAGGTACGTGGGTCGTGTTGATGGACCAGCCCTTCTCGGCGTTGGTGAAGGAACTCTTTGAGCCGCAGCAGTATCCCGACTTGCGGGATACGCCGGCGAGCCCGCCGAAACTGCCCTATGACGTGACCGGTTGGACGCTGCCGATGCAGATGGGCGTACAGGTGGCGGCGGTGCTCGAACCGGTTGCCCAGAGCCAGAGGGCCGCGCTGAAACGGATCGAGCAGTTCACGCCTCCGGCGGGAAAAGTGGATGGAAGCGGCGGCGTTTTTGTGCTAAGCCACAAGCCTAACGCGGGCTTCAAAGCAGTCAACGACATACTGGCGAGCGGCGGACATGTATCATTCGCTGGCAAGGAGATCGAAACCCCCGAAGGTGCGGAGACGGGCGCCATTGTGGTGACTGGAGTGGATCGCGCTCGCATGCAGAAACTGGCCGACGCGAATTCGCTGTCGGCAAAGGCGGTGGCGGCGGCGCCCCCGGACGCCATCGAAGTGAGGAAGCCGCGCGTGGGCCTGTATCGAGCCTGGGTGCCGCTGATCGACGAAGGTTGGTCGCGCTGGATTCTCGAGAACTATGATTTCAACCCGGTGATGCTGCGAAATGGCGATATTCAGGCCGGTAATCTGCACGATCGTTTTGACGCCATCATTCTTCCAGACGCCGGACCGGAAACGCTCCGCAACGGCTTCGGGCCAGGAACCATCCGCGGTGAGTTTACCGGCGGCATCGGCGTGATGGGGGTGGCGGCTCTGCGCGATTTCATCCAAGCCGGCGGAATTTTGGTTACCTTCAACAACGCCTCCCGCTTCGCCATCGAGGATCTCGGGTTGCCGGTGAAGAACATCCTGGCCGGATTAAAGGACGAACAATTTTTCTGTTCCGGTTCGCTGTTGCGCGTGGAAATGCAGGATATGACCGACCCCGCTGCGTGGGGACTGCCGCATGATCCAATCGTGATGTTTGAAAGAGGGCCGGCCTTTGAGCCGAAGGAGGGTTTTCGTGGACGCATCATCGCCGCCTATCCGAAGGAGCAAAGCCCGCTCATGAGTGGCTATTTGTTGCATCCCGAAAAAATTCAGGGAAAAGCGGCGGCTATGGAAGTGCAATACGGCAAGGGGCGGATTTATTTGTTTGGCTTCCGGCCTCAGTGGCGCGGTCAGTCCCATGGAACTTATCAGTTCATCTTCAACGCGATCTATGAATCGCAGGGTCTTTCGAAGCCCGCTCCGGTACCCGTTCCGCCGGCCAAACCGCCCGTGCCGGCGGCAACTGCGCCGGAACCGGCCAACCCGCCGCCGGCCCAGTAGAATGACCGGCAGCGCTAAGGAGCGGCCGCCAGCACATCCACCACCTGCGGCGCCATCGGGCTGCCCAGCCCGGTGACAAAGTCCCAGCCAGGGCCGGCCTGGCACATCGTTCCGCAGGTGCCGTTGAAGCCTTGGGTGATGTCGTGAAACACCTGCGGGTTGGCGTACACTACGTTTAGAAAATTCGCGCCGATTGGCCCTTTGCCCATGGCGGCCCGCATGCTGTTGGCGATGGCCGTAATCGCGCACCACTGTGGGGACGCCGCGCTGGTGCCGCCGACCTTTCCCCAGTCGCCGTCTTCGCTATCGTAAACCGCCACGCCGGTGTCCGCGCTCGCATTGTACGCGACGTCCGGAACACCGCGCTGTCCGGAACTCTGAACCCCGGTCTGATATGACGGCTCGGGGAAATAGATACTCGCGCCGCCGCCACTGCCTCTCCACGCAATCTCACTTTCGATGTTGCCGTTGCCATCCAGTGTGAGCTTGGTCCCTCCCGCGCCGGCTACCAAAGGCGACGCGCCCGGATAGCCGAATAAGTTGTTCCCCCAATCGCCCGAAGCATTGAAGTAAGTGACCGACGGACTGTTGAAATACAAAGAATCGAGGCTCGCCTCGTTGGGCTGCTCGTGCAGAGTGCCCCAGCTCATGTTGATTGTAGTTGCGCCATTCGCCACTGCTACCGGAACCGCTTCCAGCAGCGCGCGCGTGGTGCCGTTGGGGGCCTCGACCAACAGAATCCGGGCGTGCGGGGCGATGGCATGCGCCCACTGTACGTCGAGCGACGTCTCGCCCGACCAGCCTTTGTTGCTGGGCGGTTTGGTGCCTGTCGCATAAATCACCGTCAGGCATCCGTTGGCCTTGGTGCACTCGGGCAGCCCGAACGCGCTTGTGAAGACCCCAAGATCCGGCTGCACCGACGGGTAATCGAAAGCGTCTACGATCCCAATGATCTGGCCCACGCCCTGGTTGGGGATCTGGTCCACGCCATAAGCGTGGCGCATCATCTTCGGCGTATAACCAGTGGGCCGCTGGTTGTCGGGCACAGGTTGGCGTTCGTATGGGCGGTGGACTTCCTGGTCCAGCCAGGAAACCTGGGCGTACGCGCAGCCAAACGAGGCCGCAAGGACGCCGGCGGCGAGTGAATTCTTGGACATAAGCTTCATCGAGGGTACCATAGGTGAGTCGCTGGGCGGCCCGCATTCATAGTTCAATGCCGAACAAATTGTCTCTTCCCGTGAAAATGTATAATCCCCATCGAGGTGCAACTTGAGAAAAGGTTGGATGATGTTGGCGTTACTTTTGGCGCCTGCCGGTTTACGCGCGCAGTGGAAGACTCCATGGAGCTACGAAGGGGCCACGGGAGCCGCGCATTGGGGTGACCTCGACCCGGCGTACGCCGCCTGCAAAGACGGCAAGGAACAGTCTCCCATCGACATTCGAAATGCCGAGAAAACTGAACTTCCCGCCATAACGTTCGAATACATAAGCGGCCCGCTCAAATATCTGATCAACAACGGCTACACCATCCGGGTGAATTACCACGATGCTCCGGGAAGCGGAAGCTTTCTGATTGCGGGGGGCAAGCGTTACCATCTCACGCAGTTCCACTTTCACCGCCCCAGCGAAGAGTACATTCACGGTAAGCCCTACGATATGGTGGTCCACTTGATGCACGAATCGAGCGACGGGAAGGTCGCCGGTGTCGCGGTTCTTCTGAAGACAGGCAGCGCGAATGCCACTATCCAGCAGCTTTGGGACCACATGCCAATGGTCAAGGGCAACGAGGAGGAGATTGCCGGAGTCGAGATCCATCCCGCCGGCTTGCTGCCGCGCGACCCCGCCTATTACATGTACATGGGGTCGCTGACCGCTCCGCCCTGTACTGAGGAAGTCACTTGGTTTGTGCTGAAGACTCCGGTGGATATCTCGGCGGAGCAAATTAACGCGTTCGCCAAGCTTTATCCGCACGATGTCCGGCCGCTTCAGCCGCTCAACGGACGCGCAGTGAAGCAGACCCGGTAAAGCGCACGGGACTCACTGAATTGTCACGTTGACGATATTGGCGGCTTGTCCATCCGCGGTGAGCACGATGTTAACGGTGCCCTGGCCGGCCAGCGAACGCGGCAGCGGTCCAATATTGACCTGGTCTTCGCCGGCATATCCTGGAGCCGCTCCGGCATACAGCACCGGCACACTCTCACTGCCGATTATTGCCGTAACGTTCTTCGCCGCGCGGATGCCCGTGCCGTACATCTCCAAATAGATCTGTTCGCTCGCAGGCCCCAGATTAATCGCCAAGGCAACCACTGCGCCCGATGCGTTCGATTGGTATATGGGCCGCAGATTTTGCTGCACTCCGGAAATGACCGGCAGTACCCAGGCAGCCACCAATCCTGACGCATTCAATCGGAACAGCCCTGGCGAAACGCCGGCGATTTGGATGATGGAGACCTGGCTCGCCCCATTCTTATTCGTGACAGTGATCGTGGCAGATCCCACCGCCACACCCGCGGGAATCTCGAAGTTGACCTGCGCCGCCGAGACGTAGAATAGCGGCGCAAGGCGCCCCACCTCGGCCGAATCGGTCACGGTTACAGTGGTTCCGTCGAGAGTGGTTTCGAGCGGCAGACTGGCTTCGGCGATACCTGCTGCCAGGTTTGCGCCGTACGCCGAGACGATCGATTCGGCGGCGAAGGGCTCGATCTGTCCGGCCGTCGCCGATTTGATCGTCAGCACCGCCTGCTGCGATGTCTGCGATCTCATAGGCCCCGATGGCGGGTAGCGCCGGCCGCGGAAGTCCATCATGGTCGCGTCCTGTGTTGTCGATGCCGAACACGGCGACGCTGCCGATTATGGACGCCGCCTGGCTCGCCGGGCTGCCGGAGGTCAGATGAAGATCGGGGAGCGTAGTACTTACCACCAACGGGTCGGCATTCACGGATGCCACGATTTCCGTCAGATCGATCACCGGCGGACCGGCGCCATAAAGCAGATTGTTCGTTCCGTAGAGCCACGGACAAACATCGGTATTCGGCGCATAAGTTGCCTGTCACTTCGTTCCAGATTACGAAGTAGGGAACCCCGTCCGGATAGAGGTTTGTCGTCGCCGAGTAAATCAGGTTGTTGCGGCTGTGGACGTATATGGGCGCGCCCGGCGGCTCATTGCCGTTCTCGGCGATGCCGCTATTATCGCTGCTGTAAGGAGGGTTCGTGAACATACCGCAGGCAAATAGCGTGTTGTTGAAGATCTCCACCGTGCCGCTGCCGTTCGGGCCATTCTCCGTGCTGCCGGGTATGTTAATGCAGTTCCAGCCGCCGCTCGCTTCCGGATTGTCCGGTCCCTCGCCGGCATTGTAAATGACGTTGTTGTAGATGCTCACCGGCCCTTGGGAAGGATCGACGGTATCGACGATGATGCCATCGCACTGTGTGTCGTGAATAGTATTGTCGTGAATCGAAATGGAGTACTGATCGTGACCGGTGGGGTCGGAGGGGCCGCCGCTGCCGAGCGGAGAGGAATGCACCTGTACCCCCCGGCAGCCATGCACATTCTCCACCAGGTTCCAACCCATGTCCACGAAGTTACTGTCGGTCGAAAAGTACACGCCTTGAAACAGCGCCGAGGCATTGGAGGCGCCGGCCTCATAAACATGGTTCCCATAGAAGTAGATGTAACTCGCCTGCGAAGTCCCGAAGCATGCGCCACCACCCGCTCCCTGCGTGTAGGGACAGGTGATGTCGCTCGCGACGAAGCGGTAGTTGGCGCCGCTGCCCGGCTGGGCGGGGGCTTGGCCGCGAAAGCCAATCCCGGCGAAGACGTAGTTTCCTTGACAGTCGCTGGTGCGCAGACCGAAATCCGGCGGACCGCCGGAGGCATTGCCGATGGTCACCGTGGCTCCCGGATAGGCTACGAAAGCCCGCGGAGGCCCGGAGGCGGAACACCAGTTCCCTTGTCCGCCGCCCGAAAGCAGGAGCGCGGAATCCCAGCCGGTGCCATCGTCGCTCGATTGCGACACGCCATTCATTGCGTAAGTGATATCGCCGGGCTGCATGACGTTGCGGGCATTGAGCAGGGTGCCCCACGGCGACGAGAAGCTGCCGGGATTGTTGTCGCTGCCGGTGGTGGAGACGAAGTAGATGCTGCCGGACATAACGGTGAATGGAAGCGCGTTGGAGGATTGCCCATTCACGGTGACCACGAGGTTACCGCTCGCGGCGTTCGGGCCAAGCTGGCAGGTGAGTTTCTGGTACCAGAGCCAAGCCGCGCCCCAGACCTTACAGTTGACCATAACGCCGCCTCCAGCAGTAGCGGTGGAGCTACCCTGGGACGCGCCTAAATAATTTCCGAAGATCGTGACATAGGCGCCATTGCCGTTCTCGCCCCCAGTGTTAGGTCCACTGGTAAGGTCGCTGAAAAACAGCACGGGCGCCTGCGCAAGCAAGCCATGGCACGTCAAGACGAAAATGCCGAGCATCTCAATCCGAGGAATCGAGAAAGCCACCCTCAGCGCCCGCCGAACAGCCATAGCTTGATCGGCTGATACAGCAAGTAGATGGCCCCAGCCGCTAACCAGATCATCGAGCTGACGGAGAACGTTCGCGCGGTGATGCGCACTTCCGGCGTGCGATCCAACTGCAGCAACGGACCGCTTTCATTGGCGGCCGTCCGGTCGTACAGAAACAGCGGAGCCCCCGCGAAGAGCGCAAATATCGGAAACCAGACCGCCGTGATGACCACATTCGCCTGCTCGATCGGCCCGTTTCGCAAAAGGAAGCCGATAGACTTAACCACGTCCGCAATCGCGAATGCCGCCAGCGCGAAATGACGAATCGCGAGAGCGCGTCCGGCGGACCGCAAGCCGGTCATCAGATCGCGCGAGCGCTGGATGGCCGCCCTTCCCGATAGTTTCTCCACCACGCAAATCACCGGCCACAGGCAATCGCCGATCACCCAGCCGGGTCCGAAGAACAAAAGCGATCTGCGCCTGCGTCGCCACCAGAACCGGCATCATCCTAACCAGTTTCCAAAAGACTCGGAACGATAAGAACCTCCTGACGCGGACTTGTTCGTCCATCGCCATTAAGCGCCGCGGCGGCGCGCAGCAGGTTGTCGGAAAAAACGAAAAGAATCGCCGCCGCCAGCGGCACCAGCACGATCCGCACCGCGACCACCGGCATCAGCTTTCCGGCTGAACGCGACCAGCAAGCCCGCCAGCGTCAAGATGATCGTGTAGATGGGCAACAGCAAAAGAGCATATGCCGCCAGATGTTGCAGCAGAAATGCCTTCGATCTCCGCAAGCGCGAGAAATTCGGCGTCCACCGCGTTATGGAACCGCCGCGCAAATGCGACCGCCGAGGGCGGGCGATCCGCGGGATTGCGCGCGAGTCCCGGCGAGAATCGCGTCCGATACGTCGCGCGGAATCTTGCGGACGCTCGCGGGCGGCAGCGGGACTACCGTCTCGGTGATATTCGAATAGCTCGCTGGCCTTTCCCGTGAAAGGCAGTTGCGCCGCACACCAGCGAGTACGCCACCACGGCCAGGCTATAGATGTCGGAACGGAAATCGATTTCCTTCCCGAGCGCCTGCTCGGGCGACATATACGCCGGAGTTCCCAGCAAACTGCCCGGCATGGTTTGCGCGCCCGCGCCGCTGTCGAACGATCCGGAAGACAGACTGGAAGGAGTCCGGCTGCGATAGCGACTGTCTCGATCTCCTCCGGCTGGCGTTCGGACTCTTCGATGATCCGGATCTCGAGGCGCCGCGTCAAATCGCGGCCGTTTCCAACTCGTCGCCAGGCGTAATGGCGCGGCCGTGCGAGGCGCTCGGCGCCGGCGATTTCCTGCACGGGCGGAGCCCAATCGCCGAGCAAATTCACCTTGGCCACCCCGAAGTCGAGCACTTTCACCGTGTATCCGCCGCGGCCGTTCGGTTCCAGCCAGATGTTGTCGGGCTTCAGATCGCGATGGATGATTCCATGCCGATGCGCTTCCGCGAGCGCCAGCCCAATCTGATCCAGAATGTCCGCGATCATCGGCAGCGGGAGCTGCGGATTGGCTTTCTGGAAATCCGAAAGCGTCTGTCCGTCGAGAAACTCCATCACCAGGTACGGCATGTCGCCGCCGGCGGCTTTCGCGATGCCGAAATCCGTGACGTTGACGATGTTCGGATGGCGCAAGCGGCCGCAGGCCTGTGCTTCGCGCTGAAAACGGGCCAGAAACTGCGGTTCCGCCGCCCACTTGGGAGCGATCACTTTGACCGCGACGACGCGAGTGGTTCCGAGATGCGTCGCCAGGTAGACGTTCCCCATTCCGCCCGCGCCGAGTTGCTTGTCGATCCGGTATTTGGCGTCGAGAATTTCGCCGATCATGGACACGATTCAAATAAGCGGCCAATTTACGCGTTCGCCTTGCCCGGGCAGCCGCCACCATGGACTCCAGAATCTGATCGGAAACTTCCTTCACGGCCCCGGGAGAGTGCGACAGAAACAGCGTGTTGGTCCTGTCGCTTTCGCCGATCGACTTCAGCGTGTCGAAGTATTGCGTCACCATCACCAACTGCATGACCTCTTTCGCGGACGCCCCCTCCACGACTTTCTGGAATTGCTCGATCGAAACCTGCAGCCCTTCGATGATGGCCTTCCTCTGGTTCGCGATGCCCTGTCCCTGCAGAGCCTTGCTCTCCGCTTCCGCCTCGGCTTTCTTCACCACCAGAATCTTCTCCGCCTCGCCCCTGGCGTTGGCGGCCACCTGTTCGCGCTGCGCCGCGTTGATATCGTTCATGGCCGACTTGACCTTCGCATCGGGAACGATGTCGGTAACCAGCACGTTGACGATTTCATATCCGAAGCCGGCCATGTCCGCGTCCAGCTCCTGCTTTACCGCCGCGGCGATACTGGACTGGCTGGCGAACACTTCGTCCAGCGTCATGCCCGGGACGTGCCCGAGGATCACCTGCTCGACATAGGATTTGATCTGCGCCACCGGGTCGGCCAGCTTGTAGTAGGCGTCGTAAACCTTTTCCGGACGAACCCGATTCTGGACGGAAATCGGAATGGTGACGAACACGTTGTCCTTGGTCTTGGTCTCCATGGTCAGAGTGATCTGGTTCACGCGCAGGCTGACGATGCCCGCCACGGAATCGAAGAACGGCGTTTTCCAGTTCAGTCCCGGCTCGGCCACGCGAAGAAACTTGCCGAATCGGGTGATCACCGCCACTTGCGCCGTTCTCACGGTAAAAAAACTCGAAGATCACGTAAAGCGCGATAACGGCCACGATCGCCAGTGGAATCCAAGATTCGACGTCCATGCTTCCTCTCCCGCTACACGTTTCACTATACGACTATTGCCGCGTTCCGGCTTCGGCGGCAAGTCCACTGGCTGGCGCGAAAGAGCCTAGTGAACCGTATACCGGGCGCGCAAAGCGAAGGGCGCGATCTCGATGTCGAATTGGTGCCGTCCTGCGGGACCATCTGGTAGGTGCCGTGCATCATGCCGGTGGGAGTCTTGAGCGGACACCAGGATGAGTATTTGAATGATTGTCCCGGCGCCAGCACCGGCTGCTCTCCGACTACGCCCGGACCCTTCACTTCTTCGATGTGGTCCAAGGCGTCGGTGATAATCCAATGCCGGCTGAGAAGTTGAACCGTCTCGGTTCCCTGATTCGTAATCCGCACCGTATATTGGAAGACCCATTCGCCCTGGAGCGGCTTCGAATTTTCCGGCGAGTGCCGCGACAGCACTTCGACGCGGATATGTTGGTGACGGCTTCGGATACGGGAGCGGGCTCGGACTTCAGATCGGGCATGGTGAACGTTTCATAATAGCAGGGCGGCGCCGGTTTCCTGCTCCAGTCGATCATCCAGGATCGATCCCCAGCCGTTTGCCGACGCGCTCAAACACTTCAGAGCGCGCGGTCGAGCTCCTCGCGGGTATGCGTGGCCGTAACGATGGTGCGCACGCGCGCCTTCCCTCGGCCACCGTTGGGAATCCGATGCCGGTGGCCAGCACGCCTTCCTCAAACAGCGCCGCGGAGAGCGCGTGCGCCGTGCGCGCCTCGCCCACGATCACCGGGGTAATGGGCGTCTCACTGACTCCCGTGTTGAATCCCGCAGCGCTCAACCCCTGCTTGAAATATTTGGTGTTGTCCCAGAGATTTTGGATGCGCTCCGGCTCCTGCTCGAGCACGTCGAACGCGGCCATGCAGGATGCCGCCACGGCCGGCGGATGCGAGGTCGAAAACAGGAACGGCCGCGCGCGGTGATACAGAAACTCGATCAAGGCGCGGCTGCCGCACACATACCCGCCCAGCACGCCGATGGCTTTGGAAAGCGTGCCGACCTGGATCTGCACGCGCCCGTGCAAGCCGAAATGATCGATGGTGCCGCGTCCGTTGCGGCCCAGCACGCCCGAAGAGTGCGCGTCGTCCACCATCATGATGGCGCCGTGCTTTTCGGCGGCCTCCACGAGGCCGGGCAGCGGACCGATGTCGCCATCCATCGAAAAAACGCCGTCGGTGATCAGCAGCTTGCGCCCCGGTTCGCCATCGAGTTCCGCCAGCTTACGCTCGGCGGCGGCCGTGTCCTTGTGCGGGAAGACGTGAATCTTCGCTCTCGAAAGCCGGCATCCGTCGATGATGCTGGCGTGGTTCAACTCATCGGAAATGATATGGTCTTCGGGCGTCAGGACCGCCGCCACCGTGCCCGCATTGGCCGCGAAGCCGGACTGAAACACCACGCACGCTTCCACATTCTTGAAGCGCGCGATGCGCTCTTCGAGCTGCATGTGGAGCGACATGGTTCCGGAGATCGTGCGCACCGCGCCCGAACCCACGCCGTAGCGCCTGGTGGCCTCCAGCGCGGCTTCCCGCAGCTTGGGATGCGTGGTCAGCCCCAGATAATTGTTGGACGCCAGATTGATGACGTCTTTACCGTCGAAGCGCGATTCCGCCGCGCTCTCCGACTCTAAAATACGCAGGCGCTGATATGTGCCGGCGCGCTTCCAGGCTTCCAGTTGCTCTGCCAGGTAGGCGAGAGGATCGTTCATACCCTCAGTCTAGCAACGCCCGGCACGATTCTTGGCGCTACTGCGAATTGTGTTGGGGCATCGGACTTTTACGCCCAGTGGAAGTGCGACGGACGGTTTTCGTCTTCGCTTTCGACTCTGTCACCACTCCGATCGGCGGTGTTCGCCTCCTGGCCGCGCGCTTCGATGCGCGCTTGCCGGTCGGCAGCGGCCTGTTTGGCCTTCTCGAAGCGGATGGCCTCTTGTACGCCCGCAGCGTCCGGGTCTTTTTGTCCCGCCGCCAAAGCGGGCAGGCTTGCAAAACCGGCCGCGAGTCCTAGAATGAGCGCTAATCTCATTGTCATTTCCTCCTAGGTTCGCAAGAGCATCTGTTGTGCCATTGCGCAACCCTTTGAAAGGAAACGGCGCAAAACGTGACGACCGGGCACATGCTCACGTAAATTATACCCGCTGTGCTTCGCCTGTAAGTGCGCCGGCGCCTTTGGCGTCACGGATGTAAAAAAGTAAAGAAATTATTCAGCCCATTTTCCACCACCGCCCTGGTGGGGCGCTGGGCCTATGAAAATGGCGGACTTAGCCACTCTTGCCACCCCCATGAGTGGGTGACGCCCCTTCGCACCCGCCGCGCATTCCAGGGAAAGACCGGCTTGCGTAACAAATTATACGATGTTACGGTCTGCCAATTCGTGTCTCAATCTCAGAGTACAAAGGAATCTCAATGAAGAACCTGCGTCTAGTTTTACCCGCCTCGTTGGCAGCCCTGCTTATCGCAGCGCTTCCCGTGGCGGCGCAATCGCCGGACAGCTCCCCGGCGCTGCTGAAAACATTTGCCCGGCCGCCGCTTTGGCACATCGTTACGCCGGACAGCAGTTCGCCCACCGGGATCTTTCCGCTACACATGAAGGTCGCGTATGGCTTTCGCCAGATAAGGGAAGAAGGGAAAGGCCAGACTATCGCCGTGGTGGACGCCTTCGACGATCCGAGCGCCGAAGCCGATTTGGGCACCTTCGATACCCAGTTCTCGCTGCCCGCCTGCACCACCGCCAATGGTTGTTTCAAGGTGATCTACCAGGGTGGCAGGAAGCCGCCAAACGACACTACCGGTTGGTCCAACGAAATCGCGATCGATACACAGTGGGCGCACGCCATCGCGCCTGGCGCCAATATCATCCTCGTGGAAGCGCAGAGCAACAGCTTCGCCAACTTGTTGGACGCGGTGACTGTAGCCGTTCAGAACGGCGCAAGCGTAGTTTCGATCGAGCTCGGGGCGGCGGCCAGACTGCCGACGAAACCACGTCCGATAGCTTCTTCCAGGCTACCGGCGTAACTTTTGTAGCTTCTTCCGGTGACGGCGGGCACAGCGTCGAGTATCCGGCAGCCTCCCCCTATGTGGTCGCTGTGGGCGGCACGAGTCTCACCTTGAACACCAATTCCACATGGGCCAGTGAAGTCGCATGGGCCGGCTCGGGTGGCGGCGCCAGCGCATACGAACCCGAACCCGCTTATCAGACCGGTGTCCAGACGTCCGGCTGGCGCGGCGTTCCGGATGTGGCCTATGATGGCGACCCCAACACTGGAATTCCGGCATACAGCAGCCATGCTTGCGGCGCTTGCTACCTCGGCTGGCAGCAGTGGGGCGGCACCTCGATCGGCACCCCTGAATGGGGAGCGTTGTTTGCCATAGCCGATTCCGCGAGCGCATCGCGTTGGGCAAGACCACCCTGACGGTACCGCAGACTCTTCTGTATAGCTACGGTGAAACTCCCTTCCACGACATCACCTCGGGCACCAACGGCTCTTGCGGCGCCGATTGCACGGCCGGCCCCGGATGGGATTTCGTCACTGGACTGGGCAGCCCCAAGGCTAATCTGCTTCTGCACGACCTCTTCGGAGCGCCGTAGCCTGAAACCAGAAAGCGGGTGGCGGACATTGATCTTGTCCGCCACCCTTGTGTAAGGAGGAGACTCAATGAAGTACTCTTGCTTATTCCTTGCAGCCGCCTGTCTTCCCCTGGCAGCACAAATGACTGGTATCGCCCATCCCACAATTGTGATTCCGCCTCAGCCCGATGCGAAGGGCAAACCCAAAGGCATATTTCCCGCCAAAATGCGGACTGCCTACGGCTTCAAGCTGGTTTCCAACCAAGGGCAGGGCCAGACGATCGGGATCGTGGACGCCTTCGACGATCCGAATATCGAATCGGACCTGGGAGTTTTCACCCAGAAATTCAACCTGCCGGCTTGCACCACCCTCAATGGCTGCTTCCAGAAAATCTATGCCACGGGAACGGCGCCCACGAAGAACTCCAACTGGTCCAGTGAAATATCGCTGGATGTCGAATGGTCGCACGCCATCGCGCCGCAGGCTAAGATCATGCTGGTGGAAGCCTCCGGCCAAACCAACGCGGAGTTTATCAAGCGGTAGATGTGGCGGTCCAGAACGGCGCTACCGTGGTATCCATGAGTTGGGCCACCAGACGAATATAGCGGTGAAACGAGCGACGATTCCCACTTCAACGTGGCATACGTCACGTTTGTCGCTGCGTCTGGCGACAGCGGGCATCAGTTCGCTGTATCCGGCAGCCTCTCCTTACGTGGTGGCGGTTGGCGGCACTGAGTTGACCATCGGCTCGACCGGCGCCTGGGAAAGCGAAACGGCCTGGAGCGGCAGCGGCGGCGGGACCAGTGCGTACGAGCCGGAACCGTCCTATCAGGCCGGCGTCCAGAGTTCGGGAATAGCGCGGCATTCCGGATGTGGCCTATGATGCCGATCCGAGCACCGGCGTACCCATATACGACACGGTGGGCATCTACGGATTGCTGGGATGGGTGGAAGTGGGTGGCACCAGCATGGCGGCTCCCGCAGTGGGCTGCCTTGTTCGCGATTGCCAATTCCATGCGCGCAGGCTGCCAGCAAGAGTGCGCTCAATCAAGTGCAGTTCGATCTTTATCCGATACCGGCCGACTTCCACGACATCGTCAGCGGAACCAACGGAAACTGCGGCGCGCCATGCAGCGTCGGTACCGGATACGACTTCGTGACGGGCTTAGGGTCGCCCATGGCCAACAAAATAATCCCCGCACTGGTGGCGACGCCGTAGGAAAGGCCTCGCCGCCCCCGCCATCTGATATGTTCGGCAGTGAAAGGATCACGCCCGCATGTCGCCCCAGACCAACATCGATTCCGTCCTCACCGAAACCCGCGTCTTCGATCCCTCCCCTGAATTCGCAGCGTCACGCGCACATCCGCAGCATGGCCGAATACGAGCGGCTCTATCGCGAGGCGGAGCAGGATCCCGCCCAGTTCTGGGCCGGGATCGCCTCCGAGCTCCATTGGTTCAAGCCATGGGATCAGGTGCTCGAATGGAATTGCCCCTGGGCCAAATGGTTTTCGGGCGGCCAGATCAACCTGTCGTACAACTGTCTGGACCGCCATGTGGCCACCTGGCGGCGCAACAAGGCGGCCCTGATTTGGGAGGGCGAGCCCGGCGAAGTGCAAACGCTCACCTACCAGCAATTGCTCTCGGAAGTCTCGCAAGTTCGCGAACGTGCTGAAATCGTTGGGCGTCGCAAAAGGCGACCGCGTGGCGATCTACATGGGCATGTGCCCCGCGCTTACCCATCGCCATGCTGGCCTGCGCGCGCATCGGCGCACCGCATACCATCATCTTCGGCGGCTTTTCGTCGCACGCGCTGGTGGACCGCATCAACGACTCGCAGGCATCGCTGGTCATCACGCAGGATGGCTCCTACCGGCGCGGCGCCGAAGTGAAATTGAAGCCCGCCGTGGATGAGGCCGCTGCTGGCTTGTCCCTCGGTGCGCAACGTGGTGGTCTTTAAGCGCACCGGAACGCCGCAAACCATGTTCGAGCGGACGCGATCATTGGTGGCACGAATTGATGGCAACTGCGTCCGACGATTGCCCCGCCGAACCTCTGGACGCCGAGCATCCGCTCTATCTTCTCTATACTTCGGGCACCACCGGCAAGCCCAAGGGCATCCTGCACACCACCGGCGGCTATTCGGTCGGCACTTACATCACTACGAAATGGGTGTTCGATCTGAAAGACGAGGATGTCTACTGGTGCACCGCCGATATCGGCTGGGTCACCGGGCACAGCTACATCGTCTATGGGCCGCTGCAGAACGGCGCGACCAGCCTGATGTACGAAGGCGCGCCCAACTTCCCGGAGCCGGACCGCTTCTGGAGCATCATCGACCGGCACAAGGTGAACATCTTCTACACCGCGCCCACCGCCATCCGCGCCTTCATGCGATTCGGCGTCGAGTGGCCGCGCAAGCACGCCATGAAGAGCCTGCGCCTGCTGGGCACGGTCGGCGAGCCCATCAACCCGGAAGCCTGGATGTGGTACCGCGAAAATATCGGGCACAACCGCTGCCCCATTGTGGACACCTGGTGGCAAACCGAAACCGGCATGATCATGATCGCGCCGCTGCCGGGGGCCACGCCGACCAAGCCGGGTTCGGCGACGCGGCCCATCCCCGGCGTGGTCGCCGACGTGGTCACGCGCGAGGGCGATCCCGTGCCGCCCGGTGGCGGCGGTTTCCTGGTGGTGAAGCAGCCGTGGCCGGCCATGCTGCGCACTATTTATGGCGATCCCGCAGCGCTATCAGGATCAGTACTGGTCGCAGATCCCCGGCATGTATTTCACTGGCGATGGCGCGCGCAAAGATGAGGATGGCTACTTCTGGATTATGGGCCGCATCGACGATGTGATCAATGTCTCCGGCCATCGCCTCAGCACCATGGAAGTGGAGTCCGCTCTGGTGGCGCACCCGAAAGTCGCCGAAGCCGCCGTGGTCGCCCGGCATGGACGATCTGAAGGGTCAGGCCATTGTGGCGTTTGTAACCTTGAAGTCCGGAAACGCGCCCAGCCCGGAGTTGAAGGACGAATTGCGGCAGTGGGTCGCCAAGGAAATCGGTTCGCTGGCCAAGCCCGACGACATTCGCTTCACCGATGCGCTGCCGAAAACCCGCAGCGGCAAAATCATGCGGCGTTTGCTCAAGGAGATCGCCGCCGGCGGCGAAATCAAGGGCGACACCACCACGCTGGAAGATCTGTCCGTGATCGCCAAATTGAGCGCCAACGAAGACTAGCATCATGTCACAGCCGCCCGCGGCTCCCGCCACAGCGGTTCTATAAATCGCTCTATTTTCGCGTCATCCTGGGGATCGTTCTGGGCGTGCTGCTGGGCCTGTTCTTCCCGCACACTGCCGAATCGATGAAGCCGCTGGGCGATGGCTTCATTAAGCTGATCCGGATGATGATCGCGCCCATCGTCTTCTTCACGGTGGTCGTGGGCATCGCCAGCATCGGCGACATGAAGAAGCTGGGCCGCGTCGGCTTCAAAGCGCTGGCGTATTTCGAGGTGGTCACCACCATCGCGCTGCTCATCGGGCTGGTGGTGGTCAAGATCGTACAGCCTGGCGCGGGGATGAATGTCAATCCCGCCACGCTGGACGCCAAGGCGATCGCGCAGTACGCCGCGCAGGGCACAGCAACTGCACGCCGTCGATTTCCTGCTGAACATCATCCCCGCCACCGTGACCAGCGCCTTCACGCAGGGCGAGATTCTGCAGGTGCTGTTGGTCGCGATCCTGTTCGGCCTGGCGCTGGCCGCCATTCCTGGCGTAAACGCGCATCGTGGATGCCTGCGACAAGATCGCCCACTGGTTGTTCGCGCGTGATCGGCGATCATCATGGAAGCCGCGCCCATCGGGGCGTTCGGCGCCATGGCGTTCACCATCGGGAAATACGGCCTGCAAACCCTGCTGCCGCTGCTCAAGCTGATGTTGTGCGTGTACATCACCAGCTTCGCGTTTGTGTTCATCGTGCTGGGCGCGATCGCCTGCGTCCACGGCTTCAGCTTCTGGAAGTTCCTGAACTACATCAAGGAAGAGCTGCTGATCGTGCTGAGCACCTCGTCTTCGGAATCGGTGCTGCCGCGCATGATGGTGAAGCTGGAGGAACTCGGCTGCGGCAAATCGGTGGTCGGGCTGGTGATTCCGTCGGGCTATTCCTTCAACCTGGACGGCACTTCCATCTATCTGACCATCGCCGCGATGTTCGTAGCGCAGGCCACCAACATGCACCTCACGGGCGGTGCAGGAGGCGGCTCTGCTGCTGGTGCTGATGCTGAGTTCCAAGGGCGCGGCGGCCGTGACCGGCGGCGGATTCATCACCCTGGCCGCCACTCTTTCCGCCCTCGGCACTGTTCCGGTTGCCGGCCTGACGCTGCTGCTGGGCGTGGACCGTTTCATGTCCGAAATGCGCGCCCTGACCAACCTGGTGGGCAACGGCGTGGCCACCATCGTGGTGTCCAAATGGGAAAAGGAATTCGATGCGGAGCGCGCCCGCCGCGTCCTCGATCCTCCCGCTGAGTAGGCCAAAACAGCCATGGGCCGATCACACTGCGGCAAAATCCACTGCTGCCACTTCGCCCCTGTTGTTTCAACCACCCGGAGCGCCCGGCCGCTCCACACCGCAAAGTCCACGGATTTCCGGCGTGGTACCGTGAGGCTGGCAGGGCCGATCACGGCGCGCCTGCGCGTCCACATCCGAAAAGCGAGCCAAAATGGCCTTCACCCGCCAAAATTAACCGTAAGACACCTAAGACAAATGAGTTACAGCAAATTGGCTCCGTTCTTCCAAAGTGCCTCGCTGCACAATCTCCGCACGATCGTGCATAATAAGTGCAGATGGACTGCGTCAGAAAATGAGACAGTCTGCATTTGGGCACTGCTCATTTTTCGAGGCCGCCGCGGAGGAGAGTTTCATCCCCCGTTGTCGCAAACCGCAATGCGCCATTCACAAGCTTCGCGAAAATTTAATCGGCGGATTAGCCAGCCGCCGTAACAGGACAGCCAAGCCAAACCAACGCCATCCTGCCGAGGCGCCCTTGATATACCTATGCCACTCACTAACCATTACTAAGCGAATGATTTAGGAATCTAACCGCGGCATGGCGAACTCTCCTGAAGGGCTCGCTTCCACACTCCCACCTCATATCGCAAGGCCATCGGCCAGGCCCAGCCAATCAATACTGGAAAGCCTCATTATGCCACCGGTTTCAACTGCCAGGCTGATACATTGTGAGTGGAAAAGGAGTGGTTTACGTGGCTCAGATAATCCCTCTCGGTTTTGTGACCGCAAGTAACACCGGTCTGACGGCGAATGTAACGCCCCCGTCCGGATTTCCCCTGCGTTGCAACAAGGTCCTCGTACAGGCTTTCCAGACTGCGAATGCCACCGACTATGTGTATGTCGGATTAACCGGACTGAACAAGACAACGGGCGCGGGAGTCATAGCCGTGCTTCAGGCCGGCCAGTCGGCTGTGGTTGGAGACGAAAGAGACTCGAACGTGCTCGATCCCACCACACTGTTTGTCGACAGCGTGTCAGGTACGGCGATGATCACCGGCATGCTCTACCAACGGTAGTCCGGCTTCATCTTCGAGCCTTCAAACTCGAATTATTCAGGAGACTCATTTGAATATGAGAAGCATAGTTCTGTCAGGACTGTTGTCCGTGCTGAGCGCTGTGGTGGCGTCGGCCCAGATCATCGTGCAAGGCGGAGGGGCGCCCATCAGGCATTCCTCCAGGCGCTTTCATATGGTATGGCGCGGCGCCGCCGGCTAATACGGTGGGCGCCAATGGAGACTATTTTCTCGACACCGCCACCTATTGCCTTTATGGCCCAAAGGCTGACGGGGCATGGCCGTCCTCTTGTGTAACATCGATCAGTCGACTGGGATATGTGGCCGAGAACCTTGGCAATAGGGGCACGGCGGGTGGTTACGCACCGCTGGACGCCAACGCCCTGGTGCCGCAGGCAAACTTGCCGGCTACGCTCAATGGCACAAGCGTACCGGCGAACACCGCCTCGGATCAGACAATGGTCACGACGGCTGCGGCCGTGGGCGCCTGGACCACTCTTCCCTCCTGCCCGGATACGGGCGGCTATCACCTCAATTACAGCCAAGTGACACACGGGTTCTCGTGCGGAGACACGGGCGGCACGGTGGGCAGCGTGATTTTTGGAAGCGTCGAAGCCGGAACCAATGCCGGCGCTCTCCTGGTCAGCGGGAGTTTGGGCCCAGCCGGTGCTGGCCTCGTGAACGCCAACCAACTGAGTGGCGTGTCTCTTTCTGGGCTGCCCACCGGTCTTGTGAAGATCGCTAATGGAACCGGCGCACCCAGTACTGCCTCATATTCGGACTTGGTGCAGACACTAGGTTTCACGCCCGAGAACCTGGTGAATAAGGGCGGGCCCAACGGATATGCTCCTCTGAATTCCATTTCGCAGGTGCCATTGACCAACCTGCCTGTTATCCCCTATAGTCAAACCGCTGGAACACAGGCCGCCTTGGGCTTCTCCCCGGAGAACACGGCGAATAGGAACGCGGCGAATGGCTACGCGCCGCTCGATGCAAACAAGCTTGTTCCCGTCGCGAACCTGCCGGCAATCACGGCGGTGAACGGCACCACGGTGCCGGCCAACACTGCATCCGACCAGACGGTGGTAACGACCGCTCCGGCACTTGGAGCGTGGATCGGTCTTCCTTCGTGCCCCGATACGGGCGGCAATCATCTGAACTATAGCCAGGCGACCCACGGGTTCTTATGTGGAAACACAGGCGGTTCCGCGGGCAGCGTGCAGTTCGGTGGCGTGGGAACGGGGACCAACGCCAACTCCCTGTTGATCAGCGGGAGCCTGGGTTATACCGGCCCGGGTCAGGTCAACGCAAATCAATTGAGCGGTGTCTCTCTGCCGGGCCTGACAACCGGTCTGTTGAAAATTACCACCGGTACGGGCGCGCCGAGCATCGCGGCGTCATCCGATGTGACAATCACGCTCGGCTTCACGCCCGAAAACATCGCGAACAAGAATGCGGCGAATGGCTACGCGCCGCTGGACGCAAACAATCTTCTTCCCGTCGCGAACCTGCCGGTAATCACGGCGGTAAACGGCACCTCGGTGCCGGCCAACACGGCATCCGACCAGACCGTAGTGACTACCGCCCCGGCGATAGGATCGTGGACCGGTCTTCCGTCATGCCCCGATACAGGCGGCAACCATCTGAACTACAGCCAGGTGACCCACGCGTTTTTATGTGGAGACACCGGCGGCACCGCTGGCAGCGTCCAGTTTGGGGGCGTCGGAAACGGGACGAACGCCAACGCGCTGCTAATTGGCGGCACCCTCGGTTACACGGGCGCGGGTCAGATCGACGCAAATCAATTAAGCGGTGTCTCTTTGCCGGGGCTGGCTACCGGTCTGTTGAAAATTACCACTGGAACGGGCGCGCCGAGCATCGCGGCGTCATCCGATGTGATAACCACGCTCGCCTTCACGCCCGAAAATATTGCGAACAAGAACGCCGCCAACGGATACGCGCCGCTCGATGCGACCGGACTATTACCTGCCGCTAACCTGCCAACATCGGCGGTGACCTCGGACACCATCGCCGATTTCTCGTTACCGGCCGCGTTGTCCGGAGTCTCTACCACCGGCGACGTGGATGCCGGCGGGAACGTCAATGCAACTGGGAATATTTACGCAAACACCGGCAGCACCGCGGCAGGGTGTCTGCATCTCGCGGACACGAACGGAGTGCACGACATGGGTCTCTGCTCCCCGAGCTCCGGTTTCAACGGCCTATGGAGTTTGCCCCCGGCGGCGGGGACGGCGGGGAAAGCGCTCTTCAGCGACGGCGCGGGAGGGTCGCTATGGGCGAACGATTTCCCTACGCTCTCGATCGGCACGGGATCGACGGCGGCCGAACTGAGCGCGTATTCCGATCCGGCCGCCGTAGGGTACAACGCGTTCTTCGGCGCGAACGCGGGCAATCAGACCATGGGTCCGGCCGGCGGCAGTTCCGGGCTGGCCAGCTTCAACGTCGGTATTGGATACTCGGCGCTGGCCGCGAACACCACTGGCTTCCAGAACATCGCGATAGGCGAAGACGCGTTAACCGCGAACACCACGGGAGGCGAAAACGTGGCCATCGGCAGCCTGGCCATGGCCGCCAACACTACCGGCAGCTACAACACGGCGATCGGCGAAAACGCATTGGGCAACAATACCACGGGATATGACAATTTCGCCTTCGGATTGCGCGCCCTATACCAAAACACGACGGGGTATAACAACGCGGCCTTCGGGATTGACGCTGTGGGCATCAATCAAACCGGGTACCGCAACGCCGGCTTCGGCGTCGACAGTTGCGCCTGGATCGTGACTGGCTACGAGAACAGTTGTATGGGGATGAACACGGTCTGGTCGGGCACCACCGGTTATGACAACACCGGGGTGGGGTTCAATGCCATGTTTGGCGTCACCTCGGGTCACTACAACACCGGTTTAGGCGCATATGCTGATTACTATTACCCCAACACGATGAGCGGCATATCGCTCGCGCTGGCTTCGGGCACCCATCTAAGCGTCGGCTGGTATTGGTACAAGGTCAGTTTCGTGCTGAACGGGCAGGAAACGGCCCTATCGAATAACAGCTATCTGGGCATTCTGACAACGGCCGGAAACCAATCCGTTTCGCTCTCAGGTATTCCGACCTACTCAGGGCCCTTCACCGCCAGCGCGCGCCGAATTTATCGTACGGTGGTGTGTCCAACCACACTGTGTACTGTCATTACTGCGAATCAGTTGCCGCGGCATTGGCATTACGTAGCTACGATCGCCGATAACACGACCACAACTTATACGGACACCACCGCGGACGCGAATCTGGGTGCGGAAGAATCCAGCACGCCCAGCCAAAGCATTGCGCTGGGGGCGTATGCGACGGTCTATAACTCGAACCAGATGGCGGTGGGCAGCGATCCATCGCCCGTGTACCAGATCTGGCTGGGGAACGGAGTTACCACCGCGACGGCGCCCGCGGGCGTGCAGGTGGCCAGTTCCGGAGGCAGCGGCACGAATGCGGCGGGCGAAGACCTGATACTTGCGGGCGGTCCCGGCACGGGCAGCGCCTTGGGTGGCAATGCGATCTTCAAATACGCCCCGGCCGGCTCCTCCGGATCGGTTTGGAACAGCCTGGTGGAGTCTTTCCGCTTCACCGGTGCGGGCGTTTTTCATGCGGCATCCGGCGGGACTCTGGATATCTCCGGCGCGGCGCACAGTACCCCCGCCAAAGTAGGCCTCACCGGCAATAAACCCACCACGTGTTCGGTCGGAGAGCTATACTTCGCGAGCGACGCCACAGCGGGTCAAAACATACTCGGTTGTACGGCCTCCAATACCTGGACACAACAGGGCGGCAGCGGCGGCGGGGCGGTCTCTTCCATCTTCGGACGCACCGGAGCGGTGGTGGCTGCCGCAGGCGACTACACGGCCGCGCAGGTGACCAACGCCGTAAGCACGCTAGGGAGTTACAGTAGCCCCGCTTGGCTTACGGCTGTCACATTTGGCGGAACTACGTTGACCTCCGCCGGCGGCACGGTCTATAACAATGCCGGCACTGGAAACACGCAGTTGATTTTCATGAATAGCTCCAGCCAGGCCGCCAACGGTGCGGGACCTCTGTTGTTTCAAAATAATGCCGGCTCAGTCATGTCGTTCATCAACTGGGACGGAGGTTTTGCCGAAGGGGATGGAACCAATTACAAAATCAGCCTCGACGTCGCTACGGCGGCCTTATCGTCGGATGCCATCATCGCATGGCATAGCCTGAATAACGTGTTTGCCGGCACGATCGACACGGGGCTTGCGCGCGGGAGCGCGGGAGTGCTCACGGTCACTAATGGATCGAGCGGATACGGCACTCTCAATGCGGGCGCGCTTCAGATCCAGGGAACGCCCTTAGCCGCCGTCGCCACCAGCGGTTCCGCCTCGGATCTTGGCGCGGGCACGCTGCCGGCTGCGCGGCTCCCCGCGCCCACGGCATCGACTCTAGGCGGGGTGGAGGCGGCAGACTGCTCCACCGGCGGCCGGTTTGTTCAAAAAATCAATGTGGATGGTACTGAGACGTGCGCCACTCTTACCTCCTTACAGTCCGGAGGCACCACCCTTAATTCGGCGGGAGGAACGATTTACAACAATGCGGCCACTGGCTATACCCAATTGGTGCTTCAGGATTCGTCCAGCCAGGCGGGGGCCGGGCAGGCGCAGATCCTGATGCAGAACAACGCCGGCGCGAACGTAATGTTCCTGGGTCCGAGTTCCGGTTTCGCCGTTGGGGACGGGTCCAATTGGAAGAGTCTTTTTTCGGGATCGACGCAGTTGGCATCCAACGATTTTAATTTCCAGTTCAAAAATGTGAATAACACGTTCAGCGGAACGGCGGATCTGGGGTACGCGCGGGAGAGCGCGGGTGTCTTCAAGATCACTAACGGAGCGAGTGGGTACGGTGCGTTGGATGCCTCCGGATATAGCGTATCGGGGACGGCGGGGCTGACGGTGACCAAGACCGTGCAAGGCGCATCCGGCAGTTGCACGATGACATTTACGGGCGGCCTGCTGACGGCCACCACTTGTCCGTAGGACGGATGCAGGAGAACTCGAAAGGTGCGACATGTATGAAGCCTAAGTTACTTCTATTTACTTTGACAACATTGCCGTGCTTGATCGGCCAGGACGGACCAGCCCGGCAGGCCGATGCTAAAGCGCCGCAGATCACGGCGGAACTGCGCGCGCGCTTTTGGCGGGCTGTCGTGGAGCAGAACGTCGCCGAGGAGCAAGCCAGGAAGGCGAAAGATAACCTGGGTACCATCCGCGCGGAGTTGGAGAAAACCTGCGGGAACGGATTCGTGGTGGGGCCGAACGAGACTGGTGAGCCAATCTGCCTGCTAAAGTCCGCCAAACGTGAAGAGACCACCAAATGAAGCTAAGACTCATAGCTCTCGCTTGCATGGTGGGCGGCATTGGTCCGCTACGCGCGCAAGTTTGTACGATCCAGAATGAGGCTGTTTGCGGGACTTCCGGGACGCTGGCGGGTCCGCCCACGTTGCAGAACTTTGTGCAGACCGTAGGGTCGTCCATGTTGGCGGGCACCGCGGGTGTAGCCGGATCCGCTCAGCCGCGAATGGTTTGGTCTGCGCAACTGAAGCCTGCCAGTCAGCTTTACATGCTGAACGATCCCAGGACCTGTGGCGGCCCGTCTCCAACGGGTACCTGTAACTTCAATAACATTTCGGCCATCGAGGCTTACGCTACCTCATTGACGGCCACGCCTCCACACGGTGTGGGCTTGAAGGAGTTAGATATCAATATCTGGCTGGGGCCGTTCTTTGAGGCTTCCCAATGGGCCGCAGCCTGCGCGTCGTATGGAGGCGGGTCGTGTTCCCCGGCAATCAACAACTCAACCGCGGGCTGGTACGCACGATCGCTCGCTACGTACGACGCGGTGTTTGCGTGGCTCGCTGCGCATAATATCAAAGTGGATGTGGCCCCGGTGATCACGCCTGACGTGGCCGCCGCTTGCGGCGTGGTTGCGCCGGGTTACACGGAAGCGCAGCTTCAGAACTGTCTGGCTCCTCTGGTGGCGGTGGTGGCCGGCAGGTACAGTATCAATAACTTTTCGGTGGCGCACGAGCCGTGCGGGTCGATGCCGCTCGAGCTGGGAGTCACCAGTGGATGCGTGCTGAGTGTCGCGGATATGCGGACGCTGCTAGCGGCGCTTTCAGCAGCGGTCAGAGCCACGCGGCTGAATGCGGCGATGCTGGTCGGAGCGGGGGCCGCGCAGCAGGACGTAGGCGGCGGGCCATATAGCTGCGCCAATGTCAATTATTGGTGCGATTGGGTCACCAATTTGACGGCCAGCCTGGATTACTACTCCGTTCACGCCTATCCGGGGGGCGACGATCTTCCATTGACACTGTATGGAGCGATGGCCGCGGCAGTGCCGTCTAATCGCATAGTGGTCGCGGATGAATCGTCGGCGTTGCGGTGGGGGCAGGTGGCGGGGCAGGGAACGGGCGAGGGCGCGACCATCTGGGGATGCGGAGACATGGAGTGGGTGACCGACGGCACATTTGCGGCGTGGGCGCGGGCCATACCGGGTGCATGGGCCCCGGCGCATAATATCCGGCGGTGGTCGCTCTTCACCAGCGACTTATTCATCCGGAGCACGGTGGATCACAGCAATAACCATTGCACGTTGGGGAGTGATAACTACGACTACTGGCTGACATCGTATTATGGGCAGGTGTCGCCGTCTGGGTTGATGTACGCGGCCTTGGCCGCCGGGTGGAGCGAGGCGTTGCAGGGAAACGCCCACACTTCCGGCGGTCCCGTTAGCTTAAAAAACTAGCGCCGCCTGACCGCCAGTCCTTCCCGATATTCGCAGTATTGCCGGAACCCCAGCCGTTCATAGACGCGAATGGCAGCGGCGTTGCTATCCTCCACATTTAACGCCACCGTGGCGATCCGCCTGTCGCAGCAACTCGGCGGTCACTGCGGCGGTGACCTGTAGACCCAACCCGCGCCCGCGACGGTCCCGGCGCGTGTAGACGTTGCCGATGCCCGCGACTCCTTCCTGTTCGGCGAGCACGTGCGTGCCCGCGGCGGCAGCCAGGCGTATCGCCTTCTCTTATTCCGTAAAAGACGCCGTGCCGCAGCATGCCGGCATCGAAGAAAGGCGGCCGCTCGCCGGCCGCATCGCCATCCGCGTAAAGGCCAGTCAACGCCTCGTAGTCCTCCGGCCCCAGGCGCACGGCTGTGTGATGGCGCGGCATGAAATGTCGGTCTTCTATCACCATGCGCCGCATCCACTTTTCACGAATCTCATAGCCGTGGTCGCGAAGCAGACCGGCAACCTCGGCGCGTACAGAAAGATAGAACTCCGGCTCCTGCGCGACTTCGGGCAGCAGTGGCGCCAGGTCCGCAATCGCTCCCTCAGCGAATAATACAGGCGGCCGGAATCCGCGATAGACCAGCAGCAACGCAGGCCGGCCCGTGGCGGCGACGTGCCATTCGGCAGCCGCGCTCGATTCCGGCGCAAGATCCGCCAGCGCGTAGACAGCCCAGGGGCGATCCGTCAGAATCCCGCCGGATAGCTGCGAGGTCAGCGGTTAGCGGCATCGCGCAAGTACGCGTCGTCGCCCCGAATCCAGTCCTCGCGCGGCGGCGAGAACAGGTCCACGGCCAGCGAGTCTTCGAGCGCTTCCACCATGTGCGGCGCATCGGGCGGGATGATCAGCCGCCTCGCCAGCGCGCAAAACCCGCTCCTCGCCGGAGACGACGAAGCGCAACGCACCGCTCTCAAGCATGCTGATTTGTTCGTTGGGATGGCTGTGCATGGGGACCACGGCGCCCTTCCGCAGCCGGATGCGCGCCACCGTCATATGCCGCCCATGAATCATCCTGCGGCCAAGCAGGGGATTGAGCGGCTCCTCCTCCAACACGTCCCAGTTGTAATGCTGCATTGCGCGGTATTGTATCATGAGACCTTATGAAGGGCGTCGTTCTCGCGGGCGGTACGGGAAGCCGGCTCTTTCCGCTGACCAAAATCACCAACAAGCACCTGTTGCCGATCTACGAAAAGCCGATGATCTATTACCCCATCGAGACGCTGGTGGATGCGGGTATCCGGGATATCCTGATCGTCACCGGCGGCAAGAACGCCGGAGACTTTCTGCGGCTGCTGGCGAATGGCAAGCAGTTCGGGCTCACCCACATCGATTACACCTACCAGGAGGGCGAGGGCGGCATCGCCGACGCGCTGGCGCTGGCCGAACACTTCGCCGACGGCCAGAAGCTGTGCGTCATCCTGGGCGATAACATCATCGAAGGCAGCATCCGCAAGGCCGCCGACGATTTCCGCCAGCAGGCCAGCGGCGCCAAGATCCTGCTCAAGGAAGTCACCGACGCCGAGCGTTTCGGCGTGGCGGAGATCTCGGCGACCGCATCGTCAATATCGAAGAGAAGCCGCGGCACCCCAAATCCAACTACGCGGTCACGGGCATCTACATGTACGATGCCACGGTGTTCGATAAGGTCCGCACGCTGGTGCCTTCCAAGCGCGGCGAGTTGGAAATCACCGACGTGAACAACGCCTACATCCAGGAAGGCTCCATGACGTTCGATTTCCTGGAAGGCTGGTGGACCGACGCCGGCACGTTCGATTCGCTGCTGCGCGCCGCAAATCTGGTAGCGCAATCGGTGACCGCCCGCCGGCAGGCGGAGGCCGAGAAGTTGGCCGCCGAAGGAGCCATTCGATGACGGGTGGCGCCCCGTGCGAGAGCGCGAACCGATCGCCTCATTCGGTTCGCTGGAACTGGCGTACCCCGAATGCCCCAAGGGCATCGGCTCCTTGATCACTTCGCCGACATCGCCGGACCTGATCGAGGGCGTGCGCATCGAACCCCTGGCCCTCTGGCCCGACGATCGGGGCTACTTCCTGGAGGTGCAGCGCATCGGCCACGGCCTGGCGGCGCATTTTCCGCCGGAGACCACGCAGACTTCGACCGCCTTCAATTATCCCGGCACGATCAAGGCGTTTCACTATCATTTGCACCAGACCGATTGCTGGACGCCGGCCATGGGAATGTTGCAGGTGGCGCTGGTCGATCTGCGCCTGGGTTCCCCCACTTTCGGCGCGCGCAATACCATCTATGCGGGCGCCCTGCGGCCCTGGCAGATTCTGATTCCGCCCGGAGTCGGCCATGGCTACAAGGTGATCGGCGACGGGCCGGCCATGTTGATCTACATGACCGACCGGTTCTACAATCCGGACGACGAAGGCCGCATTCCCTACAACCATCCGGGCATCAATTACGATTGGGAAATGCAGCACAAGTAGACGGCTGCGCATGAGTAAACTCCTCGTCACCGGAGGCGCCGGTTTCATCGGGTCGGCATTCGTCCGCCTGTCGCTGGCCGACGATCCGTCCGTGCGCATCGTCAATCTCGATAAGCTCACCTACGCGGGCAACCTGGAGAACCTGGAGTCGGTCGCGGACGATCCGCGCTACCGCTTCGTGCACGGCGATATCTGCGATGCCCAACGGTGGATAGATGTCTCTCGCGGAGGAAAAGCCGGACGCCATCGTGCATTTCGCCGCGGAGTCGCACGTGGATCGCAGTATTCTCGCTCCCAGCCCGTGTTCGAGACCAACCTGCGCGGCACCTTCACGCTGCTGGAAGCCGCCAGGCGCCACCACATCGCCCGCTATCTGCAGGTTTCGACCGATGAGGTCTACGGCAGCCTGGCAGCCGCCGCTCGAAGCCGACGAAGACTTCCCGCTGAATCCCAGCAGCCCGTACTCCGCCTCCAAAGCCGGCGCGGATCTGCTGGCGCGCTCCTACTTCCTCACCTACAAGCTGCCGGTAGTGATCACGCGCGCATCCAACAACTACGGGCCATATCATTTTCCGGAAAAGCTGATCCCGCTGATGATCTCGAATGCTCTCGAAGATCGGCCGCTGCCCGTCTATGGCGACGGCATGCAGATCCGCGACTGGCTGTTCGTGGAAGACCACTGCCGCGGCATCCGCGCCGTATTGGAACACGGCCGCGTCGGGGAGATTTACAACATCGGCGGGAATTGTTCGCTGCCGAACCTGGAAGTTGTACGGCGCATCCTGCGCGCGACGGGCAAGCCGGAGAGCCTGATCCAGTATGTGACGGACCGCCCGGGGCATGACCGGCGGTATGCGCTCTCGAGCGAAAAACTCATGCGCGAAACCGGCTGGGCGCCGCAGGTGAATTTCGAGGAAGGGCTGGCGCGGACGGTGGATTGGTATCGCCGCAACACGGCCTGGGTGGCGCGCGTGCGGAGCGGCGAATACCTTACCTACTACGCGCGGAATTACGAAAACCGGCAGGACGAGTTGCGCACGGTGATCGATGCGCGTGGCCATTGATGCGACCCCGCTGACGCTTTCGAGCGGGGGGCTGCGGCGTTACACGCTGGAACTCAGCGTGGCGCTGGCGGAAAATTTCCCCCAAGACGAGTTCTTCCTGGTCTCGGACCAGCCTTTCCGGATCCCGCATCCGGCGCCCCTCGAATCTGCGGCGTGGCGGCGGGCCGCGCAATGTTGCTGAGCGGCGTTGGTGGCTGTGGGGTTTGGACCGCGAATTGCAGCGCCTGAAAGCCGGATCTGTTCCACGGTACAGATTTCGCGGTGCCCTATGTGCCGCGCCGCCCGAGCGTCTTGACGCTGCATGACCTCTCGCCGTGGATGGATGCGGCTTGGCATTCCGGCGCCGACCGGGTGCGCCGGCGGACACCCCTGCTGATCGGACTGGGGTTGGCCACCATGATCGTGACCCCTAGCGAGGCGGTGCGGAAACAGGCGATTGAGAAGTTCCGGGTTCACCCTCGGCGCATTCACGCCGTGCCGCACGCCGCCGCCGCCTGTTTCCGGCCGATTGCCGCGCCGCCGCCCTCGCCGCCGTATTTTCTGTATGCGGGAACGCTTGAGCCGCGCAAAAATATTCCCGGCCTCATCGCCGCCTGGCGCGAAGTGCGCCGGCGGCATTCGGTGGATTTGGTACTGGCCGGGCGGCGCAGATCCGATTTCGCGCAACTTTCGCCGGAGCCTGGGTTGCAGATTATTGGCGAGGTGTCCGACGAGCGGCTGGTGGAACTGTTGGCTTCAACGCTGGCGTTCGTTTATCCGTCGTTCTATGAAGGGTTCGGATTACCCGTGCTGGAGGCCATGCAGTGCGGAGCGTGCGTTATTACTTCGCGGGACCCGGCCATCTCGGAAGTCGCGGCGGGCGCCGCCATTCAGGCCGGATCGCACGCGGAACTGGTGCGGGCTATGTTGGATATGGCGGCCCATCCCGAGGCAGCGGAGGCTTGGCGCGAGCGCGGTCTGCGCCGCGCTGCCGGGTTTTCGTGGCGCCGTACAGCCCAACTCACGCATGAAGTCTATGAGCACGCTCTCGGGTTTTAGGCAGGCCGGCGGGTAAGGACCTATGAGTAATGCCCTGTTTCTCTCGCCGGAAGCTCCTTACCCGCTGGCGGGCGGCGGCGCCTTGCGCAGCGCTTCGCTGCTCAACTTCCTGGCGCGCCAGCATGCAGTCGACATGATCACATTTCGCGAGCCACGGCAGCCGATCCCCGGCGCCACATTCCGCCCGGCCTGGCGCGCCGTGTGCACGTAATCGATTTGCCCGCCCATGCGCGCCACCCGTTGGCGCGCGCGGCGCGCAATGCCGGACGCCTGGCGCGCCGCGTTCCACCGCTGATGGATCGCTTCGCCGGCTTCGGCGCCGCAAATCGCCGCCGCCACCCGCGGCCAACGCTACGATCTGGCGGTGATCGAGCACTTCTGGTGCGCGCCGTATTGGGAGCAGGCCGCCGCCGTGAGCGACGTCACCATCCTCGATCTGCACAACATCGAATCGGTCTTGCACGAGCGCTGCGCGCTCGCCGGAAGCGGCGCGCAAGCCCTGGCCCATCGAGCATTTCAAGAATATCTGCCGCAATTTGGAAGAGGAATGGCTGCCTCGATTCACTTATCTGCTGGCGGCTTCCGAGCGCCGATGCACAGCGACTGCGCAATATTTCGCCTGGCTCAAATGTATTTATTTATCCGAATTCGATTCCATCGGCGCCGATGCCTCCCCGGCAGCGAGGAGGATATGATCGCCTTTTCCGGCAATCTCGAGTACCATCCCAACATCTCCGCGGTGCGCTATTTCCGCCAGGAAATTTGGCCGGAACTGCGCGAGCGTTGGCCCGGATTGGTGTGGCGGCTGATCGGCAAGAACCCGCAGGCCGTGGCAGACATTGTCAAGGGCGATCCCCGCATCGAACTCTCGGGCCCGGTGGCTGATGCGGTTCGCGGAACTGGCGCGCGCCAAGGTAGCTATAGTACCCGCTACTGGCCGGCAGTGGTACCCGCTCAAGATCATTGAAGCCTGGGCCGCCGGAGTGCCGGTGGTCTCGACGCCACTGGGCGCGGAAGGCCTTCCGGCGCGGCATGGAGAGCACTTATTGCTGGCGGACGACGCTCCAGCCTTCCGGGATGCCGTATCCACTCTGCTGGCCGATCCCGCGCTGCGGAACCGCATGGGGCGTGCGGGACGGTACCTATTTGAGTGTGAATTTACCTGGGAAGCCGCCTGGAAGAGACTTGCATTTCTTATATCCTGCTACCATGGTAAGATCTGATGCGCTTCGCGATTGATGCTCACGCCATCGGCCGCCATCTCACTGGAAACGAAGTGTATGTTCGCAGCCTGCTGAGGAATTTTGCGGCGCTCGATCAGGAATCGGACTTCGTCACCTACTTTTCCGCCGACGATGCCCGGCAGTGGACCGCCGAACGGTTTCATGCCCGGCAAGTCTCCCCGAATCCGTTTGTTCGGCTGGGGGTGGAACTAGCCATGAGGCTCCGCCAGGACCGTCCCGACCTGGTGCACGTGCAGTACACCGCGCCCTGTGGGTTGCCCGGTGCCGGTGGTGGTGAGCGTACACGACGTCAGTTTCCTGGTGCATCCCGAGTATTTCCCCAAGCTGCGCGCGTTGCAACTGCGCTGGACCGTTGCGCGCACCATTCGCTCGCGCCACGCGCATTCTGACCGGCAGCGATTTCTCGCGCGATTCCATTGTCGAAGGCTTATGGCGAAGCCTGCGCGCGCAAAATCGTGGTGGTGCCCGAATGCCGCGGCCAGCGGGTTTGCGTCCCATTTCGCGGGAAAGCGCCGACCGCCGCCGTGCGCGGCAGCTTTCACATCGCGAAGCCTTTCCTGCTTTCGGTGGGCGACCTGCAGCCGCGCAAGAACCACATCGGGCTGATCGCGCGCATTCGCCGAGTTAGTCCGCGCGTATCCTCAGTTGCACGCACCACTTAGTGCTGGCCGGCAAAGATACCTGGTTCAGCCCCAAAGTTCGCGAAGCTGCCCGGCAATCGGGCGTGGCGGACCGCATCCAGTTCGCTGGGTTCGTTTCCGACGAAGATTTGTTACATCTGTATAACGCCTGCGACTTGTTCGTCTTTCCTTCGTTCTACGAAGGCTTCGGCCTGCCGGTGCTGGAAGCCATGGCCTGCGGCCGCGCGGTGGCCTGTTCGCGCACCTCGTCGATGCCCGAAGTGGCCGATGGCGCGGGTATCTGTTCGATCCCTACTCCACCAGCGAGATGGTGCGCGCCATGGCGGATCTGCTGCTGCGATGCGGAACTGCGCGCCCGCATGGAGCGTCTGGGGTTGCAGCGGGCGGCGCGTTTCAGTTGGCGCGCGACCGCGCAGAAGACCCTGGAAGTTTATCGTGAAGTGGCCGAGCGTCATCGCGCCGCGGCCAGGGAATTCGTGCATCGATGAGCAGGCGTGCGGCATTTCTTGTGTGCCGTTGGGCTGTTGCTGTGGCTGGCCGCGGCTGCCAGCCCATGGCAGAAGCCGGCCGATCCGCCCGCGACGCTAAACCCGGTGACAGCCGCCAGCGCCAAAGACACCGCTCCCGCGAAGGACTCGGCGGCTCCCAAGCCAACCGGCTTTCCGAACACCGGCGAATCCCTCAATTACTCGTTGAATTGGCCGACCGGCGCGAGTCTGGGCGAGGCCCATCTGCAGGCCGCCAAGAGCAGCCGACGGCTGGCAGTTCGACTTTTCGCTGAACGCCTCGGTCCCCGGATTTGCCGTCTCGGACCATTACCATTCGCGGGCGAACGCCGACTTGTGCTCGCTGGAGCTGGAAAAGCAGACCACGCACGGCTCAGCGCCAGCACGCATGAAAAAACCGTCTTCGACTACCAGGAAGGCAGCGCCACGCGCACCACCTTAGTGGAGGGCGGCGGCCATACCGATATCGACATCAACGATTGCGCGCACGACGGCCTGGACTACGTCTTCTTTGCGCGCCGCGAGTTGGGGCAGGGCACGGCGTTCCGCAGCAGCAGGACGTGCTGTTTGGCGCGTCGTATTCGGTGCGCATGGAATTCGCCGGCGTGCAGGAAGTCACGGTAGGCGGCAAGCGCCGGCAGGCGGATCACGTCATTCTCCATCTGAAGGGGCCCGCGTCCGACTCCGAAGTTGGAGATCTTCTTCGATCGCGACCCCGCCCGCACGCCCCTGATCATCAAGGCGCCGCTCCCCGTCGGCACGTTGTCGATGGAGCTTGTGCGCTGAATGCGCGTGGCGTTTTTCTCTCCGCTGCCGCCCTGCCGCAGCGGGATCGCCGATTATTCCGAAACCCTGGTCGAACATCTGAAGCCCCTGGTGGATCTGGAAGTCTTCGCGGATGGCGACCGGCCGTTCGATCCAGCCCGCTTTGACATCGCGCTGTATCACCTGGGCAACAACCCGCATCACGGTTTCGTTTACGAAGCCGCGCTGCGGCATCCCGGCGTGGTGGTGATGCACGAATCGAACCTGCATCACCTGATTGCCGACCTCACCATCCGGCGCAACGATTGGGACGCCTACCTGCGCGAATGCGAATACGAGGGCGGCGCCGAAGCCTGGCCTATCGCCCGCCGCGTGCGCGCGCTCGAAGTGGGGCCGGATTACGAAGGCGTGCGGATGACCCGGCGCGTGCTCGAATCCGCCCGCGGCGCGATCGTCCACAGCCAGTTCATGGTGGACGAAATGCGCGCGGCCGGTTTTGACGGACCGATCGCGCGCATTCCGCATGGCGCCTGGATTCCGCAAGCCGACCGCAATGCCTGGCGGCTACCGGCTGGGGCTCGACGAAACCACGCCGCTCATCGGCATCTTCGGTTTTCTGAAGCCGTACAAGCGCATCGCCGAATCGCTGCGCGCCTTTCGCCGGCTGCTGCGCGTGGCGCCCGCGGCCAAGATGATTCTGGTGGGCGAGCCGCACCCGGAGTTCCCCTTGCAGTCGCTGATCCACTCTCTGGGTCTCTCGGCCGCGGTGCGCGTGATGGGCTTCACGCCCATCGAGGATTTCACGGGCTACATGGCCGCCTGCGATATCGTGCTGAACCTGCGCTATCCCGACGGTGGGCGAAAGTTCCGGCAGCCTGCTGCGCGCGCTGGGATTGGGCAAGGCGGTGCTGGTTTCCGACGTCGGCGCGTTCCGCGAATTTCCCGATGACGTCTGCCTGAAAGTGCCGGTCGGCGCGGGCGAAGAAGACCTCATCTTCGAATATCTGAACCTGCTGGCCTCGCGCCCGGACGTGGCCCGCGCGCTCGGCGAGCGCGCCGCGCGCTATGTGAAAGAAGAATGCAACTGGGATCGCGTGGCGGGCCTGTATGCGTCGTTCCTGGAATCCGTGGTGGAAGGCGACGCAGTGGAAGGAGACCAGAACCGCCAGCCGCCAGCCACCAGCCGCCGGCGGCCGGCCCCCAGCCCCAAGCAACCGCGGCAGTACGTCGCCAGCTGGGCCGCCAATCCGGAATCCCTCGACTACCTGGATACGCACCTGACGCGCCTGGTGAAGACGCTCGAAATCACGCCGCCGGGCGGCCCCGAGGACCGCATCCTGGAAATGGGCGCGTACCTGCAAATTACGCCGGCGCTGCGCTCCAAGCTGGGTTATGGCTACGTGCGCGGCTGCTATTATGGGCCTGCGGGCACGAGTCGATCACCGCACCGTGGTTTCGGCCGAAGGGCGAGACGTTCGACTGCGAGATCGATCTGTTCAACGCCGAGAAAGATCCGTTTCCGTACCCGGACGGGCACTTCTCGACCGTGCTCTGCTGCGAGCTGATCGAGCATCTGACCGAAGATCCCATGCACCTGATGAGCGAGATCAATCGCATCCTGAAGCCCGGCGGACACCTGGTGCTGACCACGCCGAACATCGCCAGCCTGCGCGGCATCGCGGCCATCCTGGAAGGCTACCATCCCGGCATCTTCACGGCCTACATCCGGCCGCGCGCCGAGGGCGAAGTGGAAGCGCGGCACAACCGCGAGTACACTCCGAAGGAGATCCAGCGGCTTCTGGAGAACTCCGGCTTCACGGTCACGCTGCTCGAAACCGGACCGTTCCGCCAGACGCCGCGTCCCGAGGAAGGCTGGGTGCTGAACCTGCTCGAACGCTTCGAACTGCCGCAGGATCTGCGCGGCGACGATATCTACGTGGTGGGCCGCAAGACCGGCGCAGTCCGCGACCGCTATCCGGACTGGTTGTACGCATGAGCGGTGGCGCACAAGCGCCGCCTACGAAGCACGCCGACGTGCGGCTCTCGCGGCGCGCTGGACGTGGAGGCGCGCTTCGACCTGCGGAACACATCCGGCGAGCCCTGGCGCGCCGGCGGAGGGCTTCGCGGCCGGCTTCCACATCTACGATTCCGAAACCGGAACGTTGATCGTGGATGGCGAACGCCAGCCTCCGCCCGGCGATGTCGCGCCGGGCGGCGTCCGTGCCGGTCGATCTGCGCTTCGCGCTGCCGCCCGAAGCCGGCCGCTACGACGTTTTCATCTCGCCCATGCGCGAGAATGTCTGCTGGTTCTACATGCGCGGCTGGCCCTTTCTGCGCGTGGAAGCGATTGTGGAAGACGGGCGCGCGCGCTGGCAGCGCGTGGGCGTGGTCACGCTGCGGACCGTGCGGCGCGAAAACCTGTCTGCGCGCCGTGGGCCGGGCGTTCACGCTGCCGATGGCCGACTATCGCGCGCAACCGCAGCCTGATCCGCACCATGGTCCGCCGCGATATTCTGGGCCGCTACCGCGGCTCCTTTGGCGGCGTGTTCTGGACCATCCTGAATCCGCTGCTGCTGATGCTGACCTACTTCTTCGTATTCGGCGTGGTGCTGCGGACGAGATTCGGCTCCGACCCCAGCCGCGCCGGCTTCGCTCTCTATTTTCTGGCCGGAATGCTGCCCTGGCTGGCCTTCAGCGAGGCCGCCGGGCGCGCCCCCAGCGTGATGCTGGAGCATCGCAACTTCGTCAAGAAGCTGGTCTTCGCGGTGGAAACGCTGCCTGTCAACCTGGTGGTATCGGGTCTGGTGAGCGAGATCTTCGCGCTGCTGCTTTTCATGATCGGCGTGTTCCTGGCGCGCGGTTCGGTGCCCGCTTCGGTGATGTGGCTGCCCGTGTTGATCGTGCCGCAGGTGCTGTTCACGGCCGGCATCTGCTGGTTTCTGGCGGCGCTGGGCGTGTTCGTGCGCGACCTGGGACAGGTGATCGGCTTCCTGCTGACCCTCTGGTTCTTCCTGACGCCCATCTGCTATCCGGAAGCATCGCTGCCGCCGCGGCGCTGCCGCTGCTCGCGAAGAACCCCATGTTCGTGCTGGTGCGCGGCTATCGCGCCATCTTTCTGGAAGGCCAGGCGCCGCTTTGGGGCTCGCTTTGGAAGCTGTGGATCGCCTCGGCGGCGATCTTCATTCTGGGGCACGCCTGGTTCTACAAGCTGCGCCGGTCGTTCGCCGATATCATCTGAGACCGACACATGCTGGCCCAGCTGACCGCTGCCCTGGTCGCGTTTCGGACCCCTGGGCATCCTGGTGCTGGCCTTCATCGATTCGGCGGGTATTCCGGTAGCCTCGGGCATGGACGCGCTGGTGATCCTGGTGGCCGCTAAGGCGCCCTCGCGCGCGCTGCTGGCCGCATCCATGGGCGTGCTGGGATCGCTGCATCGGCAACCTGGCGCTCTTCATGGCCGCCCGCACGGGCGCGCGGCGCTTCGTGCGGGAGAAGCGCGGAATCGGACAGGCAAGCGGCGCTTCCGCGAGTGGTTCCAGCGCTATGGGCTGCTGACCATCTTCATCCCGGCATGCTGCCCATCCCGCTGCCGTTGAAGGTGTTCGTGATTTCGGCCGCGATGCTGCGGCACGCCGCTGCGGAACGTTCGTGGCGGTGATCCTGCTGGGCAGGGCGATCCGGTATTTCGGCGAAGCGTATCTGGGGGTGGTGTTGGGCGAGGGGGCCGGGCGATTCCTGCGCACGCATACCTGGCACCTGCTGGCCGGCGCGGTGGCGCTATTCGCGGTGCTTTACCTACTACTGATGTGGACCGAGCGCCGGCGCGCCCGCGCAACCTCGGAACTGCCATAATCCGGAGTTACTAGGACTGCTCCCCTTCGTGGTGATCGAGAAAATCCTGATCGATCGCTTTGCGCCCCGCAAAGCCCTCCTGCGTGCCGTGCCAAAACTGAATCGACGGCTCATCCAGCTTCCAGCACAGGTAGACTTCCTCGCCGCGGAAAAGCGTAGGGAAATCCACCAGGCCGTTGTCGAGATCTTTCACCAGGCAGCCGCTTTCCTGAAAATGCTCCAGGATGGCTCGCAACCGCTCCGCGGCGGCCTCCCGATGCGCCTTGTCACCGGCCGCGCGCCCGCGGTTTGCCACAATTCCACCCATCATCGTAATGCGCTCCGTCAGCGATTGGATGGCGCGTTCCGCCTCGTCGTATTTCGATTTCAGCGCTATCGCTTCACGCATCCAATCTCGAATCTGCGGGAGCGCGCGCTCGGCCTCCCACAGCGTGAAGCGTCTGGCCATATCAGATAACCGGATCGGCGTAGTGGGTGGCAACGTAGTCGTCGAGCATGCCGATGAACTCGGCCACGATGTGGTCGCCCTTCAGCGTCGTCATCAGGCGGCCATCCACGAAGACCGGCGCCTTGGGCTCTTCAAAAGTGCCCGGCAGCGAGATGCCGATGTTGGCGTGCTTGGATTCGCCCGGTCCGTTGACCACGCAGCCCATCACCGCCACCTTCATCGTCTCCACGCCCGGATGACCGGCCTTCCAAACCGGCATCTGCTCGCGCAAGTAAGTCTGGATCTGATCGGCCATTTCCTGGAAGAAGGTGCTGGTGGTGCGTCCGCATCCGGGGCAGGCCGTCACCTGCGGCGTGAAGCTGCGAATGCCGAGCGATTGCAGAATCTGCTGCGACACGATCACTTCTTCGGTGCGGTCGCCGTTCGGCAGCGGCGTGAGCGAGGCGCGGATGGTATCGCCGATGCCTTCCTGCAGCAGGATCGCCAGGCGCCGCCGTGGTGGCCACGATTCCCTTGGAGCCCATGCCGGCTTCGGTCAGCCCCAGGTGCAGGGCATAGTCGCATCGCGCGGCCAGGGCGCGGTAGACGTCGATCAGATCCTGCACGCCGCTGACCTTGGCGCTGAGGATGATGCGGTCGTGCGCCAGCCCGTAGCGCTCGGCCGCGGCCGGCCGATTCGACCGCGCTCACCACGATGGCGTCGAGCGTCACTTCGCGCGCGTCCTTCGGCTCGGCCAGCTTGCGAGTTCTCGTCCATCATGCGGGTGAGCAGCGCCCGATCGAGCGAGCCCCAGTTCACGCCGATGCGCACGGGCTTGTCGTATTCGATGGCCGCCTCGATCATGGTGCGGAAATTGTCGTCGTGCTTCTTGCCGATATTGACGTTGCCGGGATTGATGCGGTACTTCGCCAGCGCGCGGGCGCACTCCGGATACTTCTTGAGCAGCAGGATGTGGCCGTTGTAATGGAAGTCGCCGATGATGGGCACGCGCACGCCGAACTTGTCCAGCGTGTCGACGATCTTCGGGACGGCCGCGGCCGCCTGCTCGGTGTTCACCGTCACGCGCACCAGTTCGGAGCCGGCGCGCGCCAGCGCCATCACCTGATTGACCGTGGACGGTCACGTCGGCCGTATCGGTGTTGGTCATGGACTGCACCACAATCGGATGCTTGCCGCCCACTTTAACGCCTCCTACGTCCACCACTGCCGCCGCGCGGCGGGGCTTCACTGCCATCGATCCTCCCGGGAAACTTTGATTTTAGCATTGCGCCACTGGCGGCGATGTCACGGGCCCTGAATATGAGCCGACCGTGGTCACGCGCAACCTAAGGCGGACTCCCGGACTGGGCTAGCCTTCGAGCCGGCGGTCCCTCAACGACAGTCCATCACAGCTCGCCAACAGCGGAATGATGCTGCATTTAGATTGTGTTTCGCTGTCTTTGGATAGTGCTTGACAGTGTCGGTATTCGGCGAAGTGTCCAGCGCCGCATACTGTGTACCGACGGCGATTTTCTAGGCAAGAGGGAGATGGCCGGCGCACGCGACTGTATCCACACGGATTCTCCCGAGATGTTGACGGATTCGAACGCCGCATGGCCCACCGCACTCTGGGCAACAAGGCGTCTCTAGAACCGAAATCGTCAGAGAACTTGGCGCGAAGCATGCTCATCGGCTCACCGATTATGTACTCGTCAACCGATGGCGGCGAAAAAATGATCATCGTCCCCCAAAATGGCGTGATGAACAGTGGTAATAATGTAACAGGCGTAATTTGCCATCGAATTCATGGAACTACATACTCCGCTAGGCCGTCTGGACGCGAAGCCCCTGGTTACGTCCATCCTTCTTGGAGTTTTCGGCGGCTTCTACACCTTCTTGGCCGATGTTTCATCCCTTCTGCCCTTTAACCAATCCCTTTCACCACGCGCGGTCATAGGCGCACGGATTGCCGTTTCAGCCGTTGTCGCGATTCTTGCGTTCCTCTTAACCTACGTGATCTCCCAATACCGCCGTCGGATTGCGGCCGTCTTCGGATTCTATGCAATCTTCCCACGCTGGTTTCCCGGATCAACAGAAAAACGGATCGAGCTTAGCCGCAAGCTACTAAGCGAAATGTTTTCAGAGGGGGGCTGGCCTATCACTTTGGCGTCGGTGTCTGGAGAGTGGGACATTTGTCGACCGTTTCCTGAAAAGGAGCTTCGCGAGGTATTTGATTCCAGGAAGTGCGAAATGAGGGTGCTGCTGGCGCATCCAGAATCTGAGAATCTTCGGAGACGGTGCGCTGCCGAGAAGACACAGGATCTTGGGATTATGAAGCGCAAAATCATTCACAATACCGAGTATCTGACGGCGATTGGCCGCGGCAAGTGTACAGTTAGATGGTATCTTACCTCCCCAACTTTTCACCTGCTGGCTGATTCACGGAGAATGCACTTCTCGCCCTTCATTGATGGAGTGCCTGGACACGATACCCGCCGGTACGTGGTCCTCAGCGAAAATCCGCTATACGGTTCGTTTATGAAATGGTTCGACGAAGCTTGGGGAACGGCTTTGGACCCGTCGAGAGAGATGGCATGGGTGACTAGGCAGGCGAGGTTCGACCAGGCGGTCTTTCTCGACAGGGACGACACGCTAATAAAAGACGTTTGCTATTTCGGGAACCACAAGAACGTACGAATTGAAATTCTGCCGCATGTCATCGACGGACTGAGACTTCTACAGGACGCAGGTTTCCGTCTTATCGTTGTCAGTAATCAGCAATCTGTGGGACTAAAGGTAAATGATGAAAGAGAATTGGCGCTCTTGACAAAGAAAATAAATCGCGTGTTTCAGGCTCGCGGAATTGCATTCGATGCGTTCTACTTCTGTCCACATCCGGCGTCTTTCGGGTGTAACTGCCGTAAGCCCCGACCTCAGCTATTTGAGCGCGCGGCCACGGACTTCGGTCTCGATCTGGCGCGGTGCGATTTCATAGGGAACTCCGACGCGGATGAAGGCGTGAGCTCCTACCTGCCGCAACTTCGCATCCACATTGTGAGCGAAGCGGTGGGTTTTCTGGCGGTCGCCAAAGCGATTGTGGAGGCACACGGCCGACGGCAGCAGCGTGTTTGATACAAGATGGCCGCCGACTGTGCCCATAGCTGGCCGGGTTTCCCGATATCTCCAGTTGGCGAGGTTGGTGATTCCAGGTAGGCGGCCAATCTAGGAATGGGTGCGGCCTCGCTGTGCCGCGGCAGTATCTTGGAGGTCAGCCAATCGCATTCCTAGCGCCTCCCGTCTGGCCCACTGATCCAGTAGGGACACGCCGAATGCGTGCAGGACCGCGCTGAGGATCTGCTCGATCATAGCGGCTCTCCGCTCGTTGGGGCGACGACGGAGCGAGCAGGAGGGCCTTGATCGGGCAACGATGCTAAATTGAAATTGTGTTTGGCCGTGTCATCTGGATCGTGCTCGACAGCGTGGGCATCGGCGAGATGCCGGATGCCGCCGCCTACGGCGACACCGGGAGCGACACGCTCGGCAACATCGCCCACCGGCGCCCCATGCAGCTTCCGAACCTGTGCCGCCTGGGGCTCGGCAACATCAAGCCGCTGGAGGGATTGCCGCCCGCCGTCGAGCCCGCCGGAGCGTTCGGGCGTTGCGCCCTGGCGTCGCCCGGCAAGGACACCACGACCGGTCATTGGGAAATGGCGGGCATCCATCTGGAAAAGCCGTTCCCGCTGTTTCCGCACGGATTCCCGCGCGAAATCATGGACGAATTCGAGCGCCGGATCGCCCGCCGCACACTGGGCAACAAGGCCGCGTCGGGGACCGAAATCATCGAGGAACTGGGCGCCGAGCACATGCGCACCGGCTCGCCCATTGTCTACGCGTCGGCCGATAGCGTGTTTCAAGTGGCTGCGCACGAGGAAGTCATCCCGCTGTGGGAGTTGTATAAGATCTGCGAAACCGCGCGCGATCTGCTGCGCGGACCTTACGAAGTGGGCCGCGTGATCGCGCGCCCGTTCGCCGGCGCCGCCGGCTCGTTTGCGCGCACGCCCAATCGCAAGGACTACGCCGTGCCGCCGCCGCGCGGCATGCTGCTGGATGTGCTCGACGGCCACGGCGTCGCGGTGCACAGCGTCGGCAAGATCTTCGATGTTTTCCTGGGGCGGGGCATACGCGACTACTCGAAGTCCAGGAACAACGCCGACGGCATGGCTCACACTCTCGAAGCCATGCAGTCGTTCGATGCGGGACTGATCTTTGTCAACCTGGTGGATTTCGATCAGCAATACGGGCATCGCAACGATGTGGAAGGGTACGCGTCGGCGCTGGAGCAGTTCGACGCCTGGCTGCCGCAGTTGTTCGCCCAGGAGCGCGATGGCGACCTGGCGATCCTGACAGCTGATCACGGTTGCGACCCCACCACGCCATCCACCGATCATAGCCGCGAGTACGTGCCGCTGCTGGTGAGCGGGCCGCGGGCGCGGCATGGCGTCAACCTGGGGCTGCGGCCGTCGCTGTCGGATATCGGCCAGACCGTGGCCCAGAATTTCGGCGCGGCTATCGCGCGCGGAACCTCGTTCTTACCGGAGATTACATGAGAAAGCCCATCATGGCGGGCAATTGGAAAATGTACAAGAACCCCGCCGAAACCGTTGCATTTTTCGAGAAGTTCCGGCCTTTGGTGGATAAGGCCGAGCACTGCGAGATCGTGATCGCGCCGCCCTACACGAACATCGCCGCGGCCGTGGCCGCCACCCAGGGCACGCGCATCGGAATCGCCGGGCAGGATATGTATTGGGCCAAGGAAGGCGCTTTCACGGGCGAGGTCTCCGGGCCGATGCTGAAGGCCTCCGGCTGTTCCCATGTGCTGGTCGGACACAGCGAGCGGCGCCAATATTTTGAGGAGACCGACGAGACCGTGCTGCAACGCACCGTGGCCGCGCTGGACGCCGGTCTCGCTCCCATCGTATGTGTCGGCGAGCACCTGCAAGACCGGGAAGCGGGTGAAACCGCTGCCGTTCTGTCGCTGCAATTTCGAGGTGGTATCGCGCTGCTCAGCGCGGCGCAGTTCGCCCGCATCGCAATTGCTTATGAGCCGGTGTGGGCCATCGGCACCGGCAAGACCGCTACGCCGGATATCGCGGCGGATGCGCACCGCGTGCTGCGCGCACAAGTGCGCAGCCACTACGGCGCAGCGGCCGGCGACGCCGTGCGCATTCTGTACGGCGGCAGCGTGAAGCCGGACAACGTGCGCAGCCTGATGGCGCAGCCGGAGATCGACGGCGTGCTGGTGGGCGGGGCCAGTTTGGACGCTAATTCGTTCGCGAGTATCGTGAACTTCTAGCTTCAAATTAGCCAGGGCGCCGCGCTGCGATAAACTGGTATTTCCATGAAACAACGCATACGCTCGACGACGGTGATCTGCGTCCGCCGCGACGGCAAAGTAGTGATGGCCGGCGATGGCCAGGTTACCCTCGGCCACGAAGTGCTCAAAGTCGTCCGCCAAGAAACTGCGCCGCATCTACAACGACAAGATCCTGGCCGGGTTCGCCGGCTCCACGGCCGACGCCTTCGCGCTGTTCGCGCGCTTCGAATCCAAGCTGGAGCAGTTCAACGGCAATCTCTCGCGCGCCGTGGTGGAACTGGCCAAGGACTGGCGCACCGACCGCATGCTGCGCCATCTGGAAGCGCTGCTGCTGGTGGCCGACAGCAAGAACACTTACATCGTCAGCGGCAACGGCGACGTCATCGAGCCGGATGAAGGCGCCGCGGCCATCGGCTCGGGCGGCCCTTTCGCGCTCTCCGCCGCCACCGCGCTGCTGCGCAACACCAAGCTCTCGGCGCGCCAGATCGCCGAACAGGCCATGCAGATCGCGGCCAGCATCTGCATCTACACCAACGACAACATCACCTACGAGGAGCTGGGCTAGCCATGGTCATCTATCTTCCCGGCCAGTCCGTGGATGAGGAGCCCATCCTCGACGAACTGACGCCGCGCGAAATCGTGCGCGAGCTGGATAAGCACGTCGTCGGGCAGGCCGAAGCCAAGCGCGCGGTGGCCATCGCGCTGCGCAACCGCATCCGCCGCCAGAAACTGCCGCCCGAAATGGCCGAGGAGGTGATGCCCAAGAACATCCTCATGATCGGCCCCACGGGCGTCGGCAAGACCGAGATCGCGCGCCGCCTGGCGAAGCTGGCCAATTCGCCGTTTCTGAAAGTGGAGGCCAGCAAGTTCACCGAAGTCGGCTACGTGGGCCGCGACGTGGAATCCATGATCCGCGACCTGGTGGATATCGCCATCGACATGGTGCGCGAAGAGCGCCTCGACGAAGTTGCCGACCGCGCCGAAGCCGAACGCCGAGGAGCGCCTGCTGGACCTGCTGATGCCGCCCCAGCCGGAGGCCAGCGAGAGCGTCGAGCGCACGCGCGAGAAGCTGCGCGAGCGCCTGCGCGACGGCAAGCTCGACGAGCGCATGGTGGAACTCGAAGTGAAGGACCGCGGCCCCAACTTCGAAATCGCCACCAACGCGGGCATCGAGGAGATGGGCATCAACCTCAAGGACATGCTGCCCAATCTCTTCGGCCAGCAAGACCCGCCGGCGCAAAATGCGCGTGGCCGAAGCGCTCGATTACCTGGTGCAGGAAGAAGAGCAGAAGCTCATCGACATGGACCAGGTGACGCGCATGGCGCTGGAGCGCGTGGAAACCAGCGGCATCATCTTCCTCGACGAAATCGACAAGATCGCCGGCCGCGAAGCGCGGCCACGGTCCCGACGTCAGCCGCGAGGGCGTGCAGCGCGATATCCTGCCCATCGTCGAAGGCACCACCGTCAACACGCGCTACGGATTCGTGCGCACCGATCACATCCTGTTCATCGCCGCCGGCGCGTTCCACGTCTCCAAGCCCAGCGACCTGATTCCCGAGCTGCAGGGCCGCTTCCCCATCCGCGTGGAGCTGAAATCGCTCACGGTGGAGGATTTCATCCGCATCCTGCAAGGAGCCCAAGAACGCGCTCGCCAAGCAATACACCGCGCTGATGGAAACCGAGGGCATCAAGCTGACGTTCACCGACGACGCGCTGGAGGAAGTGGCCAGGTTCGCCGCGCAGGTGAACGAGAGCTCCGAAAACATCGGCGCGCGCCGCCTGCACACCATCATGGAGAAGCTGCTCGAAGAAGTTTCCTTCGAGGGCCCGGACCTGAAGAAGAAGACCGTGAAGGTGGACGCCGCCTATGTGCGCAAGCAGCTCGCCGACATCGTCAAGGACCAGGACCTCAGCCGCTATATTCTGTAGCCGCCTCACGCGCGGATAGTGTCCTTTTCAAAATCCCATTCGGCGGTGCGCCGCCGGCTGGCGGAGAGGTTGATCAAGTGCGCGCATGCCGCCGCATGGTGGCCGGCGGCGGCGTCCTCCCAATACGGCTGGCGCGTGCGGACGGAATCGAAGAAGTGGCCGAAATGCGCAACAGTCGGGTCCTGGCCTTCATCCTTGAAAATCTCCGGCTGTTTCTTGGGGCGCTTGGCCGGCTCGACTTCGCTGGCGATTACTTTGGGGTCCTTGTAATAGGCGTCTTCGAGCGGCTGCGCCCAGGATTCCACGATCCAGCGGTTGTCCTCGACGGGGTTTTCGGGATGGAAGGCGAGACCATCCTAGCCGATCGTCACGCTGCCTTCGGTGCCCAGAACTTGAAATTGGCCTTCGGCGCCGATCTCATTGTTGAATGACGAGCTGAGATTCACCGTGAAGCCTTCCGGGTATTCCAGGATGGCGTTGAGCGTGTCAGGCACATCGCGGGTTTCTTTCCAGCGATACAGCTCGCCCATGGCCATAACGCGCGCGGGCATTTTGGCATCCATCAGGAAGTGGATGGTGGTACAAAGGTGTACGAACAAGTCGGTGGCGATGCCACCCGAGTACTCCTGGTAACAGCGCCAACGGAAGAAGCGCTCCGGACTGAAAGGACGCTTGGATGCGGCGCCCAGGAACATCGGCCAGTTCACGGTTTCAGGGGAGGCGTCCGGCGGGATGGGATAGATCCAGGCGCCCGACGCGGTGTTGCGATTGTATGCCGCGCGGATCATGGTAATGCGGCCGAGCTTCCCTGCCTGGATCATCTCCTTGGCCTTGCGCTGCACGGCGCCGCTGATGCCCTGGCTACCCACCTGCACGATGCGCTCCCCGGCACGTGCCGCGGCGATAATTTCCAGGCCGTCTGAAGCGCGATAAGTCAAGGGCTATTCGCAATACACGTCCTTGCCCGCGCGCAAGGCGTCGACCACGATGATCTTATGCAGGTGATCGGGCGTGGCGACTACCACCGCATCGATGGATTTTTCGGCCAGAAGGTTGTGATGCGTGGTGTAGATCTTAGCCCGGCCGTGGGTGCGGTTGAGGGCGCGATCGAGGCGGCCCTTGTAGGCATCCACGATGCCCACGATCTCGGCTTGCGGATGCTGCCCGATGGCATCCATCAACTCCTGTCCACGCGCGCCCGTACCGATCACGCCGACGGCGATGCGGTCGCCAGGGGCGGCTTCGGCAGTGGGCGAGGCAGCGGCCAGCAGCGTGCCTGCTTGCAGCAGAGTGCGGCGGGTTATTTCCATTGAGAAGAGGCTCCTCGATGATTATGGCACCTGGACCTCGCGCGGGAGAAGCGCTTGCGCCACCCGCAAGATCAGCGCCTCGGCGAAAGGCTTGCCGATAATCTGCAACCCGATAGGCATGCCCCGGTGGCAGCCGCCGCACGGGATGGATATCGCGGGCAAGCCCAACACATTCACGGCCCGCACCAGCCGCGTGGCGGCCAGGCGCACATCTTCGCTTTCGCCGCCGATGGTGGTGCTGGTTTCGCCGATGCGCGGCGCGGTCGAGGGCGTAGTGGGAGTGAACAGGCAATCCACGCGCGGCCACAGAGCGTCAAACTCGGTCTGCATCTGGCGGCGCAGCCTCTGCGCGTTGATGTAATCGGTGGCTGGGAGCAAGCGGCCCTGATCGAGCAGGGCCAGCACATCGGCGCCGAACTCATCGCGCTTCTCCAGATGCGGCTCCATCACGGCGGCAGCCTCCGCCAGCAGGATGACGCGCGCCACCGTGTTCATGGCGGCGATATCCGGCACGCGCAACGGGACTACTTCGGCGCCGCGCGATTGGGCTGCACTCAGGGCGCCGCGCACGGCCGCATCCACCTCCGGGTCAAGCCTCTCGAAGTAGAAGTTCTCGGGCAGCCCGATGCGCAGGCCGCGCAAGGAAGGCGCCGGCTCCGGCACATAATTCTCCGCCGGATGGCGGACGGAAGCAGGGTCGCGGGGATCGAAACCGGCGATGAGATTGAGCACCGCGCCGGCATCGCGTACGGAGCGGGTGAGGGGGCCCATGTGGTCGAGAGTGAAGCCCAGCGGGAGCGCGCCGTAGCGGCTCACGAGGCCGTAAGTAGGTTTCAAACCCACTACGCCGCAGAATGACGCCGGAATGCGGATGGACCCGCCGGTATCGCTGCCCATCGCCATGAAGACCATGCCGGCCGCCACCGCGGCCCCCGATCCGCCGCTCGATCCGCCCGGAATGCGATCCCGATCCCACGGGTTGCGGACCGCGCCGAAGTGCGGATTGCTGGAGGTGATGCCATAGGCCAACTCATGCATCCCAGTCTTGCCAACCAGCACCGCGCCGCCTGCCTGCAGCCGTTCCACCACGGCGGCGTCGAAATCCGGGACGTGGCTCGCAAACAGCTTGGAGCCGGCGGTGGTGCGCACGCCTTTGGTGCAAAAAAGATCTTTGACCGCGATGGGAATGCCGTGCAGCGGGCCGCGCCCTCCGCCACGCGCCAGTTCCTCATCGGCCTGTTTGGCGCGCTCGCGGGCGGTATCGGCCATTACCAATTGAACGGCGTTGGCGCCGGGATTCAGCCTTTCAATGCGCTGGAGCGCCGCGGCGGTCAACTCGACGGAAGACGTTTCGCGGCGGCGCAGCGCGGCTGCGGCTTCGAGCAGGGTCACGCGTCGTCCTTCCCGATTGCATGGATGGGCTGGTGGATGGCCGCATGGAAGGTGGGCGCGGGCTCGGCCGCCGGGGGCAGGGCGCGCACCAGCGGACGGAATTCGGCATCGAGCGAATCGAGGGCCGGGGCGATGCGTTCGAAGCCGGCGTCCGGGATGGTTAGCCCGCTAGCCCTTGCGATCTTTTTCCAATCCTTCGTCATGTTGACTCTCCATGCGGGCGGCCCATTGCGCGGCGGCCAGGACGATCATGGCGGATACGAACGCCCAGACCAGTATGGTAGCCGAATTGTGAAAGACGCCGTACTCGCGGTCGAGCTTGACTCCCAGCAGCGGCCAAGTGAGCAGGAAGACATATTTCATGGCTTCCAGCACGATTCCCGCCAGGATGGCTACGGGGGCTACGCGCGCGGGCCGGATGCGGCGGTTGGGCAGAAGCCAGTAGATCAGGAACAGCACCAGGATGCCGATGGGTACGGCGGCCACTTTGAATACCAGCAGGTTGACCCAGAAATCCAGCTTGGCATGCGCACCGGCGATGCCACGCGCCCACTGGGCGTTCATACCGGTGAGCACCAGAGACAGCAGCGCCAGGCCGCCGCACAGGAAGATCATGCCCAGGCTGACCAGTTGGTTCTTGAGGTAGGAACGGTTATGGGCGACGCCCCAGGCGCGGTTGAGGGCGACTTCCAGCGGCTCGAACACGCCGTTGGCGGTAATGAGGAGCAGCAGCATGGCGGTGGGTTGAAAGGCGCCGCGCAGGGGCAGATTACGCTTCAGGAAAGCACCCAGATCGCCGGGCAGGTAATCGTTCATGGCCAGGTAGATGGCGTCCACGGCGGCCGGCCAGCGAAGGACGTGGTGACAGAAGGACATCATCACGGTGAGGAAGGGATAAACCGACAGGAGCACGCTGGCGGACACCGCCAATGCGTAGACGTGCACTTCGGTCTGCATGCAGTAGCGCAGGGTGGGACGCCAGGCGGTGACGGCGCGGGCCCAGAGGCTGGGCGGGGGAGGTTGGAACAGAGTCGCCAAAGATAAGCTTACGCCAGTGGCAGGCTTTGCGGGCGGCCTGCCAGACACTCTAGCGAAGGACGTGCGGGCTTGCAATCGATTATGGATTTTGTCCAATTCGGCTTTATCTTCGCCTGGGAAGATGCCAGTGGTGGCATACGGGCCATGGCGCACGCTGTTGAGGCTGGAGATGGCATCGCCGGCGGGTGTTTGGGAGCCTGTGGAGGGGCTTGTCTGGTGGCAATTCTCCACGATTTTCCTCCTTGTTATCATCTTTGTTTTCATGTATTTAAATGCCTTTGGAAGAGCAGAGCCATTTTGGGGTGGGAGACGCCTCGCCTTCCCCGCTTTCAGGGTAGCATCGCGGGGGGCGGATGCTTGGGCGACTGCGGCTGGGTGTGGTCCGCAGGTGGTTGAAAAATAATGGGTTACGGTGGGTTTGGTTGGCTGGGCGGGCGTTGTCACCGGCAAATCGAGGTTTTGCCACAGCGCGGGGGATGCAACTCTCTTCTACTGCCGCAACGGCGGCAAGTAGCGCCGGGAAGACGAATATTGCCGCTGGAAAAGGGCAAGAGAAAAGACGGCTTCGGCAGCAAGAAGGCGCCCGGCAATTAGTAACTTGTGCTTCTAGGGAGATGGATTACACTTGTATAACCGCTAACGGGGAGGGTTAGAGGCTGTTTTTAACCAGAGAAAGGAGGGCTAGCCTCAATACTCTTCACTTAGCAAACATGTCTATGGTATTCTGTTCTAGAGCGCAGCCTCTCCTGGAGGTCACTCATGAACGAAGTGAGGGTGGAATCCACTACCCTACGAGCAGTTGCGTACGACGCCGGCCGCGGAATTTTGCAACTGGAGTTCTGCACCCGTGCCGTCTATCATTACTACGACGTTCCTGCGGCGGTCTATGAAGGCCTGCTGGACGCTCCTTCTAAGGGCAGCTACTTCAATCGGGTAATCCGAGGACGTTTTCCCTATGTCTTGTGCACAATTGCGCAAACCGGCGTGGAGGGGAAGGGCTGATGTCACGCACAGTGGCTTCATTACCCGCTGGCAGCCGCATTACCGACTACATCAGTCTGGGCGTGGTAGCCAAAACCTTTCCGCTGGAAAAGATTCGTGCGTCGCTGGCGGCGTCTGGGAAAGAGAGTGTGCGCCAGCGCGATCTGCCGGCTCATGTGGTCGTGTATTACGTGATCGCGCTGGCGCTGTACATGCAGTCGTCGTATCGGGAGGTGCTGCGTTGTCTGCTGGAAGGAATCCAGTGGCTGGTGGAACCCGGGGCAGGACTCAATGTGGCTGGTAATTCAGGTATCTCGCAGGCGCGGACCAGGCTGGGGTGGGAGCCGGTGCGGCAACTGCACGATGAGGTGGTCAGGCCAGTCGCGGTGGCGGCGACCCAGGGTGCCTGGTATCGAACGTGGCGGCTGATCAGCGTTGACGGCAGCACGCTGGATGTCGCCGACGAGAAGGGCAACAGCGAAGCGTTCGGGCGTCCGGGCGCCAGCCGCGGCGAGAGTGCGTATCCGAAGATCCGTTTCGTATCGCTGGTGGAGAACGGTACCCATGTCCTTTTCGGCAGCCGGATGGCGGACTACGCCACCAGCGAAGTCGCCCTGGCAAAGACTGTATTGCCAAGTCTCGGCAAGGGCATGTTGTGCCTGGCAGACCGTGGCTTTTTCGGGTTTGAAATGTGGAAGCAGGCGGCGGCTACGGGTGCGGACCTGCTGTGGCGAGTCAGAAGAAACATCCATCTGCCCTGCGAAAAACGCCTGCCGGACGGATCTTATCTGAGCCGCATCTATCCGTCGCAGCAGGACCAGCGGCGAGGGCGCAATGGAATCGTGGTGCGTGTGATCGAATACCGTCTGGAGGGAGTCGAAGGAGCGGAGCCGTTATACCGACTGGCAACCACGATCCTTGACCACGAACTGGCTCCGGCCGCCGAACTGGCAGCGCTCTATCACCAGCGCTGGGAGATCGAAACCGCGTTCGACGAACTCAAGACCCATCTGCGGGGCGCGCATATCGTGCTCCGCAGTAAAACGCCGGATCTGGTACGGCAGGAGTTCTATGGCCTGCTGATGGCGCATTTCGCCGTGCGCGGCCTCATGCACGAAGCGGCGCTACGTGCCGATAAGGACCCCGACCGGCTGTCCTTCCTCCACGCCGTGCGCGTTGTCCGCCGCAAGATGGCCGCCTTCGGCGCTATTCCCCCCTCAAGGTCGAAAAGAGTTCCATAACACGGTGCTGGACGAGATCCTCGATGAGTCCGCCGCCTCCAGCCGCAATCGGCGCAATCCCCGAGGGGTCAAGCGGAAGATGAGTAACTTCCCCCTGCGCCGCAGCTATAAGCGCTCGCCACCCAGCGACATTTCCGCAGCTATCAGAATCGTTAAGTGAAGAGTATTGGGGCTAGCCTCTGAAACGTCAGATACCAGAGTCGCAATCGGGGCATAGGATGCTGGTCGTTGACCTTCCGGCTGAGCATTATGAAGCACTGCTTGTGCACGCAGAACGGGAGGGAACTACGATCAACGATATATGCCAGCGGGAACTATCGTCTTTCCTGGCCAGATGGCAGCCTTTTCTACGAACCCCACCGTCCGAAATATCGTGAGATTGGCAAAAAAAGAGCGCCACACGGAAAGGCATTCCGCCGGGCGCTCTTTCTTGGGAATGGGTTGCGGCTTTTAATACGACACGTTAATTGATCTCGGCCGCTTATCGGGCTGGAGCCCCTTTGCGGTCAGAAAATCGATCAGGACCCTCTTGACGACTTCTCCTTTCGGGAGCCCGGCTTGCAGGGCGTAGAGTTCCAAATTCTGATCCAGGGTTTCAGGAATCACGAGCGTGGTCCTGGTGATCTTGCCTTGTGTTCGTGAGACGCCGTTGGTCGAAACGATACCGTTTGCTGTCTCCATTGCGACAGCAGCACTTCCGGCTGTCTTCTTGGCCATTAATTCCTCCATTCGTAGCATTTTCATAACACACACATGTGCGCTCATATATTCATAAATATGAGGGCACGAGGTCATTGCAGCTATTCTAAGGGATTGCCGCGCAACATGCAAGCCCAGTCAGTACCATGTGTCAAGCCCCGTCGGTTCCATAACTTTCGTTCCTGAAAATGTGAACGTCTAGTTCTCTATTATGGGCAAACCGCCGACCAAACGGAAATGCCAGCAATAAACTGCTGTCGAATAAAGCACCATACGACGACATAGTGGCCTCGCGCGGACTTTTTCTCACCTTCCAACTGCAAAACTCTGTAGCGTGCGTCCCGCGACCGGCCGCGCGGCTCCAGTTCTGAGTCGTGTTCGACGATACGTCGTGTTACGAACGGGTCACAGGCATGTTAAGATATCGGCGCGATCATTTGTATGAAAATATGCGTAACTTTATGTGACTTCAAGGTGTCGAAGTATTGTTAGCGGTGTATCGGTGAACTCAGATTCCGCAAAAGGAGGGGAGTATGCGGAGGTATTTCGGAGGGCTGATCTTGCTGAGCACGACAATGTGGGGGCAGGCCGCAAAACCGGGTGGGCCCATCCAACAGCTTGCAGGTGCCGCAGGAAACAAGGGCGAAGTCAAGGCAGGCAAAGTACAGGCCGGTGCAGGGGCGCCTGCCGCGCTGGTGCAAAGAGCACTTGCAGGAAGCGGCCTACCTAAGGGCATTGAGCCCAAAGATGTCCCGGGTATGCGGTTGGCGCTGGAGAAGCTCGAGATTCCCGCGTGCGCCAGCCTGGTAGGCGGGCCCTACCGGGCATTAGTTGAGACCAGGGTCTTAACGTCGCATTATTTTGAGTCGGCCACGGATGCCACCATCTCTGCCGAGGAGGTAGCGCCAGGGCGCAATCAGGCAATATTTGCGGTGAGCGATCCCGATCTTCGGCGCGTGTTCCTATTCCCGGCCTTCAAGAAACCGAATTACGTATTGGTGAGACTGTTATCAGGAGGAGCAGCCAGACGCGACTTCATCCGCGATTTCGAACGCGCCCATGAGTTTGTGCAAGGCAGCGTCACTGTCGAAATCCTTCAGGCACTTATCCTGATTCATGAACAAATGCATCTCAATTTAACCGCGCTTGAGGACTCTGCCTGTTTCCCGGCAACCATGTTTAACACGCAAAGTGTTGCAAGGGTGTGCTTTCCTGAAATCACTAAAGCGCCATCAGCGCCTGTGGTTGCGAAGGCGCTACCTCACGCGGCCAAAGGGTGCACGCACTGTCACGGGAAAGACAAAAAGTATGTGGTCGCCTACAATTCTCGGCCGTCAAAGTAAAATAGAGAGCTTGCCGACTGGCCACGTGGTTCGAATTCGGCCCTGGCCGCACGGACATTTGTCACTCGGCCAACTATTGCAACTCTGCGGGCAGGCAACGGAGATTAGAGTAATTTTGCTCACGGTTCATGCCATAGTTCCTGGCTCGCTCGTTATCGTAAGCTCGAACGCCGCATCGGTTCGCTGTAAGGTGCGGTATTGCATCGAGTGTGGTACGGGATATAAGGTGACGGCGAAATGGGTCGGTCAGGGACACCGTCCCGCGGCTGTTGGCAGCACGTAGCCTATCGCCCGGCGGCTTTTCATTAACATTGTTAAGTCTGACCAGCCCGCCGTCTGCACGAATCGCCATCCCGTCTCCTCTGCTGGTTTTCCGACATCGGCCCGCTCGGGCAAGTCTACGAGAGGCACGGCCCAGGATTGACCGCTCCACAAACCGTTACAATCGAAGTGTTCTACCATGTCTACCGAGGTCAAAGCCGCCGCCGGCGTGCAGCAGTTCTTCTCCCGTCATGGCACGCTTTCCAAGTGGCATCCCCATTATGAATACCGCCCCGGCCAGTTGGCCATGGCGGAAGCGGTGGAATCCGCGCTAGCGGACCGCAAACATCTGATCGTGGAGGCCGGCACGGGTACCGGCAAGACGCTGGCCTATCTGGTTCCGGCGATTCTCTCCGGCAAGCGGATCGTGGTTTCCACGGGGACCAAGAACCTCCAGGAGCAGCTTTTCTTCAAGGACATTCCCTTCCTGCAGCAGCACTTTCCGCGGCCCCTGCGCGTCTGCTACATGAAGGGCCGCAATAATTACGGGTGCCGGCAGAAGATCTACGACGCCGACCGCGAGGCGGTGCTCACCGGCTTGGAAGAAGTCGCCGATTTTCAGGTGATCCAGGATTGGGAGAAGACCACCGAAATCGGCGACCGCGCGGAAATCAAGAAGCTGCCGGAATCGTCCACCGCCTGGGCCAAGGTGGATGCCCGCCGCGATCTGTGCACCGGCCAGAAGTGCAAGCAGTACGAGCGCTGCTTCCTTACGCTCATGCACCAACGCGCACAGTCGAGCGATATCATCATCGTCAACCACCACCTGTTCTTCGCCGACCTGGCGCTTAAAGAGGTGCTCGAGGACGGCGATACCGACGGCGGCATCCTGCCCGAATACCATGCGGTGGTGTTCGACGAGGCGCACGAAATCGAGGACGTGGCGGGGCAGTATTTCGGCGTCTCCATCAGCAATTACCGCTTCCAGGAGTTGGGGCGCGATGTTTCGGCGGTGGCGCGCGCCAAGCAGTTCGGCTCCGCGGAGCTGGATCGCATCCTGGAACGCTTCGAGGAACTCGCCACCCACTTCTTTTCCCTGCTGCCCGCGCCGGAGGGCCGCGCCGCCTTTACGGGGCGCGCCGGATTCCTGGAACTCCACGAAGAGGTCTACCGCGACCTGCATTCTGCGCTGGAATTGATCGGCTCGCACCTGAAGCTGCTGAAGAACCCGCCCGAGGAAGTCAATCCCCTACATCGCCGCTCGGTGGAGTTGGGCCTGGCCCTGCGTTTCGTGCTGGAGAGCGACGACACCGCTTACGTTTATTGGGTGGAGCGGCGGGGCCGCGGCTTGTTTCTGCAGGCCACCCCGATCGATGTCGCGCCGCTACTGACCGAGCGGCTGTTCGATACGGTGGATACGGTGGTGCTGACATCGGCCACGCTGGCGGTGGCCGGTGGTTTTGAGTTCGTCAAGAAGCGCCTGGGAATCGCGCAGACGCGCACGCTGCTGGTGCCCGGCCATTTCCAATATCAGAAGCAGGCACTGCTGTATGTGCCGCAGCACTTGCCCGATCCGCGCAATCCGGCGTTCTCGAAGGAGGCGTCCGAGGAAGTCATCCAGTTGCTGAAGCTGAGCCGCGGGCGGGCGTTCGTGCTGTTCACCAGCTATCAGCAGATGCGCCTGATGCACGACCGCATTTCGCTGGATATCGATTACCCGACGCTGCTGCAAGGCACGGGGCCGCGCAGCGCGCTGCTCGAAGAGTTCCGCTCGACGCCGAACTGCGTGCTGTTCGCCACGTCTTCGTTCTGGCAGGGTGTGGACGTGCCCGGCGACCAGTTGAGCTGCGTAATCATCGACAAGCTGCCGTTCGCCGTGCCCAGCGATCCGATCGTGGAAGCGCGCGTGCAGAAGCTGCGCAACGAGGGCGGCAATCCGTTTTACGATTACCAGGTGCCGCAGGCGGCCATCGCGCTGAAGCAGGGTTTCGGACGGCTGATCCGCAGCCGGTCGGACCGCGGCGTGCTGGTGCTGCTCGACAACCGGGTGACCAAGCAGCGCTACGGCCAGGTGTTCTTCGACAGTTTGCCGGATTACGGGTTCACCACCAAAATCACAGACGTGGAGAGTTTTTTCAATGTTTGAAGTTTCCGTAGAAGAGACTTTCGCGGCGGGACACGCGCTGCGCAATTATCAGCGGCAAATGCGAGAACGTGCATGGCCACAATTACCGGGTGCAGGTGACGTTCGAGCGGTCGCGGAGCTGGATTCTATCGGGCTGCTGGTGGATTTTGTGGAGGTGAAGAAGCTCATGCGGCTGGTGGTGGACCGCCTGGACCATCAGTTTCTGAACGATATGGCGCCTTTCGATGTGCTGAATCCGTCGGCCGAAAACATCGCCAAGTATTTCTATGACGAGATCAGCGGCGGGCTGGGCGACGGCAACCCGGTGAGGCTGGGGCAAGTGCGGATCTGGGAGACCGATTCCAGCAGCGCCACCTACCGGAGGTAGCGCCGCGCGGTCCGAATCTGCTTACGCGTTACCGGGCGTAGTAGGCCGCGTTTTTGGCCGTGAAGTCCGACCACTTTTCCGGCAGGTCGTCGAGGGCGAAAATCGCCGAGACGGGACAAACCGGCACGCAGGCTCCGCAGTCGATGCATTCGACCGGGTCGATGTACAGCAATTCGGCCTCGGCGTGGTTCGGCTCATCCTTTTTGGGATGAATGCAGTCCACGGGGCAGGCGTCCACACAGGCGGTGTCTTTGGTTCCGATGCAAGGTTCTGCAATTACGTATGCCATGAAATTTTTCCAGTAAGAAAACCGACCATAGCATAGGACTTGGGGAAAACACAAGGCAAGCCGCAGGCGCGCTATTCCCGATGGGTATCCGGCAGCGCCCGCAAGCGCGCGGCGGCGTTCTCCGGGGTGATATCGCGCTGCGGCATTCCCAGCATCTCGAAGCCGACCATGAATTTGCGGATGGTGGCGGAGCGTAACAGCGGCGGATAGAAATGCGCGTGGAAGTGCCACTCCGGATGCGCCGCGCCGTCGGTGGGCCGTTGGTGAAAACCCATGGTGTAGGGGAACGGCGCTTCAAAAACATGATCGTAGCGGGTGGTGACGCGCTTCAGAATATCGGCCAGGCGGCTGCGCTCAGCGGCGTCCAGCTCGTCCATGCCAGTCAGGTGGCGCCTGGCGATGACGATGGTCTCGAACGGCCAGACCGCCCAAAACGGCACGATCGCAGCGAAAGATTCGTTTTCGCAGACCAGGCGCTCGCCGGATTCGCGCTCGAGCGCCAGGTAATCGCAGAGCAGGCAGCAGCCATGGCGGGCGCGCCAGGCCGTCTGCTCGCGCTGCTCGGCGGCAACCTCGGTGGGAACGCTGCTCGCTGGCCCAGATCTGGCAATGCGGATGGGGATTGCTGGCGCCCATCATTTCGCCGCGATTCTCGAAGATCTGGACGTGTTGGATGCCGGCGAGGCCGCCCAGTCCGATGTATTGCGCGACCCAGAGATCCACCACCTGGGTGAGGTCCGGCGACCGTCATGCGCGAGACGGTCGAGATCGTGGCGGGGGGAAAAGCAGGCCACCCGGCAGACGCCCGGCTCACCGACGGCGCGCAACAGGCCGCCCTGTTCCCAGGCGGCGACGGGCGTGGAGGGCAGCAGCGCGGCAAAATCGTTGTCGAAAACGAATGTGCCGGTGTACGGGGGATTGCGCTGGCCGCCCGCGCGCGGGTTGCCGGGGCAAAGGTAGCAGTTCGAGATCGTATGCGGGCTGGGCAGCCTGGGCGGTCTTTTCGACTTGCCCCTGCCAGGGCCTTTGGGTGCGATGGGGCGACACCAGGACCCACGATCCGTTGAGCGGATTGAAGCGCCGGTGCGGGTGCTGCATGAGATCGAGCATCGTATGCAGCATAGCAATGGTGCAGGCGGCATGCGAGCGGCGGGCGAGGGGGCATCGCATGCTAGGATAATGAGTTGTCAGGTCTCGGGCTCCGTGCAACGGGCGGCTGCAAACCCCGCCAGGTCCGGAAGGAAGCAACGGTAGTGGCTTAACCTGTGTGCCGCGGATCACCCGGGGCCTGGCATTTGCCCACCGCATGTACCAGGTCATCGCGCGGAAATACCGGCCGCAATCGTTCGCCGACGTGGTGAACCAGGAGCACGTCAAGACCACGCTGGAGAATGCGATCGCGCAGAACCGCATCGCGCACGGCTACATTTTTTCCGGCCAGCGCGGGACCGGCAAGACCACCATGGCGCGCATTCTGGCGCGCTGCCTGAACTGCGTGAACGGCCCCACGAATAAGCCCTGCGGCGTGTGCGCGAGTTGCCCGGAGATTGCGGCGGGCGGAGCGGTGGACGTGATCGAAATCGACGCGGCATCCAATCGCGGCATCAATGAGATGCGCGAGCTGCGCGAGAACGTGCGCTATCAGCCGGCGCGCGATCGCTACAAAATCTTCATCATCGACGAAGCGCACCAGATCACCAACGAAGCCTTCAACGCGCTGCTGAAGACCATCGAAGAGCCGCCGGCCTGGGCCGTTTTCATGCTGTGCACTACGGAGGCGCACAAGATTCCGGCGACGATCGCGTCGCGATGCCAGCATTTCAGTTTTCGCTCGGTGGATTTCGACGACCTGGTCGCGCGCATGGCGCTGGATCTGCGAGCAGGAAGGCATCGACGCGGACGACGAAACGCTCGCGGTGCTGGCGCAGGCGGGCGAGGGCAGCGTGCGCGATTCGCTCTCGGCGCTCGATCAGGCGATTGCCTGCTGCGGCGACACGCTGCGATGCGGCGGAAGTGCGCGCGCTGCTGGGCGCGTTTTCGCTGGATGCGCTGGGGCAGGTGAGCCAGGCGCTGGCGGATGGATGGCGGCGCGCATGCTCGCGCTAGTGGACGAGCTGGAGCGCAACGGCCAGAATCTGCAGCACTTCAGCCGCGAGCTGGCGCGCTATTTCCGCAACCTGCTGGTGGCGAAGATCGCGGGCGGCGATACGCGGCTGATCGCGGCGTCGGCGGCCGAGCGGCAGCAGCTGGCGCAGATCGCGGCGGCAGTTTTCAGAAGAGGATCTGACGCGGTATCTGCAGCTTTCGCTGGATCTGTTCCGCGACTTGCAGTTCTCGCTGCAGCCGCGCTTTCATCTGGAGATTGGGCTGCTGAAGATGGTGCAGGCGGGGCGGCTGATGTCGATTGAGGAGGCGCTGGCCGGCCTCGGCGGCGAGGCTGGAGGCGGAGCCAGCGAGACGCGGAGACGCCGGCTGCCACAGCGGCGCGGACGACACCGTCGCCGTCGCGTGCCAGGCCAGCGGCAGCCGGCGAACGCGAGCGCCAGCACGCGCCGACCTGCGCCGGCCACTGGTGCCTGGCGCGAGCAGCTGCATGCCGCACTGATGGAACTGGGCATGGCCTTCACGGCGGACGCCATCGAGCATTCCGAGGTCGCGGAGGCGAAGGCGAGCTGCGGTTCACGACGCCGCAAGACTTCTCGATCGCCATGAAGGCGGACGATATCAACCAGGCGGTGCGGCAGATCGCCGGCAAACCGCTTAAGATCAAGATTACGATCGGAGAGGTGAGCCGGGCAGCAGCAGGTGGCGGCCGCACCGGCCCTGCGCCAAAGCAGGAAGACGATGTATCGCAGCCGCGCGCTGGAGAATCCGGAAGTGCAGCGCTTCCGGGATCTGTTCGGCGGAGAAGTCCGCACGGTTCGCAATCTGAAAGGAGTAGCCCAAGCATGAAATTGCCAGGCAACATGCAGGCGATGATGAAGCAGGCGCAGCAGATGCAGGAGAAGCATGCAGGAGGAGATCGCGCAGATCCGCGTGGAGGCTTCGGCGGGCGGCGGCATGGTCACCGTCAAGATGGACGGCCACAAGAACGTGCTGGGCGTGAAGATCGACCCGGAAGTGGCGGGCGACGTGGAGATGCTGCAAGACATGGTGCTGGCGGCCTGCAACGAAGCCGCCAAGAAGGTCGACGAGGAAACCCAGCAGAAGATGGGCGGCATGCTGGGCGGGCTGGGCCTGCCGCCCGGCTTGTTTCTGAACCCATGCCCGATTTCGCAGAGCCGCTGGCGCGGCTGATCAACGAATTCAAGCGTCTGCCGGGCATCGGCCAGAAATCGGCGCAGCGGCTGGCGTTTCATGTTATGCGCGCGTCGCCGCGAAGACGCCGAACATCTTTCGCAAGCCATGCTGGACGTGAAGGACAAGCTGGGCCTCTGCCGCGATTTGCAACAACATCAGCGATGGCGAGCTATGCCAGTTTTGCCGCGATCCGAACCGCGACCAGAAGGTGCTGTGCGTGGTGGAAGAGCCGCACAACATCGTGGGGATCGAGACCACGCGGCAGTTCAACGGGCTGTATCACGTGCTGCACGGCGCGCTGTCGCCGCTGCAGCGGCATCGGGCCGGAGCAGCTCAAGATCAAGAATCTGGTCGAGCGCATCGGCGTGGGGACAGATCGAAGAGAGTGATTGCTGGCGACCAATCCGACGGTCGAAGGCGAAGCGACCGCGGTCTATTTTCGAAGCTGCTGAAGCCGCTGGGGCGTGAAGGTGACGCGCATCGCCATGGGGATTCCGGTGGGCAGCGATATCGAGTTCGCCGACGAAGTGACGATGTGGAAAGCCATGGAAGGCCGGCGGGAGATGTAAGGGCGGCTTAGCGCAGGATGTCGAAGCCGGCGGTATGGAACTGCTCGTCAAACGTGAAGGCTTTCCGGATAGACAACTTTCGCATGATCGCAAAGCTGACGCAGTCGATGGCATTGGCTCCGGCGCCGCCCCAGCGAGCGAAGAGGTCCCAGGCTTCGGTATGCAGGGCCGCATCCGGGTAGATGATCTACACGTCTTTGTTGAGCCGGGCTTCCCGAAGAAAGGCGATCGCGGCGGAAAAAAGTCCGCGCGCCTGAAGCAACGAAATCGTCTCGTTGACGATCAGCGCGGAGGTGATAAAGCCGATGCGTGGCCGCACGGCGCGCAAAGCCTTGGCATGCCATTTGTCGCGCGGCATCACACGGGCAACGTAGTAGCTCGTGTCGACAAAGGCGTTCATTTGTAGAGGATTTCGTCGACACGCGCGGCGAGATCCACATCCGTCTCGCCTCCCAGACCGGTAATGGAAGCGAACGGATCCACACCGGAAGTGGAACCGCGCTGGGTCAATCGCTCCACCATAGTTACGCGGATATAGTGCGCCAGCGGCACCTTCTCCTGTGCGGCCGCACGCTTTAGAGCCAGGGCCAGATTGTCGGGTAGCGTAATTTGAAATTTGACGCTCATATCGTCATTATACGTGCGGACGTATAATGATGCAAGGACAAAAATAGAAGGAGTTCCCGCCGCCAGGCGGCCCGTGTCACTCTCTTGTCACTGCGCGCCGGTTCCCGGCGCCAGAAACACCGACGGTCATAAACTTCTCGATGCGAGCCACCGCCTCCATCAGGTTCTCCAGCGAATTGGCGTAACTGAACCGGATGTAACCTTTGCCATGACTCGCCGAATGCGCCGCCATTCAAGCCCGCCACGCCGGCTTCTTCAAGCAGCAGGTCGGCCAGTTCCTTCGAGGAGATGCCGGTCCCCTCCACGTTGGCGAAAGCGTAGAAAGCGCCGCCCGGTATCGGGCAGCGGAAGCCCGGAATCCGGTTCAGCCCCTGGCAGAAGGCGTCGCGGCGGCGCCGGAACTCGGCCACCATGGCGTGCACCGGCATCCTGCGGACCGCGCAGCGCCGCGATGCCCGCCCGCTGCGTGAAACTGGCGATGCACGAGTACGAATTCACCATCAGCTTGTTGACCGCATCCACCAGCCAGGCGGGCATCACGCCGTAACCCATGCGCCAACCGGTCATGGCATAAGTCTTCGAAAAACCGTCCAGGATAATGGTCTTCTCCAGCATGCCCGGATAGCTGGCGATCGAGACCGGCTCGTCGCTCGTAGTAGATCCGCGAATAGATTTCGTCGGCCAGCACCATCAGGTCGCGATCCCGCACCATGTCCGGCGATGGCGCGCATGTCCTCTTCCGGAATCACGCCGCCGGTGGGATTCTGCGGCGAATTCAGTATCACCATCTTGGTGCGCGCGGCTGAGCTTGTCGCGCAGCAGGTTCAGGTCGAACGAAAATCCGCGGCTTCTCGACCAGCGGCATGGGCACCGGCGTGGCGCCCAGATCCGGATCATCGATTCGTAAATGGGAAATCCCGGATTCGGATAGATCACTTCGTCGCCCGGCTCCAGCAGCGCCAGCATCGGGAAAGAAGATGATCGGCTTGCCGCCCGGCACGATGGACACGTGCTCCGGCCCCACGCGAATGCCGCGCCGCCGCGAGACGTCTGCCGCGATGGCTTCGCGCAATTCGGGGTAGCCCTGCGGGGGACCATAATGCGTCCAACCTTCGTCGAGCGCGCGCTTGGCCGCCTCGACGATGTGCGCCGGAGTGGGAAAATCCGGCTCGCCGATCTCCAGGTGGACGATGCTGCGCCCTTGGGCCTCCAGCGCCCGCGCGCGCACCAGCACGTCGAACGCGGACTCCACCCCGATGTGATTCATTGGTTCCGCTAGTTTCATTGCCGGATCTTTCCGGAAAAAGGGTACGCCGTCGCGCGATCTCCACCTGCGCGACGCGATCGTCGATGGACACCCGTTCGCCCAAGATCCGGCCGGTCACGCGTCCGCCCGAATCCAGCGCCACGATGGCCGTTTGGAATGGCACATCCGCGGCGAACGCCTCGGCGGCGGAATAGATCACGGTCTCGGTGTAAATCGTTCCGGTTTCGTTCGCTCATACGGTCCCCAGGATGGTGACCACGCAGGAAGCGCCGGAGCCGCCCAGATTCTGCGCCAGCCCCAGCGAATGGCGCGGAACCTGCCGCTCGCCGGCTTCGCAGCGCATTTGCAGCACCAGGTCGCAGATCTGCGCCGCGCCGGTGGCGCCCACGGGATGACCCTTCGATTTCAGTCCGCCGCTGGTGTTTACCGGCAGCTCGCCGGTGCGCGCCGTGTGGCCTTCCGCGGTATACGGTCCGCCTTCGCCGCGCCCAGCGAACCCGAGATCTTCGATGGCGATGATCTCGGCGATGGTGAAGCAATCGTGCAGTTCCGCCAATTGCACGTCCGCCGGACCGATTCCGGCCATCTGGTAGGCCTTCTCGGACGCGCGCCGTACCGCCGGGAAGGTGGTGATGTCGGGCTTCTGATCGAGCGCCACAAAATCGGACGCCTGCGCGATGCCCAGCACGCGCACCGGCTTGCCGGTGAATTCGCCCGCGCGCTCGGCAGGCGCCAGCAATACCGCCGCCGCGCCGTCGCTGATCAGCGAGCAATCGTAAAGATTCAGCGGATCGGCGATGGGCTTGCCCGCCATGGCCTGCTCCAAGGTGATCGGCTTTGCGCATCTGCGCATCGGGATTCAGCGCGCCGTTGGCGTGGTTCTTCACGGCCACCGCCGCCAGGTGCTCGCGCGTGGTGCCGAACTCGTGCATATGCCGCCGCGCGATCATGGCGAATAGCGATGCGAATGTGGAACCGGCCCGGATCTCGCCCGCGCAATCGCCCGCCGCCGCCAGAATTTCAGTCACTTTGGGGGTGGGCTGCGAAGTCATCTTCTCGACGCCCACTACCAGCACGATGTCGTAGACGCCGCTGGCGACGCCGGTATACGCGTGGAAGAAGGCCGACCCGCTCGAAGCGCAGGCCGCCTCCACGCGGGTGGAGGGCACTCCATGGATACCCAGCGCGGTCGAGATGTACGGCGCCAGATGATTCTGGCCGGCAAACGAAGGCCCCGCGAAGTTGCCGAGGAAAAACGCGTCCACCTGCGAGGGGGTGATGTTTCCGTTCTGCGAGGCATTTTTCGCCGGCTTCCACCGCCAGCGAACGCAGATCGCGGTCGGGAAAGGCTCCAAACGGCGTCTTCCCGATCCCGATTACGGCTACAGGTCTCATAATTATCAGCTTATCGCTTCGCGCGGGTTGCCGAGGAAGGGGCATAATAAAACAAGGAACAAGCCGTATGACTATCACCTTGCCACTGGAGCCGCAGAAGCACGCTAAGCTCATAGCTGTCGCCGGATCCAAGGGCATGACGGCTGACGAGTTGGTGAGCCAGGCGATCGACGCAATCATAGCTGAGGCGCCTGAGGGCGCCGCCCGCAAGGAGCCGACGCATTCATTACGCGGCTTGCTCGCCAAATACGGACCCGCACCGTCCGCCGAGGAGATCGATCAGAACCGGGCGGAAATGCTGGCGAATTTCCCGCGCACTGATTTCTGATGCTCGCCGCGATCGCTGACACCCACGCCGCGATCTGGTATCTGTTCTTAGATCCCCGCTTGGGCAAAGCCGCTTCCGCGTTCATCGACTATACGATTGCCAACGGCGACCAAATCGGCGTTTCGGCGATTACCATCGCGGAAATGGTGTAGCTCACAGAGAAGGGACGCATTCCCCAGAACGCGTTGAATGACCTGCATGCGGCGACGGCCGACGCGAAAGCCGTCTTTCGACACGTGGCGCTCGATGAAGCCATCGCTATGAGGATGGCCGAGATTCCCCGGCAGGACCTGCCCGATCTTCCCGACCGCGTCATCGCGGCTACGGCATTGTTTCTCGGCGTGCCCGTCCTGAGCCGGGACCGCCGCATCCGCTCGACTGCCATCCAGACGATCTGGTAACGCGGCATTCGACTATTTCGCCGCTGCGTAGTTGTATTGCGCCAGCCGCGCCGTTTTGAGTCCGCGATGCTCGTGCATTTAGGTTCATGTCCTCTTTTCCGTCGAAATCTCGCTTCGTCTACTTAGTCACTCGTCACAGGAGACTACATGCCCCTTCAAAATTATGGCCTTCTCACCGGCATAGGCGGCTTTGGCGTTCGCGGCCTCGGGCACGATCCAAATATCCATGTCGTTCGTCGCCCGTGGCTGGGCGTGGATCGAAACGGCATAGGCTCCGACAACGAGGTATTTAACGCGGTGCGCGTTGAACGCGGACAAGAGTTCTTTGAAGTCTGGATACATTCGGAGCCTCGCCCTTCATGGCGTAGTGTTCTTGAGTAAGTTCGGAAACCGCGTCCGTTCGCTCCCACACGGGCCGGCTTTGCCAGTACCGATACTCGTCGGCCTTCATCTCGTCGAGGCTGGTGTATTTGCGAATGGTCTTGTCCATAAGATTCAGATCCGCTCGATGAGGGTGGCGTTCGCCATTCCGCCGCCCTCACACATGGTCTGTAGCCCATAGCGGCCGCCGGAACGCTGCAGTTCATGCACCAGCGTAGTCATCAATCGCGCGCCGCTGGCGCCCAGCGGATGACCCAGCGCCACCGCGCCGCCATTCACATTCACCTTCTCAAATCCGCGCCGGTCTCGCGCTGCCATGCCAGCACCACGCTGGCGAAAGCTTCGTTGATCTCCACCAGGTCGATATCGGCAATCGCCAGGCCCGCGCGGTCCAGAACCTTGCGCGTGGCCGGAATCGGCGCGGACAGCATGATCACGGGATCCTCCGCCGCCAACGCAAACGCCACGAATCGCGCCATCGGACGCATGCCGCAGCCGCTCCGCGGTCCCGCGCTCCATGATCAGCACCGCAGCGGCGCCGTCGCTGATCTGCGACGAATTTCCGGCGGTAATGACGCCATCCGGTTTGAATGCCGGCTTCAACGTCGCCATCTTTTCAAGGCTCGAATTCGCGCGAATCCCCTCATCGCGAGTCATCTGCACCGGACCGTTTTCGGTTTCCACGGGAACCGGCACAATCTCGTTGCAGAAGCGCCCTTCCTCGGTGGCGCGGGCCGCCCGGCGATGGCTCTCCAGGCTGAAAGTGTCCAGTTCGGTCGCGGCTCATTTTCCATCGCTCCGCCATCATCTCCGCGCCGATGCCCTGATGAAAGCCACGCCGTTGTAGCGGCGCATCACTTGCGGGCCGAATGGCTTGCCAGGCCCCGCGCCATTGGACCCCATCGGCACGCGGGTCATGGATTCCACTCCGCAGGCAATGGCAATATCGTAGCTGCCGGCGATCACGCCCTGCGCCGCGAAATGCGCGGCCTGCTGGCTGGAGCCGCACTGCCGATCCACCGTGGTGCCCGGCACGGATTCCGGGAAACCAGCGGCCAGCACCGCGTTGCGCGCCACATTGAAAGCCTGCTCGCCCACCTGTCCCACGCATCCCGCGATCACATCGTCAATCAGCGCCGGATCCAGCTTGTTGCGTGCACCAGGGCGGAGAGTGTGGGCCAGCAGATCCACGGGATGCCAGCCCTTGAGGGCGCCATCCCGTCTTCCGATGGGCGTGCGAACGGCATCAACAATTACAGCTTCGCGCATGTCAGTATTCCCGCGTGGTGACAACGCCGGGCCGGGGCACAGGGTATTTGCCGTCGGCAGCGGCCACCAGCGGTGCGGGCCCATCCATCGTCAGCTTATCCACATGCGGAGCGAACTCATGCTCGCAGTTGAGCATTTGATCGAATGTGACGATCTGGCCGGTGTGGGCGGCCATCCGGCCCATGGAGGCTACCAGGCTGGCTTCGGCGCCGCGCTTGACTTCGTTGTATGGCTTGTCCTGGCGGATGGCATCAGTCAGGTCGTCCCACTCCCACTGATAGGGACTGCGCTCCGGTTGCGGGAAGGCCCAGAGCAGGTTGGGATCGTTGGGCGGCAAGGCTTCGTTGCCCTTCAGAACCGGTATCGTCTGGCCTTTGTAAATGCGCGTCCGCCCAGGGGTGTGCGCCGCGCTGGAGATGGCCGCAGAGCCCTTGGAGCCGTGCGCGTAACTGGCGAACTCATCGTGGCAGCCGGGCATGCAGCGGCCGTCATAATAAAGCCGGGTCCCATCGGCGTAGGTATATTGGACCGCATAGGTATCGAAGTTCTGGTCCACGTTATCGCCGCGATAGTGACGGCCGCCGAGAGCGTGCGCCTCAACCGGCCAGCCCCCTTTCATCCACGAGCATTCGTCGATCTGGTGGATGAAGTAGTCGCTGAAGACGCCGCCGCTGGCCCACAGGAACGAGTGGAAGCGCTGGATCTGGTACAGCAGCTCGGTGATGCCCTCCGGCTTGGGGCCCGTGAAGCCGCCGTTGCCGCCCATGCGATAGGCGCGCAAGGCGATGATGTCGCCGATCTGGCCGTCGCGGATGCGGTCGAGCAGCGCCTGCCGTGCGCGGCAGTGCCGGATCATCAGCCCCACACCCACCTTCAGATTCTTTTGGGTGGCGAGATCGGCGAGTTGCAGCATCTTGCGAGTGGTAGGCCCGTCCACGGTGACCGGCTTCTCCATGAAGACGTTAAGCCCTTTGTCGATGGCCAATCCGAAGTGCACCCAGCGGAAGGCGGGCGGAGTGGCGAGAATGGCCACGTCGCCTTTGCGCAGCGAGTCCATGGCTCTCGAATAGGCATCGAAGCCGATGAAACGGCGATCTTCGGGCACATCGACCTGCGCGGAGTATTTGGTCTTGAGCTTATCGAAGCTGGTGTGCAGCTTTTCGGGGAACACGTCGGCCATGGCCACCAGTTTGTACGGGCCGTTGGGCACCGAGAGGGCGTTCTCCGCCGCCCCCGTGCCTCGGCCGCCGCAACCGATCAGGGCCAGTTGGACGGTATTGGTTTCGGCCGCATGCACGGCGGGGAGGGCCACTCCCGCCAGGGCCGAGACGCCCGCAATGCGCCCGGTATCGGTCAGAAATCGGCGCCGCGATGTGACGTTGTCGGTTTGTTCGCTCATGTGACGATTACTCTATCGCATGGCGCGGCCGTTGGGAACTCCCTCCAATGGCTACTGGGCGACGTAGATTTGGAACGGATTGCTTTGAGCGAAACCGGCGTATAGATACGTCGCGTATGGGCCGCCGACGTTGGCGTCAACGGTGAAATTGATCTGGCTAAAACCAGCAACTTCGCCGGGCGCAGGACCGAAGTACTTCATGGTGAGCGGAACCAGGATGCCGAGTCCGGTTGCGGAAACGGTAGCCATGCTGACCGGCAGGAGGTCCACTGGCAGAGGGAAGCCCACGATCGAGCCATCAGCGGGTAGCGGGTTGATGGCTCCGAGTCCGGTAGCAAAGATCGACACCACGTCGCCAACCTTCTCGGGATTGGATGCGGTGTTCAGTGTGCCATTTTGATTCAAGGCCGCGGCGTGATCGGCATCGAGCATGAACACTCCGGGCTGCGTATCTGTCGTGGCCATGGTGAAGCAAGCAGTCGAGCCGCTGTAGGTGACGCAGACATCGGCCTGGCCGCCGGCCTGCACCTCCCAAGGTACGATCGCATTGATCTGGCCATCCTGCACGTAGAGCAGCGGTGCTGGGATTCCGTTGACGATTACCTTGACGCCCGCGAGCTCAGCGGGAAAACCGCTGGCCATGCCGACCTGAGGCTGGGCTCCGGATGACGGTCCCAAGCTATTGCCGAACAGGCTGATCAGTTCGCCGGGAGAAATTGACGAACCAGCGTAACTGGCTGCGTTGCCCACGCACGCGAGCGGAACAATGTCCGCTGTAAGGGACTGCACGAAATGAGTTACGGCCAGCGGGTTGCCCAAGGCGCTGTTCGAAAACAGATCCAGACCTGAGCCCGAGACTATCTCGAGGCCGGCGGGCGTCGCCAGATAGGTCGACTGAACTACATTGCCGCTGCCATCGAATACGGTCAGGGCACTCTGCGCAGACGTACAACTGGCCAGGCTGTTTCTTACGGGATAGTTCGCACTGGCGGGAAGCAGCGAATCGGAAAGATAGAAATTGCCTTCAGCGTCCGCGGCCAATCCCGCAGCCAAAACGCCCGGAACATTGCGCGTAAATGCGATACTGCCGTCAGGGTTATAGGACATCACGGTAACTCCGGCTCCGTAGGCAGTTTCGAGAGCAATGGCCGCTTGTCCAGCGGGATCCGCCGCCAATTGAAAGACGATTCCCGCGGTCGGACTCGTGGAGTAGATCAACTTTGACGCGTCGGGAGCGAGACGAACGAGAAACGACGCACCGTTGGGCCCGGCCAGCGGCGTCGACGGGAAATTAGTAGAGTTGGAACTCCAGACGATAAACGCGGCGCCGGATCCATCGACGGCGATGCCGTATGGATTTTGCACGGCGTCTCCGAGATATGTCGCATAATCCAGACCGCCTGAACTGTTGAGCCTGATGGCGAACCCAAAAGGGCCATTGCCGGCGGGCGCTGCAGGCCGAAACGATCCGGCTGTTGCGGGAAGGTCGCCCGCGCCGGCATTGCCGGTGAGATACAGCCGGCCTGACGAATCCATTGTGACGGCTTCGAAAGTCAGGCTGGATCCACCGATGGTCTTCTTATACAGCACCTGGCTCCCGTCGGAGGCCAACTTCTCGATGACGTTCCCGATGGTGAGATAGATATTACCGCCCGGGTCGACGGTCATGGCCGTCGCCGGGGTAGGCAAGGTCTGCTGGAAAACGATCGCGCCGGCTTCGGGGTTCATCTTCACTAGCTGCGACGCAGGCTGCAGGACGCATCCGGCCAGCGGTATCTGCAGGCAGTTGTTGGTGAGGCCGCTCGCTAAAACGTACAGATTCGATTGCGAGTCTCTGGCGGCACTCAAGGGGCCGACGCCAGTTATAGGACCGACTGGAATTGCTGCGCTATATTGCTGGCTTAGCAGGAAACTCTGGCCTCGCATGCCAAACGGCGCGGCAATAATGAACCAAGCGCAGAGGAAGACATTGCGGCACACAAGCTCACCTCCTTCGGGACCGATGCCCGCGGCTCAAAATGAAATTATCCCAGATTTGTTTCAACTAAGAGTAAATCGATGAAAAAGACAGTACTAGCCATACACGCGCATCCGGACGACGTGGAGATTCTGGCAGCAGGCGCATTGGCGCAAATGTCGGAAGAGGGGCACCGCATAGCCATCGTGAGCTTGACGCCGGGAGACTGCGGCTCGCGCGATCGCGGGCCGGAAGAGATCGCCGCTGTCCGAAGGGCGGAAGCGGCGGCCGCCGCGCGGCGCATTGGGGCCGTCTATCGCTGCGCCGAGTTCCGCGATCTGGCCATTTTTAACGACGACGCGGGCCGCAGGCGCGTCACCGGCCTCGTGCGCGACGTGCGGCCGGACATCGTGCTGGCGCCCTCGCCCGTGAATTACATGTGCGATCACGAAGCGGCCAGCGCGCTGGCGCGGGACGCCTGCTTTGCCGCGTCCGCGCCCAATTACGTTACGCCATCGCCCGCGCCGGCCTTGCCCGCTATTCCGCATCTCTACTTCATGGACCCGATCGGCGGCATAGACCGGGAAGGCCGGCCTGTAGTGGCAGACTTTTACGTGGATATCGTACGCCAGTTCGAGACCAAGCGCGCCATGCTCGGCGAGCATGCCAGCCAGCGGGAGTGGCTGCGTGCGCAGCACGGCATGGACGATTACCTGCTCACGATGGAGCGTTGGACGCGGGAGCAGGGACGCCGCGCCGGGGTAGTCTTTGCGGAGGGCTTCCGTCACTATAGAGGACACCCCTACCCGCAAAGCCCGCTGCTTGAAGAGTTATTGGGCCAGGTGATCCGGCCGGCCGGCCGACTCTACTTGACTTTATTTGTCTGGCTCCCCGAAGGGCTTCACGTCGCCGCAGTCCGCGCTTTTGAAGACCGACGTGGATTGGGCCGTCCATTCCACGGGCTTGGTGTTCGGCCCCATGTGCAGCGATCCAGTGAAGTGGACCTTGCCCTTGGCGTGTTCGTCGTCGACCGCAGTGGCTTCCACGGTCCCCTTGCCGGTCATCGATCCTTTGCATTCCATGTCGGCGGTCATGCTGTTGCCATTCTTGACGACGTTGGTTACCTGGCAGCCGCGTGTTTGCGGGACGACCGCGCCATACTTGTCGATTTGCTCCTGAGTGAGGCAAACCTTAGTGGTGCGCGTGCCGCCGCTGAACGGGGCGTTGGCGCCACCGGGCGGGGTGATTCCTGGAGGAAGCGGAGACTGTTGCCACGTCTGGGTCGTGGTCATTTCCCAGAGGCCGGCTTTCCGGCTTTGCGCCCAGACGAAGATCGCCATGGCGAAAAAGCAAACCCCCAATGTGATGCAAACCATTGCTCTGCGCATGAATGATTATCGTAGCAAAATATGACTTGGAGGAGGATCGGCATGCAGACCACTACTCTGCGCAAAGTCGGCGGCTCGGTCATGCTGGCCGTTCCGTAGCGTGGAGAAATCTGGCTCGTCAGTCCCGACCCTACATCGGGGCACGAACAGAAGGGCCGCCGCCCGGTGCCGATCGTTTCGCCGGACGCCTTCAATCGTGTAACAAAGGTGCCGGTGGTCCTCCCGATCACAAGCGGGGGAAATTTTGCTCGGACCGCGGGTTTTCGCCGTGCCGCTAACAGGCGCCGGAACCAAAACGACCGGCGTTCTCCGCTGCGACCAGCCCGTGCGCTGGATCTCGGCTCGCGCGGCGGCAAGAAGCTTGAGAGCGTTCCCGAGGCGATCATGGATAAGGTGCTGGCGAGGCTGACGCCGATTTTTGAGTGAACGGCTCGAAGCTAACAATACCCAGTACCAGCCGGTACCAGCGCGGTTGCTTTTAGGCCGTGTTCATAGTATGCTGCGTATGCTCCAAATCAGGTAAAGGACGAAAGAACCATGCTGTTGAAACGCCGGTGTACAATTGCGTTGCGGAACGGTTGGCTGGTCCGCACCTTGGGTGTGATGGCGCTGGGGACGGTGTGCCTGGGAGAAGGCTGGGCGCAAGTGCCGCCGGCGGCGTTTCAGGCGGCGACGTCGTATCCCGTGGATGGGAATGCTACTTGTGTGGCGGTCGGGGATTTCAATGGCGACGGCCAAACCGATCTGGCGGTGGCCAGCGGACACAACGTCAGTATTCTGCTGGGCAATGGCAACGGCACCTTTCAGGCGGCCGTGACCTATGCCGCCCGGAGCGGAATCCCTACTGGGTGGCGGTGGGAGACTTCAACGGCGACGGCAAGACCGATTTGGCGGTGGCCAATAATGGCAGCAACAACGTGAGCATTCTGCTTGGGCAATGGCGACGGCACCTTTCAGGCGGCGGTGGACTACGGCGCGGGTCCAGCAACCAATTGCGGTGCTGGCGGGCGATTTCAACGGCGACGGCAATCCCGACCTGGCGGTGGCGAATTATGAGCTCAGCAACGTGAGCGTGCTGCTCGGCAACGGCAATGGCACCTTCCAGGCGGCGGTTGAACTACGGCGTCGGCTCGCAGCCGGAATCGGTGGCAGTGGAGGATTTCAACGGCGACGGCAAGCCCGACCTGGCGGTGGCGAATTCCGGCAGCAACACCGTGAGCGTGCTGCTGGGCAATGGCGACGGCACCTTCAAGACAGCCGTGAGCTATACCGCGGGCCAGCAGTCCGAATTCGCGTGGCGGTCGGCGGACTTCAACGGCGACGGCAAGCCGGACCTGGCGGTGGCCAACAAGCCCGGCCGTGAGCGTACTGTTGGGCAATGGCGATGGCACCTTCCAGGCGGCTGTGAACTATGCCGCGGGATCGGACCCCGTTTCGGTAGCGGTGGGGAATTTCAACGGCGACGGCAAGCCCGACCTGGCGGTGGCGAATTTCAGCGGCTACAGTGTGAGCGTGCTGTTGGGCAATGGCGATGGCACCTTTCAGGCGCCCATGACCTATGCCGCGGGATATCAACCGAATGCGGTGGCGGTGGGAGCTTTAACAGCGGCGGCACATCCGATCTGGTGGTGGCTTGCCAGTTTAACAACGTAAGCGTGCTGCTGGGCAATGGCGCAGGCGTGTTCGAGGACGCGGCGAGTTACAGCACTGGATCGTCTCCGAGCAGCGTGGTGCAGGGCCAGTTCAACAGCGACAGCCAAGCCCGACCTGGCGGTGGCGAATTACGACAGCAACAACGTGAGCGTGCTGTTGGGCAATGGCGATGGCACCTTCCAGGCGGCTGTGAACTACGACACCGGCACGGGGCCCCGGTCGATCGCGACGGGCGATTTCAACAGCGACGGCAATACCGATCTGGTGGTGGCGAACACCGATAGCAACAACGTGAGCGTGCTGCTGGGCAACGGCGACGGCACCTTCCAGGCAGCCGTGAACTACGGCACCGGACTCCGGCCCGTACTCGGTGGCGGTCGGCGATTTCAACGGCGACGGCAAACCCGACCTGGCGGTGGCAAATCAATGCCAGCAACGACGTGAGCGTGCTGCTGGGCAATGGCGACGGCACCTTCCAGGCGCCGGTGAATTATGCCGCGGGAACCACTCCGTTTCCGTCGCGGTGGGGGATTTCAATGGCGACGGCAAGCCCGATCTGGCGGTGGCCAACTACGGCGGCAACAACGTGAGCGTGCTGCTGGGCAACGGCGACGGCACGTTTCAGGCGGCCTCGAAGCTTCGCCGTGGGCACCAATCCCTATGCCGTGGCCATTGGCGATTTCAACGGCGACGGCAACCTGGATCTGGCGGTGGCGAACGGGACCAGCAACAACGTGAGCGTGCTGCTCGGCAACGGTGACGGCACTTTCCAGAAGGCCGTGAACTATGGGGTCGGCTCGTACCCCATTTCCGTGCTGGTGGGCGATTTCAACGGCGACGCCAAGCTCGACCTGGCGGTGGCCAACGCCACGGGCGGCAGTATTAGCATTCTGTTGGGCAACGGCGACGGCACATTTGAGCCGCCGGTGGACTTCATCGCGCCGTATCCTGTGGCGATGGCGGCAGCGAACTTCAACGGCGGGAGCGGGCTGGATCTGGCGGCGGCCGACGAATTCGGGGTATCGATCTTCCTGAACACGACCTCCATACAACCCGTCCCGCCGGCGATCACCAGCGCGAACGATACCACTTTCCGAGCCAACGTGGCGGGATCTTTTATAGTGACCGCCTCGGGCCTCCCGGCGCCGGCTTTGAGCGAAACCGGCACGTTGCCCGCCGGCGTGACCTTTACGGGCAGGTCGAACGGAACCGCGCTCCTGGCCGGGTCCACCAAGACGGGCGGCGCATACCCCATTACGATCACGGCCAGCAATGGAGCGGGGAATAACGCCACGCAGAGCTTCACGCTGATGGTAAACCAGGAGCCCAAGATCATCAGCGCGCCCAACGCGACGTTCGCATTTGACACGCCGGGGTCGTTCACTGTGACGACGGCTGGATATCCACCGCCGGCCCTGACCGAAACGGGATCGCTGCCGAGCGGTGTAACCTTCACCGACAACAAAAACGGAACCGCCACCCTGGCCGGAAGTGCGGCAGCCCAGGGCAAGTTCCCGATTACCATCATGGCCAGCAACGGGGTGGGCAACGCAGCCAGCCAGAATTTCAAGCTGAGCGTGAGCTCCGCTCCGACCAGCACCGCGCTTACGATCTCCCCGAATCCATCCGAGTTCGGTCAATCGGTGACGTTCACCGCTACGGTGACCTCGGCCGGCGGTATCCCCGGCGGATCGGTCGCATTCAAGAGCGGCAATTCCACTCTGGGAACCGGAACGCTGAACGCATCCGGCCAAGCCACCCTGATGAACCCCAACTTGGGCGTGGGCAGCCACAGCATTACGGCCGCCTATGGCGGCAGCGCCGAATTCACGGCCAGCGTGTCCGCGCCGACCACCCTGAAGGTCGACGCCGCACCCACCAGCACGGCGATCGCCTCGTCGCTCAATCCGTCGTCGGTCGGCCAGTCTGTCACGTTCACGGCGACGGTGACTTCCGCGACGGGTGTAACTGTGACCGGGACGGTCAGATTCAAGAGTGGCTCGACGGTGCTCGGCACGGGGCCTCTGAATGCATCCGGCGTGGCGACTTTCGCAACCACCAGCTTGCCCAGCGGGAGCAACAGCATTACGGCCACATACGAAGCGAGCGCCGATTTCCTCGGCAGCACGTCGCGTACGCTTACGCAAGTAGTCAACAAAAACCCGACCACAACCGCGGTAACGTCTTCGTTAAACCCGTCGAAAGCGGGGCAACTGGTGACATTCACCGCCACGGTGACGTCCACGGCGGCGGGCACTCCCACAGGCTCAGTGACCTTCAAGGATGGGTCGAAGGGGATCGGCTCCGGGACGCTGAACGCATCCGGGCAGGCCACGTTTGGCACGGCGACACTCACCAAGGGTACGCACAACATTACGGCGGTGTATGCGGGCGACGCGAATTTCGCGATCAGCACGTCGCCGGTGTTGGTGCAGACAGTCAATTAGCGCGGCCCAGGCCTCCTAAGTAACAGCCCGCAAAACGGCGCGTGGGCAGTTATTCGAAGGCGTTGAGGCGCCCGCGCGCCTTTGCGGGCTAGCTAGGAACTTTCGGATGGCCGCATCGGTCTAAACACTGATGCTTGAAGTGCGCGCGCTCACCAAGCGATATTCCGGCGTAGCTCGCCGTGGACCACGTCTCCTTCACCGCGCTGCCCGGCGAGGTCACCGGCTACCTGGGACCCAACGGCTCCGGCAAGTCCACCACCGTGAAGATGATCACGGGCCTGCTCGATCCCACCGCGGGCGAAATCCTGTATCGCGGCCGGCCCATCCGCGACGACCTGGTCGAGTTCAAGCGCATTCTCGGATACGTGCCCGAAGAGCCGTACCTCTATCCGCATCTGACCGGCGCCGAGTACCTGGAACTGGCCGGCGAGCTGCGCGATCTGCCGGCGGCCACGCTGCGCGGCAAAATCGGGACGCTGCTCGATCTGTTTTCGCTGGCGGGCGACCGCGATGCGCCCATTTCGTCTTACTCCAAAGGCATGCGCCAGAAGATCCTGATCTGCGCCGCGATTCTGCACGATCCCGATCTGATCATCCTGGATGAGCCTTTCTCCGGGCTGGACGTACACGCGGCCCTGGTGTTGCGCAGCCTGATCCGGTCGCTGGCCGCCTCCGGCAAGACCGTGCTGTTCAGCTCGCACGTGCTGGAAGTGGTGGAGAAGGTCTGCCACCGCGTGGTGATCCTGCACAAGGGCCGCGTGGTGGCCAACGACTCCATCGACAGGCTGCGCGACTTGATGGCGCTGCCTACGCTGGAGGACATCTTCTCGCAACTGGTCACGGATAGCGATCCCGGACGCCACCGCGCGCCAGATCGCCGAGGTCGTGCGGCAGTGACCGCTCGCGCCGGGCCGCGAGCGGCGCCAGTTCCGCGCGTTGGTGCGCCTGTTCGCCTACCGCTTCTTCGACACGGATATTGTCTCCGTGCGCGGCGATCTGTCGTCGCTGCTCTCGCAGTTCGCGGCGCTGCTGGCGGCTCTCAGCCTGGTGCTGGCCATGGTGACGGGCGCCGAAGTATGCGGGCCTGTACCAGCACTTGACGGCGGCACAGCTTCACGCCGCCGCGTGGGCCGACCAGGAGTTCCTCATCTCCACTTCCATGGCGATCGTGGGAGTGTTTACGTTGCTCCTTTGGGATGCGCTGTTTCCGGACCGGCGCGACTGCCATGATCCTGGGCGCTATGCCGGTGCGCATCCGGATCGTCTTCGCCGCCAAGCTTGCCGCGCTGGGCGCGGCGCTGGCGCTGGCCAGTAGTGGCCGTGAATTCGTTTACGGGCCTGGTATGCCCGTTTCTGATCGTGCCCGGGCGCCTCGGGAGCGCTGGACGCCGCGCGCGACTTTGCGGCTTTCTGGCTCGTGATCCTGCTGGCGTCGGTGTTTGTCTTCCTGCTGCTGCTCGGGCGTGCAGGGCGTGGCGCTGCATTCTCGTTGCCGCACGCCCTATTTCATGCGGTGGTCCAGCCTGATCCAGACCGCCGCGTTCTTCGCCGTACTCACGCTGTACTTCCTCACTCCCCCGCTGGCCAATCCGCATGCGCTGGCCGCGCCCGAAAATCGGCTGTGGTATGCGCTGGTACCGTCTTACTGGTTCTTCGGCCTGTTCCAGGTGCTGACCGGATCGACCAATCGCGGCGGTGGCCGCGCTGGCGCGGCGAGCGCTGGGCGGCCGCGTGCATTACGGTATCGCGACTGGCGGCTACTTACGCGCTGGCCTATGCGCGGCAGATGCGCCGCACCGTGGAGCAGTCCGGCATCGGGCCGCTCGCATGGCGCGCCGTTGCGCCGGTGGGCCGCCATCGCCGCGGCGTACGCCGGCCGCCGCGCGCCGGAGCGGGCCATCCTGGTTTCATCGGACGCACGCTGGCGCGCAGCCGGCAGCATCGCCTGCTGCTGGCCATCTATGCCGGCATGGGACTGGCGTATGTGTTCAGCCAGATGGCTTATGTGCTGTATCATTTCAAAGCGACCGACTATGGCGCACTCGAAGGCCGCGCGCAAACGGCGCTCGGGCATCCCGCTCATCCTGCTCTTCTTCCTGATCGTCGGCCTGCGCGTGTCATTCTCGATTCCCATTGAAGTGCGCGCCAACTGGCTGTTCCGCTTGACCGATCCATTCGGCGAGCGGCGCGTACCTGAACGCCGCGCGCAAGACGCTGCTGTTATTCGCGCTGGCGCCGGTGGTGGCCATCGCGGCGCCGTTTTACATGGCCGTGTGGCCCTGGCCGAGAGCCTTGGGCCACGCGGCATTCCTGGCGGCGTTCGGGTCTGCTGATGATCGAGCTGGCCCTCACGCGGCTTCGCCAAGGTGCCCTTCACCTGCTCCTATTTGCCGGGGAAGGCCAACCTCAAGATCATGTTCGGTGTGTATTGGGGACTGCTGATCATCGTGTCGGAATTGGTCACCGACGTTGAACAAGCCGGCCTGCGCAATCCGCGAAATTACGCGCTGTTGATGGGCGTCACGCTGCTGGCCTGGCTTATCGCGGCCCGCCGTGCACGCGGCGCACGCACTCGCATCCCGGCGCTCAGCTTTGAAGAACAGCCGGAAGCGGTGGTGGTGGGGCTGGGGTTGGCGAGCCGGGGGTGACCGGGTCCTTGTGGGGGTTGGGGCGGTAGCGGCGGGTTACGTTCAGGTATGCCTTGGAGCGCCGGCTGAAATCAGTTCGGTGCTCATAGTATTCCAAGAACGGTCCACCAGTCCTGCGCGGCATGTAAGACGCGCACGATTGAAACGCCGTCCAGGCGAGGCAGGTAAAAGATCAGGAAATTTTCGAACCCGCTAACCCGCCATTTGCGCAACCCGCCCAGCTTCGACGAACGCGAAGAGAACGGAGCGCCCATGTCAGGATTCTTTGACAGATCCGTGAAGCTCGCGTCGGCATTCGCCAAAAATGTT
>CAWCJP010000017.1:0-77941 GCA_963795925.1 Bryobacterales bacterium | reverse complement strand
TGGATTGCGAGGGGCTGCCGACCACCGATACCGATGCGGCGATTCGCGGCTTACCGATGCCTCTCGGAGGCTACAAGGGCAGCGGCCTCGCCATGATGGCCGAGATCCTGTGCGGCGTGTTGAGCGGTGGCGCCATGAGCACTGAGGTAGGCGGCATCCGGATTCAGGGCAAGCCCACGCGCGTGAGCCAGATGTTCATGGCGGTTGACGTGAGCCGCTTCATGCCGGTGGAAGAGTTCACCCGGAGGGTGGAACGGCTGGTGAGCACGGTGAAATCGTCGGCGCCCGCCAAAGGCTGCGACGAGGTGATGGTAGCCGGCGATCCGGAATGGCGCGCGGAAGCCGAGCGCCGCCAAAATGGGATTCCCCTGGGCGGCGGCACTTGCGAGGCATTGGAAAAGATCGCCGGGCGTTTAGGCGTCGCGCCACCTCCAATCAAAGCGTCCACCTGATACACTGATCAAGCCCTTTGAAGGAGGCAAGATTTGAAACATTCGTTCTTGATAGTAGCTGGCGCGGCCGCGCTGCTGTCCACGGCCGGAGAAATGAAAGCCGCCGAACCGGACACCGGCTCGGCATCAGCTTATTGCGAATCGACCGGCGGCAAGGTAATTGACCGTGCTCCGATGTACGGCACCAACGGTCCCTCTTCGTCCTGGCTGAGGCTGACTGGCACACGGAAATTCTGCCAATACACCTCGCCGACGGATGGCTCGCGCATTCACGTGCTGCTGGAGACCTTATACGCCACCACCCCGAGTCTGGCGGCGCTGGCCTACTACACACCGCCGACGTTGGGCACAGGCTGCAACGGGAACCCGGCATCCTGCTATTGCTCGCAACTGGGCGGTACCGATTTGTTCGGCGGAATCAACGCTGCCGGCGGCGGCTGGTTCGGCAGAGACTCTATAGATGGGGTATTGGAAGCCTGTATCTTTCCGGATATGTCCTCGATCGATTCATGGGGATTGACTTATCGGAGCGACGGCATCACGCGCGGGATCGATCTGACTACCGTGTTGCGGTACGCAGGGCCGCCGCCGGCCTTGAAGCACTGAGGCGCTAGGTCGCCCGCAATTGCGAGGCTTCAATCATCCGGCGGTAATGCTCGAAGTCGGGCACTTGCATGCCCGGCACTTTGGCTAGATCGTCCCAGCGGCGCAGACGCACGGCTTCCCGCGAAAACGGCTGTCGCCTCGAAAGCGTGCGCTTCCACTTCGCTGAAAGGCCCGCCCTGCAATTCCAGGCTCTGTACGGAAGCCGGCGAGAGAAGGCTTAAATACCCGGCGTCGGTGGCACACAGGTAGCGCTTGGCGGCAACGTGCATGCGCACCGGGGCGGTAATTTCCGGACCGAAATATTGCGCCAGCCACGCATGCCCCAGGTCTTCGTGCCGGGAATCCAGACCGAGATCGGCGACATGCTCCGGCATTTCGTGCAGCAGGTGGCCGATATCGTGCAGCAGAGCCGCCACCACCAGCCACTGCGGCGCATTTTCGCGTTCGGCGTGGTAGGCCGTCTGTAGCGCGTGTTCGAGTTGCGATACGGGTTCGCCGAAGTAGGCATCCGCACCCCTCGCTGCGAAGATGGCTGCAAAGATTTCGAAGATTGTCATACCGCTCCTTCGGGCGCCGGCGCGCGCCGCTGGTTGACGAAGAGCATCGCGGCCGCTCCGCTCGAAACGAGCGCGGTGGCCGCCAGCGCCAGAAAAGCCCCGGTCCAGCCGAAGCGTACCGAGATGCGCGCCATACTGTCGCCCGCCAGCACGCCTCCCAGATAGCCCACGCCATCGATAATCCCCGACGATGTGGCGCTGCCATGTTTGCCGCCGAAGTCCAGAGCGATGGCCCCCGCCAAATAGGCATAGGGTCCGATCACCAGGAATCCGACCAGCCCAACCAGAAACGTGGGCAGCCCGCGGCCGCCGCCTGAGTGCAGCGATCCCAGGGCGAATAACGCAAATGCGCTCGCCAGCAGGCTGTAGAACATGATCGCGGAACGCCCATTGCGGCCGAGGCGATCGCTCAAGAAGCCGGAAAGGAACACCGAAAGACCGCCGAAAAGGGGAAACACCGCGCTGGTTCTGGCGGCATCCGCTTTGCTGTAGCCCACCACCTGGTGAAAGTAAGTGGGGGTCCAGGTATTGAAAGTCTCGCGAACCAACGTAGTTCCGAGCGACAGCCCGCATACCAGCCAAAAAGCCGGACTGCTGACCAGAGGCGCGAGCAGATCGCGCAATCCGGATGGCTTCGGATCGCGGCCCTCGGCTCCGAATAGGTTTAGCGGATTGACTTCCGGTTCCGCGAAACCCAATTGCGCACGCGATTCTTTCAGCAGCAGCAGATTGGCGATGAAGATGACAAACAGAGTCGCGGCCGCCAATTGGAACACGATGCGCCAGCCAAACCCGTGGCCGATGAGCAAGCCCATGAATTGGCGCGCGGCAGCGTCGCCAATCAGGTAGCTCAGGCTGATGACGCCCATCGCAGCGCCATAAGAAGAATAGGAAAACCAGCGCGACGTAATCTTCACCATGCCGGCCCATCCGGTGGATTGCACCAGGCGATTGCCGATCCACGCCAGGGTGAAAATCGGAATGCCGCCGCCGAGCGAAAACAGAAGCGTAAATAGAACGGAGCCCCCCATCCCGATCAGGAAGTTCCGCTTTCCGCCCAGGAAATCGGCCGTGCCGCCTAAGAAGAACTTGCCGATCGCATAGGCCAACACCCCGAAGGAAGCAATCGTTCCCAGGCGGATCTTAGCCTGGTCAGGAGTCATGCCGTGCGCGGCCAGTTCGTCGATGAGCAGCGGCAGGCTTACAGAAAAATTCGAACGGCAAAGATAGTAGCCGGCGTAACCGATGAACAGAAGCGCGATGGTAAGGCCCTGCCACCCGCTCAACCGGCGCGGTTCACGGGCGTTCGCCCTTGGCCAATCGGCGCTCGATGGGATCCAAATCGAAATTGCTTACGCTGTCGATGACGTAGTGCGCGCCAGCCTTGCCAAGTTTGCTGCGAGCGGCGGTCAGGCGGGCGGTTTGATCGATGGCCGGGAGCGCGGCGAATTCGGCGGCGGTGAGCCCGATCATATTGCCTGTGCGGGCGACGCCCACGGTCCACATGCCCGCATTCAAGCCTTCCTGAATGTCGCTGACGGTGTCGCCAACCTTCACCATGGTGTGCATGGGATAGCTTTCGAGGCGGATCGCGTTAAGGTAACACATCCAGGGAAAGGGGCGACCGGCGGCGGTGTCGTCGGGGCAGATGGCGCTATCCGGCCGGTAGCCTTGCGCGGCGGCAGTTTCGAGCAGCACATCGAGCATGGGCCGCGTGTATCCGGTGGTGCTTCCGATGCGGATGCCTCGTGCGCGCAACGAGCTGGCCATTTCGGCGACACCCGGAATCACGGCGGAGTAGCCCGCCAGACAATCCATCTGCATAGGGATGAACGCCGCGAAAAAATCCTCGACCTCGGATTCACTGGGCGGCCCGCCGGATTTCGCGCGCAAGATTGCCCGGATGTGGTCTTTCTTATGGATTCCCATGTCGCGGCGGGCTTCTTCTTCCGTGACATCGATGCCGCGGGCGGCGAACAGCTTCTGCAGCGTACGGACGGGCGCCAGGCTGCCGTGATCGACCGTGGTGCCGGCCCAATCGAAGATGACAGCGGTCACGCAGCCCATCAGAGTTCCATCTCGCGCACGGTTTCGGCGGCGAGTCCGAACGAAAGCGTCATTCCCGCGCCGCCGGTGGCCGTTATCACGCGCACATGAGGCGCCGGCGAAAGCGAAAGGAAGGGCTGGTCCGGATGCTTGGCGTAAACGCCGTGCCAGCGCTGCGCGATCTGCATCTCGGGCGCCTGCAGAAATCCGCCCGCATAGCGCAGGATGAGATCGTCGATGAAGGCCCGATCGAAGGGATCGATCGCCCGCGCCATACTCATGCGAATCGCCAATGGTCAGTTCGCGGCCGGCGGTCTGGGAAACAAGCACGTGAATGCCATGGCGATCGAGCTCCGGAGTCTCGGCGGCGATGCGCTCCTTGAGGGCGCGTAGCGTCTTGGCAATCTGGAACGACTCATAGAAACGTAGCGTGAGTCCCGCGGCTAATGCAGGTCCCAGTTGCCAGCCCTCCGGCTGCGGGACCGTGCGCATCATCTGGAGTTTGCATCGGGTGACGCCGCTGGAGCGGAAGATTTCCGGATAAAGCGTTTCGAAATCGTGGCCGGTGCATACGATAGCGGATTCCACGCGCCACTTTTCACCGCCCGCATCGACCGTGGGGATACGGATCGAACGAACCGCCGTGCTCCAGCGAAATTGGACGCCGTATTTTTCGGTCAGAAACCAGGGAAGCTGGGCGAGCGCCAGCGGCGGATCGACCGTAATTTCCGTCGGACTCCAAATGGCGCCCAGTAAGCCAAAGGGACGGATGGCGCCACTACGCTCCAGGGCATCGGTTGGATTCAGCCACTCGCACCGATAGCCGAGCTTCGGAGCCACTTCGCAGAATTCCTGGGCAACGGTGGCCTCATCTTCGCGATAAACCACGTGTAACGATCCGGTTGGGAAGTACGGAACCCGCGCGGCGTCCAGCGCCTCCATCCAAGTCTGGCGACTGCGCAACGCCAGTTCGTGCATCCGGCCGGCGGGTTGCCCGATCGGCCAGATCATGCCGAAATTGCGGACCGAAGCGCCTTCGGCCTGCGGGCTGCGCTCAAAGACCACGGCGGAAAGTCCCCGGCGGGCTAGCACATAAGCGTGCGCCACACCCAGAATACCCGCCCCGACGATGGCAACGTCCGCGCTGTGGGAGCCCATCAGATTTCAATTTTAGGATAAACTGATTTAAAGGCTGCCCGCCTTCGAGAACCGGTTTGGTTTTCCGGCGGCGCGGCCTGTGAGCCGCAAAAACGACACCCAAGCGCCGCGCGAATTGCGCGGAGGCTGGCGGATTGCCACCAGAACGACGCCACGGTCGAGCGCCTCAAAAGGAAATTAAATGGAAGACAAACTGAAACTGGCCGTGTTTATCGACTTCGATAACATCGAAATCGGCGTCAAATCCACGCTGCATCGGGAATTTGATGTGGCCGCTGTACTGGATGCGCTGAAGGAACGCGGTGAAATCGTCACCTGCGTCGCCTACGCGAACTGGGGAAGGCAGGAAAGCGCCACCCGCGCCATGACCGAACACGCCGTACAGATGGTGCAGCGCGACCCCTCCCCGCGCGGCGACAAGAATGGCGCCGATATCAACCTGGCGCTGGATGCACTGGAGATGGCTTTCACGCACGATCACATTAACGCGTTTGCCATCGTCAGCGGCGACAGCGATTTCATCGCCCTGCTCAACAAACTCAAGCAGTACGATAAGCGGGTCTTCGTGCTAGGCGGCAAGGCATTCACCAGCACGATTCTGCAAAAGAACTGTCACGAGTTCATCAGCTACGAATCGCTGCTGGACGAGCCCGAAGCCGGCGCCGCATCCGCGGCCGGCAGCATCAAGGCTTCGGCCAAGCCAGCCGCAGCAGCAGCCGCAACGGCCGCCGCGCGCGCAGCAACAGCCGCACCGGCGCCCGGCGCCGCTAGATCTGGCGCAGGCCATGCCGCTGGTGGAGCGCGCGCTGCAGGCTCTCGAGCGCCGCAGCGTCCGGCCGCAGCTCGGGCTGCTGAAATCCACCATGCTGCAACTGGATTCCGCATTCAGCGAAAAAGCTTACGGGTCGGGCTCTTTTACGGATTTCGTGGAAAAGCTGCAGAAGGCCAACTTCGTCCATGTCACCGGCGGCGAGGGCCGCTACATGATCAAGCGCATCGGCGCGGCGGGTCCGGAAAAATCGACGGTCCGGCCGGAGGCGGCTTTGCCCGTCCTGCGCGATGTGCTGGAAACACATCGCATGGAAATGGACGAGGGCGTGGTAGCCGAGGCGCTGGCCGAGTGGGTGAAGCAGGAGCATCCCGACTACGACTGGAAGCAATATGGCTTCCAGGAATTCAGCGAGTTGCTGAACTACGCGCAGGATAAGCTGGTGGTGCGCGTCACCCCGGATGAAGAGAAGGGCCTGATGGTGTATCTGGGTCCGGAATTCCATCCGCCCGCCGCCTCCCGAGCCTCCGCCGGAGCCGGTTATCGAAGAGGAAGTCGAGGAGCCGCAGCCGATCGTGGCCGGACAGCCGACCGCGGTCGAGATTCTGCAACCAGAGCCCCGCCGCGCGCGGTACGCGCAAGACTGCGGATACCGGAAGCGGAGCGCCTCCGAAGAAGCGGGCGCCGCGCCGCAAGAAAGCGGAACCGCTGGAATAGGCTGCCTGCTTTTCGGAGTAACTTATTTATTTTCAGATACCTATGGTCGCTTGGGCAGCCGGGGACAAAAAATCCCCATTCAACACGTGAAGTTGCCGTACAACCAAGGAAATCAACAGTTTGATGGCCGTTCGTGGCAATGGTTAACAGTCAGTAACTATACTGGCTGTATCGCGCACGCGGCTGGGCTGCGAATGCGCTTTTGCGCGGTCGCAGTCCAATAGGAGATCAAAAAGGATGCACAAGCCTATTAAGTACGTCGAGAAAGCGCTCACCTACGTAGCGAAAGCCGGGTGGACTGTTTTCGATAAGGCCAACCAAATCCAGCAAAACCCCTCGTTCACTCCCAAGTGGTCGGATAAGCCGTTGCTGAAGTCCTATCAAAAGACGAAGCCGCCCTTGGGCTGGCCGCGCGAGACAGATTCGCTGTGCCCGCGCTGTATTCCCGAGGTCCGCAAAGACGTTCTGGACGGCAAGAAGCCGCTCTCGCTACTCGTCAACCAAAAGGCGGGGGAGATCAAGGCGCAAGTCATTGAGCGCGACGGCAAAATCCTGATGGTGAAGGATTGCCCGATTCACGGCCACTTCGAGGACGTGATGTCCATCGACACGGCCTTTTTCAAGCATCTGGAAGAGTGCTTCCCCGGCCGCGACATCCGCGCCCACAACGACGAACGCCTGCATCATCATGGCACGAGCACGATTACCCATGGCCGCGGCTCCGTCCTCACCGTCGATCTCACCAACCGCTGCAACATGATGTGCGATCCGTGCTTCATGGATGCCAATCAGGTCGGCTTCGTGCATGAGCTCACCTGGGAAGATATCCAAACGCTGCTCGACAACGCCATCTCCATCAAGCCTAAGCGCCAGATGTCGGTGCAGTTCTCCGGAGGCGAGCCCACCATTTCGCCATATTTCCTGGACGCCGTGTCGTACGCCCGCAAGGTGGGATACACCAGCGTACAGGCCGCCACCAACGGCATCGAGTTCGCCAAGAGCCCCGAATTTTGCCGCGCCGCGGCGGACGCCGGTTTGCGCTACGCTTACTTGCAATTCGACGGCGTCGGCAACGCGGCCAACTCCCACCGTAAAGTCGGCAACCTGTTCGACGTAAAATTGCGCGCCATTGAGAACCTGTACACCAACGGCGTGGATATCGTGCCGGTCATTACATTGATCAACGGTATTAATAACGAGCAGGTAGGCCGCGTGATCCAGTTCGCGCTCGACAATCCCAAGCGGATTCCGTTCCTTTCGTTCCAGCCGGTCTCGTTCACCGGCCGCGATGAGGAAGTTACCGACGAGCGCCGCCACGCGCAACGCTATACCCTGGCGCACCTGGCGCACGACGTAAAGAATCAAACCGGCCTGGGCGAGCCTGCCCGCGATTGGTTCCCGCTTTCATTCATCAGTACCTTTTCGGATTGGTCCGATCTGGTGCATGGCCCGGATCACAATTGGGGCCAATTAAGCTGCGGCTGCCATCCGAACTGCGGCGTGGGCATGGCCGTGATGGTGGATAAGCAAACTGGTGAATCCGCTCCGGTCACCGTCGTTCTGGAATGCCGATCAGTTGGCCAAGGACGTGGCGCGCGTCAACGATGCGGCACGGGGAAAGTGGCTTTCGATCATCGGCATGGCTTTGGCGACGGCGCGCAATTACGATCCCTTCAAATCGCCGACGCACTTCAAGCTGACCGACCTGATGAAGAAGCTGGATAAGACGTTTGGCGCGACCGGTAAGAACTACGGCAAAGTGGGTTCCGACCGCACTATGGCCGACATCGAAAAGCGCCGCCAGGACCGCTGGAATTTCCTGCTGATCGCCGGCATGTGGTTCCAGGACCTGTTCAACTACGATTTCCGCCGCACGGAGCAGTGCATCATCCCTTACGCCACGCAGGAAGGTGAAATTTCATTCTGCGCCTACAATACCGGCGTGGGTTGGCGAAATATCATTGAGAAGATGCATATGACCGCCACACTCACCAAGTGGTATGAGGAGCATGGCCGGCACGAGATCTTCGCCGGCGGAAAGAAGGTCGCTCTACCTAATGCCGATCACTCCATGGTGCTGCGCGAAGACATCATCACCAATGACGTCCAGCACGACCTCGATAAATTGGGCATCGCCAAGAACTCCGGCGAAGAGAAGCTCCGCGCCCGCGCCGCCAAGCAGAAGCAGGCCGAAGAGGACGCCCGCATGGCAAAACTGTACCGCCAGCATGTACTCAAAGAGCAGCCCACGCCCGAATTGGTCACGCTAAGTGCGATTAAACCCGGCAGCCGGCAGCCATGCCCGCGCCCATCGAACACGTTGAAGAGCGGGAAGAAGTAGGCTCGTTCGGCGATTAGTAAAACCGCTACCAGAAATAAAGCACGTCTGGCCGTACGTGGCCGTTTGCCTCCAGGCACGGCCCGCACTCCATCTGATAATCGCCACGAATCTTCCGCACGGCATGCGGGGATCGTGTACTCGTCGTCTGGCTTGTGTTCTGTGGCGATCGACCAGACGCGGCTTGAAACGCGCAATAGTTTCGTGCCCGCCCGCCAGAGCCGGAACCTCCGCTCCTTCGATATCCATCTTGATGAAATCCACGCGCGGCAACCGCAGCTCCGCCACCAGTTTATCGATGGTGGTGAGAGGAACCATAACGCTCGGATGCGACGAATCCGAATGCATCACCACGCTGTTGGCGGCAAAGTTGGTGTCGTCCACATTTAGCGTCAGCGTGTCGTCCTTGTTCCAAACGCCCTTGGGATAAACGATGACACGCCCCGCGGCCGTTTCCGAGGCGAGATTGCGCCGGATGCATTCCGCGCTCGAAGGCGATATCTCGATCGCCACCACTGTCTGAGCCCCCGCCTCCAGCGCTTGACGCGTAAAATCGCCATCGCTCGCGCCGCAATCCAGTACGATATCCCCGGAGTGAATGAAGTGTTCCCCCGCGCCGTAGATGTGTTGCTCCATTTCCGCCAGGTTGAATGGCAGCACGTAACGGTTGCCTTTGGGAATCCAAAATTGGCCCTTCGGCGTATTCCATAGCTCCAGGCCGCTCTCCTCCTTTAGCAGGTGACTGCCCGCCAGGATGCGGTCCTTGATGCGGGTCTTCTCGACTATATTGGCTTTCGACCGACGGCATGCGACATGGGACAAACCGGGCTGTTTCCAGCCATCACCAGCGCCCACAGCCGGAAAGGGGGAAAAATCAGGTAAGCCGCGATCCCGGCGGCGAGCAGGATGGCGAACGACAATAAGATGCGCGAAATCTTCATTACAGGTTATGTTATCCTTTCGACGCACCGTCGCAGCACTAAATGAAGACCGCTCTCGCTATTGCTGATTCTTTCCATAGCCGCGGCAGGCGCAGATCGGGAAGTGGCCATTACCATCGACGATCTGCCTCGTGGCGGCGACGGCGGCGGCAGCAGCTTCGCGGAAATCCGCGGCATGACCGAGCGCCTGCTGGCTCCCTTCCGCGAGGAGAAAATTCCAGTAACCGGGTTTGTGCATCCGGGGCGAACCGAGCTTTCGCCGGCGGATCTGCGCCGCATTCTCGATCTATGGCTGGATGCCGGCGCGGAACTCGGCAATCATACCTGGTCGCACGCGGATCTGATTCGCATGCCAGTGGCGGACTACGAACAAGAGATCCTTAAAGCAGATGCGGTGCTTCGGCCGATCGTCGAAGCGCATGGTAAGAAGCTGGAATTCTTCCGCTACCCGATGCTGCATGCCGGAGCGACGGCCGAAACCAAGCGCATCATCGAACAGTTCCTGGCCGCCCACCATTACCGCAATGCGCCTGTGACATTCGATAATTCCGATTACATGTTCGCGGCCGCGTATATGCACGCGGAACTGCGCGACCGCGTGATTCGGGACTACGTTCCGTATCTGGAATCCGTAGTGAGCGTTCTTCGAGTCGCGATCCATAGAAGTGGTGGGACGCGAATTTCCGCAGATCATGCTGCTGCATGCGAGCGAGCTCAATTCCCGGACGATGCCGGAGATCCTGGCGATGTTCCGCCGCCGCGGCTACCGGTTCATTTCACTTGACGATGCGCTGCGGGACGATGCCTACCGGCTGCCTGAAAACTATGTGGGCGCTGGCGGATTCTCATGGATCCACCGCTGGTCGATGACCAAAGGCATACCGAATAGGGGCGAGCCGGACGAGCCGGAATGGGTCCGCAAAGGGAACTAGGTAACATCTAAAAGCCCCGTCTCGTCATTTTATCAATACAGGTCTTTTCCGAGATAATGGTCCTTTAGCCTGAAATCTCCATTTCCCTATGTGGATCGTAAGACTCGCGCTGCGGCGCCCCTACACCTTTGTTGTCATGGCCGTGCTGATCGCCATCCTGGGCGGGACCGCCATCGTCACCATGCCCGTCGATATCTTCCCGTACATCGATATCCCGGTTGTCAGCATCGTGTGGTCCTATCAGGGCCTATCGCCGGAGGAGATGGAAAAACGCATGGTCACCATCTTCGAGCGCTCCATGACCACCACGGTCAACGATATCGAGCACATCGAGTCGCAATCCTACAGCGGCGTGTCGGTGACGCGCGTATATTTCCAGCCGAACGTGAAGATCGACATGGCGCTGGCGCAGGTCACGGCCATTTCCCAAACACTGCTGCGCATCTTCCCGCCGGGAACCACCCCTCCCAATATCCTCAAGTACGACGCCTCCAGCGTGCCCATCCTGCAATTGGGCCTGGAGAGCAAGACGCTCAGCGAACAGGCTATTTTCGATTACGGGCTGAATTTCATCCGCACCCAGTTGGCGACCGTACAAGGCGCCGCGGCTCCGCTGCCTTATGGGGGCAAGTTCCGCCAGATCATGGTGGATCTGAACCCGGATCAGCTCTATGCCAAGGGCATCTCGGCCACCGATGTCTCAAGCGCGCTAGGCGCGCAGAGCATCATTCTGCCCGCCGGCGACGCCAAGATCGGCAACATCGATTATCAAATCAAGGTCAATAGCAGCCCGAGAATCCTGGATCAATTGAACGATCTGCCGATACGCGTGGTCAATGGCGCCACGGTGTACATCAAGGACGTGGCGCAGGTGCGCGATGGATATGCCGTGCAGACCAGCATCGTACGGACTAACGGCACGCGCGGCACCCTCATGCCCGTATTGCGCAACGGCAAGGCCTCCACGCTGGCGATCGTGAACGCCGTCAAACAAAGGCTGCCGCAGATCCTGGCCGGATTGCCGCCCGAGTTGCATGTCCGCCAACTGTTCGATCAATCCCTGTTCGTGCGCGCCGCGATCAACGGCGTGGTGCGCGAGGCGGTCATCGCCGCTTTTCTCACCGCCATGATGATTTTGCTGTTCCTGGGCAGTTGGCGCAGCACCATCATCGTGTGCATTTCCATCCCGCTCTCCATCCTCACTTCACTCGCTGATCCTGAGCCTGATCGGCGAGACCATCAACGTGATGACGTTGGGCGGCATGGCGCTGGCCGTCGGCATCCTGGTGGACGATGCCACTGTCGAAATCGAGAACACCCATCGCAACATGGCGATGAAGAAGCCGCTGGTGCGTGCCGTGCTCGATGGCGCACAACAAATCGCCGCGCCGGCCTTTGTTTCCACGCTTTCCATCTGCATCGTGTTCGTTCCGGTCCTGATGCTCACCGGCGCAGCCAAGTATCTGTTCACGCCCCTGGCCCTGGCGGTGGTCTTCGCCATGATGGCTTCCTACCTGTTGTCGCGCACCCTGATTCCCAACATGGTGCATTTCATGCTTAAGCCGGAAGTGAAACTCTACGCCCTCGGCGCGCACGGCGAAACCTCCGGCGGGAAGGGCTTCATCTGGCGCGCTCATTATCTTTTCAACCGGCGATTTGAAAACATGCGCTCGTCCTACGCCAGCCTGCTCCACTGGTCGCTCGACCATCGCGCTCCGGTTCTGCGTCGGCGTCGCCATTTTCGTAGCGGGGTCGCTGTGCCTGAGTTTGATGGTGGGACGGGATTTCTTCCCATACGTGGATTCCGGCCAGATGCGCCTGCACGCCATCGGGCCTACCGGCACGCGCATTGAAGAAACCGAGGTGCTGTTCTCCCACATCGACGAAGAGATCCGCCGCGTGATCCCGCCGCGCGAGATCGACACCATTATCGATAACATCGGCATTCCTTTCGGCGGTTTCAACCTCGCCTTCGGCGATAACACGACCATGGGACCCGGCGATGGCGACATCCTGATTTCGCTCAATCCGGATAACCATGGCCCCACCGCCGAATACACCACCCGGCTGCGCAAGCATCTGGCGAGCGCCTTCCCGGATGTGACCTTCTTCTTCGAAGCCGCCAATATCACCAACCAGATCCTGAACTTCGGACTGCCTGCGCCCGTCGATTTACAGGTGGTGGGCCGCGACCCGCGCAATTACCAGATTGCCGAAGCGCTGGCGGCGCGCATCGCGCGCATTCCAGGAGCGGCCGATGTGCATGTCCACCAGATCGTGGATTATCCGGAACTACGCATCAACGTCGACCGCGACAGGGCCGGCCAGTTGGGCCTGCAGCAGCGCGACGTGAGCAACAGCCTGCTGATCTCCCTCAGTTCCAATGGGCAGGTTTCGCCCAATGAGTGGCTGAACTGGAGCAACGGAGTCAGTTACTTCATGGCCGTGCAGACGCCCCAGTATCGCGTGGATTCGCTCGCCGCCCTGATGCGCACGCCGATCTCCGCGCCGCTCGCGAACATAGTCAGCACTACGGCGGGTTCGCAGGCCGGCACTTCGGCCGCTTCCAATTCGTCTATAGGCAGCGCGCCCAGCCAGAATTCGCTGGCTTATGGCAACCCCGGCGCGGCCATGGGTGGTCCGCAGCTTCTCTCCAACCTCGCGAGCGTAGAACGCGGCGCTTCGCCGGAGATCATCAACCACTACAACGTCCAGCCCGTCTTCGATGTATTCGCCAACGTGGACCGGCGCGACTTGGGCAGCGTGGGGACGGGCGTAGAAAAGATCATGCGGGAGTTCACCCCGCACCTGCCTCGCGGAACGACCTTCGATTTACGCGGGCAGGTGCGCACCATGGAAACCTCCTTCTACCGGCTCGGCCTGGGCATGATCTTTGCGGTGGTGCTGGTGTATCTGTTGATGGCCATTAATTTCCAGTCATGGCTGGATCCCTTCGTCATTCTGATGGCGCTTCCCGGCGCGCTGGCCGGCATCGTGTGGATTCTGTTCATTACTCAGACCAGCTTCAGCGTGCCCTCCCTCATGGGGGCCATCATGTGCATCGGGGTGGCCACTTCGAACAGTATTCTGATGGTAGTCTTCGCCAACGACCAGCGCGCCGAGGGCATGGACGCGCGGGCGGCGGCGCTATCGGCCGGCCATACCCGCATCCGCCCCGTGCTGATGACGGCCCTCGCCATGATCATCGGCATGCTGCCCATGGCCCTGGGACTTGGCGAAGGCGGCGAGCAGAACGCGCCGCTCGGCCGCGCCGTAATCGGCGGGCTGGTGTTGGCCACCGTGACCACGCTGTTCGTGGTTCCGATCGTGTATAGCTTGTTAAAGAAGAAGCCGCCGGTGGATTTCGACCGAAGGATAGCGGAGGAAGAGCAGGAAGACATTTCCGCCGAGTTGGCCTAGGCGGAAACCACGTCTATTACAATGGAATACGATTCTCACGAACGACAAGGATTGCAAGTGGCCGACGACACGGAAGCGCGTCTGCGCGCCGAAATCGAAGACCTGAAGCGCAAGGTCGATGAGCAGCAAAAGCTTCTCCGGCATGGCGCGCCCGATTCCGCCGCGCCGCCACCGCCGTCGCGCCGCTCGCTTTGGCTGCTGGCGCTGGTGCTGGCTGTGCTGATTGTAGCGGCCTTCTTCAAGGGTTACCTTCCGCGCCACCAAAATGAGGCGAACCTCGCGGCGGAAGCCAGTAGCGCCGAACATGAAGCCCCTACAGTTACGGTAGTGGGCGTCGAACGCTCGGCCGCCAACGGTACGCTGGTTCTCCCCGGCAGTATAGAAGCGGTGACGGAGGCGCCCGTCCTGGCCCGCGCCAGCGGTTACATCCAACGCCGCTATGTAGATATCGGCGACCGCGTGAAAGCCGGTCAATTGCTCGCCGAAATCGAAGCACCGGAGCTCGATCAGCAGGTGCATCAGGCGCAGGCGGCCCTGGAACAGGTCGGCTCCGCGCTGGAACAGGCCAACGCCAACCTGCAACAGGGAAAAGCCAACGAACAGTTGGCCAAGGTGACCGCCGACCGATGGAAGAATCTGGTCTCGAAGGGCGTGGTGTCGCGGCAGGATAACGATACTTATCAGGCGCAATATGCGGCTCAACAGGCCAACGTGCAGGCGCTCGACAAGGCCGTATCGGCGGCGCGGAGCAACATCGCGGCCGCGCAGGCCAATCTCTCCCGCCTTACCGACCTCCAGAGTTATAAGAGCGTGCGCGCCCCTTTCGCGGGCGTCATTACCGTGCGCAATGTGGATGTCGGCGCGCTGGTGAGCGAGGCCAGCACGCTGCTGTTCCGGATCGCCCAAACGGACCGCCTGCGCACTTATGTGAATGTACCGCAATCGGACGCCGGGTCGGTGCATGCCGGTCAGATTGCGCGTCTGGCGGTCAACGACCTGGGCGGACGCCAGTTCACTGGGAAGGTAACGCGCACGGCTAACTCGCTCGACGCAGCCTCGCGCACCTTGCTCACCGAGGTGCAGGTGCCTAACGCCGATGGCGCCCTGCTGCCCGGCATGTACACCCAGGTGGACCTGGCTACTCCGCGCAAGAATCCGCCGTTGCTCATTCCGGGCGATACGCTGGTGGTGCGCGGCAATGGGCCGCAAGTGGCCGTGGTCGGCGCCGCCCGAACGGTGCACTTCCAACTGGTCCAATTGGGACGCGATTTTGGAGATAAGATCGAAGTTCTCTCCGGCCTCGAAGCCGGCCAGCAGATCGTCGTGAATCCCGGCGACACCGTGCAAGAAGGAGCCAAGGTGAATCCCGTAGCGCTGCGGGAGAATAAGCGTCCCGCCTGAAGCCGATGTATAAAATCTCAGTTCCATTCTTTCTCCTCTGGACTGCGCCCTTGTTCTGCCAGGCTAACGGCCAGCCCGCGCCAAGGGCAGTCGACTTCCAGAACTCGGCCCGTGTCCATGACCTGATTCGCGCCGGCAATCTTTATCTATCGCAAGCCGACGCGCTGGCCTTGGCCATCGAAAACAATCTGGACGTGGAACTCGACCGCTTCAGCTTCCAGATCGCCGACACGGACGTGCAACGCGCCAAGGGAGGCGGCCTGCTGCGCGGCATTCCCTTTCGTGATCGCGGAATCGCCTACGGGAGTTGGCGGACCGCTGAGTCCAGTGGTGACTAACCCGGCTTCGGCCACCAGCGTGACCACCGGAACCTCCGTCTCGACCAATGCGCTGGAGTTAGGCGCCCTCGGCGAGCCACTGACCAATCTCTCGATTCAAGGCACCATCCCCCAGTCCACGGGGACCGCCGTTCCGGCTTTCGACCCGTTCGCCACCGGGCAATTGAATTGGATGCACCAGAATACGCCGGAGCTGGACATCCAGTCGTATGGCGTGCCGTCGCTGGTGGCCAACGGTTTCAATGCGAACGCCGGAGTGACACAGGCATTTAGCAGCGGGGCGCAGGTGAATTTGCAATTCGACAACACGCATCAGTCGCTGAATGCTTTGGACACCAACTATAACCCTTACACCGGCTCCACGCTCGGACTTACGGTGACTCAGCCTCTTGCTGCGCGGCTTCGGCCCCGCGCTCAATCGCCGCTTCATCCGCATCGCGGGCAACGACCGCAAGATCACCACGCTGCTCTTCCACCAGCAACTGATTGCCACGGTTTACGGAATCGTCCGCCTATACACCGACTTCGTGGCCCTGCATGAGGACGTGAAGGTGAAGCAGGAAAGCGTGGCAGCCGCCGAGAAACTGTTTTCCGACACCAAGGCGCAGGTGGATGAGGGAACGCTGGCGCCGGTCGAGATGACGCGCGCCAACGCGCAGCTCTACTCCACGCGTCAGGACCTGATTAACTCGCGCGGCCTGCTCGAAGAGCAACAGGCGATTCTGAAAAACCTGCTGACGCGCACGGGCAACCTGGATCCGGAAGTGCAAGCCGCCACCATCATCCCCACCGATGCGCTCGACATCCCCGAGAAGGAAGAGATCCAGCCTATTCAGGATCTGTTTTCGGAAGCCTTGGCCAAGCGCCCCGACCTCGGCCAGGCCGGCCTGCAGATTGAGAACTCTCAGATCGGCCTGAAGGGATCGCAAGACGCCCTGCGGCCGGAGTTGGATCTGGTGGGCATTGTGCAGAACAACGGTCTGGCCGGCCCGCTGAACCCGCTGGCGGCGCCGTCTACGAACACGCCGTTTGTGGGAGGCTATGGCACTGCGCTCGATCAGTTACTCACTGCCAAGTACCCGACTTACAGCATCGGGCTACAGGTGACGGTGCCCATCCGCAACCGGGTCGCCGAGGCCGATCTGGCACGCGACGAACTGCAGCTCCGGCAATCGCAAGTGCGCCTGCGCCAGTTGCAAAACGAGGCGCGCCTGGAGGTCGAGGATGCGGTGATCGCCCTGCGCCGCGCGCGTGCGTCTTATGAAGCGGCGGTCCAGGCCCGGCGTTACTCCCAGGAGTCGCTCGAAGCCGAGCAGGCCAAGTACGAAGTGGGTGCTTCCACCAGTTTCTTCGTGATCCAGTACGAGAGCCTGCTGGCGCAGGCGAAATCCACCGAAGTGGCCGCCAAGAGCGCCTATGTGAAGGCTCGCGCCGCGCTCGAGCGCGCCACCGGCAGCATCCTCGAAGCGCACCAGATTTCATTGGAAGCCGGCATCAAAGGAAAGATGTAAGCCGCCAGGGCGTTCATTCGCGGCTCTTGCTCCGCACGAAATCCTCGAGTGTCCGGCCCGGCGCCTCCTCGAATTTGCCGCCGGTGATCTCGAGCGTGCGAATCCGGTCGAGACGGAAGACCCGGAAGCCCTGGCGAGCCTCGCACCAGGCGGCCACCGACCAGGTGGTGCCCCAAAAATTGAGCGCCAGCGGGTGCACTGTCCGCTGCGACGGGCGCTCGGTCGAATCGAGGTACTCGATGCGCAGCTTTTGGCGCTCCAGGATTGCCTGGCGAACCGTTTCCAGGCCCGCCGCAGCGCCCCGCGGCACCACAAATCCGGGCGCGAACATCCGCGTCCGTTCGATCTCATCCCGCCTCGCCGCCGGTAGCGCCAGCGCAATTTTGGAGATCGCGGACCGCACGTGGCCGGCAAGAGCCGGACCGCCCCACGCCTCGATCACGCGCGCGCCGGCCACAAGCGATTCCACTTCATCTATCGTGAACATGATGGGCGGAAGATCGAAGCCCGATTTGAGCCGGTATCCCACGCCGGCCGCTCCCTCCACCGGGACGCCTGAAAGCGAAAGGTCGCGCACGTCCCGATAGATCGTCCGCTCGGAGACTTCGAGCCACCCGGCAAGCTGCGCGGCGGTGGTGAGGCGCCGCCCGCGCAGGTGTTGCACAATTTGGAACAGCCGATCGGCGCGCCGCATCTCTGTAAGCGTATCGCGTTCCAAAGACTCCTGACACAGCGTTGTCAGCAGGAGCGCGGCATACTGGCCTGCGGGAGAATAATTGTGGAGACTCAAACGAACGAAGGCCGGATAGATTATATCGAGTTCCCGGCCACCGATATCGCCGCGACCAAGACTTTCTACGGGAGTGTCTTCGGATGGAAGTTCACCGATTATGGTCCGGACTATACCAGCTTCGCAGACGGCCGGATCGCTGGGGGGTTCATGCGGCAGGACGCGGCCGTACGCGGAGGGCCGCTGGTTGTGATGTACGCATTCGATCTAGCCGGCGTGGAAGCCACGGTGCGCACGGCGGGCGGCACCATCGTCAAGGAGATCTTTTCGTTTCCCGGCGGCAGGCGCTTTCATTTCACCGATCCCAATGGGAATGAGCTCTCGGTATGGTCGGACAAGTAGGCCTGCAGCGAATTCCTGGTGTGGGCCCGTCTATAGCGGCCGATCTTCGCCGCCTCGGTATTGAAGACGTCGCGGAACTCCGCGGCCGCAATCCGGAGTCCCTTTATTCGGAACTCTGCCGTCAAACGGGACATCATGTGGATCGCTGTGTCCTCTACGTGTTCCGTTGCGCGGTCTATTTCGCCTCCGAGCCAAAGCATGATCCGGAAATGCTGAAGTGGTGGAGGTGGAAGGATGGATCATAGCGCCCCGCAAGCCGCCAGTTTCTTGCGCAGAAAACGGCGCTCCGGCTCGGAGCAAGGGCATTCCAGTGCGGCGCGGAAGCAGGCCGCGGGCTTCCGCTAGCCGCTCGAGTTCCAACAGCAGGTGTCCGCGCACCGCCAGCAACAGATAGTAATCGCGCAGTTTTGGATCGTTTGCGAGGGGTTCCACGGCGGCCAGCGCCTCCGCCGGACCGCGCACTCTGGCGACCGCCACGGCGCGATTCAACGCCACCACCGGCGACGCGTTCAGCGCCAGCAATTGGTCGTATAACTCCAAAATCATGGGCCAATCGCGCGATTGGGGATCGACCGCGCGCGCGTGGGTCGCCTCAATGGCGGCCTGCACATGATATTCGGAAACCTCCTCGCCGGCCATCGAGCGATCGAAATGATGAAAACCAAGCGCGATCAGACGCTGGTCCCACCGGCCGCGGTCCTGGTGTTCGAGCAGGATCAGGTCGCCCGACTCGTCGACCCTGGCGGGCAGGCGCGCGGATTGAAGCGCCATCAGGGCCACCAGGGCGTGCGCGCGCGGCTCCGCGATGGAGGAGGCCGCCACCAGCCGCCCGAGCCGCAGAGCCTCCAGACAAAGATCCTGCCGGATCAAGTCTTCGCCGGCGTGCGCCGCGTATCCTTCGTTGAACATGAAGTAGATCACTTCGAGCACTGAATCCAGACGGCGCGTCAGACTCGGGCCCGTGCGGCATGTCGAGCGTGAGCCGTCCCTCGCGGATCTGGCGTTTGGCGCGCACCAGGCGTTGCGCGATGGCGGCATCGTCGGCCAGGAAAGCGCGGGCAATCTCGCGCACTCCGAATCCACCGATGGTCTTCAGGCTCAGGGCCACCCGCGCATCCCGCGAAATCTCCTGGTGGCAACACATGAAGATCATGCGCAACTCGTCGTCGCGAAGCTGCTCTTCGAGATCTGGATCGTCCGGCGGAGCGGAGGCTGCCTGGGAAAGTTCGGCGACGATCGTGTCCGTTTTCTCGCCGAGCAGGCGGCGGTGGCGGACCGCGTCGATGGCGATGTTGTGCGCCACGCGGAAGAGCCAGGCGCCGGCGTTCTCGGGCACGCCCTGGTAGGGCCACGTGCGCAGGGCGCGCAGCATGGCCTCCTGCACCGTCTCTTCCGCCAGTTCAAGCTGGGCCGGGCCGAGCAGCCGCGTGAGATGCGCGACCATTCGGCCCGCCTGGTGCCGGAACAAGTGCTCCAGCAGCACCCCTGTATCGGGAGATGCGGCTACGTTCCCCAGACTTGCCTTACCTCGATGGTGCCGCCGTACTCCAGGGTCGGGTGATCCATGGCCAGCCGCACGGCTTCATCGTAGTCGGCGGCTTCGATGGTGTAGTAGCCGCCCAGTATTTCCTTGGTTTCGCTATAGGGGCCGTCGGTGGTGCGTGATCTGGCCGCCCTCGGAACGCATGACGCGGCCGGGGTCGGCCGCCAACCGGTGGGAGTCGCGCGTGAAAGGCTTTTTCGTCCAGGCCATGAACTTCTCGGTGGCCTTCTGCATTTCCTCCGGGCTGAGCCGGTTCCAACCGGAAGGATCGTCGTAGAGCAAGAGCATGAATTGTGCCATGGTTTTCTCCTATTTTACGCGCGTGTACTGCGCGGTTTCATTCATCTTCCGCTGGCCGTTTTCGAAGAACTCCCACTGACTGCTGAAATGGTCGTTATCGGCCAGGTGGAACTTGACGTTGTGCATGTGCCCGGCGGCCGGGCTGGCCAGATTGGTGGCATCCAGAAACTGGAAATCCAACTCGCCGGTTTCGGGGTTGAAGGCGCGGGCTTGCATGCGCGGCTGGTTGCCCGCCATGCAGTAGTGGGTCAACAGCAGGCGGTTTCCGTCCAGGTAGTAGACCGTCAGCATGGCGGGCATCTTTTCGCCCGATTCCCTTTCCACCAGGGACGTGCCGCCGGCGATGAGTTCATAGCTGACGTGGAGCTTTTCCCATCTGGCTGTCGGCTTCCCATTCGCCTACCAGGGTTTTCAGCCGGGCGTAGGCCGCCGGACCGGGGGCGTTTTCGGCTTCCGCGCCGGCAGCCAGGGCTGCCGCCGCGGCCAGCATTGCGATTGCGATGACAAGAACGTGTCGTTTCATTGGTTTTCTCCTTTGGGACCTGGCCGGTTAGCCTGTCCTGCGCTATAACGAACCGGGACGGCTGAAATCGACATTAGATCCCCAAAAATTCTAAGCGAAACGGCGGTTCCCAGCGTCCAATGATAGATACTACATGATCTTCCGCTTCTTCCTTGCCAACGTCCTGCTTACGGCGGCGGCTTTCGGGCAGCTTGCGTCGTTTCCCAAGCCATCCTATTTCCGCGAGACGTTCGCCAGGCCGGTCACTAAGGTAGAACTGCAGGCCCCCGTACGGCTGCCGGATTACGTGGTGGGCGGCAAGCTGGAACTGTCACTGCGCTCCTATCTGGAGCTGGTGATGGCCAACAACACCGATATCGCCATTCAGCGGCTGAACGTGGACGTGGCGCAGAACGCCATTACGCGCGCGTTTGCGGTCTTCGATCCGCTGGCGACCGCCAGTTTCAGCGATACGGAGCAACGCACGCCAACGGGCAACCAGCTAACCTCGGGAGCCGGGGCCAGCGCGTTGGTGGAGGTTACGCAGCCCGCCAATTTCAGCTACAGCCAGACCCTGCCGACCGGCCTGCAATACAATGTCGACTTTTTTGCCCAGAAGCTCTCCACCAACAGCGGCTACGACTATTACAATCCGTTGCTGAATTCCAGCCTGGCCGTGAACATCTCGCAACCGCTGATCAAGAATCGCGGGGCGTACATCAATCGCCTGCCCATCACGGTAGCCAGCAGCCGTTTGCGCAAGACGCAGTACGACTTGAAGGCCAGCCTGCTGCAACTGGTGAGCGCCGCGGAGAACGCCTATTGGGATGCGGTGCTAGCGCGCGAAAACCTGCGCGTGGCCGAAAGCGCGCGAGACCTGGCGGACCAGGCGCTGAAACGCGCGCGGCGCGAGTTGGAGTTGGGGGCGCTCTCGCCGCTGGATATTTATAATCCCGAGCAGCAGTACGCCACGTCGCAGATTGGCGTCTCGCAAGCCCAGTACCTGCTGCAGCAAACCTGGGATGCGTTACGCAGGCAGATGGGCGCCGATTTGGATCGGGAGATCCGTAAGTTGCCGATTGAGCTGACCGAGACTGTGAGTCCCGCGGTGGACGCGCCCGCCTATCGACGCGGAGAAAGAAGTGGAGAAGGCCCTGGGTATCCGGCCGGACTTAAAGTCGGCGGTTCAGAATCTGGATATCGACGACCTGGGGATCAGCCAGGCGAAGAATGAACTTCTGCCCGATCTGGAGCTGACCGGAGCCTACACCACGCAGGGGCTGGGTGGGATTTTTTATCCCACAAGCACCGAACTTGGGGTGGTCGCGTCGGGGCCCGCGGTGCCCGGCGGGCTGGGCAACGCGCTCAGCCAGATGTTCGGCTTCGGCTACCCGATGTATTCGGTCGGGCTGACCTTGCGCCTGCCCATCAAGAATCACGCCGCGTCGGCGGATATGGCGGATGCGCTGGTGGCCAAAAAACGCGATGCTCTGAACGTGCGCACCGTGCAGCAACAGGTACGGCTGGATGTAGTGACGGCGGTGAGCCAGGTGGAATCCAGCAAAGACGCCATGAAGCTGGCGGTGGTGGCGCGCGACTTTTCGCAGAAGTATCTGGAATCGGAGCAGAAGAAATACGAGCTGGGCAATAGCACCATCTTCTTTGTGCTGCAGGCGCAGCAAGCGCTGGTTGCGGCGGAGTCGAGCGTGGTGCAAAACGCGGTGAGCTACCGGCGGAATTTGATGAATCTGCTGTTGCGGACGGGAGACTTGCTGGAGGCGCGCGGGATTGTGACGCAGTAACCCGGTCCGGCTAGGGGATAATGAATCCATGGCCGGTCTCGACATTTTACACTCTGTTGCGAGCCAGTATGGGGCATCGCTCGCTATGTTGGGGCGAGCCATCGAAGTGTGTCCCGAGCCTCTCTGGCTGTCCGAAGATTACGTAAACCGGTTCTGGCACATCGCCTACCACGCTTTGTTTTACTCGCACTTCTACCTGCAGCCGGTGGCAGCGGACTTTCACCCCTGGGCGAAGCACCGGCCGGACTATCAGTATCTGGGCCCCCGCCCGTGGACTGCTCAAGAGGCGCCCAAGGCCGAAACGCCATACACCAAGGCGGAGCTATTGGAGTATCATCAGCTCTGCCGCGCGGAGGTCAATACCAAGGTGCCGGCGCTCGATCTGGCGGCCGCCTCGGGCTTCGATTGGTTGCCCTTCAACAAGCTCGAACTGCAGTTTTATAACATTCGCCACGTCCAGCACCACACCGGCCAATTGGCGGACCGGCTGCGGGCTGGGGCCAACATCGGCCTCGATTGGGTGCGCCCGTGAAAAGTTACGACGCCATCGTCATCGGCACGGGGCAGGCCGGCCCATCGCTCGCAGCGCGCCTGGCCAAGGCGGGGATGCAGGTTGCCATCATCGAGCGCAAGTTGTTCGGGGGCACCTGCGTCAACACGGGCTGCATCCCCACCAAGGCCATGGTCGCCAGCGCTTACGCCGCGCGCATGATTCAGCGCTCAGCCGAGTTCGGTGTGGATACCTGCGGCTTGAGCACCGACATGAAGCGGGTGAAGGCGCGTAAGGATGCCATCTCGGGAAAATCGAGAACCGCGGTCGAGGGATGGCTGAAGGGCCTCGAGAACTGCACGGTTTATGAAGGCCACGCGCGCTTCGAGTCGCCCACCGAGGTGAGCGTTGGCGCGGAACGCCTCAGCGCCAAGCGGATTTTCATCAACGTAGGGGGACGCGCGAGCGTGCCGCCGATGCCGGGGATCGAAGAAATCCAGTACTTCACCAACAGCTCGCTGCTGGATATCGACTTTCTGCCCCAGCACCTGATCGTAGTGGGCGGCAGCTATGTAGGCCTGGAGTTCGGGCAAATGTACCGGAGGTTTGGAAGCCGCGTCACGATTATCGAGATGGGGCCGCGCCTGGTGCAACGCGAAGACGAAGATATTTCCGCGGCTATCCAGGAGATTCTGGAGCGGGAAGGCATCGGCGTGCGGCTGAATGCCAAGTGCATCGGCTTTTCGAAGCGCGGCGACGAGATCTTCGCGCGTGTGGATTGCGCGGACGGATCGCCGGAGGTGGCCGGCTCGCACGTGCTGCTCGCCACCGGGCGGACTTCGAACACCGGCGATCTCGGCCTGGAGAAGGCCGGCGTGGCGGTGGACCAGCACGGATACATTGTGGTCGACGATCAATTGCGCACCAGTGCGCCGGATATTTGGGCGCTGGGCGATTGCAACGGCAAAGGCGCGTTTACGCACACGGCTTATAACGATTTCGAAATCGTGGCGGCGAATCTTCTGGATAAGGATCCGCGGCGGGTCAGCGACCGCATCCTGGCCTATGCGTTATATATCGACCCACCGCTGGGGCGCGCCGGCCTGACCGAACGGGAGATCCTTCAGTCCGGACGCAGCGCGCTGGTTGGCAGGCGCCCCATGATCAAAGTCGGACGCGCCGTGGAGAAGGGTGAATCGCAGGGCTTCATGAAGATCATGGTGGACGCGCAGACCAAGGAAATCCTGGGCGCCGCCATTTTGGGCGTGGGCGGGGACGAGGCGATTCACTCGATTCTGGACGTGATGTATGCCAAGGCGCCTTACACCACAATTCAAAGGGCGGTACACATTCACCCCACCGTTTGCGAACTGATTCCGACTATGTTGGGCGATCTGAAACCTCTGGACGGTTAGATTCAAACCTGCATACTGCGTCCCGCCAGCCTTCCGGACAGAACGCAGCCGCCCAGGAAGGTGCCTTCCAGCGATCCTTTGCCGTGAATTCCGCCGCCGCCGAAACCCGCGGCTTCGCCGACTGCGTAGAGACCGGGAATCGGTTGGCCATCGGAGGCGCCCAGCACCCGGCACTGCAAATCGGTCTGAATGCCGCCCAGGCTCTTGCGGCTCAAAATGAACTCGCGAATCGCGATCAACGGAAGCGCTTTAGGATCGAGAATTTTCTGAAATTTGCAGGTGCGCACGCGGTCGCCGCGATAGAGCAGCGCGTTCGCAATCCGCCGGAGTTGTTCGTCGTTGAAGTAAGCCGGACCGCGATCGATCATGCCGTCCCATGCCCGCACTACCTCCGCCATGCGCGCACGATCGATCTGTAGGCCGTACAGGCTCTTCTGGTTCATGCGCTCCATCAGGCCGTCCAGATTGTCGGCCGCTACAATATCGTCCGGGCAGTCCCGCATGAGCCGATGGACCAGTTCTTTGTTGCCGAACACCAGATCGGCCGCGAGCCGGAGCCGCTTCTTGTAACGGAACGCGGTCATATAATCGCCGCCCGAGACCGCCAGCTCTTTGATGGCGATCTTCCAATTCATCACCTGCCAGGAATACTGGCCGGGCTGCGCGAGCACGCTGGCGACCAGGTGGCGCGTGTCGGCATAGACCGGCATGGGACCGGGATGCATGATGCGCTCGCCGCGCGCATTCAGCCACAACGCCGAGCGCGGCGGCACCAGGCTCAAGCCGTCGTCCGGGCGGCGTTTGGCGGGATGATGCACGCCCGCGGCGTAGTGCCAATGCAGGTCCAGGTGCGTGACCGCGCCGCCCAGTGCGGCCACGCCGGCGTGCAGCATGCCGTCGCCGTAGCGGTGCGCGCCATTGAGCAGTTTTTCGGGCGGTTCGCCCCACGGCTTGTGCCAGTTGGCCCGCACACAACTGAGGTCGCCGCCGCAGACCCCGCCGGAGGCGATCACCACGTGCTCCGCGTCTACGCGAAGTTCGCCGCTCGCCATCTTGCGGCAAATGACACCGGTGACGCGCCCGTTGGTCGTCTCGACCGCGGATACCTCCGTATCGAAAAGCAGTTCCAGATTCGCCCGTTGCGGGTGAGATTCGAGCGCGGCCAGCAGCCGGTGGATGATTTCGTACCCCGTGCCCCAGACGATATGCCAGCGGGGCACGCTATTGCCCGGCGCGTATAAGCCGCGCTCAGGCCAGTTCACCAGGGGCAGAAACCCGATTTTCACCCGATCGAGGAATTCGAAAATGTATTCGAGCGAATTCTCGCAGTAGAACTTACCCCACGCACGCGGCCACTCATCGGCGGGATCGTAATGGGCCACGCTCTGCCAATCGCGCCAGGCCAACTCCGGAGAATCGTGGATGCGCAGCCGGCGCTGGTGGGGCGTACCGATCATGTGCACCCCCCCGAAGGATTCCTTGGCGAGCCCGCCGAAGTTTTCGCGCCGATCCTTATCGATCAGCAGGACGCGCCGGCCGCGGCCGAGCAACTCGTAGGCAGTGACAATGCCCGCCAATCCGCCGCCCGCGATCACGATTGCATCGCCCATATGTGAATGCTCAGTATAGCGGCCGGAGACGCGATACACTTGAAGCCATGCGCGACACGGCTCGATTTTACAAAACAGGCATTCTCATGCTGACCCTCGCCGCCGGCGCGTCGGCGGCCGGCGATTTCAAAGTGTTGCACGCTTTTGGCAAGCACAACCAGCGTGGAGGGAGTTCGCTCTACGGTAGCCTGATTCTGGATGCGGCCGGCAACCTTTACGGGACGGCGGAAGACGGCGGGAAGGGATATGGCGTCGTATACCGCTTGTCGCCACAATCCGGCGGCGGCTGGACCGAAACGGTGCTATACGATTTCACGGGCGGGAGCCAGGACGGCGAGACCCCGCATGACGCGCTGGTAATGGACGGCGCGGGCAACCTGTACGGCACCACGACCGCGGGTGGCGTCGGAAAGTGCAGAGGAGGCTGCGGCATCGTCTTCGAATTGTCGCCAACGTCGAGCGGATCATCGACCGGATCATGGACCGAAACCGTGCTGCACTGGTTCGCGGGTGGAATCGATGGCGCGACCCCCTACAGCGGCGTCATCTTCGACACAGCCGGGAATCTCTACGGTGCCACGACCGGGGGGGGCACCTACGGATCCGGCACCATCTACGAACTGGTTACCGCCGCGGGCAGTTGGAACCCGACCGTGCTGTACAGCTTCGCCGGCACGCCGGATGGATCCGCCCCGTACGCCACGCCGGTTTTCGATGGCGCCGGCAATCTCTATGGCACTACCTTCGGCGGCGGCGCTACCGGCAACGGGACGGCGTACAAATTAACTCCCCAGGCGGATGGTTCCTGGAGCGAGAGCGTGCTGCATAGCTTCCACGGCGCGTCCGACGGCAGCGATCTGTTCGAAAGTCTTATCCTCGATGCCGCCGGGAATCTTTACGGCGCCGCGGAGACGGGAGGTTCGGCTAACTGCGGCGTGGCGTTCAGGCTCTCCCGAAATCGATCGGGTGGCTGGACCGAAACGATCCTGCATACGTTCCTGGGCGTGAACTACCAGGATGGAGAGAACCCCAACGCGCTGATCTTCGACGGCCAGGGAACCCTGTGGGGCACGACCGTGGGCGGAGGCATAGACAATCCGGGAACCATCTTCAAACTGACGCGTCAGACATCCGGGGATTGGACGGAGACGGTAGAGTACGACTTCACGGGCAAAAACGATGGCGCATATCCCTCGGTTCCGCTGATCAGGGACAAAGCCGGCCACTTCTACGGCACGACGCTCTGGGGCGGACCCGCCGGAGACACGGTCGGCGGCGTGGTCTTTGAATTTATTCCGTGACCCCTAGGTGCCTTCCGACCAGCTCGATAGATAGTGCTCCTGCTCCGGTGTAAGCCTGTCGATCTTCACACCCATGGAGTCGATCTTCATGCGCGCCACCTGCCGGTCCAGATCGTCCGGCACCGAGTAGACTTTCTTTTCGAGGGTGCTGTGATTCTTCACCATGTAGTCGGCGGAAAGGGCCTGGTTGGCGAAACTCATGTCCATCACCGAAGCCGGATGCCCTTCGGCGGCCGCCAGATTGATCAGCCGGCCTTCGCCCAGCACATATAGTTTGCGGCCGTCGCGGAAGCAGTACTCCTCGACGAACTCGCGCGACTGCCGCCGCGACGAGCTGATCCGGGCCAGCGCTTCCAGATCGATCTCCACGTTGAAGTGGCCCGAGTTGCACAGAATGGCGCCATTCTTCATGCGCTCGAAATGATCGCGCGCGATGACGTGCTTATCGCCGGTCACCGTGATGAAGATATCGCCGATCACGGCGGCTTCCGCCATCGACATGACACGATAGCCGTCCATCAACGCTTCGAGAGCCTTGATGGGGTCCACTTCGGTGACGATCACGTTGGCGCCTAAGCCGCGCGCGCGCATGGCTACGCCGCGTCCGCACCATCCATACCCGGCCACTACCACGTTCAGCCCGGCCAGCAGGATATTGGTTGCGCGGATGATGCCATCGATGGTGCTCTGGCCGGTGCCGTAGCGGTTATCGAAGAAATGCTTGGTCATGGCGTCGTTGACGGCCACGATGGGGTATTTCAGCACGCCTTCCTTGGCCATGGCCCGCAGCCGGATCACGCCGGTGGTGGTTTCTTCGGTGCCGCCGATGACGCTGGCCGCCAGTTCCGGCCGCTTGGTGTGCAGCAGCGAAACCAGGTCGGCGCCGTCATCCATGGTGAGGTGCGGCATATGTTCGGCGGCGGCGGTCAGGTGCCGGTAGTAAACGTCGTTGTTCTCACCCTTGATGGCGTAGACCGGAATACTGTAATCGCGCACCAGCGTGGCGGCCACATCGTCCTGGGTGGAGAGCGGATTGGAAGCGCACAGCACCACAGCAGCGCCGCCATCGCGCAGGGTGATCATCAGGTTGGCGGTTTCGCTGGTCACGTGCAGGCAGGCGGACACCCGCATGCCGGCCAGCGGCTGAGCCTTGATGAATTGCTTGCGGATGGTTTGCAGTACCGGCATGGATTGGAAAGCCCACTCCGTGCGGCGCTTCCCCACGTCCGCGAGCGAAATATCTTTGATGTCGCAGGCGACCTGCGTTTGCGTTTCGGTTGGCATGAATTCCTCTTTTTCCGCTCCCTAACGGTCGCGGCTCGGTAACTAGCGGACCGCGGCCTGCGCCACGGCTTCTTCGCGCAGCGCTTCCATCTTGTCCGCAGCTTCCCATGTGAAGCTTTCTTCGGTGCGGCCAAAGTGGCCGAAGGCCGCGGTCAGGCGGTAGATGGGCCGCCGCAGCTTCAAGTGGTCGATGATGCCCCGCGGCGTGAGCGGGAAATGTTCGCGAATCAAGGCCGTGATCTTCTCTTCCGGGACGATGCCCGTGCCGAAGGTGTTGACCATCACCGAGACCGGCTCGGCCACGCCGATGGCGTACGCCAGCTGCACCTCGCATCGGCTCGCGAGACCCGCCGCCACGATATTTTTGGCGATATAGCGCGCCATGTAGCACGCTGAGCGGTCCACCTTGGTGGGATCCTTGCCGGAGAATGCGCCGCCGCCGTGCCGGCCCATGCCGCCGTAGGTGTCCACGATAATCTTGCGTCCCGTAACGCCCGTATCGCCGTGCGGTCCGCCGATCACGAAGCGCCCGGTGGGATTGATATGATAGCGCGTGCCCGAATCCACCATGTCGGCGGGGACCACCGGGTCGATGATGTGCTTCTTCACCTCCGCACGCACGGTCTCGATCGAAACCGAGTCGCTATGCTGCGTGGAGACGACCACGGCGTCCACCCGCTTGGGAGCGCCATCCACGTACTCCACGCTGACCTGGCTTTTGCCGTCCGGACGCAGGAAATCCAGAATGCCTGCCCGCCGCACTTCGGAAAGCCGCCGCACCAGCTTATGCGCCAGCATGATCGGCAGCGGCATCAGCTCGTCGGTTTCATTGCAGGCATAGCCGAACATCATGCCCTGGTCGCCCGCGCCGCCCGTATCCACGCCCATGGCGATATCGGGCGATTGGGACTGGATGGCATTCATCACGCCGCAGGTGTTGCAGTCGAAGCCCCACAACGCGTCGGTGTATCCGACGTGCTCGATGGTCTGGCGCACGAGGCGAGGCACGTCCACGTAACACGTGGTGGTGATTTCGCCCGCCACCACGCAGATGCCGGTGGTGACCAGCACCTCGCAGGCCACGCGCCCTAGCGGATCTTGCGCCATGACGGCGTCCAGGACGGCGTCTGAAATCTGGTCCGCGATTTTATCCGGATGGCCTTCTGTAACGGATTCCGATGTGAAAATGTGTCGCTGCATTCCTGTCCTGCCTGTATGGAAGAAGATCCTGTCTTGGTTGGCGGATATAGCCGAAAAAGAACCGACGATTCAGTGTAACGGAGTGCGGGGGGCAGGTCAAATTGGGGTGGCGCCTGCGGGGGGCGCCGGGCGCAGTCCACGATGGGCGGGTGTGCACGATTGGGCATGGATTGTGCAGAAAAGTGCTTTGGAAGAGCAAAGCCATTTTCTTGTAACTCGTTTGTTTCAGTTGCCTTGCGATTCGTTTTGGCGAATCCGGCGATTTTCGGCTCACTTTGGCCATTTCGGCTCGTTTTTTCGGATGCGGACGCGCGGGCGGGGGCGAGTTTCTGCCTGCCCTACTGTACCACGCGTGAGAATCGGGGGCTGGAGGTGGGGAGGCACCGGACGCTCCGGGCGGTTGAAACAACAGGGGCTGCGGTGGCGGTTGTGGATTTTGCCGCGGCGTGATTTTGGGCAATAGACCTTGCCGATAGTGGCTCACTTTGACGGAACTCGGGGAATTCGACCGGTCTGCGGCTGTATGGCAGAGTGCTAGTCCGGTCCGGCTGCGCCATCCTATTGATTCGGTTGGGTGGGCAGCGTGTTCAGGTCGCCCAAGGAAAGCGCCGGGTGTCTCTGGTTCAGTTGCCGTGACGCGGACTTCACAGGATGTGCCCCTGAAAACGACACGTAAGGCTCGCCGAATCAGCAGATTTGCCAGCGCTGGCCAACACTGGTTACACGGGTTGTTTGCGACAGACTGCCCCGGCATCCCTGTGCTGTTTTGTACTATGATCACTCTTAGGTTGCCCTTGCGAGGTCAAGCCGACCTGAACCGCCAGCCGGCCAGAAAAGGATTATCGGGCGTCCGATGAGCACCATCTCGGTTGAGACATCCAGGAGCGATACCGTGGTGCGTGATAGGGCCGTTCGGCTCTTTACGTACCTCAAGGAATTGACTGAACTCCGGACTGATGTCAGGCGGAACTGCGACGACTATGACCAGGTTGTCTGGTGGGCGGAGATTCCGAGGGAAAAGGAATGCTACTGCGCCGCTTGGGACCTCAGTCGCGAGGCCGCGTACGAAGACTGGCTCCGGGTAGAACGTCCCCGCCGCAAACGGCCTTCCGTCCAACAACCGGAGGGATCCTGGTAAACGCCGGTCACGTCCCAACCCACAGCGCCTGCGGGATTCCTCCAAGATTGCCGGCATGAATCCGGGATCCGGCCGGAGCGCTTGATCTTCGGCCCGGAAATGGCTGACCACCCTTGAAGTTATAATTGAAGCATGTCCTCCGATCGCGGCCGCCTTCAGTCGCTCGTGGATGCCCTTCCGGACAGTGAGGTGCAAGTGGCCATCTCTTTTCTAGCGGAACTGGGTGAGCAGGAAGTCCTCGATGCCGAGACTGCGGCCAAGCTGGATCTGGCCCGCTCGGAACCGGGCGACGACGTCCCCTTGGACGAAGTCCGGCGCCGGCTCGGGCTTTGATCCGCCGCGACAAGCCACGGCGATGTGAAGTCCCTCAAAGACCGTCCCGGTGAACTGCGCCTGCGGGTCGGCAAGTGGACTGTCTTTTTCTGCCTTGAACCACCGGATTTGATTCGCGTCCTCGGCATTGACAACCGGGGTGAAGCTTACTGACCAGCCACGAGGGATGACCTCATCGGATAGTCCGCGGAAGGTCAGGCCGAAAAGGGGACGCCTTGAACCACATTACTCCCGTGAAACGCCGTTCACAGCTCTGCCGGCTGGTTACCGCACAGGAGGATGGATCAGGGGGATGATCTCCCGGCGGCCGCGGCGGTACACCCGGAAGCCGGCGAGATCCGTGGTGATCACCGGATACTTGCGGATGCAATTCGCTAAGACGAATCAGGCAAAGATCCGCCAGATCCGGCTTGCGATCCGCGTAGCGTGCCGCCAACTCCCCCAATCGGGAAATATGCTCGCTCAACAAATGTGGACCGCACCATGCCGTCGTGCAACAACCCCAGAACCCGAGCGCTGCAACCGAGATGAGACGCGGTTTCCGCTAGCACCGCTTCACACGTCACTAACGGTTCGGTGACCCCTTCAGCAATCCCGCCCGCCCACTGATGATGGTAATCTTTCCTGTTCCCGAGAGGCCGCTTGGTCCGGCAATCGCACCCGCCCAGCGAAGAAACGGACGGTTGGCGGCGTTTCGGGCTTTCTAGGACTTGGGGACAACGTCGGGATTCAGATCCATGACAGATTGACCGTCAATGCTACGATAATCAACAAAAGGTGACCGTTGCTATGCGTGCACGAACCGCGCTGGCCGGATTAGTTTTGGTAGTCACGACGTGGGCCCAGCCGAGAACGCCCGCTCAAGCAAGGACGGCATCCGTGGAGCCACCCACGGTGGTGCACTGGTGCGCGCAGCACTGCACTACCTGGACACTGGATAAGGGCGCTCCGTTCGATAAACCGCATTATGGAAGCCGGACGCTAGGCAGCATTGTGATTGTCGAACGTTTCAGCCGCGAATCGGTGATTATGCGACGTACCGATTACCGGCCTTACCCTGGCGTCGCCGTTCTGACCGGAAAACTCTCGGCTGATGGAAACAGCATAGTCAACGGAACGATCCAGTGGACTTATCATCCATGCTGCGGACTTTCAACAGGAAGATACCAGGCGGCATGGGGAGCAGCGCTTGAGACTGTGCCGGGCAGCGACGCGGAGAGGGGACGTCGAATGGCCATGCATTCAGCGCCAATGAGCGCGCCGAACCAGCCGAATGCCGCGCGAGCGAACCCCGGTGAGCCGATACCCTGCAATGACCGGGGCCATCCGCCTGCGACTTCAGAACGAGCGGTAGAAATTGGCAAACAGGCGGCGCTGGCCCGAAACGATCCGGCCGCTTTCGGTTGTTTCCTATTTGCAGCCCAACAAGGAAACGCCAGCGCGCAGGTGGATGCCGGCTACGCTTACGAGAAAGGTGTGGCTACAGCCGCCGATCCGGCTGAGGCCCGCCGCTGGTACCTGGCAGCCGCGCAGCAAGGGAATACGTTCGCACAGTTCACGGTGACTCAGTTCTACAAAAACGGGATTGGTGGTCCGGCGGATAATGCGGAGGCTGACCGGTGGACGGCCATCATGTGGAATGACCGCAACCGGCACTCCAAAATATGCGGCTCGACACCGATAAAGGAGGCGATTACTCTGGTTGAATGGGACTCTGTCAAGGACGGCGCGGGGCAGGTTCTAGGCGCCTTGGCGGCGGTCATGACCGGCGTCAATCCACAGATGGCGAATGCCAGACCGGCACTTACCTCAGCCCAGGGCTCCGATATTCTTCAGCAATACGGCCGCTTTCATATCGATCTGGGCACCGCCAGCGGCGACTTCATTTGCCAGACCATATTCACTCGCGGACCGTTCAAGGATTGCGGAGATAACGACCCGAACCATAAGGGCATGGCCATTTGCATGGTGAAGAACGGAGTTGAAAAGCACCTTAACGCGAAGGAGGCCGAAGCCGCTTTTGCGGGATTTCCGCAGTTTCGGGAGATGTTTCGGGCGCGGCCGCTAGCCGACGGACGCTATCAGATCACATTGGTACCAACAAGTCTGCCATTCGCAGCGGTGTATTCGAGAACAACGCGCGAGCCGATAAACTGATCCACGCCTCAGGCCGCTGGTCGCAACGAGAGGTTTAAGATGAACGGGTTCCGTATCCCGCACCTCTGAGTCGAGGTCGTCAGATTGTGAGGATGACCCTGCCGAAAGGGCGGCCCTCAACCAGGTAACGCAGAGCATCAGCCGCTTCGGCCAGCGGGAAGGTCTTAGCCACGATCGGTTTGATCGCACCGGATTCAAGCAGAGAGACAATAACGTTCCAAGCGTCAGTAACGGCCGCCTGCGGCTGAGCGAACATGTTGAGACCCCGGATGCTGGCCTGTGGCACGATGAGATTTGTCACGTCAATGGTTGTCTTACGGCTTGCGGAATACCCCAGTGTTGTGAGGCTTCCTTCCAACGCAAGCGCTCCGAGCGCCTCGCTCAAGACTTCACCACCGATTCCGTCGATGACAATGTCTGCGCCGTAACCGCCCGTGATACGACGCACGCCGTCACCCAACTTCTCCAAGGAGGTATCGATGACTTCATTGAATCCGAGCGCCTTCGCCTGCTCGGCTTTCGCATGATTGGTCGTGCTTGACATGGCGTGTTTTGCGCCCAAGGCGCGCGCCAATTGCGTCACCGCATTGCCGATCGATCCTCCGATCGCCGGCGCCAGACACAGTCTTGCCTGCGCGAAAACCAGCCCGGGTAAGAGCCACCTGCGCGGTGAGATACGCGACCGGAATACCTGCGGCACTCACGTCGTCGACATTGTCAGGAATCAGGCAAAGGTCTTCCTTCCGTACGGCAACCCACTCACTGTAGGTTCCGTCCTCAAAAGCGCCATAGGCGCCGAAGAACATCACGCGTGAACCGGCGGGAAATTCCGTTCCGCCTCCCTCCTCCACCACGCCCGCTCCTTCGTTGCCCAGGACCAGCGGCGCCTTCGAGCCGGTGAAATTTGCCGGAGAGAATCGTATGGTCCAGCGGCGTGACGCCGGCCGCAGTGATTCGCAGCAATACTCTCCCGTCCGAGACCGCTGGTTTTGGAAGCTCGACGAGCTTCAACCCTTCATAACCACTAAATTGTTCCGCTCTCATTGCACGCATATCGTTCTCCCTTTTCTCATGTAACTCATGTCCCGCAACGGTAGAGTCAGACGAGGCTGTCTGAGTATCTAAAGTGGCAGCCCGGCTCTTCGGTCACGACTGCATCGACGAGCACTTGGGCGATTTTCGGAGCGGGATTGACATGGAATCGTTTGGGAAGGACGGGCGCAAGGAAACGTGAAAGCCTCAGCACGAGGCTCTCGGCAAGACGAGCCTCATCGCGCTCTCCTTCGATGATGCTGGGTCGCAAGATGGTGAGCGACCTGAAGCCAATCTCGCGAACATCTCGTTCGAGTTCGCCTTTTACCCTTGCGTAAAAGAAGGATGAATCGACCGATGCTCCTATCGCCGAGACGAGCGCGAAGTTCTGTGTGCCTGCTTGGTGAGCTAGCCGCGCGAACGACAACGGCAGATCGTGATCGACCGAACGGAAGGCTTCTTTCGATCCTGCCTTCTTGATCGTTGTGCCGGTCGCGCAGATTGCAGCGTCGGGTCCCCACCCTGTCACCTCCGGTAGCAGAAACTCCAACTTTGGGGCCACCGGGTTCACCAGCTTGTCCTGCTTTATCAGCGGTGTCCGCGTTGGCGCTATGACCTGCGTGACTGCTGGCTGTGCGAGGGTCTGCGCCAATGCGTTCCGCCCCACCAATCCCGTTGCTCCGAGAATCAGGACCTTCATGTCGAACACCTCGTCAAGCTGCGAACTGTCTCAGGTGATAATCCACGTGAATCTGCGAGAGCTTGCCCCACTCCTTTGGTGTCATCTTGCCGAACAAAGGATGCGGCTTCCAGGCATCGGCGGTTCGCGCGTTCCAGTCAGCCTGCAAGATTTTCAGCAGTTGTGTCTTTTCGTGCGCGAACTCAAATCTCTGTGAATGCGGGATTTTGAAGGCCGCTGGAAGCCGTAGGCCGACTGGCTGCTCCGGAAACCAATCGACAAGAATCCACTTAAAGAACGTCCGCGAAATCAGGTAACTCTCGTCCGGGAGATTGTAGAAACCTAGTGACGCTCCGCACGCCAGGTTGAGGTGGTGAAACATCTGGTCAACCTCCATGGTCCCCCACTGACGCGGGGAGTGAGGCGTCACACTCTCTACACGACGGCGATACTCCTGCCGCTTCTCCTCCGTAAAGAAAAGATTCCCATCCACCTGCTTCAACCCGAAAGGCCCGAGGAATATAGCGGACAATCGCGACTCCCGACATCAAGAGGTTCCGGGTAAAGAGGGCATGCAACAGGTTCATGGACTGGTTCCTATCGATCTCCTGTCGCAACATCGCCTTCTAGTACCCGAACCATTGGTTGAGCTCCTGTACCTTTTCGGGCGTGTAGGGCGGGAAAAGGTGCTCGATGGCTACGTCGGGCGGCGAAACCAGGATCGATTTCGCATGAGTGAGAGCGTCAAAGCCGTCCTTCCCGTAGTAGTGACCGATGCCGGAGTATCCAACGCCTCCGAAAGGCATAGACTCCACAAATAGATGAACATTCACCTGATTGATCGCTCCGCCGCCAAAGGACAGGCTCGCGAGGAAATGATCGATCGCCTTCTGGTCACGGCTGAAGAGGAAGCCGGAAAGAGGTTTTGGGCGCTTCTTCACCTCAAGAATGGCCGCATCGATGTCCTTGTACGTGAGGATCGGCAGAAGCGGCCCAAAGATCTCATCCTCCATGATTGGATCGTCCCACGTCACGGGATAGAGGATTGTCGGATCGATGTAGCGCGCTTTCGGGTCAGACGCACCACCGGCGACGACCTTCTTTTGATCAATGAGCCCCGCCAGGCGCTCAACAGCTTTTGGGCTGATGATGCGCGAGTAGTCGGAATTGTTCTTCGGATCGGTCCCGTAGAGCTCGATCACTGCCTTCTTGCACTCCGCAACGAACTCCCCGACAACGGATTCGTGCACATAGGCGTAACCGGGTGAGGTACACCATTGGCCACCCCATGCCATCGCGCCCCAGACAATTTTCTTCGCGGCATCAGAAAGATTAGCGGTCGCATCAACAAACGCTGGGTTTTGCCCCCCAAGTTCCAATAAAACCGGGGTCAGATTCTCTGCGGCAGCGCGCATGATCACCTTGCCAACCTTTACGCTCCCGGTGAAAAAGATGAAATCAAATGGCAGTTTAAGCAGTTCCGTTACTTCTTCACGCGACCCGGAAACTGCAGTCACGGAGTCGGGCTCAAAGTACTTCGGAATGAGCTTTTGAAGCAGCGTAGATGTAGCCGGGATCGACTCTGCAAGTTTCAGGATGCAAGGGTTTCCTGCCGACAGAGCCGTGATAGCCGGGTCAAGCAAGAGAATGAGGGGACCGTTAAACGGACCAATGATCAGCGTCACACCGTATGGCTCCCGGATAACCTGGGCCGTGTGTCCCGAGGCCGCGAGGGCCTTTGGAACCATGGCGGAGATCGGCTTCATCCACTCCTTTAATTGCATCTTCGTGAATTCAATGGTCGCCAGAGGAGCTGCGACCTCAAAGACCTTCTCTTCTAACGCGGTCTTGAAATCTTTGCTGACCGCCTCCTGAAAAGCCTCATTGTTCTCGTTCAGCATCCTGGCCATGCGGTCGAGTTGCTCAATGCGCCATTCGTAAGATTTGGTGGCGTCGGTATTGAAGTAATCTTTTTGTTTGTCAAAGATTGGTTGAAATTTGTTCACTGGTTCTCTCCGGGCGCTTACCTGGGCCTAATCCTTGCTGTTGACCAACACCATGCGAAAACGCGCCTTTCCATCCATCATGCGAGCGAAAGCCTCGGGCGCCTTGTCAAGCGGAAGCGTTTCGATCATGGGCCGCACATCCTGCAGGACGCTGAACGCCAGCGTGTCCTGGGTGTCGATGGCGCTGCCCGTCAAGCTGCCATAAATCGAGCGCCCGCCGAACACCAGGGACGCGGAGGAGACCTCGATGGCGTCGGGCGCGACTCCAACCACGATCAACTTGCCGCGAACTGCGAGGCCAGGGACCAGTGCGGCAATCGCTTTGCCGCTCGGAGCGGTCGCTAGGATCGCTTTGGCGCCGCCCATCCTCTGTAACGCGGCAGCAACATCTTCTGCCGCGGTATCCACATAGGAATGCGCGCCCAACTCCTTGGCCAGCTTCGCCTTTTCCGGTCCGTTATTGATGGCCACGGTGCGGAACCCCATGCGCCGGGCAAACTGAACTGCCCAAGTGTCCAAGCCCGCCGATCCCCTGAATGCCAACCAGATCGCCCGCGCGCAAGCCAGCGTTACGCAATGCGTTGTAGGTCGTTATGCCAGCACAGAGCAGAGGGGCGGCCTCCGCGGACGTGAGCTCATCAGGGATGGAAGCGAGCGCTCGTGCTTCGGCAATCATCACCTCGGCATAACCCCCGTCGGTAGTGATTCCAGATATGACGGGGTTCAAGCAGTTTGCAAAATCTCCGCGGAGGCACGGCTCACATTCGCCGTCTTGGCCGCCCAAAAAGCCGACACCTACGCGCTGCCCGATCTTCCATTTGGAAACATTCGGGCCGATCTCCTCGATCCGGCCCACGACCTCATGCCCGGGCACTCGCGGCAATTTCAGGCCTGGATAGTCTCCCTGTACCGTCGCTAAATCGGAATGACAAACGCCACATGCTTCGACGCGTAGGCGGACTTGACCAGACTGCCGCCTTCGAAATCGGCCGCTCGACAACACGGAGTACGCCCGGTGTCGACACTTCCACTGCCCGATACGTGCTTCCCATTTCATTCTCCTTAGGGCGAGATCATCACGAGGGAAACTCTGCGCCGAACATTGGAAGGCCGCTGGCTGATTTTAGCCGCGTGGCCTCGTCCTCAATCACGTCCCAGTGCTCGCTGAGCATCCCGTCTTGCAGACGAACGATATCGGCGGCGATCCAATTCACAGGCGCGCCAAAGCCGGAGAAACGGCCATGAACAATCACGAAATCCCCCCCGGCGAGGATGAGCCCCGGCTCATACTTCAGCGTGGGCGGAAGGCTCTTGATGAGGTTGAACAGACCCTCCCGGCCAGGTCCAATATGAGCGCTGTGCTGAATGTAGCGAGGCGACCAGTAACGTTCAGCCGCCGTATAATCGCGTCTATTGAACAGCGTGTCGAACGCTTCCAAGACAAGCTCCTTGTTGTTCTCCTCTGTCTTCGTATCCATCGAAATCCCCTTTTGCAAAGTAGAGTCCATATCTCAAAGTTTCGACCCGCCGTCGACCGGGATACTCGCTCCCGTGATCCAGCGGGCCGCATCCGACGCAAGAAACGCGACTACGTCCGCAACATCTTCCGGCTTGCCGATTCGCTTCAGTGCCTGCATTCCCAGCGTGACCTCGCGTCCCGCTTCTGTCTTCGAAAAGTTCGACATATCCGTGTCGATCACTCCTGGTGCAATGGCATTTACGCGGATGCCGCGCGGCCCGAGAATGGCGGCCCAGTTTTTAACGAGAGTCTCTAATGCTCCTTTGGTGGAGGAATAGGCGAGGAGCGAAGGGTTGTCCAGACCGGGCTTCCCAACCACGGCGTGCGCGCCAATCGAAGAGATCACAATAATGTTCGAGCCCTCGTGGAGGACGGGCAGGAGTTGCTGCACGAGAAAAAACGGACTGCGCACATTCGTTGCAAAGAGGTTGTCAAAGTCCTCGACCGTATGATCCTGTATGGTGGCAGCCTTGGAGATACCGGCGTTTGACACGAGCACATCTAATCGCTCGCCAACAATCGAGCGAACCTCCTGAGCCAGCAGAGCCGCACCGTCCGGCGTTCCCAAGTCCGCCCTGATGGCATCCGCGCGTCCCCCTTTTGAACGGATGCCGGCAACGAGAGATTCCGCGTCTTGCACGGAACGGCCATAGTGAGCCAGGATGTGCGCTCCAGCCTCAGCAAGCGCCAAGGCAGTGGCGCGCCCAATTCCCCGTGACGCTCCTGTCACCAAAGCCGTTTTGTTACGAAGGACAGCCATTTCTCTACCTCCGATTCGAACGAACGATTACCTTCAGCCGCATCGGATACGAGCGCCAGGGCTGCTCTCGCGCAGTCGACGTCGTTCTGCACCGTGGGCGCCCCGCTTACCCCGATCGCCCCGACAACTTCTCCGTTCACCTTGATGGGAAACCCTCCACCCCACGCCGCCATACGCGCAAGCGTGGGGATGCCGGCCAAAAGCGACGGGTCGCTCTGGATAAAGTTGAAAAACTCCTGCGTGGAGACGCCGAGCAGAGCTGTGTACGCTTTATTCTGCGCCATCTCAATGGTAGGGATCGGGGCCCCATCCATCCGGCTAAAGGCCTTGAGATTGCCGCCATCATCGAGAATCGCCACGTTCTCGCTAACGCCAATTTCTCTGGCTTTCGCCACCGCTGCATTCACCATTTTCTGTGCCAGCTCAAAAGAGATGCTGTGTTTCTTCATCAGCGTTAGTCATTGGACACCTTCCTCTTCGTGTGCGAATTGCGGTCAAGCATTCATTCCGCCATCAACGGTAAGATTCGACCCGGTCATGTACGAGGACTCCGGACCGGCGATGAACGCCACCGCGGCGGCGATCTCATCAACATGCCCATAGCGGTCGAGCGCTGTGGCGGCCTTCTGAGGCACCGCCCAATCGCCCGATGCGGGATTCAAATCCGTGTCGATCGGACCCGGCTGGACGTTGTTGACCGTGATACCCCGGCTCCCGACCTCTCTGGACAACGCCTGAGTAAACATCTTCACGGCTCCCTTCGTGGCCGAGTAGGGTACAAGCCCGGGCGTCGGACACGTTCGCCCACGGCCGAGCCGATCGAGATGATGCGGCCACCGCTCTTCATGTGCTTCAGCGCCGCCTGCGTGGTGACCAATATGCCGCGGACGTTGATGTCGATCACGCGATCCATCTCCTCCAGCGTGGTCTCCTCGAACGTTTTCGGAATGGCAGTGCCGGCATTGTTCACAAGCACATCAAGTTGGCCGAAGGTCGCAACGGTCTTTTCGACCGCAGCCTTCACAGCTTCGGCGTCGGCAGCGTCCGCTTGGATCGCGACAGCCTTTCCGCCATCGAGTTCAATCGCTTTGACCACGGCGGAAGCCGCGCTGGCGTCCTTCGCGTATGTGATGGCCACGTTCGCTCCGTCCGCGGCCAGACGCTTAGCGATTGCCGCGCCAATGCCGCGCGAGCCGCCCGTAACGAGCGCAATCTTTCCTTCCAGTTTCCTAGTCATTGTTTTTTCTCCTATTCCTTTAATCTCGCTCTTTGCCGATCCAGTCGCGTATGTAGGGCGAGCAGTTGAGAAGCGTGGCGCCTCGTGCTTCACAAGCCCCAAGGAAGCGAACAATCTCCACATCGACTAATGTCACTTCCTCCAGGTCCAATGTGATTGCCGGTCCGCTCTCACGAATCTGCTTCTCTAACTCCTCCAAATGCTCCGCTTGCATCCGGCCTATCAGTCGAATAGTCGTGCTGTTCCCATCGGAGTACTTTTCGATCTTCAAGGTCATATTCGACCTGCCGGACGATTCACGCTTACACAGATGGCAATCCCAGCGCCACTCGTAATCAATTGATTCATTGGTCTTTAGCTTGGGCAGGTCAGGCCGCAATTTCAGCATTTGCTGAAACTCGGCATCGGTGATGCGGGGCCCGCAAAGCGTCGGTTCGGCCCATCGAGAAGTTGTATAGGTTGGAGGAGGCAAAATCCTGAAGGCCAAATGGGAAACTACGAGGTCTTGAAATGATGCCGGTTGATTCCGAGTTTCCGAATCTTTGATTCGAGGGTCTGTCTGGGTATGCCCAGTTTGGCAGCGGCGCCCGCGGGACCCGAGACCAGGCCCTCGGCCTCGCGCAGCGCATTTTCGATCATCGCTCTCTCCCGTTCCGCAAGGTCCGTGGGCAACGACGGACGCCGCAGGCAGCCTGGGAGTCGCCCGCGTAAGCCAGGCTTCGTCTACAAAGAAGGTCTCCCCTTCAGAGAGAATCACCGCCCGCTCGACGACGTTTTGCAACTCGCGGATGTTGCCCGGCCAATCATACGCGTGGAAGAGCTCCATCGTCTTTGTATCTATATTTCGAATCTTCTTGCCCGCTTTTTGGGCGTAACGGTCGATCAGGTATCCGACCAACAACGAAATATCACTAATCCGCTCGCGCAATGCCGGTAATCGAATCGGAAAAACATTGAGGCGGTAAAACAAATCCTGGCGGAACTTGCCTTCAGCCACCGCTGAATCCAGATCTCGATTGGTCGCGGCTATCACCCGTACGTCAACCGAAACTGTTTGACTACCGCCCACTCGTTCGAATTCCCGCTCCTGAAGAACGCGCAGCAAGGAAACCTGCGTCTCTGCCGGAAGGTCGCCTACCTCATCGAGGAAGATCGTTCCACTGTCTGCCGATTCGAAACGGCCGAGGCGACGCTGAGTGGCTCCCGTGAAGGATCCCTTTTCATGTCCGAACAGCTCGGACGCAATCAGGGAGGGCGGAATTGCGGCGCAGTTCACTCGAATGAAAGCACGGTTTGAGCGCTTGGACCGGTTATGAATCGCGCGAGCAATCAGCTCCTTTCCCGTTCCAGTCTCACCTAAGACCAGCACTGTGGAATCGGTAGGAGCCACCTTCGACACTTGCACCATCACTTTACGCAATGGCTCGGAGGAACCGACGATTTCCTCGAACATGGATGAGCGTACGATATCTTCGCGCAACGCAACGTTTTCGTTTCGTGTCCTGTCTTCGGAGCGCTTGCGATCATCGATGTCGGTTCCCGTCGCATACCAACGCACCAGACGTCCCTGTTCGTCGCGGAACGGGTTGTAACGGATGAGGAACCACCGATACTCACCGTCCTTCCGGCGCGCTCGTTGTTCGATTTCGAACGTCAGGCCGCGAGCCAGGGCCGCTTGGCGCACCTCCCGCAACCTCTCGATATCGTCCGGATGGAAGAATCTGGCGCGAAAGTCCGAGGTGGCCACATCTTGCATGGTGAGACCGGAATAGTCCAGCACCGCTTGGTTCGCGTAGAGCGGATGGCCGCTGAGGTCCTGTACGACAATGGTCTGCGGTATCGCATCGGTAATCCGGCGGAGTTCGCGGTCCTCCTCAAGGAGTTTCTGCTCCGCTCTTTTTCGGTCTTCGATGTCGGTATTGCTTCCAAACCACCTGACGACGTTGCCGTCAGCGTCGAGCTGTGGAACGACCCGTATGAGGAACCATCGGTACTCGCCGTCATATCGCCGGATGCGAGTTTCCAGTTCGCCTGGTTTGCGAGCATCCAATAAGGCGAGCCATTCAGGAACGAGACGATCCACATCATCGGGGTGAACGACCACCTTCCAACCCCAACCTTCCCCCTGCTCAAAGGTCAGGCCGGTATACTCGTACCAACGTTTGTTCAGGTATTCCTTGGACCCGTCAGGCCAGCTCGTCCACAAGAAAGACGGAACCGTGTCGATGACGGTCTGGAGCCGGGCAACCTCCTGGCCGAGCTTTTCGAGCGCCTCGTTCAGTTCCTGACTTTCCGCATTTTGGGCCAGCGCACGCATGCTCCCTCAGTCTACCGGGGCGTTAGAGCTATTTTAGCAACTTCAAATCCAGAGCCAAAGGCATGCGTTTTGAACCGCGAATCGCCCCGGATTCAAGACGCCGGCCGCCCGGCGGGAAGCAGGGTAAAAGGGCGCACATGATCGGCCTGCGCGGAGTGGAAGGCGAGTTTCATGAGTAGTAATGATAGGCGTCAGAGCCCGATTGGAATTACTCGGATGACGGAATCGGTTTTCCCGCTTACGAGATTTCTTGTCCCACAACCGGACGAGGTAACCGCTGATTTAGACGGCCAATGCATTGAAACGAAAAAACCCGAGTCTTGGCATGATACTTGCACCCGGAGATGTTGGAGGATTCTTAATGTTCCGATCCATTGCTCGCGTCGTGGTTCCTGTTGGCATGGTATCTGTTTCCGTCCTGGCGTCCTTGGCCAACGCACAAGAAGGCATGCCCAATCCGATCACGGCGCCGAATCCGCTGACGGCGACGATATCCATTTTTCGTAGCAATATGCAGGACAAGATCATGAAGTCGGCGGAAGCGATGCCAGAGTCCAAGTACAGCTACCGGCCGACGAAGGACGTTCGCTCGTTTGCCGAGATCCTGAATCATGTGGCGGACATATCCTACATATTGTGTTCAAACGTCAAGGGTGAAGCGAACCCCGGCACGGCTGCCGCGAAGGGTTCGAAGACCCAGATCATGGCCCACCTCAAAGGCGCGTTCGCTTACTGCGATGGCGTGTACTCGGGGTTCACCGATGCGCACCTCAATGAGCCGGCGGACTTCTGGGGCGTCAAGACGAACAAGATGTTCGTCTTGACGCAAGTCGCAAACCATGACGCCTTGCATTACGGCAATCTCGTCACGTATCTGCGCCTCAATGGCGCTGGTGCCGTCCGGGGGCTGGTTTTGATGACCGGGAATCGCCCCGGATTCAAACCGACTCACTACCGACCTGCGCTCACTCTACCCGCAACGCCGTACCTGGATCTACGGACGCCGCCCGCCTGGCGGGAAGCCACACGGATAGCAGGGTAATCCCGATCAACAGCAGGGCTACCGCCGCCAGCGACAGGGGATCGATCGGCGACAGCCGGTACAGCATGCCCTTAACCAGCCTGGCGCCCGCGAGCGATGCCGCCAGGCCCAGCGCGAGTCCAGGGATGGTGACCGCCGCGCCCTCCCGCACGACCAGCCGCCGCAGATCGGCCGGCGCCGCGCCCAAGGCCGCGCGAATGCCGAATTCGCGGGCGCGCCCGCTTACCGAATAGGCCAGCAGCCCGTAAACTCCGGCCGCGGTGAGCAGCGCCGCCAACCCGGCGAACACGGCCAGCAGCGTGAGCGCGAAGCGGCGCCGCGCCAACGAATCGGCTACATATTGCTCCACAGGCGCGGCCTTCACTACGGCAACCTCCGGATCCGCGCGATGAATCACGTCGCGAATGGGCGCGGCCCACCGCATCGGCTCACCCGCGGTTTTGACCAGCAACGTCATGTATGGCGAACTTCCAATCAGATACAGCGTGGGTAGCGGCGCCTCGTCCAGACCCATGTCGCGGACATCGGCGGTCACGCCCGCTACCGTAACCAGGTCCGGATGGGGGTCCATCACGTCCATCACCAGGCGGTGCGCCGTTGGATCGGCATCCGGAAAGAAGCGCCGCGCCAGCGTTTCGTTGATCAGGTAGCGCGGCTGGTCGCGGTCCGCCTCGGTCAGCCACCGGCCGCGCTTCAGCGGAATCTGCAGCACGCGAAAATATTCCGGCGACACCCAGCGAATCTGTGCCACAGGGTAGCGGCCAGGCTCGAAAGTGCGCCCTTCGATACCGAACCGCGTGGCATAGCGGGTGTGCTCTGTAGGCCCCAGACTCATCGGCGCACAGTTGGCCGCCGCCACGGTTTCGACACCAGGCAATGCGCGCACCGCCGGCATCAGTTGCGCAGCCAGGAAGCGAGCCGCTTTCTGCCCGTCATACCGGCTGCTGGGAAGTGGGACTTCCACCGCCAGCACGCCCTTCGCGCGGAACCCAGGATCTTCGTTCAGCAATGCGGCGAAGCTACGGACCAGCAGAGCCGCTCCCATCAACACCACGAACGCCATAGCGACTTCCGCCGCGATCAGCAGGGAGCTTAGCGGGGAACCCAGCGGGGAGCGCGGCTTGCTCATGGAACGGCCGGCGGCCGGACGCCGTTCCGCGCCCAGCGCCTCCGCACAGGCCGGCAATGCGAACAGAATTCCACAAAGGATCGACAAGGCCAGCACGAACAGCGGCGCGTAACCCTGGCTGCCAAGCTCGCCAAGCTCTTGCAGGCGCGGAATGCGGCCCTCCGCCATGTGCCGGAGCGTGCTGCCCGCGGCGGCCGCCAGCAGCGCACCGCACGCTCCGCCCGCGAGCGCCAGCAGCAGGCTCTCGGTGAATACCAGGCGCATCAGACGGACGCGGCCGGCGCCCAGCGCGAGGCGTATGGCGATCTCCTGCCGCCGGTCGAGCATGCGCGCCAGCAGCATGTGCGCCAGGTTGGCGCACGCCATCAGCAGCACCAGGCCTACCGCAGCCCACACCAGCAGCAGCGCGGGACGCACGTCGCCTATAATTTCGCGCGACAGTGGGACTGTGTAAGCGCCGACCGTGCCGTTGGTATCGCGATGTTCAGCCGCCAGGCGCGCGGCGAGTGCGCGTATTTCCCGATCCGCTTCCGCCTCGCTCACGCCCGGACGCAGGCGCGCGACCACTTCCAGCGGATGATACTTCCTCGTGTTCCGCAATTCGGGTTCGATCCACGAGAAAGGCAGCCAGACATCGGCCCACGCGGGAAATGCCTGGCGGGTAGGGACCACGCCGATCACCGTGAACGATTGCTTTTCGAGGCGCATGGCACGGCCCACAATGGCGGGGTCGGCCAGGAACCTTCTGCGCCACAGTTTTTCGGAGATCAAGGCTACGGGCCGCATCTCGCGGTCGTCCGCGGCCGTAAAGCCGCGGCCCAACAAGGGCCGGATACCGAGCGCGGGAAACAGATCGGCTGACGCGTTGGTGGCTTGCACTACCTCCGGCTCGCCCTGGCCGGCGAGCGTGATGTGGTTTATGGCTTGGAAAGTGTACGCGGTTATCTGGGCGAAAGCGTGGGTCTGGTTGCGCCAATCCTCGAAATCCGGCACGGTGGCTTGCAATTGCGGCAGCGCCGGGGTGCGCTCCCAGATCTGCATGAGCCGCTGCGGCTCGCGAAACGGCAATGGACGCAGCACCACCGTGTAAATCACCAGGTAGACGGCGGTGTTGGCGCCCACGCCCAGCGCTACCGTGAGAATGGCCGCCAGCGCGAATGCCGGGCGGCGGCGCAGGGAACGGAAGGCGTAGACCAGATCCGCGGCGAGCATGATATCGAGTATAGACCCGGGCCCGCGGGGGTTGTAACGTTTCGGCCGGCGCACTCACTATGGGGTGGGAGAGCGAAGCGTATGCCATGTTGCGGTCAAAGACGGCGGGCGGCCATGAACGCCCGCACAGTGCAGGCGGGACGAGCGCCTGTGCCGGTTTCAAATGGCGTGCTGTACGAGTACATAGGAGGCTCGGCCATGACCGTGCGAGGACCGGTAAGCGGCGCCACTTACCGGTTTTCGCAGCGGGGCGCGAAAGTGCCGATCGATCCGCGCGATGCGTCGTCGATCGTGGGCGTGCCGAACCTGCGGCGGCTTACGTAGAGCGGCGCAGCTATAATCATAGTCAGTGGAACTCGAGAAAACACTGCTGCGCAAGGTGGGCGAGGCGATCCATCGCTTCAAGATGATTCGCGACGGCGATCGCGTGGCGGTGGCGCTTTCCGGCGGCAAGGATTCGATAACCCTGCTCGAAGCGTTGCTGCTGTTGGCCGGGCGCGCGCCCATCGACTTCTCGGTGTGCGCCTTCACCGTGGAGCAGGGCAAGTTCCTGCGGCCCATCGAGCCGCTGGGCGAATATCTGAAGCAAAAGGGTGTGGATTGGACTTACTTCCGCGATAAACCGTCGCTGCGGCTGCTGGAAGACCAGCCGGACCATGGCTGCGACCTGTGCAGCCGCTACCGCCGGCGCGCGGTCTACGAGATCTGTTCCGGGCTGGGCGCCAATGTAATCGCCTTCGGACACACCGCCGACGATTTTTGCGAATCGCTGCTGCGCAACATACTGTTCACCGGCCGCCTGAGCGCGCTGCCGCCTGTCACCCAATCGCGCGACAGGCAGTTCCGCTTAATCCGCCCGCTGGTATTCGTGACCGAGGAGATCACGCGGGCTTTCGCCGAAGGGCTCGGCGTGCCGGTGGTGCCGTGCGGCTGCTCCCAGCGCACAGGGACCGTGCGCAAGTCGTTGCGAGGAATCTTCGCCGAATTGGAGAAAGAGCATCCGCATATTAAAGAGAACATCCTTTCCGCCATGGGCAATATAGATACGAAACGTCTGCTCGACCCGCGTCTGCTGGATCTCGAAACGCCTATCGAAACGCCAGAGCAGTTTCCGATCCTCGTCTCCGACTGATGTATCCTGAACAGGATGCGCCATTTTGTATTCGTACTGACATTATCTTTGTTTATTCCGCTGCTGTCCGCCGGTGGTGTCACCGTGGTGTGGAACCCCAGCGACCCCACCATGGGACCTTTTCCCACCGATTTTCTGACCGTGCCGGATGCCACACAGAAGTCGGGCCTACGCGTGAACCTGCCCCTGCCGGATTGCACCACGGCCCCCAGCGACTGCCAGGATACGCAACTCATCAATCAACTGGATGGCTTCCAAACCGCGCCGCGTATTCGCATAACCTTCTCCGGCCCGATCGACGTCAACACCATCCACCATGCCGTCTATTACGTGGAGCTCCAGAATCTGACCAATGAAGAGCGAGGCATCAACAACCCCGGCACGATGCTCTACCTGACGCAGATGATCTATGACCCCACCACCAACTCGCTCTATGGTAAGCCCGACGGCAACCTGGACCAGCATAGCCGGATAGCCGTGATTGTGCTGGATGTGATTCACGACCTGGACGGCAATCCGATCCAGCCCGATCCGGCGTATTCGACCTGCGTGGCGCCACTCTCCGCGCAAACCGCTTACTGTGCTGAACTGTCGCAAGCCGTGAACAGCGTGGCCGGCGCGGTTGCGCCATCGAACATCGTGGGCGCGACGGTATTCACCACCATGAACGTCACCACCTGGATGGAGCAGGCCCATGCGCTGCTGCCGAACATTCCGCCTCCCCCACAACCGCTGCAACCTCCCTCCTTGTTCCAGTATTCGAACATTGGGACGCTGGTCCTGCACGAGCAGGTGGGCGACAATCCGTCGCAGTTTGTGGACCTGCCGCTGCCCCTCGACAATGCGCTGTTCAAGGGCATCGGCGCCATAGGGTTTGGCACGTTCGCTTCGCCGAACTTCCTCAATAGCCAGCAGGTGATTCCCTGGACGCCGACCGGCCAGGCAGTGACGCCGCCGTCTTCGACGAACATCATCGCCTATCACGTCTTCCTGCCATCTTCACCGGAGCCCGCCACGGGCTACCCCGTGGTCATCTTCGGCCACGGATTCGGCGACAGCCAGTGGGGCGGCCCGACGGCGGTAGCGCCTACGCTGGCGCAGGCCGGTTTCGCCACCATCGCCATCAACGCGGTGGGCCACGGATTCGGAGTACAGAGCGAAGTGATTATCACCGACAGATCCGGCAACGTCACCACCCTGAACGCCGGTGGCCGCGGCGTGGACCTGAATGGCGACGGCGCCATCGGTCCGTATGAAGGGTGTCTGGCGGCCAATCCGGCGCAGGTGGCTTTGCGCGATTGTCTGCGCCAAACCGCGATCGACATTTCCGGACTCGTGCTCCAGATCGAACGCGGCGTGGTTTTCAATGCGGGCGGGAACCCGGATCTGGACTCGAGCAAGATCTATTACGTCGGTGAATCGCTGGGATCCATGTATGGCACGATCTTTTCGGCGATCGAGCCAGACGTGCACGTCTCGGTGTTGAACGTGGGTGGCGGCACCGTGGAGGATATCGTGCGCTGGAGCGAATCCTACCACCCGTTAGCGGCCGCCATACTGGGCGCGCACGTGCCTTCGTTGCTGAACGAGGGCAACGATTTTAACGACAATTACGTGTTCCCTTATCAGCCCGTGAAGGTGAACGATGTGCCAGGCGCCATCGCCATTCAAAATGCTTTTGAGCTTTACGAGTGGCTCCAGTCGCCGGGCGATGCCGTTTATTACGCGCCGCACATGACTGCTACGCCGCTGCCGGGAATGCCCTACAAGAGAATCCTGTTCCAGTTGGCGCGCCTGGACAATACCATGCCGAACATGGCCACCACGCGGCTGATCAAGGCAGCTAATCACCCTACGACATGGGAGTACCGGCACGACATCGCGCTGGCTGACGGCTTGCAGGTGCCGCAGGACCCGCACCCGTTCCTGGCGCTGTTCATCGGCATCTCGGGGAGCACCATCGAGTTTCCGCCCCTGGATGCCATCCTGATTGGCCTGGCGGCGCAACAGCAGGTAGCGGGGTTCTTCGCCTCGGGCGGGCGGACCGCTCCGGACCCCAATACCTTTCTGCCGGCGGGGTTCCCGGCGGGATTATTTGAAGTGCCGCCGCATTTGCCGGAGGACAACGGATACTGACGGGGGCTTTTGAGGAACACGCGCAAAACGGGCGCCCGTGCCGCCCAGATCCTTTGTGTTCCTCCTTCGAATGGCGGCGCGGAAAACGCGCCCTTTGCGCTCCTAATAACAGCCCGCAAAACGGCGCGTGGGCAGTTATTCGAGGACGTTGAGGCGCCCCCGCGCCTTTGCGGGCTAGCGCAGCGGCTTTCCCCAATCCACTCCCTGGCGCAGCGGCGCCTTCAACACCTTGCCGCCCGGATTGCGCGCCAACGCCTCCTGCCGCGTCACCACGTATTGCGGCACCTTGAAATCGGCCAGGCGCTCGCCCGCGAACGACAGAATATCGCCCACATCCGGCTTCTGGCCTGGACGCACCACGATCACCGCGCCCACTTTCTCGCCCATCATCTCGTCGGGCACGCCCACCACGGCCACCTCCAGCACGGCAGGGTGCGCGGCCAGCGCGCTTTCCACCTCCACGCAGTACACATTCTCGCCGCCGCGGCAGATCATATCCTTCTTGCGGTCGACGATCTGGACGAAGCCATCCGCATCCAGACGGGCCAGGTCGCCCGTGTGCAGCCAACCATCCACGAAGGTCTGCGCCGTGGCTTCGGGCTTGTTCCAATATCCCTTCACCACGTTGGGGCCGCGCACCAGCAACTCGCCCACGCCGCTCTGCGCATCGACCTCAAACAGTTTCAGGTCCACCACGGGCGCGGCGAATCCCACCGAATCGGGACGCGTGCGGGCGTATTCGTGCGGCAGAAACGTGGCCACCGAGGTGGTTTCCGTGAGGCCGAATCCATTGCCGACACGCGCCTGCGGGAAGGCTTCCATGATGCGCCCCACCAGCGCCGGCGCGATGGGCGCGCCGCCATAAGTCAGCCACTTGATGGCGCCCGTATTAACGCTCGCAAAATTCGGCTGATTCAATGCCAGCCAGTAAATCGCCGGCACCGACACCAGCAGGTTGATGCGCTCCTGTCCGATGGCCGACAGAAACGCCTGCACCTCGAAGGCCGGCATGATGACCGTAGTTCCGCCCGTTTCCAAGGTGGGCAGAAGCTGGCTGTTGCATCCGGTGACGTGGAAAAGCGGCACTGAAACCAGATTGCGCACGCCGCCATCGGTGGGCAGCGTCATGATGCGATGGCAGGTTTCGGTGTTCGCGAGAAAGCCCTCCTGCGTGGTCATGGCGCCTTTGGGGAAACCGGTAGTGCCGCTGGTGTAGAAGATGGCGGCGACATCTTGCGGCGTCCAATGGTCTGTGGCGAACGGCGGGCCATCCGGCAGGGCTTCGGCTTCTCCCGGTGGAGAAAGATGAACGCCGCGCCCGAATCGGAGATCACGTAGGCGACTTCCGGCTCGCTAAAGCGCGTATTCACGGGCACCACGATGGCGCCAGCCATCTGTGCGCCGAAGAATGCCAGGCACCAGTTCAGGCCGTTCCCGAGGCGGATGGCCACGCGGTCGCCGGAACGAACCCCGAGGCCGCGCAAACCCCCCGCCACGCGCGCCGCACGGTCCCACAGCTGCGCGATAGGTGACGCGCTCGCCGCCCACCTCCACGATGGCCTCGGCCTGCGGGCTCTTTTCCACTGCGGCGCGCAGCATCTCGACCAGCGATGCCGGCCGGTTGCCGTAGTGCGCGATGCCGTCGCGCGCCGCGCGTGATGCCGGCGCCATCGAATGGCTGAATCATCAGTAGGCCCCCTGGTTTTCAAATATCCGCCGGGGATTTTCCACCAGCATGGTATGGATCTGCTGCTCCGTGACGCCGCGGGCGCGCAGCGCGGGAAGCACGTCCTTATGGATGTGCTGGTAATGCCAGTTCGGCAGCGAGCGGCGCGGCACGGCCCGGAATCCAATCGTTGAAGCAGGCGGCATCGTGCGAAAGCACCATCTTATCCGCGTGACCCCGTTCGCACATGCGGACGACGGTATTGACGCGGTCTTCGAAGGGCAGCAGCAGGTCGATGCCGAAGCGATCCATGCCCAGCCAGGAGCCGCGCGCGGCCAGTTCTTCGAGATAGGCGATGTCGGTGGTGTCGCCGGAATGGCCGATGACCACGCGCGCCAGATCCACGCCCTCCTCTTCGAAGATGCGCTGCTGGTCGAGTCCGCGGCGGGTGCCCGCGTGCGTGTGCGTCGAGATGGGCACGCCCGTTCGGCGATGCGCCCGCGCCACCGCGCGCAGCACGCGCTCGACTCCGGAAGTGACGCCCGGTTGGTCGGTGGCGCACTTCAGGATGGCGGCACGCACACCCGTGCCGGCGATGCCTTCCTCAATGTCGCGCACGAACATCTCGATCCATGGGCTCCGGACCGTCCAGTATGGTGCCGGGGCCCTGGAAGTGGAAGTGAAACGGCAGATCGTTGTAGGTGTAGACGCCGGTGGCGACTACGATCTGCAACGGCGTCAGCGCGGCCACGCGCTGGATGCGCGGGATGTAGCGGCCCAGGCCGATCACCGTAAGATCTACGATGGTGCGCACTCCCAGTTGGTATAGCTCGTTCAACCGGGCGGCCGCATCGGCGATGCGCTGTTCTTCGTCGCCCCAGATATCGGGGTAGTTCTGGAGGATTTCGGTGGAAAGCACGAAAACGTGTTCGTGCATCAGGGTGACGCCAAGTTGCGCCGTATCGAGGGGGCCGGCGACTGCGTGGATCTGTGCCATCTGGCGTAGTATACCCTGCGCTCGCCGCTGGCAGCGGCTGGCAGTGTTGCTTTAGCTAGGCGCGTCTCCGTTTCAATAGCCATCAGGACGCTCTCGACTTCGCTCGCCATGAGACCGAGCGCCGCGAGCGCCGGTGTCTGGAGATGCTTAGGCCAATCTGCGAACGTTACATCGAGTTTCAGATGAACGTTGTGTTGCGGTGTGTAGTCAGCGGGACAGGTAGCGTACATGATCTCGTTGTTTTGAGGATTCCAGACGGTGGCCAAAACGCGCTTCAGCAGAGTGCTGTCCACGATACTTTCAGGGCCACCGAAAATCGTGGACACATCTGGACTGAACGGACGTATGACGGAATGTTTGTCGAGGCTGGCGAAATCGGCCCATATCGACAAGAACGGAAAGCGGCTCCCAGTCTTGGTAAGGCCTGAATTGCCGAAGGACCGCTATGATCGGTTCGGGCAAGCCATCCGCCACTCGCTTAATCTGTCTTCCCAACCATTGATGTCCCCACTCACAACCCCGCACAGTTGGGCAAGATGGAGCGGGCGGGCCGGGGACAGGCCGAACATAAAGGACGTTATGTTGTACTATCTGGGTGCTCCCTTATAGCATTGGCGTTCGGGGGTAATGACTGTTGCGGGTAATATTCGCGCGGATAGGCTGGATGAAATGGTACCGCGGCCCCCAGCCGGGTGATGAAAAGCCAATAGGCGGCGGAAGTTACAACGAGAATGAACTCGGTGGTGAGGCATACAACTTTCTCCCGTTGAATGGCCACATGCTCGGTTACTTCCAGCCGAGGCGAGGCAAAAATCAGCCCGCCAGCATTGCGCTTGAGCGCATCGAAGCAGGCTTTAATGGCAAGGCGCTGAATGGCGTCTCGGTGGTTTTTGTTGCTACCGACCCGAGACACGGGGGGCAATGCATCGTAGGCTGGTACCCGGACGCCACGGTCTATCGGGACGAGCAGTCCTCGAACGATAGGAGAAGAGCCTCTTTTTCCTACTTCCTCAAGGCGCGCTCAGTAAACGCCGTCCTCGTCGCGGAACCGAGGCGGGCACCCATAATTCCAGTCGGTAAGGGGGCTTTTGGACAGGCTAATGTTTGCTATGAACTCGATATAAATGGGCGCCCGAAGGAGGATGCGAAATGGATCGATGAAGCACTGGAATACATCGCTTCTTACGATCTTGAAAAACACGGCACAAGAACCCGACAGCGAGGCCGATCCCGACATTGAAGAGATACTCGGCAGTACCATCGAGCATGTTGCTGGTTTTCAAAGCAACCCGCGAATCCGCCGGGCCATCGAAATGTATGCGATGGGCCGGGCTGAAAAACACCTCAGAAAACTAGGGTACAAGCCGGAGGACACGCACAAGACGAAATCCTATGACTTTGTCTGTAACATATCCGGCACCGATCTGTATGTAGAAGTGAAGGGAACACAGGACAACGGCAACTCGGTTTCACTGACTCCAAAGGAGGTCGAACACGCACAGGAACACAAGAACTCCGCGCTGTTCATCGTGCATTCGGTGAAAGTCAAAGGCAAGAAAGATCCCGTCGTCTCAGGTGGCAAGGAATTGTTTAGGAACCCGTGGGACATCGCGACAGGGACGCTTAAACCGCGTGGGTATGTCTACACTCTGGAAAGGCAGGAAGAGGGGTAAACGATTTGGGAACGCTGGCCGTCATCAAGAATACTTATGGCCCGGTGCTTTCGGCGCTCATCACCGGGGCAGGGAGAAACAGCCGGGGGCGATTTAGAACCTACTGTGCTGGTGGCTTCTTGTATCGTTCCAACATCGCGGTGGAGATTTCGGCGCTTGTCGGCCACTGGCCGCGCCGCTGCCCGGCGTGCGTTTGATATTCCCCAAGCCGGGCGGGGTCGGGCTGTACGACATGACCGTCTTTGAGGTACAGAAGCCCCGCTTTGCCGGTCGGCATTTTCATAACGAACGCCTCCGCTTCTTCCAGAGCTGTCCGCAACCGGCGCGTGATGTCCTTCGGGTCAAGCGGTTCACTGCTGATGAGCGTAAGCCATTCCGTCGTGGGGTAGTGCGAGTTGCGCCGAATTTCCGCGATGAGTCCTTCGGGCGTGAAGCCGGGGGATTTTTCAACCGCCGCCCATATAACCGCACCTAACGACAAAATCGTGCCGTGAATCGTCACGAGGTCAACGAGGTCGCGCAACTCGCGCCGCCCGGCGGCTGCCATCACTTTATTGATCGCAAGGTCAACCGGGTGCAAAATGTACCCGAATACCTCATCCCGGATAGTCGGGAAAGATCGGTAGTCGCCTTCCACCACCCATTCCAAACGGGTTCCGTCATCATCCTTCGTCATCCCGGCGGTGTAAATCATAGGCAACTGCCGAATACATCGATGTCGCCCGAAAAACGGGGCGCGGCGCGATTGAGCGCTGTGGCGCCGCCTACATAGCTTTCCGGGTCGCGGTGAGCGGCCAGCAGGCGCAGGACATCGGTTTGAATTTTAGAGAGTGGCACGACAGGCCCGCTCGATCTGTTCAGCTAAACGGCGGGCGTTCAGATCGCCTTCCACATAAGCTCCGCGTGATAATCAACGCCTCCTCCGCTGTGGGGTGTTCGAGTTCGCGCACGTTCCACAGCGCCCGCAGCTTGAAGTCCGCAAAGGCGCGGTGATACAAGGATTCAAAATCGGGTTGAGGCGGTTCTGCGGTCATCGGTGCTTTCCCTTCTTTCAGGATAACGCTGTCAGGTTAGCGCACTGGGCAGGGCGGCGCAAAGGGCGGCGTATGCCTCGCCCTGCATGCTTCGACCAGTTGAGGCAACATCTGTGCGGCTTGCCAGATTTCACGCTCTTCATCGCCCCACTTGTTCAAGCCGATGGGGGAATCCTCAATCACGGCTTGTATCGCTGCACGCCGTTCCCAGCGGCTGGCAGCAGGTGGTATGCTAACGTCATCCGATCCCTTGGGAGGTGACGCTTGCAAGCAACTCTCAATCCTGTGTCCCCGGCGCGGGAGTTCGTTCGCGCCCCTCAGCCGGCCGTCCGCAATGTCGCGGTGGACGCATACCGCGGCTGGGTGATGCTGCTGATGATGGCCGAAGTCCTGGAGTTGGCGCGCGTGGCGCACGCTTTTCCCGGCAACTGGTTCTGGGCCTTTCTCGGATATAACCAGACACACGTGGAGTGGGCCGGCTGCTCGCTGCACGATATGATCCAGCCTTCGTTTTCCTTTCTGGTGGGCGTGGCGCTGCCTTATTCCATCGCGAGCCGCATGGCCAAGGGCGGCACGTTTGGCAAGATGTGGCTGCACGCCATCTGGCGCTCGTTTCTGCTGATCGCGCTGGGCATCTTTTTGCGCTCCATGTACAACTCGCGGACTTACTTCACGTTTGAAGATACGCTGACGCAGATCGGGTTGGGGTATCCGTTCCTGTTTCTGCTGGGCTTCCGCAAGCCGCGCTGGCAGTGGATCGCGCTGGCGGTCATCCTCACGGGTTACTGGCTGGCATGGGCGCTTTATCCCGTACCAGGCCCCGGATTCAATTGGCAGTCGGTCGGCGTGCCGGCCAACTGGCCGCACTTCTATTCAGGCCTGGCCGCGCACTGGAACAAAAATGCTAACCTGGGCAACGCATTCGATCAATGGTTTTTGAACCTATTTCCGCGTGCGCATCCGTTCGTCTATAACGACGGCGGATATCTTACACTCAGCTTCATTCCGACGTTGGGAACTATGATCCTGGGCCTGGCCGCCGGCAGATGGTTGCGCGCCAGCGCGCCACGCATTCCCATGCGCCGCCTGTTGATTGCTGGCGCCATCGGCGTCGCGGCGGGCTTGCTGCTGCATTTCACGGGCATCTGCCCGGTGGTGAAGCGGATCTGGACGCCGAGTTGGACGCTTATTCAGTGGCGGCGTCTGCTTCCTGCTGCTGGCCGCTTTCAGTTGGGTGATCGACGTCAAGGGCTTCCGGAAGTGGGCCTTCCCGCTGGTGGTAATCGGCGTCAATTCGATCGCGGCCTATCTGATCGCCCACTTATTCGAGCGCTTCACGTTCAGTTCGTGGCGGATTCATCTGGGTCCGGACGCATTTCGCTTACTGGGTCCCGGCATGGAGCCTTTCCTATTGGGCATGGCGGTCCTGCTGACTTACTGGCTCATCCTATTCTGGATGTACCGGCGCAAGCTATTTCTCAAGATTTGAAACGCATATTAATCATCGGGTTATTGACGGTGGCGATAGCCGGCGCGCTGCTCTACGCCGGCGATTACCTTGCGTTGCGCTCCCGGACTCCGAACAAGCAGTTTGGAAGCGTGATGGTGCAGCGCGCCTACGCCGTCCCCATGAAGGACCGCAAGACCGATTATATGTTCGATCCGCCCGCGCCGCAGACGTGCGTGAACTCACTGTTTCCGCATTTCGGCGATCAACCTTGCTGGTATCTCAAACGCCATACGCTGCAGCAGGTGAATGTGGGCGGGAGTATGCCGGAACCGTGAGGAGCCGGACTTGAAGTCCGGCGGTGGCTAAAGCCCGCCCTCCTTTCGTTATGATGGGGAAGGTGCGCTTGACCCTGGCTGGCTTTCTGACGTTGTCTCTGCTGGCAGCGCAGACGGCGAAATACGAAGGCCAACCCATTGCCAATATTCAGTTTGTCCCGCCGGAGCAGCCACTCACTTCCGCCGAGATGGCCAACCTGCTTCCGCTCAAGAAAGGTGAGCCGCTACGCCTGGCCGATGTGCGCGCGGCCATCGAGCGGCTATATGCTACCGGTGACTTCGAGGATATCCAGGTGGACGCGGAGCCCGCCTCGACAGGCGTAACCCTGCGAATTCTGACTAAGAATAGCTGGTTCATCGGCAATGTGGCCGTGGAGGGCCGCATCTCCGATCCGCCCAATCGGGGCCAACTGGTGAACGTGACGCGGCTCAATCTCGGCCAGCCATTTGAGGAGGCGGACCTTGAGCCGGCGCTGAACGATATGAAGCGGTTGCTGGAGAGCAATGGCCTGTACCAGAACCAACTCCGGCCGGAAGTGACTTACGACCCGAAAACTCAGCAGGTGAGTGTACACTTCGTGGCGGATGCCGGACCGCGCGCCCATTTTGCCGCGCCACTGATTACCGGCGACCCCAAGATGCCTTTGCAGGATCTGCTGGCTGCTACGCACTGGCGCCGGTGGCTGATCGGGGGCTGGCGCACCGTCACCCAGTCTCGTGTGCGCAAGGGACTCGAGGGAATACGATCCCGTTACGAACGGCGAGGACTGCTGGAAGCGCGGGTGTCCTTGAAGTCGATGAACTACGATTCGGATACCAATACCAGCACGGCCTCGCTGGACATCGACGCCGGACCGCTGGTCGAGGTGCATGCGGTGGGCGCCAAGGTCTCGCAAGGCAAGCTGCGCACGCTGGTTCCCGTTTTCGAGGAGCGCAGCGTGGATCAATCCCTGCTGCTCGAAGGCGAGCGCAACATCCGCGACTACTTTCAGTCCGAGGGATATTTCGATGCGGAGGTCGAGTTCAAACAGCAGCGGATCATCAACGATAAGGCCTCCATCGACTATCTGATCAACCCCGGCACGCGCCATAAGCTGGTGTGGATCGGGATTGAGGGCAATAAGTATTTCCGGACCGCAACCATTCGCGAGCGCATGTTCCTGATGCGCGCTTCGCTGCTGCAGTTCCGCCGCGGCCGCTATAGCGGGTCTCTGCTGCGGCGCGATGAGCAGTCGATAGCCAGTCTGTATCAATCCAACGGATTCAGCAACGTGGCGGTCACCCACAAGATCGTGGACGGCTACAAAGGCAAGCCAGACAATCTGGCGGTGTTCCTGCACATTGAGGAAGGTCCGCAGTACTTTATCCATAGCCTGGATGTGCAGGGCATCGCGAAACTGGACAGGGCGCAGTTGCTCTCCCGGCTCAGCTCGGTCGAAGGGCAACCCTTCAGCGAATACAACGTGGCCGTCGACCGGGACGACCTGATGGGGCAATATTCCACGCGCGGATTTCCCAACGCCACGTTTGAATGGAGTTCCAAGCCTTCGGCCGAGGCCACATCAGGTGAACTTGATCTATGTCATTCACGAGGGGCAGCAGCAGTTCGTGCGCGATATTCTGGTCAGCGGCCTGGGGAGCACGAGGCGCAGCATGGTAGACAGTAAGATGGAATTGAAACCGGGCGATCCGCTCTCGCCCACCGCCATGCGCGATACGCAGCGCAAATTGTATGATTTGGACGTTTTCGCACGCGTGGATACCGCCATTCAAAATCCGGATGGCGACACGGACCAGAAATACGTCCTGTACGACATGGAGGAAGCCCGCAAGTATTCGATTGCCACCGGCTTCGGCGCGGAATTTGCCAGGATTGGAGGCTGTACCAACGAGTGCCTGGAGGCCCCGGCTGGACAGACCGGTTTCTCGCCGGACTTCACCCTGGACGTTTCCCGTCTGGACCTTTGGGGACTGGGCCAGAGCCTTAGCTTCCGGGGCCGTGTGTCCACTTTGGAGCAGCGCGCCCTGGTCGATTACACCGTCCCGCGTCTACACGGCAACGACAAGCTGACGCTCACCTTCACGGTGCTCTACGACAACAGCAAAGACGTGCGCACCTTCACGGCGCAACGGGAAGAGGGATCTGTGCAGCTTTCCGAGCGGCTTTCGAAATCCATCACGTTTCTTTACCGCTACACCTACCGGCATGTGACGGTGGATGAATCGACGCTTGAAGATCTCGCCCTTTCTCATTCCCCAGTATTCGCAGCCGGACCGCGTGGGGGAACTATCATGGAGCATGATCCAGGACCGGCGCGACGACCCCATCGACACGCATAAGGGCATTTACAACACCCTGGATATTTCCGCGGCGCCGCACTTTTTGGGATCTGAAATCAGCTTCGGGCGATTTCTGGGGCGCAACGCCACCTATACTCCGATCGGCCGGAAATATGTACTGGCGCGCGCCACCAGTTTCGGCCTCATCCAGCCGTTCCAAGGGTCTCGCCAGCGCAATAAACGCTATTCCATTGGCAGAACACTTTTTTTCCGGCGGCGCCACTTCGGAGAGCGGCTTCCCCGATCTGCAGGCCGGGCCGCGCGACCCGGCCACGGGCTTCCCGCTGGGGGGCACCGCGCTGCTGATGAACCAGACCGAGTTCCGCTTCCCGCTGTTTGGCGAGGATATCGGCGGAGTGCTCTTTCACGACATGGGCAATGTGTATAGCAGCCTGTCGAGCATCTCGTTCCGCACGGACCAGCATGGGCTGGGGGACTTCAATTATATGAACCACGCGGTGGGTTTCGGCGTGCGCTACCGCACGCCCATCGGCCCGGTGCGGCTGGATCTCGCGTACAGCATCAATCCACCGCGTTTCTTCGGGTACTCGGGAACGTTCACTGAATTATTGAACGCAGGTCCGGAACCATGCTCACCTCCCGCCGGCCAGATCGACCGATGTGTGGCGCAGGGCATCAGCCACTTTCAATTCTTCTTTTCCATTGGGCAGACGTTCTGATGCGGCTGATGCGGCGGCGGTTCTCTATTTGCGTGCTGGCAGTGGCCCTGTTCGCCGCGCACGCCGAGATCGTCGATCGCATCGCCGTCTCGGTGGGCAATCGTGTGATCACCCAGAGCGACCTCGAACGCGAAATTCGCATCACGGCGCTGCTGAACGGTGAGAAGCCGGACTTTAGCGCCGCCAATAAGCGCGAGGCGGCCGAACGTATGGTGGACCAGACGCTGGTGCGAAACGAACTCGAAGCCAGCCAGTATTTGTTGCCATCGGCCGCCGAAACCGGCGCCGCGCTCAAGGAAGAGAAGAGCCGCTTCCCGGATGAAGCCGCTTATCGGCGCGCCCTGGCCAGCTACGGCGTGAGCGAGGAAGACCTGAAGGCCCGCCTGTTATGGCAACTGACGCTGGTGCGCTTCATCCAGGTGCGGTTTCGGCCGGGCATCCAAATCGGCGACGACGAGATTCGCAAATACTTCAACGAACACCTGCGATCGATTTTCATGCAGGCGCATCCGGGCCAGACTCCGTCGATCGACGATTACCGCGATAGCGTGGAGCAGACCCTGATCGGGCAATCCGCCAACGATCAAGTGGAGCAATGGTTGAAAGAGGCCCGCAAGCGCACGCGCATCCACTATCACGATGAGGTTTTTCGATGAGCCGGCGCGCGCGCAAGCTTTGGATCGGGGCGGCCACGCTGGCGGCGCTGGTGCTGGCCGTGGCCGCCGGCGCGATGCTGGTGCTGCGCAGCGATTGGTTCAGCGCCAAGGTCCGCGAACGCATGGTGGCGGAGGTCGAGAAAGCTACGGGCGGGCGCGCCGAGATCGGCGCCTTCCACTTCGATTGGCGGCAATTGCGCGTCGAAGTGAATGGCTTCGTGCTGCACGGAACGGAGCCGGCGGATGCGCCGCCGCTGGCCCGCGCGGATGCCATCGTGGTGGGCATCAAGGTCATCTCGGTGCTGAAGCGCTCCGTCGATCTTCAATATCTGGATGTGCGGCGTCCTCAGGTGAATGTCATTCTCTATCCGGATGGGCACACCAACGTGCCTGCGCCGAAGGTGAAGCGGGCGGGAAAGAGCACCGCCGAGACCATTCTGGATCTGGCCATCGGCCGCTTCAGCCTGCAGGATGGAACCTTCGAACTGCGCGGCCAGGGCAAGACGCCATTCAGCGCCCAAGGCCGCAATCTGCGCGCGCAGTTCGCCTACGATAAGGCGGGGCCGCGCTATCGCGGCCAGGTGTCCATCGCGCCCGCCGATTTCCGTTGGGGTGGCTATCAGCCGATTCCGCTGGATGTGAGCCTGACGCTGGATGTCGGGAAGAATCGCGTCGAGATCGCTTCTGGACGCATGGCCACGGGTGAGTCGCAGGCCGAATTCTCGGGTGCGATCGACAGCCTAACTGATTTCTCGGGATCGTTCGCATACAAGGTACGGGCTTCGCTCACTGAAGTGGTCCGCACGCTCCACTTGCGCACGCAACTGGAAGGGCCGGTCACGCTGGCGGGCCGCCTCCGCTTTCACGGCGCGTCCGACTATCAGGCGGCCGGCTCGCTGCACGCGGCGGGTCTGCTGTTCCATCCGGACCCGCACTTCACTCTACGCAATTTCTATGCCGACGCGGCGATGACTATCGACTCGCGGCGCATCGCCCTTTCGGGTATGCGGTTTTCCGCCACGGCGATGGCTGCTCTCACGGCGGCGGATAGACCAGGCGGCCTGGTTCCCTTCCCCGTGACCGGACGCATGGAGACAGTCGTGCTGCGCCAGAAGACGCTGGACGCCGGCGGCATTCACCTCGATACACTGGATGGCTCCTTCGCCGGCAAAGGGCAGATCGCAAACCTCAAGCAGGTCTCCGTGGAAGGCGACGTGGCCGGCTTCGATGTGCGGAAGATGATGCGGGTCTACAACGGCCAAAGTGTTCCGTGGGACGCGGCAGCTTCGGGTCCCGTGCAGTTGAACGTCGCATTGGGCGACTCGAGTTCGCTGCTGGTTACCGCTCATATGGCGATCGTGCCCGGCGGGCCCGGCGCGCCGGTGCACGGCTTGATCGACGCCAACTACAACGCGTTGAGCGAGACCCTGGACCTGGGAAACTCTTCGCTCGCGCTGCCTTCCACGGACGTGAGTTTTTCCGGCGTGCTGGGGCGGCAGTTGCGCGTACATGCCAATTCGCGGAACCTGGACGACGTGTTGCCGGCTTTCGATATCCAGTCGCTCCCGGTGAAGCTGGGGAATGGCGAAGCCGTGTTCGACGGCGCCATCACCGGAAATCTCGACCGCCACATCACGGGCCATGGCCACGCCACAGGTGTGGTTTGGTCCGGCCGGGTATACGATGCGCTCGCGGGCGATATCGATCTTTCGAGCCAGGGACTCACGGTGCGCAACGGCAGCGTGCAGCAAGGCGCTTTGCACGCGCAGGGCGCAGGATCGCTCGGCATGCGCGATTGGGAGGTGCAGGATATCAGCCCGGTTTCGGCCACAGGCTCCATTCACAACGCCCCGGTGACCGATCTGCTGGCGGTCGCGGATATCAAGAATATTCCGCTAGAGGGGACCGTCTCGGCGGATGGCAGGATTACAGGCACCGCCGGCGATCCACACATCGAAGCTGCGGTGACGGTCACGAGCGGCGTGCTCGAAGGCGAGCCATTCGATCGCGTCACCGGCACGGTCAAATATTCCAGCACCAGTGTCGAGATGGCCAATGCGCAACTGGCGGCCGGCGTCAGGCGCGTCACGTTTCAGGCGGGTTACGAGCACCAGCCGGACGCATTCGCGAGCGGCCGCTTGCGCTTTCATGTGGATAGCAATGCCATGCCTTTGGGCGAGTTCCGGATCGCGCACAAGGAGTATCCGGGCATCGGCGGCACGGCCGAACTGCATGCCGCAGGCGCGCTAGATGTAGCGCCAGCCAAGCCCGGCGAGCCCGGCTTCCGCCTGGCCGCTTTGACCCTCACGCTCAACGGCCGTGGTCTGCGGATCGGCGATCAGCCAGTGCGCGATGCGACGCTCACGGCCCAAACGAAAGGCTCGGACCTGGTGGCGCACTTCGATTCCGGACTGGCGGGATCCGTCATCCAAGGCGATGGCCAGTGGACACTGGCGGGCGATTATCCGGGCAGCGCACAGATCGATTTCAAGGGACTCGATTTGGAGCGCCTGCGCCTGTGGCTGCGCGGTCCCAAGCCACCCGGCGGCATGCAGATTTCAGGCTCCGCCGAGGGCACGCTCGCGATCGCCGGCCCGGCCATCAAGCCGGATTTATGGAAAGCGCACTTGCGTGTCCCGTCCCTGCAGATCGGGCCGGGCAGCGACTTGCCCAACGGTAAATCGTTGGCGCTACATAATGCGGAGCCCATCGCCGTGAGCATGGAGCGCAACGTAATCAAAGTGGAGAGCGCCCGCATGGTGGGCCGGTCCACCGATCTGTCGCTTTCCGGAACCATCAACCTGCAACAGAAGAGCCCGCTCGATCTGCGCGTGGACGGCAAATTCGATCTGGCCACTCTACAGGATCTGGTCCCCGAGATTTATGGGTCGGGAGACATCAAGACCGGCGTCACCATTCACGGGCCTTTGGCGCAACCGCAGATCGCCGGCCGCCTGGATATCGAAAAGGCCACCTTCAACCTCGCCGAAATCCCGGTGGGCATATCCAACACGAACGGCGTGATCCTGTTCGACGGCAGCCGCGCCACCATACAAAGTTTTTCCGGCGAAAGCGGCGGCGGCACTTTCAAGCTCTCCGGATTCGCAGGCTACGATGGCGACGCGCTGATGTTCCGTTTGCACGCCGACGCGCACGAAATGCGCGTGCGCTATCCGGAGGACTTCAGCACGGTGGCGAATGCCTCCCTGAGTCTCACCGGCGGCAGCGACAGCAGCACTCTTTCCGGCCGCATCACGGTGTTGCGCACGGGCTTCAATCCGCGCTCCGATTTCAGCTCCATCCTCGCAAAATCCGCCGAGCCTGTGGAGACGCCATCGGTGCAGACCGGCCTGGTGGCCAACATGCACTTCGATGTGCAGATCGACAGCGCGCCGGATATCACTTTTCAAAGCTCGCTGGCGCAGGGAATTCAAGCGGAGGCCAGCCTGCGCCTGAGGGGCACCGGCAGCAATCCCTCCCTGCTGGGCCGCATCAACGTTACACAGGGCCAGATCGTCTTCTTTGGCACGCCGTTTACCATCAATCAGGGCTCCATCGCCTTCTACAATCCGGTGAAGATCGACCCGGTGCTCAACCTGGATCTGGATACCAAGGCGCGCGGCATCGACGTGATTCTGAATATCTCCGGGCCCATCAACAAGCTGAATCTGACGCCGCGATCGGACCCGCCCATGCCGTTTTCCGATATCGTGGCGCTGCTCGCTACCGGCCGCTCGCCGACGGGAGACTACGCCACGTTAATGTCCAGTCCAGCCTCGCCGCAATCGTTGCAGCAGATGGGCGCTTCGGCGCTGTTGGGACAGGCTATCGCCAGCCCCGTCACGGGGAGGCTACAGCGCTTCTTCGGTGTGACGCGGCTGAAGATCGATCCATCCGTGACAAGTCTGACCGGAGTGGAAAACAACCCGCAGGCGCGGCTAACCATCGAGCAACAAGTCACGCCGGAGATCACGTTCACTTACATCACGGACGTGACCAGCACCAATCCGCTGGTGGTCCAGGTAGAGTGGGCTTTCAGCAAACACTGGTCGGCCGTGGCTCTACGGGATGAGAACGGATTAGTGGGGTTGAACTTTGTTTATAAGACAAGGTTCAAGTAGAGGCTCATACCTTCCCTGAGGTGGCGATCTGCTTTGCGATGCGGCCCTTGAGATCCTCCTCCTGGAACGTGTAGCGCTTCCACCGATTTACCGGTAACCGCGAAACGATCTCGCCGCCGGAAGGCGCTTGCGCCAGAACTACGGCATGGAAACCCAGGGCGTCGGCCAGCAGGCAGGCGATATGCGTAAGGGACACCAGATCCTGCCTGGCGGCGGGTACGTCGTCATGATGGCAACCCGCTACCCGCGAATATTCGGGCGGGAAGCCCCACCGTTGCGTAAGCCATAAACCGGCCTGGCAATGGTCCATCTCAAACAAGACGCGCTCGGATTCCAGGCAACCAGCCAGCGTATCGTGCCGGGATTCGAGCATGGGCGCATACCGCTCGCTGTACGCCATCAATAGACCCAGCCGGCCGACATCGTGTAGCAGGCCCGCCATGTACGCCTGATCCTTCGAAATCTCATATAGCTGCGACAATTCCTCGGCCAGCAGCGCCGTAGCCAGGCTATGCTGCCAGCAGGCTCCCATGGGCGCACTGCTTTCCGCGCCGCGAAGGAGAGATTTCAACGCGAAGGTTAGCGTGAGCGATCGGGTCCGGTCGAAGCCTAAGACCAGAATGGCCCGCCCCAGATTGTCGATCGAGTGGGAGTTGCCATAAAGCGCCGAATTGGCAACCCGCAGCACCTGCGCGCTGAGCGCCGGATCGGAACGCAGCAGCCGCGCTAAGTCCTGCCGTTCCGCATCTTCGTTGCCCAGGAGTTGCACCATCTTCAGGGCGACTGGCCGGAAGACCGGTAGCTTGCACAAGCCATTACGGGCCTGAACGCGCGTGGAAATTGTACCTAAGGTGGCGTCCGGATTTTGCGGCGTGCTTCCCACAGGTATTTATCGGCTGAATGCGGGGCGACTTCAGCCGCTGTGTGTTTTGAAACCTGCCGGTTCATTCCCGGCCTCAGATTGGATGCCCAGTTGCTGGAGCATTTGGGATGTCGTTCGCATTGTATATTCTCGGATACGTGATTTTTATCGTCGGCATCGCGCTCGGCGCCCACTACATGCACATCCCCTCGCGCTGGATCACAGTGATCGTACTGGTCTTTGTGGGCATCGGCGTGGCCAGGGGCGTTTCCCGCACTCGCCATAGAGATCCCTCCTGACATTCCTCACCTTTGATTAGGACCCAGAACTGCTTATTTGGAGAGTGAACGGCAAATCATGCCGTATAAAAGGAATTTCTATGAAAAAAATAGATTCGCTCGACACACTACTGTTAGAAGAAGTCAAAGACCTGTATGACGCCGAAAAGCGGCTGGTGCGCGCCATCCCGAAGATGGCCAAAGCCGCATCGTCGGAAGAACTCAGTTCCGCTCTCACTGAGCACCTGGAGGTGACGCGCAACCATGTGGCCCGCCTCGAGAAGATCTTCGAGTTGCTGGGAGTGGCGGCAAAGGCAAAACCATGCGCCGGCATGAAAGGCATTATCGAGGAAGGCGATGAGACCCTGGGGCAAGAGGCCTCGGAAGCGCTGATGGATGCCGCCATCATCGGCGCGGCGCAGCGCGTGGAGCATTATGAAATGGCTGCCTACGCCGCGGCGCGCACCATGGCGGAACATCTGGGCAACACCCAGGTGGCCGGTCTGCTGGAAGAAACCTGGGAAGAAGAACACGAAGCCGACGAGAAGTTGGCTGAACTGGCAGAGCAGATTCTGTCCACCATGAATGGTGAGATGAGCGAACAGGAGTCGAGCCGGAGTGCGGGGGCTTCCCCTGTAGAGTAAGCGTTAGTTCTACCATCGCAGGCGCGTGCAGATTTTGCGAACTCGCGCGCCTGCGCATGCATCTATTGCCAACGCGCCTGCCCGCAACCGATTGAACCAGCCGATCTTTGCAACAGCCGCTGTCGTTGGTGTTATAAGCATCTATAACCTAATTGCACAGCGCATGAAGAAGCAATCGCCGATGGCGAACACGGTGATGGTCACACTGGCCAACGGTCGGGCTAACTCGGGCTACATACCGAATGACGCGGCGTTCGGAGCCTATACGTTTCAGGTGCTCGGTTCGCGGCTCAAACCGGGCTGCGCCGAACAAGGCATCGCCAACGGTCTCGCGGATCTGGTAAGCCAGTACAACGGCAGATAGTAACTTACTTCTTCAGCAATCCCCGCACGTCGAGCCATTCGCCGAAGCGCTCGATCCAGTGGTCTGAGGGGAAGCCTTGCTTGCTCATGCCGAAACCGTGGCCGCCTCTGTCGTACATGTGAAGCTCGGCGGATTTGTGGGCGGCGGTCCACTGGTTGTAGAGTTGGATGGTGTCGGGGGCCAAGCCGAGCCGGTCGTCGGTCGCGGCGGCCAGAAACAGGGGAGGGGCATCGGCCGGAACGGGCATATCCTTCATCGCCGCGGCTGCGGCATAGATCAGCCCGAGAAACGCCGGGCGGCTCTCGGGCGTGTAGTGCAGCCCTACGGCAGCCGCCACCGTTCCGCCCGCGGAGAAACCGATCATGCCGATGCGGCCCGGGTCGAGACCCCAATCCGCGGCATGCTTGCGTACGTAGGCCATGGATGCGAGACCATCGGCGACGGAGAGAGGGACGATCTTGGCGGCCATTTCGCCGAATTTCTTCTGGTCTCGAAAGCTCTCTATGAACTCCTTGGTGCCATCTTCGCCCGTGTGCGCCACCCGGTACTTCAGAACGAATGCCGTCACGCCTTTGGCCGCTAGCCACTTCGCCACGTCGATGCCTTCGCTGTCGATAGCGAGCGCCATGAATCCGCCTCCAGGGCAAACGACAATCGAGGTTCCATTGGCGAGGGCGGGATCCGGTTTGTAGACGGTGAGCGTGGGCTGCGTGACATTGGTGACCACTTCTTCTTTCCAGGCCTCGGAGTAGTATTGCTTCTCCGGGTAGTTCCAATCCTCAGAACCGGGAGCGGCGCCGGGATAGAGATGGATCACATCCTGCGCGCACAGCGAGGCGGTGATTGAGGCAAAGAGGAAAATCGTCCGCAGTTTCATATCTCACTTCAGTCTATCGCGTGGGCGCCAGATTGGCTCAGACACCGATGCCGCGGATCATTTCCCGCACCATGTGGTCGAGCTTGACTCGTATATCAGGCTGCATTCGGCGCGTGTTCATGCACGCCGCCCCGCAATAACCAGTTGGGGTGCGCACCACCACCGCGGAGGAGCCCGGCAGATCGCCGATGTGCCACCAGGTTCCGCGGCCGCTGACTTCCCAGCCTTTCGCATAATGCGGATTGGCATCCGAACCAGTCGTCATTATCGTAATGGTGTCCTGCTTCAGGATGTTGGCATCGGTGGCGAAGCCGTCCACGCGGGTGGCAAACCGGACGATGTCCGCGGGCGTCGCCAGCCATCCACCTGCCGCATCCAGACGGGTCACGTTCATATTGTACGGATCGCCGCCCTCCTGATCGTAGTAGCGGACTTCGTCTGGAGCGCGCTTGCCGCCGTTTCCCGCGATACGCATTCCGTCGATCCCACATGCTTGCAAAATATATTGGCGCACGTAATCGCCGTAGCCCATCCCGCTCACTCGTTCGATCACTCGCCCCAAGACACAAAATCCGAAGTTCGAGTAGGCGTAGTGCGCGCCCGGCGCGGAATCCAAAGGCCGATTTTTCAGCACGGCGGAGATCAGCGCCTTGTGATCCGCCTCCGGATGCTGGAACATCGGATCGTCACTGCCCTTAGGCCAGCCGCCGCTGGTATGTGTCAACAGATGCTCGATGTTGATACGGTCCACGCCCGGATTGTACGGCGGTTTGCCATAAGCGGTACCCAGCACCGCATCCGGCCCCGAACACCTTCGCGTCCAAAACCAGCTTCCCTTGCTCGACCAGAGTGAAGATGGCGGCGGAAGTAAACGGCTTCGAGACGCTCGCGATACGAAACAGGCTGGATGGGCCAACCGGTTCCTTCTTCCTGGTGTCGGCGAATCCGAACGCCTGCCGGTAGCTGAATTTGCCATGCTTCGCGATGGCTACCGATAAACCCGGTACGGCGCAGTCGCCCATGAAAGCGCTCGCCATGGAAGTGAGCGACGCGCGTTGTGCGTCAGAAATCTCGTCTGTGTCAGTCTGAGCCACGGCCCGCGCGGCCCGCGCGGCAAGCGCCGCCAGGCAGAACTGCCCCGCCAGGCAGAACTGCCGCCGTGACACTTGCCTCCCGATCATCGCCATATGGTAATACAGGTGCAGTGACCCGCTATTTGATTTGCGTGTGCCTTGTGGTTAGTCCCGCCTGCGCCAAGGGACTCACGGCGCAGCAGGTGTTGGATAAAGTGGTTTCGACCTACAGCAGATTGCAAGCTGTGCACGTGATCGCTGTCCGCGAAGAGACCCGCTCTGCGGCAGGCCAGCCTCAGGTCGCCTCCCTCGAATGCGAATTGGCCGATGCGTCTCGCGGACGCTATTACGCCCGCCTGAAGCAACCCCGGCAGCAGGCGCTGGCTATCAACGACGGCACTAACGTTTGGTTGGCGCTCGATTCCAAGAAACAGTGGTCCCGGGTTTCCGCTACTGCGGCGAACGAAGATACCGACGAAGAGCACGACGCGCAGGTCGCCAGCCGGGACTTGCACGACTCTCTGGAAAATATCGCGCTCCACCGGTTCTTGGATTTGGCCAAAACCCTGCAAGATCCGGCGCTCCAGCCGCCGCAGGATTTCGAACTGCCCCGCGGCAAAGTGCGTTGCTACACGATTCGCGGGCATACTTCCAGCGCCGAGGTCGAACTCCTGGTGGACCAGCAGGAATTCGTCGTATTGCAGTACAAGGAGAAGAGCCCTACGCCCGGCGGGTCGACAGAAGTCGCCCTGAACGTGAAACTCGTGGAGTTGAACCAGGACGTCAACGACTCCCTGTTTCACTTCGAGCCGGAACCCGGATGGACCGAGGTAGGCAGAGTGGCTTCCGCCGCCGTGCCGATCCGGGCCGGCGAGCGTGCCGCTGACTTTACCGTGAAGACGCTCGATGGCGAAATGGTGAGCCTGCGCAGCCTGCACGGCAACGTCATCGTGCTCGATTTCTGGGCCACCTGGTGCATCCCTTGCCGCGCGGAGCTACCCGCTATGGAGAAGATCCGCGCGGAGTTTGGCGCCGCCGTCCGATTCTATGGGATCAGCGACGAAGAGACGGCCACCATCCGGAAATTCGTCGAGGAGAATCGGTTGGCCATGCCGGTCCTGCTGGACGGCAATCGCGAAATGCATCGCCAGTACGGCGTTCATAAGATACCGGCCCTGTTTGTGATCGACCGCGACAGCATCGTGCGCTGCCAGTTCACCGGCGTCCGGAACGAATCCGAACTGCGTGACGCCGTCCGTTCCGTGGTGGATCAAAAGCCACCGGACAGATTTCTCCCAGGAAGCGCCGGCCAGTCTGGAGGCTTATGATTGGCCGGGCAACTGGGTTTTCTCGGCCCTCAGCTTGGCTGTTTCCTGATGGAGTGAGGCGATAAATGCCTCGTGGGTATCGAACGGCCCGTACGATTTGCCCGCGGCATACTTAACCTGCCGGATCTCCACAACTGCGGCTGGCGAAGCAGCGCGCCTCACTGCATCGGCAATTCGCGTGGTATCGAGTTCCCGCGCGAGGCCTTGTATCGGAACGATACGCGTACGCCGCGGAGTTTCCAGGGCCAAGTAGAGCGTATCGCCATCAAATGTCGCAAAGTCCAGCCCTTTCACCCGCAGCTCTGCTGCCACCTCTGCAATGGCTGCGCGCGGGTCTTTGATCGCAAACTTCGCGATGTCGAGACGAACACCTTCGAGCGCATCCTCAAGGCTCGGGCGGTGCCGGCCGGGGAGCCACGAAAAGGGTTCCATGGACAAGAATCCGCTAAAGACCCACGTGCATGTGACGGCGCCGAAAATCAGACCAAGAGTCACGTGCCATCGTTTCGGCCCGGTATACGGAATACTCGAAGGGCCCGCCCGGGACTCTGTATCGCTTCACGGGAGAATATAGCCAAATTCCTGCGACCAGGCCGAGGAGCGACGTCGCCGCGCCCGCGGCGGAAAGCCACATGACAACCCGGCTCCAAAGCGCCGCATGGCGGCGCAGTGCCGAGTTGTATCCTGTACAACTTCGCCCGTTGTTTGCGAAACGTAAGTCTCTTCGCCGCCGGGCCACGAGTATTTCCAAAAAGGACCATACGGATGTACCGCGGAATCGAGCGTCCACTGGTCGTCCGTAACTAATCCCTGAAGTGAAGCCGCAGTTCCCGGAAATCCCGCCCAAGCCGCTGCGATGCGCAATGCCATTTGCTGTGAGACGGCATCCAGACGCTCGCCATCGTCCGCAAAGACTAGTGTAGTGTCCACGAATTAGCTGGACAAACGTTTGCGGCCTTTGGGGAGGGTGCAGCCGGGCTCAATTTTCTCCAAGGTCTGGCGGCAACGGGCGAGTTTCGCCAGGATGGAATCGACGGTGGCGGTCCAGACGAAGGGTTTGGGCTTCTCGTTCCAGACCGCAAGGAATTCGCCGATAGCTGCGATCAGAGCCTCAACGCTCTGGAAGGAGTCGCGGCGGATGCGCTTGTTGGTCAACTCCGCAAACCAGCGTTCGATGAGATTCAGCCAACTGCAACTGGTGGGAACGTAGTGCACCACGAAGCGGGGATGGCGTTTGAGCCACGCTTTTACTTCGGGGGTACCGTGAGTGCCATAGTTGTCCATCACCACGTGCAGGGACTTCTTGCCGGGAAACTCGCGATGGATGCGGCGCAAGAACTTCAGGAACTCCTGATGGCGGTGACGCTTGTAGCAGTCCCCGATGACTTTGCCTTCGATCACGTCAAGGGCGGCGAACAGAGTCGTGGTCCCGTTGCGCTTGTAGTCATGAGTCATCGTGCCACAGCGGCCCTTCTTGATCGGCAACCCGGGCTGAGTGCGATCCAGCGCCTGAATTTGGCTCTTTTCGTCGATACAGAGCACCATCGCCTTGTCCGGAGGATTCAGGTACAGACCGACCACATCGGTGAGTTTCTCCAGGAACTTCGGGTCGCGTGACAGCTTGAAGGTTTTAGTGCGATGGGGCTTGATGTTGTGGCTGCGCCAGATGTTGCTCACCGTTGACTTGCCGATTCCCTGGTTCACTGCCATCGTGCGACAGCTCCAATGAGTGGCCCCTCTCGGCTTGGACTGCAAGGTGGCATCGATCACAGTCTTGATGCGCAACGAATCATAGGTGGCTTTCCTGCCCCGGCCGGGAGCAATCTCCCAGAGCCCCCGCAACCCTAGTGTGCGGAACCGCTCCCGCCACAGGCGGACGGTCTTGCGATTCACGCCATTCTCAGCGGCGACGATGACTTCCGTCTTGCCGGCGCCGATGCCCAGAACGATCCGACAACGAAGCGCCACCTGCTGCGGTGTTCCCAAAGCATCCTGCCACCGTTCGAGTTGCCGGTGATGGTCCTCCGATAGCACCAGCGGAGGTGTCAAGCGGGACATGTCTGATTGTCCCACACCCGGTTTTATATGTCCATCTATTTGTTGGACACTACACTAGTTTGGTGCGTCTTCCAAACTCAAACCGGTAGACTGGCCGCCCATCGAGGACATATAGCCGGATCTGCGCCGGTGCGGCTGATTCATGAAGCGCCGCGAATGCCATCATGGGTGGGACATGAATACGTCCCGGATCGAGAGCAACCGCGCGCGCCAAACGATCCTCCGCCTCCACGTGAGGAAAACGGCAATAGATCATCACCATACCGGACGCGAACCACGTCAGAAACAGGAGGCAGAATGCGACACCCATCCACCGGTGGATGCGCATGATCCAGCGCATCAGACCGACCTTAGCACACTATCTTTCAGTCAGCCGCCGGATTTCTTCCTGGACCTTCTGAGCCCTTGGTGGGGCGGGTAAACCTGCGCGGGCAACTCGCCGATCACGGCGCGGATCGCCTCCAGCCGCTGCGTGCGGCGGGGCAGCGGAGAAAAGATTTTCGGCGAGTACTCGTCGTACGACGCCTGCAGGCGATCGATGTAGCGCGCGAGCGCCGCGGGATCGTACCCTGCGGCGGACATTTTGCTCGCAGACAGGCGGTCGGCGTCTAGCTCGCACTTGCGCCACGTCCGCAGAAGGACTATGTCGCCGGTCCCGCCGCCCATGTAGACGGCCGGCACGGTCGAGATGTTAATTAGTTCGGCCCTCGTGGCGAGGCGCGTGCCGTCACGCGAAGCTACGTGCGCGATGGCGTGCGCCAACATCCCCGCGAACTCAGCCTCGTCTCTCACGGCCAGAATGAGCGGCGCGGGAACGAACAGGAAGCCGCCTGGAAAAGACGCCACGTCGTGCAGGACCGTGGGATCGTCGGCGACGAGAACGAACCTGTATGTGAATGGCGGGCCGCCAATCTGCGCCGCCAGCCGCTGTCCGATGCCGTTGATGTACTCTAGCGCCAATGGGCACTCCAGCGGCTTGGTCTGGCGCTCGAATTCAATTGCGAGTCTGTCTGCCTAGCGCCATCTCCTCTTCGATGCTGTAGAAGTTGATTCTTTTGCCGGGTTCACGCTCCTGCGCGGCGGCGCAAGAGGCAAAGGGGGCGAAAAGGCAAACAAAGATAAGAAATCGCGACATATCTGCACCTCCAGCCGGACAAATCCGGCTTCTATCGATGACTATGCCGCTACCGCGGGAATCCTTTCACTGCACCTGGAACGGCATATGCTCATGTAGGTCTTCCTCTTGACCTTTACGACCGCCGGGCCGGTGGTGGCGCCACACTTCGCAGATCCGGAATAGCGAACGTGGTCACCCCATCGCCCCCGTAGGTATTGCTCAAGAGCGTGAACAACGTGGTGTTCCCGGCAATGGGCAGGAGTTGGTCTGCGCGCCCGCGGCAGGCGTGACGTTTTTTCCGATGATGGTGATCTGGTTGACGGGCGGATTAAACGTCGCGCTTGCGATCGCGGGCTTGACGGACCGGCCCCAAGCCACGGAAACCATACTCGCCGGGATGCCGACTGCTAACAGCGCGAGCATTCGCCATTGCGATACTTTCGAGGTCATACTGATATTTTCCTGTGATGTGAAACCCATCCACCAGGTAAATGCGTAAAATCGAGGAAGGATTTTCGGCAAGAAGGAATGTTTCCGCAAAACATCTCTTAGCCGAGGTGGCCGCGCCTGGCCGGCATCGGTGGAGGTTGAGGGTGGCGCGAAGACCGGCCCCGTTCATATAGGCCCACCACGCCAGGGACGGCTCGGCGACACGCCGCAGACGTCCAAGGCGGAGGTGTGACTCACGGGCGAAGGGCTTGTGAGTGTGCTCGACCAGCAAAACGTCAGTGGCTGCCCGTTCTGCCTCACTCTCCCACAGGCCGGAGTTTGGTGGTATATACTTGCAAAGGCGATCTGAAGGAGCGGCATGGCACAGGAGGAATCGAGTGCCGTCTATAACTCGCTCGGCCGTCTCCGGTAATTGGGAAAGGTACTCCAGATCCTCAGGCGGCAGGACGCTCTTTGTGTAGGCTAAGGTCGCACTCGCCATTTCCCGGAAGTCCGATATGATCGCGATTTTCATGGAATTGGCGGCTTTTCGATGCGCATGTATTCCACGTCCGAAGTGGCGATCATGCCGGTGTCCATCATCTCCTCGACCTCGGGAATCAGCCGCCCCAGGTTTTCCGGCGTATCCACAATCGTGACGACAATGGGCTGATCCTTCCTGATGAGGTGATGGCGGTGGATTTCGGCTGTCTCGCCGTACCCTTCAAGGCCGCGAAACACAGTGGCGCCGGCGATCTTCAATTCCTTGCAGCGATTCACGATCGCTTCGTACAGCGGTTTCCCTTTGTACCGGTCGCTCTCGCCAAAATGGAGACGAAGGAGTTTGGCTTTCTTAACCGTTCGCATGCGAAGACTCCGCTGCCGGGCGGCTGTGAACGAGGCGGATCACATCCACATCGGAAAGGACGATGATTCCGTCCTGCATCATCGACTCGATCTCGTCTATAGCCTTCGCCAGCTTTTCGTCGGTGTCCACAACTGAAATCATGACCGGCAGATCGTGCGAGAACGGAAGCCTCCCGCTCTTGTGCGTGTGACCCTTCACGCCGTATCCCAGAATGCCCCGGTACACCGTTGCCCCGGCAATATCCATCAGGCGCAAACGCTTGAGGATCGCTTCGTAAAGGGGTTCACCCTGCCACCTGTCCGACTCGCCCATATAGATACGCATCAAACGGGCTGTGCCTCGCATTTCCGTATGAGGTCCCTTCGACGGCGCTGGGCGTTCCTTGCTGGCAACTTTGACAACCTGCGTATCCTGGACTTCAATTACGCCGTCGGTAACCATGTCGTAGAGGGTGGGCATGATCTCATCGACTTTCTCGGCGGATTCGATGAACTCGATGCGAATCGGCAGGTGCTCGGTGAGCACTTCGATCTTCGTTGTGTGCATCAGATGGTGTGCGCCGAAACCGGCCATCGCGCGCGTGGCGGTGGCGCCGGACACCCCTTTGTGAAGCAGAAACGTCAGAATGGCGTCGCACAGGGAACGAAAGTGGTGCTGCGTGTCCTCATTGACGAAAATCGTGACCTTCTTTGCCGTGCCCTTCTGGAGCATACCGACTCCTCCCGCAAACGCTAGCGCCGGGCCAACATCACCCCTAGCCAGACGGCTATGTAGCCTAGCATAATGCTCGAAACGACGTTGAGCATCCCGGTCCGGAGCCCGCCCTCCCGGACCGCCGTATAGGTCTCCCATTCGAAACTCGAAAATGTGGTGTACCCGCCCAGAAATCCGACGACCAGCAAAAGCCGCCATCTCGGGTCGAATTCGGAATCGTTCGGTAAGCATAGTCATCAGGAAGCCGATCAGGAACGAGCCGGTTACATTGATGACCAGCGTCCCCAGCGGAAACTTCCCGCCGAATCGCGTCATGATGGCCGATGCCGCTACGTACCGAGCCAAGGCTCCCGCACCGCCTCCAATCACCACCACCAGATACCGGATCAACTCCTGGTCCCCGCCGCCAGGGATTTCCGAGCTTTCTCCAGCCGCTCCAGGTCCGCGCGGAGTTGCGGCGCCCGTTCATTGCTACTGCTCTCTACCAGCCGTTCGACCGTGCCAATCAATTCATCCAGCCGCCGCCGGGCTTCCTTCTCGACCCCCCACAGCACGCCATTGATGCTCTCCTCCCACTGACTGCCGAGCCGGCTGAGGTTCTGAAAAACCACATAGGAGATGGTGCGCGCAAAATGGCGGTGAACTATGCCCTTGATCATCCATACCGGCAGAACGGGCGACAGCAGTTCCCAGTTCCGGTCGAACACTCGTCCGACTCGGATATCGGGTGTACTCGGGCTCCACGACATTGATTTCGCTTTCCGTCGTTCGCAACGGCACGCCGAACGCCCGCATGGTGCGATCCGACAAGCGATCTCGAAATTGTTGCAGCGCGCGGAACGCTTGCTTCGTCACTTTGTGCAGAGGCGCCAGGAACGAACTGCGTTCCCGGATCGAAAGCACGGTAAGCTCGTCGCGCAAGGCGCTAGCGAGCCAGTTCTCGAACGAGGAAAGCATCGTGCGAAGGCTCCTGGTCCATTTCGGAAATTCGCTTTCGAAGGCTTCGAGCAGCGCGCGCTCCAGATCGTTCTGGTGCGTTTCGAGCCGATTGCCGACCATGGACCGCGTTCCAGCCGCGGCATGCTGCACCACCAGCCGGACTGCCGACTTCACTTCGTCGACGATTTCCTTCTCGCCGATTACCTGCTGCTTCAGCGCCTGGCGCTCCGACTGGACCATCTCAGCCGACTTGAGACTCAGGGCCAGGTAGTCCCCACACTCCCGCAGGAGGGTATCCATTTTCCGGGTGAGTATGGATTCGCGCTCTTCGGCGAATCGCTCCAATGTTCCGCTGACAAGCTCGGCTTCCAGCGCCTGGCGGAACCGCTCAAAGCCGCGGCTTCGTGGAATACGGAAAAACCCGAGGCGTTCCGGAAAAATTCTTGGCAAGCTGGGCGCGTACGTACTCGACCACTTCGTCAAGCTCCAGTTCGCTCAGGAGGTCGGCTTTGGTGAGCAGCACGCCGACTTTCGGCGTGTACTGGTATAGGCTCTTCAGCAGGTCGATGTCACGCTGCGAAAGGGGCGGGTCGACGCTGACCGCCACCAACGCGAGCCCCACATTCGGCAGCCAGTCCAGCGATGTTTGCGTGTTGTGAGAAAGCGCGCTCTCCAGACCGGGCGTATCGACGAACTTCAGGCCGCGAAATCGCCGCAGTTCCGGCAGTTCCACGGTAATCAGGTCGACTTGCTTGGTGTTCTCCGGATTCTCCTTCTCGGAGATGTAGCCGCCGATCTGGTCGAGCGGAACCTCGCGGATCGCGGCCATCCCGGTGATGCACGCGTGCCTCTTCGCGGGCGCCGTAGCGGATTTCCGTGACCACGGCCGTAACCGGCACGACGCCGACTGGAAGGATGCTGCGCCCAATGAAATGGTTCAGGAAACTACTCTTGCCGGCCTTGAATCTTCCCAGCACGGCAACGCTGATCTCGTCCTGTCCCGCCGATGCTCGTGCGCTGGCGAGAAGGCCGGAGAGAGCCGAAATCTCGTAGCGCGCCGCCATGTCCGCTGCCAGGTCCAGGGCCGGCTGGAGGGGAGAGTTGGCAAGGCTGTGGTCGGATTGCTCGCTGGAACTGGAGGAATGCCCAGTTCCGTTTACTTTGGGGTGAATGTCTCGCGTCCTCAGAATCATAGCTCTTCACGAGTAGGAGCTATCATCCCCGAGGCGGCCTCGAGACGGTTGATGGCGGGCTCCATCACCAACGGTCTAAACCAGATTATAGCTTCCTTTCAAGGCGTCAGGCTATTGCTGGGGACGGAGATTGCGTGGGAAGCTTTCAGAAACAATTGCATTGGTGAGCCGGGCGGGACTCGAACCCGCGACCATTTGATTAAAAGTCAAATGCTCTACCAACTGAGCTACCGGCCCTCGCACACCTGCGTTTTATTCCAGCTTACCACGCCCCCACGTGGACTACCGGCCGCGCGCGATGCAAAAATGTGGTCATGCCAGATCCTGTCATCTTGATTGCGAACGGAGATCTGCGCTTGGCCGCCAACCAGAAATGCTGGCCGGCACAGGCGCGCGCCGAAGAAGCCGTCGTGGCGGCTATCCGGCAATTGGGCCGCGAAGTCAGCCGCGGCCACGCTTGCGATCCCGCCAAGGGTCACGGCTTCATCGATAGCCAGAAACGCGGCATGCAGGTCTTCCGCGCCATCCCGCCCAACGCGCCGCTGGTGGTGGTCGAGGCTGTCTGGCAGTACAGCCATCACATTCTGCACGGCCTCTACAGCCATCGCGGTCCCATCCTCACCGTGGCCAACTGGAGCGGCGAATCACCCA
>CAWCJP010000016.1:0-122830 GCA_963795925.1 Bryobacterales bacterium | reverse complement strand
TTTCGGTGCCGCCCACGCCGCCCGGAATCAGGTATAGCGCGTTGACCCCTATGCGCAGCGGCCGCATGTCACTGCCGGGAATCAATCGCCGCTCGACGATCGCCAGCATGCGACGGGCATGTTCGTTGGATGGATTGAGCGCCAGCGCGTGGCGATAGTCTGCCGCGGCGCCGGCGAAGTCGTTGGTCTTGGCGCGTATCCCGCCGCGGTTGTCGTAGATCATGTCGTAGTTGGAATCCAGCTTCTCCGGCCTGGCCAGCGCTTCCAAAGCCTCCGGCCAGCGCGATTGTTTGGCATAGACCATGGCGATTTGCGAATACACATGCGCGGTTGGGTTGATGGACGCGGCTTGCCGCAGTTTGGCCACTGCCGCATCGGGCTGGTCCCGCGCAATCGTAAGCCAAGCCCCAATCGACCAGCAGCCCGTAGTCCGGCTGCGGACACCCGCGCGGCTTCCGCATATCTGGTTCACGGCGTCGGCACAACGGCCGCTCGTGAAATAGGCGTGCGCCAATTGCGAAATGCACGCGCTGCTTTGCCGGGCGATTTGCGCGCGGCGTCTTCCCACAGGCGATTTCGCTGGCCCAAAGTTGGTTGCGTTGATATGTCAAAACGCCAGCACGACGGCGATCGCCGCAAAACGCGGCGGCCAGCTTGCGGCGATCCACGCGAATGTGCTGCCAGCGCGGCGATCACCACCAGCAGCATGCCGATCATGGGCAGATACAAGCGCCGCTCGGCCAGCGGATCCTTGATCGGCACAAACGACGAGGTAGGCGCCATCAGCAGCACGTACACCAGGAAGCCGTAGGACGCCAGCGGGATAGCGGCGCCGGAAGTAGATGGCGGCGGCCACCAGCGCCAGGATCGCCAGCCAGTCCGACGATGGCGCCATGATCCAGATGTTGCGCGAGATCGGATAGTCCCAATCCAGGATTTTGGCCGGCGGGAAACACCAGCAGCCGCAGGTAGACGAAGAACGCGCGGCACTCGGTGAAGAAGTATTGGTACCAGGTGAAGTCCTTCAGGCCGAAGCCCGCGCTGCCGTCGGCGCTCGCCAGAATTCTGGCGACGAACGCCAGGCCGGCCGGCGCGCCCATGCGATGGGAACGTAGAGCCGCCAGTTCCGCCGGATGCCGCTGAAGGAGAAGCCCGGATTCCAATAATAATCCGTCAGCAGCAGCAGAGCGGGCAGCACCAAGGTATGTTCCTTGGTGGCGACCGCGGCGCCGAACAGCGCCAGACACGGCGATGGCAATTTGCCACGAGACCGCCGCCGGAGCGCCTGTACAGGAAGACCGCGAAGGCAGCCAGGAAGAACAGCACGCTCAGCGATTCCGACCGGCCCGCGATGTAGGAGACGGATTCGGTCTGGATGGGATGCAGCAGGAAGACCGCGGCGGCGAAAGCCGGCGAGCAGAATTGTCCGCGCCGCGCGTCGCAAGTGCAGCAGCTTTCGCACGATGAAGAATATCAGGAAACCGTTGAGTAAGTGGATACAGAAGTTGATGACATGAAAGCCGTTCGGCTCTTGGGAGAACTTGGTAGTTGACCCAGTAAGCTGAACATGAGCAGCGGCCGCACGCCGCTGAGCCAGGCACGTCAGAGTCTTCGAGAAATTCGGGCGAGTGATAAGGCAGCGAGAATCGTCGAAGAGAAACGGCCCGTTCAAGGCGGGCGCATACACCTGAACACGGCACATACAGCGCGACGGCCGCGGCGGCGTAGATCCACCAGCGGGCGGCGGCTTTTCGGCCGGCGCGCCGGCGGCCTTTGCCGCCGCGCGTTTTTTGGCTTTGGCGCGCGAGTCAGGCATGCGGCGGGCCGTCCCTCAGGGTTTGTAAGTGATACTCAAGGATGGCCAGGCGCTGCGCCAGCGCGATGTTATCGTCGCGCAGCTTGGAGATAATTACGGAGAACCGGTAAAACATGAGCAGAAATACACAGCCGACCACCAACAACAGGGCCAACGGCGGATCGGAAAGTCCCAGCTTGTGGGCCGCCGCTTCCAGCATTCCGCGGGAGCGCGAGAGAACCAACAGAGCGGCCGCGGCCAGTAACCAGCTTACCGAATATTCCACGCGGATGTGCGCGCGCCGCACCGAGACCAGCACCAGCAGCAGCAGCAGGCCGCTCAATACCGTCACGACATTCAAAAGGCGGTCCATGGAACTCCTCTCCGTTACGATTTTCCCGGCTTGATTGAGCGCCTGGCGGGACGCCGCCCCGCTGGTCGAACTTGAGCACATTCACGAAGACTCCCAGCAGCACGTGGACGATGTAGTAGATCGACCGCAACGCGGTGATGGACGAGCGGCCGGTGGTGCGCGGGTGCATCTGGCAGGGGACTTCCAGGAAGCGGAATCGTCTGCGCTGCAGCACCACCAGCGCTTCGATTTCCGGATATTCCAGCGGAAAGCTCTTGCTGAAAACCTGCAGCGCGTTGCGGTTCACGCCCACGAAGCCGGAAGTGGGATCGTGCACCGGCTTGTCCCAGGATGGGGCGCAGCACCATGCGGAAGAAGCGGATGCCCAGCCCGCGGACGGCGCCGGGGCGCGAGCCGTTCCCGTTCACGAAGCGCGATCCGATCACCATCTCGACAGCCGGAATTGCGCAGGGCTTCGAAGATGCGCGGGATGTCGCGCGCGTCGTGCTGGCCGTCGCCATCCACGCGGATGACGTATTCGTATCCCAGCTCGAAAGCCAGCTTGTAGCCCGCCTGCACGCAGCCGCCCAGCCCCAGGTGATGCGGCAGCGCCAGCACCCGCGCGCCGGCCTCGCGGGCCGCGACGCTGGGTGGCGTCCAGCGAGCAATCGTCGATCACCAGCACGGGCGTGCCCGGCATGGCGGCGTGGATGGCGCGCACCACGCCGCCAACGGCGCCCTCCTCGTTGTAGGCCGGCACGATGATCAGCAGCGAGCCGGATGGCGCAGGCGTGGGCATGGCCGGAAGCGTCACAGCCGCGCCACCCGGCGCGCCGAAATGGAATGCGAGCGCAGCAGCCGGCGGTAGATGCGCGGGCGTGACGCGCGCGCGTGCGGCGGATCTCGCGGCGCTTGCGCAGCAAGGCCGCGGCGCATTGCGCAGCAGCGCGGCGTGCGCCCGCAGCACATAAAGACGGCATGCGCCACGCCGACGTCGCCCTCCAGCCGAAACCGGGCGGCCGCGCCGCGGCCGCGCAGCATAAATCGCAAATGCCAGCAGTATCGCGCCAGCGAAACGAATGGCGCCGCGGCCAGCATGCGCGCCGGAAAGTTCTTGGCCAGCACGAACAGGCGGTTGCGTTCCACGTAATATGCCTTCAGCGGCGAGGCGCGGCCCGCCGAGTGCGAGTAATGATGCTCCACCACGGCCTCCGGCACGTAGAGGCAGCGCCATCCGGCCCAGCGCGCGCGCAAGCCCCAGGTCGGTATCTTCGCAGTAGAGGAAAAAGTCTTCGTCGAAGCCGCCGATCTGTTCCAGCATGGCGCGGCGGTAGAGCGCCGCCGAGCCGCTAGGGAAAAGCACCTCTTCGGCCACCGGAAAGAATTTCGGCGGACGCGCGTGGCCGCGCTGCTTGCTGCTGCCATCGCCGACAGACCAGCATGCCGGCCGAATCCAGCAGGTCTTCGCCGTAGAGGCGCACCTGCGAAGCGCACATGCCCGCATCGGGCCGCGCTTCGATGGCCGATACCAGGGCCGCCAGCCAGCCGGCGCGCGGGCGCGGCGTCGTCATTGAGGGTGGCCAGATACGGGCTGCGCGACTGGCGGAAGGCGTGGTTGATGGCCGCGCCGAAGCCCACGTTGCGCGGCTCTTCGATCACGCGCACACCGAGCCGCGCCGCCCCGCTACGCGCGCACTGCGCCTGAGCCGCTGTTATCGACGATGATCACTTCAAAATCGCGCTGCGTCTGCTTCTCGAAGAGCGGCGATGCATTCCTGAAGCCTCGCATCCGCGGCCAGCGTGGGGACCACCACCGTTACGAGGAGATCGGGCAAACTAAGATTCTACGACAGTCGTTGGTTGGGAGGGCGTGCGCTGTGCGGCGGGCTTACAATGGTCTTATGCGGATTCTGCTGTTCAGCGGGAAGGGCGGCGTCGGCAAGACCAGCCTAGCAGCAGCCACCGGAGTGCAGCTTGCACGGCTGGGCTACCGCACCCTGGTCATGAGCGTAGACCCGGCGCATAGCCTGGCCGACTCGTTCGACCTCGAAACCAGCCTGTTTCACGACGAACACCGGCGATCCGTATGCCATCAGCGACCGCCTGGCGATCCATGAAGTGAACATCCAGCGCGAAATCAAACGGCACTGGCGGGAGATCTCAGCCTATGTGATTTCGGTATTGCGCACCACCGGCATCAGCGATGTGGAAGCCGAGGAGTTGGCCATCCTGCCCGGCATGGAAGAGCTGAGCGCCATGATGTGGGTGAACCAGTTCCGGCGCGAGCAGCGCTACGACGTCATTGTGCTGGATTGCGCACCTACCGCCGAATCCATGCGCTTCGTCAGCATGCCCACCACGCTCGATTGGTACATGAAGCATATTTTTCCGTTTCAGCGCACGGTGCTGAAGGCCGTGCGGCCGCTGGCCAACCGGGTTTCGCCTGTGGAGCTGCCGACCGATAGTTACTTCGCCAATATTCAGGACCTGTTCGGCAAGCTGGAGGGCATCGACGAGTTGCTGGAAGATCCGCGCCTCACCAGCGTGCGCCTGGTGACCAATCCGGAGAAGATGGTGCTTCGCGAGACACAGCGCGCATTCGTGTACTTCTCGCTGCATGGCCTTACGGTCGATAGCGTGATCGTGAACCGGGTGCTGCCGGAGCGCGTCACCGACGCGTTCTTCACCGAGTGGCGCGAATCGCAGCAGCGTATCCTGCAGGAGATCGATGTGTATTTTTCGCCGGTGCCGGTGAAGCGCGTGCCGCTGTTTACGCATGAGGTGCTGGGCGCTGAACGCCTGAACGAACTGGCCGCGTCGCTCTACGGCGAAAACGAAGATCCCGCCGCGGTGACGCGCACCGAGGCGCCCTACACTTTCGCCAAGCGCAACGAGCATTACGAAGTGCGGTTGCTGCTGCCCTTCGCCGCCAAGGGAGAAGTGGGGCTGTTCAAGAAGGGCGACGAGTTGGTGGTGCAGATCGGAACTCTGCGCCGGCACATCGGCCTGCCAACTTCAATGGCGGCCCTTTCGCCAGGGCGCGCAAAGTTGGAGAATAAAGTATTGACCGTGGAAATGAGGGAGGTTTGATTATGGAAAACGAAAACGAGAACCGCCGATGCCCCAGGCTGCTTCTACTGCCTGAACGTGAAGCCGTTTGTCCGCCACGTCTGGTCGGAGGCCACCAAAGACCACTTCCGCAACTCGCGGGTGGAGTTTCTGAAGGGCTTACGCAGCGTGCTGGACGAAAAGATTAACCATTTGTCGCGGCATGAGGCCAGGGGCACACACGTAACCGTCGAATAGCCTCCTGTTATGCGCGGACGTTGGCTTCAGGTCCGGCATGCGTTGCGGCGGCGGGTACGCTATAAAGTCACGCGCGGCGGTGTGCTCTTCACGTCTGCGGTGATACTGGTGGGTCTGGCCGCGGTGGCGTCGGCCAATAACCTGCTCTTCCTGATTCTGGCCACTATGCTTTCTACCCTGATCGTTTCAGGGCTGGTGAGCCGTCTTTGTCTGGCAGGGCTGGAGCTGGACTTCCTGCTTCCTGAGCACATCTCGGCCGGCCGCACCATCCCCGCGAAACTCTACGTGCGGAATCTGAAGTTCTGGATGCCATCGTTTTCGATTCACGCGGTGGGCGTAGAGCGGGATATGCCGCCGGTGTTGCAATCGCCAGTCTACTTCCCGGTGATCCCTGGCGGCGCGGTGCTGGAAGAAACCGTCGAAGTCCGCTTCTCCCGCCGCGGCGAATATAGTGAAAACCGCTTCGCGTTCCATACCCGTTTCCCGTTCGGATTCCTGGAAAAAACCGTGCGCGTAGTGTTACGGCGCGAAGTCGTCGTTTATCCCTGCATCGACGCGCGGGCCGGGTTCGAGGAACTGCTGGCCGATTTGGCCGGCGAGATCGAAACCCATTACCGGGGCCTCGGCCGCGATTTTTATCGCATACGCCCCTACGAGGCCTTCGAGAGCGCGCGGCACGTGGATTGGAAAGCCACGGCCCACACCGGCGGCCTGCAGGTGCGGGAGTTCGCGCGCGAGCAGGAGCAGACCGTCGAGTTGTTCCTGGATTTAGAGGCTCCGCCTGCCCTCGAGGAGAGTTTTGAGGAAAGTTTCGAGGAATGGTTCGAAAAGGCCGTGGATTGCTGTGCTTTTATCGCCTGGCGACTGGCCGGCAAGGCCGTGAGCATTCATTTTCGCACGCAGGAATTGGATTTCCGCCTACCGGAAGAAGGCGACATCTATACCATCCTGAAGTACCTTGCCACGGTCTCTAGCAAACCCGGAAAGCCGCCGGACGCGCCTGCCGGCGAAACCAGCTTCCCCATCGTACTCACGGCTTTGCCGCGGCGATTCAGCGATCCAAATTGGGGGGCGGCGCGTATTATTTCCCCGGAAACCTTACTCGGGTGGGGGGGCCAGGCGGACGCTGCTGGCGGCTAACTTGCCGGTGCGGTCCATGCCAAGTTCGTACAGCAAACGGGTGCCGGGCTTCAGCGTGGTGGGGTCGCCTTCGGCCAGACGCGACACATGAAAGAATACATCGCGGCCGCCATCGTCCGGCCGCAGGAAGCCGAAGCCTTTGGCTTCGAAATAGGTCACCACTGCCCCGCCCTGCTCGCGCGGGCCTTCCCCCGCTCCACCGTCCCCGCCACCCTGGCCACCGGGGCGGCTGCTCTTATCGCCGACGCCCTGCTTGATGCGGGCATAATCTTCTTCCGAAAGTTCTACCGGCGCGGCTTCCACGGGCATCTTCAAGTCGGGATTCTTCTTACGAGCTTCTTCAAATAGACGTTTTTGTCGGGCGTTCAAATGAAAGTTCCTCTACTGCGCGGGCACGGCCACGGCCTTCGGTTTCCGGCTGCGGGATGCGCGCTTCTCGGCCGGCGGTTGCCGATCGCTCTTTTTTAACTGCCCCATCACCATGGGGGTCACAAACTTTTTTTCGCCGTGATCGTCGAATTTGATCACAATGCGCTCTTCGGTGCTCGTAAGCACAGTTCCCAAGCCGAATTTGTCATGCTCCACCTGGGCGCCTTGGGAATAGTTGTTGGATGCCATTAGTTTAGCGTTTACTCCTTTGTTTTCCAGATCGTTGGCGGGATCGACGTACAGGTCCGGGAGGACAAGGACAACGGTAGCACAAGCGTCTTTCCTAATGTTATCACCAAATGCCCGATAGCGGCAAGTGGCGGCCTGCGGCGAAACACTTGATAATTATCCGTTCGGAGCACTGTCCGACGGCCTAGTAATAGTACTCCCACTATTTACGCCTGGGGTGCCATGATATTAAGCTTTCGTAAAGAACACATGCAGCCAAGTTACGCTATGCCCGACCAGTTAGTACAAGAAGACGAGCGCTTCCGCCGGATGGTAGACCATGCACCCTTTATGCTCTGGTCGTCCGGCTGCGATGGATTGTGTACATTCTTCAATAAGCCCTGGCTCGAATTCCGCGGCCGCACCATGGCGCAGGAGTCGGGCAACGGCTGGCTGGATGGTGTCCATCCCGACGACCGGCAGCGCTGCATGGAGGTGTACCAGCGCGCGTTTGAAGCCCGCCAGCAGTTCGAGATGGAATACCGCCTTCAGCGCTCCGACGGGCAATACCGCTGGATCCGCGACACCGGAATGGCGCAGTTCGCCCGCGACGGCAGTTTCCTCGGTTACCTGGGATCGTGCGTCGAAGTGCCGGCGCCCGGCCGCAACGCACCTGCCGGTCCCTTGACCAGGCGCGAGGTGCAGGTGCTGGAGTTGGTCGCAGACGGCAAGTCCACCAAAGAAGTTGCGGGCCTGCTGGGCATCAGCTACAAGACCGCCGATTCGCATCGCAGCCGCATCATGGAGAAGCTTGGCGTACACGAAACCGCCAGCCTGGTGCGATACGCCATCCGCCAGGGAATCGTTCAGGCGTAGCCCGACGGCGGCGGTCACGCAACCTTACGCAACCGGCTCACGCGTCCCACTTCCACCCACTCGACCACCAGGATATTGCCGGCGTGGTCGAAGCACGCGCCATGCGGGCACACAAACTTGCCCGGCGTGAAATGATCGCGAGTTTGTTTGCGTAGATCGTTCCAGGTCTTGGCGGCACTATCGTCACCCAGATTGGCAATCACCTGGTTCTGGCGGTCCATCAGAGTCACGCGCGCGCCCAAGTCGGGGATCGCGAACTCGCCGTGGCGCTCGCTGAAGTAGCATGGCAGGTTCACCCCGCCAACGAAGCTATCGTGCTTGCCATCCATCGTGAAATATTGCAGCCGGCCGTTGCCGCGGTCCGCCACCAGCAGCCGCGGCTGAGGCCCTCGTAGATCTACGGTGAGGCCGTGGGGGCAATCCAATTGGCCCGGATCTTTGCCCTTCCCGCCGAACGTCCGGATGAACTCGCCCTTGCTGTTGTACTGGTTAATGTAGCTGGATCCATACCCGTCGCCAACGTAGATGTCGCCATTGGGGGCGATCGCCACGTTCGTTGGGCTGTACTTGGTCGCAGGCTTGCCGTCGCCATCGAGCTTATAAAACTCGGATTGTTTCGGATAGCCCAGCGTAAATACCTCTTCGCCATTTAGGGTGGTCTTCACTACGATGCCGCGCTTGGTATCGCACAAGTAGAGGAACTGCTCGGTGCCCTCTTTGCGGATCTCCAAGCCGTGCGCGCCGCCCTGAAATTCCTTGCCCCAGGACTTGACGAACTTGCCTTTATGATCGAAGACCACCATGGAATCGTGGCTCTCGCTCAGATCGTTGACGGTGTGATGCACGTAGATATGGCCCTGCGCATCCTCGCACACGCCGTGCGTATTGCCGTATTTGATGTTCGACGGCAATTCGCCCCAGTCGTGCGTGCATTCGTACTTGTGATCGCCCTCGCCCAGAATCGGCTTGGCGCTGCCGGACTTGTTCTGCGCGCCCAGAATGATGGGGCCATAGCCGGCCAATGCACCGGCGCCTAAGCCACGTATGAAGCCACGCATGAATCCGCGGCGTGATGTTTCAGGCATGATATCCTTCCCTCAGAACAAAAATTTCAATCCGAGTTGCAGGATGCGCGGGTTATGTGCGCCCGCCGCCCGCAGAAAACCGTTGTTGGCGTAGCAACTCGGATCTCCCGCCGAGAAATCCGCTCCGAAGCAGCTCGTGCCGCTGTTCACGCCGTTAAACTCCGTGTGATTGAAAACGTTGTAGCCTTCCGCCCGGAACTCGAGGGCTTTCGACTCGCTGAATGCGAAGTGCTTGAACAGACCCATATCGAAGTTTGTGCGATTCGGGTTGTTCAACGAATTCCGCCCCACGGTGCCAAAGCCCAGGCCTTGCGCTGCGGCGAAGGCCCCCGGATTGAACAACAGCGGCCCATACACGCCAGCCGGGCTGGGCGTCACATTCGGAATCGCGTTCGGATTTCCAATCTGGTCGAGATAGGAACCGATGCCGGTTCCATTTCCCACGCCCGCGTTAAACAAGCCATCCGTTACGCTGAAGGGCGTGCCCGTCTGAAAACTGGTGATCCCGGAAATCTGCCAACCCCCCAGCACAGTGTGCGCCACACCTCTGCCCTCGAACACCGGCAGATCGTAAACATAGCCGACATTGAGGATCTGGCGCTGGTCGAAATTGGAGCTGGCGCGCGTCAAACCCAGGTTATAGGCATTTACAAAGTTGTTATCGTAGCGATCCGATGAGTCGTCGAGCGAGTGACTCCAACTGTAAGCCAAATCGAAACTCAGATGGCCGACATGACGATGAGCCGCAACCTGGAGGGCATTGTAGATAGAGTTCGCCTGGGGCTCCAGCGACGTGATGGACCCGTACCCTTGGTAGGGCCGGAAGGGATCCGGATCTCCGCCGCACGCGACTGCGAACTGGTTCGCGGCGGCGCCTGTGGGAGTCACTCCGTTCACAGTGCCGTTGTTGCAGTCGTTCGTGGTCATGGCCTGCCCCGCCGGATAAGGGTTCTGCGCCGGCGAGATAGGATAGAGCTGATTGATATCGCGTTGCAGCGAGAGGTGGGTGCCTTTGCTGCCCACATACGCCACGCTCATCACGGTACCATTCATGATCTCGCGCTGGATGTTGAGATTCCATTGCTGCACGTAAGGCCAGACAGCTTGTGTCGGAATCGACGTGACGCCTAGCGGAAACAGGACACCGCTGCCGCCGATGTTGGTGTAGCCCGAAACGTTATACTGGGTCGAGGTCACCACATAAGGCGCAGTGCCTTCGAGCGATTCGCTGTTGCCTTCGTTGCCGTTGGTGTGCTCATAGAATATGCCGTAACCGCCGCGAATGGACGTTTTGCCGTTTCCGAACGGATCGAAGGCGAAACCGATGCGCGGCGCGGGGTTGAACAGATGGCCTTTCATGCAACCCCCTGGGGCGCCGTTCACGCCGCACTCGACCAATCCGTTATACGGATTACCCGTGCCGGGAATCAGGGCTCCGGCCTGCCCGGTAACCGATCCATCGGCATCCACTTGCGGCGCCGCCGAAGGCGAAAATGCGGCCGGCTCGAAGTTGTACTCTTGGTGGTACTTGTCGTAGTAAGTTCCGAACATGCTCAGGCGTAATCCCAGGTTCAAAGTGAGCCTCTTCGAGATATGCCAATCGTCCTGAAAATACGGCTCCACGACCTTGTACCGGTTGTAATACTTGACCTTCTGATTGGTTTGAGAGAAACTCGCGATCTGGCCGGTTAACATATCCGCGAATGCGTTGCCCGTGGTGATCGCCGAATCGGTGTTGTCAAAGCCCAGGATACCCTGGACGTAGGGGCTGTTCTCCTCGTTCTTCTCAGCCGCCACGAAGTACACACCTAAAAACAAATTGTGCCCGCCGACGATCTTAGTTAGCTGATCCTTATAGGTGTACGTTGGGTTTGCATTGTTCCAGGGGAAGTAACCGGTATCGAGCGAGAAGCCGCTGGTATCGTAGTTGATGCCGCCGGCCACGCCGACCGCCGGAAGCAGGCCGCCGAATCCATTATCGTAGAGGCCCGTCATGGTCATACTGGAGGGGCGCTGCGACCGGACCAACCGCATTCAGGAAAATGTGGTCCGTGGTGTAGCTGAATGTGAATTCGTTCAGCAACGTGGGCGAGACATTGGCCGTGAGGTTCGCCACCATGCTCACGCCGGGCCCCACGAAGTTGGTTTGAACGAGGGGGAACGAGGCGCCATTTCCCCATTCGGGCGTGGGCTCGGTTTGACTCCACGAGTCATGAATGTAGCGGAAGAACATGCGCACCTTATCGGTGAAGTTCTCGTCGATTTTGAACAGCTCCTGGCGCCAGTGCGTGGGAAGCGCGGGAGATGAACTGTAGATGTTGCTCGGCAGGTTGGCCTGCGGCAGGAGCGGCAGCAGAGCCTGCGCATTGGGATCCACTGGAACGGTATTGTTCGGGAAATAGGCGCCCGTAGCCGGGTTCACCGGACAATCCGGAAAACCCGTCGCGTTCAACTGCGATCCCGCTGCCGGGCAGACGTCCGAGAAGTTCCCCATCCGTTCCTGCGCCGAGGGCACTTGCTGGGTGAAAATACCTCCAGGCACAATCTCGCGGCGGAATTCTTCCGAGTAAAAGAAAAACGTTTTGTCTTTGTTCTTGTTGTAGTGGTTCGGAATGTAGACGGGGCCGCCGATAGTGCCGCCGAAGTCGTTTTTCTTGTACTCAGGCACCAGCGGCGCCGTGTAGGAGAAGTAGTTGCGTGCATTGAAGTCGTCGTTGCGGAGGAACTCGAACAGGTCTCCGTGGAAATCCTTCGTGCCGGATTTCGTGACCGTCTCGACGGTCCCCGACCCGTTCCTGCCATACTGGGCGCCGTAATTGGAGGTCAGCACCCTCACCTCGGCGATGGCATCCACGTTGGGGTAGACATTTAGTGTATCGTTGCTGCCATTGTCCATCATGTCGCCGCCATCCACCTCCCAATTGTTGTACTCGACGCGCCCGCCGTTGATGCTAAAGGAGACATTACCGGCGACGCCGACTGCACCCTCATCCTGCCCGGTCTGATTGCTGACGCCGGGGACCAGGGTAACGAGTTGGGTAAAGTTGCGGCCGTTGAGCACAAGTTGGCTGATCTCTTTTTGGGTGACTACACCGGAGAGTTCGGAAGACTGCGTCTCCACCTGGGCGACGCCGGAGCCTTGCACGCTGATCTCACTGCTGATCTGGCCAACCTCCAGCGTGGCGTCAACGCGCGCTTTCTGGCCAAGCTCCAGCTCGATGCCTACGGCCTCGAAGGTCTTGAAGCCGGTGGCCGTGACCTTCAGGTTGTACTTGGATGCCGGCAGACCGGCGAACAGATAGTCGCCGCCTCCATTAGTGGCCGCTTTCAGAGCCACACCCGTAGCCACGTCGGTAATCGCCACCTCGGCGCTGGGAAGTACGGCGCCGGTGGAATCCCGGACCGTTCCAGTAATCGAAGCTCTGTTCTGCCCGTAGAGCGGGGCGGTGGCGGCGAGGCATGCCGCGAGGAGAAACGCGTTCGTTATCCGAAATTGCATCTAGGACCTCCTACTCCGTTTTGCGAGTTTGGAACATTGTATCCCCGCACAAATCCGAGTGCAAGGGCCAATTCGGCGGCTTGGTCAAATCGGCCGCCGCCATGGCAAAATAGAAGTGTCCGCCCTTGCGCAAAGTGAAAATGTCCCCTTTTCCTGGGCGCTCCGATGCCCCGGGAGCCCCCCTCAACTCCGCGACCTTCACGGCGTCGGCGCGCAGCAAGGCTGGGCTTACCGAGCCGGAAGACGTTCCGGCGCCCACATTCAGGCCCGGAATCTCGTTGGCCGGGGCCATACAGGGAGACGTGCAGCGCAGGCGCGAGCGCAGAGCGGCGGAGGAGGCCCGAGCACAGCCATGATCGGCAAGAACCTCGCTCGGCGTATGGAACGTCTGGAAAACCATCTGGCGGCGAGGAGGTCTGCCGCAATGCGTGTAACTGAACGCCGCGTGCGCAGCCTGGAGACGCAACTGGCGCCTCTCGACCGCGTTCGCGAACTGTCTATCATTGTTTGCCGCGGGCTCTCTGGCATCGGGTGCGACTCTCACGTGCGGTTCCACGCCTGCGCCTTCCAGACTACGCCCGCGCGATTGATGCCGGCGATGGCCAGCGGCAGATTGCCGCTATTCCTAAGCGTGACCTGCTTGATAGGGCCAGCGGCATCTATTGGCTGCTGGCCGAAACGGAGCGTGGCAGGCTGCAGTTTCACCAGGGCACCTGCTCCTGACCGGTTAAGTCGGCAGAGCCGTCAAGGGGTGACCTTGAATAGTACGCCGCCGGAATGCTCGCCGCCGTACGCCGTAGTGCCGTAGAGGTCGCCGGCCGAATCCCGGATCAGTACGGAGTAGGGATTGCCCCCATCGGCGCCGCCTGTGAAACTGTACAGCACAGTCTCCTGACCAGCACTGTCTAACTTATAAACTACGCCTGCGTTTGCTAAGCCCCCATTGACAGTGGTTCCGTATAGATTGCCCTCCGAATCGCGAATGACTCCAGCATTCGGGTATCCTCCGTCGGGGCCGCCCGTGAAAGAGTAGAGCACGGTCTCATGTCCGGCTTGGTCCAGCTTGTAAACCACGCCGGCGTTCGCCGTGCCGCCCATAAGTGTCGTTCCGTAGAGATTGCCGGACGAGTCCAGAATCACCCCTCCATAGGGCTGGCCGCCGTCAGCCGCGCCGGTGAAGTTATAGAGGACTGTTTCCGGGTGTGTGGCGGACACCTTATACACGACACCCGCGTATCCGGACCCTCCATCCCAGGCAGTTCCGTAAAGATTACCGGCTGCGTCCAGAATCATTCCCGATCTGGGGTTACCTCCATCGGCCAACCCCGAGAAACTGTGCAACACGGTATCCACGCCACTGGTATTCAGCTCGTACAGTACGCCATGTCCCTTCGAAGTGCCATAATCCGCGGCGCCGTAGAGGTTACCTGTCGAGTCAGAGATCACGCCCGCGTATGGTTCACCCCCATCCGCATAATCTGTAAAGGTGTGCAGTACCGTCTCTTGCCCGGCGGTGTCGAGCTTGTAAACGAGACCCGATGGGCTGGGGTTCGTGCCTCCATTGACGGTCGTTCCATAAAGGTTGCCCGTCGAATCGCGAATCACGCCAGCGTACGGGTTCCCGCCGTCGAGCAGGCCGGTGAAACTATACAGCACGGTCTCATGCTGCGCAGGGTCGAGCTCGTAGACAACGCCGGAATTCCATGTGCCACCGTAGTATGTTGTTCCGTAGAAGTTACCAGCCGGATCGCGAACTAGCCCGGCGTAGGGGACGCCGCCATCCGGCCCGCCGGTGAAGCCGTAGAGCGCGGTCTCCTGGCCGCTGCCGTTCACCTCGTAGACGACACCAGCCCGCGCTGCGCCGCCATAGGCAGTCGTTCCGTAGAGATTGCCGGTGGAATCTTGAATCACGCCCGCGGAGGGGTGACTCCCGTCCGCGGCGCCTGTGAAACTATAGAGCACGGTCTCGAGACCAGTCGGATCCAGCTTATACACCACCCCCATATTAGCGCTGCCGCCATAAGCAGTGGTTCCATAAAGATTGCCAGCCGAGTCTCGAATCACCCCTGCTTGCGGGTTATTCCCGTCCGCTCCGCCCGTAAAACTGTAGAGCAACGTCTCTTTGCCTGTCCTGTCCAATTTATAAACGACGCCTGCCCCCGAGGTGCCTCCAAAGGTCGTAGTGCCGTAGAGGTTACCATCGGAGTCTCGGATCAATCCTGATTGCGGGGCATACCCGTCTGCGTTTGTGAAGCTGTGGAGCACCGTCAATTGACCGGTGGTATTGAGCTTGAACACAACGCCTGCGTTGGCGGCGCCTCCACCGTCCGTAGCTCCGTAAAGGTTACCTGCAGAGTCGCGGATCACCCCGCCGTAAGGTTCCCACCCATCGGCGCCTCCGGTGAAACTGTAAAGCACTGTCTGGTGGCCCGTGGTATCCAACCGATAGATAACGCCAGCACCATTTATGCCCCCACCCGCTGTTCCGTAGAAATTACCAACCGGGTCGCGAATCAGCCCGGACGAAGGATAGGCGCCGTCGGCCCCGTTCGTAAATGTGTACAACACTACCTCACTTCCAGCACTATCCAGTTTGTAAACCACGCCCGCCCCGAACGTGCCACCTTCTTCGCTCGTACCGTAGAGGTTCCCCGCCGAATCGCGGATAACGCCCGCGGTGGATTCCGCGCCGTCAGCGCCGCCTGTGAAGCTATGCAGAATAGTGAGTTGGCCTTTGGCGCTGAACTTGTACACTACACCCCAGTTATTGGCTCCGCCCATTGACGCAGTGCCGTAAAAATTGCCGTCGGAATCACGGATTACGCCTGCCTCAGGGAACGCACCCGGCGGGCATGCGAAGTTGTGTAAGACGATTTCACTCGCCTGCGCCTCCGGCGCCAACGCTGTGCCTGCCAATATGCTTATAAGCCACAAATGGGCGAGGGCGGTGAGCGCTGGAAAAACTCTGTGATTCACGTTAAATCTCCCGAGGAATTCTAGCATAGCTCACTTTAAGCTCCTCCGCCTCTTAATCTAATCGGCCCAATCTGAGACGACGCCGCCTGTGACGCGCACGCTAACGAAGAGGCTCTGCGCCGTGTGCCCGGGCGACTCGCACTCGGCCGACACGGCTTGCTGGAGGGGACGGGACGCCGGGTCGTCCGCTGGAACTTGGCTGCGCGCCGTACCGAGCACAATAAGCGAGACAGCCGCAAGTGCCCCAGGAGCTTTTATTATCCAGCCTGCGGGGATGGGAGCATGCATTTGCTGTGTGCCTCCTTTTACTCGTGACTGATATTGATGTTGTCTTGTAGCGTCCCGCTGAAGTTGCCCACGGAAATGCCGTTTGTCAGGCTGAGCGGGTAGGTCTGCTGCCCAAGCGTCAGACTGAAGGACTGGGTGAAGGTCTGATTGTAATTTGCAGGCAGGCTCACGGCAGCAACGGCCGCGATTGTCGAACACGGAGGCCAGCAGCGACGCCAATCCCAGCACCATCGTGGTCACGATAAGCAGCAGATCGATGAACAGATACGTGCGCAGGCGGCTGAGTAGCATCGCCTACGCCGCTTTGCGCGGCCGGCGCGGCACATCCTCGACGTCCACCACCAGGGGCTCGTGCAGCTTTGCCAGGGCCGTCTCGATGTGGTCCAGGCGCGAGCGGTGCCGCAGGTCGAGCAGGCGGTCGATCGACCTGGCTCTTTTGCCAGCCCATGCGCCGCGCCAGATCCGCCTTGCGGACTCCGGCCTCGCGCATCGCCTCATATACACGGATCTTGGCCTCCTCCACCGCAGGGAGTAGCACAGTGCGCATGTCCCTGACGCGCGCCTTGCTAGCCGGCGGAATGGCGCGGCGGCGTTTGATGTACTCTGTGAAAGCCGTGATGACCGCATCCACCGCGTATTCCATCGCCTCCGTTTCAGAGTCGCCGTCCGTTATCGCTTCGGGGATGCCTGGGAACGTCACCACGAAACCGTTGCCTTCCGGTGTAAACTGCGCAGGATAGCTAGACATCGAAACCTCCTCAGGTCACGCTCCGACGGTATACACATATGTATACGCACGTCAACGGGCAGGGACAACTGAGCATTTGACCTGGAAATTGTTACACTGCGGACGATGCTCCACCGTTCCCGCGCGATTCTGCTGGCATGTGCGATGGCATCTGTGTGCGTCGGACTGCCTGGCCAGACGCCCACGCCGGAAACGGCCGTCCGAGGCGCCTTCGAAGCGGGCGAGCAGGCTCTCGTGCGCGGCGATCTGGAGGCGGCCGCACAAGCCTTCCGCAAAGTGCTGGCCTGGGCCCCCGCGGACGTGGGCGCGCACACCAACCTGGGTGTCGTCTACATGCGGCAGCAGAAGTGGAAACTGGCGATAGCCGAATTGCGGGCTGCCGAAAAACTGGCGCCGGGGGTGTCCGGGATCCGGCTCAACATCGGCTTAGCCTATTATCGCCAGGGACTGTACCGGGAGGCCGTTGCGCCGTTTGAATTCGTGATACGGGAGCAGCCTCAATCCGCCCAGGCGCGGCGGTTACTGGGGCTTTGCTACTTCTTTACGGAACGCCCGGCGGAAGCGGCGGACGAGTTGGATGGGCTCTGGGCGGACTCGAAAAGCGATCTCACCTATCTCTACGTTCTGGCATTAGCCGCGGGAGCCGCGCATCGCACCGAGCTGGAGCAACGCGCCCTCGCGCAGATGCTGGTAGTGGGCCAGAACACCGCGGAATACCATCTGTTCCTCGGCAAGGCGTATCTGAACCGCCAGGACGATAATGCCGCGCTGGCGGAGTTAGAGCAAGCCGCCCGCGTCAATCCGAAGCTGCCCTTCGTCCATTACAACCTGGGAGTCGTCTACCGGCGGAAGCGGGAGTTCGATAAGGCCAAACAGGAGTTCCTGGCGGACGCGCACATCGAGCCGGATGTCGCGTACAACTACGATCAGCTTGGAATCGTTAGCCAAATGGCGGGTGACGATCCAACGGCCCAGCGCTATTACCTGGAGGCGGTCAAGCTCGACGCGCAGTTGGGCACGTCGTGGTACGGCCTGGGCAAGATCTACAGCAAGCAGAAGAAGTACGCGGAGGCGTTGCACGCATTGGAGGCCGCCGGCGCGATCGATCCCAACAGCGCCAGCGTGCACTATCTGCGCGGCCAGATATTGACGCAATTGGGGCGCAAGGAGCAAGCCCGGGCTGAGATGGCCACCGTGCGCCGGCTGAACCAGGAAACGCGCGACAAGCTGGAGCAGCAGGTTACCGGCAGCGGATATCGCGATCCGCAACTTGCGCAGCCTTAAAATTCCAGCGTCTGCCCCAGGTTCAAGCCCAGCCGCCGCGCTTCGCCGCCACCCAACTCCAGCACAAATTGCGCCTGCTCGTGTCCGCCATAGTTAGCGCACAGGCTCGCCTTGGTCTTGCAGGGAGGCGTATCGGCGGAGATCTCGACGATGCGATGGCTCGCGTCCATCCAGAGCATATCGAGCGGAATCCGCACCTGATACATCCAATACGGGTACAGGCCCGGCGTTTGATGGATGAACAGCATCCCGCGGCCGCGCGGAAGCGAATCCCGGAACATCATGCCCTTCTGCATATCTGTCCGGCGTCATCTCCACCTCGGCATGGATCTGCTGCCCGTCGGGCAGCGTCACGGTGCGCACTCCGAGCACCTCGGGACCCGACTGTCCGGCCCTCCGCACCCGGCGCCCGCGAGGGCCAGCAACATTAACGGCAGAAAATAGCGCATGCGATAAAATGGTAGCCGCTTTCAGAGCTCAAAGGGGCACGCCTCCGCGTCGCGGGATGCCCCGTTTTGCGCGATTAATCAAACCTATGTGGAAACGCATCCGCCTGACGCTCGAAATGATCAAGTTCGAGCACTCGGTGTTCGCCCTGCCCTTCGCGCTCACCGGGGCGCTGCTGGCCTGCGCGATGCCGGCTTCGACGCGCGCGCGGCCTGGCGCCAAGTCCGGCTGGATCGTGGTGGCGATGGTCGCCGCGCGCTCCGCCGCCATGGCGTTCAACCGCTTGCTCGACGCCGATATCGACGCGCGCAATCCGCGCACGCGCATGCGCCACCTGCCCGCCGGCCTGCTCTCGCGCGGCTTCGCCTGGGGCTTCATCGCGGTCTCGGCGCTGGTCTTCCTGTTCGCGGCGCGCGAGCTGAATCCGCTGTGCTTCCAGCTCGCGCCCGCTGGCGCTGGCAATCGTGTTGTTCTATTCCTTCACCAAGCGCTTCACCTCGTTCTCGCACCTGGTGCTGGGATTCGCGCTGGGCATCGCGCCCGCGGCCGCCTGGATCGCGATGCGCGGCTCGCTCGACCCGCGCATCCTCTGGCTCACCGCCGCCGTCACGTTCTGGACCGCCGGCTTCGACATCATCTACGCCTGCCAGGATTACGAGTTCGACGTGGAGGGCCTGTTCAGCCTTCCGCGCCGTTCGGAATCGCGGGCGCGCTGTGGATGGCGCGCTTGCTTCACGTGCTGATGCTGGTGTGCCTGCTGGCTGCTGGTTTACACGCTTGGGGCTGGGCGCGCTGGCGCTGGCGGGCGTGGCGGCCGTCGCCGGCCTGCTGATTTACGAGCACCGCCTGGTCAAGCCCGACGATCTTTCGCGCGTCGACGCGGCCTTCTTCACCATGAACGGCTATGTCAGCGTGATATTCTTTGTATTCTGGGCTGCCGATACATTCTATGGAAATCGTGATTGAAGACCCGCGCCTGAAGCCGATTCGCGAAAAAGTGGAAGCCGGCGAGCGCCTGTCCTTCGACGACGGCGTGACGCTCTACCGCACTCCCGACCTTCTTGCGCGTGGGCTAGATGGCGAACCTGGTGCGCGAGCGCCTGCACGGCATCGGTGACCTACTTCAACGTCAACCGCCACATCAATCCGACCGATGTGTGCGTGGCCAGTTGCCGGCTGTGCGCGTTCGGCAAGCGCGCCAAGGATCCCAAGGCCTACACCATGTCGCTCGAGGAGGTGTGGGAGCGCGCGGGCGAGGGCTGGAGCGAAGCCGTCACCGAGTTCCACATCGTGGGCGGCCTGCATCCGGAGCTGACGCTCGATTGGTATTGCGAGATGCTGCGCGGCCTGAAGGAACGCTTCCCGCAGGTGCATCTGAAGGCCTTCACCATGGTCGAGATCGGCTACCTCGCGCAGCGCGCGAAGATCTACCGCGCGCGAGGTGCTGGAACGGCTGCACGACGCCGGCATGGATTCGCTGCCCGGCGGCGGCGCGGAGATCTTCTGCGAGCGCGTGCGGCGCATCATCTGCGACCACAAGATCACCGGCGAGCAGTGGCTGGAAACCGCGCGCACGGCGCACCAGCTGGGGCTGCATTCCAACTGCACCATGCTCTACGGCCACATCGAAAACGAAGAGGATCGCGTCGATCACCTGGTGAAGCTGCGCGAGTTGCAGGATGAGACCGGCGGCTTCGTGACGTTCATCCCGCTGGCCTTCCATCCCGACAACACGGCGCTGCAGCACATTCCGAAGACCACCGGCTTCGACGATATCCAGAACATCGCGGTGGCGCGGCTGATGCTCGACAACATCCCGCACATCAAGGCCTACTGGATGATGATGACGCCGCGGATCGCGCAGATCGCGCAGCGCTTCGGCGCCGACGATATCGACGGCACGGTGGTCGAGGAGAAGATCTATCACGATGCCGGCGCCACCACCAGCCAGTCGCTGCGCCGCGGCGAACTGCTGCGGCTGATCCGCGAGGCGGGCCGCGAGCCGGTGGAGCGCGACACGCTGTATCGGCCCGTGACACGCACGGAATCCACGTTTACCGTGCTCGTTTAGGCCGCATTCAGTCTCTCCCTCCGCCATTTCTGTTGAGACCCGGGATGCGTCATCGTCCGAATGCCCACGCCACCATCAGCGGGAACTCTTCTCGCCAGAATGCGCCACCGTGCGACCCATCTCGCTCATTCATGACGACATCCGCATCTGCATCGCGCAGCGCGTCCGCCCACCTCCTTGCGTTCTCCAGGAAGAACGGCTCCTGTGTGCCTGCGACAAGGTAAGTGCGCGGAAGCGGACGCGGCATAATGCCAGGCGGCTTGTAACCGCCGCCAGGCGAGGCGCACAAGACCGCACCGAAGACATGGGGATGCCGAAGCCCAAGAGCGAGCGCCAACTCTCCACCCGCCGAGACGCCGAACACTGCGGTTCGTTCAGTGGGCAGCGCCACGCCAAACCGCGACTCCGTCCATCGGCGAACGTCCTCGAGGAAGAACTTCTCGTGGGCCGCGAACCGCTCCGGCTCAAAGCCCGGCGAGTACTCATGCAGCCGCAGCGTCTCATCGATCAGCCGATGTACACCAACGATCATTGTGGACGGTACGTCGGCCTTCTCGAGCAACCGGCCCCACTTCGAGATTCCCTGACCGTCACCGGCGAAGACGATTGCTTCAGGCGGGTCCGGTGGAACGTACACCGTGACCTGCCTTCCACCGTCGTACTCGAACATCTCGGTGACAAACCCTCCCGAGACTGCGCCGGTGGGCTTGGCGGGCGCTCCGTCGGACTCACTTAGCTTGCGGTTCACGTGATTGCGTGCTTGGTTCTTCATGGCCTTGCCTTCATTTTAGAACTTTGGAACTCCAACATATTGATTGTGAATCGCCTGGAAATGATCTGTGCCCGGCTTAGGTAATCGGCCGTACGGCCCCATGAGCAACAACGCGGATATAATCTCCAACGGCGGTAAACTGGTCCGCCGCGCGTTTCCGGCCATGCAACGACTCATCATATTACGCAGCGACGGCGGTTGCTGGCGGCGGCCACACAGTGGGGTTGATAACTCATGTTGAAAGGAATCGCGCACCGGGGGAATCTCCCTTGTGACAGCCGCGGGAACCATTGGGCTTGTGTCGCGGTCCAAATCTCCGAGGCGTTAAAGGATCGCATTCGCGGAGACGCATCATGAAAACCCCATCCAAGTTCTGGAATCTATGCCTCGCTACACTGACGGCCTTTGCCTTTCTGGGCGTGATGGAACCGTTCCAGGAATCGACCGTGGCGGCCGGCGAATCGCCCGTAGTTACATACACGCACGGCATTTTGCATGTGTCCATTCCCTACACGGCGCCGCATCCCGGCGCGGGGCGGCTGACGGTAGAAATCCTGGATCCGGACGACCGGCCGTTGGGCCGATCCGAACAGCAGGTCACGTTGGGCAAAGCGGACGGCGAGTGGCGCGAGGATATCAAACTGGATAAGCCCCTGCCGCTCGATGACCTGGCGTGGCAGCGATTGCATTACCGCCTTGCCTACGAAGACCGGCATACCGCGATTGAAGGCGCCGAATCGATTTCGCAAATTCTGCGCATGCCGGTCGTGCACATTCTCGGCCAGCAATCGTATTTGGCGGGCGCGCAGGCAGCCGTGCGCGTGATCGTCACGGATTCCAGCAATATTGCAATTGCCGGCCCCAGCACTGTGCGGATCGAGTTATCGCCCGAAGGGAAAAAGCCGAGAGTGCTGTTCTCGAGCCGCCTGAATGCGCGGGGCACTACCGAAGCCCAGTTCCGGTTTCCGGCGGGAATCGTGGGCACGTATCCATTGCACTACGTGGCGGAGACCCCCATCGGGTCGGCGGAGTTCACCCAGCAGGTGCGGCTCGAAGACAAGGCATCCATCCTCCTGACTACGGAGAAGCCCATTTATCAGCCGGGCCAGACCATTCATGTGAGGGCACTGGCTCTCGATCGCGCGCACCACGAAGCCACCGCCAACCGAAAACTGACCTTCGAAGTGGAAGATTCACGCGGCAACAAGGTATTTAAGAAATTCACTCAGACAGATCGGTTCGGAATTGCTTCGGCGGAGTTTGAATTAGCGGATGAAGTGAATCTGGGCGCCTACCATTTGAAAGCGTTGATGGAAGAGAACACGGCGGAGGTGGTCCTTAACGTGGAGCGGTACGTGCTGCCGAAGTTCAAAGTGGCCGTCGACCTGGCAGGAAAGGATAACAAGGCCAGGCGCGGATACCGGCCCGGCGATCACGTCACCGGGACGGTGCGCGCCAATTACTTCTTCGGAAAACCGGTGGATGACGCGGAGGTGAGCCTCAAAGCATCCGGCACTGACGTCGCACAGTTTGAGGCGGTGAGCGCGCATGGGAAGACCGATCGCGAAGGGACCTGGCGCTTCGACGTGCGCCTTCCGAATTACTTCGCGGGGCGGCCCTTGAGCCATGGAGCGGCGCGACGTACTGATCGAAGCTACCGTGAAGGACTCGGCGGGTCATGCCGAAACGCGCGGCGAGCCGATCGCGGTAAGTGAATCGCCCCTGATTGTCACGGCGGTGCCGGAGGGCGGCACGCTGATCCCCCATCTTGAGAATCAGGTTTTCATATCTGACCTCTTACCCGGATGGGAAGCCGGCGGTGGCCGGCATCAAGGTGCGCGCGGCCGGCAATGCGGATCGGAGCGCTACCACGGATGAGGGCGGCGTGGCCGTGATTCGCCTCCAGGCCGGCGCCGCGGAAGAGGCGGTCGAGATCGAAGCCAGTGATAAGGAGGGAAATCACACGTCGAGTACGGTGCACCTGGACGTTCGCGCTGGCGCCGACCAAATTCTGCTGCGCACGGAGCACGCGGTGTATCGCGCCGGCGATCACATCGTTCTTCGGGTGTTTTCGACTAAGAACAAGGGCACGGCTTATTTGGATGTAGTGAAGGAAGGCCAAACCGTGCTGACGCGCGACGTGGATATCGTGAATGGCCAGGCGGAACTGACGCTGGCCGCCACGCCGGATCTGGCCGGCGCCGTCGATATCGGCGCGTATCTGTTCGGGCGCGACGCGCAGCCAATCGGCGATCATCGGCTGGTGTTCGTGCAGCCGGCGGATGAACTGAAGATCGAGACTACGGCGGACGCGCCTGTTCATAAGCCGGGCGATGAAGCGCGCGTGAGTTTTCAGGTTACGAACAGCCGCGGCGAAGGCGTGCAGGCCGCGCTGGGTCTGCAGGTGGTGGATGAGGCCGTGTTTGCGTTGGCCGAAAAGCAACCGGGCTTTGCGAAAGTGTTCTTTTACCTGGAGCAGGAGGCCATGAAGCCGCGGTACGAGATCCATTCGATCGGCATGCCGGACATTGTGGAGCCAGTCGCGGGGCCTGTTGCCCTCCCGCGCGACCGCGCGGCGCGCGCGCTCTTCTCGGCAACGGAACTGGTAAGCGGCAACAAGTTCGAGACCGAATTTGGCAGGACCGTTCCTTTGACAAAATATGCGGAGTATTCCGAACGCTATCAGACCCGTTACCGCGCGCAATTGCGCCAGCTCGCGGAAGCCTTCACGCGCACTTACGCCCGCGAGGGCGGCGATCTGACTAAGGTGGCGGCGAAGCTGACGGCCGCCGGGATGCCGGAATTGCGCGACGCGTGGGGAAACGGCCTGCGTCTGGAGCCCGTCGACTGGATTCCGCAACGGAACTATTACCTCGTGCGCAGCGCGGGTCCGGATAAGCAATTCGATACCGCCGACGATCTGACCGGCTATCTGGAAGTGCGCGGCCGCAAGACTGTAGGCAGCGGCAGTTCGGGACCCAGCAGGATCGAAGTGAACGTGGAAAGCGAACGCGGGCCGTATAACGGCTTGGCGGAGATCTCGGGAACGGTGGTAGACCAGCAGGGAGGTGCGCTGGAGGGGGCTACCGCAACGGTGCAAGCCGCAGGTGGCGGCGCGCCGCGCGCGACACGCGCCAATAGCGAAGGACGATTCACTCTGTCGGGCCTGCCTCCGGGCAATTATGATTTGAAAGTCTCCAGTGGCGCGGAGACGGTTTCACGGCGCGTTGCACTGCAGGCGCGCGACCGCGGCGTGGTTTCGGCGATCATTAGACAGGAAAGTGGCGGCAGCATAGTAGTTGCCGAACCTCCGGCCCGGATGATGGTGCGAGGTAACATGAAGTTTGCGCGCCTCATGCGCGCAGACGTGGGCGCGGCGATCGGCGGTATCGTAGGTGGCGTGGTGCCCCAGGCCATGATGCCCATGAGCCCGCCCGCCCTTCCCCAGCGGGTGGCCATGAGCACTGCCACGCTCGCTAAAGTCGAACCCGCCGTGCCCGCTGTGCATGTGCGGTCATACTTCCCGGAAGCGCTGTACATCAATCCGGAAATCATCACAGACCAGAATGGCGCGGCCAGCATCGCCATTCCGCTGGCGGATTCCATCACCACGTGGCGCATGGCCATGATGGCGTCCACCATGCACGGAGCGCTGGGAAGTGCCGTTTCGAGCCTGAAGGTGTTTCAGGATTTCTTCGTGGACCTGGATCTGCCAGTCACGCTGACCCAGGGCGATCGCGTCTCGGTTCCGGTGGCGGTATACAACTACTCGGCCGCGCGCGGCGATGTCCGCCTGGAGCTCAAAACGGAAGATTGGTTCGCGCTGGTGGATGACGCGCCCGGCAAGACCGTGGCGGTGGATTCCGGGCGCGTGGGCGCGTCGCAATTTACGCTCGAAGCGCGGCGCATCGGCAAATTCAAGCTAACGCTGGCCGCGCATATGAATGGCGGTCTAAATCCGGCAGATATCGTCGTACGGGAAATTGAGGTCGATTCCCAATGGCCGCGAGCAGTCGACGGTGTTCAACGGGCGCCTGGAGACGGCGGTGGAGCATGCCGTGAGGTTCCCGCCGGCGGCCATTGCGGACGCCAGTAAGATCTTCGTGCGGCTATATCCCGGACCGCTCAGCCAAGTGATCGAAGGCATGGATGCGATTCTACGGATGCCATCCGGCTGCTTCGAACAGACCTCTTCCGCCACTTATCCCGAACGTGCTCGCGCTCGATTACATGAAGCGCACCAAGAAGCTGACTCCCGAAGTGCATGCCAAGGCCGAGGGATTCATTGGCAATGGATATCAGCGGCTGCTGACTTTCGAAGTTCCGGGGGGCGGTTTTTCATGGTTCGGCGAGGCGCCCGCCAACAAGATTCTGACTTCCTATGGGCTGATGGAGTTCTCCGACATGTCGCGCGTGCACGACGTAGATTCGAAGGTGATTGAGCGGACGCAGCAATGGCTGGCCGGTCAACAGCAAGGCGATGGAAGCTGGAAGCCGGACTCCAACTTCATCAACGAGGGCGCTACCAATCGCTACAACACCGATGTGCTGCGCATTTCCGCATACATCGGCTGGTCGCTGGTGAATACGGGTTACCAAGGGCCGGCCATCGACAAAGCCAGGCAGTATGTGGCGCAACACTTGAACGGGAAGATGGACGCCTACACGCTGGCGGTGGCGGCCAACTTCGCGGCGGACTACGGGAAGGACCGCGAGTTCACTCGCCAGGCAATGCGCCTGCTGCTGGATGCGCGCACGGAAAAAGATCAGCAAGCCTGGTGGACCACGGAAGAGACCGGCGTTTACGGCCAAGGCGAAAGCGCCAGCGTGGAGACCACCGCGCTGGCCATACAGGCGCTGCTGAAGTGGGGCGAAGCTTCCGGGACCGCCGCCAAGGCGCTGCGATATATCGCGGCCAAGAAAGACGCGGCGGGTACCTGGGGAACTACGCAGGCGACGATTATGGCGTTGCGCGCGCTGCTGCTCTCAACCGAAAAAGGCGCGGCGGATGTGCGCGGCGCAGTGGAGATCTCGCTCGATGGCAAGGTGGTGAAGAAGCTGGTCCTGACGCCGGAGAATAACGATCTGCTGCACCAGTTCGTGCTCCCGGCCGATGCGCATTCCAAGCGCGTCGCCCTGCGGTTTGAAGGCAAGGGCGGCCTCGCCTACCAGGTAGTGGGCCGCTATTTCGTGCCCTGGAGCGACAAACCGGCGGGTGAGCCGCTTTCGATCGATGTGGCTTATGACCGCACGCACCTGGCGCAAGACGACATCGCCACAGCCACTGCGACCGTCAAGAACAACTTGCGTAAGACCGCCAACATGGTGATGGTGGATCTGGGCATCCCGCCCGGGTTCGATCTGCTCAGCGAAGACTTGCAGACTTACCAGGAACAAAGCGCCGGGCGCAAGAGCGGCCGCATGGAGAAGTTCAGCCTGACGGCCACGCAAGCGATTCTATATTTCGACTCGATCCGCGCGGGCGACACGGTGACGCTACGTTTTCGCTTGCGCGCCAAATATCCCATACGCGCGCGGACGTTTCAGTCGCGTGTGTATGAGTATTACGATCCGGCCGTGAGTGCGGTGGCGCGGCCGGTGGCGCTCGAAGTGCGAAAGCGGTAACTGTGCTGACATCTCGAACTTGACTCGCGTAATCCCGCCGGCGTAAGCTAAGAATTCTTGGTATGGGCCGCAAGGCGCACAAAAACGATTCGCTGCCCGGTTCCCTGGACATGCTAATTCTGCGGACGCTGTCACGGTGCGACCTGCATGGATACGGCATAGTCCAGTTCATTCAACAATCGTCCGGCAATGGGCTCCTCGTCGAAGAGGGCTCGCTTTACCCCGCTCTCCAGCGGCTGGAGCTAAACGGCTGGATCGGCGGTGTCTGGGGATTGACGTCGAACAATCGCCGGGCGAGGATCTACAAGATCACGGCGACTGGCCGCAAACAGTTGGCCGTCGAAACCCGGAAATACGCGAAACTCACGCTGGCGATCGCCCGCGTGATGGGAGCGGAGTGACGGACATGTGGATACGACGCCTGAGGTATTGGATAGAAAGCGCCAGGCGCAGCGAGGCGCTGCGCGAGGAAATGGAACTCCACCTTGCGGAAAAAGCCGCGGAACTGCAGGCAGACGGTATGACGGCTGAGCGCGCCCGGGCTGAAGCGCGCCGGCGATTTGGCAACGTCGGCCTGAAGTACGAAGAGTCACGGGAGACTTGGATCAAGCGGTTTTGGTCGGAACTTGGCCAGGATGTCCGCTATGGATGTCGCACCATGACCGCCAACAAGGCATTCAGCGCCCTGGCGGTCTTGTTGCTGGCGCTCGGCATCGGAGCCAATACCGCGATCTACAGCTTCATGGAGTCTATTCTGTTGCGCTCGCTGCCGGTGGCCGATCCCGAGTCGCTGGTGGTCTTGAATTGGCATAGCCGGCCGCCCCAGGACTCTGGCAAGCAATGGGTCCACGTCATGCACGCAGTACAGGGCATGGCGTGGCCGGGCGATAAAGGCGCCATGGTCGGCGGGACGTTCCCGTACGGAGCATTCGAGACTCTTGGCGAGACGCTGCGCGAGCAGAATCCCGTCTTTTCCACGCTTTTCGGATACTTCAACGGACTACACCATAACGTGGCCGTCCGCGGGCAGGCCACCAGCGCCAGCACAGAGTACGTCACCGGCGAGTATTTTCGCGGCCTGGCAGTGTCGCCGGCCGCGGGACGTCTGATCGGCTCCGATGACGACCGTCCAGGCGCAGCGCCGGTCGCGGTCATCGGCTTTGCGGCCAGCCGGCAGCGCTTTGGGGGACCGTCGGGTGCGATCGGACAAGCGGTTCTCGTCGATAATGTGCCCTTCACGGTGATAGGCGTCGCGCCGCCGGAATTCTTCGGAGTCGATCCTGCGGCGGCGCCGGACCTCTACCTTCCGTTGCACACGAATCTGCTCTTGGACGGTGCTCGAGCGGCTCGTATGTATCCCGACGGAAACTACTACTGGATCGAAATGATGGGCCGCCTGCGTCCCGGCGTCAGCATGGCCCAGGCGCAGGCGGCGCTGGCCCCTCGCTTCCATCAATGGGTTGCCGCCACCGCAACGACCGGCGGTGAGCGCGCCAAACTGCCCGCGCTGATGTTGAATCCCGGCGCCGCCGGTCTGGGCAGTTTGCGCCGCCAGTATTCCAAGCCTCTGTACGTGCTCCTGACGATGGTGGGATTGATCCTGGCGCTCGCGTGCGCGAACATCGCCAATCTGCTGCTGGCAAGGGCCGCCGCGCGGCGCCGCGAAATGGCTGTCCGGCTCAGCCTGGGAGCGGGACGGTTCCGCGTCGTGCGGCAGTTGCTTACCGAGAGTGTGATGCTGGCATCCCTCGGCGGAACATTAGGGGTCTTGTTTGCATTCTGGGGCGTGCGATCGCTGACGCTTCTGTTCTCCCACGGGCAGCAGAACTTTACGCTGCACGCGGAATTGAACTGGAACGTGCTGGGCGTGACGGCGGCGCTCTCAGTGGTTTGCGGCCTGCTATTTGGCCTCGCTCCAGCGATTCAGTCGACGCGTCCGGACGTCATCCCCGCGCTAAATAATGGCCGCGGGGGCGGGCCGCGCCGCCGCGCGCAGCACGTTCTGGTGGTCGCCCAAATCGCGATCTCTTTTCTCATCCTGGTCGCCGCCGGTCTGTTTGTCCGGACACTCAACAAGCTGCACTCCGTCCAACTGGGATACGCTCGCGAGAACATCCTTCTGTTCTCCTTGAATGCGCGCCAGGCCGGGCATCGCGACCCGGAGATCGCCACTTTTTACGCGGACCTGCGCAAGCGCTTCGAATCCATCCCCGGCGTGAGCAGCGCGACGCTTTCGCAATCCTCGATCGTCAACGCCGGCCGCGCCGGGCAGGCAATCGGGGGGCCAATGAAGATCGGCGCTGTTACCATCGAAGACGCGCGCGTCCTGGCCGCCGGACCGCGTTTCCTCACCACGATGCAGATTCCGATCCTGGCCGGGCGTGAGATTGACGACCGCGACCAACCGGGCTCCCGGCCGGTTGCACTGATCGGCGAGCGGCTGGCGCGAACTTACTTCGGGAACCAGAATCCGGTGGGCCGGAGCATCACGCTCCCGGACGAGAAGCGCGATCTCGAAATCGTCGGCGTGTCGGCTAACCTCCGGTACGGTGGTCTGAAAAATGAAGAGGAGAGTGTCATGACCGTGTTCGTACCGGTCAGCCAGTTTCCTCCGGACCGAATGACCTACGCGCTGCGCACTGCGGGTGATCCGCTGCGGTATGTCCGGAGTGTGCATGAGATCGTGCGGGAGGCGGATTCACGCATACCCGTCACCAACGTGGTCACCCAGGCTGCGGAAATCGATCGGACGATCAGCCGCGAAGTCATGTTCGCGAAACTATGCACGGGTTTCGCGGTTCTCGCTCTCCTGATCGCGTGCGTGGGACTCTACGGGACGATGTCCTACAGCGTCGCGCGGCAGTTCGGCGAGATTGGAATCCGAATGGCTCTGGGCGCGCAACGCGGCGCCGTGGTATGGATGGTTCTGCGCCGCGTTCTACTACTGGCGGCGGTGGGACTCGCGATCGGCGTGCCTGCCGCGTTGATCGTGTCCCGGCTTGGCAAATCGTTTCTGTTCGAGACGCCGCCCAATGATCCGGGAACCCTGGCGCTGGCCTGTGTCGTCCTCCTAAGCGCCGCGATTCTCGCTGGCTATGTGCCGGCAAGGCGAGCGTCCCGAATCGATCCGCTGGCGGCTCTCCGGCACGAATAGGACATGGTCCTTCGTACCGCAACGAAGGATGAAAATGTTCCGGGGCCGCCTGCCCGCGGCAGAGGCCGAACTACGTGGGCGCATTTTGCCAGTGCACGAGTATATGGCCGGATGCCGCTAACCCACCACGATGGTCGCTTGGCTAGACAGGTTGACAAACCTCGATCCGTCGGTCCGCACTGAAGTAGGCAGTCCCGGATAGCGCCTGGATCAAACGAGCCGAAACGTGAGGCATCACACAGGTACTTCAACTTTGCTTTGACCAGGTCGAGAAAAGAGTGATCAGCAAACTGAAGCCATTCTTTGAAACCCGTTCTGCCTCTGGCGGGCTTGGCGCCGCGTAACCGCTCAGCGGTTACGTGAGAGGTACAAGCGTAGCCGGGGTTCGCCAATGCGGAAGCCTGCCACGGGCACCGAATCCGACGTATTACGGGGCCTTGTTCGCAGCGCCGCTCCCGGAACACCAGAGGCGGGCCGTGAATTGGTCTATTGGGGGATTGTTCGGGATACGCAGGTCTTCCCTTATTTCCCATTCCAAGCGCGATAGTAATTCATCGTGTCTTCTGTCGTCGCGGCTTGTATTCGATACCCTGATTTCATCCTGAAAGCGATGCAGGGCACTGAGAACGCCATTTGAAGCGATGAGGTGCAGCGTGTTGGAGGCAGAGGCGAAGCGCCTATTTCCGTCCGGGGTCGAGTCGGTTCCAACAATGCCGCTCAAGGACTGCACCAGTTCCTTGTAGAGTTCGAATTTGTAACGCTGCCAGTCGGCTTGCCGTTCCTTGCTTTTGGTGAGCGCGAAACTAAGGGCGGAAACAACGATAGCGGCGGCGGCAGAAATAATCGCGACGGTTACCGGGGTATCCATAAGCAGGGGAGTCTACGCCAATTCCAGCCTCTTCAGCTTGATGCGGTCCCGGCGGACCTGGGCAAGATCATACTGCGCCTGTTGCACAAGCCAGCCGTCTTCGGTACCGCCAAAAACCTTCGAAAGCCTTACCGCCATCTCAGGAGAAATGCCGCGCTTCTCGTTCACCAGTTCCGAAAGCGTGTTGCGCGTGACGCCGAGAGCTTCGGCGGCATCCGTAATCGTCAAGCCCAAAGGCTCGATACACTGGCGCAAGACAACGCCTCCGGGGTGCGGGGGGTTCTTCATGGTCATGGGTCGTTCTCCCTGTTCAGTGATAATCGACATAATCAACGTCCTCGGCGTGGCCCTCGGCAAGGCGGAAGATCACCCGCCAGTTGGCCCGAACAGTCACGGCCCAGAAGCCTTTCATCTGCCCTTTGAGTGGATGCAACCGAAATGCCGGTAAGTCCATGTGAGCGACTGTGGGGGCAGCATGAAGCGTTGCCAAAATGTCCCGCAGCTTGCCAGCATGTTCCGCGTTTACGCCGCTTGGGTCATCAAGTTCAAAAAGCCGTTTCAGTCCCTTGTGGCGGATTGTCCGTATCATCCTGTACTGTAACGTGCAACGTGGCGCATGTCAAGGGCGATCTTGGCAGGAAAACGCGGACCCGGCCTCGACGTCGGGCCCGCGCGGGTTCGTTGGGTGGGGTGCTATGGCGCTCTACAAACAAACGCGACGGGTGCCTTGAGATTTGCGCCGACGCGCTTCCATGCGACTGTGCCGAACAACCACACAGCCTCTTGCATCGCGCGTCTTTCGGACGTGAATGAACGCTGGCTGACAAACACGAATGGCTTCTTAGTTACCGTTTGGGATCGGTGGCGAAATGGCCGGAGGGCTATCGTAAAACGATGCTGGTCCTTCACGTTCGCTACAAACACCCAGAACTTCTACGCTTTGGAAGTTGTTGCCATAATCATCAAAATCCTCCGGTTTCGAACAACTCTCTAATATTCTCTATACCAGGTCCACTAATGCCAAGCTTGTTAGCATAGTCCATAATAGTAAGCTTCGTTCCTTCATTAGCAACCTTGACTTGTGTCATTCTCCCTTCCAACTCCTTCTGATGCAATTCATGATTAACTTCTCTATTAATTAACATCGATAATTCCTTTCTTGTCTACCTAACTGACTTATCTAACATCATTCGTATCAACGCCGTATGAGGCCTCGGTGGTCGCGCGGCTGGCCCGATTACGAGAATAACACGGACAGATAGTGCCGGGCCTTTTTTTGTCGTAGAAAGGATCGAAATGATGGGCCGCCTGCGTCCCGGCGTAAGCATGGCCCAGGCGCAGACAGCGCTGGCTCCCTGCTTCCATCATTGGGTTGCCGCCACCGCGAGGACCGGCGGTGAGCGCGCAAAACTGCCCGCGCTGATGCTGAATCCCGGCGGTGCCGGTCTGTTTGTCCGGACACTCAACAAGCTGCACTCCGTCCAACTGGGATACGCTCGCGAGAACATCCTTCTGTTCTCCTTGAATGCGCGCCAGGCCGGGCATCGCGACCCGGAGATCGCCACTTTTTACGCGGACCTGCGCAAGCGCTTCGAATCCATCCCCGGCGTGAGCAGCGCGACGCTTTCGCAATCCTCGATCGTCAACGCCGGCCGCGCCGGGCAGGCAATCGGGGGGCCAATGAAGATCGGCGCTGTTACCATCGAAGACGCGCGCGTCCTGGCCGCCGGACCGCGTTTCCTCACCACGATGCAGATTCCGATCCTGGCCGGGCGTGAGATTGACGACCGCGACCAACCGGGCTCCCGGCCGGTTGCACTGATCGGCGAGCGGCTGGCGCGAACTTACTTCGGGAACCAGAATCCGGTGGGCCGGAGCATCACGCTCCCGGACGAGAAGCGCGATCTCGAAATCGTCGGCGTGTCGGCTAACCTGCGGTACGGTGGTCTGAAAAATGAAGAGGAGAGTGCCATCACCGTGTTCGTAGCGGTCAGCCAGTTTCCTCCGGACCGGGTGACCTACGCGCTGCGCACTGCGGGTGATCCGCTGCGGTATGTCCGGAGTGTGCATGAGATCGTGCGGGAGGCGGATTCACGCATACCCGTCACCAACGTGGTCACCCAGGCTGCGGAAATCGATCGGACGATCAGCCGCGAAGTGGCGAGATTGGAATCCGTATGGCTCTGGGCGCGCAACGCGGCGCCGTGGTATGGATGGTTCTGCGCCGCGTTCTACTACTGGCGGCGGTGGGACTCGCGATCGGCGTGCCAGCCGCGTTGATCGCATCCCGGCTTGGCAAATCGCTTCTGTTCGAAACCCAGCCCAATGATCCGGGAACCCTGGCGCTGGCCGGTGCCGTCCTCCTAAGCGCCGCGATTCTCGCTGGCTATGTGCCGGCAAGGCGAGCGTCCCGAATCGATCCGCTGGCGGCTCTGCGGCACGATTAGTCCTCTCCCGAGCACGTAAAATGAATTCATGTTCTCTCGACGCCAGTTTCTCTATCTGACTGCGGCGGGCGCGCTGGGCTCGACGAAAATGACCGGCAAGCAGCGCGTTGATCGCGCGCTGAAGGGCCAGGATGTGGACCGGACGCCGTTCACCTGTTGGCATCACTTCGGGCTCGAAAAGCTGCCCGGCGACCGCCAGGCCGAAGCCACACTCGCCTTTCACCGGCAGTTCCACACCGACCTCGTGAAGGTGATGAGCGACTACCCGTTCCCCAAACCCGAAGGAAAATGGTACGAGCTGAAAGTGGTCGGCAACCCGTTTCCGGAGCAATTGCGGGCGCTGGATCTGATTCGCGAAGGCCTGCACGGCCAAGCCTATTTCCTCGAAACCATTTTCAACCCATGGAATGTCGCCGAGAAGATGTCGTCGCCGCAGGAAGTCATCCATCTCAAGGCGGAGAATCCCAAGGCGCTGGAGACGGCCCTCGAAGTCATCGCCGAATCCGAGGCCAGCCATGCGCGAAAGGCAGTGGCGGCCGGCGCATCCGGAATTTTTCTGGCGATCGCCAATGCTCAGGATGGCATCATGACGCAGGAAGACTACGCCCGGTTCAGCGAGCCTTTTGATCGCATGATCCTGGATGCGGCGCGCGCCGCGCCTCTGAACACCCTGCACCTGCACGGCGATAAGGTCTACCTGGACCGTTTCGTGAAGGGCTGGCCGGCGGCCGCCATCAACTATTCCAACTTCGGCACGGGCAGGCCGGTGGCGGCCATGCGCGCGCTGTACGACGGCGTGCTGATGTGCGGACTGGACGAGAAGACCTTCCGGCAGCTTTCCGAAACCGATCTGCGAAAGCAGTGGGAGAGCGCGCGGGCAGCCGCCGGAAAGAAATTCATCGTGACGCCGGGATGCTCGGTGCCCAACGATTCCACCGATGAAGAGCTGACGCGCCTCGTGAAGGTGATGGGCGCCTGACGTCATAGTGCGGTAGAATGTCTACCATACTATGAGCGACTCGCCAGACCGCGTGGAACTCCTGCAGGGCACCCTCGATATGCTGATTCTGCGCACGCTGTTGTTTGGCCCGGCGCACGGCCACCAGATCGCCAAGCACATTCAGCGCACCACCGAAAACGTGCTGCAAGTGGAGCACGGGTCTCTCTATCCGGCGCTGCACCGGCTGGAGAAGAAGGGGTGGATCGCGTCTAAGTGGGAGGCCGCCGGGGAGCAAAAGCGGGAGTTCAAGTTTTACCGTCTCACGCCGGACGGAAAAAAGCAGCTTGCCGCCGAAGAATCGAAATGGAAGCAACTGGCCGGCGCCATCGCGCGCGTCATGTGGCCGGCAGGAACTTAGTCGCTGCCGCAGGTGTCGAATTAATCAAGTTAGTTAGAAGAAGCGCAAAGGGGCGCGCCTTCCCGCGCCGCCATACAGGACAGGAACTCCGCAGATTTAAGCGGCGCTGGACGCCCCGTTTTGCGCGAGTTCCACAGAATAAGTCAAACGGAGGCTGATTATGTTCGACACTATTAGTGTCTCTGAACGAAAGAGAAAGCAGTGGACGTTGGCGGTTTCGTTTGGCGCCCAGGTTGTTGCGCTCGGGCTGGCGCTGCTGGTTCCGCTGCTGAGCATCGAAGGGTTGCCGCATCGCATTTCTTGGGTTTCCGTTCCGGAGCCGCCGCATGCCTTGGCGCACCGCGCGGCGCCGGCCCCCGCGCGGCAGTCGAGTACCATCCCCTTCCAAATGAGCCATCGGGCCTTACAATTGCCGGCGGCGATTCCCGCGAGAGTTGTGATGATCGAAGACCCACAGTTTGTGGCGGTCTCGGGCGATTCGCCCGGAGTGCCCGGAGGCGTTGGCGATCCGGCCGGATCGCAAAATGGCGTGATCGACAGCCTGGCGCGGACCGTGCTGGCGCCCCCGCGTCCGCCCGTGGTGAAGCCTCCTGTCGCGCCAGCCTCCGTGCCGCGAATCAAGGTTGGCGGTAAGGTGCAGGAAGGCAAGCTGATTTCCGGTCCGCGCCCGGTTTACCCGCCGCTTGCGATAACGGCGCGCATCGAAGGGACCGTGCTGCTGGAGGCGGTGATTGCGCGCGACGGCTCGATCCTGGGCTTGCACGCGTCGAGGGCCATCCATTGCTGATCCCGGCGGCTCTGGCGGCAGTCCGGCACTGGACCTTTCGGCCGACGACTCTGAATGGAGAACCCGTGGAGGTGGCCACCGAGATCGAAGTAAATTTCGCGCTACGGAAGTAACGGCCGGCTCGCGAGTTAGTTGCGCGGTCCGATGCCTTCGGTGCGGCCCGCCAACGCCTGTACCGCCGATCCGCCGCAAACCGCTACTCCGGTTTTCATGAGCGCGCTGAGGAAGTTGAACAGGAGCGCATACAACACCTGCTCGGTAATTGGCTGTTTGCCGGGTAAGCGGAAGCTGGCGGGCAGCTCTTTGGCGATATTCACGCGAACGGAATAGGGTTGCGCCTTGCCGCCGCGGTCGCGCTTGTTAGCCAGGCTGATGGGTGTCTGCATCACGCCGCCGCTGCGCCCGTCGATATAGAACTGGCAGCGCGAAAACCAACCGAGGTTGGCCGGATCCGCGGCATCGAACAGCAGCAGAGGCGCTTGGCGTCCCGCGGCCGTGAGATCCAGCGTGATGCTGCGTTGCGTATCTTTCAGCTTGGCTTCGAACCCGGCTTGCTTGGCGATGTTCGCCACCAGATCCGGCTCCAACTCCAAAAAGATCAGCTTATGTTGTCCCGCTTGCAAGACTTGCATCCGACAAGGCTATTCTAGCGGGTTTCTGCGCCGGGCGTGTGGTTACTGCAAAGAAAGCAGAGCCTTGTTTGGCCTTTGCGGGCTCTGCGCCTTGGCGAGGGACTCCTTCAGGCCAGCCTACACCTTACGTTGCGGGGATTTTCTGACCCGCGCCCAAGCAGTCCGCCGCGTTTTTCAACAAGCTCCTGGTAGACTCTGGCCGCGGTCGGCGGCTGGATGCCCCGGTTCGCGCGCTCGTAGACTTTACAGCGCCGCGCGATACAGCGCCAGCAAGTCTTCGCGCGTGCAGGGGCGCGGATTGAGCTGATGGCAGCCATCCTGGAAGGCTTTATCGGCCAGCGCCGGAAGCGCCGCCTCGGTCACGCCGTAATCGCGCAGGCGTGGCGCGATGTCCACCCGCCGGTTTAAATCGCGCACCTGCGCGGCGATCTCGCCGCCGCCGAACTGCGCTTCCAGATCCGCCAGCCGGCCGGCTACGGCCGCGCGGTTGAACTCCAGCACGAACGGCAGCATCACGGCGTTGGCGGTGCCATGATGCATGCCGCAATCGGACGAGAGCGGGTGCGCCAGCGAATGCGTCGCGCCTAATCCCTTCTGAAACGCAATGGCGCCCATTATGGAGGCCATCATCATTTGCGAGCGCGCGGCGATGTCCCGCGGCTCGGCCATCGCGCGCGGCAGGCTCTCCCAAACCATGCGCGCGCCCGCCAGGGCGATCCCATCGCAGATAGGATGATAGCCCTTCGAGATGTACGCTTCCACGTTGTGCGTGAACGCATCCATACCGGTGCCCGCGGTCAGGCGCGGCGGCAGATGGAGCGTCAGTTCCGGATCGGCGATGGCCAGCGAGGGGATCAGGTGCGGGCTGAAGACGACTGTTTTGCGGTTGGTGGCGGCGATGGTGATCACGGTGGAACGCGAGACTTCGCTGCCGGTTCCGGAAGTGGTGGCGATCGCGATGAGACCTGGCATATTCGCCGAGATGCGGCTGGCCCCATCCAGCAAATCGTCATACTCCGCGAGCGTAAGCTCGTGAGTAACCTTCAGGCGGATCGCTTTGGCCGCATCGAGTGGCGACCCGCCGCCCACTCCCACGATTCCGTTGCAGCCATGCTCGCGATAGCAGGCCACGCCCTCGAGCACGTTCTGTTCGGTGGGATTCGGATCGACGCTTGAAAATATCACCGCGCCGGAAACCCCGCTCGCCACGCGTTCGAACACCGCAGTCGACGCCAGACCCCGGTCGGTGACGAACAATGGACGAGTGATGCGCCGCTTCCTCAATTCCTCGGCCACGCAACCGGCCGCTCCGGCGCCGAACAAAATCGTCGTGGGAAAACTGAAAGTGGAGACGGACACTACACCATGAAACCACAATTCGCTCTGCTATTCTGGCCGTATGGATGAGGAACAGCTCCGCCAGTTGTTCGAGCAGGTGCGCGCGGGTGCGGTGGATGTGGATAGCGCGCTGCACCGCATGCGCCACATGCCTTTCGAGGATCTGGGCTTCGCCAAGGTGGACCACCATCGCGCCCTGCGGCATGGCATGCCGGAGGTAATCTTCGGCAAAGGCAAGACCGCGGAGCAGATCATTGCGATTGCCGGGAGCTTGCTGGAGAATTCGAGGAACGTGCTGATCACCCGCGCGGACCCCGGCACTGCCGCGCGGGTCGGCGCGCGCTTTGAATCCGCCGAATACTTCCCCCTCTCGGGCGCCATTCGTTTTTGGCGCGACAAGACCATTCGCGGAAAAGGCAAGATCGTGGTCGCGTGTGCCGGCACCAGCGACATTCCGGTGGCGGAAGAAGCGCAGGTCACAGCCGAGGTAATGGGCAATGAGGTGGAGACTATCCACGATATCGGCGTGGCCGGCATACACCGCCTGATGAGCCACGCGGCGCGGCTCACCGAAGCGCGCGTGGTGGTGGTGTGCGCCGGCATGGAAGGCGCGCTGCCCAGCGTGGTGGGCGGCCTGGTTTCATGCCCCGTGATCGCCGTCCCCACCAGCATCGGTTACGGCGCCAGCTTCCAGGGCTTGGCAGCCTTACTGGGGATGCTCACAAGCTGCGCCAGCAATGTGGCCGTGGTGAATATCGATAACGGTTTCGGCGCGGGGTATGTGGCGAGTTTGATTAATAGGGTGTAACGCCCTGTGACTACTCGATAAAGATTGGTGTTTGGGGGTAAATCACATGCGAAGCAACATCACTATCTGCCGCCTTATTGCGGGTATCTCGCTTGCGCTCTGCCCAGGGGCATGGGTGCCTCTAAATGCAAGCGAGGCCACCCTTCACATCGTCTCCTACATGAACGGATACAGCCAACCCTGGGGGCTGACGGAGGGCTCCCCAGGTGTGTTCTACGGTACCGCGAAATTGGCGCCTTCGGGTCTTAACGCGGCATACTCGGTTACGTCACAGGGAGCAACAACCACGATGTCGAGCTTTCCGGCGCACTAGTATAACGTCGCGCCGCCACTGGTTGACGGTCCCAACGGCCGTCTGTATTCGTCCGTTGAGCTAAGTACCGCGTTTCTTAAATATACTAACGTATAAATCAGCTTGAAATCGCGCTCGCGGCATGGCATCCTTTTTGGTGAGGTGCGCAAACATGCCAAGATCGAGTCCCTTCGCCATAGCCCTTTCATCCACCGAGGAAGGCGAACTGCGCAGGCGTGCTGCAAAATATACGTTACCGTATTTTCAAGTTCAACGAGCCAAGATGATCCTTTACGCAGCCGAAGGTATGCCCAACGGGGAGATCGCCGCGTGCCTGGACACCCGCCGTGAGGTTGTCTCTCTCTGGCGCAAACGCTTCTTTGCCGACCGCCTCGCAGGATTGGAAGAGCATACTCGTCCGGGTCGCCCCCGGACTTTCCCCCCAGAGCTCGTCGTTCAGGTTAAGGCCTTGGCCTGTGAGTTGCCGGCCACGCATGGCCTGCCGCTGTCCCGCTGGAGTACCACGGATCTGGTGCGGCAGGTCCAGCAGAGCGGCTTGGTGGCATCTATCAGCGGCAGTACCTTGTGGCGCCTCCTGCATGAAGACGCCATTCGCCCCTGGTATCACCGCAGTTGGATCTTTCCGCGTGATCCGGATTTCGCCACCAAAGCCGGCCGCGTGCTGGACTTGTATGCACGGGAATGGCAAGGCCGTGCGCTGCGGGGAGATGAATTCGTGATCTCAGCCGATGAAAAAACCAGCATCCAGGCCCGCCGCCGCAAACATGCCACGCAGGTCTGCCGGCCACGCACACCCATGCGCGTCGAGCACGAGTATTTCCGTTGCGGCGCCTGGACCTATCTCGCCGCGTTGGACGTCCATCACGCCAGAATTTTTGGCCGCTGCGAATCCAAGAATGGTATTGCTCCCTTTGATCGGCTTGTCGAGCAAGTCATGACGCGACCGCCGTACAATGATGCTCGTCGCGTCTTCTGGATCGTGGACAACTGCTCGGCCCACCGTGGCGCCAAAGCCGTCGAACGTCTACGGAGCCTCTATCCTCGTCTGACCCTCGTGCACGCTCCGGTCCATGCCAGTTGGCTCAACCAGATCGAGATCTATTTCTCCATTGTCCAGCGGAAGGTCTTGACGCCCAACGATCTTACCGACCTCGACGCCCTCGCCGAGCGCCTCCTCGACTTTCAATACTACTGGGAGACCACGGCCCGACCGTTCGAATGGAAGTTCACCCGCCAGGATCTTGCCGAACTCCTCGGCAAGCTCGCTACACCACGCTGATCTTTTCAAAATACGTTAGTGAACTTCTGAAGTGACCGACTAAGTGACGACCCCACTACGGTGTTCTCAGTTAGTCTTGCGCCCGGGAGTCTCCAACTGTACACGGGGCAGAGCATCGCGCCCAAGCTGAGCCAAAGCCTTCCGTCCGGCGCCTTTCTCGGTGTCGGGGTGTCATTGTCGCCGTGGTACCTCGTGGGTGTCGACCAGGGTGGTGTGGTAACTGCGCTCCACGAATTCCCCGACAACGCTCTGCCCTCAAACGCCCTTTATGCCACGGACGGCAATTATTACGGCGTCGCATCGGGTACCCTCACCTCCACCTACGTGTATCGCGTAACCCCGTCCGGCTCCTTCAGCAAGCTCTACACGTTCCCTGCCACCCCGTTCCCGTTTGCCGGCATGCCCCCGGCCTCGCTGCTCCAGGCAGGGGACGGCAACCTCTACGGCATCCTGCCCAGTGGCGGCGCGAATGGGACCGGCGCGGTCTATAAGCTCACTCCGTCGGGCCAATACACACTGCTGTACTCGTTCCCAAGCGGGCGCAACGGCGGCCCCACCTCATTGATTGAGGGCAGCGACGGCAATCTCTATGGCGCTACGCAGGGCTACGTTTCCGGCGGCACGTACGGCGGCTACGGGTTGTTGTTCCGCATCACCAGGTCGGGGCAGTACACGCTGCTCAAAGCGCTCGAGAACAGCGCAGTAACGGGTAGTTGCCAATGCACGCTACTGCTCGGCAGTGACGGCATCGTTTATGGGACCACTACGATCGGCGGGAAGTACGGGGGAGGTACTGTCTTCGCCATGGATGCGGGGCTAACGAAGCCCAAGCCGCAACCGCGCGAGTTCACACCGCAGTCGGGATCGCCAGGGACGCAGATCACTATCTGGGGGCACAACCTGCTCTCGGCGAGCGTCGAGTTCAACGGCGTGCCGGCCACGGCGGCTTCGAATAGCGGCTCGAGTTACGTGCTGGCTACGGTGCCCACAGGCGCGACGAGCGGCCCCATCACCGTAAACACGCCCGGCGGGACAAGCACCACGCGGGCCAGTTTCACCGTGAACTAATCCAGTTAGGAGAATTCAAGGTCAAATGGACAAAATCCCCGATATCGGCGTGGCCGGCATCCACCGTCCGATGAGTCACGCGGCACAGCTCACGGAAGCACGCGTGGTGATGGTGTGCGCTGGCATAGAGGGAGCGCTACCTAGCGTGGTGGGTGGCCTGGTTTCATGCCCCGTGATCGCCGTCCCCACCAGCATCGTGCCGTACATAAGGTTCATCACGTCATCACGGTTCGGCGTATCCAGGTACCACGACCAGTAAAGCGTCTTCTGTACGCCCGCCGAGAGCGGGGGGCACCCGTTCACGAACCTCCCCGAGACGCGGAATGCGGCGGGGTGCGGGCGCCAGGGTTCTATCGTAAGGGTTCTATAGGCAGCTTGCTGGCCGAAGCAACTGCTGGCAGCGCTGTGAAATCGTCGGACGGACGAATATACCCGCCTGCCTCCCTGTACGGCCGCATCGCGTACGCGACGTAAGAAGGCCAGAACGTCACGACATCATAACTGCGAAGTTGTGCTAGCCTTCAGTTTCAGCGCAAAACCGTCGAGGCTCAAAGGCAAACCGTGAATCGAAGTCTGAGGGATGTCATAGGCAAGCGGGGTGAGAATATTGTCGAGCTTTGCTTGACCGACTACGCGAATTTTTCGTCGCCCCTGTTTAGCCCTACGCATCTTGGCGACAAATGGCCAGTCGTCGATTACTACGTTGAGATCGAGACCCTTCAGGGCAAGAGGCCATTCTTTTTCGTCCAGGCGAAGGCGACAGCCGCGACCAGCCCAGGCACGAGCTTGCGGATATCTTCAACCAAAGATGACGTGGCTGGGCTACTGCAAATCCCGGCGCCTACGTACATTCTAGGCGTGCACGAGCCATCCAAGCGGGTGTTCATCCGCTCTGTTCATGATGGTGTCGCGGTCAAGGCGATCACCCGGATCCCCATTGCGTACGAGTTGACGGGAAAGAACCTGCAGCTTCTGCACGATGAAGTTGTGCGATTCTGGAGGAGAAGGCCGCACAAGCCAACGGATTCGGTATTCCTATGAACAATACGAAATCTTACGCGGAGATTAATGCGAGGAGGGCAGGACTGCTCGTCGAACTTTTTCTGCAGGATCTTGGCGCGACCTTCGTGTCAGATCCAAGATCCGATACGGGCTACGATTTCATTGTGGCCTTCCCGAATGGGAAAGGCGGGACGAATTTCAGTGCGGTTGAAGTAAAGGCGACAGATCGCCCAATAGGTCATTTCTACTCGTTAGATAAGAAATGGTACACCCGTCTGGCTCACTCCAACGTCCCGTCCTTGCTCCTGGTCGTGGATGCGAAGCAGAATCGTCTTTATCATGCTTGGCCTGGTGAGGGCGACGTGAAGACTCTGAATTCGGACGCCCGGACGGTCCGCGTCCCGGTGGTGCCTATCGACGACACCGTTAAGGAGCAGATTCGTGAGCGGCTGGTCGGCGCTGACTGCCTCGATTTCAATTCGCGTGGGCGCCGCTCGCATCTTGACGTAGCCCGTATGCCTGACAATAGAAGCAAGTGACCAACATCGGCAACGCCTTGAGAAACCGGCGAATCGCCCCGGATTCAAACTGACCCACTACTGGCGATAGGGTAGCGATTGATCTACTCGACGCCCGGCGGCCGCCGCTTATGCCAGTCCGTACGGCTCTGGAATTCCTTGCCGACAGCCAACAGCGTATTCTCTGAAAACGGCAAGCCCGCCACCTGAATCGCCACAGGCAAATTATCCGCGAAGCCGCACGGCAGCGACAGCGCCGGCATGCCCGCCAGATTTCCTGCCGGAATCAGCGCGGTCAGGCCGGGGTCCTTGGGCCTGGCGCGGTCGGGGCGGTCCGGACGACGATCGAGCGGCTCGTCGATTTTCGGCGCCGCTCCCAGCCGGCTGGGGGCCACCAACACATCCACATCGGTGAACAGCTTGTGAATCGCCTCTTGCGCTAAACGGCGCACCCGCATGGCCTTCAGATACACGTGCGCTGGAATCTCCAGCCCGGCTTTCAATCCGGCGATCTGTTTCTGATCCGCCAGCTCTTCCACCTTACCGCTAGCGATCAATGGCTCAAACACCGACGCCGCATCCACTGAAATGATCGTGCCGATAGCGGCCCCGTAGGGGAAATCCGGCAGCTTGGTCTCCACCATCGTCGCGCCCAAGCTTCGCATGGTTTCCAAGGCCTGCTGAAAGGCTGGGCGCGCCGGCTCGTCCGGCCACTCGCTGAAATCCGCGGGGGCGAAGCCGATGCGTAGATCGCTCATCTTGCGCGCATATTGCGGCGTGTAATAGAAACTCTTGCCTGCCGAGCCCGGATCGTGGTGGTCGCCGCCCGCAATGGTCTCGAGCACCAGGCCGCAATCCTCGGCGGAGCGGCAGAATGGCCCGAGCTTGTCCAGTGTCCAGGAGAGCGGCATGGCGCCGTACCGGCTCACCAGCCCGTAGCTCGGCCGCAGCGCTGTGACGCCGCAAAACGCGGCCGGCGTCAGTATCGAACCGGAAGTCTCCGAACCGATGGCGAAAGGCACCATTCCGGCTGCCACGGCGATCGCGGAGCCGCTTGACGATCCTCCGGACCAGCGTGTGCGATCCCAAGGGTTCAGCCCCGGGCCGGTCGCCGATGCCGAAGCGAAGCGGTAGCTCGGCCCGCCCGCCAGTTCCACCATCGCGAGTTTGCCCACGATGGGCGAGCCCGCGCTCTGCAGCTTCTCAATCACTGTGGCGTCATAATCGAAGACCTGCCCCGCGTACGGCCGGGCGCCCCAGGCTGTTACCACTTTGGCGCACGCTGAGCAGATCCTTGGCGCCGTACGGGACGCCCTGCAGCGGGCCGCGCAACCGGCCATGTTTAATCTCGTCATCCACCACTTTCGCCTGGTGAATGGCGCGCTCGGTCAAGGGCAGAGCCAGCGCGTTATAACTCGGCCCGAGAGCTTCCAGGCGTTTGCCAAACGCGCGCGCCAACTCCACGGCGGTGATTTCTTTCGCCCGTAGCTTGGCATTCAATTCGGAAATGCTGGCGAAGAAAATCTCGCTACCGAGTTGCGCCATAACGCCTCAAGCCGTGAAGTGGAAGGCCGGTTCGGTATCCATCGGCACCTGCACTTTGCCCAGCGTTTCGCCGCTGCGCTGGTTCTGATCCCGCGCGGCTTGAAGCTCCGCGGACGGAGTAGATGGCGCTTCGGGCGCAGGGACGGGAGTCTGCGCGGCTGCCGCGGTAGCCGCAGTGGCCAGCATGGCGCCCGCCAATTGGCGCCGGGTCATCTTCGTTTTCATGCTATGCAATTAAGAGCCTCCAGGGCGGCCTTCTCCATTACGGCGCGGGGGGCCTGCTCGCCGGTCCAGGTCTCGAACTGCCGCACCGCCTGCTCGATGAACATTTGCATGCCGCTGATCACGGTTTTCCCTTGCTCGCGCGCGCGCCGCGTCGAGCTCGGTTTCAAGCGGATTGTACACCATGTCGAACACCACATCGGCGGGAATGCGTCCGTTGAAGAAGCACTCCTTCACGTGCGGGAACATGCCCAGCGGCGTGGCGTGGATCAGCGCGTCGAAAGAGCGCTCCTTCAGTTGCTCGCCGAGCAGCGCCTCCGCGCCGCAGATTTTGGCCAACGACCGCACCCGGTCGGCGTTGCGGCCCACCAGCGCAATGCGCGCGCCGGCGTCGGATAGCGCGCACGCCGCGCTGCGCGCCGCGCCTCCATTTCCAACAATCAACACGGAAGCGTTGTGCAGCCGGATCGCGCGGGCTAACGGGATAGTGATACCCGGCGCGTCGGTATTGGCGCCCCGCCATTTTCCCGCCTTGCGCCAGACCGTATTCACCGCGCCGATGCGGCGCGCCAGCGGATCCACGATATCCAGGTAGCGCAGGATTTTCTGCTTATGCGGGATGGTCACGCTGAAGCCCGCCACCGGCAGCCTCTCGGCCAGGCCGAAGAAATCGCGCATGTGCGCGGGCGATACCAGAAAAGGCAGATAAACCGCTTCCATGCGCCGGAACTGGAACGCGCGGTTGTGAACGGCCGGAGAAATCGAGTGGCGCACGGGATCGGCAATCACGCCGTAAATCTTGCTCGATCGCGACAGCTTTTCCACGCGATAGAGGTGCCGCAACTGGCGCGCGCAAACCTGGCCGGCCGCGGTACCTTGCGTGGCGGCGGGCGCGGCGTAGGTATACATTCCGCCAAAAGCGGACGAGAGAACGCGGCTGGGAAAACCCAGTTCGCCCATTGCCAGCACCACCATCGGTGTGCGGGGGTGGGCCTTGGCAAGCGTCAGCACGCGCCCGTAGTCGGAGGGTTTGCGCGCGGTGGTCACCACTTTATAGCCATCGGCGGGGATCCGCGTCATCCGGTTCAATAACACATCCAGCTGCGGCGTCGCTTCGTAGTTGTGATACGAAACGATTAGCCGCGCGCGCCCCCGAAACATGCCCAGCTTGGCGGCCACCGCTTCGGCGCTTTCGATCTCCACGTCCACGGCTTGCGCCCCCGCATTGACCGCCACATCCAGCACGCGGATCTCTTCTTCGATGCTGCCGTTGAATTTGCCGTGATTCTGGTGGCGGCGGCAGGTGGCCAGCACGATGCAGTCCGGATACTGTTCGAGGAACGCGTGGATGGCTTGCGCCCCGCGCTCCGGGTTTCCAGGTAATCCAGGCGGAACTCCAGAAACGTCTCGCCAGCCTCGGCTTCCCGTCGCGCCTGCTCCAGCAGCCGTATCCAAATCCGGAAAACCCAGCGCTATGCAGATGCGTGGGAAGGACCTCGTCTGCGCCATTTGGGAGTTCTTAGCATACCACCGAACCACCAGCGCCAGCGGGGGTCTAGTTCAGATATTTCTTTACGTCCGGAAACAGTAACTCCTTGATCTCGCGGCTTATCCAAATCGCCCTTGACGACCACCGTGGCGCTGAGGTCGATCACCTTCGGCGGATTGGTTCCGTGCAGCTTATCCACCAGCGTCTTCACCGCCTCAAAACCCATGCGGAAAGGGTCCTGCGCCACCAGCGCGTCAATCGAGCCGTCTTTCAGATCCTGCGACCAGGTCTTCACCGGCGTCGAACGCCACCAACCTGACTTTGCCTGCCAGCCCGCGCGATTTAAGAGCCAGTGCCGCGCCCACGGAACCGGGCTCCGCGGAAGCGAATATACCATCCAGATCCGGCTGTGCCGTCAGGAAATTCTCCACCGCGGCCATGGCTTTCGACCGGTCCGACATCGAGAATTGCCGCGCCACGATCTGTATGTTCGGATAATCCTTGCGCAGGGCGTCCTCAAATCCGGCTTCCCGATCCATGGTGGACTTGCTGCCGGGCGCGTGCATGAGCATGGCGATATTGCCCCGGCCATTCAGCAACTGCAGCCAACTTACGCGCAGCCATCTCTCCCGCCTGATAATTATTAGTCGCCAGGAAAGTCAGGTAGTTAGTGGAATCCACTCCCGAATCGAATACCGTTACGGGTATGTGGGCCGCCGCCGCGCGATCCAGCGAAGCGTTCAGCGTGGTGCGATCCTGCGCCGCCACCGCCAGTCCATCCACCTGGCGCGCGATCATGGAATCCACGATCTGCACCTGGCGCGCATAGTCGGTCTCCGAAGAAGATCCGTTCCAGAGCACATCCACGTCGAACTGCTTTCCAGCGGCCATGGCCCCGGCTTGTACGGAGACCCAAAACAGGTGAGAAGTGGCCTTGGGGACTACCGCTATGGTCTTGCGGTGAGTAGAATGGCAGGCGCTGAGCAGGATCGCGAGCAGTACAGCCAACGCCGCGTTACAACGCAAGCCATCCTCCATCGATCACCACGTCCGTTCCCGTAACAAAACCCGCGTCGGGCGAGCAGAGATAGACGGCTAACTGGCCTACCTCTTCTACGCGGCCCCAACGGCCCAGCGGAATCTTTGCCGTGAACTGGGCGTTGAGCTCCGGATTCTCCATCAGCGGCGTGTTCATCTCCGTGCCGAACGGCCCGGGGCTGATGGAATTCACCGTGATCCCTTCGGACGCCAGTTCCAGTGCCAGCGCGCGCGTCAGGCCCAGAATGGCGCTCTTGCTCGCCGAGTAGGCTGCGCGCCCAGGCATTGACACGTGCGCCATGATAGAAGCCAGATTGATCACGCGCCCGTAGCCGCTGCCTTTCATGTGCGGCACGAATGCCCGGCACATCAGGAAAGTGCTGGTCAGACTGGTATCCAGCACGCGCCGCCACTCATCCAGCGTGAATTCGGTAAGCTGCTTGCGGATGTTGATGCCCGCGTTGTTGATGAGTATCTGCACTCGCCCGAATGCCTCGGCTACTTCCTTCTCCAGGCGCAGCACCTGATCCTCGCTGGTCACATCGGCCACAAAGGTCCGCGCGCCCCCGGAGGCCGCCCCGATGCGCAACACTTCTTCGGCGGTCTTTTCCAATGCCTCGCGATCGCGCGCCACCAGCGCGATGGCCGCGCCCTCACTCGGCCAACGCCAGCGACATGGCCTTGCCCAAGCCGCGGCTGGCGCCGGTGATCAGCGCTACTTTGCCCGCCAGCTTGCCGCTCACCGGAGCTGCCCTGCTCCGCCCGTTTGATGCGACGCAGCCAGAATCTCGTCCGCGACGTGTTGCGGGTTGTCCACATTGCGAAGGGTCAGGCGGCTGGCCTCGCCCGCGGTTTCGATGGATAGATTGCCGATTCCGAACATCCGTTGTGTCACGGATTGATCCACGCGCGCGTCCTGCACCTTGGGCAACGAGATATTTCGCGTAGATTTGCTGAACACGCCGACCTCGTACCGCAGCCTGTCGCCCGCGATGGTGGCTTTGATGAATTGCCGCTGGATGTGGCGGCGGACCGGCCAGATAAAAAGCAGCACGGGGATTCCTATCAGCCACCACCTGTACTGCTCGTCCTGCTGCGGCAGCATGCTGGCGCCCACGATGGCCGCAATGATCACCACCAGGACCACTACATAGCCGATCTTGATGAACTTCATCGTCGGCCGGATCACGGTATCTTGCATATTGCCTCTTCCATTTTGTCTCCCGAACGCGCTATTGTACCCGATCCTGGGTTATTTATCCTTTTTCAAGATTTTCAAACCCGGCGGCAGAGTGAACAGGCTATCTTTCAAGTCTTTATTGATTTCCACGCTTTCGGAGTACATCTCGAAGATCTTCTCGCCGTTACGCTCGCGCCGGATGGTAAACGGCCACATGACCCCGCCGCCTACGTCGCGATACTTACTGAAGATAGTCACTTCCTCCTGCTTAGATTTATCGATCGGATCTTTCCGGTAGTATCTCTGCCATGTCGGGAGCTTTGTAGCCTGATCGAAATACACCAGTAACGGTATCGTTATTGGCATCGGTAATCTCCACGGTTTCGACCGGACGGTTCTCAAAGAAGTCGGCGCCATGCGATTCAAAGATCATGCCCGGCTCGGCAAGCCGTTCGCGCAGGATGTAGAAGATATTGTGCATGGTGGCGACTCTGAACTGATTGATCACGGCATCGGCCAGCGGGCGGGCGCCGCGAAATGTGATTTCATAACCCGTTCCATCGATGTATAGTATGACATCGTCCAGCTTCTTGCCTCGCGCATCCCGCACGCGCTCGCCCATGAAGCCGGCGCCGAAGCCGGCTCCGGCGCCTCCGGCCGAGCCAGGTATGAGGTGTACAGAGTCGAAACACCCAGTCCGGAGAGCTTCTCGCGATAGAAGCCGTAGATCCGCCCGGATTCCACGCGGTTCCGCATCGCCGAGATAAGCCGGGCCGCCCAAAGCCGCCACCGCTTCGTCCACAATTCGCTTACCCTTCTGCTCGTTGGTTTCGGCGCGCGCATCCTGACCGGCCAATGCCGGCCACCAGCAGTGCCGCCCACAGTGTCCTCATGGTTTCTTACTCAGATCTTCAGCCTTCAGTCCAGTATTCAACTTAGTGGATTCGACGACCACATCCGCATACTTACGCCCATTCTGCATAATCGTCATGCGATTGGGCACTTTGATGCCGTTGATTTCCGTGAAGCTGTTATAAATTTCGTCGATCGTGGATGCCGGGCCGCCCATGGTAACCGACGGGTACTCTATCTTGGCCGGCATGCCGGTCTTTCTCGTCGATCGAGAGCCGCACCGCGCTCCCGTGCCCATCGGATATTTCGAGCGTCCCTTCGCCCGCCCAACTCACCGTACGGCCCGGCAGGCGGTCGCTGAGCAGCAGGGAGAAGTACAGCCGCAGAAGCTTATCCTGCACCGGTTTCAACTGCTCCGCGGGCAGTGGCGTCTGGCCTTGCGGGCTCGACATCCATCCGGTCTTGCCGTCTCCATAAATGCCGACGATCCCGAACGGCAATTGCGTATCCTCCCGGAAATACGAAGGCGCCACCCATCGGTCGGTGCGCTTCATGGTGATGCCGCCCGCCGCAGGGTCCACCTGAAGCTCCGCGACTTCCAGCATATCTTTCACCGCAGCCAGTTTCTCCGCGCCGCCGACGGCCTGCTGCGCGCGCTCCAGCAGTTGTTTGGCTTTGGCCCCGCTTTCGGCCGCCGGCTGCGCGGCTGGTTGCGGCGCCTGCCCGCCTTTTCTTCGGGGATGGTCAAATCAATGGACGAAACCGGCAAGCCCAGCGTTGCGAGAGACTTTTCAAATTCATCCGTCTTGCCCACCGCCACGACAGTCATATCGCCCGCGTGCACGTGCTCGCGCGCCACGCGCAGCACATCGGCGCGCGTCACCGCCTCCAGACCCTTCTGATAACGGTCGATGAAGTCCTTCGGATAGCCGTAGTACTCGTAATTGAGCACGCGTGCCAGGGTCTTAGACCTGGTGTCGAATGCAAACACCAGGCTGTTCAAAGCCGTTTGCCGCGCGGTCTCCAGTTCATCGTCGGTCACTTCAGCCGAGCGGATGCGCTCCACCTGCTCCTGGATGGCTTTCAAGGTTTCGGCCGTGGAAGCCGACTTGGTGCTGCCGCCGATCTCGAACAGTCCGGGATGATCGTAGTCGGCGCCCCATTCGGCGGAGATTTCATAGGCCAGCCCGAGTTGCGTGCGCACGCGCTGCATCAAGCGGCTCTGGAAGCCTCCGCCCAGATATCGCGCCATCACTTCCAGCGCCGGAAAATCCTTGTCGCTCTAACTCGCCGCCCAGATGGCCTTCGATGAAAAAGGTCTGCGTCACATCGTCTTTTTTCGCCAGATAGATTCCGGGCTGGGCCTTCTCGCGCACCGGCGGAAACGGCGGCACGGGGGGCTGCTCGTAGTTCCAATCGCCGAATAGCTTGTCAGCTTCGCCTGCATCTCCGCGGTCGAAAAATCGCCCCACACCGCCATCAGCATGTTGGCCGGGAAGAAGTATCGCTGGTAGAAAGCCACCACATCGGCGCGCGTGATGTGATCGAGCGTGGAATACTCGATTCGCCAGCCATAGGGCGTGTCCTTTCCGTAGACGATATCGGAGAACTCGCGGTCCGCGATGCCGTGCGCATCGTCGTTCCGGCGGGCGATGCCGCTGCGCAGCTCGGACTTGGCCAGGTCGATCTTCTCCTGGCGGAATTCCGGCTCCGTCAGCACGTCTTTGAATATGCTCAGAACCTGGTCCGTATTTTCCTTCAAAGTGGAAAAAGAAACTGACCCGCTGGATTCGCCGATGTCGCTTTCGACCGAGGCGGCCATGTTCTCCAGCTCTTCGTCGAGTTGATCGCCGGTCTTGCCCTTCGTGCCGCCGGACCGCATCACCGTTCCTGTAATTTCCGCCAGGCCCACTTTATCGGCCGGATCGAGCAGGTTACCGGTGCGAACGCGGATTGTTCCGCTGACGGTCGGCAGCTCGTGATCTTCGAGTAAGTAGAGCTTCATCCCGTTGGGCAGCGTGTAAGTGGCCACGTTCGGGATGGGGATCTGTCTTTAGCGGGGGAAACCTCAGATCCCGGTAAGCGGCCGGGGTGTCCGGCACCGGCGCGGGCGCCACCGGTTCTGTGCGTAGCCGCCGCGGTCACCATTACGAATGCTACGAAGGATAGCTTCTTCACTTTGCGCCTCCCGCCGGCTGCCTCGGCGCCATCAGATAGCCCACCGTGCGCTTCTCCGGAATGAAATATTCCTTGGCCACGCGCTGCACATCGTCCGCCGTCACCTGGTCCAACTCATCGAGCGAAGTGAACAACTTCCGCCAGTCGCCATAAGTCGCGTAGTAAGCGGGCAGTAAACTCGCCAAACCCGAGTTACTGTCTAACCTGCGGATCAGGCTCGCCCGAGTCTTCGTCTTCACCCGCGCCAGGGTCGCGGCATCCACCTTTTGGACTTGAATTTCTCCAGCAGCTCATAGAACGCCTTCTCGTTTTCGGCCGTAGTATGTCCCGCCGCGGGCGCCAGGAAAAACAGGAACAGGTTCGGATACTTGCCGCCGGGAAAAGTATCGTCCACCTCCGCCTCCAGCGCGATCTGTTTGTCGCGCACCAGCTCCTTATAGAGCAAGCCGGTTCGTCCGCCCGACAAGGACGCCGCTGATGACATCGAACACCGGACGTCCTCTTTACTGTGCTGGTCCGGCCGCTTGTAACCCACGAACAACATCGGCTGGCTGGGCGACTCTATTTCCACCTGCTTGGGGCCCTCTTGGGGAGGATCCTCGGTGTGCAGCAGAGGCGGCAATGGGCTGCGCCTGCATGGGGCCGAAATATTTCTCCGCCAGTCGCCGCGCCGCGCCGGGATCCACGTCGCCCACGATCGCCATGGTGATATTGCCCGGCACATAATACTCGTGGAAGAACCGCCAGGCGTCCGCCCGCCGCAGATGCGTCACGTCGCTGGGCCAACCCGTGCCCATCACGCGGTAAGGGAACGCCGCGAACGCGGTCGCCAGGAATGCCTGCATCAACTTGCCCTGCGGCTCCGATTCCACGCGCATGCGGTATTCCTCCATCACCACGTCGCGCTCCTTATAAAACTCGCGGAACACGGGCTGGATAAACCGCTCCGATTCCAGCAGGAACCACAGCTCCAGGCGGTTGGATGGCAGGCTGTAGAAGTACTCTGTGGCGTCCTGGCCCGTCTGCGGCGTTCATGCCCTCGCCGCCGTTCTGCTCGATCATGCGCGGATAGAGGTTCGGCTCGACCAATGAGTCGGCCTTTTCGCTCGGCGGCCTTCAAATCCGCCTCCAGAGCGGCGACTTGTTTGGGGTCGGCCTTTACGCCCTTGTTGCGCTCGGCATCCAGCCGGTCGTAGACCGCCTCCTCGGCGTCGATGGCTTTCTTCTCCTCGGGCCAGTTCTTGCTGCCGATGCTTTCGGTGCCCTTGAAGGCCATGTGCTCGAACATGTGCGCAATGCCTGTCGCGCCCGACGGATCGTCCACAGACCCCGCATTCACATAGGTGTGAAACGAGACAACCGGCGCCTCGTGCCGCTCCACAACGATGAAGTGCAGGCCGTTGGGAAGCGTAAACTCTGTGACTTTCTTCTCGAATTCCTGTAAATTCTGCGCCCCCAGCAGCAAGGGGAGCAGAAAGATGACAAAGCGATGTACCCTCATGGTCTATATCGAAGGTAGCAAAGGCGGGCGGCGCGAGCAAAGCGGGCGGCGCGCGAACGTGCAGGCGAATTGAGGAAATCTGAGCCGCGGCCGTAGTTGGGCCGCGAACTGAGCCGCGAACTGAGCCGCGACCGTGAGGGAGCGGTACCGAAGCCTGTAATAGATTGCATGCGTCGCTTCATCGCTTTTGTCCGCCACGGCGTTCACCTTCGCGGCGACGAATCGGGCTCCGTAGACCGCCGCCACAATGTGTTTGGAGCCAGGGTGCTGGAGGCCGATGCACAACGCGCCACTGCGGAGCGCCGCAGCATAGCCGTTCGACCGTGCTTGAGACGCTGCGGCAAGTCTGCTTGCACCGTGGTTGGAATCTGTTGGCCGCGCATGTGCCAAGTCCGCCTGAAAAGGTGATGAACGACTTCAAGGCCTGCGCCAGCCGGGCTTTGAACCGCCTTCGATGGCGAGACGCGAGCCTCACTGAGCCGTGAGCGTAAGCGAGTGGACCCGGCCGGAAGCGATGGGCGCGTCACGGCAGCACACCATGGCTGTGGAGGGATCGGGATGTTCATGAGGCCATCCGCTATGTCGTCGAGGAGCAGGGCGAACCGATGGCCGTCTTTTGGGGAACATACCTTGAGGCGCCGCCAACCGCTCGCTTTACGCTCGCGGCTCAGTTACGAGTCGCGGATCGGAGCCTCTGTCCCCTCCCGGCACCCCAGCGGCGGGCTACGCCGCGTACGCTCGCAGGGCTTCGCGAAGAGGCTCCGGCACGGGCGCGGGCAGCAACTTGCCATCCTGCCGCCGCATGCAGGCGATCTGCTGTTCGCCGCGCGCCAACAGCTCATCGCCCCGCCAGTACTCGAAGTGCAATGCCAGCCGGCTTTGCGTCAGAGCGCCCAGAGTCATGCGCAGCAGGATCTCATCGAAGGCGCGCATCTCCCCCAGGTATTCGCAGGAACAAAACAGAGTCACCAGCGCGAGATCCGCTTCCAGCCTCCGATAGCAGCGCCGGCACGTGTTCGCGCAAAAACATTTCCCGGCAACGGCCCTGCCAGCGGATATGGTTCACGTAATACACGTTGCCCACCAGATTGGTATCCTCAAAGCCAACCACGTGCCGGTATTCGTAGACGTGCATCAACCTTCGACCATTACCGCGAATGCCAGATCGTTTGCAACATCTTTAATGGATGCCCGGTAAGTGGGGATGCGGTTGAGTCCTGCCCCCAATTCGATCCAGCCATCCGGGTGGCAGCCGAAGAATAGCAACGGCCGGTCGATCGGCGCGCCGGATGAACCTGGTCAGAGACAAGCGCGGCGCCCTGTTCACGCCCGCCGGCGTGCTCATGCTGCCGCTCGACGGCGCTACAGCTGGGGAAGTTCTACGGTTTCGCAGGGAGAGTTTGGAACGGTTGCAGGCATGGATCCCGTGAAAGCGAGCACTTTCCGTGACCCCGACGACACGACCGGACCCGCTGTGGACGCCTCCCAGGACCCCGTTTTCGGCCCAAAAGGCGCCACAAGAACGCGATGTCCATCACGCAGCCCAGCGCAATGCAAGTGTTTAGGCATCGATTTGACGTACTGCATCCACGGGCGGACGCAGTATGATCAGTAGAGAAGCTATGGGCATTGACAGATCCAAGGACGTCATCGCAGATTTACCGCTTATTTTGTGCACAGGCATTCACTACTCCGTCTCACGGAGCAATATCTAGCGGTGTACCCCAACAGACCGAACGTCCTGAGTAGGCAGGGCCGTCCGGCGCACGCCCAGCCACTAGCCACGACTGTTATATGGATGTCTGACGCGCAACGTATGGCAGAAATGTCGGGTCGAGGTAATCGCGCTGCTGTGGCTTCCCACAGCCGCATATTGCCAAGGCACCTTCGTCTACGCCGTCGATGCCCAGTCTTTCTTCTATATTTGTATTGTTGATCGCGGCAGTCACAAACGCACCCAAGCCCAGGTCAGCGCACACTAGATAAAACGTTTGACTCAGATGCGCCGCATCCATAAACAAGACACTATAGGTCTTCCCGTGCCTTCTGTACTTCCAGAAATTACGATAGAAGCGTGCGGTCATTACAAACAAGGCGTGCGCCCACCGAGGATATCCTTGGCCGGCTGTGAACTCATTGGCTAAGGCAGCCGCCTGCTTCCTGGTAGCTTCTCTCACCAGTTCCAGCGAATGATCGCGCACATTGTAGTGGTACACGCCAGGATCAACGTCCGCCACATTGATGACCAGCGGGTACACCTCGACTGGATGGAGGCCCCCGCCCGAAGGGCTCGTTTTTCTCAGGCCGACCAGATTAGGGGGAAACACAGGTGCGTAGCCGTGGCATCCGTACACGTAGTATAGGATCAGGGATAGCTCCGCTTGCGTAAGGGGTGTTTGGGTGTCGAACACCCTAGTCGTCTTTCTCTTGGCCAGCAGTTGATAGAACTCGGTCTCCTTGGTCATCACAGGAAGGGGCAAAACGCTCAGAGGAGCTGGTGTTTCGACAAAATGATTCGGCGGATACCCGTGCGTCTCGACATATTCCCCATAGACCGCGGTCATGCTGCGCCTCGGCTCACCCAGATCCCGAGGATCCTCCGGCAAGAAATTCATTGGAAGCGTTACGTTTTGCCACTTGTTCATAAAATGATATAAAGCCGCGTAAACGTTCCACTGGTTCAGGGAAAGTCGTTCATCCCTTCTCTTTAATTCTGCAAGAGCCGGATCATCCGAATCGTCAGTCACCACAAATCCCTTACTCGCAAAATCGCGTATCGTCTGCCACTCGACGCCATGTCGATCGCTTATTTCGTCGGCAGGCACCCACCTAGTGGAAGGAATCTCGAAGAGAACGCGCAGGTCTTTCCATTTGCACAGCGTGTTCCGCTCCGGTCAAGACGGAAATAGCGTAGACCTGTCGGACCGTGGCTGGAGTCACAACACCTGTCAGCAACGCACCGATGTCGAGAGATCCTCCTTCCTGGAAAGAGAAAAACAGATACACGGTTCGTCTGATCAGCATAGCTACAGTTAATCCCCTCGAACTGCCTTTGACACACCTACACACATCGCTGAGACCACCGGTCAGGGAGGCAGCGCAGCGATTTTGCCCGGTAGATTGGGTTAATTGCTAAAGTAGAAACGCAAAGAAGGCGAAGAAGGCCCAGTGTGCGTCTACCTCGGCCCCGACACCACCAGGTGTCGTCCAAGGCTCGCCCTTTTTCAACGCCGCAAGTGCCTTTGCTATCTCCTCTTTCGGCGGCAGCTTGATCTCGGAAGGACTAAGCTCGACTTGGATGTTCAGCCGCGCAAAGGCTGCTTTGGGGCTTCTTTTAAGTTCTTCCCTGAATTTGTCATCGGTAGCCAGCAGGTGGATGAACTCCCGACCCTGCTTAGGTGTGATGCTCACGTTCTCGAGTGCTTTAAGACTCATGGTGTTCGCTCCTTTCCCTATCTTGACCTAACTCAAAACTCGGGGCCGAGCGGGTCGCTAAAGCCCTTCTGGTAGGACCCTTGCATTCTCTACCTTTTGCCGGTTTATCTCGGCGCACGAATCTCCTGGGTTCTTTGCACCGTAACATAGGGACCACTCGCTCGTCCCATTCGTTAAGATTTTTTAATTCTGATCAGCCTGCCCCTCCTCTGGGCCATGCGAACATCAATGACGGAGCGGTACGCCAAGCTGGCCAAAGCCACATTGCGAAGACCGGGAGCACGGCCCGCGAGATGTGGAGGGCTAATGGAAGGAAAGAAGCGGGAGCAATCCCTGGGAACCCACTGAACGTTCCCGTATTGTTCCCTTGACTGAAAACCCTATGTTTCTGGCTACTCCTAAGTTATTGAAAATATGGTGGCCAGGGAGAATCGAACCGCCGACGCCAGCCTTTTCAGGGCTGGACTCGCCCAACGCTATCGCATTCATACTAAAGGAGGGAGCCCTCGTGGTTGTCTCGAAGACACCCATTTAATTGGGACAGTAGTAGGACAAGATTCCCGGTTGGACTTGCCTTCAATCACGCACTAAGTAAGCCCTTCTTATTTCTGAGCCACGCTCTGGGCTTGAGCGGGAAACCTGCTGGACTACGAAGCATCGGTGTCAAATCCCAAGTGTAGAATCCTCTCTCGAAAGTTACTTGTTTTAGCGGTTTTGCATGCCTGTCGAAACTTGGGGACCTATGGAAAAACACACATGGTTGGAGCCTCGTGCTGAGAAAACTGCTGGCGAAATGTTACAGAAGGCCGCCGTGTTCGCCCCTTGCTCGCTCGAACACGGGCATTCAGCGATGCTGATCTTCGCCAGAGCTAAGCACGCTACGCCGCGTACGCGCGCAGGGCTTCGCGAAGAGGCTCCGGCACGGGCGCGGGCAGCAGCTTGCCATCCTGCCGCCGCATGCAGGCGATCTGCTGTTCGCCGCGCGCCAACAGCTCATCGCCCCGCCAGTACTCGAAGTGCAATGCCAGCCGGCTTTGCGTCAGAGCGCCCAGCGTCATGCGCAGCAGGATCTCATCGAAGGCGCGCATCTCCCCCAGGTATTCGCAGGAGCAGAAGAGAGTCACCAGCGCGAGATCCGCTTCCAGCTCCGATAGCAGCGCCGGCACGTGGTCGCGCAAAAACATCTCCCGGCAACGGCCCTGCCAGCGGATATGGTTTACGTAATACACGTTGCCCACCAGATTGGTATCCTCAAAGCCAACCACGTGCCGGTATTCGTAGGCGCGCATCAACCTTCGACCATTACCGCGAATGCCAGATCGTTTGCAACATCTTCTAATGGATGCCCGGTAAGTGGGGATGCGGTCGAGTCCTGCCCCCAATTCGATCCAGCCATCCGGGTGGCAGCCGAAGAATAGCAACGGCCGGTCGATCGGCGCGCCGGATTTCTTCAGACACTCCATGGCGCACCAGACGCGCGTGGCAGCCATGTTGGCATCTTCGCCGCTTTCGCGCGCGATGAGTTCAGCCAACGCGAAACCGTCCGCGCCCAGCAGATCGCGCCAGATCTCAGGCGAGCGGACAGATACCAGTTCCAGGTCGCACCCCGCTACGGCGCCACCAGCGACCGCCACCACTAGATCGCCCGCGTGGGATGCAGACACACGGTGCCCATTGACTTCCGGCCGCCCGTCGGACCGCCGGCTCACGCTGGCGCGGAAACCCAGAGGCCTGCTCGATCGCGCGCCGCGACGTGCCGTTCTGCCCCATGCGCGACGGAGATGTCCGCGCCAGGAGACATTTCGCGGATCTTTCGTTCCAGATACGGACCCAGCAACGGCGCACTCCACGGAAGTTTGCGCGTGGCGGCGCCGACGATCTGCAGCCGGAGGCCTTGCCAACGCTCGACCCGCTCGCCACGAGGCGTTGGTCACATCCAGATCGTAGATCAGCAGCCCGCGTTCGTTGGCGCTGCGCTCACGCGCGTGCACGAAACGCGGGCCGTCTTGCTTCAGCGCGCCAGACGACGATCCGATCCACGCCAATGGGCAAAACGGTCGCATGCGGGATACAAGCTTGCACGCAATGGATAAAGGCGTCGCGCGCGCCGGGATCGGGCAGCGCCAGAGTGGCGGGAAGATAACGCGCGAACCAATCGCTGCCGCGCGTCCGGTGAAATCTCCGCCACACATTCCGTGGCGCGCAGACGGTGGTACTGGCGCAAGCGGCGGAATCGCCCTGATTGGAACAGGATCGACCCATAGAGATCGCGCGCGGGATCGAGCGGAAGAGCGTCGGAGATTGGGGCATGCGTCCGCAGCGGCGCAGGCGGTCTCGCCCCCAAACCGGCAGACCGCGCGAAAGTGATCCAACTGAAAAGCCGTGGCGCTCGATCGCAACACCACTTCGATCACGCCGGGCGAGCGCGCCAGCGCAGCCACGCGCACGGTGACCGGCGCTGCCCTCCGGAATGTGAACCGGCCGCGAGAACCGCACGTCTTCAAACACTGGAGGCTGGTTCGCGCCGCAGAGCGCCGCCGCCACCTGCGCCATGGCTTCCAGACCCATCACCGCCGGCAGCAGCGGCGTGCCCTGGAAGATGTGATCGCTCAGGTAAGGATCGGTGCGCGTCGAGAGTTCCGCGTCGGCGATCAGTTCCACGCCTGGATAATGAACGCGCGGACGTTCCAGAAAGCGGGCAAATGGCAGCTCCGGCCGGTCCAGCCGCAGCGTAGGCGGATCGCCGAACCTGCCCGTCACAACCAGTGATGCAGGGCGTCTCCCGCGAGAGCAGATACTTTCAGCACCCGCACGCCTTCCTCGGGCGTGATGGGCGTGATGCCCTGCCGCATCAACTCCTCGATTCTTCCCAAGCGCCTGCCCATGCCAATGCCGGACCACACCGACCAATCGATGGTCAGGCAGCGGCAATGCGGGTGATCCGCGCCCCAGCGCTCCACATCGCGCGCCATCCACTCATTGGCGACGGCGTAGTCGGCTTCTCCCTCCAGGCCCGTGCGCGCGATAATGGAGCCGAAAGCCACCAGCAGGCGCAGGCGCGCCGGGATCGGCAGCCCGCAACAGATTGCGCAGCCCTTGCACCTTGGGAGTGACGGTCGCGCGAAACGCGGCTTCGTCGAGCGCGGCGAGCAAGCAAGGCGTGTTGATTCCCGCGCCATGCAGGATGCGCGGTCACCGGCCCGAGCGAACTCTCGATTTCGCGGAAGGCGGCCGCGACGGCGGCGGCGTCCGCCACATCCGCGGCGATATAGTGGAGCATGCACGCCGGCGGCGCGCATCCGTTCCAGATTGGCGGCCAGTTCCGCGTCGGCGGAGGGCTCGGATCGGCCGAGCAAGGCCAGCTTCACGCCCGTCTCACGCGCCAGCGCCAAGGCGCACTCGGCGGCGATGCCCTTGCCGCCTCCGGTCACCAGCAGGACGCCAGTCGAATCCAGATCCGGATTGGCGATGCTCGGCCGAAGGTTCCTGCAGCCGGAGCACCGGTTCGTATCTGCGGCCTTCGGCATCGTAATGCGCTTCGCTGTAACCCTTGGCGGCCAGGGCTTCGGCAGCAATCCATTGCGGCGCTTGCGGATGATCGAAGGGCACGTCCACTACACAGGTTGTAATCCCGTTTCCCGATGCAGGGTCCGCGCGAGCGACGCTGCCCCGCCGCCGCACTGCACCATGCACGAAGCAGAGCCTGATGCGCCGCCGCACGCGCCGCTTCGAGCATCAGGCGGAATGCTTTCCTCACGCGCCTCGAGCGGCAAGACACAGCAGGACTCCTCCCGCCCGCCGGCAATTGCGGAACCGATCTGAGGCAGCGCCGCGAACGGATGGTCGGGCGAAACGAAACACCTGCCAGGCGCCATGCGCCGCTGACCGCCACTGCCCGCTTCGTCAGCGCGCGCGGAGCGCAGTTCCACACGGAATGCGCGGACCCACGAATCGACGCCCGCCGGCACGCTTCTTCCGGCACTGAGGCGATGGCCGGCGCGTTCTCCAGCACGCGCGCGATCTCGGCCACCGTGGCATCCGCGAACCGCAGCGGCGCACACCAAGGGCGCCAGCCGCACGCTGCCGCGCAGCTTCGACCACCAACTGCGCCACGGTAATCGAGTTCAAATGCAGATCGCTCAACAGCCGTTGGCCCGGTTGGATTGCGGATAAGGGCAACTCCGTCCGTTCGGCCACCAGCCGGGCGGACCAGCTCGAGCGGGTCCGCCCCCTGCGCCACGGCTCGAGATTCGAATCCGCGCGCGCTTCGTCCGGGGCCGGGACGGGCGCCATCTCACAAGGGTTGCTGAAGAATCGCGGAAGGCCCACGAATGGACGCACCAGGCGGCCGGCGAAAAGCGCTTCGCAATCGACCGGCGCGCCCAGCACAAAAGCCGCCGCGAACGCGCTCAACAAACCTTTCCGCGAGCGGCCGCCCGCTTCCATCGCGACTACCGGAGCGCCCAGCAAGCTCGCCGCCAGGCGGTGAGGACGCTGCCCGGGCCAACCTCGATCCACAGATCCACCTGACCGCGCGCCGCCGCGATGGCTTCGGTGAAGCGCACCGGCGAAGTGACTTGCCTGCGCAGCAGGTCGCGCAGGTCCGCATCGTGCGCGATCGGCGCGCCGGTTATGGTCGAGATCACCGGCCGCTCCAGCGGCCGAAACTCACGTCTGCCAGATAGTCGGCCAGCGGCTCCGCGGCCGGCTCCACCAAAGGCGAGTGGAAGGCGTGCGTAACAGGCAACGCGACGGCGGCGATGCCTTGCCCGCGTGCGCGCGAAATCACGCGCTCGACTGCGCGGCCTCGCCCGATATCACGGTCCGGAGCGGAGAGTTGAATGCCGCGATGACCACCGGCTCGCCGGCGATCAGCGCTCGGCAATTCCTCCGGCGAGAAGCGCCACGGTGGCCATCGCGCCCAGCGGCGCGGCGAACCGTCGCCATGATGCGTCCGCGCGCGCCAGCCAGATCGATAGCGGCGATTCATCCAGCGCCCCTGCCCAACAGAGCGCGGTCAGTTCGCCCAAGCTATGGCCGACGGCAACCGAAGCGTTTATCGACAAGCGGCGAATCTCGCCCAGCGCGGCGAGCGAGCTTCTGACGATCTCGGGCTGAACGGCAACCTGCGGGCCGCCTTGGCCCGGGAACAGAAACCCGATGCGCGGCGGCGAAGCTCCGGCGATCGGCGCTGGAAAATCCTGAACGTTCGCCAACGTCGTCGGCAGCCAGTTCCTCCGGCGTGGATGCGATCACTGCCGCGCGGAAACCGGCCGTTGCCCTGCCCTTCCGCTGCAGAGCCGTGCGGCGACATCCGTCAGCTCCGCGCGCGAAAGCCGCGCGGCGATGGCCGCCAACCACGCAATCTGCTCGGGCGAAGTGAACAGAAACAGTTCGGCATCCTGCGCCGAAGAGAGCAGCGCCTGTTCGCGCGCGGAAAGTTCCTGCCGCCGCGCGGACGCGTCCCCTTCCAGCACCACGTGCGCGTTGATCCCGCCGAATCCCATGGCGCTGGCGGCCGCGCGCAGCGGCAGGCCGAAGCCGGCCAAGGCTCACCCCTGCGCTAACACCCGCAACGCCGGCGTATCGCCAGTCAGTTCCGCATGCGGCGTCTCGCAACCCGTGGTCGGCGGCAGGATCTGCGCGTGGACCGCCATGGCCGCCTTGATCAACCCCGCCACGCCGGCGGCGGCCTTGGTGTGGCCGATGTTGGCCTTGATCGATACCGATGGCCGCCGGGCGGCGCGCCTGGGATCCGCCTCCCGCCGGGCCGTCGAAAGCGCCTGCAGCTCCGTCGCGTCGCCCACGCTGGTCCCGGTGCCGTGGCCTTCGAAGTACGCCGCGGTGGACGGCGCAAATCCCGCGCGGCAATAGGCGCGCCGAACGGCCAGCAGCTGCCCCTCGGGCTCCGGACGGCTGATGCCGCCGCTGCCGTCCGACGAGACGCCCCAGCCGCGGATCACCGCGTAGATGCGGCGGCGCTGCTGCCAGCGCGTCGGCCTGCCGCATCAGGACCACGAAGCCGCAGCCTTCGCCCGGCCAGAAGCCGTCCGAGCGCGCATCGAAGACCCGCATCTCACCCGAAGCCAGGGCGCGGGTCTTGGCGAATCCCACCAGCTCGAACGGGTCGAGGCTCAGATCCACGCCGCCGGCCAGCGCCACGTCGATATCGCCGGCGGCCAGCGCCGAGCAGGCGTGGTCACCGCCAGCAGCGATGACGCGCAGGCCCCATCCACCGTGTAGCCGCCCCCCTTGAGATCGAAGTGATTGCAGATCCGTCCCGCGATGGTGTTGGAGAGCCCGCCCGCCAGCGTCTCTTCGCCCACCGGCGGAAACGGCTGCTTGTAAGATTGCTCCAGGCTGTCGAGGAACGCGGTCGAGCTTGTCGGGCGCCCAGCCCTCGTCCGCCAGCGCCGCTCGCATGACGCGCCGGGTGTATGGCCAGCGCAGCCGGAGCGTATTGGCGCGGGAGAACTCGCCGGTCAGCGTGTTCCCCAGGTACACGCCGGTGGATTCGCGCGGCAGGTCGGTCGGCCAGGCCGGCATCGGCCAGCGCCTGGTCCGCGATGTCCAGCGCCAGCCAGTGCGCCAGGTCCGTCGCGCGGTAAGTGTTGCCGGAGATGTGGAAGCGCGCGCGATCGAATTCGTAGCCCTCGATCAGCGCCGCCTGCATGGCATAGGTGCGGTCGGGCGCGTCGCGGTCCGCGGCGAATAATAATCCTCCGCGCACAAGCGCTCCGGCGGCATGCGGCGGAACGCGCGGCGCCCGGCCAGGACGTTCTCCCACAGCTCGGCCGGCGACCGCGCATCGGGATAGCGGCACGCCATGCCGACGATGGCGATAGCCGGCGTCATGACTGCGATCTTCCGGCGGCGAACGGGCTCCAGTTCAGCTTCTGCAACCGGTATCGGCTGGCGTGCAGCCGGCGCGGCTTCGCACGTGCAAGCCCATGCCGCGCAGCGCGCACACAACGTCAAGGAGAAGAACAGTCCGAACACCACGTGCGCGATCATCAGCATCGCGTAAGCGAACGCCACGGCCGCGCCGAAAACGATCTGGCCCCGCAGGCTGGATGGCGACGTGGCCGGATCGGTGACCATGTAGAAGGTGAAGAGCAGGAACGCCATGCCCGTCATGGGCAGCCACGCCGCCACGGCTGGCGTGCCGAACAGCCAGCTCGGATGAGCGCCTGGAGCGCAAAGCCGCCCAGCCATGGCCGATCAGCGGGAGCTTGTGCGTGAAGCGGGTATTCAGGAATGTGCCCGAGCACGACGATCACGCCGGGCAGCATCCAGTCGCCGACGCCCGCCCAGGTTCTCGGTGAAATGATACGGCGGCGCGATGCCCACCCAGGGAAAAAGCAGCAGCGTGGCCGTGATGCCGGAGTTCGAAGGGTTGAAGAAATGGCGGGTGCGCGAGCCCGTCGCCGACGCGAAAGATGGCCTTCGAGGCGATCGCGGCGGCGCTGGCGAAGGCGATCGGCCACAGCCGGTCGTTGGCGTAGAGCAGCATCGCGACCGCCAGGCCGGTGATGTGGGCCGGCAGCAGGAAGTCGATAAAGTTTCCACGTGAGCAACCAGCGCGAGCCAGTCGCTATACTCTGCCAGCCAGCTCCAGCAGAATCTCCATGGCGTAAGCGGTGGCCAGCGCGACCAGCGGCTGCGCCCAGGATTGCTCGAAGCCGAACACGGTGTGGCCCAGGATGTTCAGCAGCGTGATGGCCACGGCGAAGCGGCGCAGGCCCGCCAGGCGGTTCGATTGGCCCAGTTGAAATCGGTATTGCATGGCTTAGCCTTTCTGCTCTTACTGCTCCGTGATCTGCACCGTGTGCCAGCCCGGCGCCAGGTGCTCGAGTGCGCTCGTGGATGCCCGCAGCGTCGCGCCAGCGGATCGCCACGCGCAGCTGGCGTCTCAGCGCGGCACGTTGCCCAGACCGAAATGGAGGTCCTGGCTGCGTTTGCCGGAGTGGCCGTTGCCGCCGTCCACCTGCGCGGTCATGCGCCGGCCGTCCGGCAGGAACACGGTAGCCGCGGCGCCAATGGCCGGGCGATCCGCGCGCCAGGCGCAGCCGCAAGCCCAGGAACTCGCCGGGCCGCGGGCTCTGGTTGTGGAAGAATAAAGAAGGCTCCCATTGGTTCGCCACCGCATAGTCCAGCCGTCCGTCGCCATCCACGTCGGCGATGGCGATCCCGCGGCTCACGTGCGACTCGGCCAAGCCCATCTCCACGGCCATGTCACAGTATCGGCCGCTGGCGGATTCGCACGAAGAACAGATTGTGCAGGTGGCCGCACAGGTCGTCGCCCGGCTGGAACCGCGGCCAGCTGCGCGGGTCCGGCGAGGAACTCGTCGTTGCCCATGGCCAGCTCCTGCAGTTCGGGCCAGCGGTCCGCCTGGCCCTTCACGAAGCCGACCGCCTGCAGCGCTTCGAGCACGCCGTCGTTGTCGAAGTCGGCGAGCTTCGCGTCCCAGCCCCAGCCGCTGCGCGACAGTCCCAGCGGCTCGCTCTGGTCGACGTACGGCGCGATGCCCCGCTTCATCAGCTCCGGATCGCCCGTGCTCAGAAACACGAAATGGCTCTCCTCGCAGCGCATACTTCGGCGGCGATGTTGCTGACGAAGATGTCCGGCCAGCCGTCGCCATTCAGGTCGCCGAAGTCCACTCCCATGCCCTTGAATGAATCGTTGCCCAGCACCTTGGATTTGGGCGTGGTGAGCGTCCGTTCGCCGTGCAGCAACTCGAAGCGGAAATGACCGGGAGTCGAACGGTTGTGGAGCAGCCGGTCGGGACCGAAGTCGTTGGCGAAATAGATCTCGGGCAGCAGGTCGCCGTCCAGGTCGGCGGCCCCGATCGCCAGGGTCCAACCGCGCGACACCTCGTCGTCAGCACGCCTTCCTGCTCGCTGGAATTGCGCCGGACCGACCCAGCGCAGCAAGTGCTTCCGGCCGCCGTTGTCGGCCCGCGACATCGAATGCTGCATGGGCTCGCGGCCGGCGGCGCGCGCATCCAGGACGCGGGCGTCGTCCGGGAAATAGTTGCCGACGATCAGGTCGGCGTGGCCGTCGCCGTCCAGGTCGGCCAACGTGGCGGCATTGGTGAACCAGCGCTCGCCGCGGCTGTCGATTTCCACCGGTGTGTAAGCCGCCGCGTTCATTTGCGCGCCCCGCCGCAGGAACGCGATGGGGCTGCGGCCCCAATAATAAACCAGGATGTCCATCAGGCCATCTTCGTTCATGTCGCCGGGCAGGCAGCCCATGGGCGCCATCGTGTCGCGGTCGAAGGGCAGCGGCGCGGCGATTCAGCGCGAAAGGCCGATAGCGCGCCGGCGTGCCGGGCACGGGCGCGACGATCACCTGGTCGGTCCGCACGTCCACGTAGCAAACGTCGTTGGGCAGGCCGTCCCCATCCAGGTCGTTCAGCGCGACCGCCGCGCCCACCGAGGAGATCCACGACGCGATCCGCCGCAAGCTCGGATTGACCGGACGCACGGTCCGCGGCGCGGGCCCGGGCACTTCCGGCAGCCGCGACTGTCTCGAATCGGAAGCGGGAGGCCAGCTGGGAACGCTCGGAACTGGACAGTTCCGGCAGGCGCGCCAGCAGGTAAAGGCACGCAATCAGCCCGAGGGCCAAAAGGCGGCGGGCGTGGCGGGTCAAAGAAGGAGTTCATTTCAGGACACCTCCTGCGGCTGTGCAGTAAGCCGGCCGATTACTGCAGTTGTTCCTGAATACGCTGCCGCCAGATTTCGTACGCCGGTATCGGCGCCATCCGGCGGCAGATCGCCGAGCGCGCTATCGGTGATCACGGCCGCCGCCGCCTGCGCCGAGACGCCGCAGAACACCCGGCAGGCCAGTTCCGTATGCGGCGCCGGATTGCCGGCCCGCTGCGCGCGCCTTCGGCGGCGAAGGCCACCCCTTGCGCCACTTGCGGAAGATACTGTGCCGGCCGCCTCGCGCAGCAGTTCCAGCGCGGCGTCGGTCGACGCCTCCGGCATAGGCGCTGGCCAAGCCCACACCGCTCCACAGATCCGCGCGCCGGGATTGCGGAAAGGCCGAGATCGCGGCGGCGATATGCGCCGCGTCCGCGCCCTCCACAAACCACAAGCTACGGCCCAGCCCCTGATCGAATGCGCGCCGGGCGTAACCGAAAGGCCCCGCGGGATCTCGTTGCCGGCGCACGGACCGGGGCCAATAAAAGTAGCCCGTGGAAGCCGTAGCCATCCATCGCCAGCCATCGCGACCAAAGGATCGAGAGCCGCGCAGGAACGCGTCCGCGCGCCAGCGCAGCCACGGGAGCCGGGCCAGTGCCCACCCCGCGCCCACGTGCAACATGTACGACGTGCGGTCGGCCATCGCCGGCCAGGAATCGCTGAAACCGCCCTCGATTGACGGGCGCATGTGATCCAACAGGGTAAGCGCCATGGCCGCGCCTTCGAATGCGAAACCTTGCATCTCGGAGTCGATCGAACGCAGGCGGCGGGTCAGAGCCGCGCCGCCGCGTCACGCAGCGCGGCGTGGTATCCCTGCAGGAAAGTCTGGCCGATCGATTCCAGACGCAGTTGCGACCGCCGGGTCCCGCACGTGGAAGCCGCGGCGCGAGACCAGCGTCTCCTCGCGCCGGGATGCTCAGCAATCGATTCGTCAGCCACCCCATATGCTTGACGTGGTGGACCCGCCTATGTTGTCGGACAGGCCACTCCCGCGGCCTGGAAAGCTGCGCAGACCACATGTTGGCTGGTTCGCCGGCCTCTGTTCCTGTCCCCGTGATGTAGAAATCCACGATCCCAGGGGGCAGTCCCGTGTGCTGGTTTACATTCGGGTTGCCGTATGGCCCGCTAACGATGTACGCGTTCGGTCCGGGAGTGGTCGACCAGTGAGAACCCTTTTGGCTAAAAGTGTAGTGGCCTTTGGTCGCTGGGGACAGGTCGCCGCCGGCGTGAACATCGCGATGTAGTACACGGTAAGCGTGGAACTGAAATTCCCCCCGGTGGCCGAAGTGGTCGTGATGGTCATGGTGCCGGTGCTGGCAGGGCTGGCGGCCAACGTGATGGAAACGGTACAGCCGCCGAGGGTTCCCGTCATGTTCAGGGCCTCCAACGTGATCGGAATGGTCGCGGTGAAGTCCGGCCCTTCGAAATTCACTTGGCCGGCGTCTTGCGTCCGTTCCACGATGGTATCCACGCTGCCCTTGCCCTTGATGGGCACTCCTGTCAAAGGCACCAAGGTCTTCATGATTTCCGCCTGTGTGCCGGGCGCGGTCTGCAGGAAATCGGTGCCCGCCGCGACACCTATAATTTTCTTGCTGGCTTCGGGGGCCTTGTCTTGGGCGCGGGCAATGCCGCAGGCTGCCGCCATGACAAAGAGCAAATGATCGCTTGATATGTGGCAAATCGTTTCTTCATGTGGCGCCTTTCTGGTCGAACCTTCTAGTAGGGAGTACTCGCCCCTCCGGCACATAAGTATACACCCCTTGCCATCCCGATTTGTCAAGAATCTGGAACAATTCCAGTTCCAGCCGGGCTGAGGTAAGCCGAGACGGCATTCTCCGGAACCTTCCCGAGCCACCGCGTTACCTATGGCCGCCAAGACCGTCTTTATGGACCAAACGGGTCCTTGACGAACCAGAAATAATCAATAGGTGGAAGTGGATCGTGGCCACTCAAAGCCCAAAACGGGCGCGCCTCAACGGGAAGGCAACGGACCAATGAAACTCAGTCTCGCGATCCGGCAACAGACCGAACGTCTCACCCTGTACCGTCGCGCTCCTGCTGGTGCTGCTCACGGCCATTCTTACCTATCGCGCGTGGGCCGGCTTCGAACAGGTCAGGCAGGCGGCTCAAGTCACCCGGCAGGTTATGGACGGAACCACTGCGCTTCTTGCATCTTTAAGGGATGCCGAAACTGGGCCAGCGCGGATTTCTGCTGACCGGAAACGATCGTTACCTGGAGCCATACCGGCACGCCGTCACGGAAATTCCCGCCAACCTGGACGCTCTAGCGCGCACAGAAGCCGGCCGCGATCCCCGAGAGATCCAGCGCATCGATCGGCTGAAACCGCTGGTGCGGGACAAGATGGATGAATTAGCCGAGACCATCGAGCTACGCCGCAACCAGGGGCTCGACCCGGCTCTCGCCATAGTCCGCAGCGATCGCGGACAATCGGCGATGGATCAAATTCGAGCAATTTGCGCGGAAATCCAAACTGCCAGCTACGATCTGTTGGCAAAGCAGCGACGAGGAGGTGCACACCAGCGCCTATCAAGCGGGGTTTATCGGCACGGTGGGGAGCGCGGCCGTCTTCGCGCTCCTGTTTCTTGCCACCATCACCATCCGCAAGGGAACCCGCCAACGTCAACGGCTGATCGAAGATCTTCAGCAAGAGCGAGGAGCAAGCCACATGCGGCGCGCGACTTGCTGCAAACGACGATCTCCAGCATTGGCGATGGCGTGATTACCACCGGCGCCACCGGGAAGGTTATCTTTTTAAATCCCGATCGCCCAATCGTTGACCGGATGGACGCAGGAACAGGCGGCGGGCAAACCCCTGGAACAGATTTTCAATATCAGCGACGAAGAAACCGGCGCGGCTGCCGATAACCCCGCCGGCAAAGCCATTGCGGGAGGGGATCGTCGGCCAGCCTTACCGATCGCACCATGCTTAGCGCAAAAGACGGCCGTCGGATTCCGATCGAGGATAGCGCCGCTCCCATCCGCGGCGCAAAAGGCGACGTCACCGGCGTGGTGCTGGTGTTTCGCGATATCACTCAAAGGCGGGAAGCCGAGCGCATCGAGAAGAAAGCCGCCGCGGAGCTAGCCAGGCATTCCGAATTGCTGGAACGAACCAATGCCGAACTGCAGCACTTCGCCTACGCGGCCTCGCACGATCTTCGGGAGCCCCTGCGCACGATCACCGCCTACACTCAACTGGTTCAGCTCCGCAGCCGTTTGCAGATCGATAAGAAGAGCGCGGAGTGTTTGCAATTATCGTGGCCGCCGCCGACCGCATGGGTCTGCTCATCGACGCCCTGCTGGATTACTCCAAAGCCGGCGAAGTCACGAACAGGCCTCTTAACGCCCTTCCGATGGAAGAGATTCTGGCGAGCGCCCTTGGCAATCTGAATGGGTCTATCGAAGAAAACCATGCGGCGATCACCCACGATCCCCTTCCCGCGATCATGGGAGATAAAACCCATCTTGAACAATTGATGCAGAACCTGATCGGCAATGCCCTGAAATATCGCCGCGAGGATGTTCCCCGCGTCCACGTTGCGGCGCGGGATTTAGGCAAGGAATGGCTGTTTTCGGTTTCCGACAACGGTCAGGGCATTCCCCGCGCAGTACCAGATGCAGATTTTCGAGCTCTTCAAACGGCTGCACGGCCAGCAGTATCCTGGCACCGGGATCGGCCTCGCCACCTGCAAGAAACTTGTAGAGCGATACGGCGGCCGCATCTGGGTCGAGTCGGAAGTCGGCAAGGGTTCGACCTTCTATTTCACCTTGCCCACCGACCCGAAACTACTGCAACGCCGCTTCCGAGTAGGTAAGTTTCAGAGCCGCGCGCGTCAGCGAGCGGGGCACCCCGTCTTGCGCGACTCACTCAAGACTCCCCATATTCTCGTACCATTTCAGATTAGCCGTTGCCGAGCCGATGCACGCGATATCCGGCCGCCCATCCCCATTCAGATCCGCGATGGCGCAGGCGGCGGCCGGCATAGCCGAATCCAGCACCTCTTCGACCACCGCTCGCCCTGCGCATCCTGCGCGTAGTACACGTTGACGCCTTTGCCGCGATAACCGGCGATCACTTCGTCCTGGCCGTCGCCGTTCAGATCCGCGGTCCAGATGGTGTGGCCGTCCGCCAGCGTATCGTCGATGACGTGCCGCTGCCACTGGCCCGCGCTCTCGCGATAGATCGCGACCTGGTTGCCATGCCACGGTTCGATGGCCGCCAGGAACCGCTGCTTGCCCAAATGCCCCACCGCCACGTCGCTTGATCCGCATTTCGGCCACGGCGCCGGATCGCCCTTGGCAATCTCCGTGCGAGTCCAGCGCCCATCTTTACCGAACTTGCAAAAGGTGAATGCCGGTAAAGCTGGCCGTCAGGATAGCATCGCGGCCGTCGCCATCCCAATCCACCGGATAGATGCCGTGGACCACGCCCTCATCCTGGTCGGATATGAGCTGCCGTTTCCACTCGCCGGGGCGATAGAAGACCAGCGGCGTGTGCGCGCGGTCTTCCGGCTGGTCGACCGTGCGCGGCGGTGAGCGGCTGATTGATGACCACCTTCTTGCCGCTGCCGTCGATATCGGCCCAGCGCAGCCGGTGCGAGGTGGGCAGGCGGTCGATCTCCTGAATGCTCCACGGCTGGCGCGGATCTCCGTTGTGACGCAGAACGGAAACGATGCCCGCGCTCTTCTTTGCGTCCATGGAGAAGCCGGACGCCAGCACAATCTCAGGGATGCCGTCGCCGTCCATATCCCAGGCCGCCAGATTGATCATGCCGCGAAAGATTGCTGGCGATGACGTGCCGCTGCCAGCCTGGATTTTCGAACCACACCAGCTCGGTCATGCCGCTGGCCAGAGCGATCAGGTCGATCTTGCCATCGTGGTTCACGTCCACGGCAACCACCTGGTAGCCTCCAGTCAGGCCGGTAGCGACGGTGTGTTCCGCGAAGTGCGCGGGTGGCGCGGCGGCCACCAAAAAGGCCGCCGGAAAAAGCAAACCAAATTTCCTGTAAATCATCCCAACAAATCCTAGCACCAAGGCGTCGATGAGCGCTCTTTCCGATTTCGTGGGATCTTCATTCGGAAACACCCTACCGCTCGAAGATATGATGATTAAGGCAGCACTCGAAATGGCACGTTGCTCGACAACGTGCGCGAATTGTTCGGGACCGCGTCAATTTGATCGGCGCCTAACGGCAAAGCCTGGAACATGCCGTTCGGGACAAACAATCAAGTTGTTTCCATCGGGGATAACGCGTTATCTTTTAAGAGAAGGGAACCTTCCGATGCCTGTGGCTCCTAGGGGGTCGCAGCCAGCAGGCAACCGCCGTCCGGAAGGCTGCCCGTGCATTGGCTCCCGATGTTGTAAGAATCCGGTATTCGTTGACTTCGCACTCCACCGGTTCCGAAACGGCTTTCGCATCCGCCTTCCGGCTGTGCCAGTCAAACCTGTCCCCCTCCTACCAAACGGCAAACGGATACCGCAATAGATTCTACTCCGTGGACCCGTGGGAGAGATTCGGTATCGCGGCGCATTTCAACTTTCCAGCGACCGAGCAGACACCGGGTGAGGCTTCATGGTGAGTAATGACAATGCAGCGTTTGACCGATTGACAGAGACTCTCAGGCGCGAGCCGTCGCGGCATCAGCTTGGCCGACGCGGTATTGCCGCCTCTTCCGTTTAGTTACTTCTCGAATGTTACTGGAAGGGCGTCAGATCTCCCGGCGCTCCGAACGTCTGACATGCCACGCTTGATTCCTTGCGGCCACGATCTCGTCTATTTAATCGAGCATCTAATGATAGGGTGCGGCATCCGGAACAATCAAACGCTATCTTATCTTATCGTGAGACCATTGGTTCAGTTCGCGCATCTGTTCAGCAACGCCAGGCTGTTCCGATTGAATTCACGCAAGGAGCGGATGTCGTTCCTAATGTCGGGCGTACGACGTTGAATGTGCATTTAAACTTGGACGCGATCCGGCTTGGGGGGCCGGCAAGCTGCCTCTTCATCTCCTCTGAGAGGCCCGTTCAAAACGCCTCTTGGCGCAGAGTTTACGCATAGCCGGTTCTTCTGAAATCGGCGTTCATCCGATTCATCGGCGGCCAATTTAATGCTTTTGGCGGTGACAACACTCGCCAAAAACCCCGGACGCCTAAAACCCCCTGCGCCTCAATCGTTTACACACCGACCCCCGCCCCGCCACGCCCACGTAACCGCCACCCTCGATGCTAGCCTAAAACCGGGAATTAGAAATCGCCGAGCCCCGGGTCCCCATCACCCCAAAACGGGTAATCGGACCCCAAATTGGCTCTGCTCCTCCAAAGGATATAAATATATGGCAACAAAGAAACAAAGCGCGGCAAATCGCCGCAATTCGAAGCCCTCCACGGGCCCTAAAACACCCGAAGGAAAAGCCGTCTGCAGCCTCAACAGCCTGCGCGACGGCCTCTACGCCACCACCCCTCTCCTCCCCACCGAAGATAAGGACAAATTCAATAACATCATTGCCAAATACGAAGTCCTCTACCAGCCGGACGGTACCTACGAAGAAGAACTGGTCGAACTGCTGGCCGGCGCCAAGTGGAGAATGATGCGCGCGGCCCTGTTGGAGAAAGGCGTCCTCATGCAATACGGAGACGAGTTGCCCGAAAGCGCTGTATCCCCCTACGACCGCGTCGCGCGCATCCGAGGCCGCCACCTGCGCGAATGGATCAGGCTCTCCAAAGAACTACAAAGCATCAAAGCCGCCCGCCTCAAGGCAAGCCCAACAGAAAAGCCGCCAGCGCAGCAACCGCGGGGGAACCGGAAGCCCGCCGGACAACCGCGCCTCACCCCAAAAACAGCGCCGGCAGGCGCCAAAAAACGCGGATATGCCACCCCCGAAGAATGGAATGCCATGACCGACAAGGAACGCCGGAAAACAACCCCCGAACGCCACGAGGTCAATTGGATCGGCGAAGATGGCAAGCCCTGGATGACCGTTCGTAACTACCGCGGCAAATTCGTCGAAGAATTCCCGCCCGAGGATGTCAATCCCGCCGAAGGGACAACCCCGGAGACAACGCCGAAACAACGCCCGAAACAACGCCGCGAACCGAGCCCTGAACTCCACCCACGCCGGGAAACGGCCCCGCCCTCTTACGAGCGAGGCCCGAACGCTTAACCTACTGCACCGCTACCGTAACCCCCGTCTGGCTGCTGGCCGTGCCCACCTGGATCACCACCGGAGCATTCCCCGACGGCGTACCCGCCGGGATCGTCACGTTCACCTGAATGACGCCCCCCACCAAACCCGGCGCGGGGCCGGCATACAACACCGTAGCCGGTTGCCCGCCGACCGTGGCGGTCGTAGTCAGCGCCAGCTTACCCGTCGTGGTGATCGGGTTGAGCGCGCCGTCGACTGATGGCGGGATCGTGACGCCGCCGCCAGTACCGAAGATCATCACCGCCGAACCAGCGGCTGCCGGGTTAGACGAGCTGTTGATGCTGTAGTCCTGGTTCAGGATAGCGCCCTGGCCAGTGCCAGTAGCGCTCGCCGTGAACAATCCGGGTAGAGCGGCTATCACCGGCAGCGTCATAGCCGTCGAAGTCATACCGCCATACGTCACCGTCAGCGCGGTAGTCTTGTTCGCCAATTCGAACGGCACCAGCGCATTCACCTGGGTGTTCGAAGCGTACAACACGGGCACCGGGGTGCCGTCAAACAGCACCTGAGTGCCACCCAGAGTGGTAGCCACGGAGCCGCCCGTGGGCGGAAGCGCGAATGACGCCCCAGCCGTCGGACCCAGATCCGATCCGAAGATGGAAACCGCCATACCCGGCGACACCGTCCCGATAGCGCCGCTGGCCGCGTTGATGATTCCCGCAATCGTCGGAACCGCCGGCGTTCCCACGGTCAGCGTGACGATCGCCATCTGCGGCGTCGGCGAACCGGAGGGCGTGATGTTAATGGTGCCCGTATACACGCCGGTAGCCAGACCCGCGGTATTCACCGAAACCGAGAGCGACGCCGGTGTCGTGCCGCTGGTGGGCGTCACGCCCAGCCAGTAGGAACCGGCCGCCGCCGTGAAGTTCAGAGCCCCGCTGCCGCTCGTAACCATCAGCGTCTGCGGAGAGGGCGCAGCCCCGCCCGTGGGCGCCGAGAAGGAAAGCGAGCTCGGCGAGATGGTCAGTTGCGGCGCGCCGGTAACCGTCAGCGAAACCGTGATCGGCACCGTATTGCTCGCGCCGGGAGCGCTCACGTTGATAGTGCCGCCGAACGTGCCGGGGGCCAGGCCCGCCGGATTGATGGTCACCATCACGCTGCCCGGCGTAACGCCGTGTACCGGGTTTACCGTCACCCAGTTACCCGGCGCCGTCGCCGTGAAGTTCAGAGCGGCGGCATTGCCGGCCGCCACCATGAAGCTCTGCGCGGCAGGCGCAGCTTGTCCGATCTGGTAAGTGAATGATAGCGACGCCGGGCTGGCGGTCAGCGCCACCAAAGAGTTGATGGTCACCACCACCGGAATTTCGAGCGACGCTTGCGGCGATCCCTGTCCCGTTACCAGCACGCTGCCCGAATAAGTTCCGGGCGAGAGCAGGCCTGGATTCGAGCGACACCTGCACCGTTGCAGGAGCCTGCGTAGCCGAAGTGACTTTGATCCACTGAACGTTGGCGGTCACGGAAGCAATCGGCACCGTGCCCATGCCACTAGCCGGCGATATGGTGACCGCTTGGGCCGGCGGCAGCGCCGCGCCGGGCTGGTAGGTGAACGTCAACATTGAGGGCGTCGCCACCAGGTTCGATCCGGTGACCGTCAACTGCGCCGTGAAAGTGAGAGTCAGCGACCCTGACGTCACCGTGAGCGGCGTCTAATAGGTGCCCGGAACCAGGCCGGATGGATTCGCCGTGAGTTTGATTGTCGCCGGCGTCACTCCGCTGGTTGGCGTGAAGGTCAGCCAGTTGAAGGCCGTTGGCGTAGCCGTTATGGTGAACGGCAGCGCCGAGCCGCTGGACGACACAATCTGGACGGTGTTGGTCACCGGCGGGGACGTATTGGGAGCGTGAAGAAGTAATCGGACGGCGATCCGAGTTTCAATACCGCCGTTCCGATGGCGATCGAGAGCGCTTGCGGCGCTGAAGTATTTCGGGCGCTGTCGCTAACGGTTACGCTGAACCCGAACGGACTGCCCGTGGCGGTGGTCGGCGTACCGCTGATGACGCCGCTCGCCGCGTTCAGCGTGAGCCCACCAGGCAGAGCTCCGGCGGTTACGGTCCAGTTAGTATAGGGCGGAACGCCACCCGTGGCCCCCAGCGTCTGGGAGTAACCTACTCCCAGGGTGCCGCCCGGTAGCGAGAGCGTGGTGACCGCGAGCGGGGTTCCGATGGTGATCGTCAGGGACTGCGCCGCCGAAATGTTGGAAGCGCTGTCCATCACGGTGACCTTAAAGGATGAAACGCCGCCCGTAGTGGGCACACCGCTGATCGTGCCCGTCGCGGCGCTCAGCGACAAGCCGGCGGGCAGCGACCCGCTGGTCACCGCCCAATTGCTATAAGGAGGCGTGCCTCCGGTGGCCGTCAGCGTTTGGGAATACGATCACTCCCACCGTGCCGCTGGGCAATGTCGTGGTGACGACCGTGGGCGGCGCCACGATGGTGATGGACAGAGCTTGAGCAGGCGAAATGTTGCCGTTGCTGTCCTTAACAGTCACGCTGAAGGTGAAATGCCGCCGGCGGCGGAAGGCGTTCCGCTGATGACGTCCGGTTGCCGCATTCAAAGTCAGACCGCCCGGCAACGATCCGAGGGTCACGGTCCAACTGCTATAAGGCGATTTGCCTCCGCTGGCCATAGCGTCTGAGAATACGCCACTCCGAGCGCGCCGTTGGGAAGCGAAACAGTGCCGACAGTGACGCCGGCACTGACGGTCAGAGTAAGTGATTGGGGTGTGAAACGGCGCCTAAGCTATCCTTCACAGTCACGCTGAAGGTGGAGCTACCCGTGGTGCTTGGCGTACCGGTGATCGCGCCAGTAGAGGAGTTCAAGGTCAGGCCCGCGGGCAGAGTTCCCGAGTGATGGTCCAAGTGCTGTAAGGCGACTGGCCGCCGGTGGCCGCCAGCGTCTGTGAGTAGGCTACTCCTACCGAGGCGTTGGGCAGCGGCGAGGTGGTGGCGACGGTCACCGCACTGTCGATCGTAATCGATAGAGATTGGGGGTGCGAAGTGTTGCCCAGGCTATCTTTGACCGTGACGCTGAATGACGAACTGCCGGCTGTGCTGGGCGTACCGCTGATCGCGCCGGATGACGAATTCAAAGAGAGACCGGCGGGGAGCGTCCCGAGTACTTACGGTCCAAGTGCCGTAGGGAGGCGTCCCTCCGCCAGCTCCTAAAGTCTGGTTGTATCGCCAATCCCACTTCACCGTTGAATAACGTGCTGGTGGTGACGCTAGTGACGCAGTTACGGCGATGGTCAGGGCTGCGGCAAAGAAATGCCGCCTAAGCTATCCTTGACCGTGACGCTAAACGCAGAAGGCTCCCGCGTACGTAGAGGTGTACCGCTGATGAGCGCCTGTGGATGCATTCAGGCTCAGACCAAGCGGCAGCGTTCCGGCGCTTACGGTCCAATTGCTGTAGGGAGGCCTACCGTTCGCGGCTGCCAGAGCCTGAGAGTAGGATGCATTCAAGGTGGCGCCGGGTAGGGTCGTGGTGGCGACAGTGACGCCATTGACAACCGTGAGGTCAGTTGTTGGGCCGGAGAGGTGGTGCTGGCGCTATCCTTCACCGTGACGCTGAAAGTGGAAGCGCCGCTGGTGCTGGGTGTACCGCTGATCACGCCCGTCGCGGCGGCCAAAGTCAGGCCGGCCGGCAACGATCCCAAAGTTACGGTCCAGTTGCTATAAGGTGGCGTGCCGCCTGCGGCCTGCAGCGTCTGCGAATAACCGACTGTCACTTCGCCATTAAGCAATGGGTGGTGGTAATTGTCAGCCCCGCCGTGACGGTGATCGATAGAGGTGATGAGGTGGCGGTGGTATTGGCGGTGTCTTTAACGGTGACGGTGAAGTTGGAAGTGCCGGCGCTGCCGGTGGGCGTGCCGGTGATTGCGCCCGTAGCGGCGGATAACGTAAGTCCGACGGGCAATGATCCGGTTGCCACGGTCCAATTGCTGTAAGGCGGCGTGCCGCCGCTAGCTGCCAAGGTCTGGTTGTAGGCCGCCCCGACTACACCGTTGGTCAAAGTCATGGTGGTGATGCTAAGGGCGGCATTAATCGTGATCGACAAGTTTTGCGTCGCCGTCAGATTGTTGGCGTCCTTAACGGTGACGGTGAAGGAGGCAGTGCCGGCCGTGCTGGGAGAGCCGGTGATCGCTCCGGCCGAACTCAGGGTGATCCCGGCGGGCAAAGATCCGTGGTTACCAACCAGGTATAAGGCGAGGTGCCACCCGTCGCTGACAGGGTTTGGTTATAGCCGATGCCTACCGTGCCGTTAGGCAGAGTGGTGGTAAGGATCGACAGAGGCGCGACGATGGTGAGCGAAAAGGACGCGGCCGGCGAGGTGCTGCCCAAGCTGTCCTTGACCGTGACGGTGAACGAGGAAGTCCCCGTACCGCTCGGGTTTCCGCTGATCACGCCGGTCGAGGCGTTGAGCGAGAGGCCGGCGGGAAGCGATCCGCTGAATACGGTCCAGTTGCTGTAAGGCGCTGTACCGCCGGTGGCCGCCAAGGTCTGTGAGTAGTTCGTTCCTTGTGTGCCATTGGGCAGCGGCGACGGAGTAGTGATGGTCACCCCGGTGATGGCGAGAGTAAACTGTACGGCCGGTGAAGTGCCACCTAAACTGTCTTTGACGGTGACGCTAAACGTAGAAGATCCGGTGCTGGTGGGTGTACCGCTGATGGTGCCGCTGGATGCATTCAAGGTGAGTCCGGCGGGCAGCGATCCCAGAGTTACCACCCAGTTGCTATACGGCGCTTGTCCGCCGGAAGCTGTCAGAGTCTTGCTGTAGAACACGCCGGTCTCGCCGCCTGGCAGCGGCGAGGTGGTGGTGATCCCCGGCGGCGCGAGGATGGTGAGCAAGAACGCCGTGGAGGGGGACTTGTTGTTGGCGCTATCCGTCACCTGGACGCTGAACGAGTCGCTCGTGACGGTGGTGGTGGGCGTTCCGCTGATCAAGCCGGTGTTGGAGAGTGACAAACCGGCGGGAAGCGCGCCGCTGGTAACCGTCCATGTAGTATAGGTCCCGGTGCCGCCGGTGGCCAGCAACTGCTGAGAATAGCCTACGTTCTCCTCGCCGGTGGTCAGCGGCGAAGTGGTCGTGATAGTCACGCCGTTGGTGACGGTGATGGAGAGAGCCTGGCTCGCCGAACCACCCGCCGTATCGGCTACATGGACGGTGAAGTTGAACGGACTGCCTGTAGCCGTGCTGGGTGAGCCGGTGATCGCGCCAGCGGAGCTCAGGGTCAAACCGGGCGGAAGCGATCCCAGTGTGATTGACCAGGTGTAGACCCCGTTTCCACCGCTGGCAGACAGCGTTTGGGAGTAGGCCGTGTTAACCGAACCGGCAGGCAGCGATGTGGTGTTGATTATCAGAGTCGGGTTGATCGTGATGCTGAGACCCTGCGTAGCGGTGCCGCCTGCGGTATCCGTTACAGTGATATTGAAGGATGAAGCACCGCTGCCGCTCGGGGTGCCGGTTATCGCGCCGGTCGAAGCGTTCAGGCTCAAACCGGCTGGCAGCGATCCGCTGCTCACGCTCCAGGTGTACGGTGTCACTCCACTGGTAGCCACCACGCTCTGGTTGTAGGGACGCGCCTTGGTCGCCGTTGGGCAGGGACGTGGTGGAGATCCCCACGTGGCTGTCGATCGTCAGGCTGAACGGCTTGGTGCCGGTGACGTTGTTGACGTCGTGGACGCTAACGGTGAAGTAGGAAGTGCCAGCCGCGCTGGGACTGCCGGTAATCGCGCCGGTGGACGACCCCAGGGTCAAGCCGAGGGGCAGCGCTCCGCTGGTGATCGACCAGGTGTATGGCGCTGTGCCGCCCGAGACCCCCAGCGTCTGGGGGTAATTGACCCCTACCTCGCCGGTTGGCAGCGGCGAGTTGGTCGTAATAACGATGGTGACGGCCGCGTTCACCGTCAGACTCACGTTGATCACCTGCGGCGAAGTGGACGTGGAAGTATAAACGCTCACCGTCCCCGTGTAAGGAGTACCGCTCGCGGCGAGCGTCCCGGGAGTCGCGATGATATTGAATGGAGCGCCGGTCTGGCCACCGGCGACGGAGGTGCTCAGCCAATTATTGGTGGTGGATGAAACCTTGACGGCATAAGCCTCAGTCGGCAATAATGCCCCCACGGTGACGGCTGCGATTGCGCAGCGCCGCCCGCAGTCGCGGTAAACGCCATCGTTCCCGGAGCGCCAGTGTAAGTTGCGGGCTCCGCCGTGCAGCCCGTGCATGTGGTTGTGATATTACCGCCGAAGGCCAACTCCGTGGAATCGCCGGCAAAGGTGCCGCTCTCAATGGTATATGATCCCGCTGCTGGCCGTGTTGGGGCTGGTTTCCATCCGTGCCGAAAATGGAAACGGCAGCGGCGCAGGAAAAGTGTTCGCTGGCATCGCCAGCGTGGCCGTGAACCCCGCCGTAATGATCGAATGGAAGGTGCAATTACCTACGCTAAGCGTATCGTAGCCGTTGTCGGCAGAGTTATTGCTCACGGCGGTCACCGAAGCGGTCGGACCACAGTCAAGCGTCAGCGAATTGGGGTTGTAGGGAGTGCCGGTAAAATAAATAGTCAATCCGCCGTATGTATCGGTGGAGGGACTATAGGTGACGTTCTGGGGATCGAGTACTGTGGTTGCGAGATACGGCACGCCGCTCAGGCCGAGCGGGTCGTCCAGCTTGGTCGTCACCGAAGCCGTGCCGGTGCAGATGGCGGTCCCGCTAGAGACGGCTGCCGTAGTCGGCGCGGAGGTGTAGTTCTTACCAGGCGTCACGATGTTGATCGTGGGAGGGGGTGTGGTGCTGATGGTGTTCAGGCTGCTGAGCGCCACGGTCGCCGTGGCGGCCGTGCCGCCGGATGGAGTACTGAACGTGAGATCGCAGGTCTGCCCGCCGGTCCCAGTGGCGATAATGCCGCCGGTATACGCTCCACTGGTGACGTAACCGCTGCCATGGAGGACAGCGCCCAAGGTCCCCGTGATACAGACATCCAGACCGGCTGGCGGTGGTGCAGGTTGCCGTGTTCGGGTTGACCTTCGCTTCGGGGCGTACCACACCGGATGCCCGGTTGCTCGCGAGCGGCTGCGTCCGCGCGGCGCGGCCGGCTACCGGCGCGACCTGCGCGAATAGGGGCGCCAAGCTGAGCCCCACAACGATTAACCTGTTAAAAAATGACGAATTCATATCCACGTTCCCTCTCTCTGCGCCGATCCCGGCGTATAGCATATTCGATGATAATCTAGAATACGTTAGTGTAAAGTATTGAATCGCACTTTGGGGACAGGCTATTTTCGAGGGGTTCCATTACCCTTGGTACGGCGTCACCCGAAGCGAGGCGGCCGCACGCAACCGCTCATCGCCACATCGCGTTGAGTAGTGATAAACTGTAGCGTACGAAAGGAACACCACACACGTGAAAGCTTTTATCGCAATCGTCATGATGTTGGGACTGCTGGCAGCCGCCGGATTCGCGCAGCCCACCATCACTCAAGTGAGTAATGCGGCTAGCGAAGCCTTGTCCCCACTGCCCAATTCTTCCATCGCACAGGGCTCGTTCTTTGCCATCTACGGCAACGGTTTCGGGGTGGATTCCTCGACCTGCGCCACGAACTATTACAACTGTTATTGGAAGCCTTATCCGTTGCCGACCTCTCTGCAAGGGACGTCGGTCAACGTCACGGTGAATGGGACGACGGTGGCGGCCTACATCGAGTATGCCGTCCAGAACGCCAGCTCGTCGCAGATCAACGCCGTGCTTCCTTCCAATACCCCGACGGGCACCGGCACGCTGACGGTAACCTTTAGCGGAGCCACCAGCCCTGCATATCCTATCACGGTGGTCGCCAGACTCGTTCGGAACGTTTTCCTGGAATGGCGCGGGCACCGGTCCGGGCATCTTTACGAACGCCGTGACGAACCTGCTGTACCTGCCTTTCCCGTATGGGTCGTACGGCCCTGCCAAGCCGGGCGACTACGTGACTATTTGGGGAACGGGCTTGGGTCCTGTGCCTAGCGCCTCGGCCGAGGCCAGCGCGGCGCCCGTGCAGACCAACTTGTGCTCCACCCCGGCTAGCTGTCCGGTGACGGTTTGGGTAGCGGGCCAGCAGGCCAACGTGACCTATGCCGGCCGTTCGGGCTACACCGCCGTCGACCAGATCGATTTCGTGGTGCCGTCCGGCGCACAGGGCTGCTTCGTGCAGGTCGCCGTGCAGGCCGGATCCACCATCGGCAACTTCAACAGCATGCCGGTAGATCCACAGGGCGCCGCTTGCCAGGATGCGGATGGCATCAATGTCGCGGACATCCTGCCGGCTCTGCTGGCTAATGGCAAAGCCAATGTCGCCGCCATCAGCCTGCTCAGCAACTATTTGAACCTCGATATACCGTTGCTCGGCGATCTGCAATGGGACAACGACACGGTCACCGGATTGATCGGTACCTTCTCGACGGGAACGATCGAAGAGTTCGAAGGCTTTGCGCTAGCTCCTTCGGTGGGCAATTGCACCGTGGAGCCCTTCCTCGAATATCCACCGCCGGTGGATCCCGCTTTGGGCGGAATCACCTTCCTGGATGCCGGGTCGGCTTTGAGCATAATGGGTCCGCAGGGAACCGTCGCGGTTCCTAAGAATAAGACCGGCAACGGGTACGGCCAGTTGGTGGGAGGCGAGACGATCGCGGAGTTGATCGGAGGATGCACGGCATCCAACGGCTGTCCTCCGTACTTCCTCAATGCCGCCGGGTGGGGTAGCGCTTCATGGACCTATGCCATCGAGCCCGGCACGCTCACGGTGTCGGCCCCCGCTGGTGCGAACGTAGGCGCTTTCTCCGCCAGCATCCCGGTGACGTCCGCCGCGGCTTCTTTCAAATGGACCAACCAGAGCGCCCTTGGCACATCGATCACCCGCAGTTCGCCTCTGACCATCGAGTGGACTGGCGGCGACCCGAACGGTTACGTGGATATGACGTTGATTTCCTCGACGCTCCTATCGGGCACCACGCCCTTGCCAACCACCCCGGGCATTCTGGTGGAATGTATCGCGCCGGCCAGCGCAGGATCGTTCACCATTCCGACGTACGTGCTCCAATCGCTGCCGTCAACCGCCAGCAGCACGGCGATAGTACCGCCGGGCGAGTTGCTGGTGGGCCCGGCCAGTGCGCCGGTGGCAGTCCCCTCCGCGCAGCTTCCGAGCGGTCTCGATGCGGCGTATATCCTCTATCACTTCATCATGGGATCGAACGTGACTTGGGAGTAATTGGGAAGTAATCAGCAGTAATCGAATGGGGGCAGGCGGTTTCCGTCTGCCCCTATTTTTTTGCTCTCTACGCCGAGTGCGCCAGCAGCGCCTGAATGCATAGCGCCGGAGCGGGGCCGGCCAGCATGAAGCTTTGCGCCCGGTCGCACCCCATGGCCTTGAGCTGTTCGAGCTGCTCTCCGGTCTCTACTCCCTCGGCCACCACCCGCATGCCCAAGCCGTGGGCCAGGCCCACGATGGATTCGACCAGCGTGCGGTTGTGGTCCGCGCCATTCATCCGCTGCACGAACTTCCGGTCGATCTTTAAGTTGTCGATCGGCAGTTCTTCCAGATAGCTCAGAGAAGAGTAACCGGTGCCAAAATCGTCCAGCGAAACACTCACGCCCAGTTTCTTCAACTCCTTCAGTTGACGCGCGGTCTCCTGCATATCCTGCATGATCACGCTCTCGGTGAGTTCCAGTTCCAGCCGGGAAGCCTCCAGGCCCGTCTCGGCGAGCGTGTCCGCCACCGTCTCCGGCAGGTCGCCGCGCGCGAATTGCACCGCCGATGTATTCACCGCCACCTGAATCGGGCCGAAGCCCATGTCACGCCAGCGGGTACCCTGGCGGCAGGCGTTCTGCAGCACGTGGGCCCCGATGGGCAGGATCAGCCCGCTCTCTTCCGCTATGGGAATCATGACCGAGGCCGGCACGCGCCCGAACTTGGGATTCTCCCAGCGCACCAGCGCCTCCAGCACCGCCACGCGATTGGTGGCCAGATCGAACTGCGGCTGGTAGTGCAGCGATAACTCGCCGCGCTCCAGCGCATAGTGCAGCTCCGTCTCGACCGCCAGACGGCGGCTGGCCGCTTCACTAATTTCGGGCGTGGACATCTGAATGCCCTGCTTGCCGCCCTGGCGCTTGGCGGCATACAGAGCGCTGTCCGCCGCCCTTTGCAGGCCGGCGGCATCCTCGCCGTCCTGCGGATAGATCGCAATGCCGATGCTGGCGCTCAGAAACACTTCGTTGCCCTTCACCGAAAACGGCGCCGCCAGCGCCTCCAGGATGCGCCCCGCCACATTCACGGCGTCCTGCGCATGGCGCACGTCGCCGAGGATCAGCATGAAGCGGTCGCCGCTGCTACGCGAAACCGTCTCCGACTCGCGTAGGCATCCCGCCAGGCGCCTGGCCGCCAATTGGATCAAGGTGTCCCCCGCCAGGTGCCCCAGGGTGTCGTTGATGCGCTTGAAGCGGTCCAGATCCAGGTAGAGCAGCGCAGCCAGGCCACCCTGCCGCCGCGCCCGCGCCAGGACCTGCTGGAACCGGTCTTCGAACACCGCCCGATTGGGAAGGCCCGTCAACAGGTCGTGCGTGGCCTGGTGCGCCAGCTTCTGTTCCATCCGCTTGCGCTCCGTGACATCGGAAAGCAGCCCATCCTGATAGCGGCGGCCGTTGCGTTCATCGCTGTTCGACGCCCGGTTGTGCAGCCAGATCCATTGTCCGTCGCGCCGTTGGAACCGGTATTCCACGTCGATGGCGCCGGCCTGTTCGAAAAATATCCGGTAGGCGTTCCGCACGCCCGCGAGGTCCCCCCGATGAATTCGTTTCGTCCAGAACTCCGGCTGGCAGATCTCGTCCGCCGTGAATCCGGTGATTTCCACACAGTTGGAGCTCACGAAGACCGGCTGTCCGGCTTCGTCGGCTACCCACACGATATCCGGAAGATTGGCCACCAGCGACCGGTAGCGCTCCTCGCTTTGCTGCAGCGCCTCCCGGTCGCGGCGCCGGTGGCTGATGTCGCGCACGATGATCGACGACCCCGTCACCGTCCCGGCGCCGTTGCGAACCGGGGATATGGTGAGAGATACGTCCAGCGATCCGCCATTCCGGGTTACGGCCACGGTCTCCCACTGGGAGATGGTTTCGCCCCGTTGGATCCGATCCAGGACCTGGGTGGTTTCGCCCAGCAGGGATACGGGCTTTCCCAGAATCTCGCCGGCGCGATAGCCATACATGGCTTCGGCGCCCTTGTTCCAACTGAGGATCTCGCCATCCGCCGCGGTGCCGAAGATGGCGTCGTCGGCCGAATCCACAATGGATGCGAGCAACGCTCGGGCTTCCTGCGCCTGCACGCGCGCCGTAATATCGCGCAGGATAGCCGCCAGCGCCGTAATCTGTCCGTTCGCGCTCTTGATGGGACAGGCCGAAATCGAGATATGGACGCGCTGGCCGTTTTTGGTCAGCCCCACCCCCTCGAATTGGGAGACGCTCTCGCCCCGTTGCAGTTTATCGGCTATACATTTCAGACTCGCCCGTTGATCGTCCGGCGCCAGTATGGAGACCGGCTTTCCGGTTACTTCCTCCGCGCGGTAACCATAGAGCGCTTCGGCGCCCTTGTTCCAGCTCACGATGGCGCCTTCCGGAGTGCTGCTCATGATCGCGTCTTCGGAAGACTCCACGATGGACGCGAGGAATGCCTTGGTTTCTTCGACCGCCTTGCGGACGGTGGTGTCGCGCCGGATGGCTATGTATTTCCTGGTCCTGCCGCTCGCATCGCGAATCGGCGCGACGGACATCTCTTCCACGTAAATGGAGCCATCCTTGCGCCGATTGGTAATCTCGCCACGCCAAACCTTGCCGGCCTTGACGGTATCCCCGACGCGCTGGTGGAATGCGGGACCCAGCCCCGAGGTCTGCCTGGCCGGATTATGGCCGATCGCTTCCGCGGCAGTGTAGCCGGTCATCTTGGTGTAGGCTGGATTGACATACTGTATGGTGCCATCGGCATCCGTAATCACCACGGCGTCGGAGGCTTCTTCGATGGCGCCGACCAGACCGGCTGTTTCCACTTCCGCGCCCCATTGCTGCGCGGACTGCGTGCGGGATTGCTCCACCAAATCCGCCTGTTGACGCATGGCGATATAGGCGGCCACAGTCAACGCCAGCGCCAGGAACGAGATCATGGCGACCCGCGGATCCTGGAACGCATGGCCGGAGGTCAGCGTTCCGTTGGCGAGTTGGTAGGCAAACCAAGCCAGGCCGGCGCACAGGGATGCCTTGATGAGCCAGCCGGTCCTGCGCCGGCCGGCCATTCCCAGGGCCTCGTTTCCCACCGCTAACGGCGGAGAGGAGATGTTTGCATTCAGCAGCATAGACGAAAGGATAATCCGCCGTATTATTATTCAATTGTAGAAGTACCATACGGTGTAGTGCATGCTATCTTTGGTTAACTTTATGTCTTAAATCGAGGGGAAAAGCATTTGTATATCGATACATACGGCCGATACGCGGGTAGCTAGCTAACGTTAATACACCTGCATTAAGCAAGCGAAGCAACAGGTCGCGCCGCCAGGTGCCGATTAAGGGGTAGGTATTGCGCATTGTCACGAATACCCGTTCTCATTTCAGCAATAGTTGCGCTGGCGATTTGCGTCCCCGCCGCCTTAACCACCGCGCGCGAGGTGCACGACCTGCCGCCCACTGCCGCCAGACTTGCATACCAGGTTCATCTGCGCGCCGTGGTGACCTACTTCGATCCCGCGAACCATCTGTTGTTCGTCGCGGACAGAACAGATGGCATCTTTGTCGAGTTGAGCGACGAAGAGGGTGTCTCCCTGCGCGCGGGAGACGAGGTGGATGTCACGGGTGTGAGTATCCCCGATTTCGCTCCCAACGTGGGCAAGGCGCATGTCAGATTTCTGCGCCACGGGCATTTGCCGGCGCCTGGACCGGGAGACTTCGAAACCGCGATTCGGGGCCGCGAGGACTGCCATTGGATCGAGTTAGGGGGAATTATCCAGCGAGTCGCTCCGGGACACGCGGACGCTCTGCTGACGCTGTCATCGGGGAGGGATACCTATAAGGCGCATGTCTTAGCCGCGCATGGCGATCTGGCGTCTCTGGTGGATGCCGAAGTGAAGGTGCAAGGTGTGTGCGGCGCGCTTTTCAACGCGAAACACCAGATGCTCGGCATCCAGATGTACGTTCCGGGAAAGGAATGGATTCGGGTTCTGCGCAGGCCGCCTCCGGATCCCTTCTCGATGGCAATTACCCCCATCCAGGATCTCATGCAGTTTTCGCGGACGGCCGATCTGGGGCATCGGGTGCGGGTGCGCGGAACCGTGACCTACGGCAACCTCTCCGGATCGGCTTGGATCCGCGATTCGACCGGAGGCCTGATGATCCGGGAAGACAATGCGGAGGGATTGGCCGCGGGCGACCTGGTGGATGTACTGGGTTTCCCTACCATCGCCGGTTATAGCCCTACGTTGCGCGGAGCACAGGTGAAGAAATTGCAATCCGGGGCGCCGCCGGCCGCGGTGCCCATCGCCGCACAGGATGCCCTAGACGGCCGCTTCGACGGTCAACTGGTGCAAATCGAGGGTAAGCTCGTCGAACGGCTGCAACGGCCGCGGGGGCAAATTCTGACGATCCAGTCCGGGGGAACGGTCTTTAGCGCCGTTCTCCCCATCGGCGCGGCGGCTCCTGTCCTGGAACCCGGTACCGTGCTGCGGTTGACGGGCATCTGCGCGGTAGAAGTGGAAAAATCTTACGATTTCATTTTGCCCCGCGGGTTCCGGCTGCTGCTCCGCTCTCCGGCGGATGCGGTCATTTTGAGCAGGCCGCCGTGGCTGACCGCGGATCGGGTGGTTCCTGTCCTGGCGGGGGCCGCGCTGTTGGTGCTCGCCGTGGTGGCCTGGGCCGTTCTTCTCCGTAAGCGGGTGGGCGCCCAAACGAACGCGTTGCGGGCTCAGACCATGCAGTTGCAAGCGGCCCACCTGAGCACCCGCCGGGCGCTCGAGCAAGCTTGCGCGGCGGAGGCTCTGGATGTGGATAGCAAAAACATTCTGGAGCTTATCGCGCGGGACGAGCCGGCGGATTTGATCCTCGATCGCATCGCCGAAGCCGTCGCCCAGCACGCGGAAGGGGCGGTTTGCGCGATCCTGCTGGCGTCTCCGGAAGGATGCCGCGTTTGCACGGTCCCCGCCCTTCCGGCGAGTTGGCTGGAAATCCTGCGCGGCATGGAGATGCGCTCGATTTCGTTCAGCCTCGAATTGCGCGACCCCAAAGAGTTCGCGGACAATCCGGCTTGGGAGCGGTTCCTGGCTTCGCAGCCGGGTACGCGATTCAAGACGTTTTGCTCCGCACCGATCATGGTGGATTCGGAGACGGTCGGGGCAATCGCGGCGTTCTTCCGGTATGCCAAGCCATCCGCGGAAGCGCGGGACGAGACGCTGGGCTTGTGGTCGAACATTGCCGCACTCGCCCTGGACCGCCGGCGGCTGCACGACCAGTTATCCCACCGCGCGCAGCACGATACGCTCACCGGCCTGCCGAATCGCGCGCTCCTCTACGAGCGGCTGGAAGCCGAGATTGCGGCTGCTGCGAGGGACGGCGAGCTGCTGGGCGTGCTGTATATCGATCTGGATTCGTTTAAAACGATCAACGACACTTATGGCCACGACGCGGGGGATGCGGTGCTCGAACATGCCGCGCGCCGCATGGCTCACTGTGTCCGCCGCGGGGACACGGTGGCGCGCATCGGCGGTGACGAGTTTGTGGTTTTGCTGCCGCAAGTGGGACGCCGGGAGGCCGCCGAACACATTGCCGGCAAGATCTCCGCGGCCTTACGGGAACCGATCGATGCGCACCACCAGCGGTTTTCGATTAGCGCCAGCGTGGGAATCGCCGTCTGGCCGTCCGACGGAGATCGGCCGGACGCGTTGCTGCGGTTTGCCGATGCGCAGATGTACACGGTAAAGAGACAGCTCTGGCGGCAGGCCGAGGAACGCTCATCGGCAGACCGGCCCCGGCAGGCAGTCGTGTAACACGGGCTCTCTTCTCAACTAACACGGTCAGCCGTCTTACTGTCGCATTACCGCGTCTGAGGCGGCGCGGGCGATTCGATAAAGCTCGTTTCACTGTCGAGGTATCGTAGAGCGTTCCGCCTACCCTCAAGCTCGACATATCCGGCTGTCATTTCGGTATATACATAGCTGGCGTCAGCTTATGTAGGAAGAATCAGATCGGGCCGGTCTTCGTGATAAGTGCTCTTGACTGTTTCGCGATACCAGGAAACCAGCTGCTCGAGCTGCTCGGGCATCAGCCGCTCGCGTAACGCCGCCCAAAATGCGCGAAGTCTGCGATCCAAAAGGACCCTCCACAGTTGATTGACAAGCGCTCTGGGGCTTGACAGAAGGTGACGAGTGCGAATATCCCACTCCGTTTTGGAGTTCACACAAATATCTCGAAAGATGGACGCTCTCAGCTTATATGGCTCCCATGTGTCCATAACTTCGGCTCGAATAGTGGAATCCAATTGCGACGCATCGATCTTGAAATTCAATTACGCGCACTCCACAGACTGCGGTGAGTTTCTGATGCGACAGATTGGCCCATTCGTTCCACGTTGCCCACATTTCGGGCTCCGCATTCCATCTTCGCAGAAGCGCAAGAAACATGGCGTGTGTTTCCTGGCTGCACTCTTCGGAGAAGCCGGCCAGAAAGTAGTTGTCAGCCCCGCCCAGTACTTGCTTCGCAATCTCCCGGCATCCTTGCTGGAGACCAACCTTCTTAGGTTCCGCGACATCGATCCCGATCTCCGGCCAGTGCGGCAAGAACCAGTCTGTGCTCAACAGCAGGATGAAGTAATCAACGATATCCAATGTAGTAAAACCACGCCGGGCTATGGCAAAGCAGCCAACAACCCCGAACGCTCCAGCAGCGCATTCGGATCCGGGTCGCGCCCCATAAATCGCCGGTATAACTCCGCCGGATCCTCGCTGTCGCCGCGCGCCAGAATCGTGTCGCGGAAACTCCGCTCCCACCTCCGGGCTGAAGATGCCATGCGAGCGGAAGCGCGTGAACGCGTCCGCATCCAGCACCTCGGCCCACTTGTAGGAATAGTAACCGGCGCCGTAGCCCACCGGGCTCGAGAACAGGTGCGTGAACGCCGCCGCCATGGCGTGTTCCGGCGGCAGCGGCGCGGGCGAGTATTGCTGCAGGATCGCGGCGCGTGTACTCGATCACATCGCCATCGCGCGCGGGATCGTAATCGATATGCAGCGCCAGGTCCATGAAGCCGAAGCCAAGCTGGCGCATCTGCGCGTTGGCGCTGCGGAAATTGCGGGCGCGCACCATTTTCTCGAACAGGTCGTCGGGAATCGGCTCGCCGGTCTGGTAGTGGCGCGCGAAAAGGTCCAGCGGCCTCGCGCTCCCAGCTCCAGTTCTCCATGATCTGCGAGGGCAGCTCCACGAAATCCCACGCCACGCTGGTGCCCGCCAGGCTGCGCACCTCCACGCGGCTCAGCAGGTGATGCAGCAGGTGCCCGAACTCGTGGAAGATGGTGCTCACTTCGCAATGCGTCAGCAGCGCGGGCCGGTCCGCCAGCGGCGGTGTCAGGTTGCCGCAGATCAGCCCCAGGTGCGGCTTGAAGCCGGCGTCCTGCGGATAGCCCGTGATCAGCGCATCCATCCAAGCGCCGCCGCGCTTGTTCTCGCGCGGATACCAGTCCGCGTAAAAGCCGCCCATGAAGTCACTGCCGATCGCGATCGTACACCGCGTAATAACGCACCTGCGGATCCCAAACGGGAACGCCTGCTCCTCCACCACGCGGATGCCGTACAAGCCGGCGCACGATCTCAAACAGCCCTTCCACCACGCGCTCCAGCGGGAAGTAAGGGCGCAGTTCCTCTTCGTCGAAATCGTAGAGCGCGGCGCGCTGCTTTTCGGCGTAATAGGCCACGTCCCAGGGCTGCAGCTCCGGCGCGTCCGCACCCTCCAGGCTGCGCCGAAATCCAGCAGGGCGCGGTTCTCCCGCGCAAACTGCGCCTCGGTCTTGCGCTTCAGATCCCTCAGGAACTCCTCGGCGCGCTCGCCGGTGTGGGCCATGCGATCGTGCAGCACCAGGTCCGCGAAATTGCGGAAGCCCAGCAGCTCGGCGCTGCGCCCGGCGCAGCTCCAGAATGCGGCTCAGCAGCGGGCGATTGTCATATTGGCCGCCGCTCGCGCGGATGGCGTACGCGCGGTACATCTTCTCGGCGCACGGCCGGCATCGTCCAGATACGTCATCACCGGCGTGTAGCTGGGCGCTTGCAGGGTGAATCGCCAGCCGGCCAAGCCCTTTTGCGCGGCGCTCTCGCGCGCCGCGGCCACGGCCGATGGCGGCAGCCCGGCCAGTCCGGCTTCATCCGCGATGACCAGTTCGAAGGCGTTGGTCGCATCCAGCACGTTTTGCGAAAACTTCGTGGTGACGGTGGCCAGCTCGATGTCGATGGCTTCCAGGCGCGCCTTGCCCTCGGCATCCAGGTCCGCGCCGTGCCGCCGGAAGGTGTCGATGGTCTTGGTCAGAAAGCGGCGCCGCGTGCCGGCTAGGCCGCGCGCCTCATCCGTGGCCGCATACGCTTGATGGCCTGCCAGAGGCCGGCGTGCAGCGGAATGCCGGAATAGAACGCGCTGACTTCCGGCTGCACCGCGTTGTACGCCTCGCGCAGTTCCGGATAGGTGGCCACGGATTCCAGGTGCCGCACCACGGCCATGGCCTCGTCCAGCGGCTCGGTGATCGGCGTCCAGACGCCATTAAGGTGTTGTCGAACGTGCGCGGCTGCGGATCGGCCGCCAGCGCGTCGATGCGTTGCCGCGCATCGCGCAGCAGTTCCGCCACCGCGGGCTGCACATGCTCGGCCCGGATCTGGTCGAAAGGAATCCTGAAGGGCAGGTTCAATAGAGGATTGCGTTTAGCGTATCTGACATTTCCTAACTGAGGTTAGCACAAAGGTGCTAGTAGTGACTGCGAACCGGCGAGCGAGCTTGCCATGTGGCATAATCGACAGTGTCAGACGGGGTGACATGGAGATGCCAGTGGATCCAAACGGGACGCGCGCGGGCGCGGAGCAGGAGCGGCCGAGTCTCTACGCGCTGGTGATCTACCTTCCGGATCCCCTCGGCGGCTTTCTGGACGATTTGCGGCTGGAGATGGTGCCCGGCTGCAATCCGCACGCGCACGTCAGCGTGCTTCCGCCGCGGCCGCTGCCGGTGGCTCCGGAAGCCGCCATCGAAGAGGCGCGCGCGCATTGTGGCCGGCTTTGCGCCTTTCGATATCGAGCTTGGGCAGCATCGAGAAATTCGATGTCACCGATGTCATCTATATCGGCGTGGAGGCCGGCGCCGGACCAATTGCGCGAGATGCACGCGCAGCCTGAATCGGGCACGCTCGGCTTTCGAGGAGCCCTTCGAGTATCACCCGCATGTCACTCTGGCGCAGGAGATCCAGCCGGACCAGGTCGAGCCTCTGCCGCGTCTGGCCGTGCGCCGGTGGCGCGAATTCCAAGGGCCGCGCCGTTTTCGGGCCGGACACACCGTGTTCGTGCGGAATACGCGCAGGGCAATCAGTGGATCGATCTGGCCGAAGGGCCGTTGCGCGCGGCGCCGGTGGGCTAGAGATGGAAGACCCGCGCGTATACCTGGCCGCCGAGCGGACGTTTCTCGCGTGGATCCGCACCGGCCTGGCGCTGATGGGATTCGGCTTCGTGGTGGCGCGCTTCGGCTTGTTCCTGCGCGAAATGGAATTCAGCCAGCATCCCCTGACTCTGCATTCCTCGCGCTTCACGCTGTGGGCCGGCACCGCCCTGATCCTGATCGGCGTGGTCGTGAACGTGTTCTCCGCGCGTGCAGCATATTCGCTTCGTGCGCGCGGTGAAGCGCGGCACAGAGGTGGTGGACCGGCCGGTCACCATGGCGGTGGTGATCGCTCTGATCCTGGCGGTCACCGGAGTGGCCATGACCATTTACCTGGTGTTCGTGCGATGACCCGGCGCGGCTTGCATCGCGTTCCCTGGCTCTTCAGCCCATGGCGTTCGCCGCGCGCCCAAGGCAAGCGCATCGTGCTGGTGAGCGGAGACGATGAGTACCGCTCCGAAGAAGGCTTGCCGCAGTTGGCGAAAATCCTGTCCAAGCGGCATGGTTTCGATTGCACTGTGTTATACGCCATCGATCCGGCGGACGGCACCATCAAGCCGGATCTGCACACCAATATTCCCGGGCCTGGAAGCGCTGGACACCGCCGACCTGATGGTGCTGCTGCATCCGCTTCCGCGATCTGCCCGACAGCCAGATGAAGCACATCGTGGATTATGTGGAATCGGGCCGCCCCATCGTCGGCCTGCGCACCGCCACGCATGCCTTCGATCTGAAGAGCAGCCCGACCTACGCGCGCTACAGTTGGAACAGCAAGGACTGGGATGGCGGATTCGGACGGCAGGTGCTGGGCGAGACCTGGATCGACCACCACGGCGAGCACGGCAAGCAGAGCACGCGCGGCATCCTGGCCAAGGGCGCGGAGACATCATCCCATTCTGCGCGGCATTCGGGACGGCGATATCTGGGGTCCGACCGATGTGTACGAAGTGCGCCTGCCGCTCCCCGGCGACAGCCGTCCGCTGGTGCTCGGCCAGGTGGTGGAAGGCATGCACCCGGACGATCCGCCCGCGGCAGGGAAGCCGAACGATCCCATGCTGCCGATCGCCTGGGTGAAGACGTACAAGACGCGCGCGCGTCTTCACCACCACCATGGGCGCATCGCAGGATCTGCTGAACGAGGGCCTGCGCCGCATGATCGTGAACGCCTGCTACTGGGCGCTGGGCATGGAGGACCGCATCCCGGCGAAGACTAACGTGGACCTGGTGGGCGAGTACCATCCCGACGGCTTTCGGCTTCGGCTAACCTGATTTATGCGCGTCACGGTGGTCGGCGGAACCGGATTCATTGGCGCGCATGTCAGTCGCGCGTCTGGCGCAAGAGCACGAAGTCACAGTCCTGCATCGCGGACGACACGCTGCCGCGCTCCCCGCTAACGTGCGCCACCTGATCGGCGACCGCGACCGCCTGGCCGAACATGCCGCCGAATTCCGCCGCCAGCCGCCGGATGTGGTGCTCGACATGATCTCCGGCGACGAGCGCCAGGCGCGCGCGGTGGTGGACGCGTTCCGCGGCGTCGCGCGCCGGCTGGTCACCGCCAGCAGCATGGATGTCTATCGCGCCTACGAGATCGCGCTGGGCCTGGCGCCGGGACCTCTGGAGCCGGTACCGCTCACCGAAGATTCGCCGCTGCGCACGAAGCTTTATCCGTTTGCCGATCGGCCCGAGGTATCCGTCCCGTTCGACTGGGTCACGCCGGATTACGACAAGACCGTGGTGGAGCAAGTCGTGCGCAGCGAGCCGTCGCTGCCGGCCACCATCCTGCGTCTGCCCATGGTCTATGGTCCGGGCGACCCGCTGCATCGTTTCCACGGCGTTTCTGAAACGCATGGACGACGGCCGCCCCGCCATCCCGATCGAGGAGAGCTGGGCGCAGCTGGCAAGGCCCCGATGGGCTATGTCGAAGACGTGGCCGCGGCGATCGCGCTGGCGGTCACGAACGAAGCCGCCGCCGGACGCACCTACAACGTGGCCGAGGCCGATGCACTTTCATGGGCCGATTGGGCGCGCGCCGTCGGGCAAGCGGCCGGCTGGCAGGGCCGCATCGTGACCCTGCCGCGAGACCGCACGCCCAAGCACCTGATCCCGCCTTTCAACGCCGCACAACACTGGACCGCGGATTCGAGGCGCATCCGCAGCGAATTAGGCTACCGCGAAACGATTTCGCGCGCCGAGGCTTTGGCGCGCACAGTAGCCTGGGAGCGGGCGCATCCGGGCCGCCCTTTGACGCCCCGGCATTCGATTACGCCGCCGAAGACGGCCAATGAAAGCGCGGCTATCCGCGCTCGACCAGATCGCGCAACCGGCCGAGCGCGCTATCCCACTGCTTCGAGATCAGGTCAAGGCAGTGGCGGGCCTCTTCCAGGCGCCGCCGCTCCAATTGCCAAATGCGCTCGCGCCCGTGCCGCGCGCTACGCACCAGACCAGCCTCCTGCATGACGCACAAGTGTTTGGCGATGGCTTGACGAGTGACGCTGGAACCCGCCGTGAGCCTGGCGATGGACATCGGTCCGCTTTCGCAGAGACGAAAAACCAGGCGTAAACGGGTCTCGTCGCCCAGCGCGGCGAAGAGTCTGCGACGGGCGCTTATGCATGGGTAAGGTACTTCTCAATGAGCTTCACCTGCATGCTCCAGCCTTGCTCGTTCGCGGAGAACGCCTTCGCCCGGCGTGCGAGCGCGATCCGATCGAAGCCCGACTCAGTCACTGTCAGGATGACGGCGTTGTCCTGTTCCTCAAGAACAAATTCGACCAACGTGGTGGGCTCGGCGGAGTAATCGATTCCGGGTTCGATGGCGAAGGGATGCCAGCGGAATGAGAGCAGCCGTTCGGGTTCCATCTTTTCGACAACGATCTCGAACGGCGTGCCTTCGAATTCCTTTTGTGCCTGGGCCACTTCGGCATCCACGGCCGTTTGCGCCACCACGGCGCGTATCGTGCCGCCCGGCACGAAAGGACCATCGAACTTGGCGCCGAACCAACGCCCGAACTCGCTCGAATCGGACAGGGCGCGCCAGACTCGTTGGCGCGGGGCGCGCAAAAGGATCTTCTTCTCGATGCGGTCGGTATTCATGCAACCTCCTGGTTGCAGATTAGCATGGTGGCCCGTGAAGCGCAACCGTGCGGTTGCAGGAGATTGCCAAGTTCTAGCGGCGGCTTAGAAATCGCGAAACAATGCCCGAAAGCCTTCCTGCTCGAAGTGCCGGTCATTGGTGAGGGCCTCGGCGATGCCCTCGCGGCGCATTGTTTGCATGGCAATGCAGTCTGTGAGGCTGTAGCCCTTATCCGGGCGCGCCTGGTAAAGATCAAGTCCGGCAAGAAATGATTCCCGGTCTGCGGGATGACGCGAATTTTCGGATTGGTCGGAAGCCGGCGAACAGTCGTGGCCGCACGCCCGCGCTGCCAGGGGTCGGCGGAATAGAAGGTCATGAACTCCGCCAGAACTTCGTCAGTCGTATAAATCAGAGCGCCGGCGAGGCCTGCGTCCGCGGCGCCCGCAGCCGCATGGCTGGAGTCGTCCGGGTTCGCTAAGGCAACCCAGTAAAATGTATCAGCGAAGACTTTGGTCACTTATCTTTCTTGGGCAGGCCGTACACGTAATGGTCAATCTGGCTGGCGCCGTCGCGGGGAAGCTTGGCGCGTACATCGGCAGGCATGTCACCCCAAATTTCTCGCATTACCTCCGAGATGGGGCGCTCTTCCACCTGCGCCGCGGCGCTCGATCCGGCTTCCTGGTCGGCAAGCCGCAACAGCCATTGCTCGACTGTCAACCCTAAAGCCTGGGCTTGGGCCTTAAATGTCGCTTCCTTGTCCGGCGGAAGATCCAGCGTGACCGTCATAGATTGCTCTCCGACTTTCATCGTAGCGGGCTGATTTTAGCTATTTAGGGCCATTCCTGGAGGCGGGTTATAATTGTCTATTCACCGCGGTACGCTCTCTTTGAAGAAACACCGTTCTGCCCTCCACTTTGCGCTGGCCGTCACCTGGCTGGCGCTCCTTCTTTCTCATCCGCACTCCGCGCAACTGGCCTACGTCGGTCCCGGCGCGGGATTTGCGTTCCTGGGATCGTTCCTCTCTCTGATTGCGGGCTTCTTCCTCAGCCTGCTGTCACTGCTGGCGTGGCCGTTCCGGATGGCCTCGCGCGCTCTGCGCCGCCGCCGCGGATACCGCCGCGCGCACACGAAAAAGATCATATTCCTGGGTCTCGACGGCCTCGATCCGCAGGTTACCGAGCGCCTCATGGCCGAGCAAAAGCTGCCGAACCTGTCGCGCCTCCGGGCGGAGGGCAGCTATACGCGATTGCGCACCACGTTTCCGGCGCTCTCGCCGGTTGCCTGGTCGACTTTCGCCACGGGCGTGAGCCCGGCCAAACATAATATTTTCGATTTCCTCGACCGCAGCCTGAAATCGTACCTGCCGGGGCTTTCTTCGGCGCGCGTGGGCAAGCCCGCGCGGGTACTGCGGGCCGGCCGATTTCGCATTCCGCTCTCGCGCGCGCCCATCGACCTGCGCCGCAAAAGCCGGCCGTTCTGGAAGATCCTCGGCGAGCAGGGAATCGACTGCACCATTCTGCGCGTGCCGATCACCTTTCCGCCGGAGAAGTTCGACGGGCGCGTGCTCTCGGCGATGTGCACGCCGGATCTCAAGGGAACGCAGGGTAGCTTCTCGCAATTCACTACGCGTTTGGAAAAGGCCGACTACGAAAATGGCAGCCGCTATCCGTTGCGGCGCGTAGCGGACGGCTTCGCGGGCAAGATTGAAGGCCCCGCAGACACGTACCTCGATGACGCGCCGGCGCTGCGCATTCCCTTCCACGTGGCGCTGCGCGCAGGCGCGTACGAGTTGCGCGTGCAAGGCCGCCGCATCCAGCTCGAACCGGGCGTTTACACGGACTGGCAGAGGCTTGCGTTCCGTACTGCCATCGGGGTAAAAGCCACGGGTCTGGTGCGATTTCTGGCCACCGAGACCGGTCCGGGGTTCAGCCTCTACATGACTCCCATCCAGATCGATCCGGAGCACCCTGCCATGCCCATCAGCCATCCGCCGTATTACGCGGCGTATCTCGCGAACTTGCTGGGATCTTACGCGACGGTGGGGATGGCCGAAGACACCTGGGCGCTCAACGAAGGGGTCATCGACGAGGACGCCTTCCTGCGGCAGGCGTGGGATATTTTCGCGGAGCGCGAAGCCATGTTCCGCACGGCGCTCGAGAGCACGCGGCGCGGCGTGGTGGCCTGCGTGTTCGACACCAGCGACCGCATCCAGCATATGTTCTACCGCCGTCTGGGGACGGCGCACCCGCACTCTGGCGTCATAGAAGATATGTACCAGCGCATGGACTCGCTAGTGGGCCAAGCGATGGCCTTCGCCGGTGGGGACACCACCTTGTTCGTTCTTTCCGATCACGGTTTTTGCGCGTTCCGCCGGGGCGTGAACATCAACGCGTGGCTGCGCGATAACGGCTATCTGCACCTGAAAAACGGCGCACGCCAGAGCGAATCGTTCTTCGATGGCGTGGATTGGAGCCGTACACGGGCTTATGCCTTGGGGCTGGGCGGGTTTTATCTGAACATGAAGGGGCGCGAATCGCTGGGCATCGTGGAACGCAGCGAAGCCCCGCAACTGAAGGCTGAGATCATTGCCAGGCTGTGTGCGTTGCGCGATGGGCAAGGAGAAACGCCCATCCGCAACGTTTACGCGACCGAATCCCTCTATCGCGGACCTTATCTGGACGCCGCGCCGGATTTCATCGTGGGATATAACGAGGGTTACCGTTGCTCGTGGGAGGCGGCGGTGGGGAAAGTGTCGGCGCTAGCGATCGAGGATAATTCGAAGGCGTGGAGCGGCGATCATTGCGTGGATCCGGTGTTGGTTCCGGGTGTGCTGTTCTCAAATCGGAAGATCACGGCACAAGATCCAGGCATTGAAGACCTGGCGCCCACCGCGCTTCAGCTTTTCGGATTGCAGCCACCTTCCTGGATGGAAGGGAAGCAGCTATTGTGACGCACAAGAGCGCCGTTGCGGCAGGCGCCCTTCTCACCTGCCTCGCGGTTTTGGGCTGCGGCCACCATGCGCCGCGCGCGGCCACTGGCAAGAAGATCATCGTGCTGGGCATCGACGCCATGGACCCCGGCTTTCTCGAACGCCACTGGGACGCTTTGCCCAATCTGGATCACCTGCGCCGCACGGGCGATTTCGAGCGTCTGGCGACTACCGTCCCCCCGCAGAGTCCGGTGGCGTGGTCCACGTTTATCACCGGCCTCGATCCTGGCGGCCACGGGGTCTTCGACTTCATTCACCGCGATCCTAAAACCATGGAGCCGCTTTCATCCATGGCGGATGTCGAGCCGCCCCGCCACACACTGCCCATCGGCCCCTATCTGCTGCCGCTCTCCTCCGGACATGTGCGCCGATTCTTGCGCGGCAAAGCCTTCTGGCAGCTTTTGGACGAAGCCGGAGTGCCGGCCACGCTGCTGCGCATGCCCAACAATTTTCCGCCGCTCGCATCCCGCAGCCGCACGCTTTCCGGCATGGGCACACCCGATATGCGCGGCACATTCGGCACGTTCAGCTACTTCACGGATGACCCGGGGGAGATGCCGCGGGCCGTGCCTGGCGGGCGCATTGTGCCTGTGCAGGTGGAACGCGGCCGCGCCCCGCTGGTCATTGAAGGTCCCGATAACACGCTGCGCAAGGACCGCGCCATCTCCTTGGTCACCATGGTGATGACCCGCGACGCCGCCAACCCTGCCGCGCTATTCGAAGTGGATGGCCGGCGTTTCATTCTGCGCCAGGGTGAGTGGTCTGGCTGGGTGCGCGTGCGATTCCCCATTATTCCCGTGCTGAAATCGGCCGCCGGGATGTTTCGAGTTTACGCGAAGGAACTGCATCCGGCGCTGCACATCTACGTTTCTCCGGTCAACATCGATCCGTTTGCGCCCGACCTGCCCATCTCCACGCCGCCTTCCTATAGCCGCGAACTGGCGGAGGCCATCGGGCCGTTCTACACGCAGGGTATCGCCGAAGATACGGAAGCGTTGCGCGCGGGCGTGCTCACGCGCGATGAGTATCACACGCAGATGCGCCTGGTCGCGGATGAGCAGTTTCGCATGCTGGAGTATGCGCTCGGCCGTTTCGAAGGCGGCGTGCTCTTCCTGCACTACCTGGGCGTGGACCAGGATTCGCACGTCTCGTGGGGCGCACATGACGATGAACTGCTCGCCACCTACCAGCGCGTGGATGCCGAGATCGGCCGGGTAATGCATCGCGCGCCGGACGCCACGTTGCTGGTCATCTCCGATCACGGGTTCGCAACGTTCAACCGCGCCGTGAATGTCAATACCTGGCTGTATCGGGAAGGCTATCTGGCGCTCGATAGCCCCGCGAGCCTGGGGCAGGGCGAGATGTTCGCGCATGTGGACTGGCGGCACACGCGGGCTTACGCGCTGGGGTTGAACGCGATTTATCTGAACGTGGCGGGCCGCGAACGCTGGGGGATCGTGCCGGCCGCCGAACGCGACGCGCTGGCCGCGGAGATCGCCGGACGCCTCGAAGGCCTGCGCGATCCGGTGAACGGCCACCCGGTCGTTTATAAGGTGTATCGCGCGCGCGATATCTATCACGGCGCGGCCATCGATTCCGCCCCCGATCTGATCGCCGGCTGGGCGGACGGCTATCGCACATCCTGGCAGAGCGCGTTGGGGGCCGTCGAACCCGCCGTGATCGAAGACAATCGGGATGAGTGGCGCGGCGATCATTGCATCGCGGCCGAACTGGTGCCTGGTGTTTTTCTCAGCAACCGGAAGAGCCGGATCGGCAATCTCTGGTTGGGAGACGTCACTGTGACGCTGTTGCACGAATTCGGCGTCCGCCCGGCGGAGGGCATGCGCGGGAGGGCGATATTCTAAGAGGAGAGCCGGAATTCCTCCAATGACCATCAAGTTGAAGAAAGATCTCTGGGACAGGTTGACCAGGGCTGCCGCGGCCGCCGGCTACAGTTCGCCCGAAGAATTCGTCGAGCACGTCCTGGAGCGTGAAACAGCCAAGCTCGAACAGGACCAACCGGATGAAGAAGTTGTCCGCAGGCTGAAAGGGCTCGGCTATATCGACTGATGCTCTCCGCCATGCAACTCTCCGTCATGCATACGTGGAGCCTGACCGCCATCGCCATAGGCGCCGGCGTGGCGATGCTGTGGGTCGTCGGGCGCTTCTCGAACCGGGAACGCGTGGCTTACGCCAAGCGCCAGGCGCGCGCCCAACTTTATGCCATGCGTCTTTACGCCGGCGAGCCCGCGCTCATTTTTCACGCCCAAAAACAACTCTTGATCTGGAATGCGCGATATCTGGCGCTCCTGCTGCCTCCTGTCGCGATAGCGATTGTTCCCAGCATTCTGCTCTTCTGGGCACTCGACAATCTGTATGGAAAGCGGCCGATCGAGCCCGGCGAATCCGCGATCGTCACCGCCAGGTTCAGCCGCGGTGTGGACCTGCACGAATCAGCTCGAGCCGAAGCTCCGTAGCCAGGGCCTCATTGTCGAGACTCCGGCTGTGCGCATTCCCGACCGGGGCGTGGCCTATTGGCGCGTCCGCGCGGGTGGCGGTGCGTCCCTCAGCGTGCGCGTTACGCCGCGGGATCGAGTGCGCTCGGTCGAAGTGGCGTTTCCGGCGGTGTACCTCGGGCTTTTCGGATACCGCGTAGACTGGCCGGTGTGGTTCCTGGCGATTTCCCTGATCACCATGTTGGTTGTGCCCCGGCTGGGCATCCCGGCGCTGCGCCTGTAACATTCACCCGGCTTTGTAGCATCTTATACTGAGAAATATGAACCAGGATCGACCGGCTGCCCTTGACCCCATTGCGCCACCGGACATGCCTACCAAGCGCGTGCCCTCTCCACCCGGACGCGCCGGGGGTGGAGCGCCCCGCCGTTCCAGGCGGGGATGGGTGTGGTTCGCCATTCTGGTAGTCGTGGGAATCGCCGCTTATTATTTCTGGTCCAGGCGGACGCCGGCTCCGGCCGACGGCAGCACGAAAGGTTCGGCTGGCGGCAGCCAAAAGAAGGGCTTAGGCGCCATACCGGTGGTCGCGGCGAAAGCCCGCAAAGGCAATATTCCGGTTTATTACACGGCCTCGGCGCGGTACTCCCGATCTACACCGTGACCGTCAAGAGCCGCGTGGACGGCCAGTTGATGGAGGTCCACTACAAAGAAGGCGACATCGTGCAGAAGGGCGACCCGCTGATCGAAATCGACCCGCGGCCTTACCAGGTGGCCTTGACGCAGGCCGAAGGGCAACTGATTCGCGACCAGGCCTTGCTCGACAACGCGCGCATCGATCTGGCGCGCTACGAGACGCTGCTGACGCAGAACGCGATTCCCGAGCAGCAGCTCGCCACGCAGGAGGCCCTGGTCACGCAGGACGAAGGCACCGTGAAAAACGACCAGGGCGCTGATCGACAGCGCCAAGCTCAACGTGATGTATTGCCACATCACCGCGCCCATCACCGGACGCGTCGGCCTGCGGCTGGTGGATCCCGGCAACATCGTGCAACCACCGATACCAACGGGCTGCTGGTGATCACCCAGATCGAGCCGATCAGCGTGATCTTCCCGTTGCCGAGGATCAGCTTCCGGTGGTTCTGCAAAAGCTGAGCGCCGGCCAGAAGCTGACCGTGGACGCTTGTGACCGCGCAATGAACAATCGCTGTCGCACGGACTGGCGACCATCGACAACCAGATCGATCAGACCACGGGCACCCTGCGACTGCGCGCCACTTTCGACAACAAGAACAACGAACTGTTCCCCAATCAGTTCGTGAATGCGCGCTTGCTGGTGCAGGAGAAGCACGGCGTGACCCTGGTGCCCAGCGGCGGCGATCCAGCGCAACACGCAGATCACCTACGTCTATGTGGTGAAGCCGGATTCCACGGTTACGGTGCGCCAGATCAACGATCGGCACAACAGAAGGCGACGAGACCGAAATCACTTCGGGCCTGCAAGCCGGGCGACGTGGTGGTGATGACCGGCGTCGACAAGCTGCAGGAAGGCAGCAAGGTTACCGCGCACCTGGACACCGGCACAGGCACGGGCGCGCCAGCCGGCGGCAGTTGCCCGGCCGCCACTCAAGCCCGCGAAGCACCGGCAGCGGAACCCGCACAAAGGCTAGCTAGATGAGCCCGTCCCGGACATTCATTCTCCGGCCGGTCGCCACGTCGCTGCTGATGGTGGCGATCCTGCTGGCCGGCATCGTGGCCTACAAGCAATTGCCGGTCTCGGCGCTGCCGGAAGTGGATTATCCGACCATTCAGGTGATCACGTTTTATCCCGGCGCCAGTCCGGATGTGATGGCGTCGTCGGTGACCGCGCCGCTCGAGCGGCAGTTCGGCCAGGTGCCCGGCCTGCAGCAGATGACCTCCATCAGCTCCGACGGCAGCTCGGTCATCACGCTGCAGTTCAACCTCAGCCTGAACATCGATGTCGCCGAGCAGGAAGTGCAGCAATCCATCAACGCTTCGGGAACTTATCTGCCCGCGGACCTTCCCGACGCCGCCGATCTACAGCAAGACCAATCCGGCCGACACGCCGATTCTGACGCTGGCGCTGACTTCCGACGACTGCCGCTTTCGAAGGTGGAGGATCTGGCCGATACGCGCCTGGCGCCCAAGATCTCGCAACTGCCGGGCGTCGGCCTGGTCAGCATCAGCGGCGGCCAGAAGCCGGCGGTGCGCATCCAGGCGAATCCCACGCAGCTGGCCTCCTACGGCATCAACCTGGAGGATCTGCGCACCGCGCTCGTCGCCGCCAATGTCAACCAGGCCAAGGGCAACTTCGACGGCCCGCACCAGTCCTACCAGATCGGCGCCAACGATCAGTTGCTTTCGAGCGCCGACTACGCAGCCGCTGATCGTCGCCTACCGCAACGGCGCGCCGGTCAAGCTGACCGATGTCGCCGACGGTGATCGACGACATCGAGAACATCCGCCAGGCCGCCTGGATGAACGAACGCCGGCGGTGATCGTGAATATTCAGCGGCAGCCGGGCGCCAACATCATCTCGGTGGTCGATCGCATCAAGCTGCTGCTTGCCGCAGCTCACCACGAACGCTGCCCGCATCGGTTCAGGTCACCATCCTGACCGACCGGACCAACACCATCCGGGCCTCGGTGGCGGACGTGGAGTTCGAACTGATGCTGACCATCGGGCTGGTGGTGATGGTGATCTTTCTGTTCCTGCGCAACCTCTCGGCCACCATTATTCCCAGCGTCGCGGTGCCGCTCTCGCTGGTGGGCACCTTCGGCGTGATGTATCTGCTGGGCTACAGCCTGAACAATCTGACGCTGATGGCGCTGACCATCTCCACCGGCTTCGTGGTGGACGACGCCATCGTGATGATCGAGAACATCGCCCGCTATATCGAGGAGGGCGAAGCCCCGCTGCAGGCGGCGCTGAAGGGTCCGAGCAGATCGGCTTCACCATCATCTCGCTGACCATCTCGCTGATCGCCGTGCTGATCCCGCTGCTGTTCATGGGCGACATCGTGGGCCGGCTGTTCCGCGAGTTCGCCGTCACGCTGAGCGTCACCATTCTGATGTCCGCGGTGGTTTCGCTCACGCTGACGCCGATGATGTGCCTCGAAGCTGCTGAAGCACACGCCGGAAGCCGAGCAGGGCCGCTTCTTCCGCGCCTCGGAGACGGGCCTTCAACGCGGTGATCGCGTTCTACGGCAGGACGCTGCAGTTCGTGCTGCGCTTCCAGACCATCACGCTGCTGGTGGCGGTGGCCACGCTGGTGCTGACCATCTGTCTGTTCTACGAGATTCCCAAAGGCTTCTTCCCGATTCAGGACACGGGCGTGATTCAGGGCGTTTCGGAAGCCGCGCAGACCGTCTCGTTCCGCGAAATGTCGAGCGAGCAGCAAGCGCTGGCGCAAGATGATCCTGAAGGATCCGGCGGTGGAGAGCCTCTCGTCGTTCATCGGCATCGACGGCACCAACACCACGCTGAACAGCGGCCGCATTCAGATCAACCTGAAGCCGCTCGACGAGCGCAAGATCAGCGCCAGCGATGTGATTCGCCGCCTGCAGCCGCAGCTCGCCAAGGTCGCCGGCATCACGCTTGTACATGCAGCCGGTGCAGGATCTCACGGTGGAGGACCGCGTGAGCCGCACGCAGTTCCAGTACACGCTGGAAGATCCCAACGCGGACGAACTGAACACCTTCGCGCCGCAGATGCTGGCCAAGCTGCAGCAACTGCCGGAACTGCGCGACGTGGCCAGCGATCAGCAGGTGCAGGGGCTGCAGGCGACGCTGGTGTTCGACCGCGACGACGGCCTCGCGCCTGGGCATCACGCCCTCCGACCATCGATCAGACGCTCTACGACGCCTACGGCCAGCGCAAGTCTCCACCATGTTCACGCAGCTGAACCAGTATCACGTGGTGCTGGAAGTGAAGCCGGATTCGAGCAGAATCCGCTCGATCTGCGCGATCTGTTCATCCGCACGGGCATGGGAGCTGCCTCGGCACGGCGACGGGGCTGGTGTCGGGCGGCTCCGCGGCCACGTAGACGTTCGGGCCGCAGAGCGGCGTCGCGCGTCGTCCGCTGGCGAGCGCCATCCGTCGGCAGTCCAGCGCGCTCAGTCCGACGATCGCCTCGAGCAGCGCGTTCGGCGCGGCGTCCGCATCCTCCACGGCGTTTCCCAACGGCGGCCAGGTGCCGCTCAGCGCCTTCACCCACCTGCAGATGACCAGCGCGCCCATCACGGTCAACCACCAGGGCCAGTTCCCGGTGATCACGCTCTCCTTCAATCTGGCGCCGAACGCGTCGCTGGGCGACGCCGTCGACGCGGTGAACAAGGTGAAGGACGAGCTGGACATGCCGGCCAGCATTCAGGCGGCGTTTCAGGGCACGGCGGCAGGCGTTCCAGGCCTCGCTGGCCAACGAGCCGGTGTTGATTCTGGCGGCGCTGGTCACGGTCTACATCGTGCTGGGCGTGCTGTACGAAAGCTACATTCATCCCGATCACGATTCTTTCCACGCTGCCCTCGGCGGGCGTGGGCGCGCTGCTGCGCTCTGTCCTGTCACGGCAGCGACTTCAGCGTGATCTGCGCTGATCGGCATCGTGCTGCTGATCGGCATTGTGAAGAAGAACGCCATCATGATGATCGATTTCGCGCTGGAAGCGGAGCGCAATGAAGGCATGCCGCCCGATGGACGCGATTTATCAGGCCTGCCTGCTGCGCTTCCGGCCCATCATGATGACCACCATGGCGGCGCTGCTGGGCGGCGTGCCGCTGGCGCTCGGCACGCGGCACGGGCTCGGAACTGCGGCGGCCGCTGGGCATCACGATCGTCGGCGGCCTGATCTTCAGCCAGGTGCTGACGCTCTACACCACGCCGGTGATTTATCTGTTCTTCGACCGGCTGGCCAGCCGATTCTCGCACGCACGCGAACGAGCGCCGCAGACCGGCATCCCGGCGCCGGAGCCGGCCGCCGGCGCAGTAAGCCATGAATATCTCCGAACCATTCATCCGCCGGCCGGTCGCCACCACGCTGCTGACCATCGCGATCGCGCTGGCCGGCGCGCGTCGCGTTCCGGCTGCTGCCGGTTTCGCCGCTGCCGCAAGTGGATTTCCCGACCATCTCGGTGTCGGCGTCGCTTGCCGGGCGCCAGTCCGGAGACCATGGCATCCTCGGTGGCCACGCCGCTCGAGCGCCAGTTCGGCCACATCGCCGTCGGTCACCGAGATGACCTCGTCGAGCACGCTCGGGATCGACCAGCATCACCCTGCAGTTCGATCTGAACCGCAACATCGACGCCGCGGCGCGCGACGTGCAGGCGGCCATCAATGCCGCGCGCGGCTACCTGCCGACCAATCTGCCCAGCAATCCCACCTACCGCAAAGTGAATCCGGCCGATTCGCCCATCTTCATGCTCGGCGCTGACCTCGACCATGCTGAGCAAGGGCCAGATGTACGACGCCGCGTCCACCATCATGGCGCAGAAGCTGTCGCAGATCAGCGGCGTGGGCCAGGTGATCGTGGGCGGCAGCGCGCTGCCCGGCGTGCGCGTGGAGCTGAATCCGACGCGGCTGAACAAGTACGGCATCGGCTTCGAACAGGTGCGCAGCGTTCTGGCCGGCGCCAACGCCAACACGCCCAAGGGGCATTTTCCGACGGCCAGCGGCATGTGGGAAGTGGGCGCCAACGATCAGATCTTCAAGGCCATCGACTACCAGCCGCTGGTGATCGCTTATCACAATGGCGCCGCGGTGCGCGTCTCCGATGTCGGCGAGGCGGTCGATTCGGTGGAGGATCTGCGCAACGCCGGCTATGTCAACGGCAAGCCCTCGGTGCTGGTGATCATCTTCCGCCAGCCCGGCGCCAACATCATCGACACGGTGGACCGCATCCGCGCCGTGCTGCCGCAACTGCAAGCCGCCATTCCGCACGCCATCAACCTGCACGGTGGCCATGGATCAGACCGTCACCATCCGCGCCTCGGTGCACGACGTGGAGATGCACGCTGTGATCTCGGTGGTCCTGGTGATCCTGGTGGTGTTCGTCTTCCTGCGGAACGTCGCGCACCACCTTCATTCCCAGCGTCGCGGTTCCGGTTTCGCTGATCGGAACCTTCGGCGTGATGTATCTGCTGGGCTACAGCCTCGACAATCTGTCGCTGATGGCGCTGACCATCTCGACCGGCTTCGTGGTGGACGACGCCATCGTGGTGATCGAAAACATCACGCGCTATCTCGAACAGGGCATGCAGCCGTTCGAGGCGGCGCTGAAGGGCGCGCAGGAGATCGGGTTCACCGTGCTCACCATCAGCATCTCGCTGATCGCGGTCTTCATTCCGCTGCTGCTGATGGGCGGCATCGTGGGCCGCCTGTTCCGCGAGTTCGCCGTTACGCTGTCGGTGGCGATCCTGGTTTCGATGGTGATCTCGCTCACCACCACGCCCATGATGTGCGCGCATCTGCTGAAGGAGCACGCAGACGCACGGCTGGTTCTACCGGACCAGCGAGCGGTTCTTCAACTGGATCGTCGACACTGTACGGCCGGACGCTGACCGTCGTGCTGCGGCATTCGCGCCATCACGCTGGCTGATCCTGCTGGCCACCATCGGCGCTGAACGTCTACCTGTTCATTCAGGTGCCCAAGGGATTTTTCCCGCAGCAGGACAACGGCCGCATGAACGGGCCGATTCATGGCCGATCAGGACACCTCGTTCCAGGCCATGGACAAGATCCTGCTGACAGATGGTCGAACATCGTCGACGCCGATCCGGCCGTCGACACGGTGAACGGCTTCACGGGCGGCGGCGGCGGCACCACCGAATACGGCGCGCATGTTCATCTCGCTGAAGCCGCTCGACGAACGAAAGATCAGCGCGCGACCAGATCATCGCGCGCCTGCGGCCGAAGCTGGCGCAGGTGCCCGGCGCCACGCTCTATCTGCAGGCCGTCGCAGGATCGTGCGCGTGGGCGGCCGGCACGAGCAACGCGCAGTATCAGTTCACCATGCACGGCGACAATCTGCAGGATCTGATCACCTACGCGCCGCGATGCTGGAGGAGCTGAAGACCATTCCGCATCATCACCGACGTCAACAGCGATCAGCAGAACCGGGGCCTGCAAGCGATGGTGGACTACGACCGCAAGACCGCCGCGCGCTTCGACATCTCGCCGCAACTGATCGACGACACGCTCTACGACGCCTTCGGCCAGCGGCAGGTGTCCACCATGTACACGTCGCTGAACCAGTATCACGTGGTGATGGAGGCCGCGCCGCAGTTCTGGCAGAATCCGCAGACTCCTGCAGCGAGGTCTACGTGCAGCTGCGCCCGGCGGCAGGCAGGTTCCTTTGAGCGCGCATCGCGCATTACGCGCCCGACGACCGCGCCGCTGTCGGTCAACCATCAGGGACTGTTTCCCGCGGTCACGATTTCGTTCAACCTGCGCCGGGCGTGGCGCTGGGCGACGCGGTGAATGCCATCGACGCGGCGGCCGCAAGATCGGCCTGCCGCCACCATTCAGACCGGATTCGCCGGAACCGCGCAGGCCTATCAGGATTCGCTCGGCAGCGAGCCGCTCCTGATCGCCGCCGCGCTGGTCGACGGTCTACCTCGTGCTCGGCATTCTGTACGAGAGCTTCATCCATCCCGTCACGATTCTTTCCACGCTTCCTCGGCCGGCGTCGGCGCGCTGCTGGCGCTGATCTGACGCACACCGATCTCAGCGATCATCGCCATGATCGGAATCATTCTGCTGATCGGCATCGTGAAGAAGAACGCCATCCTGATGATCGATTTCGCCCTCGCGGCCGAGCGCAACGAAGGCAAGAATTCGCGCGACGCGATCTTCGAGGCCTGCCTGCTGCGCTTCCGCCCGATCCTGATGACCACCATGGCGGCGATGCTGGGCGCGCTGCCGCTGGCGCTCGGCACGGGCACCGGATCGGAGCTGCGCCGTCCGCTGGGAATCACGATCATCGGCGGACTGCTCGTGAGCCAGATGCTGACGCTCTACACCACGCCGGTGGTCTATCTTTACTTCGACCGGCTGCAGCACTGGTGGGATCGCGTGCGCGCACAAGGAGCCGCCGCGAACCGGGCCGATCCGTTGGGATCATGAAGTCTGATGACGAATGCTCGTTCGTCCTGCTTCACCGTCTGCCGGCGCGCTGCTGTTGTCGAGCGCCTGCATGGTCGGCCCGAACTACAAGCGTCCGCCGCCGCGCCGGTGCCGCAGGCCTTCAAGGAACCGCCGCCGGAAGGCTGGAAAGAAGCGCAGCCCAACGACGGCGCGATCCGCGGCAAGTGGTGGGAGATTTACAACGACCCGGAGCTCAACGCGCTCGAGGAGCAGGTGAGCATCTCGAATCAGAACGTGCTGGCGGCGGAAGCGCAATTTCCGCGCGGCGCGCTACGCCGTGCGCATTGCGCGGGCCGGCCTGTTTCCGACCGTTACGGTCGGCCCCACCGATTGGCGGTCTCGCGGTCGGGCGGTCAAGGCATGCCAAGTCCGGTTGCGACCACCAGCGTCGTAGCACCTATGATCTGCCCTCGATCGCTTCCTGGACCGGTGGACATCTGGGGCAGCATCCGGCGCAACGTGCGGGCCAGCCAGGCCACCGCGCAAGCCGATTACGCCCTGCTGGAAAACGCCCAGCTCTCCTACCAGGCGGAGCTGGCGCAGGACTATTTCCAGCTGCACGGCACCGATGGCGACATCGATCTGCTCAAGCGCACCGTCAAGTCGTACGAGGACTTTCTGAAGCTCACGCAGGACCGTTATGACTCCGGCGTCGCTTCCGGCGCCGATGTGGCGCAGGCGCAAACGCAGTTGGATACCACGCAGGCGCAGTTGATCGATCTGGGAGTGGCGCGCGCGCAATACGAGCACGCCATCGCCATTCTGATCGGCAAGCCGCCCGCGGAGTTGACCATTCCAGCCGCGCTGCTGAAGACGCCTCCGCCGCCGGTCCCGGTGGCCCTGCCCTCCGCGCTGCTCGAACGGCGGCCGGATATCGCCGCAGCCGAGCGGCAGATGGCGTCCGTGCAGGAGCAGATCGGCATCGCGGTGGCGGCCTATTATCCTTCGCTGACGCTCAGCGCGTCCGGCTGGGCTTCGAGACCCACGCAATTCATCAAATGGTTCTCGCTGGCCGAGCCGCTTCTTCTCGCTGGGCGCGGCGACTGTCCGAAACGGTCTTCGAGGGCGGCAAGCGGCGCGCGCAGGTGACACAGGCCGAAGCCCTGTTCGATGCCACGCGTGGCCACTTACCGGCAGACGGTGCTGACCGCCTTTCAGCAAGTGGAGGACAATCTGGCGGCGCTCAAGATTCTGGCCGACGAAGCCGCGGCCACCGATCTGGCGGTCAAAGGCCGCCGAAGATTCGCTGGATATCTCCACCTATCAATACAAAGCCGGCACCGTGGCCTATCTGCAGGTGATCACGGCGCAGGCCGGCTCTGGCCGCAGGAACAGCTCGGCGGTGGATCTCCTGGCGCGCCGCATGGTTTCGAGCGTGCTGCTGGTCCAAGCCCTGGGCGGCGGCTGGGATAGCTTCCACGGTACCCTCGGCGAAATGACGCACGGCCAGTGACGCGTCGCGGCTCACAGTCCAATGCACGAAGTACGGGTCAACCGGAAAGCTGCCGAACGGGCCGCCTCCGGACATCCCTGGATTTTTGCGAGCGACGTTGTCGATACCGGGCGGCGCCGCGGCTGGCGACGCGGTTAAGGTGCTCGATCCGGCGGGACGCGCCGCTCGGCACGGCGCACTTCAGCGCGGCCTCGCAAATCGCGCTGCGCCTGCTGTCGCATCGCGTGGAAGAGATCGGCCGCGAGTTCTTTGCGCGGCGCCTGGCCGCCGCCGGAGACCCATCGCCGCGCGTGGTGGTTGCGGCACGGACGCCTATCGCGTGGTGCACGGCGAAGGCGATCTGCTGCCCGCGCTGGTGGTGGATCGCTACGGCGATTGGCTGGTGGTGCAGACGCTCGATCAGGGCATGGATCGCGCGCGCGAGTGGATCGTCGCGAGCCTGGTGGAACTGTTTTCGCCGCGCGGCATCGTGGCGCGCAACGATGCGCCGGTGCGCGCCAAGGAAGCCTTGCCGCTCGAATCCAGCGTGGTTTACGGCGAAGCGCCGGACGCCGTGGAAATTCGCATGAACGGCCTGCGCCTGCACGCCGACCTGCTGCGCGGCCAGAAGACCGGCATCTTTCTCGACCAGCGCGAGAACTACGTTGCCGCGGCGCGCTACGCGCGGGGCAACGCGCTCGATTGCTTCACTTCGACGGGCGGCTTCGCGCTGCACCTGGCCGCCGGCCTGCGAATCCGTGGAGGCGGTGGATAGCTCCGCCGCCGCACTGGCCGCCGCGCGCGCGCAATGCCGCGCTCAACGGCATCTCCAATATCGAGTTTCGCGAGGCGGACGTCTTCGACCTGCTGGCCGCCTACGCCTCCGCGCGGCGCCAATTCTCGACACGGTGATTCTGGATCCGCCGGCTTTCGCCAAGTCGCGGCGCAGTCTCGAAGGCGCCGTGCGCGGCTACAAGGAAATCAATCTGCGGGCGCTGCGGCTGCTGGGTCCGGGCGGCATCCTGGTGACCTGCTCCTGCTCGCATCATCTGAGCGAAGCGGCGCTGCTGGAGTTAGTGGCGGAAGCGTCGCTCGATGCCGGGCCGCCAGTTGCGCGTGCTGGAACGCCGCACGCAGAGCCAGGATCATCCCATCCTGCTGACCGTGCCGGAGACCCACTACCTGAAGTGCCTGATCCTGGAAGTGCTGTAGCTCAAGAATTCGGCAACTAAGAATTCCAGACGGGCCAGCCAACCATTCAGATCGCCGGCCAGTTCCATGTTGGCCGCCGCGATCGCGGTGTAGCGTTGCGGCCACCATTTGTTTGTATTGCGTCAGCAGCGTTCCGGGATCCAAGGCGTTGACCTGCGCGAGGGAAAGCGGCCCCAGTAAGCCATCCACCGTGCATTGGCCTTTACAAGCGTTCACCGCCGACTGCAGCAGTCAATGGCGCCCGCATGATTCGGTCCCCCCGGACCCATGTTCACCGTCAGATCGAACACTTTGCTCGCCAACTCCTGATCGTTGATGGAGCCGATGTGATAGCGATCCCAGAAATAGGTTTGGTAAATCTGCGGAAGCTTCAGCCACGCTGAGGTTCTGAATGAAGCTCTCATCGGCATCGGGTTTGTAGCCCGAACTTTGCACGAACTGCAGTGTCACGCCGTGGTTCACGATCTCGCCAGTCACCGTGTTGTGAAAGAAGCCGCCTTCGTGTTGCAGCGTAATGGTTACGGCCGGTTGAAAATCCGCCATCCTAGGTGCCTCCTATCTCGATTCTCTGAGATAAGTATCCCACAGCGGGGCACAAGTTCGCCGTTAGGCGGGCAGATGAATTCTCCTACTGGTGGATTATTCTCAGGCCGCCCCACGCCGCGCTTTGTATTTATTTAAGCCTTGACAAGTGTTAAGCTACAGGCTACAGTCTGCCGGTGAAAATACGGAACTTCATCCATAAGGGCCTGCAGCGCGCTCTATTCGGAAGACAGCGCGAAAGGCGTTCCCCCCGATACCGTGGACAAGCTGCGGAAGATGTTCGCGTTTCTCGACAACATGAAAGACGCCGAGGAATTGCGGTCGCTCACGCGTGGAAGGTTCACACGTTGACCGGCGACCGCAAAGGCACATGGAGCCTGAGCGTCACCCGCAACCGCCGCTTGACGTTCCATATCGACGCCGACGAGCGCGAAATCTGCGACATGAATTTAGAGGACTACCACTGACCACAGGAGCAACGACATGCCCATGAAGAACCCGCCGCACCCCGGCGATTTTATCCGGACGGAGATCGTTGAACCCGCCGGCCTGTCCGTGACGGCCGCCGCCAAGGCGCTTCAGGTGTCCCGCCCTGCCCTGTCCAGTTTGCTTAACGGCAAGGCCGACCTGTCCGGCGAGATGGCGCTACGCATCGAGAAGGCTTTCGGCGTGAAGATGGACACGCTCATGCGGATGCAATCGGCCTATGACATTGCGCAGACCCGCAAGCGCGAGAAGGAAATCCGCGTCCGGCGTTTCAGCCGGCGAGACGGTTGGGCTGAATCCAGCCGAGCGACACGCCCGTCATAAGCAGGCCGATGCAGACGATCAGCGCGGCCGAGACCACCGGGATGATGCGGAACGCGGGATGCGCGGCGGTCTTCTGGCTATCCGGCAGCAGATGCTTGGCGTACAGCACCAGCACGCCGATTCCCATCAGCACGATGGCCAGCCCGGAGCTGAAGGCCATCAGCAGCAGCAGTCCCAAGCCCACGCGGCCCAGCGCGATCGAACTGAGCAGCAGCACCAGCGCGGAAGGGCACGGAACCAGACCGCCGCTGGCGCCCAGGGCGATCAGGCTGCCCAGGGTCACGTCGCCCTCCGGCACGTGGCTGTGGCCGTGCGGGCCGTGATCGTGATCGTGGTCATGGCCGTGATCGTGAGTGTGATCGTGGTCATGATCATGGCCGTGATCCTGATGATGGTGGATGCTCGTGGCCGTGATCGTGCTGGCGCGCGCAGCCGCTGCGCGCGCTTATAAAGCATCATGCCGCCGATCCACACGATGGAAAGGCCGGAGATGGCGCCCAGCACCGGAAATATTTTCTCCGGCAGCACGTATTGCGAAAGAAACAGCGTGGTCAGTCCCAGGAAAAACACGCTGATGGTATGCGTGAAGGTCACCATGCCACCCAGAAAAATGGCGTGCTTGAAGGTGCCGCGCGAGCCCACCAGGTAAGCCGCCACGATGGTCTTGCCGTGGCCGGGCGAAAGCGCATGCATGGCAGCCCAGGCCAAACGCCACCGCCATTCCCAGCAGGATCAGCCCGAAGCCGATATCGCCGCGATGCAGCAGGCTGCGAAAGGAAATCGCCGCGCACCACGGTACCCGGCGCGGAGGGCTGCGGCGGCACGGGAGAAGTAGCCATAGCGGCTGCCGGCTTGGGACGCAGGCGCGGCAGGGGCACGATCTTGGGCCGCGGCTTCGCGACATCATCTCGCCAGCCAGGGGTGCGGCGCAGCCCAAGCGACCGATGCTCGCAAATCCTGCGGCGGCGCGACGGTCGGATCGGCGGGATAGGCCGTCAACGCCTGGCTGCGATCCGGTATCGTCCTGGCTCGGCGCGCTCGATGGATGCGCCCTGCCCGCCGCAATCACGACCTCCTTCCATCCGGCGCGGTCGGGGAAATTGCGGTCCGCATAGGACAGCGATCCCGCCGCCACGGCGAGCTTCAAGGTGGAGGTGATGCGCATCACCGGAGACCCGCCCGCGCCCGGCGTCATGGCCAGGGTGGCGCCTTCGAAATGCGGCGAAACGGCGCGCCCGTCGCACGCGATGGCCAGATTGCGCACCCATTCCCGCGCCTGCGCTTCCGCCTTGCGATCCAGCAGATCGCGCGGGCTGTCGGCGCTCAGCCCCCATTGCTGCAACAATTGAAAGCTGGGGATTTCGGCCAGATCCAGCACGTAGCGGATCTCCGCGCCCCGCGCCGCTCACTTCGATGCGGGCATAATGGCTCACGCTGAAATTGCCCATGGGGTGGGCCGACAAGCACGGCGGCGAGCACGAAAAGGAGCGGCCAGGCGCAAGGTTTCATTACAATAGGTCTTTACGAATTCTACGACGGTTTTGGATTTATGCGTTGGGTGACCTCAGAAGATGTGCCGCGGTCCGGCGAACTGCGCGTGCCGGTGGGGGCGATATTTACGCCATCGGCGCGCGAACTGGCCGAAGCGCGCGCGATCCGCATCATCGAATTGCCGGCCGGACAGGCCGCCCCGGCGGCGCCGCCCGAGAAGACCATCGCGCTGGGCGCGGACCATGGCGGCTTCCACCTGAAGGAGACCCTGAAGCCCCTGTTGGCGGCCTTGGCCTGGAGATCCGCGACGTCGGCGTGTACGACGAGAAGCCGGCCGACTATCCGGATATCGCGCGTGAAAGTGGCGGAACTGGTGGCGCGCGGCGAGGCCGCAGCGCGGCGTGATCATCGATGGCGCGGGCATCGGCTCCTCGATCGCCGCCAACAAAGTTCCGGGCATCCGCGCGGCGCTTTGTTACGATCGCGCTTCCGCGCGCAACAGCCGGGAACATAACGATTCCAATGTGCTTGACGCTTGGCGCGCGGCTGCTGACGGCCAGCCAGGCGGAAGACGTTCTGCGCACCTGGCTGGAGACTCCTTTCGCCGGCGGCAGGCACACGGCGCGGGTAGAGAAGATTGCGGGGATCGAGCGGCGAGTATGGCAGGCGAACGCTCCCTGACGGTCGCGGCTCATACGCGGCCGGCGGCCGCAGCGAGCCGCGACGCGTCAGGGAGCGTCCGGCCCGATGGCCGCGCTGATCGATCACACCATGCTGCGGCCGGAAGCCACCCGCGCGGATATCGTCAAGCTGTGCGGCGAGGCGCGCCAATATGGCTTCGCCACGGTGTGCATCAATCCGTACTGGGTGCCGCTGGCGGCCAGCGAACTGGCGGGGTCGGCAGTGAAGGTCTGCACGGTGGCGGGATTTCCGCTGGGCGCCACCAGCCACCGAGGCCAAAGTGGCCGAAGCCGCCGCGGCCCTGCGTGCGGGCGCGCGCGAGATCGATATGGTGATCAACGTGGGCGCGCTGCGCTCGGGAGATTTCGACGCGGTGAAGCTGGATATCCAGGCCGTGACGCGCGTGTGCCACGATGCCGGCGCGATCGTGAAAGTGATTCTCGAAACGCACTGCTGGACGACGCGCAAAAGACCGCGGCTTGCGGCTTGGCGCAGGCGGCCGGCGCGGATTTCGTGAAGACCTCCACCGGCTTCGGACCCGCAGGCGCGACCGTGCAGGATGTCGCGCTGATGCGCCACGCCGTGGGGCCGCGCATGGGCGTGAAGGCGGCGGGCGGCATTCGCACGCTGGACGATTTCCGCGCCATGGTGGCCGCCGGCGCCAACCGCGTCGGCGCCAGCGCCAGCGTGAAAATCGTAGAGGCGGCCGGCAAGTGACCACAGCCGCCCGCAAAGCGATCCGCTTCCGCGAACGATCCGAACTGCTGGATTTCCTGCTGGAGGTGTCCGCAGTCACCTCCCAGACGCTGGATCTGGACGAACTGCTGGCCAACGTCTCCGAGATCGTCAAGCGCGTGATTCCCGGCGAGCTGTTCGCCATCCTGCTGTATAGCGAGAAACGCCGCGAGCTGCGCATCCGCTACGCGCTGGGGCATCGCGAAGAGGTGGTGCAGAACTGGTCGATCCCGCTCGGACAAGGCATCACGGGCACGGCCGCGCTCACCCGGGAGCCGGTGCTGGTGGGCGATGTGCGCAGCGATCCCGCGCTATCTGAACGCGGTGGAGGCGGTGCGCACGGAGTTGGCCGTGCCCATGATCGCGCGCCGCAAGCTGGTGGGCGTGATCGACGTGCAATCCACGCGGCTCAATGCTTATACGGAACACGATCGCGCGCTGCTGCGGCTGATCGCGGCGCGGGTGGCCATTTCCATCGATAATGCGCGGCTCTACTGGCGCGTGGAGCGCCAGAACCGCACCCTGAAAGCCCTGGCCTCCATCTCGCAGGAATTCTCCTCCATCCTGGATGTGGACGAGTTGCTGACCAAGATCGCCAGCACCGTGCGCGGACTGATCAATTACGACGCATTCAATATCCTGCTGGTGGATGCGGAGCGCAAGCTGCTGCGGCACCGGTTCAGCATCCGCTACGACGAGCGCGTGGATCTGGATAATATTCCGCTGGGCAAAGGCATCACCGGCGCGGCGGTGGAACAGCGCGCGCCGGTGCGCGTGCAGGACACCAACCAGGACCCGCGCTACATCGCCTCGCATCCCGGCATTCGCTCGGAAGTGGCCATCCCGCTGATGACGCACGACCGCGTCTCCGGCGTGATGGATCTGGAAAGCGAGCGCGTCGGCTTCTTCACCGACGATCACGTGCGCATGCTGATGCTGCTGGCGCCGCAGATCGCCAGCTCGGTGGAGAACGCCCGGCTGTACGAAGAACTGGCCATCCGCGAGCGGCGCATGGAGGAAGACCTGCAGGCCGCGCGCGAGCTGCAAAGCGTGCTGCTGCCCACCGGCGATCCGGGCTTCGAAGGTCTGGAGGTGGCGGCCGGATCTGCGGCCGGCGCGCGGGATCAGCGGCGACATCTACGACTTCTTTGAGTCGCAGGACGGCCGCGCGGTGCTGGCCTTCGGCGACGTCAGCGGCAAAGGCGCCGCGGCGGCCCTTTACGGCGCGCTGGTCAGCGGGTTGCTGCGATCGCTGGCGCCGCGCCGGACCGATCCGCGCGAGCTGATGCAGGCGCTGAACGAAGCGCTGATCGAACGCAAGGTAGAAGCGCGCTACGTGACGCTGCTGGTGATGCTCTGGATTCCCGCGCATCCGCCAGTTCGTGATGGCCAACGCCGGCAGTAATCCGCCGCTGGTGTGCCGCAACGGCGAGACCCTGAAGCCGCGCGTGGAGGGCGTGCCGCTGGGCCTGCTGGATGAGCGCGAGTACGAGGAAGTGGTCTTCCAGGCGCACCGCGGCGACACTCTCGTGCTGTATTCCGACGGCGTGACCGATCACCTGAGTCCGGATGGGCAGCGATTATGGGCGGCATCGTTTGTCGGAGGTAGTGCGGCGCATGTGCGACCAGCCGGCCGAAGCCATCGTGGCGGAGATTCTGGCGGACCTCGACCGGTTCAATACCACGCCCTTCGACGACCAGACCGTGCTGGTGCTGAAGGTCAAGTAAGCGGGCATGTTCCATTACTCCAACCAGGATCTGTATTGCGAAAACGTGCCGCTGGCGGACATCGCGCGGAAGGCCGGCACGCCGGCGTACGTCTATTCGAGCGCCGCGATTCTCGAAAACTACCGCGCCTACGATGAAGCGCTTGGCGATCTGCCGCATACGGTCTGCTACGCGGTGAAAGCCAACTCATCGCTGGGGATTCTCGCGCTGCTGGCCGAAGGCCGGCGCGGGATTCGATATCGTCTCGGGAGGAGAACTCTACCGTGTGCTGGAGGCCGGCGGCGATCCCTCGAAAGTGGTTTTCTCCGGCGTAGGCAAGACCGCCGACGAGGTGGATTATGCGCTGGGGCACGGCATCCACACGTTCAACTGCGAGTCCGCGCCCGAGCTGGCGCTGATCGATGCGCTGGCCGCCCGGCGCGGCGTGCGGGCCGGCTTCGCCATCCGCGTAAATCCCGGACGTGGACGCCTCCACGCATCCGTACATTTCGACGGGCTTGCGCGAGCACAAATTCGGCATCGACATCGCGGAAGCCGCCGCGGTCTATGAGCAGGCGCGCGTCCTTCCAGAACCTAACCGCCGAGGGCGTGAGCTGCCATATCGGCTCGCAACTGATGGACACCAACCCCATACTGGAAGCTCTCGACCGCGTGCTGGCGTTGGTTGACAGCGCTGCGCGCCCAGGGCCTCGGCATACGCCATATCGACCTGGGCGGAGGATTGGGCGTGGCCTACCAGGCGCACGAGCAGGCGCCCGAAATTCGCGGCTTCATTGAGCAGGTTCGCGCGAAGTTGCATGGCCGCGGCTTGCACGTGATGCTGGAGCCCGGCCGTTCCATCGTGGGCCGCGGCCGGCGTGCTGCTGACGCGCGTGCTATACCGCAAGAAGAGCGGCGAAAAGGAATTCGTCATCGTGGATGCAGGCATGAACGATCTGATCCGGCCGGCGCTCTATCGCTCGCACCACGAGATCGTGCCGCTGCGCAAGACCGGGCGGCCGGAGATCGTGGCGGATGTGGTCGGCCCGGTTTGCGAGACGGGAGATTTTCTGGCGCGGGACCGCAAGCTAGCCAATGCCGCGCCCGGCGATTACCTGGCCGTGTACACGGCGGGCGCCTATGGGTTCGTGCTGGCGTCAAACTACAACTCGCGGCCGCGCCCGCCGGAGATCCTGGTGGAAGGCGGCACATTCCGGACTATCCGCGACGCGGGAGACTTATGCGGATCTGGTGCGGGGGGAGTCGGTGTGAGACGGGGCGGCCACCGCTGATTCTGCTGGCGGCGACTTCGACGGCGTCCGCTCACGATACCATCACCACCAAGCTGCTTTGGACGCAGGAGATCTCGCGCATCGTCTATAAACACTGCGCGATCTGCCATCGCGAGGGCGGCTCTGCCATGTCGCTCGTGACCTATGATGACGCGCGGCCGTGGGCCAAGGCCATCCGCGACGAGGTGCTGGCGCGCCGCATGCCACCGTGGGGCGCGGTGAAAGGCGTGGGCGAGTTCCGCGGCGATCCCAGCCTGTCGCAGATCGAGATCGACATGATCGTGAACTGGGTGGAAGGCGGCGCGCCCAAGGGCGACGACGTGTATCTGCCTCCGGCGCCGCATTTTAGCGTGGAGCCGAAGCCGCAGGCAACCGGGAGCGTTGACGCCGGGGCACGGGACCTGCCGGTGACGACCGCCGCGGCGTTGACGCTTCCGAGAGAGGCCGAACTGGCGGGCGTGCGGCCCATACGCTTGGCGGCGGGCGAATCGCTCGAATTGACCGCATACCAGCCGGACGGCGGCGTCCAGCATCTGATCTGGATCCGCAACTGGCGGCCGCAATGGGCGCGGACTTACTACTTCCTGCGGCCGGTGCGGCTGCCCAAGGGCACGCGCATCGCGGCTTATTCGGGCAAACCGGCGGAAGCCGCGATGGTGCTGTCGGGGTCCCGTTAGCAAGCTATAATACCCGCAGGGGGATTCCTTGGTTACCAGGTCGAAAACATTCCGTTGCGCCGCGATCTGCGCGGTGGTCCTGCTCGTCGGCGGGTGCCAAAGCAGGCCAATAGACGATGCGGCGATCACGAGGAACGTGAAAGCCAAGTTGAGGGCCGCGTTTGGGCCTATTGAAGCCCAGGAAATACGTCAGCTCGACCGGGGCGCCAACGCGCAGACCATCACTTATATCGCGGTCACTTCGGTAAATGGAGTGGTTACCTTAACCGGCGAAGTAAGAGGTAAGCGGGCGCAGGCCAAGGCCTATCAAATTGCCCGCAGTGTGCCGCAGGTAGTTCGCGTAAACAATAACATATCGCTCGCGCCAGGCTACTCCGACGACTCGGTGGACGATAAGACGCAGTAGAACAAAAAAGCCTCCAATTGCTTGGAGGCTTTTTGCTTTAGACCGGGCAACTTCCTACTCTCCCACACACTCGCGCGCGCAGTACAATCGGGGCTGAGAGGCTTAACTTCCGTGTTCGGCAGACTCAACGTATTGCTACACTTACACACCCGTTCTATCGAAGTGGTAGTCTACCAATGTAAAAAGGCGGCCCGTCTGCATTAAGGCCAAGCCATGGGTGCTAATGGCGCCCCACGGGAGGGGCCTGCGCCCTGCGAGGCCTCGCGGATGAGTGTCAACAAGTGCTCCCTCGTGGGCGCGCCGCTGCCCGCACGCTCACCATTGACCAACACAGTTGGAGTGCCGGTGATGTGATTCGCCGCGGCCAGCGCCATGTCATTTTGAATTCTTGACGCGGTGGTGTGTCGTTCGAGGCAGGCGCGCGTCCGTTCCGGACGCACACCGCGCAGCGAGCCCGCGAAGCCCACCGACTTCGAGATCAGGTTATCCGCAGTAAGCTGGTCCTGGTGCTCGAAAAGGTAGTCGTGCATTCGCCAGAACGCTTCGTTGTTCTGCATCTGTACGCAAGCTCCTGCCTCCGCCGCCAGCCTCTGCCCATGGATGCATCTCCAGCGGCAGATTCCGAAAGAGAAACCGTACATGTTTCTCCTCGGGGGCTATCTGTTTGAGCGTTTGCGCAAAATTGCTACAGTAGGGACATTCGAAGTCCGAAAACACCACGACGGTTACTTGGGCATGGCCGGGCCCAGTGAGGCGCGGCCGTCGTCCTTCTCCAAGGCGAGCCTTGCTTGCATTAATTCACGCCTCTCCTCGGCAATTGGGTCGAGCGTGAAGTCAATTAAATCCGGCACGAGGAACCTCTGATCCGGCGTCAGATAGAGAACGGTATCCAGGCCGGGCTTGCCGGCAGCGACGAAACGGAGCTTTTGGTAACAGCTGCTCCCTACATAGGACCTCGCCGAGATCTGAGGTTGCGAGCGTGCGGGGAGACGGTGTTTCCTTTGGACCCATATGGCCAACGCGGCCTCGCGGTCCCTCGTGAGGGGAAGGCACTTGGTGGTTGGGCCATCCGCGGCCTGGAGTGCACAGCCCAAGAGGAGAGCGCCCGCTGTTGCTCCAACTTTACTTGTTAATCGCGAGGAAGACGTCATATATACTGCGTCCGATGAGGGTGCGCGCGGCATCGTCGACCGTCGACTTGTAATGAAAGCGATTGCCATGGAGATCCGTGAACCTAGCCTCCTGGTAATGGAGATCTATAGAGATAACGCCTAACGCCGGGAGGGAATATAGCTCATCGGGTTCAGAGACCCCGTTGTGGTTCTTGTCGATCCAGAGCAGCAGCTTGGAAAAAACAGCATCACGTGCATCGATAATGCCGTCGCCATTGCCGCCGTTCTCGCGCTTGTCGAAGACAGCCAACGCCAGAAAGCCGTTAGGGTGCGTGGACTGCGGCTGCGGGGTAATGTCGCCAAACAGTTCCTGCCCGCTGTCGATCCGGCCGTTACCGTTGCGGTCGAGGGCGAGCCAGGCATTGCCCGAGCCGGGCGCTGTCCATGCTATGCGGATTTTGGTACCGTTGCCGAAGAAGTCAAAATCGACGGCTTGGGCGGCGTCCGTAAGTGAATACCCATTGCCGGCAGTATCGAGAATGAGCGGGCATGTGCATTTTGTGCAATGACCGCCGGTGCAGGCCGTTCCAGTGCCGCACACGCCGTTGTCTTGAGTGCACTGAACGCAGGTCTCGCACGCAATGGTGTCACATTGACGAGCTGTATCCAGGCTGGGCCGTGCAGTCTGGAGCTACCGGTATTTTTAACGCCAAACGACACCAAGTATAGCGACGGGTCGTAAACGGCACTTTGGTAGTTGCCGGTACAACCGGGCGGGACGCAGCTAGTTTGTCCGTTTCCGTAATTATAACTGGCGCAGGCACTCGACATGCAACCCGCCTGGGCATGCACGGTGGTGGGTCCGAGCAGCGCCATTACCCGACGAAGAGCATCGCGGCTCGGGCCGCACATTTTTGTCGATGCGCCAAGCTCCAAGACCCTCTTCAGGTCGTACTTACCGTCTGCGCGGAGACCCGTAAAGAAATCCCCCATCCGCCGTCCCGACGAGTCCCTGAACGCAGTGGCCCGGGCGCGGCGTGCGTTAGCCGGGCCAGCCGGGAATCTGTACAGCACGGCACATGCTAACGCCAGGCATAAGCCAGTCGACAGCAGGAATTGGAGCGATCCGCTTCATAATGGGGCGGTCCTCCCCTGGCGCGGCACTACGCCCGCCACGGTGCGGAACCCGCGACGCACGAACACAAGACAGCTCATTTGAGTGCCGAAGAAGTATATCGAGCGACGGTGGCGCCCCAGGGCGTGCCTCCATCGACCACCACAACAGTACGGCCGTCAAATCCGAGCGTTGCCCACTGTGTCAGCCTTGCTCCGGCCAGTTCAACTCCTTCCCACGTTTGCTTCTCCCGGTTGAGCATCCAGACCCGCATTCCCTTACCATCCCGAGTTCCAACCAGAACTTCGTTGTCTTCGCTCAGCGCGAGAGTTGATTCGAACGCCTGCGGCGCCGGTCCGGGCGGAGATGGAAACCGGCCTAACTCGCGCCCATTTAGATCGAACTCGATATACTGGTTCGCATTGGTCAGCCAGCCCACGCGGTCTTTGGAGCACCTTAATATCGAATTCTCCGTCGCATCTGGGTTCCGCGAGGACCATCGCCCGTGCGCGGCGACGGGGACGGCAGCCCCGACGAGCTTCCCTGAGCTATCGAAACGCTCAATCACATTATTCTGCGCTACGGTTTCGCCGTCCCAAACCCAGCCAACCGTCCAGATGATTCCCCCTGGGGCGATCATTACTGCTTTCGCTAAATACGGCTGCAGCTGGACCACCACGTGCCCGTCGCGATTCGGCGAGATCCGCGCGAGGAAGGCCCCAGCCCGCGCGTCATCGCTATAGGCTGATCCAATTGCTACGATAGCTCCGTCCGATCCGCCGGCTAAGCCAATGATGAAAATATACCGTGCGCCGGCAAATGCGAACTGAGTTCGCTCAGTGCGGCCTTCCCTGTCGATGCGAAAAATAATTGGCGCGTCTGAACGGTTATTCTCCACGCCTAGCAACGCCTGTCCTTCCCAGGCGCGCTGGAAGACGGTCGTCTCGCTCTGGAAGAGTGCCTGGCGCTCGGATTCGTGCTGAAGCAAGCGACGGGATTGGGATCCCGCATGGCTTGGGAACACGCCGAAGAGAATTATTGCGGCAATTCCTAAATTTCCGCCGGTTTTTGATCCCACGGGTAGCTCCTATCGCGGATCGCCTATGGTGGAATCCTGGAAGAGTATTGGCGGTTTGTCAAGGGATATTTCTTAAATTTCTCTTCGCTCAATATTTTCACCCGAGGGATCTGCCCATTTCCCGGCGATTCGGCGCCTGGCCGGAAACAAAAAAGCCTCCAATTGCTTGGAGGCTTCTTGTTTTAAACCGGGCAACTTCCTACTCTCCCACACACTCGCGCGTGCAGTACAATCGGGGCTGAGAGGCTTAACTTCCGTGTTCGGGATGGGAACGGGTGGGTCCCTCTCGCTAAAATCACCCAGAAACTCGCTCGCCGCGCCTAGCGCGGCGAATCTTATATATCGAATATTTGACGGGCCTGCGCTTCAACCGCTTCCTTACGGTCGCGGCTCTGTCA
>CAWCJP010000015.1:0-569460 GCA_963795925.1 Bryobacterales bacterium | reverse complement strand
CAAAGTGAGCGAGGCGGAATAGGAAGTTCAAAATGACAAAGCGGACTGCGAGGGCAAAATCAGAACGTATCAACCGAAGTTCAAGGAACTCGACGATGGGCTCGATTTCCGAGGGGAAATACGAGCTCCCCGCGCGTTCCTCCCGAACCACCCGGTTTGCAACCCTCTCTAGTTCGCCGGACATGTCGATTTCGGAACTGTCAAGGAGCGGATAGTCGTCGGAGGCGAGCAGCTTCTCGTCGGCTTCGCGTACCCACTCGTCGAAGACGCTTTCGAGCATACAGGGATTCTAGCAGGCTGTTTAGGTCCGGCGGCAATCCCAGCCGTAGCGAGTGGCGCCGGGCGGCGGTACACTGAAGGCATGGAAAACGCGGAGATCCAGATCGTCTCCAATGAGGCTGGCGAGCCGACTGCTGTCATTGTTCCCATCGATCTCTGGCGCGAAATCGAATCGGAGCGGGAAAGTGCATATCTGCTCAAGTCCGAGACGATGAGGCAACGCCTGCTGGCCGCGAAGGAACGCCAGGAGGGAATCTCACTCGAGGCTGTCGTTGAGAAACTTGGAATTTGACTCATCGGCCTTCGAGGATCTCGCTTGGTGGATCGAAAAGGACCGGGCGCAGGCGCTTCGGATTGTTAAACTGGTTCGCGATACCCAGCGTGACCCCTATTCCGGTCTGGGCAAGCCCGAGCCCTTGAAACACGAATTGACCGGCTGTTGGTCGAGACGCATCGATCAAGAACATCGACTCGTCTATCAAGTACAGGAAGACAAGATCCGGATTCTCGCTTGTCGCTTCCACTACTGAGCGGGAGGATGGCGGCCGCTTCGTCACGCTGCCGCTGGTATTTTCACGCAATCCCGACACGGGCAAGCGTAATTGCGGCATGTATCGCATGCAGATCTACGACGAGCGCACCGCCGGCATGCACTGGCAGACGCACAAGCAGGGCGCCGAGCACTATCGCCGCCTGCGCGCGCACGGCCAGACGCGCATGGATGTCGCGGTGGCCATCGGCGCCGACCCGGCCACTATGTTTTCGGCCATTTTACCGTTGCCGCCAGACCTGGATGAGATGCCGATCGCCGGGTTCCTGCGCGGCAGTCCCGTGGAGATGGTGAAGTGCCAGACCTGCGATCTGGAAGTGCCCGCGCAAGACGTCAATGTGCAGGATACCCGCGACGTGGCCTGGAAGGTGCCGAACAACATCGATCCGGAGCGCGATATTCAGTTCACGATGGGACCGATCGACTCGCTGGATCATTCCAGCCGTCTGCCGAATTACGGCTCGAAGATGGGCGTGGACGCCACACGCAAGTGGCCCGAGGAGGGATTCATCAGGCCGTGGCCGGGGGTGATTAAGATGTCGGATGAGGTGAAGGGGCGGGTGGACGAGTTATGGCGGCGCGCGGGATTATAACTTCCAGCCCCGCCTCGTCGTATAATCAATAGGAAACTGTAGTGAACAGAGCCACTCACCCCACAAGGACTTTTATAGATGTCAACGCTAGAAGTATCGCCGGCGGAGCCTCGCTTTAGCGATGCCGGCCATACCGTCGTCAACGATTTTTCCATCCAAGTCGCAACCGTGAACGGATCTGGCAGCCAGACTGCCAATTCCGTCCTGATGCGCTCCATCTTTCAGATGGGCATGCCGGTGTCGGGCAAGAACATGTTCCCGTCCAACATCGCCGGCCTGCCTACCTGGTTCACCATTCGCGCCAGCAAGCACGGCTACATCGGCCGCAAGAAAGAGATCGATTTTCTGGTGGCCATGAACCCGGAGACAGCGCGCGAAGACGTGATGAAGCTCGATGGCGGCGCCGCCGTGGTCTACGACGAGCCGCTGAAGCTCAACGCGCTGCGCTCCGATCTGCATTTCTATCCGGTGCCCTTCGATAAGCTGGTGGTGCCGGTCTGCCCCGACGCCAAGCTGCGCAAACTCGTGCGCAACATGATTTATGACGGCATCGTGGCCTGGCTGCTCTCCATCGACATGGACGAGATCCACCGCGCGCTGGTGAAGCAATTCGGCAAACGCAAGGCCAAGGCTGCCGAGCTGAACTGGGGCGCCGCCCAGGCCGGCTACGATTACGCCGCCAAGACCTTCACCAAGACGGATCCCTACCGCGTCGAGCGCATGCACGCAAACGCAGGCAAGATCATCATCGAAGGCAACTCAGCCTGTGCGCTCGGTGCCATGTTCGCGGGCGTTACCGTGATCACCTGGTATCCCATCACGCCGTCTTCCTCGCTGGTCGAAACGCTCATCGGCTATCTGAAGCGCTTCCGCATCGATAAGGAAACCGGCCGCGCCACTTTCGCGGTGGTGCAGGCCGAAGACGAACTGGCCTCCATCGGCATGGCCCTCGGCGCCGGATGGGCCGGCGCCCGCTCCATGACTTCCACCGCCGGACCCGGCATCTCGCTCATGTCCGAGTTTGTGGGCCTCGGCTATTATGCCGAAATTCCCACCGTGATCTTCGATGTGCAGCGGGTGGGCCCTTCCACCGGCCTGCCCACGCGCACCATGCAAGGCGACATTCTGTCCACGGCCCTGCTGTCGCACGGCGACACCCAGCACCCCATGTTCTTTCCCGTGCTCTCCGGAGGAGTGCTTCTCCATGTCCATTGAAGCCTTCGATTTCGCCGAGCACTTTCAGACTCCGGTGTTCGTCATGACCGACCTCGATCTCGGCATGAACAACTGGATGTCCGATCCATTCCCGTATCCCGAGAAGCCGCTGCAACCGCGGCAAAGTGCTGACCGCCGAGGATCTCGACAGACTAGGCGGCTTTGCGCGCTATAAGGACGTGGATGGCGATGGCGTCGGCTATCGCACGCTGCCCGCAACGAACCATCCGTCCGCCGCGTATTTCACGCGCGGCAGCGGCCACAACGAAAAGGCCCAGTATACCGAGCGCGAAGACGATTATATCCACAACATGGACCGTCTGGCGCATAAGTTCGAGACCATGCGCAAGCACGTTCCGGCGCCCGAGATCCACTACGCGGAAGACGCCGAAATCGGTTTCGTGGCGGCGGGAACGTCGCACTATGCGGTGAGCGAGAGCTGCGACCAGTTGCTCGCTGAACGCGGGATCCCGGTCAGTTATTTCCGCCTGAGGGCCTATCCGTTCACGGCGGAATTGATCGAGTTCATCGAGCGCCATGAGCGCGTTTACGTGGTGGACCAGAATCGCGACGCGCCAACTGCTGGCCCTGATGCGTCTGGAAATGACGCCGGAACAAATCGCGAAATTGAGAAGCATCCGATACTATGGCGGGCTGCCACTGGATGCCCGCACGGTCACCGACGAACTCGTCCGCCAGGAGGGCAAATGAGCACCGCCGCCGCACCACCACCCAAAAAAGTAAACCGCATCGGCTTGGAAGTCCTCAACTATAAGGGCGCCAAGACCACGCTATGCGCCGGTTGCGGCCATAACTCTATTTCCGAGCGCATCATCGAATGTTTTTACGAGATGGGTGTGGAGCCCTGGCGCGTGGGCAAATTCTCGGGCATCGGATGTTCGTCGAAATCGCCCGCTTACTTCCTGAACATGTCGCATGGGTTTAACGGCGTGCATGGACGCATGCCGTCCCTCGCCACTGGCGCGATCATGGCCAATCGCACCATGCTGGGCCTGGGAGTCACCGGCGACGGCGACACGGCATCCATCGGGATCGGCCAGTTTATGCACCTGCTGCGCCGCAATCTGCCGATGATTTACGTTATCGAAGACAATGGCGTCTATGGATTGACCAAGGGGCAGTTCTCAGCCACCGCCGATCTCGGGTCTAAGCTGAAGACCGGCGTGATTAACGATCTGCCGCCTTTCGATTGCTGCGCGCTGGCGCTGCGGTGGGGCGCCACGTTCGTGGCCCGCTCGTTCTCGGGCGACAAGAAGCAGCTGCAAGCGCTGCTCAAGGCCGCCATCGCGCACAACGGGCTGTCGGTGATCGATGTGGTTTCGCCGTGCGTGACGTTCAACGACCACGAGGGATCCACCAAGAGCTACAGCTACATGAAGGAGCACGAAGAGATGCTGCATGAGTTGGATTTCGTGCCCGCGTATGAAGATATATCCGTCGAAATCGCGGAAGGCGAAGTGCGCGACGTCGAACTGCACGACGGGTCGCACCTGCGCATCCGCAAACTGGGCCGCGATTACGATCCGACCAACCGCATGGGGGCCGCGGCTGCCCTGGAGGAAGCCGCCAAACACGAAGAGGTGTTAACCGGTTTGCTCTATGTAAATACGGAGAAGCCGAACTTCCTGGAGATGCTGCACTTGACAGAGGAGCCGCTGGCCACGCTGCCGCAATCGAGAATACGGCCGCCCGCCGCAGCGCTCGACGAGATCATGGAAGAACTAAAGTAGGACAGAGATCACGGGAACGGTCGAGCCGGTTCCCGGTCTATCGCCGCAGCAGCTTGAAGCCGATCTCGCGGCCTAGCCCTTGCGCATAAGCCAGCGAGATCCACAACAGTGCGAACGGCTCCAGGAGGCGCGCCTGCGTGAGCGCGCCCGCGTCCACTGCTTCAAAGCCAAGCTCCTCCACCAGCGGCTTGATGGTCCGCTTCGCGGCGGCATCGTTGCCGCAATAGAACATGACGGGGCGGTCCGCGCCGAACGCCGCATTCGCCATGATGTTGTAGCCAACCGTGTTGAAGGCCTTCACCACTTTCGCGCCGTACGCCCAACCCGCCACCTGCTCGGCCGCCGAAGTCGTGGTGCCCAGCTCCAGACCCGTCAGGCCGGGCAAGACCGGATTGGTGGCGTCGATCAGCACCTTACCCGTCAGATCTCCCAGCCCTTCGAGTATGGCTTGAGTCGCCGGCCAGGGCGTGGCCAGTAGCAAGAGTTCCGCCGCCGCGGCCGCCTCTCGTAAAGATGCGGCGCGGCTGCCGGATTTGGCGGCTAATTGCCGCATCTCATCCGATTCCGGATGGCGCGATCCAAAAATGACTTGATGATGCCCCGTCTGCGCCCAGCGCGTGCCGAGCGTGCCTCCGACGTTCCCGGAGCCGATGATGCCGATGTCCATACTGACCCCCTTCAGTCAACGGCCGTCACGATGAGCGTGGCGTCGTCCTGGAATTTGCCGCCGCTGAACTCGGCGACAGCCGCCATCACGCGCTTTTGCATGGCCTCCGCATCCAACGCGTGATCGGCCTGTAGTAATTCCATCAGGCGCTCTTCGCCGAATTCCTCGTCAGCCGCGTTGACGATTTCGGTGATGCCGTCGGTAAATAGCACCAGGCGGTCGCCAGGGGCCAGATCCACGTGCTGCTCGTGGTAAGTCCAATCCGGGAACACCCCCAACACCACACCGCCATGATTCACGCGTACGCACTCACCATTCCGCCGCACCAGGATGGGCTCGCAGTGGCCGGCATTGGTGTAGCTAAATCGCCGGCGCGCGCTATCCAGCACACCATAAAAGAAGGTAATGAACTTGCCGCTGCCCAGATTACCCGCCACGATGCGGTTGATGCGCCCGCATAGTTCGCCGGTGGGGAGCATTTCGCCCGCCAGCGCATGCACCGCCGCCTGCACGTTGGACATCAGCAGCGCCGCGGGCACGCCCTTGCCAATGACATCCGCCACGCACAGCGCCAGATGGGTTGCGTCCAGGCGCAGCACATCCAGATAATCGCCGCTCACGGGCCCAGCCGGACGCCAGGCGGCCGAGATGTCATATCCCTGGAACTGCGGAATCTCGCGCGGGAGCAGGCCGCGCTGCGTCACCCTGGCTGCCTCGATTTCGCCGGATTCGCGGGCCGCGTTGTGGCGCCGTTCATTGCGCGATTCGATCTGTGTGCGCAATGTCGACAGCAGCTTGGTATTGTCCCAGGGTTTCTCAACGAAATCGGCCGCGCCGCGCTGCATAGCTTCGACCGCCAGCTTGATGCTGCCCCAAGCGGTCATTACCACCACGGGAAGCGAGCGGTCGAGCTTTATCACGCTCGCCAGCAGATCCAAACCCTCCTGGCCGGAGGTGGTATCGAGAGCGTAGTTAAGGTCCATCAACAGCACGTCGTACTCGCGGTTGTGCAATCGCTCCAACACCGCCTTGGGAGAGTTTACGGCTTCAATCTGGTAACCTTCCCGTTTCAGGAGCAGATGCAGCGCTTCCAGAACGTCCGGTTGGTCATCCGCGATTAACGTCCGGGGTGCGCTCGATTCGGGCCGCAGCATCTTTGCCTCAATTCGTATGACGGTATCCGGATAGAACAGTTAGCGTGCCAATCGCCGAGCGACGTTAAACCCCGTACCCTCAATGGGAAACTAACCTCCGGCTAACGTGGAGCTGCCCGCCCGCGAACAAGCCGTCCCAATAACAGACACTCGTCCTACCATGTCCTATCATGTCCTAAGATGAAAGATGCCCAGTGCGATTGTTATCGGCGGCGGACTGGCCGGGCTGTCGGCGGCGGCGGCGCTAGGCAGCGCCGGTTTCCGCGTCCAGGTGTTCGAAGCGCGTCCGTTTCTGGGCGGCCGCGCCACTTCTTTCCCGTTGGCGCCGTCTGACGACGCTTCCGAGCTGATCGATAACTGCCAGCACGTGCTATTGCGTTGCTGCGTGAACCTGCTGGATTTCTACACGCGGCTGGGCGTGCGGGACCGCATACACTTTTATCGCGAGTTCTACTTCATCGAGCCCGGCGGCCGGATCTCGACGCTGCTGCCGCGGCGCTCTGCCCGCGCCCCTGCATTTCACGGAATCGTTCCTGCGGATGCGCTTCTTGAGCGCCGGCGATAAGCTGTCCATTGCGCGCGGCCTCCTGGCGCTGCGGCGCGAGCGTACCCGGCGCGACGACCTCGATCGCATTACCATGCTCGACTGGCTGCGCGAAAAGCGCCAGACTCCGCGCGCCATCGAGAGGTTCTGGCGGCAGGTGCTGATCAGCGCCATCAACGAGGATGTGGATCGCCTGGCCGCGCGCCACGGCTTTCAGGTCTTCTGGCTGGGCTTCCTGGCGCGCGCCGACGCCTACGAGATGGGCGTGCCCGCTGTCCCGTTGGGCGAGCTGTACCGGGCGGAACTGTGGCGGGAGACCGGCGACGTAGCCATGCGGATGCGAGCGCCCGTGGAGCGTATCGACGCCGGCGGCATCACGGCCGGCGGCGAGCGTCACATGGCCGATTACTACATTTGCGCCTTGCCATTTGAGCGGCTGGCCGGGCTAGGCCTCGCGGCGCCTGCCTTCGAGCATTCCCCGATCACCGGCATCCACCTGTGGTTCGATCGGCCGGTGACCGATCTGCCGCACGCCACCCTGCTCGACCGCACCCTGCAGTGGATGTTCAACAAGTCCGAAGGCCGCTATCTGCAGCTTGTGGTGAGCGCATCGCGGGAACTATCGGGCAAGAGCCGCCAGGAGATTGTGGCGCTGGCGCTCGATGAGTTGAACGAGTTCCTCCCCGGCGTGCGCCAGGCCCGCCTCGAGAAGGCGCACGTGATCAAGGAATTGCGCGCCACCTTCTCAGCCGCTCCCGGGACTGAAGCGCTTCGTCCCGGGGCGGACACCAGCCGTCCGGACCTATTTTTGGCGGGCGATTGGACCCGCTCCGGCTGGCCCGCTACCATGGAAGGCGCGGTGCGTAGCGGCTATCTGGCTGCCGAGGCGATCATGCGCGCGAGCGGCCGGCCACAGCGTTTCCTGTTGCCGGATATCGCCTGAACCGGCATGTCATAATCGAAGCATGCGTTTCCGTTTCGCGATTGTGCCTGCCCTGCTGTGCTGTGTGCTGGCGGCTTACGCCGCCGTGCCGATGACCAAAATCAATGTTCAAGTTACCTCGCAGGGCGGCAAACCCATCGAGCGCGCCGACATCGTGGTTAAGTTTGTGAAGGGACACTCCGTCATCAAGCTCGGTAAGAAGATTCGCACAACCTGGGAAATGCGCACCAATCAGGAAGGCATCGCGAAAGTGCCGGAGATCCCGCAGGGCACCATTTTGATCCAGGTGATCGCCAAGGGTTATCAGACATTCGGGCAGACCTTCGATGTGGACGAGGCCGAGAAGACCATCGCCATCAAGCTGAACTCGCCGCAGGAACAATATTCGGCGCATTAAGCATTAGCCGCTGGCGGCGCCCGCATTGCTATGATGGTGGGATGAAGTGGGCCGTAACGCTACTCTGTTGCCTGAACCTGGCCGCCGCCGCTGAACTGGCCGCGGGCCACACCGTGTATCTCATGCCCATGAACCGGGGGCTCGACCAGTTCGTCGCCAACCGTCTCACCCGCATGCACGTGCTGCAAGTGGTCACAGATCCGGCCAAAGCGGACACCATCATCACCGACCAGGTAGGTAAGGGGTTCGAAGAACGATTGAAGGACCTCTACCCCCCGCCTCCGCCGCCGGAAGCCAAGCCGGACATTAAGGAGGCGGACAAAGAAAAAGCTGAAAAAACAACCCAGACACCGGGCCTGGCCTCGATGTTGGGCGATACAGTCAATAAGGCCGATAAGGCCGGTTCCATGAGTGTGTACGGTCGAGCCCGGGGAACTATCTTCCTGGTGGATGTGCAGTCCCGCCAAGTGCTGTGGTCGGCCTTCGAGAAGCCCAAGAACTACAGCCCGCAGGAGTTGGACCGTACCGCCGAGCGCATCGTCAAGCTGCTCAAAGAGGATCTTACGCCGAAGACCAAATAAGCCTACGCCGGATTCTTCTCCCGCACCGCCTCCCGGTAGTGTTCGACCAGCCGCGCCGTGATGGCGGCCATATCCCAGTTTGCCTCTACCTCGACCCGCGCACGCGCGGCCATGGCTGCCGCCATTTGGGAATTATCGAAAACCTGTAGCACCTTCTCCGCGAACGATTCCGGATCGTCGGCGAGCAAACAGAATTCGCCGTCCTGACGCGCCAATCCCTCCGCGCCGATCCGCGTCGAAACCACAGGAATGCCGCTAGAGAACGCCTCCAGCAGCTTCACCCGCACGCCGGATCCGTTGCGCACAGGGCACACGAACACCGCATAGCGGCCCAGCGGCTCGCGAATATCTTCCACGAATCCGCATATCTCGATGGCGGGCGCGCGGTCCGCATAGGGGTGCCGCGCCGGCGCATCCGATCCCACTACGATCAAGCGCGCTTCCGGCCGGCGAGCCACAATGTGTGGAAGCACCTGCTTCGCGAACCAATCCAGCGCGACGGTGTTGGGTGGGTGCCGGAAGCTTCCCAGGAAAAGCATGGTGAACGGCTCGCGTCCGCCGGGCGAAAAATCGTAGCGCGCGGTGTCGATTCCCGCGCGCAGGCCCTCGCGCAGCCGCGTGCGAAGCGGACTCTTGCGCGGCAGGAAACCGGCCAGATATTCCGCGTTTTCCCTCGTGCACACTTGCACCCGATCGCAGCGCGGCAGCATGGCCAGCTCGTAGCGCAGGGCCCGCAGATACTCATAGCGCGCCTTGATTCTGGCGAGAGTACCGGACATGTAGTCGAGGCCGCGCGCGATGGATTGGAAATAGATATCGTGCTCAAACAGGATGGCCGGAATGTGGCGATACTGGTGCGCGTATTGTCCGAGCGGCGTGTATTCGAGTTGCAGCACGTCGATCTGCTTGAGATAGATCTGGCGGTGAATCAGCCAGTCCAGATCGTCGTTTGCGAACTCGGAGACGGCATGCGGCCGAATCGAACCCAGGTTCGGTAGAAGGGGCCGCCGTACCAGGAACTCCGCCGACGCGCAGAAACTCCGCAACTCTTCGTGTGCGGCCACTTGGGATGGCTGTTCGATCATGGCCACCAGGTGGACCTCGCAAAGCTTGGCCAGTTCACGGAGCGTTTGATACATGAACACGCCGCCGCCATGCACCGGTGGACAGATCGGATAAGGCGACACGAACAACACCTTGGGGCGCGAGCTTGAGGACTTTGCTTCAGTTTTCCAAAACCGATCTCTGAAATATCCACCGAGGGGCCTGTTCAATGCTTCCGTATCGTCCACCACCGCCAAGCGCCGCGCCCGCCAGCGCGACGCCACCGCGCCGGGAATCTGCCGGAACGCCCGCCACCAGCCATTCAGGTTGGCGCGCCCCGGTACGTCGCCGGACACCAGGCTGAGCCAGCGCGCCGCCATAACTGAAAAAGAAGTGCGCCGCGAGGCGCCGCCATTCATGGATGTTCTTCCAGCAGAACAACAGGTTATTCTTCTTGAGCACCGCCTGGATCTGCGCATCGCTGAACCGCTTGCCGATGGTGCCGCGGTGCTCGTGATACACCACGCTGCGCGGCTGGTACAGCACTTTCCATCCGCGTTTCCACGCCATGAACCCCAGATCGGTGTCTTCCAGGTAAAAGGGCGCCAGCAGTTCGTCGAATCCGCCCAGCTCCAGGAACTTTCGCCGGTCGAACGCGCAAGATCCGCCGCCGCCGTAGAAGCACGGGAACAATCCGGTGATCGCCGGGTCGATCCGATGCCGCACCTTGAGGCCGCCATCCTGCCACCAACCCTGCGTCAGTCCGGTCTCTTCGCGCACTTTAGCGGGATCGCTAAGAAAGATCTGGCACGAAACGGCGAACACCCGTTCATCGGCAAAGCCTTCGATGAGCGGCGCCAGGAAATCCGGCGCCACCCGCATGTCGCTATTCAGCAGCACCACGATATCGTTTTTGGCAGCGCGGAATCCGGCATTCGAGCCGCCGCCGAAACCGAGGTTCCGCTCGAGCGCCAGCACCTTCACTTCCGGAAAAGCCTGCCGCACGAAGGCGGCGCTGCCATCCGCCGAGCCGTTGTCGACCACGATGATTTCGTTGTCGGGATTGCCGGCCACCGCGGCGGTCACCGAAGGCAGATACTTCTCCAGCAGGTCGCGCCCGTTCCAGTTGGGGATCACCACGCTGGCCGCATTCCGGCGGCATGCTTGCGCGCGCGGTGCGTTCTTCCGTCCGAAGAGCAGCCAAGCCAGATCGGTCAGCGCCAGCGACAGTACCGCGGCCAGCCACATCAGCGGGGAGAAAAGCAGCAGCAGGACGGTTCATCACTGCCCGATGCCGGGACCCAACCCGACGCGGCGGCCCAGCCGCACCCAGTGGGAACCCTCCAGCAGTCCGCCAGTTTGCGGCGAACCTGCTCCACTTCGCCGTCAAGCCCTTGCGCCCAGTGAGTGCGCTCTTCCACGGTCTTCTCCGCCTGGTGCAGATACTCGACGCACTGGGTCAGTTCCCGCATCTTTGCCAGGAGCTGGCCGTCCAACTGGTGCGCCCATTCGGTCTTCGCGCGGTTCTCCTGTTCCAGCTCCGCGATTGCCGCGCGCGCCTTGGCATGGTCCGCCGCCAACTCCTCCTGCAGTTCCACCACCCGCGCGCCGCGCGCCGCCAGTTCGCTGTCGAGCCGCTCGGCCCAGCGGTTGCGCTCTTCCAGCTCCGCCATCAGCTCCCGGTGCTGCCGATCGAGATCCGCCAGATCGCGCTTGGCTTGTTCCAGCCAATCGTTCTTTTGGCGCAGCTCGCCTTCGAGCAGGGCGATGTGCGTCTCACGCTCGCGCAGCACGTTGGCCGCGCTGGGAAGATAGACGAATGTGGGATTGCCGGTCTGCGGCCGGTGCGCGCAGACCGCCACGAAGAAATGCGATTCCGCGGGCGGCGCTTCTCCGCCATCCACGCGAACTTCGGCGGTGCCGCCCGTCTCCACGCGCCGGAAGACTACGCCTTCCACATGATTCTCCAGGAACAGCGAGATGTGCGGAAAAACCTGCGACAGCTCGGCGCGGAACTCGTCGAATTCGAACTCGTGCGCGTGAAACGGATTGGCTCCCGCGCGGCCGCGCGATTCACCGTAGTAGAGCTTGTTGGGCGTGGATACGATGAACTGGCCGGTGGGCGCCAGCACGCGCCGCACCTCCAGCAGAAACTCCCGCCAGTCGGGCAGATGCTCGATCACCTCGAACGCCACCACCAGGTCGAACGACGCATCCGGGTGAGGCAGCGCGGTGCAGGAGGCCTGTTCGAACCGCAGGTTGGGCAAACGGTAATGCGCGCGCGCGTATGCGATCGCTTCGGCGGCGATATCCGCGCCCACCACCGACAGCGCCACCGCGGCCAGTTCCGCCGCGCCGTAGCCCGCGCCGCATCCGGCGTCCAGCACCTGCTTGCCGCGCGCCAGCCGGGCCGCGAACGCGTAGCGCGCCAGGTGCTCGTTCAGCAGGTCCGCATCCACCTGTCCCGGGATCACGCGCTCGCCGGTGAACTCAGCCAACGGGTCTCCGGGAGTTGCGGGGCGATGCGCGCGTTCACTTCCACGCGGCACGGCAGCCGCAGAAAGCCATAAATCTCGCCCGGAGAGTGGCCCATCTGCAGGGCGATGGCGTTGTCGATCCAGTCGCACATTTTGTAACCCAGCAGCGTGCCGTCCGCGATGGCCGGCGAAAAAGAGAACGAAGCCGGATACAGCTCCGGCATCTCCAGATGAAAATCCACCGTGTAGACATCGCCCGGCATCATGGCAGGCAGGTCGTAACTCTCCCGCGCCGTGTTGGTGCCGGAAAAATCGATGCCCAGATGATTGCGCATCATGAATCCCACGATCGGCTGCGACACTCCTCGCGGGCCCGCACGCTGATGCGCACGGTGATCCGCTGCGATGGCTCGCAGAAGGTGCACCGGATCGCCCTGCGCATCAAGCACCGCGATGCCCAGGATTTCCGCGCGGCCGTCGCCATAGCGGTGGTCGATGTTCGGAATGTGCTCGACCACTTCGGGCGCGCGCACCGGGCGCGTCCCGCCGGCCCGCTCGGGCGCGCCCTTCAGCAGCAGATATTCGGAATCCTTTTCCACCATGGCCGCCAGATACTTGGCCACCACGCGGTCCGTTTCGCCGATCTCGCGCATGCGCCCGTGCTCCAGCCACAGCGCGCGGTCGCCGATGCTCTTTACATCCGCGACGGCGTGCGAGACGAACAGGATCGTGATGCCGCGCGCGCGCAGTTCGTGCACTTTGCGCATGCAGCGCTGGCGGAAGTAGATGTCTCCCACCGCCAGTGCTTCGTCCACCAGCAGGATTTCCGGGTCCACGTTGATGGCGACCGCGAACGCCAGCCGCACCACCATGCCGCTCGAATACGTCTTCACCGGCTGATTGATGAATTCGCCGATTTCGGCGAAGTCCTCGATATCCTTGTAGCGCCGGTCGATCTGCCTGGTGCTGAGGCCCAGGATGGATCCATTCAGATAAACGTTGTCGCGGCCCGGTGAATTCGGGGTTGAATCCCGCGCCCAGTTCCAGCAGCGCCGATACGCGGCCGTTCACGGTCAGTGTGCCGCGGCTGGGCTGCAGAATGCCCGCCACCATTTGCAGCAGCGTGCTCTTGCCCGAGCCGTTTTCGCCAATGATGCAGAAGGTCTCGCCGCGGCGGATCTCGAAGGTCACATCGTGCAGCGCCCAGAAATCCTTGTGGCGTTTCAGCCGGTTGAAGGAGAGCAACTCCTTCAGCCGGTCGCCCGGCGATTCGTAGATCGAGTAGCTCTTCGAGACACCCTGAAATTCGACGGCGTTCACGTTCGATGGACCTGGGTCTTGCCTGGAACAATCAGTGTAACGGAAGGCGGCTGAATGGTGGGGAGTTCTCAATCGGATTGAAACCAAGCTTTAGATCTATTGAAAAGCCACAGCCCGTCGATTAATGCACTTGACGGGCTTGATCCGGAGGGGGGTGGGCAGCAAATGAAAGTCAATATTTTGTTTATCGAAGACAGCCGGGAGGAAGTCGCACTCTGTCTGGCGGAGCTGCGCACGGCCGGCCTCGAGGTTCGCTGGGAAATAGTTGCAGAGGAGCATGAGTTCCTGGAAGAACTTCAGGCGGGCGCCTATGACGTCATTATTTCCGATTACCTCCTGCCCAACTGGAACGGTCTTCTGGCGATGGAAAAACTGAAGCAACGGAAGAAAGACATCCCCTTCATACTCCTTACCGGCTGCCTCGGCGAAGAGAAGGCCGCCGAGTGCATGAGGATGGGGTTGGCCGATTATATCCTCAAAGATTGTTTGGCGCTCCTGCCGGCGGCCGTAGCGCGTGCGGTGGAAGTGGGAAAGCTGCGCGAAGAACGGGATCGGGCGGACGCGGATCTAAAAGCGGCCAAACAAGCGGCGGAAACGGCGAATCGCGCCAAGAGCGACTTCCTCGCGTCAATGAGCCATGAGATCAGGACGCCCATGAACGCAATCATTGGGATGGCCGACCTGCTGGCCGAGACGCACCTCACGGCGGAGCAACTAAACTATGTAAACATATTCCAACGGGCGGGCGAGAGTCTCTTGAAATTAATCAACGACCTGCTGGACCTGGCCAAAATCGAGTCCGGAAAGATCGACATCGAACAAATCGACTTCGATCTCGGCGAAGTCACCCTGAAAACCATCGAGTTGCTGTCCGGGCGCGCCCGCGAAAAGGCACTGGACTTGTCGTATCGAATCGAGCCAGGCACGCCCTCTCGCCTGATCGGCGATCCGCATCAACTCCGGTCCGTTCTGAACAACCTCGTCAACAACGCCATTAAATTCACAGCCTCCGGCTCCATCCGTTTGACTGTGCGGCTGGCCGAGATCCATTCTCAAACGCGTTGCATGCTTCAGTTCGAGGTCGCCGACACGGGGATCGGGATAGCCGCCGATAAGATACCCTTGATTTTCGACGTTTTCACCCAGGCGGATTCCTCAACTACCAGGCGCTATGGCGGCACCGGACTGGGCCTGGCAATCTGCCGCGAATTGGTCGAGAAGATGGACGGGGAGATCACGGTCGAAAGCACGCCCGGAAAGGGCAGCACGTTCCGCTTTACGGCGGCGTTTGGCCTACAAGCCGATGAGGCCGGCGCGATGCCCGCGGCCGCCAGCCTCGATCTGCACGGCGGGCGCATTTTACTCGTGGGAGATAATCCGGTCGATCGATTGCTTGTTCGCGAACCGTTAACGGGCTGGGGCATCTGTGTGGAAGAGGCTGGCGGTGCCGAGGAGGCACTATACCTGCTGGTTGAAGCCAAATGGAGTTCTGCTCCTTTTCAGGTGCTGATTGTCGATCACCGGGCGCAGGGTATGAATGGATGGGAGTTCGCAAAACAGGTCAAGGCCATGCCTGGTTTTGCCGGGCTTCCGATCGTGATACTCACCTCCGCGCCGCGTACCGAGACGGCCCAGCGGTGCCGCGAGTTGGGCCTTGCGAACTATATCTTGATGCCGGTCCGGCGCGCGGCGTTGTTCGGAGTGATGGCGGACCTGCTCGGTTCGGCGCGGACTCGTTCCAGCCCCAGTAGCACGGTTTGCACGCGGCCTTTCCGAGTTCTGCTTTGCGACGACTCGGAAGACAATGCATTCCTGATCCGCGCCTATTTGAAGGACTCTCCTTACCTGGTTGAACATGCGCGTGACGGCCAGGCCGGAGTGGACCTTTTTCAGAAAGAGCATTTCGATCTGGTGCTCATGGATCTCCAGATGCCTATCCTTGACGGCCACGAGGCGACCCGCCAGATTCGGGACTGGGAGGCCGCCTCGAAACGAAAGGCGGCCCCTATTCTTGCTCTTACCGCTCATGCATTCAAGGACGAACTGGAACGGACTAAAGCGTCGGGTTGTACCGCGTTTCTGAGCAAACCGATCCGAAAGGAGACTTTGTTTGCCGCATTGGCCGAGCATGGCGCCGCCGTCGATTGTCGCGTGCCCATTCTCGATTAGGGCCGTCACGGTGTGGTCGCCGCGCCGGTCGTCGACATCGGGGAGAGGTTGCCGCCCGTGTCTTTGCCCTGCACCGCGTAGTAGTACGTCACGCCCGCGGCCACGGTGTAATCGGCAAATGCGGCGTTCGTCGCGCCGATCGTCTGCAGCAGCGTGAGGCTGGAAGAAGAAGTGCCCCGGTAGATGATGTATGACGCCAGTGGCAGGCCGCTTGAACCCGGCGTCCACACCAGATTGATCTGGCCTTTGGAAATAGCGGTTGCCATCAGGTTGGTTGGCGCGGTCGGCGGTGCCGGCGTCGCCAGCGTGGCGGCGGATGCGGCGGTGGACATCGGAGACACGTCCCCAGCCGTGTCGGTCGCCTGCACGGCGTAATAGTAGGTCGTCGACGGAGATCCCGAGGCGTCCGTGTATGCGGTCTGGTAGATGTTCGCGATCTGGCTCATATTGGAAGCCGAACTGCCCCGGAACACCTGGTAATACTGGATCGGGAGTCCACCGGTAGAGGCGGACCAGGTCAAGCCTATTTTCGTAGAGGAGACCGGCGTTGCCACCAGGTGGGTAGGCGCCGATGGCGCATTGAGCACGGTTGCCTGCGCAGTCGACGACATCGCCGAAACGTCCGAACCGGTGTCGGTTGCCTCGACGGCGTAGTAGTATGTCGTCCCGGCAGTCACGTTTGTGTCGGAGTAGGAGGTCTGGAGAGCGATGGCCACCTGGCTCAGATTGGAGGCAGAGATTCCGCGGTAAACATGGTAGTTCTGGATGGGCAAACCGCCTGGGGCCGGGGCAGACCATGTCACGGAGACCCTGAGACAGAAGCCGCCGTTGCCGACACGCCCGTCGGCGCCGCAGGCGGCTGAGGGGTGGCAACCGATGCGATGGCGGACATTGGCGAGGTGTTTCCAGATGTGTCCACGGCCTGGATGCCGAAGTAGTAAGTAGTCCCTGGCGTCAAAGGAGTAATCGTGTATGCAGTGACGGTGCTGGGCGTGCGGGCGGCCTGGGTCAGAGCCGCCGGAGAGGTTCCCGAGAACACGAGATAGTAGCTGACGGCGACTCTATCCGTGGAGGGCGACCACGCGACGCTTACTCTGCTGCCGGAGGCGGCTGTGGCTACCACGCCGCCGGGGACGGTGGGGGGCGTAGTATTGGCCGTCGTTACATGGATGGGCAGCGATGCAGCCGAAATATTCCCACCCAGGTCGAAAGCTTCCGCTGTGTAAGTATAAGTGCCATCGTCCGTCAAACCGGTATCCTGAAGGACTAGATTCGCGGTGGTGCCCACCACGACGCCATTGCGCAACAAGTAATAACCGGCTACGCCCACATTATCCGTGGAGGGAGTCCAATTTACCGTCGCCGTCGTGGGAGTGCCGGATTGGCCTGTCAGGCCCGCGGGCACCGTAGGCGGCGTGGTATCGGCAGGTGAGACCAGCGAACTGTAATAACTCATGGCTGTGCTGGTGTACATTGCGGCCTGCAGATTTTGAGCCGCCTGCGTACTCTCCTGAGCTATAATTGCGCCCGGGGTCAAATCCTCGGTGGCCGTGTCGTACGGCAGGTAGGCCGCGAAGTCCTGTGTGGCATCCGGCGACAAGAAGAGCATCTTGGTCGAGACCGCCAGATTCTCCATGGTCTGGAGGAATTGTGCATCCAGAGGTCCCCAAAAATCGAATGGGTCGCGGCCCCGGATCTGATCTGGAGTGAGCACATTGATTTCGGTGTCGCGCACCTTCCACAGCCAGCATTCCGACATGGTCACCGGCTTGCCGGCTGCCGCCGCCGTGGCGGCAATCTGCTGCGCGTTCGGCATGTAACTACGGTTGATCGGATAAATATGCATGTCGATGAAATCCAGAGGTAAGGTCACGTAACCCTGGATGTACGACAGGAAACTTGGCTGGGCGGTTGCGGTTCCGGCGCCTACCAGCATGTTCGGCACCCCAGCCTGCTTCACGGCAGTGAGAATCGTGCTTACCAGAGCGACAGATCCGCTGGGAGTGTTGGCTTCGGTTTGGCCGCTGTTCCAGGTTTCCGTGTCAGGCTCTTCCACCAACACCATATAATCCGGCTGCATGACCTGCGCGAGCGTGACGGCGCCCTGCGCACGGGCCTGCATGTACTCGGTCCAGTTGAGCGTGGCGTAGAACGGTGCCATGTTCCAGCCGGCCTGTACGTCGGAGGTGAGCAGCGTATCGTTTTCGACGATCAGTTTCAGGCCCGCGGCCCTGACCGTGGAGGCCACCTGTTGATAGAAAGCCGCCCACTGCGCATACGATTGCCCTTGGCTGGCGAGGAAAGGTTCGTAGAGCATGGGGAAGCCGATTTCTATCAGGACCGCATTCGCCCCCGTTGCCTTGATTTCCTGCACCTGCAACTGCACCCCCGGGAACGCCGTGGCGTTGAGCAATTTCGGGCCAATATTACTGTTGGCGTTTTTGAGGTCCGGGGCCGATAGACCCGTATACCTGGACCCGCTCCCCACGTTGAGCGTGGTGTTGAAGTTGGTTAGATATGTATTCAGTTCACTGTAAAGATCCTGAAACACGGATGGAACCGGCGGCGGCTGGGCACTCGCTCCAGGCGAAAGCAAAGCCGAAGCCGTCAATGCTGTTAGAAAGAAAAGACGGTTGCGCCCGGCGCACAATCGAAACAGGTGTTCCATTGGACTTGATTACCCTCTGGGTCTCCTCATCGGCAGGCAACGCTGTTTTTGTGCCGGAATATCCCCCGGCTTAAATATATTGGGAGAGCATTCGGAGGGCGAGCGGACTGGGAGTGCCGCGGTCTAAAGCCGCCTACCGTTCAGTGGTTTGGAAAATTACCGCGGAAAACGATGAAAATAGGGCGGCCGCTGGTTCCTGCCGTGATTTTCTATTCCTGCCGGCGAGCCTGTTCGACTGCGGTGCAATTACCGCGGCGCCTGCTGCAATTCGGGATTGCGTCTGGCGCGTCAGCACTCACCGGCGGGCCGGCTTGGGAGGCCGGTAGCCGCCCTCATCGTGGACTGGTTCTATGTAACCTCCTTTTCCAAGCAGGCTACCCCAGTTGGGGTATCGCGTACTCCCCTGATATTACGGGGCTTGTGGGTCGGAGGAGCAGACTGCACTCCACCTTTCCAACTTCACTATGCGCCCGCGGAAGCAGACTGTCAAGAGCCATCCGGTTCATCTGTCGCCGGATCAGCCGAGATGCGCCGTCAGGTATTGACGCAACGTGGGAGCCAGGTTGGCGGCCCATTGCAGGTTCTGCTGGGCATCCAGATCGGAGATCACATAGCACAGATAACCGTGGCTCTCCAATCCTACTACTTGAAAACGATCCACGCCCGTTTGATAAATCCCGCTACCCAACGCCTCGCCGGATTGTTTACGAGTCAAGATCAACGAGATCAGCTTGCCGCCGCCGCTCACGATGAAGTGCGTGTATTGGCGTCCGCCCGCGCTGCAACGATGACCCTGGATGATACGGAAATCGGCCGGCAGTTTCGCCTGGACTAACGGCGCCAGGCCCGCAAACTCCGGGCCGAGATCCGCCGCCATCTGGTCCGCGGGCACAGGCTGCTTGGAGTACTTGCGAAAGACCGCGCACTGCAAATGATCCCTCAGCCCTACATTCAGTACCGCCGCCAGGCGTCCGGAAGTCTTACGCAGGATGGTTTCTTCGGGACTGGTCTGCGCCCGCCAAAAATTGAACAGGGCCGCGCCAATAATGACTGCGGCTGCCGCGGCCACTGCCCACAGCCCCGCATGCGGACGCCCGGTCTGCCCTCGTGAGATACGCCGGACGTCCGCTGCCAGGCCGTCCGGCACAGGCACGGCGCGCACCGCGGCCTGTAATTGCGCGCGAAGGCGAACCCGCGTGGCGATTTCGGCCGCGCACTCCGCACAGCTTGCCACATGCCTCTCGACCTCCGCACGGGTCTCCTCGGGCAGTTCGCGATCCAGGTAAGCATCCAACTGCCCGCGGAGCCGATCGCATGCCAGGCTCATGCGCCGTCCTCCTTACCGGGCTGGCCGATGCCGTAGGACCGCGCCAGCGCGCCCAACCGTTCCCGTAGCAGCCTGCGCCCGCGGCTCAGCCGGCTCATCACCGTTCCGATAGGCACATCCAGCGCGCCCGCGATTTCCTTGTATGAAAACTCCTCCACGTCGCACAGCAGGACCGCCGCGCGGTAATCGGCCGGCAACCCGTCGAGCGCATGCAGAATCTCGGCTTCCGTAATGCGCTCCGAGATAGCGGCGGCCGCGGCGGTTTGCTCCAGGATCTCTTCGCCCTCCGGTACCAGACGCAAGTTGAACCACTTGCGGCGGTGGTGATGAATCGTGTTGACCAGGATCTTAAACAGCCAGGCCCGGCAATTGGTGCCGGGGACGAAACGCGCGAACGACTTCCAAGCCTGTAAGTAGGTTTCCTGCACCACGTCTTCGGCTTTCGTGCCGTCACCAAGGAGCCGGACCGCCGCGCGGTACAACTCGTTCAGGTGCGGCAAAGCGGCTCTTTCGAATTCGTCGGTGCGCGGGTGCTTCGAAAGCACACTCCTATGGTGGCATAAGGCGCGGGAACGGGCTTTTATTCCACCCTACCCCACGGCCACTATGTGAATCTCACCCGGCCCATGCACTCCCCGCACCAGAATCTGCTCGATATCCGCCGTACGGCTGGGTCCCGTGATCAGGACCATCGAACTGGTCTGTGCGGCGGGATGGGGCAGGAACGTCAACAATTCATCCAATCCGGAGAGCACGCGCGCAACGGGCACCACCGCTACATGCACCGGAGGCAGCAGCGAGATCAGCCGCGCTTCCGCGGGGCTGGCCAGCATCACCAGCGTGCCGGTGTCGGCTAACGCATAGTCCGCACTGGTAATGCCTAAATCCGCCGTTGCGCATAGCGCCCGTAATGCCGCGGCGTCAGTGAAGCCCGACTGCACGCCCGGCAGATCCACGATGCCGCATTCCCGCAGGAACGGCGCATTGGATGCCACCGCCGATCTCCCGCCGAGCAGCGCGCTGACATAAGCGCGCGCATCCTCTGCCGTGGCCGCGCGATGGGTCTTCCCGGCCAGCGCCTCCACCGCGCACAGCATGGCGGCCACGCGCGCATCCAAATCCACCTCAGGCACGCGGAGACGCACCGGCGGCAGTTCCGCGACCCCCTGGCCGGCGCTGCGCCCCAGCGCAGTGCGCACCGTTGTGCAGAATGTGTTCGCGCGAACTCAGCGCTTTCTCCATAGCTCGCGAAAGCTCTTGGCCGGGGCAGGCGGCAGATCCCGCTGGCTAAGCCAGGCACGCACGGGCGCCACATCCATCACCGCGGGGGCGCTCCGCAGCCAGCGGCCATTCTCCGACGGAGCCACACCCGCGGCCACCATCGCCGCCATCTCATAGATGCGCGGATGGCACATCACCCAGGCCCACAGCTTGAATACCAGCCGCTCCATGCGGCTCTGGCCCTCGCGCCGCTCGTCCTGCTTCACCTCGGCGCGCAGTTCCAGCAGCACCTTTGGAATGTCGATCTTCACCGGGCACACTTCCGCGCACGCGCCGCACAAGCTCGAAGCGAACGGCAGGCTCGGCTCGTGCTGCACGCCCATGAACTGCGGCGTGATGATGGCGCCGATCGGCCCCGAATACACCCAGGGAAAACTGTGGCCGCCGATCTTGCGATACACGGGGCAATGATTCAGGCAGGCGCCGCAGCGGATGCAATAGAGCGACTGGCGTTTCTCTCGATCCGCCAGCAGCTTGGTGCGGCCGTTATCGAGCAGCACCACGTAGAACTCCTCGGGGCCGTCGATTTCGTCCGTCGCGCCGCGGTCCGGAAAGGAACGACGTGTAGACCGTAAGCGCCTGGCCGGTGGCGCTGCGTCCCAGCAGCTTCAGGAACACGGCCAGATCCTGTGCGCGCGGAATCAGCTTCTCGATGCCGGCCACCGCGATGTGAATCCGGGGCGCCGAAGTGGTCAGCCGCGCGTTGCCTTCGTTCTCCACCAGCACTACCGCCCCGGAATCGGCCACCAGAAAATTGGCGCCGCTGATTCCGATATCGGCCGCCAGAAACTTTTCCCGCAGCACGGAGCGCGCGATCAGCGTCTGCTTCTCGACCACCGTTTCGTTGGCTACGCCGAGCGTGCGCGCGAACAGGTCGCCCACCTCGTAGCGCGTCAGGTGCAGCGCGGGCGCGACGATATGATAGGGCCGCTGGTGCGCGAGCTGCAGGATATATTCGCCCAGGTCGGTCTCCACCGATTCCAGATGGTGATGCTCCAGCCGCTCGTTGAAATCGATCTCCTCGGTGGTCATGGATTTCGATTTCACGATCAGTTTGGAGTGCCGTTGTTTCGCCAGCGCCAGCACGAAATCGGCGACCTCCGTGGCGTCCCGGCACCACACGACCTTGCCGCCATGCGCCGTCACGTTGGCTTCGAACTGTTCCAGGTAATGATCCAGGTTGTCGATGGTGTGCTGCTTGAGGGCATTGGCTTGCGTGCGCAGTTCCTGGTAATCCGGCAGCGCATTGGCCGTCACGGCATGTTTGCGATGATCGATCAGGCGTCCGGTAGCGCGATAGATGGCCAGTTGCAGATTGGCGTCGGCCAGCGTGGTGTGGATCTTCTCATCGAATGCGGTGGACATGATCAGCGGCTCGCCAGAACCTCCGCCAGGTGCATGGTGCGCACCGGCAGCGCCGCGCGCGACAGAGCGCCTTGAATCTGCATCAGGCAACTGGAATCCACGCTGACCACCGTTTTGGCGCCGGTGCGCACGATCGAATCGATCTTGGTGCGCGCCATGCCGCCGGAAATTCCGGGGAATTTCACCGAGAACGTGCCGCCGAATCCGCAGCACTCTTCGGCAGCGTCCATCTCGCGCAGTTCCAACCCGCGCACGTTCCCGAGCAAGCGGCGCGGGCCGTCCTTGATGCCGAATTCGCGCAGCGCGTGGCAGCTATCGTGATACGTGACCACGTCCTCGAAGCGCGCGCCCACGTCGTCCACGCGCGCCACTTCCAGCAGGAACCGGGAGAACTCCCAGACGCGCGGCGTCAGTCGATCCGCCGCGGCCAGGGCTTCGGGCTCCGCGGGAAACAAATCGTGGAAATGATGCGCGATCATGGAAGTGCACGATCCCGAAGGAACCACTACGTATTCGCAATTGCGGAAAACTTTCAGGAAGTGGCGAGCCACCTGGCGGGCTTCATCGCGATAGCCGGTGTTGAACGCCGGTTGGCCGCAGCAGGTCTGGTCTTCCGGAAAATCCACCTGCATAGCCGAGCCGCTCCAGCACATCGGCCATCGCCAGTCCCACTTTGGGGAAAAGCTGATCCACGACGCAGGTGACGAATAGCGAAACCCGCTGAGCCATGAAGGGATTGTACCTCGTGGCCCACCGCTCCTGCCTACTTCCGCAGAAATGCTCCCGCTACCCTAAGAAACTCCGGTCGTTGCTCCCCACCGATAGGAACATGCCCAGCGCCCGGCATAATCCACAAACTCGACGCCGGAATAGCCGCAGCCATATCGACCGAAATCTGCAGCGGATAAAACGGATCGCGATCGCCCTGCACGATCAGCGTGCGCGCTGTGATCTTCGACAGATCTTGCATCGTGAAGTCTAAATCGTCGTAGCTATCGGCAAATGCCCTGGCCTGCGCGAAGAGGGTTTCGATTTGTGCCGTCCCGCCCGGGTGCCGGCTGCGCATTTTCTCCTGCTCCTCAGCCGGCAGCACATCGAACGTGTAATTCCGCATAATGGGCCGCGCCTGCTCGGGGAAGTGGCTGGTAGCGCTCACCACCACCATGGCTTTCACGCGATCCGGCTGCCGCGTGGCCATGTGCAGAAGAACGTTGCCACCGGCGCTCGCGCCCAGTCCCTTAAGAGTCCCGGCTCCCAGGCGATCGAGCAATGCCAGGATATCGCCGGCTGCTTCATCGTGCCGGAACATGGCGGAGGGATTCGTGGACCGGCCGTGGCCGCGCATATCCGGTACGATCACCTGAAAATCGGCAGACCATAATTCGGCCAAAGGCGCCCAATCCAGGCTGGAGCCGCCGAAACCGTGGAGCAGAATCAGCGGCTCGCCTGTTCCGTATACTTCGTAATATTGGGTAATTCCGTTGAGCCCCTCGATCCGTTCCGAAGCGTGCGGCATGATCGCTAGTGTACACTAGCAAGAAACTCGCGAATGCACCAATGAAAATTCAATTATGGGTTAGAGCCCTGCTGGCGGCAATGGCCGCGCCGGCCTTTGCCACTGTCCACATCGTATCCTTGAAACCGTCCCTGCCCTCGCCGCAGCCGATCGGCACGCCGGTCCAGTGGACGGTAACCGCTACCGACACCAACGCAGGCCCATTGACGTTTCAGTTCAACCTCGCTTCGAGTAACAAGCCCTTAACGATGGTGGAAGATTTCAACGTGGGCACGCTAAACAAAGCCACGTGGCGGGCTCAACCCTTCGCGTGGTTCCCCGGCGGACCCGAAGGCAACTATCAAATCCAGGTAATCGCGAAAGACTTCACGTCCGGCGAAACAGACTCGCGAAGTGTCCACTTCACAGTGACTCCGCTCGTCACTGGCAGTAACCCTGTCGTGACACCTACCGTAAACCCGCTTGAGGCGCTCCTCAGTGCACCCGCATGCGCGGCCGGAAGCACTATGCGGGTATCCTTCCATCAGCAGGCGGCCGGAAGCCTGGTGAGTACCACTAATTGGGCTCCCTGTCACGCCGCCGCGACCATGACATTTGAGATAGCCGGCATGTATCCGAGCACGGCTTACGTGATGCACGCCCAGACACGCACCGATGGCGTAATCGCCAACGGACCCACGGCGGCTTTTACCACCGGGCCGTTGCCGACTAATGTCCCGTTCCCAACTTTCGACGTGACCGTTCCCGCGGGGCCAACAACGGATACAGCCGAGCCTTTAATGCTCTGGGGATTAAGCCAACTCGGCATGGAAACCAACTGGCGTGACGTAGCGACCGACTTGGCCGGCAACATCATGTGGTTCTACGACACAAATTCCAAGCATCCCGATCTGCTCACGCGGCCACTGACAAACGGCGGCATGCTCACTATTCAGGATGGCGTTGCCTGGGATCACGCTTCGCAGGATGGGCAACTCCTGCTCCAGATCGACTTGGCCGGCAACGTCGTTCGCGAAACCAACACTGGCGCCATCCAGCAGGAACTGCTTGCTTTGGGCGCGATCGATGCCGGCCCGTGTACCGCGATTCCAAGCCCCGCGCCGGTGGGGTCGGCCTGTCTCGGCGCTTTTCACCATGAAGCCATCGAACTCCCCAACGGCTATATCGCGGTCCTCGCCGACATCGAGCAAATCTTTCCCGCGGGAATCCAGGGCGATTCGAGCGGCCTTCCGGTCGATATCGTTGGCGATATGATTGTCGTGCTCAATGCGGACTGGCAAGCGGTCTGGTATTTCGACGCTTTTCAGCATCTTGATGTCAGCCGCCCTGCCGTCTTGGGAGAAACCTGCGCAGCCGCCGAGGCCGGCTGCCCTCCGATCTTTCTTCTCGGCCCTGGCATCGCGCCCCTGGCGCATGATTGGCTGCATGCCAACAGTCTCTATTTCTGGCCGCAGACTGGCGATCTCATTTGCTCCCTGAAAGACCAGGACTGGGTAGTAAAGATCGATTACAACAATGGCGCGGGCACCGGCGACGTGTTATGGCTTATGGGTCTCGATGGGAGCTTCGATTTCAATAATGTCACCGGCGATCCCTGGCCATGGTTCTCGCACCAGCACGATGTGTCCCTCATGAACAACGGCGCGGGGCCCATGCTGTTATTCGACAATGGCGATTCGCGCGTCGCTTCGCCGCCGATCGGGCTAGGCTTCTCCGGCTGCCAACCCCTCGACTGCGACAGCCGTGGCATGGCTCTGAGCTTCGACGAAACGTCGCTGACGGTTACGCCGGTTCTGAGCTTGGATTTGGGGGTCTACGTTCCTGCCGACGGCGCCGCGCAATCGCTATCCAATGGCGACTACTTCTTTTTCGCAGCCCTGGTGGTCTCCACTAGCGGCATAGACGGTTACGCAATCGAGACCGGCGCCGGCGGCCAGGTTCTGAACATTCAGGGTCCGGAAGGCTACCGCGCCTGGCGGATGGCAAGCTTCTACAATTTGAACTAGCTACCCTGGTTCTATTTCTATGGAACCATCATTGGTATGAGCAATCAAAGGAAGTCCGCCCCCATTCAGTTTCCCATTCACCGACATATCTTGAATCCGGGCAGCCGTTAGTGGAAAATCCACATTCACACTGCCATCGCTGGTGCTGGCGTCCAGGTCGGCGGCGAAATCGCGGGGCAACCGCAGCTCGATGCTGCCGTCGTCCGTATGCAGGCTCCAGTTTCCAGCCATGCGAGATCCGGAATCCACTTCCGCTTCGATGTCGCCGTCTCCGGTGGCGAGGTTCAGAGATTGGAACCGGCCGCGCACCTCGATGTGGCCGTCATCGGTACGCGCTTGTAGAGCGCCGTCGAATCCTTCGACCTCAATGTGGCCGTCGCCAGTGAACAGCGTGACCTTGGTTGAGGAGGAACCAGAAGCTCGATATCGGCCGCAGCGTTTACTTCGAGCGCGACGCGGCTTCCGTCCTGGCGAAAGCTTATATCGTCGTAGGCGACGTCGTCATCGGTATCCAGCCGCATCTCGATGGAGGGGTGGCCGCCGCCCTCGAGGGTTAAGGCGCCCTCTTCGATTTTGACGAATAGTTCGGTCGCGGCGACGGCAGAGAAGGTCAACATTCCTTCATCATACTGCCACAGGCGGGCGATGCGGCGCGCGTGCTACGCTACCTGAGGTGATGCGCACAATGACGCGAAGACAACTCCTCCAATTAGCCGCCGTGTCGCCGGCGGCAGGAGCCCAATCCAATCCCGCCACCCTCTCGGTCTTCGATTACTCCCAGGTGGAACTCCTCGACAGCCCCCTGCGCCGCCAGTTCGACACGAATCACGCTTTCTTCCTGCGCCTGGACGAAGACCGGATGTTGAAGATCTACCGGCAGCGCGTGGGCATGCCCGCTCCGGGCGCGGACATGGGAGGCTGGTACGACGACTTTTGCCCAGGCGCGCACTTCGGGCAATACGTCTCCGCGCTGGCGCGATTCGCGCGCGCGACCAATTCCGAACCGACGCGCGCCAAGGTCAAGCGCCTGGTTCGCGGCTATGCCGAAACGCTGGACCCATCGGGCAAGTTCTTCGTGGATCTGCGCTATCCGGGCTATACCTATGACAAGCTGGTCTGCGGGCTGCTCGATGCCCACTCATATGCCGGCGATGCTACCGCCCTGGATGTACTTGCGGAAACCACGCGCGCCGCCATGCCGCACATGGCGGACCGCGCTTTGACTTCCGAGGAGATGCATCAGCGCCCGCACAAAGATGAGACCTACACATGGGACGAGACATACACCTTCGCGGAGAATCTGTTTCATGGCCTATGAGCGAACCGGCGACCGCAAGTATTACGACTTAGGCAAACGGTATCTGTTGGACCAAGGCTTTTTCGATCCCCTGGCGGAGGGCCAGAACGTGCTGACCGGGCTTGCACGCGTACAGCCACGTGAATGCGCTCAGTTCCGGCATCCAGGGATACCTGAAGCTGGGAGACGCGAAGTATTTCCGGGCGGTCAGGAATGCGGTGGACATGATCCTGAAAGACCAGAGCTATGCCACCGGCGGCTGGGGTCCGAATGAGAGCTTTGTGCAACCCGGCAAAGGCGAACTGGGCGACAGCCTGCGCGACGACTCACCGGCACTTCGAGTCTGGTTGCGGCGCGCTATTCGCATTTCAAGCTGATGCGGTATCTGCTGGCGCTTACCCGCGAATCGCGATATGGCGACAGCATGGAGCGGGTGCTTTACAACGTGGCTCTGGGCATCCAGCCGATCCTGGAAGACGGCTCGACGTTCTACTACTCCGACTACCATCCCTCCGCCCGCAAGAGTTACATCCGCATCATTCCGGACGCGCATATCGTTGGGACAAGGACGACAAGTGGCCCTGCTGCTCGGGAACATTTCCGCAGGTTACTGCGGATTATGGAATCAGCTCATACCTTCGCGGGCGCAGGACGGTATCTATGTCAACTTATATGTCCCTTCCCGCGTGAGTTGGACGCAGGCGGCGCGTTGCTCTATGCTGCAAGAGACGGACTATCCGGCGGGCAACCACGTCACGCTTACGCTGACAGCCGCGCCGTCCGGCGACTTTACGGTCTATCTGCGAATCCCGGCGTGGGCCGGAAAGGGCACGGCGGTCTCCGTGAACGGCCGCCGCGTGCGCGCGGAACTTGCGCCCGGCTTTTTTCCGGTCCGCAGGAACTGGAAGACCGGCGACAAGATCGAGCTCGAGATCGACCAGAGCCGTGCGGTACGAACCAGTCGACGCGCAGAACCCCAACCAGGTCGCTCTGTTGCGCGGACCGCAGGTCATGTTCGCCCTGGCGGAGACGCAACCCAAGCTTTCGCGCCGGCAGTTGACCTCCGCCAAGATCGAGAGAGCGCAGGCGGCGATTGGGTTGCGCGGACCGAAGCCGGCGATATCCGGCTGCGGCCGTTCGGCGCGATCGGCGATGAAGTCTATCAGACGTATTGGGAAGTTACGGGATGAGTGCGCGGTAAACCTGCAGCGCAAGTTTATCCAGGTCCAGGTCCGTCCGGTTGGATAACACCACGATGGTCAATTTCTCCGCCGTAAACCGCTCGATCACCGTACGGAACCCCATCGTGCTGCCGGTGTGCCACATGCGCGCGTGCGCCCTGCCAAGGATCGAGAAACCAGCCGAATCCATACGCCACCGGCTTGCCCGGATTGAGATTGTCGTCATCCGGGTTCCGCGGGCCAATGCGGCTCCGATCCATCGTTCAGCCTTACCGGTGTCAGCGCCACGCGCATCTCCGCCTCGCTCAATAACGCATGGCTTTCGAGCGCTGCGTCCCACTTCGCCAGGTCTTCGAGATTGGAATAGACCCCGCCATCGCCCAGCGTCGCCGAAGTCGGGCTTTGGTCCGTCTCGACGAACCGCTCTCCCTGCTTACTGTGTCCATAGGCGCGATTGGGCACGGTATTCTTCCCTCGACATATAGGCCAACGTGTGACTCATGTGCAAAGGTCTGAAAGATCCGGTCATGCAGGAATTGAGCGAATGGCTTGCCGGAGACCTCGGGCACAATCGATCCCAGCACTACGTATCCCGAATTGCTGTACGCCCAACTCGCGCCCGGCGCGAACTTGCCCGCGGTCTGTTGCTTCAACAAGCCCAGCACTTCGTCGTCCTGGATCTGGTGCTCAGCGGTCCATGCAGTTCGCTTCATCAAGTCTTCGTAGTCCGGCAGTCCCGAAGTGTGAGTCAACAGGTGACGGACGGTGATCGCCTCGCCCGTACGATGGAAAGTCAGGGAAGATTTCGGTCAGCCGCTGATCGTACCGCAGCTTGCCGTCGTGCACCAGCAGCATAATCGCCATGGCCGTGAACTGTTTGGTAAAGGATGCCAGGCGAAAGTCCGTTTTGGCATCGATCGGCGCGAGTGTCCGCAGATCGCGAACGCCGTAGCCACGCTGGTAGATGGTGCGGCCCTCCTGGCGCACTAAAACCGCTACGCCCGGAGACTTGGCATCGGCGAGCGGCGCGAAGATGGCATCGAAATCGGCCGCACCCACCGCGTGGGCGCCAGCCAAGAAGGCCAACGGCAGAATCGCTCTCATGGTCCGGCGGGGCGCCTCTTGCCGCTACAGCGAGTTCAGCGAACGAACTCCACTTCTACGCGCCGCGGAATCAAGCCCGCATCATGGCCCATGTCGAGCAGCTTCTGTACGGCGGCGGGCACCACTCGCCGGCATCCAACGTGAAGTGATTCACGTACATGCCAACGAACTTTTCCGCCAGGCTGGTCTCCATATCCCGCGCAAACTGCAAGGCATAGCTCAGTGCTTCCTCACGGTTATCCAGCGCATACTGGATGCTCTCGCGCATCAGCCGGCAGCACTCGCTCTGGATTTCACCCGGCAACGAGCGCAGCAGTACGTTGCCACCCAGCGGGAGCGGCAAATCGTACTTATTCTTCCACCACTTGCCCAAATCCAGCACGCGGTGAAAACCCTCCCGGTCGTACGTCAACTGGCCTTCATGAATAATCAGGCCCGCATCCACCGAGCGCTCGCGCACGGCGATCCATGATTTTGTCGAACGGGGTGACCACGGCTTCGAAATCCGGCTGGAACAATTTCAAGGCCAGGTATGCGGTGGTGAGCTTCCCGGGAACCGCGATGCGCTTGCCGGCCAATTCCTCCGGTTCAAGCGGCCGGGCCGCCACCAGCATCGGACCGTAGCCATCGCCGATACTTGATCCGCTGGCCATCAGCACGTATTTGTCGGCCACGTAGGGATAGGCGTGATAGGAAATCGCGGAAAGGTCGTACAATCCTTCGACCGCGTTGCGGTTCAACGATTCGATGTCCTGCAACACGTGGCGAAACGTGACCTTCGGCGAGCGCACCTTCTTGGTGGCCAAGCGCATAAAACATGAAAGCGTCGTCGGAATCGGGACTGTGGGCGCTAACGATTTCCCGGGGAAGAGGTGTCATCATCGGAGGAGAGTACATCTCAGTTTACACGGGATTCGGAGGGAACGGGAGGGAAGGGGGTAAAATTTAGAAGGGCGGCCGACTCACCGAGCGGAGACTTGAGGACATCGTTACCGGCCATCCGAAATGCGCTAGAGCGCAGCGCCCGAGGTGGGCGCTCAATCCGGCCGTTCGAGAGTTCCTCGTAATGCCTGTCTACTGCCCGGGGTGAAGGCCGCCCCGTTTCTGGTCCGGTTCTATATTGACACCTCCTGGCCGGCTCTAACTGCCGCCGGCTTGGTGTACTCTTACATCGGAGTTGTTACCGGCTGACTCCATCCTTCAGTGTCACTCCGAAACTCATACTTGTCAAGTGAACTAGAGTACATCGATAATCGAATCTGAGCGCGCATGTTCGACCGTTGGCTTTCCCGCAAACCGCAGCCCCTGACCGGCGCACCGGCCGTTAGGCGCCAGAAGACCTATTCCGGACAAAGCGGTTATGTTTATCAGTATTATTACGAAGGCCACCGGCCGTATAAACGCGATCGGGAAAACGGAACGGAGCATGTCTTCGACGTCTCGGGCGACCGGAAAACATCGCTGCCCGTTTCTGTTCTGGTGAGCGACCGCGCGATCGAGGATTGGGAAAGCCGCCACGGGCGTACGCTTTATTCGAGCGAGCGCTACGCCATCGCCAAAATGGCGCTGTTTCAAGCGTTCGACGAACGCCCCGACCCGGCCGCGATGAACGCGGACGTGCGCGTCGGCGCGGCGGACGTGGAAGCCATCGTGATCGCGCTAGGTATTGAGTGAGAACCAGGTTTTCACTGCGCCAGCGGATACGCAACGCTCGGCGAGCAGCCAATCGCGATTGGCGCGCACATCCTCGCGCAGCTTCTCGCACAGCGTCTCGCGCCGTTCATACAGACGGTAGCCGTCGCGCTTGGTGTGATTATCCAGCAGCGCCTTCACCAGAAACGGCATCACCATCGAGTAATCCGCCGGCAAGCTCTCGGTGGATTGCAGATAAGTGTCCTTATCCACCTTGCCCCAAGTCACCGCCTCAGCCGGCGGGCAGGATGAGAGCGAGCCATCCGTCACCGGCGCCGTCATGATCTGCACGTCGAACTCGTAGCCGCGCACATCCGGCAGACCCAGCACCTGCCCCAGTGCGGGCTCCGGCTGCAGGTTGTAATTCTTCGGCACGCCGCCGCCCAGAATCAGCGTCGCCGAGCGCGTGCGCCTCGCTCTCGAACAATCCCCAGCGGTGATAGGCGCAGGCCTCGAACACTTCGGCGTGCAGGTCGAGGTCGAATTGTATACTCCGGCACAATGCCGGCCTGTCCGCATGGCCCACAGCTTCATCGAATTCAGGAACACGCTGCCATCCGCCGGCGCTCCCACCAACACCGGGATCGCCAGGCGATGGCACGTCGAGAGCAGGCCCGGCGGGCACTTCGTTGCGCTGTTCCTGCGCGGCGTAGTATGCGCCCAGCCGGTAACGCAGCTCCGTGCCGGTCATCTTCTTCTGAAATTCGGGACGCGCCAGGCAGGCGCTGATGAAACGATCCTGATCGAGCAGCACCGCCTCGTCGAACGCCATGTCGGTGACGCGGATCGTGCCTTCCGTCGCGCAACGCGGCATCGTCGCCGAAGATCGGAACTTCGTGGATAGGATCGGTCCTGTGCGCGTCCAGGCTGCGATGCCCGTCGTGATAGCAGACGGCGTCGGTGGTGCTGATGTAAGCCACCCATCCGGTCTCGAGCAGCGGGATGAGCCACGCCTGGTGCTGGCCGGAGACGGTGACCGGCCCGGAGATGGCGAGCGTCAGCGGGCAGCCCATGCCGATGGCGCGATCGAGAATCGTATAGACGCGCCGCAGATAGGCGCCGCCGAAGGCGGGCAAACAGTGGCGGAAAATCTCGTCTAGGGTGGCGCATTCGTCGACGCGCCGGACACGAACGGGCCGGGTTGACTCTAAACCCACTCCAGAGCGCCCTTTTTGTAGGCCCAGATGTAGCCCACCACCAGGATGGCCAGGAACACTACGACCTCGGCCACGCCGAACCAGCCCAGTGTCTTGTACCGGACGGCCCAGGGAAACAGGAAGATGGTCTCCACGTCGAAGATCACGAACAGGATGGCGACGATATAGAAGCGCACCGTATAGCGTCCGCGCGAATCCGAGGCAGCTTTGATGCCGCATTCATAGGCCTCCAGCTTGGTCGCGAACGGGGAGGATGGCCGGATGAGTTTCGCAACGATGATGGTCACTACCGGGAAGGCAATGGCGATCGCAAGGAAGATGAAGATCGGTATATAACCGCTCGGCATGGCCACAAATATATCATGCTTTAAGCCGGGTTTAAGCCGGTTCACGCCGGCGCTGTCACCCTGGCCGTTACCGCATGGCCATTCACCGCGCCCGAAAACGCGGCCATCACCTGCGCGTCCACATCGCTTTTATGGCCCGGACTCCCCGCGGCCAGCAGGAACCGCTGGTTGTGATAACGGACATCGGTATAATCCGCGATCGTGCCGGTGACGAACGCATGCCTTAACTCCTCGATTCCATCGCGCAAAGAGTAGCCCGCATGAAAACCCAGGCATTCCTCGATTTTTTTGAAGCTGACCCGGTAGTTACGGGAATCCGAGTTATCCACCCTCTCCACGCGGGTCGCCGGAAATACCTCGCCGATAACTTCCGCAACTTGCGACAACGTATAATTCAAACGCGAGTCACCCACATTGAGTATTTGTCCAGCTACCAACCGCGCGGGCGACTCCAGCACCAGCATGACGGCTTCCACCAGATCCCTGACATGAATGAAGGGCCGCCATTGCTGGCCGTTGTAGATCGTGATCACGCCCTCCTGCGCCGCTTTGGCCGACAGCAGATTCACCACCAGGTCGAAGCGCGGCCGGTATGAGAGGCCAAAGACGGTGGCAAAGCGCAGAATCGTGGGATGAAACGTATCCGTCCGGGATTCGAGTAATGCCCGCTCGGAATCCACCTTGGTCTGGCCGTAAAAGGAAACCGGATGCACCTCCGACTGCTCGTCCACTTCGACTTCCGTGGCGCCGTAGACGCTGCAACTGGAGGCGAACAGAAGCCGGCTCACGCCATGGCCCTTGGCGATTTCGACGATCATCCGGGTAGCCGCGTAGTTGATTTCGAGCGCCGAAGTGCGATCCTGCTCGCAGGCCGGGTCGCCCACGATAGCCGCCAGTTGCACGATCGAATCCACTCCGCGCACCGCCTTCACCACATCTTGAATGTTCCGGCAATCGCCTGCCATGAGTTCGAAATTCGAGTCGCGCATCGCGTTCCGGAGCGGCTCGCCGCCGTAAACCAGGCTGTCCAATACCCGGACTTGGCAGCCGCTGCGCAGCAGGCGCTCCACCAGCAAGGATCCGATGTAGCCCGCGCCGCCCACCACCAGCACACGCTGCGGTCTGGAAGCGCCGGCGGTTTCAGATTTTCGCGAAAAGCGACCTTCCAGGAAGGCCTTCAGGAGGCGAGCCGAACACAGGCCGCAGCCCGCCAGGACCACAAACGGGAGGGCCACGCTGCGTCCGGTGCTCTGCATCTTGAAAAGCAGAAAGTCGGCGGTGAAGAAGAGCATCACCGCCAGCGTCACGCCGCGCAGAATCACCCAGGCTTTCCGCTTCCCCGCGTAGGCCCGGGACTGCGTATAGAAACCGTGGAACAGGAAGACCAACGGAAAAAGCGGCGAGAGCAGCCAGAAGAAGGCCACATAGTAATGCTGGAATCCGCCCATGAGTTGCTGCGCTGCCACACCGTTTCCGCGCGCGGTCCGGTACGTAACAGAGATAGCGAGTGCCAGCAGCATGCTGGCGTGTACGATCAGGAAGTCGATCAGGATGCGGGGGATGGCTTCCTTCCATTTCAGGTCGCGCAGCGTTCTCAACATAGGCGTGCTCCGCTACCGCCGGCGGGCCTCGCCAGGTCCCGAATTGCCCACGCCACCTGGCGCACCGTGGCGGCGGGCAACGATTCGTAGATGGGGAGGCTCAATACCGATTCGGCGATCGTGTCGGTCACCGGCAAAGGCGCGCGCGCGGCCGGAAGCTCCCGGAAGAGCGCCTGTTGATGGAGCGGGGGATAAAAGTATTTCTTGGTTTCGATATTTTCTTTCAAGAGCGCGGCGGCTAACTCGTCGCGAGCCATGCCGAACGCCTTGGGGTCCACCCGGACAGAATAATCCTTATAAGTGGAGGTGTGCTCCGGTGGGACCTGCTGAAAGCCGATTCCGGGCGTGCCTTCCAGCTCCGTACTATAAAGCGTGGCAATCTGGTTGTGTTTGGAGACCTTGGCGGGCACCAGGTCGAGACCGGCCAGGGCCATGGCCGCGTTAAACTCAGTCATGCGGGCGTTTAGGCCCAGGAGCACTGGATCGTAGGAGCCCATGTCTCCGTAGTTTCTGCCGGCGCGAAGCTCTTTGCGCCAGCGTGGCGTCGTTAGTGCAAACCAACCCTCCCTCGCCTGCCACTAACAATTTCGTCGGCGAGAGAGAGAACACTTCTACGTCGCCAAACTGGCCCACGGCCTGTCCTTTGTAAGTGGCGCCGAAAGCATGCGCCGCGTCGAACAATAACCTGATGCCGTGCTTCCCGGCGATCCACTCCAGATCCGCCACGGGCGCCGGATTGCCGTAGAGGTGCACGGCCAGTATGGCAGCGGTTTTGGGAGTAATCGCCCTCTCCACGGCGCGCGGATCGATGTTCCAGGTGTGGGGATCGCAATCGGCGAAAACGGGAGTCAATCCGTTCCATAGCGCCGCGTGTCCGGTGGCGAAGAAGGTGAAGCTGGGCAGGATGATTTCGCCGCGTAGGCCCAGGGCTCTCATCGCGAGCATCAGCCCGCTGGTACAACTCGATACGGCGATCGCATGCCTTACTCCCAGCCGTTCGCAGACGGACGCCTCCAGACGGGCCACTACTTTGCCATTAGTGATCAACCCTTGGTGGTAGACCTGCTGGTACTCGGACAGAATACGGTCGAGCGGCGGTAGCGTGGGATTAATAAACCGGAAGCGCTCATTGAATACGGGCGCGCTTCCCGCTTTCGTAGGGGACGGCGACACGGGACTTGGATGAGCCATGCTGATAACTCCATTTCTGTAGGTTTTTAAATGTAGGACGAGTTGCTGGTGGTTTTAACGGGCCGCTAACTCTAACTGCGTATTTTCTTCCGCGGCGTGTCCGACAAGGAACTGGCATTCGGGCAGATTGGCCCCCGCCAACTCCAAAACAAATTCGCCACTTGCGCCGGTGGCGGCAAACCCGAACTGTGGCAGGAGATTCTCCACCAGCTTGTTCTTCGCGGTGGGGATATAACGCGCGTAGATGCGCTCAGCGCCGCGGCGCCGGGCGCATTCCACCAGATCTCGAAACATGAAAGCTTCCACCCGGCGGCCAATCGCGCGGCAGCTCATCAGCCATGTGTCCACTGTCCACTCCGGACCGGACACTTCCGCGAGCAGAACGGCTATTAAACCGTGGTCGGCAAACCGGTCGCGAAGACGATACCAGCGGAACCAGCATGTGGGTAACGCCATGCGGCGTTGCACCTCTTCCAGGCTGTACCGCCGCGTCGTCAGGTTGAACTGATTCGTCTTGTTGATGAGCTGCGTCACGCGGACCCGGCTTTCGGCATCTACCGGCCCGTGCTCGATCTGCATGCCAAGGTCCGCCAAGTATCCGTCGAGGCTTCCACGAGCCCCAAGTAACTCCCGTTGCGGCGGGACGCTCAGATAAGATGCATTGCGCCCCAGATCCTCACTGGTCAGCCGAATGGCTTGAAAGTATAAGCCGCGTTCCAAGGCTGCCATCGATTCCGACGGCTCCCCAGAGATCTCGGGAACCACGGCTTCCGGCAGCGCCTGGCGCACGGCGCTTCGCTCAGCCGGATTGTCGTCCAGAAATACGAAGCTCTCCGGACCAAGGCGCAACTCCGAGGCCATCTGCCGTATATTGACAGGCTTGTCGAGCCAGTTCGCTTTGAAAGAGACAAAGTCGTCCAGCCGCAGGATACTGCCTGGATGCCGGCGGAAGACGGATTCCGCGTCCTCGGCGTTGTTCTTGGATACCACAGCCAGCAACACTCCGCGCCCTCTCATGGCCTTGAGATATTGCTGGAATTCCTGGTACCGTTCGCCGATGGAGGAAGGTGGGCCCAGCCGGATACCGTCCAGCCCATCCTCACCCACTACGCCGCCCCATAGCGTATTGTCGAGATCCAGGATGAGCAGCTTCCGGCTTAGGCCGAGTTCGGCGCGTATCGAGGAAACCAGGTGTTCCGCGATGTACGGCAAAACTCGCGGCGCGGGATAAACCTTGGCCGACGACCACGAAATCGGGTCTTCCCAGGGAGAGGTGGTACTGGCTGCGATGCGCTCGGAGTCGAGAAGAGCGACCCGTGACGGCGCGCGTTGAAAAAGTGCCTCGTTGATTTTCCGGATGGTCCGCGCGCGGCCGGCAGTCATGACTGAACTCAGGGTGTGGTAGGCATCTTGTTGCGGCGGAACAAAAGTGAGCTGAATGATTTGCGCAGGCGTGCGGTCGAGGGCGGCCTGCCACGCGTGGGTCACGCGTGAAACCGCCTCCTCTGCGATCCCGTTCTCACATAAATCCCAAAGGCCCAGATCGCGCCAGTTGAGGAGCAATACGATGAACTCCGGAGCGAACTTCAACAGCTCCGAATCGGCCTCGAAGAGTTCGTGCATGTAGGCGCCAAAGGGAGTCTCATAGAACTCCGGGTCCAACCTGTCGCGCAGGCACAGTAATTCCATGGCGCTGCGCAGCAGGGTGGTAGTGGAGCTGCCCAGTAGCGCGACTCTTATCTTCCGATGACATCCAAACGCCGGCTTGCACTTTCGAACGAGTGTTTCAGCCCGCAGGAAAAAATCGTAATCGGGCGAGCCTTGAAGGGCCAGGCGAAGCAGCTCCGCCGCACGATGCGTGTCGCCCTCTCGAGCCCAAGCCCGCGCGCGATGCAATAGTGCCTCTGGTATCTCGCATCCACTGTCAGTCAAAACGCTTTCCCAGTGCAGGCATGCAGCCTTCGGTCCCTCCACTGTTTCGGTGAGAGCGGCCCGCAGCCAACGGGCTCCCTGGTTGGGCCGGGCCTCGAGATCGCGCAAAATTTCGCGCTCCACGCCGTGGTCAATGGCAACGGCAACGGCGGCATGCACCGCGCGCCGCAAGTCGGACCCGGCGTTCTCGATCAGGACCCGCACTAGCTCAGCGGCGGTAATCACCGGGCGGCGCCTCTCCCTCTGGCCAATACGGCGAGGAAATCGCCGGCACAATCCAGGCCGCTTACGTCGTCGGTTGCGAACCGGATACCAAAGGATTCTTCGATCGCCAGTACCAGCTTGACTTGTGCTACGGAATCCCAATCGGCGATTTCGCGAGGGCTTGTGCCGGGATGCACCACGAGATTGGGATCGTCGAACACCTCTTGAAAGATCGAGTTGAGTTGATTGATTAGCGACATGTCGAAACTCCGGTAAAAAAAACGGTAGTGAGATTCCCGCGCGCGATTCGCCGCTCAGGCCGTTTCCACTAGTGGCACGTTAGCCCCCCATCGATCGTCAGGCATGTTCCGGTGATCCACCGCGCGTCGTCGCTTGCCAGAAACGCTATCCCGGCCGCCACATCCTCCGCGCATCCAAACCCCAACAGATGGCGAGCGCCGGCCGCCTCCCGCTGTTGGGGAGTTAACTGGTTCAACCATCGATCCGACATCGGCGTCCGAACTACTCCCGGCGCCACCACATTGATGCGAATGCGCTTCGACGCCAGTTCCACGGCCAGGCTCCGGCACGCCGAGAGCAGCGCGCCCTTGCCGGCTGCGTAGACAGCTTCGCCGATGTTGCCGATCATGGCCGCCGCCGAGGCCAGATACACGATGGAGGCCCCTTCCGGCGGAGCAAGCTTCGCCGCCATCTTGGTACACAACAGTGCCGATCGCACGTTGGCCGCCAGGGATTCGTCGATATGGGAACCTTTCACCAGTTGCAGCGGCCTGAGCGAATGCTGCCCGGCGCAAAGGACGGCAGCGTCAATGGCGCGCTTCTCCGACTTCAACTGCGCCACGGCGTTATCGATCTCGGCGTCCTTCGTGGCGTCGAAAGGCAATGCCATGTGTCCCGTGCCGGGCAGATCTGCCAGAGCCTGTTCCAGGCGCTCCCTCGTTCTGGCCGCGCACACGAGCGTTCCGCCCTCCTCTGCGAAACGCCGTGCGGCCGCGCGGCCGATCCCGGATGAGGCACCCACGACTAAGACCGTCTTTCCTTCAAAGCGCCGCACTCAGCATCGCCTCATCCGGGATCACCGGGTCCAGATCCGGCACCGGCTTCGCGTTCTCCGGCCAGCGAATCACCGCCACTCCCCACGTCAAGCCTGCGCCAAACGAGCACATCAGGGTGCGTGAGCCCGCCAGAATCCGGCGCTGCCGCCAGGCTTCGGCTAACGCCACCGCGGTCGAAGGGCCGCTGCTATTCCCCATGGTTTCCAGGCAGCAGAACCGCTTCTCGGCAGGCACGCGCAGGCCCTTGTAGATCAGATCCATCATGGTCTTGTTTGCCTGATGCAGGATCACGGTGTCGATGTCGTCGAGTGTCAAACCCAGCTCGGACAGGGCTCCCCGAATGACCTCAGGCACTTTGTAAACCGAGAAATGAAAAACAGCCGGCCCGTCCATAGCCAGGTTTTCGCTGGTTCGAATGCAGCCCGAGACGTCCGTGCTCTCCGTCTTTGTCGCGCAACTACAGGGCATGCGGGAACCTCCCGCGGGAACCATGAGGTGTCTGGCGCCGGAGCCCGCCGTGCCGAGAACGAAGCCCTCGATACCATAGCCGTTGCCGCACGGCCCCAGCAGCGTGGCCGCCGCCGCGTCGCCGTGCAACACCACCAGGCTACGATCCCGCGGGTGAATCAGTTTCGTCACTGTGTCGGCGTTCAGAACCAGGGCGTGCCGTGCGAGGCCGCTTGCGATCATGGAGTGCGCGATGCTCAGGGCGTAGGGATACGCGCTGCAAGCCTGGTTTACATCGAACGTGGCACACGTCTCCGGAAGGCCGAGCTTCCCGTGCAAAATGGACGCGGTGGTGGGAATTTTGTAATCGGGTGTTTGCGACACGAACATCAGCAGATCGATTAAAGAGCGGTCAAACCCGCTATGCCCGAGCAGCCGTTCCGCCGCGGTCAGCGCCAGATCGGATGCATGCTGAGCGGGCGAGGCCACCCGGCGCTCGCCGATTCCGGACATCTTGATGGCGGACGCCGCCTCGCGTTCCCCGAACCGGCTGGCGATTTGTTGGTTGTCCACTATCCCCGCCGGCAGCACGGCCGCCAGCCCCAGGATGCCGGTCCCATTACGAACTGTGCCCATTTGTGTAGCCGTTCCTGAGCAAGACCAGGATGTCGCCAAAGGTACGCAGCTTCCGTAGCGCGCCCAGCTCAAAGGGGTAACCGCTCAAGTCGGAGAGACACACCATGAGCGAGAGCCGCGCGATGGAATCGTACGAGGCGAAGCTTTCGAGCTCCACCTCCTCGGTCAGTTCGTCAGGCGACGCCTCCAGAACTTCCGCAACCGATTTTCGTACCTCAAGCTCGTTCATGGCTTGCGCCTCCCGTATCGCTTGCGAGGGTGTTCTGTTGCCCCGCGCCGCCCAGTGCGCATAGCGCTCTTGCCGGGCACCCCACCACCGTCACGCCGGCCGTAACGTTCCGCACCGCATGCGAGTTCGCGCCCACAATGGCGCCGTCGCCGACCACGACCAAAGGCATGAGAGTGGCATTCGAGCCGAGGAATGCGCGCCTGCCAACGCGGCATCCGCCGCTGACTCTGGCTCCGGGGCAGACCTGCGAGTAATCTCCTAACACGCTGTCGTGTCCGACCGAAACATGCGTATTGACAATTACGTGATTGCCTACCCGGGCTCGCGGGCAGACGACGCAGCCGGGCGCGATATAAGTGCCTTCACCGACTTGCGCGTCATCGGCCATAATTACCGATGGATGCACAAGAGTCGCAGGCCGCCAGCCGGCCTGTCCGGCCGCACGCGCCAGCTTCTCTCGTGTGGCGTTATTTCCTACCGCGACGGCAAAGCTGATTTCCTCGCCGCCAAATTTCCGGACAGCCTCTTCCGTGTTTCCGTGCACCACATAGCGGCCCAGCCGCATCTCCCACTTCTCCGGCGCGTCGTCAGTGTAACCGAGTATTTGCCATGGCTTGCGATCCGCCGCCGCGTTCATCTCTTCGGCGATCCATATATACTCGGCGCCTAAGCCCCCCGCTCCGATAATCATCAGCTTGCGCGAGACACCGTCAGCGTTCATGTGCGCTCCCCAGGAACTCCGGCATGGTGGCGTGCCCGGCCCGGCTGATGCCCTGCCTGCGCAGAACCGCGAGCAGCGTCAGGCCTGCGATCTCGATATCCAGCCATAAGCTCCGGTGATCGACGTACCAAAGGTCCAGTTCGAACTTCTCTTCCCATGTGAGCGCGTTCCGCCCGCGTACCTGCGCCCATCCCGTGATACCCGGCTTCACATCGTACCGGCGAATCTGCCGGGTATTGCACCGTTCGTAATAACAAGCTAAGAGCGGTCTCGGGCCGGCCAGACTCATATCTCCGGTAAGAACGTTCCACAATTGAGGCAACTCGTCGACGCTGGTGCGTCGAAGCAGGCGTCCGAGGGGGGTGAGTCTCTGTTCATCGGGTAGTAGCTTGCCGCCTGCATCGCACTCCGTGGACATGGTGCGCAGTTTGTACAGTTGGAAGATCTTACCTCGCAAGCCGCGGCGGCCTTGGCGAAACAGCACCGGCCTGCCCATCGTGAGGCCGATGGCGAGTGCCGCTCCCGCCAGCACCGGGGAAAGGATCGCCAGCCCCAACATCGACCCGAGGATATCCGTTATCCGTTTCGCCACGCTCCCACCTAAGAGGCTAAGGGGCCAGTCCAGTTCCATTGTGTCCGGCCTAATTCCGAAGCCGGCCGCCGCGCCAAGACATAACTATGGCCGCCGGACCAGGGAAGAAGGCGCACCTCCACTTCCGTAAAGCCAATACGCTCCAGGGTGGTGTGCAGCCACGGGTAGTCGAACCATCTGTAGAAATCGATCTTCCACGGTAGCCGTTCGACGCCGGCCCGCATCAGAGATCTGGTGACGGCCAGTACCACCGCCTTAACCCGCTCCTTTGCGGTTCTCCCCAAGATCTCCCATAAGCGTCCGGTCGAGCCATGCGCGCCTGGAACCGGAATATGCATCAACAGTACTCCGCCTGGGCGCAAGACACGGAACGATTCGGAGAAGTATGCCTCCACCACAGCCAAATCCTGAATATGTTGGATGACATGCGTGGATATGACCAGATCCGCGGAAGCCGATTCGGCAGGCATAGGTGGACCGTTTACCAGGCGCCAGTTAATGTTACACAGGCCGACATTTTGCCGGGCCCGGTCTAAGCGTTCCGCGGATACGTCCAGGGCCTCGACAGCTCCAAACTCCTGGGCGATGCTATGGGTGAGCCGGCCGTTGCCGCAACCCAACTCCACAGCCCGGCCATAGCTTTGAAGGCCGTACTGCCGCAGTTGGCCGCGCAGGATGGCCCACTCCAGCACACCCATGCTGAGATCGTGCGAAGCGCCATAATCGGCCCTGCCATATGCGCGCCACTCGATATTAGATTGCGATTGTTGCATAGCCGCCTCCCATTTCGTTAGTGCTGCGGATTCTCCGGAGTGGTTCCTTGCCATGGCCGCTTGCCGTCCCACGGCTGCTTCCAGAAAGACCAGCCGAGATAGAGGCGATCCGAAGGCTGGCGCCAGGTGGCAACCCAATCCAGAAGTGCATCCACCGGCGTACTTACGGGAGCCATGATGATGGTTATCTGCCGGTCGAGCAACTGGCGGTACCGCGCTTTAGCCTTGCTGGTGAGGCCGGGACTCTTACGGGTAGCGTCGCTCCACGGATCCTCAAGCAGAATTCCATTATTGCGGCCCACGGCCTCGATGAGCTGACTGGCCTCCACATCCGAAAGCATTGCCAGATTCAAAGCCACATTGAATACCAGCCGGCTTCCCATCCGCTCGCCGAGCAGCCTGATCTCGCGCATGTTATCGCAGTAAGCCTGCCATGGCTGCGTCCCGCCGGTGCTGCTGTGGGAGGCCGCGTTGTCGACGAATCTTAGAGGCGCGGGACTCTTCTCCCATATCCGCCGGATTGCTTCCTGCAGCGCGCGGCGGGTTTGCGCGTCCGTAACATCGATGACCTTCCGGTCCGGTTCGTTGGGCCACGATCCGGCGTCTTTGAATGCTTTGGGCATCCACTCAATGGGCGCCTTGTCATAAGGCCAGAGTTTTATTTCCGCCAGGGGCACTACCGTCGTACCGGATGTGTAGGTGCCCGCGGCCATGCCCTTCGATCGTAAGAGATCCCTTATCTGGTTACGATCCCACTCCGCCTGGTCTCCATCCGGGCGGATGGCAACCGATAGATCCAGAACGGGCTCTCCATCGGTGAACCAATCCGGATGGTTTCGAATGTAAGTGGGGATGTATTGATTGGTGTTCACGAGCACGATGCCGTTCTTCTGCGCGTCCGGCCACTCGAAGGCGCTCTGGGGAGACGCAGGCTTTCCCGCCGCCAAAAACAGGAGCAGGCTGACCACTGCCGCGCAAATGGGATTGGAGGGCATGAGTTGCATCAGTTCAGAAAACCGTTTGAAGCGGCAGACCGGGCGCATACGCTCGCGTTACGGTGCGCCAGGAAGGCTCGCGGATCGAATTCGGACGGCGGCGCCTGAGTCCTGTCGAGAATATGGCGGTAGACCTGGTACACTTCCCTGGCTGTCCGCCGGACATCGAACATCTCGGCCACCAACTCGCCGCCGAGCCGGGCCATCGTGCGATGCCTCTCAGGATCGGCGAGTACTTTCAACATCGCGCCGGCAAGCGCTTCCGGGCTTCGGATCGGAACCAGTGTGCCTGTGACTCCATCCATCACGACCTCCGGTAGGCCGCCGATTTCGCCCGCAATGGCCGGCACACCGGCGAGCAGAGGCTCCACCACGCCGCCGCAATTCTCGGACATAGGAACGTGGATGGCGCAATCGAAATCCGCCCAGGCTGTCCGCACCTCGGCGGGGGAGAGATGGCCGGGCATCAGAATGCGCCCTTTGCCGATCTTCTGCGCTTGCCGGCGCAAGCGCTCCTGGTAGCGCGCACCTCTCCCCCACGGCCCCCCCACGAGCACGCCGATGACATCGGAGCGTTTCCGTAGCACAATGCCCAACGCGGCGATCAGATCTTCGTGACGCTTCAATCCGCACCGTTGGCCCAGGTAGTACTTCGGCGGGTAGATGTGGCTGATGTTGCCCGCCACAAACACCCGCGGATCGATTCCGAAGCGGCGCCGCAGCAGCCCCGCTCGCTCCGTGGAAAATCCGGCTGGCTGAAGCCCGTAGTAACTGAGGAATAGTCTGGAACTCTCGATGCCCGCCCGCAGGTAGTGGTTTCGGATACACCGGCTCGATGCGATCCAATAATCGTAGGCGCTTGCGCAGGCCGTGTCCCAGGTCCGGTAGAGCCAGTGCTCCAGGTGGAGCGGGCCGGGAACCTGAAAAATCCGCGGAATTGGGCGCGTCTTGCCGAGTGCCAGCCGCATCGCCAGAGTTGGGCCGAAGTGGTGGCTGTGGATAATATCCGGCCTGACGGAGTCCACGAGGGCCCTGGCCCGCCGGCACACGGCAGGCAACCGCCAGGGGCTCATCGCCGGATAATCCAGCGCCTCGATGTGAATTCTGGCTTTGGCGTTCTCCCAATTTTTCACCTGGCTGCCCTTGGCCGCGGGGAGCGCGACGTGCACATCCGCCCCCAGACGTACCAGTTCCGCGGCCTGCAGGGCCGCCCAATCCGCGCCGTCGGAGGTTTTGACGATATGCAGGATTTTCATGAGATAAATTGCTCTTCGGCAAGTGCCGGCGCCGTCGGGCTACGGACCGATAGCCAGTCTTCCGTGCGGTCCCGCAAGTGTTTGTAGAAGGCTGTGCGGCGAGAGGTCAAAATGTCGTCGCGGTACTCGCGCGCCTTCGCCAGGTTGCGAATCGACATCTGGTGCAACCTGCAGGGATCGCGCAGAAGCGTCTCGATCTTGCCGGAAAGAAGGGCCGCTTCTCCGGGCGGGACCAGATCTTCAGGCGGCAGCAATTCGACCACGCCGCCCACCGCGGTTCCGATACAAGGCAGGCCGCGAGCCATAGCTTCGATCATGGAACGGGGCAAACCTTCGGTGCGGGACGGCAATACAAAGATATCGGCTTTGTCCAATTGCGCCCGCACGTCCTCGCCGCTCGACACCTCTCCCAAGAAGCTCACATGCTCTCGGATTCCGAGCGTTCGCGCGTAGTTCTCCAATTCCGGACGGTAATGACCATCGCCGATCGCCACCACGTGCAGGCGGACCCCTCTCGCCAGGCAACGCTGGGCGGCATCCAGCAATACATCCAGCCCCTTATACCGGCGGGCCAGGGAGCCGACAAAAACAAGGGTCGCCACGCTGCGGTTTCCGTGCGGGGCAGGCGCATCCACGAACGCATCGTCCCGCAGCTCGACGTTGGAATAGAACGTCGTAAAGACCCTGGGCTCCGGGCGGAGGGAGTCGTCGGAGATCTCCACATCCGAAGCTCCAATGCTGTATTCGGAGCACGGGTAGCGTTGCTGCAGTACGGACTCCGTGACGTAAGCGACGGCATGCGCCCGCCGGCACTGGGTCCTTAACGCCCTGGTAAACCAGTGCCGGAATAGCGGCCGTAGGGGGTGCCGGAAGACGCCCGGAGCAAACGCGTCATAGGGATCTCCGCCCACTTCCAATCCAAATGGGTAGGCCATGCGCGACAATCCGGGACATAAGATATTGCCAAGCTGACCTGGCGCCCGTACGATTACGGCTGCGCCTGGCCGGAACGCGCACCGCACTGCCCTGTGCACTGACCTCCACCGCTGCAAGTACTGCCAGGGACCCATATAATAGGGTACCGGCGTAACCCGCACGCTCTCCCCATCGACCCTTCTCCAACCGAACGGGATGGCTGGAACGGATTCCGACCTGGCCACCACATTCACAGCATCGAACATCGCCAGATATCGCGTCCAGAAGGCATACCCATAGCTAGTCTTGGTCCAGACCGAACCATCCGGCGCTTGGCTGAACCGGAAATCCAAAACAACCATAACGGTCATGGGCGGCATGCTCCAGCGGCTTCGACGTTGTGGGATGTGAATAGCACGACCGCGCCCGGCACTGCGAGGTACTTGACGAGGAAGAAGAGGACATTATCGGAATCGAGGATGAGGACCGCGAAACAAAGGCATATGAAAATAGGCGCCAAGAGTAAGCGGCAGTCGTGTGGATGTGCCCAGTCGAGGAAGCGCATCAGCCGCCCGACCATGATTCCGAGAATCAGCATCCCAACCGGGGCCGCCAGGATCCCGAAGTTCAACATCAATTCTCCAGCGATTCCGTAGACTCTGCTCGATTGGAGCGCATGCGACGCATACGATCCCACGCCATATTCGAGTTCCGTGGTCCATTTGGCCTTTGTCGGGGGGCGATCGGGCCAGAGGGGTTCGGGGATGAGAAGCGCCAGTGCGCCCGTGTAGGTCCGGCCCCATGCGTAATCGAAGCGCCGCGGCTGCATGAGCCGGTAGACGGTAAAAGCCTGGATATCGCTCCGGGATAGGTCGCCCACCATCATCTGCCAGAAAGTGCGGTGCGTCCGGGCGCTCAGCATATCCCTCTCGATGGAGCCTTCGAAAGCCGAGGCCATGCCGAGTCCGCCCTCTTTGTAAAAGCCCGCGAAATACATGAAGATCACCGCGCCCGCCACGCCCACCAAAGCTAGCCTTCGTTGGATGGGGCGAATCCAGTAGTGAACGATTCCGGCAGCCCAAAACAGGCAAATGATCGTGTTCATGCGGGATCCCCGGAGCGCCCCGAAAAATATTTGGGCCACAAAGAAAAGAATCAGAATGAGCGAAAGAAATGGCCAGCCTGGCTTCCTTGACAACTTGCGCAGCCGGATGGCTAGAGTGATCATGGCCAAAATCGGCGCACTCTCGGCAATGGCGAACATCCACCCCGTGTTCTTCCACACGTCGGGGCTCGAAAGGTAACGGTCGACGAACCCACTGATACCTCCAAAGTCGATGTAGATATAGATCTGCAGCGACGTGCATATGCAGATTGCAATCCAGGCGACGATGGGAAATTCACGATAGTCGATGCGGCGGTAGGTGCGGAAATCGCTTTTCTGGCCGCTCTTGCGGACCAGATCGCGCGCCCAACGGTACAAGTAAAGGCCCACGGCGTTGAGGATCGCCATGACTCCCAGCCACTCTCGCCAATCATCGGGTTGTCCCGGCAGATACATCATTTCGTAATCCCAGGCGACCATCAGCAACGGGGCGATGAAAAAACAGTGGTAGCCCAGCACGCTTAACAGACTCGCCGGATTGAACAGCATCTCGCGCCTGCGAATCCAGGCGATCGCATCGCCTCCGTTGAGCATGCCGCAGGCGATGAGCGGCGCGAGAAACCAATGGTGATAGCGGTCCGAATAGACGGCAAAACCCGTGGCGAATAGCGTACAGACAATGCCGGCCAACAGGAAGTCGGAGGTCTTCGTCATTTGCCGTATCCGGCTGCCTTGCCCGGCGGACCGCGCCAGAAGGCCGGGAGAGGCAGGGATTCCAGGTCCACGCCCACGGCTCACCACCCCGGTCATGCCTCACGCTGCCCCCACGCAGCCGCTCCGCCAATCAACTCGGGCCCCTCGATCGCGCACCCGTGGCGCATGCTTCGCATCCGCGCCAAAATCAGTGATGGAATGGCGCACCCCACTGCGCTGATGCCGCAGCACGCCCAGGCCGCGCCCATGAGTCCGGCTCTCGAAACCAGAACGGCCGATAATACCGCGGCCACCAGTGCGTGAACGATATACGGCAAAGTGAGTACCCTGAAATTTCTGGTCGCGGTGACACCCGCATTGAGAAAGGTGGCCACATAGTTCAGGCCGGCGGCCACCGCCAGCCACACGAGCACTCCCGCGTGCCGCGCGTACTCGGGGCGGTAAAACAGCGCCAGCAGCGGACGTCCCGCGATTACGCTCAGCAGGACGCCCGCCCCCCCCAGCAGCAGGCCCGTACCCGACACTCTCACCAGAAGGTCCTGAAACGGGCCGGCGATGCCTTCCCCCGCGACGAAATGCCGCGCCAGCACGGGCAACGCCGCCTGCCCCAGCGCCGTCGCGACATAAGTTCCCGCAATCATCGGGTAAATAAGAGCGGCGAATATCCCCAACGCGGCCGGACCCAAGCGCGCCTCCACGAAATAACGTGGAATATTGGCATTCAAGGAGACCAGCATCGCCATGATGCCCAGCGGCAACGATCGCCAGGCCAGACTCGCCAAAATGTTACGCCGGAAGCAAGGCCGGGTCCAGACGCGCCCGGCGCTCCGCATGTCATACACCACCAGCACCAGCGCCCAAACCAGGATCAGGCCCACCAGCGCTCCCACCAGACTCCGGGTCAGATAAACCACCGCCCAAAATACCGCCAATGAAAGGATTCCTTTAGCAATAAGGGACTTGGCTATGCGCTCCATGCGCTCCTGCTGTTGCAGTTGTCCGTAATGCACGTCGCCGATCGATTCAATGGCCTTGGCAATTCCAACCAGCATCGCGGCCAGATACGTTTCTGTCCCCAAGCGCCCCAGAAGGGCAATCGCGGCAATCGAAGCCAATGCCAGAAGGGTGCAACAGAGCCGCAAACCCAGGTAACCGGCGAAGGAATACTCGCCGCGAGCGTCGGTAGCCAGCACCGACCGCAACTGCAGATTGGTAAACATGATCACGGGGGCGGTAATCGCCAGGCCCAGGGCAAACTGCCCCACCATTTCGGTAGTGCCCAGCTTTGCCAGGGTGACCAGCATGCCCCATTGACAGGCTGCGTACACCACGTAGCCGGCCAAGGTCCACACGAAGTTCGACCGCATTGAGAGAGCCGATCGGGTAATCATTCGAGGCTTGGGGACCGCGCTAGTTACTTTCCTGAGGCTTGTAATACCGGTAATACTTTCCGTAATAACCGTAGTAACGATAGCTGTCGCTCATATCGCTGGTGACTGAATTGAGTACCAGACCCACAATATTTGCGCGCACACGTTGTAGTGTATTGATTGCCGACCCCACGGCTTTGCGGTTGGTCTCCCCGGCTTTGGCCACCATCACCACGCCATCCACCGCGGCGGCCATTTGCAGCGGTTCTGGGAATCCCAGGATAGGGGGCGAATCCACCACAATCAGATCGTACTCTCGGGCCGCGTCTTCCAGGATCTCCGGCAACCGGCGCCCGATCAGGTCGGCGCCTCGGCGGCTCGAAAATCCCGTCGGAAGAATATCCAGATCCGGCAGATCCGCCAGTTTAACCAGCTTGTCGCGCCACTGCATTCCGTTTTGCAGCACGGCGGCGAGGCCCGTTTCCGGATTGATGCCCAACTTGGTATGCACCCCGGGACGGCGCAGGTCGCAGTCGATCAGCAGCGTCTTGTGCTTCTGCTGAGCGTGGGCGATGGCCAGGTGCACGGCGGTGGTGGTCTTGCCTTCGGCCGGCGTGGCGCTGGTGATCATGAGCGATTTCAACTGCCGGTCGAACGTTCCCAGCAGGATGGAGTTGCGCAGCGTACGAACCGCTTCTTCGAAAGTGGAGACGGTCCGATCCTGGTCTCCCAGGGAATTCTCGTCCGGACGCGCCAGCGCGGTCGTGTTGCCTTCGCCAGTGACCGCAGAGGTCAGGCTCCGCCGCCAGGTCTTAACCAGGGGGAGGCTGCCCATCACATCCATTTGAAAGAGATTGGAGATCTGCTCGGGATCGCGCACCGAGCTATCCAGCACATCGCTCAGCACGGCGAAGCCCACCGATAGCAGCGTGGAAAACAGAAAAGCCAACAGCACATTTAACTTCAGATCGGGGAAGACCGGTTTGACCGCGGCGCGGGCCGGATCCGCGATGCGGATCGAGCTGTTCTGGAATCCGGCGTTGATGCCCGCTTCCTTGATCTTGCGGACAAGTTCCTCATAGAGAGTCTTGTCGGCATCGGCTTCCCGCTTGAGCGCCTGATACTCGAAACTGCGCGAGTTCAGGCGGTCGAACTCGGCTTTGGTTTCGGCTACGGCTTTGCGCAGCATGTTCTCGCGGTCCAGCGATTCGCGGTACTCCACTTCCACGCGCTGAGCGGCATTCTTGCGGCTCTGTTGCAACTGCCGCTCCACTTCGTCCACCTGCACCGCGGCCTTGCGGTACTCCGGATGATTGGGGCCATAATGTGTCTTGACGTCGGCGAATTTCTGGCGGGCCTCGTCCAGCTTGGCGGAGATGGTCTTCAGATTTTCGCCTTGCGTGGAAACCTGGGCGGATTCGAGTGTCCCGCTCTGCACCGAGCTCCATGCGGATTCCTTGCGCACCCGATCGGTCTGTGCATTGGTGTATTCGGTATTGAGCTGCAGCAGCCGGGCGGAAAGAATACTGGTCTTTTCCTCCGGATTGATGACATTCAATTCGCGCTCGAACTGGGCCAGGGCCGCCGACGAACGCTCCATTTTGGCTTTCAGCTCCTCGAGTTGCTTTTCCATGAAATCCGCTAACGACGCCGAAGAGCGGAACCGGATGTTGTAAGTATGCTCCACGTAGGAGCGCGCCACGGCGTTGGCCACGTTGGCCGCCAGGTGCGGATCGGAGCTACGGTAACTGACAAGTAACAGATAAGTATTGGGTGGGCGTGTCACCTTGAGCTTCTTGAGCAGTATGGGAGCTTCATCCTCAGCCTCGGTGGTCTTCTCGGGGGTGATGTCGGAAGCGTCCCTTTCCGCGTTCAGCAGGTGGTACTGTTGCGCCACGGGCCGCAACACCGAATCCGACTGAATCAGTTTCACCTGCGTGGCCAGGAATTGATCCGCATCGTTCATGGGAGCACGCGTAGCCTCCTGGCCGATGATGGCAGAAGCCATCTGGCGGTCGATATCCACTGTCACAGTGGATTCGTAAATCGGCGTGAGGCGCGCGGACACAATCAGCGTAGCCGTTACGCACGCAAAAACAAAGGCAATGATCTTCCAGCGCTGCCGGCGGAGAATCCAGAGATAGTGAGCCAGGGGAACGGCTTTCTGTTCGGGCGGCTCGATATCGTAGCCGCACCAACTGGGCTGAACCGCCTGGTTGGGGGAGGGCAGCGCTTTGGGGTCCAGAATGATGTTACTCACGGCCGGACCCCCGCGTAGATCAGAGCGGTGCTGGCGCCCGCGCCGAAGACCGCCATTTTTTCCAGAACGCCGAGCGTCAGGCGGCGGCCTTTGTTATCCGGCACGTAGAGAATATCGTTGGCCAGCAGCGCTGCGTCCGGGGCCTTGCGCTCCATGATCCGATTCAGCGGAACACGGATCTCGTTCTTGCTCCCGTTAGCCTCCCGGCGGTAAATGTAGGCTTCTTTGGAGGCGTAGGGCATCAGGCCCTCCGACAACGCCAGCATCTTTAGAACTGTGGATTCCACGCCATCCTGTACGGCGAAGGCGCCCGGCTTTTTGACGTTGCCGATCACGTAGACCTTGCCCACCTCAGGTACGCGAATCTCCTCGCCGCCAATCAGGGCAACGTTCAGCGCGGGATCGGCGGCATCGATCAGGCCCTTGACCAGGACGCGTTGCACCAGTGAAGTCACAGAGCCATCCGGACCCGATTGAGCGCGGCTCACCAGGATCTCGGGACCCGCCTCGGGAGCCAGGCCGCCTGCGCGGGTGAGAGCTTCCAGCAGAGTTACCGGTCCGGCCGCCTGGAAGGTAACCGGCTGCCTCACGGCGCCCGCCACGGAGATGGGACGGCTGTTATATTCGGCGATGGTGACGGTGACGAATGGGTCCACAATGAGTTGCTCGGTCACCAGGGCGGAGGCGATGACCGCCTCCAGTTCGCTGGGCATTAGTCCTTCAGCCTTGACGCGGCTCTTCAGCATGGGAAGCCGCATGAATCCATCCGCGCCTATCCGTACCGTGCGGGTCAGTTCAGGCGCGTCGTATACCGAGACAGAGATCAAGTCGTTGGCGCCGATGCGCTGCGCCGGCAGATTTGGGGCGCCGGATTCGGTCGCCGGGCGCACCTGCGCGGAAGCCGCGGAAAAAAGCATAAGCGCCAGAAGTAAGTGAGACCGGCCTCCCGGCCTGTCATTATTGCGGCGTGGGTTCTGCATGTAAGACTCCTTGTAGAACGCTATTCAGTTGCAGTTGCATTCTTGCTATTCGTTGTTCCAGCGATTCCAGGCGGCGGTTCAAGCGGTCGCTGAGCGCATCCGATTGCAAGTACTCCAAGATCTCCGAACGGGTAAAATCGGAGAGATTTCGGGCGCCCGCCCTCTCGCAGGCTTCCTTCAAAGAGCGGTACTCGTCCTGGCTGAGGCGGAACACCACCACCCGGTTGCGAGGATTGCTCGTCATAAAGGATCGAGCCGGTTCAGTTCGTAAATAAACATGCGCCATGGTGGCGTCCGCGGCGCCCTGCACCGCGCGGATCATGTCGCGGCCGATCTCCACAGCCACCGCGCGGTGCAGCAGTTCCACGCTGACCACCACCCGCAGCGAATCCTTTTCCCGTATCAGAACGCCTTCCAGACCGGCCAGCGATCCGCGCTCGATGCGGGCCCTTTGCCCCACACGCATGTACGGCCATGGCTGCGCCGGCAGCCCGGAGGCTTGGATTGCCTGGATACGGGAGATCTCGTCGTCGGAAACGGGAGTGGGAACATTGCAAAAGCCTACCACGGAGGTCACCCCAGGAGTATTGAGCACCGGCAGTCTGCTGGTGTAGGCGAAACGGCAGAAGACATACCCTGGGAACAGCGGCATATCGACGGTCTGATAGACGGTCGGCCCACTGGCGCCGCGCCCTGTAGAGCGGCAGAAAAGACTCCAGACCTTTACTTCGTAAGTTCTGGGCGACAACCTTTTCGTGCCTGGGCTTGGCCGTCAATGCGAACCATGCATGTGAATTCATCATAAGACAAAGCTATCGCTCTCTTAGTCCCATCGGGACTGACTTGAATTAGATTCCATCGGAAATAATGTCAAGTAAGTCTCATCGGACTAACTTGAATTATGTGGAAATTCTTAGCATACAAATGGTAAACATTGCGGATATTTTTTCTCTGTTTATCTCTTTAATTGAAGATGCCGCCAACAGTTTGTTGAATAAACGCGCCCGAGTAACCTCCCTCAAGGCCGCGGCGGGTTTCTGAGCCGCGCGAGTCTGCAAGCGGTTCGCGGCGCTTTTCAACATAGACCACCAGCCGCACCCGGTGAGGGCGGCGTGAGACGAGCCAATCCTCTCGCAACAGACGATGTGTATTTCGCCTTATCGGCTGGTGGCCGGTTGGCTGCTGCCCTGTCCGGGAAGGGCGCGCGCTGACCGCCAGTCCACCTAACGTACCGGCCGCGGCAACCCCGCCGACAATGGCAACGATAGCGCCTGTCGAAAGACCCGCTGCCGCGCCCGCTGCAGCCCCGCCCGCCGCGCCTGCGCCCGCGCCACCCGCACCCGCGCCCGCCGCGGCGCCCGCACCGGTGGCTGCGCCAGCGCCCGCCGCGGAGGCTGCGCCCTTCACCAGGCGTTTGGTCTTGGTTACATCGATAAGCTGCGAGGCCCCCGCCACGGTGGGCCCAGCGGCATCCACAGTGCCTGTGATCTCGACCAGATTGCCCACCTCGTGCTCCAGTCCGGCGCCCTGCAGTTGCATCGTGACATTGGTCACCCGGTCGACCAGAATGAACTTGCCGTCCTTAAGCGCCAGGATGCCCGAAACTTTCGTGACCGCGGCCGCGCTCTCCGCCTGTGGCTCAAACGTCATTTCGCGTCCCGTATCCAGCCGGGCGATCAGAACGCCATCGCTGTTGCTAACCCGCACGCTGCCTTCACGGGCCGCCACGATCACGCGGTTAGGACCGGCCACTTGCACCCGCGCCGTGGCGCCTGGCTCATCCGCCATAACTTGCAAGTGATCGGCCTCAATGCGGTAATTGGCGGACTCCAACTGGCCGATGCCCTTCTCCAGAACCAGCCGCGATTCATAAACGCGGGCGCGCGATTGCGCCGCCAACTGCATATTGACCCCATTGTTAAGCTGTAGCTGCGATGACGTGCGATTGGTTTCGATCACATTGCCGTCAAACAGCGTGGCGTTTCCCCACACATTCGAATGGTCCAGTTGGAAACTCCCATTCACCACCGCCAAGCCGATGGCAGGGCCGGCGGCAAAACTCGCGGATGTAAAGCAAATCAAGAAAAGGCCGAGCGGAACCCGGCGGGCGAATTTAGACATACGAACGATCTCCTTTGGGATGATGTGCCCCTGCCGGCAAGATAATCTCTTCAAAAATCAGTCCACTTGTAGTAGCATCGGGATTGGTCGATATCCATAGCCATATTCTGCCGGGCCTCGACGACGGTGCGCAGACCCTGGACGAGTCCGTGGCCATGCTTCGCCTGGCCGCCGATTCCGGCACGACCGACATTGTCGCCACGCCGCACGCCAACCATCAATTCACCTTCGATCCCGACCTGATCGGCCGGAAGATTGCCGAACTGGAAGAGGCTGCAGGCCCTCTCCCCCGCATCCACCGCGGTTGCGACTTCCATCTCACTTTGGAGAATATTCAGGACGCCCTGGCTAACCCCGATAAGTACGCCATCAATCATCTGAACTATATTCTGGTCGAATTCTCCGATCTGCTCATCCCGCGCACGACGCAGGATATTTTCGACCGCCTTCTAGAGCGCCGGACTCACGCCGATCGTCACCCACCCTGAGCGCAACAACCTTCTCCACTCCCGTCTGGATCAATTAACCTCGTGGGTGGAACGGGGCGCGCTGGTGCAGGTTACCGCCGGATCCCTGATGGGCGGTTTTGGACGCGCTGCCAAGGCGGTGGCTACCGATCTGATGAACCGTAATCTGGTGCACTTCATAGCCAGCGACGCGCACGACACGCAAGTACCGCACACCGGTCCTGCGCGACGCCTACCAGTACGTCGAGAAGACCTGGAGCGCCGCGCTCGCCGAAACCCTGTTCATCCATGCGCCGCATGCCGTTATCGCCGGAGAAGAGATCCAACTACTCGACCCGGCCCCCGCACCCACACGAAAAAAGTGGTACAGGCTGGGCTTCTAAATTGGCCATGTCTTCCGCCTCCTGCATCTTCTTATCGGCCGCCTGACGAGAAAACTGCATACTTCATCCACCGCGCGGACGCTCATTACCGCAGCGGATGCTATCATGAAGAGTGCCACAGCCCCTCCCCACGGTGGTCATCGTGGGCCGCCCCAACGTCGGAAAATCGACCCTCTTTAACCGCATTACCGGGCAGCGGCGCGCCATTGTGGGCGACGAGCCCGGCATCACCCGCGATCGCCTGCAGCGGCGCCGCCGAATATCACGGACGGCGCTTCGAGCTGATCGACACCGGCGGCATCGTAGTGGACGATGCCGAGTACATCCCCAGCCAGATCCTGAAACAAGCCAATGCGGCGCTGGCGCACGCGGCGCACGTCGTGCTTCTGGTGGACGGCCGCAGCGAAATCACCGCACCGGATCGCGACCTGGCGCGCATGCTACTGCGCCTGGGCAAGCCCATTTCGCTGGCCGTGAACAAGGCGGACTACCGGCGCGCACGAAGGCCTGGCGCACGATTTCTATTCGCTCGGAATCCGCGACATCTTCCCGGTTTCCGCGGAACACGGCATCGGCGTGGATGCGCTTGTGGAGCATGTCACCGCCGGGCTTCGAAGCGTCGCCGGAAACGGCGCCCGGCACCACGCCCGACGCCGAGCCGCATGAATCCATCAAAGTGGCCATCATCGGCCGGCCCAACGTCGGCAAATCCACGCTGCTGAACACCCTGACCGGCGAGGACCGCGCCATCGTTTCCCCCATCGCCGGCACCACGCGCGACTCGGTCGACGAGACCATTACCCGCGACGGCGCGAGTTACACTTTTGTGGACACGGCCGGCATCCGCCGCAAAGGTAAGACCAAATTGATGGCCGAAAAGTTGAGCGTGGTGATGGCGCGCCGCAGTATCCGCATGGCCGACGTGGTGCTGGTGTGATGGATGCGGCCGAGGGCGTGCTCGGCCTGGATGCCACTATCGCCGGCTACGCGCACGAAGGCGGGCGCGGCGTCATCCTGTGCGTGAATAAGTGGGACCTCATCGCGGAGGGTAAGAAGCGGGCATTCGAGCAGGATTTGCGCGACCATCTGAAGTTCCTGGAATACGCGCCGGTGCTCTTCCTTTCGGCCAAGACCGGCGCCGGCATGGACCGTATTTTTAAGCTCATCCGCGAGGTCTACCAGTCGGCTACCAAGCGCATCTCCACCGGCGAAATGAACCGCTTCGTAGAGCGCTTGCGCTTCGAACAACGCAAGATCTACTACATCACGCAGGCGTCCACCCGTCCGCCGACGTTCGTGGCATTCACCGACCGCGCCGGCCCGCTGCACTTTTCGCACGAGCGGCATCTGTTGAACCAGATCCGCAAGCACTTCGGCTTCAAGGGGACGCCCATCGTGCTGAAGACGCACGCCAAGGGCCGATGACATTTACAAAACTATACAAATCGCCGCCTGCACGCGGCGGGAATTTGTTGCATCATCGATAGTAGATGCATGGCGCAGGCAAACTCCCGGCGTGTCTGATCCTGTGGGCGATGGCCGCTCTCGCGGGTCCGCCGCTCCAGTTCACTCTGCGCGACGCGGACGGCACCGCGCATAGCCCGGCCGAATGGTCCCAGGCACGCGCGGTGGTGCTCTTCTTCGTCACCACCGATTGCCCCTTGAGCAACGGTTACGCTCCCGAAATGAACCGCATCGACGAAACCTATACTCCGCGCGGCGTGCGCTTTTACGCGGTGCAGGGCGATACCACTATCGCCGATGAAGAAGTGCGCCGGCACGCGCATGAATTCGCCTACCGGTTCCCGGTGTTGCTCGACCCGCAATTGATCCTGGCGCGTCATACCGGCGCTACGGTCACGCCGGAAGCCGTGGTGCTCGCCGCCGACGGCGCGGTGCTATATCTGGGGCGCATCGACAACCGGGTGGAAGACTTCGGCAAGACCCGCGTCCAGGCGACCGAGTTCGATTTGCGCGATGCGCTGGACGCCATACTGGCTGGCCGGCCCGTCCCCCATCCGCACAGCCGCGCGCTCGGCTGCGCCATTACCAATGGACGCTAAAGGAAACAAGGCATGAGATTATCCGCAGTTCCCATACTTGCATCGCGTGGCGGCATTTGGCGCCCACGCCGCCACGCCCACATTCAACAAAGACATCGCGCCGATCCTGTATCAAAACTGCGCGACGTGCCACCGCCCCGGAGAAGTGGCGCCGTTTGCACTGCTCACTTATGGCGATGCCGCCAAGCGCGCGGACCTGCTCGCCACCATTACCGGCCAGCGCATCATGCCGCCCTGGAAGGCCGAACCCGGATACGGCTCGTTTGCCAACGAGCGCCGGCTTTCCGAGCAGCAGATCGCCCTGATCCGCGAGTGGGCGAAGGCCGGCGCGCCGGAAGGCGATGCCAAGGATAAGCCGGCGCCGCCCGTCTTTCCCGAAGGCTGGGAAGGCGGGCAGCCGGACAAGGTCCTGACTATGGGCCAGAAGTTCGAGGTGGCGGCCGACGGTCCCGACCAATATCGCTGCTTCGTGACTGCCCCTCGATCTGGATCAGGACGCGTACCTGAGCGGCATCGAGTTCCGTCCGGGCAACCGGCGCGTGGTGCATCACGCGCTCGTCTACGCGGATGTGTCGGGCGCCGCGCGCAAACTCGCAGCCGGTTCTCCCGATGGCAGCTACCCCTGCTTCGGCGGTCCGAAATTTCCGCCCGTGGGCCTGCTCGGCGGCTGGGCGCCTGGATATACCCCGGCGCCCGATTCGCGCGGCCTTGTCGCAACCCATTCGCAAAGGCACAGACGTAGTCGTTCAGATCCACTATCACCCATCGGGTAAGCCCGAGGAAGACCAATCCTCGCTGGGACTGAAGTTTTCGGGACCGCCCACCAAGGGCCGCGCGGGCATTATCCTGTCGAACCGGCGCATCGATATTCCCGCCGGAGATGCGCACTACGTGGTGAAAACCTCCGTCACCGTGCCGCGCGATGTGGACCTGTTCGGCATCACGCCGCACGCCCACTATCTGGCCAAGGACATGAAAGTGACCGCCTATTTGCCCGATGGAACCGCCAAGCCGCTGATCTGGATCAAGGATTGGGATTTCAACTGGCAGGGGACGTACCGCTATAAGGCTCCGGTGCACATCCCGCAAGGCACGCGCATTGAGCTCGAATACGTCTACGACAATTCGGAAAACAATCCGCACAACCCATCGCATCCCCCGATTCGCGTGGCGTGGGGCGAGGAGACCAAGAACGAGATGGCCGTGCTGTTTCTGGGCGTAGTGTTGCCGTCGCCGGCCGAGGTGGCGGGCTTCCGCCGCGCGATGCGCACGGAATACATGGCGTCCTTCCTGGCCGAAGGCAACGGCATCGACGATCTGCCGCCCGGCATTCTCGCGGCCGAACGAGAGATGTTCAAGCGGGCGTTCCAGGCTTTCGACAAGAACGGCGACGGCAAGCTCGATGCGGAGGAACGCGCTGCTCTGCTTCAATACCTGCGAGGCTTAGGCCGGTAGCTTCAGCCCCGCACCGGGGGGGCGAGATCCCCCGTTCTTTCGTATGTACGCCTCGGGAATCAGCAGCGTCAGCGCATCCGGCACGATCTCCACGCGCGCCGGAATGTGTCCCGCATACTCGCCATCCACCTGGATATAAACGCGCCGGTCGGCTGTGCCCGGCATGCACACGCTGCCCGACGCGAATCAGCGACACGCCCTCCACCCCCGACAGCCTGCGCACCGCCACCCGCACCAGGTAGTTCAGGAACCGGAATGAGCTGCACGTTTCAAACAGCACCACTTCGAAACGATCCTCCAGCAGGCTGATATTCTGCGCGATCTCCAGATCGCCGCCGTAGTTGCGCACCTTGCTGATCAGCACGAACGAGCAATTCACGCGGCGCCCATCCACCAGCACCTCGAACTCATCCAGGTCGCGGCCCAACAGGCGGAAGCCGCCGATCCAATAGGCCAGCTTCCCGAAGCGCGCCTTCAGCGGCATGCTGAGGTTGTAAACAATCTTGGCGTCCAGCCCGATGCCCGCCATCAGCAGAAACAGCCGCGTCCGCTCGGAGCCGTTCGCACACTCCAGGCGGCCCATCGAAATCCGCGTGGGTACGCAGGAGCCTAATTCCGCTGCGGCGCGCTCGATGCTTGACCCGAGGCCCATCTCGTTGGCCAGCACATTGGCGGTGCCCGCCGGCAGTACCCCCAGCGGAACGTCGGAGAAGGCTACGCCCTCGGCAATCTCGTTGATGGTGCCGTCGCCGCCCGCCGCCAGGATCAGCTCGGCGCCGTCGGCGATGTTCCGCCGCGCGATAGCGCCCGCGGTGCCGGGTCCCTGCGTGGGCACCAGCCAGGTATCGTGCCCCGTTTCGCGCAGGATTTCGGCAGCGCTCGAAAGGCGCTTCAATCCCCCAGCGCCCATCTTGCCGGCAAAAGGATTGTAGATGATGATGGTCTTACGTCCGGCGGCTATGGCTTCACTCCAGTCCTCTAAGTTTAAACTATAGTGAGAACGCCCATGCCGAAAGATGTTGCGGTCCGGATTGAAGAGCTGCGCGATACGCTGCGCCACCACGAGCGCCTGTACTACGTATTCGACCAGCCTCAAATCAGCGATGCCGAATACGACGCGCTGATGCGGGAATTGCGAGACCTGGAGTCGCAGCATCCCGAGCTGCTCACGCCCGATTCGCCGACCCAGCGCGTGGGCGGCAAGCCGCGTGAAGGCTTCGTCAAGGTGGCGCACAGCTCGCCCATGCTGAGCCTCGACAACGCCCTGGACGAAGGCGAGTTGCGCGATTTCGACCGCCGCGTCCGGGAGTTGTTGCGCGGCGCCGATTTCCGCTACGTCACCGAGCTGAAGCTGGACGGCCTTTCCATGGCCGCCCACTATCGCGACGGAAAGTTCGCCCAGGCAGTCACCCGCGGCGACGGCTCGATGGGCGAAGACGTGACCGAGAATGCGCGCACTATCCGCTCGCTGCCGTTGCGCGTGCAGAGTGCGCTCGCGCAATTCGAAGTGCGCGGCGAGACCGTGATGAACCGGCGCGCCTTCGAGCGGCTGAACGCGGAGCGCGACGAGCGCGGTCTCTCGCGCTTCGCCAATCCGCGCAACGCCGCCGCCGGATCGCTGCGCGTGCTGGAGCCGTCCATCACCGCCTCGCGCCGCCTGGATTACTACACCTATTTCCTGTACGCGGATGGCGCGCCCGCGCTTCCCAGCCACTGGGAATCGCTCGAAGAACTGGTCCGCATGGGCTTCAAGGTGAACCCTAATCGCAAGCTCTGCCGCGATGTGGACGAGGTGGTGCGCTTCTGCGCCGAATGGGAAGCCAAACGCGAGCAACTGCCTTACGAGATCGATGGCGTAGTCGTGAAAGTGGATTCCATCGCGCAGCAGCGACAACTGGGATCGACCGCCAAGGCGCCGCGCTGGGCCATCGCCTACAAATACCCGGCGCGTCAGGCGTTGACCACCATCGAAAACATCGAAGTGCAGGTGGGGCGCACGGGCGCCCTGACGCCGGTGGCGCATCTGAAACCGGTGGAAGTCAGCGGCGTCACCGTGTCGCGCGCCACCCTGCACAACGAAGACGAAATCGAGCGGCTGGGCTTGCAGATCGGCGACACGGTGGTGATCGAGCGCAGCGGCGATGTGATCCCCAAAGTGGTGCGCGTGCAGACGCAAGGCTCCTACCGCAAGGCGTTCCGCATGCCGGGGAAATGCCCCGTGTGCGGCGGCAAAGTGGTGCGCGAGGAAGGCGAGGCCGCTTCGCGATGCATTAACGTCAACTGCCCCGCGCGCCTGAAGGAATCCATTCTGCACTTCGCGGCGCGCGGCGTGATGAACATCGATGGCTTGGGCGATGTGCTGGTGGATCAATTGGTGGATCGCGGCCTGCTCCGCAGCGTGGCGGATATCTACGGTCTGACCATGGCGCAATTGGTGTCGCTTGAGCGCATGGGCGCGAAATCGGCCGCTAACGTGATCCGCAATATCGAAAAATCCAAGCAGAACCCGCTGCCCCGCGTGCTCACGGCGCTGGGCATCCGCTTTGTCGGCGAACGCACCGCGGTGTTTCTGGCGGAAGCTTTCGGCAGCCTGGACAAGATCGCCGGCGCCAGCGTGGACGAACTCCAGCGCGCCGAAGAGGTGGGGCCCAAGGTCGCCGAGAGCGTCTACCAGTTTTTCCACGAGCCGCACAATCGGGAACTGGTGGAGCGCCTGCGCGCGGCGGGCCTGCGGTTCGATTACGAGATCAAGCGCAAGAAGGGCGGGCCGTTCCAAGGTCTGACCTTCGTGCTCACCGGCACGCTGCCGAACCTCAGCCGGGAGGAGGCTAGCCACGTGATCGAATTGGCCGGCGGCAAAGTGACCGGCTCGGTCAGCCGCAAAACCAGCTACGTGGTGGCTGGCGTTGAGGCCGGCTCGAAGCTGGACAAGGCGCGCGCCCTGGCAGTGCAGGTGATCGACGAGCGGCGGCTATTGGAGTTGGCGACCGGCAAGCAATGACGGTAAGCGCAAACTACAAAGTGCCCGCATACCGCTCTCCGATCGCTTGCGCGGCGGCTAGCACGCGGGAGCGTAACTCCTCGGGCTCCAGCACCTTGATCTCTCCCCCGAAGCTGAGCGCGAACTGGAGCGCCTCTTCTTCCCCGTCGAAGCGCAGCCGGACGCGCACGGCGTCCCCTTCCGCAATCTCCTCTTCCAACCGCCAGCCGCGATAGCGCACCCAACGCATCACCGCCGGAGCCGCACAAAAAGTCGCGTAGTAGCGCGGCAGCTTGTCGCGGAACTCGGCGGCGGAATTCTCCCAATACGCCGCCAGATCGAAGCCCGCGGGCCGGGTGGCTGGCTGATCCAGAATCGCCGCCTCCCGGATGCGCGACACGCGATAGGTGCGTAAACCGTCATCCACGGCGGCGATCAGATACCAGGTGCTACCCTTAGCCACCAGCCCCAGCGGATCGGCGGTGCGCTCGCCGGGCTCGCCCAGCACGCGGCTGTACACGAAGCGTACCTGCCGCTCCCGCCAGAGTGCATCCAGCAGCACCGGCAGGCACGCGACGGATTCCGCCGGATCCCGCCAGCCGCGCGAATCCACCAGAATCCGCTGGCGCGCAAAATCGGCATGCGGCGGCGAGGCCGCGGGCAGCGACGCTTGCAGTTTGATGAGCGCCGCTTCCGCGCTTCTGCGTCAAGCCCAAGTCCGCCATCAACCGGGCGGGACGCGCCAGAAAGAGCGATTGGATCTCCGCCGCATTCAGCCCCGTGAGCTTGGTCTGATAGCCTTCGACGAGGCTCCATCCGCCACCTGCGCCGCGCTCAGCCATCACCGGGACGCCCGCGCCGCTGAGCGCATCCATATCGCGGAGAATGGTGCGTTCGGAAACTTCCAGGCGTTTGGCGAGGTTGCGGGCGGTCACGCGGCGGTGCACCTGAAGCAGGAGAAGGATGGAAAGCAGGCGGTCGGCGCGCATATAGAGACTTTAGCAATGAAACATGACAAAGGGTGTCAGGAATCGCCGGCTATATTACTTGCTATGAAGACTTTGGCCATGAAGCCTTTAAAAGACAAGATCGCCGTTGTGGCCGGATCCAGCCGCGGCGCGGGGAGGGGCATCGCGCTGGCGCTGGGCGATGCCGGAGCTACCGTTTATGTGGCGGCGCGCACCTCGCGCGTCGGACCCAAACCCGCCGACAGCGCGCCGGGCACCGTGGAAGATACCGCCGGAGAAGTCACCGCGCGCGGCGGCCGGGGCATCCCGGTGTGCGCCGACTTGGGCAACGAAGCAGCAAGCCGCCGCCCTGTTCCGGCGCGTGGAACAGGAGCACGGCCGGCTCGACCTGATGGCTAATTCCGCCTGGGGCGCGAACGCCATGGCGGAATGGTCCAAGCCGTTCTGGGAGTTAAGCGCCGGCATCTGGCGGGACACCGTGGCCACCATTAACGCCGCGTGGCTCACCAGCGTTCATGCCGCACGGATCATGGTGAAGCAGCGCCACGGCTTGATCGTTCATGTTACCGACAACCTGCATCCGGATACTTCGGCGTATCGCGGACAGATTCTATGGGATCTGGGACACGAGTTCCTCAATCGGCTGGTGATGGGCTTGAGCCGCGAACTGAAGAAATCGAAGGTGGCCGTGGTGGGGCTCAATCCGGGCTTCATGCGCACGGAGCGGGTGCTGATGCACATGACCACGGAGGCGGTCAAGAAGCAGTTCCGCTTCGATCTTGAGCGAGTCGGTGGAATATATCGGCCGGGCGGCGGCGGCGCTGGCGGCCGATACAGAAGGTCATTCAAAAGACGGGACAACTGCTTTGGGCGGCGGAGTCTGGCGAAGGAGTATGGGTTCACGGATATCGACGGGCGCGTGATTCCGCTGATTCGATCCTAAGGCGCCGGAGCAACCGTGCCCGTGGTGACCTGCGTACACCCCCACCCACAATCCCCTGCGCACCCAGCGGGCCACCGGAGTGAACGGCCTGCCGCGCATCTCGGGGATCGAGAGATCCGGCTCGTAGCCGTAGAAGCGACGCCAGATCTTTGCGCACCAGCTCGATGTTGGTCCAGCTCCATTCCGGCTCCCACGTGCGCGAGAAGAACACCAGGATGCGCGCATCATGCCGCCAATCGGGCGAATCCACGCTGCGCGGCGGTGAAATCCGGCAGGCTGTGGACGGGCATGCGCGTGGCGACGTAGCCGAATTCGGGGCGGCTCAGGGCGGAGGTGAGCGGCCACACGGTGGCAATCCGCTCGCCCGGCATAGTTGCGTGCCGACGAATCCCGCGGCGGTCTGCTGCAAGTGCGACGAAATCCGTGAAGGCCAGGTTGTTTTCGAAGGGGAACGGATAGGGCGGGTTCCAGAAATTGCCCGCGATCAACCCGGCCAGCAGGGCAACCTGGCAGGCGACTTTCAGCGGCGGCCTAGTAGATCGACATGGCGGCGACCATGGCGGTGTAGACGATCGGCAGCACGGGCAGCAGGTAGCGCTCCAGCATGGCCCCGCCGACGACGCTGAGAAACAGCACGTGGATGCCGATCACGAGCCAGGCGATGCGCCAGGCGCGCGTGGCGAAAACGCCGCGGCGCCAGGCCAGCAGGATGGCGATGGTCGCCGATCCAATGGAAATCCTGGAAGAACAGATAGTAGAGGCGCCGGCCCAGCGCGAAGACAAATCGCACCGGATGGAAAGGATAGTACAAGTTGTAGCGGGTGAATTCCGTATTGCCGAAGAGGTGTCCGGTGGCCTGCGCCAGCACCAGCAGCCAGCCGGCGAGCGCCAGCGGCGGGCAGCAGAAACCAGGCGGCATCGCGGCGGCGCTTTTCGTACAGCAGCCAGACGCCGAACAGCAGCGGCGACGAGCAATCCGGTTTCCTTCACCAGCACCAGGGCCGTGCAGGCCAGGGCGGCCAGGCGGATTTTGTCCTGCAGGAACAGCAGCAGAGCCAGGCAGGTGAAGAGCATGGCCGGCATATCCAGTTGCGCCAGCATGGCCTGCGCGAAAAACAGCGGCGAGACGCACAGCAGGAACACGGCCATGAAAGCCGGCGCGCCGCGCACGTTGCGGCAAAGCTCGATGGCCAGCAGGAAGGCCACCAGGACCGCAACCGACGCCACCAGCAGCATGGCGATGCGCGTTGCTCAGCGGCGAGCAGCCGGCAACGGTCCAAAAGGCGGCCAGGTACGCCATCACGCCGGGCGGATGGACGTTGGGTACGGTCGAGTGCGGAATCCACGGCGCCAGCGTGAAAGATGATCCAGCGCGGCGGGTACGAATTGGCCGAGCTCATCCCAGTAATACGGCAGACGCAGCAATGGCGCGTGCGAGAGGAAAACGATGAGAGCAAACAGGGCCAGGAAGAACAGGTAAGTTTCGGGACGGATGCGCCGGCGGCGGAGGCAGGCTCCGCGATCACTGGACGGTCCCGGCGGCGGCGGGTGCGGCTCGAGCTTGATCTCGCCGAACGCCGTTTCGTACTGGGTCACGTTTTGCTGGAGGACGTTGAGCAGCGCCTTGGCCTGCTGCGGGCTGAGGTAAACGCCCTGGAAATTCTGGATGTTCACGTTGTCGGGCGCGGTCTGGTTCACCAAGCCGAAGAGCAGGAAGAAGTCCCACAGGTTTACGCGGATCTGCACGCTGTTGGCGTAGCCCTCGCGATATTCCGGCAGGTTGCTCATCTGGATCTTGGGCGGTTGCGGCTGGCTCATAGAGCCATGGTGACACAATCGGCGGGGCGCGTCCGCGCTGGACAGGCCGGCAGGCCTGTCCTACTGATTTTGAAAAAAATTGTAAATTGGCACAACCTCGGCCCTGGTTTTTGCGTCCGATGTGGTGAGAGGAGAAAGATGAAACGATGAAACGCAGTCATCGAGAAGGGCGTTAGCGGTCTGGCGCACTGTCCGATCTGCACCCACACGGTGCCGGCAGTCATCGATATTTTTGGCAAGCGGGCGAGCGTATCGCCGGGACAGCGATGTCCGCGGTGCGCTGCATCGTTGGACGTAGCCATCGTAGTACAGATAGCAGAAGCCGCCTGAACATCGCAGTACTTTTGGGCATTGGCACTCGGGCGCGATTGCGCGCTATAGTGTAGTCAGAACTGGGATCTAGATGAAACGGAAGATGCCACTCAAATCCGAACCGGTAATTGCGCCCGAGATTCTGGAACAAGCCAAGCGGTCGCTGATGACCGACAGCCTGAGGAAACCGGGGAAATGCTCGGTTTGCGGGGCGGAGACTTCGCTCGGCGCGGGCGAGCCGTTGTGCTGGGTATGCCGGCGTCTGAAGATCAGCGCCTGGCGCGATATCGAACAGCAGATGCCCGCTCAGGAGTGAGAAACCGGCTCCCGATTCCGGCAGCGCGGGCCCGCTCGTAAACGAACGCGGCGGCGATTACGTCCTCCACCGCCAGTCCATTCGATTTAAATAAGGTGATCTTGGTTCCGCGGCGAGGTGCGCGCCGGCACGTCGGCCTGAGACCACATCCTTCAATTCCACGATGCGCGGGCTCGACCAGTCATCCTCGTCCAACGCCATCAACAGATCGCCGGACTCCATGCGGGCCTGCTCGATGGAATCGACCGCGATCGCAATCGGCGCGCCGCACCAGTTCGGCGGGAATCTCGCGGCGGGTGCCTGGTTGGAACCCATGGCATTGATGTGCGCGCCCGGCTCGACCCATTCGGCCGACAGCACTGGCTCCTTGGCGTAAGTGGCGGTCACTACGATGTCGGCGCCGCGCACGGCTTGCTCGGCGGTTTCGACGGCGTGGACCGGCGTGCCGAAGCGCTCGGTAGTCTCGGCGGCGAAGGCGGCGCGCTTAGCGGGATCGCGGCTCCAGACGCGCACCTCCTGCGATCTTGCGCACGGCCAGCATGGCATTCAAGCTGGGTGCGCGCCTGAAAGCCGCTGCCGATGATGGCCAGCGTGGCCGCATCTTCGCGGGCCATGAATCTGGTGGCCAGGCCGCTGGCCGCGCCGGTGCGGATCTGCCCCAGTGATTGGCTTCGATGATCGCCAGCGGCTCGGCGTCGGCGGCGCGGTAGAGCAGAAACAGGAAATGCGCTCCGTGGCGGGGATTGGTGGCGTAGATCTTGGCGCCGTAATACTGGCCATCGCTGGCGGCCATGTAGTGCAGCACGGAGCCGGTGGGCAGGATCAAGCGCCGGCGCGGCTGGTTGATGGCCTCGCCCGAGGCCAGCCGCTCGAAGGCCGTCTGCATCAGCGTCGATGCAGTCCGGCATGGGCAGCAGGTCGCGCACGTCTTTGGTTCGGTCAGGTAGAGCATGCTCATTTGTTTGCCTCGATGGTTTGGGCCACGTCTTCCCATTCGGTCATCAGGTTGACCAGATCGGTGCGGCGGGCATTCAACAGATCGTTCACGCGCACGGTTTCGTCGACGCTGGTGAAGTTCGCCAGGGCCTGTTCGTAGTCGGCGATTTCGACTTCCAGGCGGGTGACTTCGTCTTCGATCTCGCGGCGGCGCTGCTTTAGCTGGCGGAGCTTGATGGGATTCAGGCGGCGGCTCGCGGCCGGCTTTGTCAGGGGCTGGGACTTGGTGGCTGGTGGGCTGCCGGGGTTCGTGGGTGCTGGCTCGGAGCGCTGGTTCCGGATGCGGGTTCCGGCTGCCTGGAGGCCTGTTGTCCCTCCTTGCGCCAGAGGTAATCCTCGTAGTTGCCGGGGAAGACCTGCACGCTCCCATCGGCGACTTCGAAGACGCGGGTGGCCAGCTTGTCGATGAAGTAGCGGTCGTGCGAGACGAAGAGCACCGTGCCGGTGAATTCCTGGAGCGCTTCGAGCAGCACGTCCTTGGCGCGCAGGTCCAGGTGGTTGGTGGGCTCGTCGAGCAGCAGAAAATTTGACGGCATCATCAGCATGCGGGCCAGCGCGTAGCGGTTGCGCTCGCCGCCGGAGAGCACGCCGATGGTCTTGAAGACATCGTCCTCGGAGAACAGGAAGCTGCCCAGAATGGAGCGCAGCTCGGTGTTGGTGGCGCGCGGCGCGACTTCGCCCAGGTCGTCGAGCATGCGCGCGTTGAGGTCCAGCTCTTTGTACTGGTCCTGCGCGAAGTAATCCGGCTGGGCGTTGTGGCCCAGCATGTATTCGCCCGAGGTGAGCGGCTCGGCGCCCGCCAGGATCTTGATCAGGGTGGACTTTCCCGCGCCGTTCACGCCCACCAGCGCCACGCGGTCGCCGCGCTCGATGATGAAGTTGACACCCGCGAAGACCGGCGTGTCGCCATAGCTTTTGGCCACGTTCTTGAACTCGGCCACGATGCGGCCGCTCGGCTTGGGCTGCGGAAAGCGGAAGTGGATGGTCTTCTCTTCGGGCGGAATCTCGATGCGCTCGATGCGCTCCAGTTCCTTGATGCGGCTCTGCACCTGCTTGGCCTTGGTGGCCTGATAACGGAAGCGGCTGATGAAGGCTTCCAGTTGCGTGATGCGGTCCTGCTGGTTGGCGTAGGCGGCTTCGAGCTGCGCGCGCCGCTCGGCCTTCTGCTGCTCGTAGCGCGAGTAGCCGCCGGTGTAGAAGTGCACGCCCTTGTTCCACAGCTCGAGCAGCTTGCGCACGGTGACGTCCAGGAAATAGCGGTCGTGGGAGACCAGCACGAAGGCGTGCGGATAGGCTTCCAGATAGCCTTCCAGCCAGTTGCGGGCTTCCAGGTCGAGGTGGTTGGTAGGCTCGTCGAGCAGCAGCAGGTTGGGCTTTTCGAGCAGCAGCTTGGCGAGGGCGATGCGCATCTGCCAGCCGCCGGAAAACTCTTCGGTGCGCTTGGTCCATTCGCGCTGCGGAAATCCGAGGCCGGAGAGCACCATGCCGACCTGCGCCTCGATGGCGAAGCCGTCGCGCGCGCGGAATTCGCCTTCGGCGCTGATGGAAACGGTTGGCCACCTGGGCGTACTCGGCGCCGGCGGGATCGAGCTCGGACATCCTGTGCGCCAGGGTTTCCTGTTCCTGTTCGAGGGCGAGCAGATCGGCGAAGACGGTCATGCATTCGGCGAAGACGGTGCGGCCGGAAAGCGAGAGACCTTCCTGCGGCAGGTAGCCGACGCTGGCGCCCTTCATGGTGACCATGCGTGCCGGCATCGAGGCCGTCCATGCCGGCCAGGATTTTGAGCAGCGTGGATTTGCCGGTGCCGTTGGCGCCGACGATGCCGGCGCGCTCGTTGGGCGTGACCAGCCAGTCGAGGTTTTCGAAGAGTGTTTTGGGGCCGAAGCGTTTGGCGGCCCCGGTGAGTTGGATCATTTTGCGGGGGGTCTAACTTATATTGGTGTAACTTCTATTCTAGCGGCAAGCTGCGATGGTGCAACACAGGGCGGCTGGGGTCTTCGTGCAGCTTGCCCCGGTTTCCCAGCACCAGCAGGCGGGTCCGCACATCGTGGAATTCCGAGGTATCCACCACGTATTGCGGCGCGGGCTTCAGAACCCGCTGGATCGTTTTTTGCGCGGCGCGGATGCGGTCGCTGGTCATGGGATGCGTGGAAAAAAGCTTCGAGACCGCGCCTGGCTGCTTCTTTTCGAGCGTCTCGATTCTTTCGAAGAAATTAACGAACTCGGTGGGATCGTAGCCCGCCTTGTACATGTATTGCAGGCCGAGGAGATCGGCCTCGGTTTCCATGTTGCGGGAGAATTTCAGGAATCCCATTGGCACGGCTAATGTGAAGGCCTGGCGGACCGCGTATCCGGCCCACCCGCCAAAAAAGATCAATGGAATTGAACTGTAGTTGATGAGCTGGCCGCGGGTGGCCTGGCGGGTACCGTGGCGCGCGGCCACGTGGGCGATCTCATGCGCCAGCACACCTGCCAATTCGGCTTCGTTAGCGGCCTTCAGAATCAGGCCCGTATTGACGAACATGAAACCACCAGGCAGGGCGAATGCGTTGACCTCGTCGGAATCCACGACCTTGATGGTGAAGGGAATCTTCGAGTCGGAGTTGCGCGCGACGTTCTGCACCAGGCGGTTCACATATTCCGAGACGGCTGCATCGTCCACCATCTTGGCCTGGTGTTCTACCTCCCCGGCCATCTGTTTGCCCAAGGCGATCTCCCTCTCGACGGAGTAGAAGTTGACGCCTTTGCCTACGTCGCGATTCCCGATCTGGCTGGGATCGTGCTCCGGGTCTTTGTCTTTGGCGATGGCAGAGGGCACGGCTAACAACAACGCCAGCAACAACGCCAGCCAACAGACGAAAGACCGACGGCAACGGTGCTCCATATTGCCTCCCCAGTACGCGGATAGGGAGATTATACTCTATCGTGATCGGGTGTGCTATTTACCGATATTACGCACTTCTACCACGGCATCCTCGCGCACGGAATCCGACGGATTGGCCACCACCATCTCGCCGGCGGAGAGGCCGGAGACCACTTCGAGTTCGGACCCTAAGTCCTGGCCGATGCGGATCGCGCGCAGGTGGATGTGGTGATCCGGCGAAACCACGGCCACCCGCGGACCTTGGCGGCCCAGTATCAGCACGTCGCCCGGGATAATGACCGCGGCTTCGGCGCGTCCGGTCGAAAACCGAACCTGCGCATACATTCCGGGCATCAGAATGCCCTGCGGATTGGGCACTTCCAGCACCGTCAGCATGGCGCGCGAGGTGGCGTCGAGGGCGTTCGCAATGCGCGTGACTTTGGCGGCGAAGACCTGGCCCGGCAACTCCTGCACGCGCAGTTCCGCCATTTGGCCGGGGTGCATTGACGCCACGTTAGTCTGAGGCACGTTGACAAAGATGCGCAGCACCTGGATCTGCGCGATGTGGAACAGCTCACGCGCGGCGCCGCCGTTGCCGGAATTGATCAGGGTGCCGACATCCACGCTGCGATTGGTGATCACGCCGGCAAACGGCGCGGTGATGCGCGCAAACACTTTCATCTCTTCGAGACGCTGCAAATTGGCTTCGTTGGCGCGCACAGTCTCCTGCGTGGTGTTGATGCTGGCCTGGGATTTGGCGACCTGCGCTTCATTCACCGCGAAATCGGCTTCTTTCTGGTCGGCGTCCTGACGCGACACTACGCCGCGGGTGGCCAGGCGGCGCCAACGTTCCACAGTCAGGCGCGCCAGGTTCAAATTGGCTTTGGAAAGATCCAGATCGGCCTGTGCTTCTTTGAGTGCGGACTGCGACTGCGAAATAGTGGCGCGCGCCTGGATGATTCGCTGATCGAGCTCGGGCGTATCGATCTCCGCCAGAAGTTGTCCGGCCTTCACGCGATCGCCATAATCCACCAGGCGCGAGCGCAGATAACCATCCACGCGGGCGAAGACTGGCGCATCCACCAGCGCCTGCATGTCACCCGGCAGATCCAGCGTGCCGCGCGCGCGCGGCCGAGCGCGCGATGGCCACCTCAACTAGGGGCCGCTGCTCCGCTCGGGCGTCCGAGGCTGCCAGCAAAGCCTTCTCGCGAGTGAGGCGGGGCAGGAGTCCGCCCACCACCGCGGCGGCCACCAGTATGCCCAGCAACGCAAAGAAAACCAGCAGTCCCCGCCGGCCGGTGCGCGGCTGCGGGCGTGCGCCGGGGCGTGTGTTGGTCGGCACGGGATCAGTTATCATACGCCTCCACCTCCGCCTCGTGTTCCAGATACGTGGGCGGGTTGCGGCGCAGCACGCTATAAACCACCGGCACGAAGAACAGTGTCGCCACGGTTGCCAGCAGCAGGCCGCCGATCACGGCGCGGCCCAGCGGAGCGTTCTGCTCGCCGCCTTCACCGATGCCCAGCGCCATGGGCAGCATGCCCACGATCATGGCCAGCGCCGTCATGATCACCGGACGCAGCCGCGTGTAGCCGGCTTCGAGCGCGGCGGTGATCGAATCGGCGCCCGTCGCAGCGCAGATCGTTGGCGAAGTTCACCAGCAGGATACTGTTGGCGGTGGCCACGCCGATGCTCATGATAGCGCCCATCAGCGAGGGAACGTTGATGGTGGTCTGGGTGACGAAGAGCATCAGCAGGATGCCCGAAAGCGCGCCGGGCAGCGCCATCAGGATGATGAACGGATCGAGCCACGATTGGAAATTCACCACCATGACGAAATACACCAGCAGCACGGCGAACACCAGCCCGACGCCCAGGCCGATGAAAGAAGTCCGCATGGTTTCCACCTGGCCGCGAGTTTCGAAGAAGCTGCCCTTGGGCAGCTTGGAATGGAAATCCGCCAGCACCTTCCGCACCTCGCCGGCCACACTGCCCAGGTCGCGATCCTGCACGTTGGCGTAGACATCATAGAGCGGCTGGACATTGTAGTGGTTGACCACCGAGGCTGTCGAACCGCGCTCCAGGCGCGCCACGTTGGTGAGCAACTGGGTAGCGGCGTGGCTGCTGCCCGCGTGGACCGGCGTGTCGAGCAACTCGGCCGTGGACGACATGCGGTACTCGGGCGTCTGAATCGCGATGGGATAATCGACGCTGATTCTGCGGATTGATCCAATAATTGGGTGCGAGTTGCATGTTGGAGCTGAGCGAAATCAGCAGGCTGTTGGCGACATCCTGCTGCGTCAGGCCAAGTTCGCCGGCGCGGGTGCGATCCACATTGAAGCGCAGCTCGGGTGCGTCCACAACCTGGTGCAGATGGACGTCCACCGCGCCCGGAATGCGCGCCAGGCGCGCCGTGATCTGGCGGGCGAGCGCGTAATTGGCCGCGGCATTGGTCAGCGGCCCGATCACTTGCACGTCGATGGGCGCGGGCAGGCCGAAATTCAGGATCTGGCCCACGATATCGGCGGGCTGGAAGAAGAAGGTCAGTTCCGGGAACTGCCGGTTCAGCCGCCGGCGCAGCTCGCGGATGTAATGCCAGGTGGAGGCGTGTTCGGGCTTCAGCGAAACCAACATTTCGCCATCGAACGATCCGATGGTGGCGGTGTCGCTCAGTGCGATGTTGAAGCCGCTGTAAGGCAGCCCGATGTTATCGAGGATGTCGGACAGCTCGGCGGCGGGAACGATCTGGCGGATGGTGTCCTCCACTTGCCTGAAATAGTCCTCGGTCTCTTCGATGCGGGTGCCCGCCGGAGCGCGCACATGCAGGCGGATCTGCCCGGCATCCACCTGGGGGAAGAAATCCTCGCCGATGAAGGGAATCAGCGCCGCGCACGCGGCCACGATAAGTCCGAAGCAGGCGGCCACCAGCTTGCGATGCGCCAGGGCCGATCCCAGCAGCCTGCGGTAGGCATTTCGCATGCGCTCGAAATGCGTCTGTAAAGCCGTGGTGAATGCCGCGCGAACAGGCCGTGCCCGGCGGACTCCATCTCCCCCGACTCGTCCTGATAGCGGCTGGCTTCGCCGCGCAGCAGATACTTCACCATGGTGGGGACCAGCGTGCGCGAGAGGAGATACGAAGCCATCATGGCCAGCACCACGGCCAGCGCCAGGGGCGTAAATAGATAGCGCGCGGCGCCGGTGAGGAAGATCACCGGCACGAACACGATGCAGATGCACAGCGTGGAAACGAAGGCCGGAATGGCGATCTGCTGGCGCCATCCAGGATTGCTTTGATGATCGGCTTGCGCTGCCCCAGGTTGCGGTGGATGTTTTCGATTTCGACGGTGGCGTCGTCCACCAGGATGCCGACAGCCAGCGCCAGGCCGCCCAGCGTCATCACGTTGATGGTCTCGCCCAACAGGTTGAGCACGGCCAGCGAAGTCAGGATGGAGAGCGGAATGGAAATGCAGACGATGATGGTGCTGCGCCAGCTTCCCAGGAACAGCAGGATCATCAGGCCGGTGAGGAAGGCGGCGATGACGGCCTCTTTCAGCACGCCATTGATGGCCGCGCGCACGAAGATGGATTGATCGAACAGCAGCTTCAGGTTCAGCGCGGCGGGCAGCGTGGAGCGGATGCGCGGCAGAATCTCCTTGATCTTGCCGACGATGTCGAGCGTGGAGGAGCCGCCGTTCTTCAGCACCGTCAGCAGCGCGGCGCGGTTGCCGTTGTGGCGCACGATGTTGGTCTGGATGGCGTAGCCGTCGCGCACGTGGCCGACGTCGCGGATGTAAACGGTGCCGCCGCTGGTCTGTTTGATCGGAATACTGTTGAAGGCATCGGTCGAGGGAGGCAGGCTGTTGAGCCGGACGTTGAATTCGTTGGGGCCGATCTTGGCGATGCCGGAGGGAATGATGAGGCTCTGCGCATTGATGGCGTTGACCACGTCGTTGGCCGAGAGGCCCTGCGCGTAGAGCGCCTTCAGGATCGATATCCACCATGATCTGGCGCGGGCCGGCCGCCGTAGGGCAGCGGGAAAGCTGGCGCCCTGCACGGTAGCCATCTGGGTGCGGATGAAGTTGTAGCCGTAATCGTAGAGCGACTGCTCGCTCATGGTGTCGCTCGAAATGCTCAGTTGCAGGATGGGCACGCTGGAGGCGTTATAGCGCAGGATGGTGGGCGGCGTCATGCCGGTGGGCAGCGAGTGCAGCACCGATTGCGAGGCGGCGGCCAACTGCGCGACGGCCGCTTCCACTTTGGCATTGGGATGGAAGAAAACCTTGATGATGCTGAGCCCGGGCAGCGATTGCGACTCCATGTGCTCGATGTCGTTGACCGAGGTGGTGAAGGAGCGCTCGCAGCGGATGGTGACGACCTCGGCCATTTCTTCGGGCGAGATGCCGGCGTAAGACCAGATGACGCTGACCACCGGAATGTCGATTTCGGGGAAGATGTCGGTGGGCATGCGGAAGATCGCCAGCACGCCCAGGATCACGATGACCAGGGACATGACGACGAAGGTGTAGGGGCGGCGTAGCGCGAGACGGACTATCCACATGGGTGATCGCCAGGGGGTCTTTCTGATATTTTAGTCCGATTTGGTTGGGGGCGGCGTGCTCGAGGGGCGGCGTCGCCCCTCTTGGCTGCCTCTGGACCAGACCGCGGCCGCCCTAATTGCACGTCAGCTTAGCGGGACATCACGTGTATGTGTTCCTCGCGGCTGTTACTAGTTCGATAGCCACGGGTTTCAATGATCGACGCGACGAGGACGTCAATGTTGACGAAGGTTAACAGAGGGCATCAGGATTTTAGCCAGCGTTTATTGCCGGGACCTAGAATTAAAGTACGCGTCGAGCGCGGGCGGGCCTTTTCGGATCCTCTCGACATGCAGTGCGCTGAGGCGCTATACGGAAGTGCGGTTTGTCCGCGTGCCGTCTTGCGGTGCCATGCGCCCTTTGGAGTTAGGCATGACTTTATGAGAGAAATGAAGCAGAAGATGTTAGTAGGGGTCGCGTTGTCGATCTGCGTGCTTGCCGGCGGTGCGGTGGCCGATGGCCCCGGCGACATCCTGTTTGGAGGCGGCCTGTTGGGAGTCGCCACCCGTCATCACAAGAATGCCGATTCGGACGCTGCCGTTGCGAAATACAAGGACAAGTTTGTCGTCGTCATGGACGAAGGGCTCTCAGTTGGTTCCCGACCAGCTGGCACCCCATGTTTTGTCAATGTGATCGATTCTAGACTTGTTCCGGAGGGGAGGCTTGTTGGCGATTTGCCTGGTGAAACACCGTGCGCTGTAGACCCTCTGCGCAAAGGAGAAGTTCTCAAGGTTGTTTACGTTCGTTTTTATCGTGGTTATCTAAGCCTCAATTTGCACAATCTTTCGCCACACTCCGTCACTCGCGGATTGGGTGCATTTTGCGCATCAAAGCGTTGAGATCGGAAAAGTGACTATTGCAATCCGCGCCGGCGACAAGGGCAAAGATTTGAACGCCGCCGATGCTCTCGCTGCACACTGGTTTAAACCTGTAACTTCTCCAGATGCGGCGGCGCCGGAGTTCGGCAATACTGCTTCGGGTATTTTCGTGAACCAAGTGAAAGCCGGAATGTCGTTTGCAGAAGTCGAGCGCGCCATGAGAGTTCCGCAAACGCGCGTCGATTTTGGCGAGAAGGTTCTTTACAAATATAGGGATATGACCGTCGAATTTCACGGGGGCAAGGTGGCTGATGTTCGCTGAGACTACCGGAGGGAGCCAAACGATCGGTGGCCCCAGGCACACTGCTGGGGACTGCTGGGAAGCGTGCCCCACCGGTTCACGACGTTATGGGCCTCTAGACTGATTTCTCTGGATTTGCGAGGTGAGATTCGGGAAGCTTTTCATCGCGAGGTAAACCCGCGTAAAGGCGGACAAATGTAGCTGGATGTGGAGGAGCGCAACCATGGCAATGCTGCTGCAAAGGATCTGTTGGAACGAGCATCTGTGGGCGCGGCCAAGTGGTCCGCCGAAGGATGAAGGATTCCCAAAGGAATACGGGTTTGGGTTCGACGAATGGAACTTCAACGTGAAAGATGCATTCAGGGGTTACGTGTACGGACACACTCCGTACTCGCCATCAGATGAGGCACGAGTAGCTCTGCCGCCCCCGTTCTGCGTGGCCTTCTGGACCAAGAATCCAGAAACCAAGCAAGTTTTTCTTGTTGGGTTCTACGAAGGCGCCGAATGGACAGGTGCCGGCCAGAGCAAAGCATTTGATCATTGGCTGAGTAAAGGAGGCAGGTCCTCGCGGCGGGCGCGCCGAAAAGGAGAGCTCGCTGAGCGCAGCGGTCCCGAAAGAGAAAATAGATGCCGAGTTCCAGCCGGGAGGCCACGTATGGAAACTCAGGTGCCCGAAGGGTAAGGTTCGGTCGGGGTTTTGGATGTCCATCCCGAAGGGCTTGGTAGCAAAGCACCAACGATTCGCGAGGCCAAGGGTCTGGCGCAGTGGAAGTGACTCGTCGGACCTGCTCAAGAGGTGTTCCACATCGAAGGACGCGTCCGGGCAACTCGGCTGCGAGCGCGTCACACCCAGGCGGGTGGAGATTATCGATCAGAATGAGGAGAGATTGCGAGAACAGTTTCGTGCGTTTCTGCGTTCACGACCCGGAACCTATAGCGGGGTACAGCGGGAGGTTGAGCAAAATGACGTCAGATTCCATGTAATGGAGAGCGCGAGATTGCCGAGCTCAAGAGTGGTTTATCTTATCCGTCTATCGGGCAGGCGCTACGCGTGGGATTGGGACAACTCCTCAGCTACAATTACTCACCGGGACGGACGCTGGCGCGACGTTGGTGGCTCGTCTTGGATTGCTCCCCAGACGCCAATTCAAGAGGGTTCATCAGGAATGTAGCTGTGGCCCACCAAATGCCACTTGTAGTCGCCTATCCGAACGCGGGGTCATTCAAGCTCTGGGATTCTGGCGGTCGCGCTGGGCGGGGCTGAGCATTCTGCCTTACACCATTTGATCGGCGGCACAGCCGCGCTTGACACATGCCACCTGTACGCTTACCCTTGGGGGATGGAAGTCAATCTTAGCTCCGACCTGCAGGCCAGGCTCACCCGGCTTGCCGCCGACCGTGGTAGCGACACGGGCGCCCTTGTGCGGGAGGCGATCGAGCGCTTCGTAGACTACGATGAGTGGTTTCTCCGCGAGGTGGAGAAAGGCGTTGCTGCCGCGGACCGTGGCGAACTCATCGACCACGAAGACATCGGCAAGTTGATCAATGGCCGGTATCGAGGCTGATGCGTATCCGATGGACGGAACCCGCCGTCCGCGACCTCACAAACATCTGCGATTATACTGAGGAGCATGACGGCTCGGAAGCCGCCCGCCGTGCCGCGCTCCGAATCTACGAGGCGGTGGGCACCCTCTCGCAGTTCCCTCGCCGGGGCCGCCCAGGCCGCAAGCCACGCACTCGAGAGCTTGTGTTTCCCGGCCTTCCCTTTCTGGCCGTTTATCGCGTCGGCGAGGAGGCTGTCGAAATCGACCGCATTCTCCACGGCGCGCAGAAATGGCCTTAAACAAACGCATTCACGGCGTTGACCACGTCGTTGGCCGAGAGGCCCTGCGCATAGAGCGATTTCAGGTCCATATCCACCATGATCTGGCGAGGCCGGCCGCCATAGGGCAGCGGGAAACTGGCGCCTTGCACCGTAGCCATCTGGGTGCGGATGAAGTTGTAGCCGTAATCGTAGAGCGACTGCTCGCTCATGGTGTCGCTCGAAATACTCAGTTGCAGGATGGGCACGCTGGAGGCGTTATAGCGCAGGATGGAAGGCGGCGTCATGCCGGTGGGCAGCGAGTGGAGCACCGCTTGGGAGGCGGCGGCCAACTGCGCCACGGCCGCTTCCACTTTGGCATTGGGATGGAAGAAAACCTTGATGATGCTGAGCCCGGGCAGCGATTGCGACTCCATGTGCTCGATGTCGTTTACCGAAGTGGTAAAGGAGCGCTCGCAGCGGATGGTGACCACCTCGGCCATTTCTTCGGGCGAAATGCCGGCGTAAGACCAGATGACGCTGACCACCGGAATGTCGATTTCGGGGAAAATGTCGGTGGGCATGCGGAAGATCGCCAGCACGCCCAGGATGACGATGACCAGGGACATGACGACGAAGGTGTAGGGGCGGCGTAGCGCGAGACGGACTATCCACATGGGTGGCGGCCAGAGGGTCTTTGTGATAGTTTAATCCGATTTCGGGGTGCGTATCCCACAGATCCCACCTGACTGCGCCTTGACACGAGGCGTCTCTACCCCTACCCTTGGGAGCATGGACGTAGTACCCATCAAACCTGAACGTAAGGCGCAACTCGACGACTATGCCAAGCGGTACGGCCGGAACGTGACCGACGCGCTTGATGAGGCTCTGGCGGCGTATCTCGAATGGGAGCGCACCGATTATCGGGAGGCCGTCGAAGGCATTCGGAGGGGCTGTGAGGACATGCGAGCAGGACGCACTCGCCCTGCCGCTGAGTTCCTTGCCGAGATGCGCCGAAAACATGGCCTTCCTGGTTGAGACAACACCGGAATCCGAACGCGGCGCGGAAGCCATACTTGAGTGGTTGTATTCCCAGCATGCAGGCGATACCGGCATTCGGTGGTTTCTGGCGCTGGAAGACGCGATAGCATCGCTTGCGACCTCGCCGGCCCGCTGTCCCATTGCTCCTGAAAACGCCGATTCTCCGGTTGAGTTGCGGCACTTGCTCTATGGCCGGAGGCCCCATGTGTATCGGATTCTATTCACCATCAGCGGCAATACCGGTTACGGTCTTGCATGTCCGCCATGGACGCCAAGGTGTCTCCCCGCATTGACCTTAGCCGGCAAGTCGCGGTGACGGCGAGGGTCCGCTGCGATGTCGACGAGCCCTTGAGCTTCATACAGGGAGTCGCCCGAGGGGCGCCGTAGGGCGAGACGGACTATTCACATGGGTGGCCGGAGAAGCTCTTTTTGATAGGCGCTCTTTCTGATGTTTTAATCCGATTTGGCCACATGCTATCGTATTTTGTAGGGTTCACCGAGTCGTGTAAACGAAACCACCCCCAAAGGAGTTTTTCAGATGGCCTCAGTCATGTCATCACCGACGGAAAGCCCGGTTGCTGTATCGGCGACCAGGCTTCTGATCAACAATCGCTGGATTCCGAGCGAGTCCGGCAAAACTTTTGCAACCATCAATCCGTCCACCGGCGAGGAAATCTGCCAGGTTGCCGAGGCCGATGCCGCGGACGTGGAGAAGGCGGTCAAAGCGGCCCGCGCGGCGTTCGAACATGGGCCGTGGCGAAAAATGCCGGCATCCGAGCGCGGACGTCTGCTCAACCGTCTCGCCGATCTGATCGAAAAGCATGCCGATGAGCTTGCGCGCCTGGAATCTCTCGACAACGGCAAACCGGTCGCCGTGGCGAAAGCCGTCGATGTGGCCGCCACCGTAGTTGCTACCGCTATTTCGCAGGCTGGGCCGACAAGATTCAAGGCAAAACCATCCCCATCGACGGCGACTTTTTTTGCTACACAAGGCATGAACCGGTCGGCGTAGTCGGGCAGATCATTCCCTGGAATTTTCCTATGCTGATGCAGGCATGGAAACTGGCTCCCGCACTGGCCACCGGAAACACAGTCGTGATGAAGCCGGCCGAGCAAACCCCGCTTCCGGCGTTGCGCATCGGGGAACTGATCGTGGAAGCCGGATTCCCCGCCGGAGTGGTGAACCTCCTGCCTGGATTTGGCCCGACGGCGGGCGCCGCGATTGCGCGGCATATGGACGTGGATAAAGTGGCATTCACCGGATCCACCGAAGTCGGCCATCTGATCATGGAAGCGGCCGCGAAATCGAACCTGAAGCGGGTCACGCTGGAACTGGGCGGCAAGAGTCCCAACATCGTCTTCGCGGATACCGATCTGGACGAAGCAGTAGAGGGCGCGCATTTCGGACTGTTCTTCAATCACGGCCAATGCTGCTGCGCCGGATCGCGGGTATTCGTGGAAGAGAAAATCTACGATCGAGTTCGTCGAGAAGAGTGGCGCGCGGGCGAGGAAACGCACCGTCGGCGATCCGTTCGATCCCAAGACGGAGCAGGGTCCGCAGGTGGATGAAGCGCAGTTCGACAAAGTGATGGGCTACATCGAATCGGGCCGGAGCGAGGGCGCCAGCCTGGTCTGCGGCGGCGAGCGGGTTGGGAACCGGGGCTACTTCATCCAGCCGACGGTGTTCGCCGACGTTCAGGACGACATGAAGATCGCGCGGGAGGAGATTTTCGGGCCGGTGATGAGCATCATCCCGTTCAAGAACGTCGAAGAAGTCATCGGGCGGGCGAATCGCACCGAGTATGGCCTGGCCGCGGCGGTGTGGACGCGCGACATCAAGAAAGCGCACGCCATAGCCAATAGCGTACGTGCGGGCACCGTTTGGGTGAACTGCTATAACGTGCTCGACTACAGGGCTCCGTTTGGCGGATTCAAGCAATCCGGAATCGGACGCGAACTGGGCGAGTATGGGCTGCAGCAGTACACGGAAGTGAAGACGGTCATCATCAAACAGTAGACCGCTACACAATCAGGCCTTGTGCCGGGGGACGAAGTTCAGCGAAGCCGAGTTCATACAATAGCGAAGGTGAGTGGGAGGCGGCCCGTCGTTGAAGACGTGGCCCAGGTGAGCATCGCAACGGCTGCAAAGGACTTCGTCACGCTCCATGCCGAGCGACATGTCCTTCTTGACTGTGACGTTCTCCTTCGCGATCGGTTGCCAGAAGCTCGGCCAGCCGGTTCCGGACTCAAACTTCGTCTTGGAGTCGAACAAGACGGTCCCGCAGCAGACGCAATGGTATAACCCGTCGGCATGGTTATAGGCATACTTACCTGTCCCGGCTGGTTCTGTGCCAGCCTGGCGGGCAACCGCGAATTGTTCCGGTGACAGTTGCTGCTTCCATTCGGCGTTGGGCTTCTCAATCTTTGGTACTTCGGCGACTCCGGTCCGAACCCCCTCCGGACTGAAATCGACTATGCGCACGGTCGCTTTCCCGCCGGCAAATGCCAATGGCCCGCGCAAAACGAGTGCAGCCGGCAGACCGCCTCCTAAGAGTTTCAAAAATTGCCGCCGCTTGGATTTTGGCGAATGAACGGTGATCATTGCTTGCCTCCTATCGATCGAACTTCCCACGTGGTGTGTATACTGACATTGTATCAGCGAACGCGTTATGGCATTGCTCATCCTTGCATTCTTGGGCGGAATACTGACGATCCTGAGTCCGTGCATTTTGCCCGTTCTCCCGTTCGTCTTTTCGAAGGCGGATCGACCGTTCCGCAAGGGTGGGCTCCCTCTGCTCGGCGGCATGGCGCTGACCTTCGCGGTGCTCGCGGCGCTCGCGGCGGTGGGCGGCGGATGGATCGTCCGGGCGAATCAATACGGCCGCATCGTCGCCATGTTCGTGTTGGCAGTCTTCGGCCTGACGCTCGTTTGGGAAGGTTTGGCCGGCTGGTTATCTCGCCCCCTCGTCCGGTTGGGCGCCCGCCTCGCTTCCCAGAATAAAGGCCACGAGCCAAGCGCCTCCCGATCTTTGTTGCTGGGCATCGCTACCGGATTGCTTTGGGCGCCGTGCGCCGGCCCGATCCTCGGCTTGATTCTTACGGGAGCCGCGGCCGGCGGCGCGAGTGCGCACACCGCTTTACTGTTGCTTTCCTATTCAGCCGGAGCCGCCAGTTCGCTTGCGATAGCCTTGCTGGCCGGGCGGCGCGTGTTCGGCGCGCTCAAGAAATCCTTGGGTGCGGAAGTTTGGATTCGCCGCGTCCTGGGCGTGGCCGTGTTGGCGGGTGTGGCCGTCATCGCGTTCGGATGGGATCGTGGTTTGCTAACGCGTCTGTCTCTCGCCAGCACCTCGGGACTGGAACAGTCGCTGGTGGATCGGTTGCAGCCCAAAAAAGAAGAGCCGGCCATGATGATGATGTCATCGACGGCCACCAGCAAAACCGCGGGCCCGGAAACGTTGCCCGATCTCTCGAGCGCGCACCCATGGATTAACTCGCCGCCGCTCGATGCCGATGCGCTCAAGGGACACGTTGTTTTGGTGGATTTTTGGACGTACTCCTGCATCAACTGCCTGCGCACCCTTCCATACATCAGCGCCTGGGCCGGCCGCTACAAAGAGAGCGGCCTGATCGTGGTCGGCGTGCATACTCCGGAATTTCCCTTTGAAAAGGAACCGGACAATGTGCGGCGCGCGGTCGCGGAGCTGCATATCGCCTACCCTGTCGTCCTCGATAACGACTATGCCATCTGGAAGGCGTTCGGCAATCAATACTGGCCATCGGATTATCTCGTCGACGCCACGGGTCGCATCCGCTTTCACCATTTTGGCGAGGGCAAGTATGACGAGACTGAGAAGCACATCCAGGAATTGCTGGCGGAACGTGACGGCCGGGCGCCATTCAGCGATGCGGTAAAGGTCGCCGGCACAGGTGTGGAAGCCGCGCCCGACAATGACGTGCAATCGCCCGAAACCTACATCGGTTATGACCGCGCGGATAGCTTCATGTCCGCCGGCGGTCTGCGCAAGGACGTCCCCTTCCGCTATTCGGTCCCGGAGCATCTGGAACTGAATCAGTGGGGCGTCTCCGGCAATTGGACGGATGGACCCCAAGTGGCCCTTCTCAATTCGGCGCCCGGGAAAATCGTGTACCGCTTCCATGCGCGGGATGTGCATCTGGTGCTGGGTTCCACACCAGCCGGAAAGCCCATTCGCTTCCGCGTGAGGATCGATGGAAAAGCGCCGGGCGAGAGCCATGGCGCCGATATCGACGCGCAGGGAAACGGCACCATCACCGAGCATCGCCTCTACCAACTGATCCGGCAGAAGGGCGCCATCGACGATCGCACAGTGGAAATTGAGTTCTTAGGCGCCGGCGCCCAGGCGTTCGCGTTTACGTTTGGCTGAGGGGTTGGATGTAATTGCCGACAATGCGGGCCTTGCCTTCGGTCGGCGTTAATTAGAGGCCACGGTATGCGAGGTCTCTCTGGATAACTCTTTGGTTGGCTTGACCGACAATGAGGTCGGTTTGGAATTGGTTAATGGGGATGGAGTTAGTTTATAGCTGGCTGGAACCGCCCAGAAGCCGCGCGTCCGGTACGGCTGCCGCAATAATCGGTCTCACGTTCCAGTTAACTTAATTATGGCAAATGGGTTGAGGGGCGTCACGGCGCTTAGATAAGCGGAAAGACAGAACTTATTAACAGCCTAGTCTATAGTTTATGACGACCAGTGTCGGGCGGTAGGGGATCTAAACGACGGTAATACCCTGGTGGGGGTGGGGGCAAGTGTTTTTTTTCATAATGTAACAAGTAGTCTTCTTGGATGTTGGCTTCTTGTGGCAACGGTTTATCCGTCCATTCCAGTTTGCCGTCACTGCGCTTGGTTGCAATCATTCGACGGCCATCGATATGTAAGGTTTTCCAGAAGAATCCATATTTGAACATTACGTAAAACGCCATATCAACAGACTGTATATTAAGTTTGGTCGTCTTTGTGGCTATTAATGTTGGCAAGAAGCAGCCAATATTCATTGACTGTCGGCTTGGCACTTCCGGCATATCTGCTGTATCGGCTGAAAAACTATATGTGCTTGTGGTAGTGTAGGTTTGGCCATCGCTTACAGAATAATGGGCCTCGTTAAAAACGCAAATAGCTTGGGTGTTATTTAAAGAGAATCGGGAGTTGTTAATTATGGCGAATTGGATATTCCAAGGATTGTCCGGGCTATCGGTTGTTGTCTTTGAAAAGACAATATTGGGCTGAACATCGATAAAAGAGAAGTAGAGAGTAAACAGCAGCGCTATAAAGGCCAATAGTTTAACTAACAAGGAATCCAAAACAACGATGAATCACATGTCGCTGAAGGCGGGGGAGCGATGGAGTTGCATCTCTGCTATCGGCGAGAGTGGTCTGTTTCTTACCGCGTTCGGCCGCGCGCTCTAAGGCAATTCTAGCTTTTCGTTTTCTCTCGCGCCCACCAGCCATTGAAGCCTAAAGATATCATAAAAAGCAACAACAAGCGTTCAAAATAAAGCTGACCTTTACACCCCGTCGGATGCCCGGTGTGCTCCTAAGAGAAACCAATATTTTTCGCGGCCGAGCGGTTTGGTTGCAAGCAGTCAGGGCGTTCCTTTCGTGTCCTGAATCGCTGTCTGCTCAATTGTGCCGTGTTCTCCCGGATCAGGTACAGATGACGGTCCCCCGTTGACAGGTCGAGGTCAGAGCGGGGACTGGATCTGCATCCGATGCCGGTTTCAGCCGAAGTTGTTTGGCCGGATCTGCTGATAGCCGGCTGGTGGCGAATTGTTCTACAAACACAAAAGCCCGCTCACTCGCTAATCCGGCTGTCCGGAGCCAATGAGGGGGTTGCCGGGTTGTATTTGGTTGCGGTTTGGGATGAGGACATTGAAGGTTTTGATTTCAGGGTGGCAATTAACGGTTAGTCTCCGGTCCACTTTCGCAGAGCGGGCCTGTCCAGAAATAACCACCCCTTGACGGCGGTATCAGCAAATTCTTAACGGAATCCAGTTGAGGTCAGCGTCCCGAGCCCAACCAGTTTGCTCCATCAAGGTTCCGGCCGATATCCTACGGCCAGGTATCCTCATGGCTCATTCCCCTGCCGGGGTTTGAGTGCGGCGCCCGTACGGTTCGCCGGCAAGTAGCAGTCTTGGCCGTCGCCTGGCGCGGCTGTATGGACTCCGTGCTGCTACCTACCCAATCGGAACGGAGTCACCCAAAAAGTGGTGCAAGGGCAATCTCCGGAGGAAATATCCTCGATTCAGTATACGACGGAGCGGGTAGGGAGGTTCAAGCTTTTTTGCTTACGGCTGCTGGCTGCGTGTGGCATTCGTCCCTGCAGGAGGACATCGTCAAGGCTATTCGTGAACGGCTACCCTCCCCGTTTCTTCTAAGAATTTGCGATCGGCATCGGTGAAGGCCGCAGGTGTGTGGCCGTCGATATCGATTTCCCCGGCCACTCCCTCATTGACGAAAATGGGCACGACAATCTCCGATCGTGTCTTGATCGAGCACGACAGATAACGCGGGTCGGCGTTGACATCGTCGACGACCACAGTCGAACGAGCCGAGACCGCAGCTCCCGCATATACCTTGATCGACTGGAATGCGCACGTGGGGCGTCGGCTCGCCGGCAAAGGGGCCCAGGACTAACGTATCGGAATCGCTTGGGTCACGCATGTAGAAGCCGACCCAGTCGTAGGAGGGCCGCCATTGAGCAATAGCCTTGACGATGTCTTCCTCCAGGGACGGCAGCGATGCCGCCGTGGAAGCCAACTGACGCGCGCCCGCGCCACTCCGGGAATCCCTTTCGGGCGTATCATGAAATCGAGGACCACACATGCTTTCTCCCGTCGCCCTGCGCCACCTTGGCGTGGGATTTCTACTTGCAGCTTCCGTGGCGTTCGCTGGAGGGAACCCTCCCATTCCGCCGGCATCCACCGATCTTCCACTGGCGGCGCGGCCCGGAAAAGAAACCGCTGTGTTCGCCGGAGGCTGTTTTTGGGGCGTGCAATCGGTGTTTCAACGTGTCAAGGGCGTGCTGTCCACCACCGCCGGATACGCCGGCGGATCGGCCAAAACCGCCACCTATCAGCAGGTGATTACCGAGACCACGGGGCACGCGGAATCGGTCGAGGTGACCTTCGATCCATCACGCATCACGTACGGCCAGTTGTTAAGGATTTATTTCTCGGTCGCGCACGATCCCACGCAGTTGAACCGCCAGGGACCCGATCGGGGAACATCATACCGGTCGGAGATTTTTTATACCAGCGAAGAGCAGGCACGGCTGGCCAAGGCCTACATCGCGCAACTCGACCAGCAGAAAGTTTTTCCTAAGCCAATCGTGACCCTGGTGAGCCCTCTCAAAGGATTTTATCGTGCCGAGGACTACCATCAGGACTACGCTTACCACAATCCCGACAACCCATATATCCAGGTTTGCGACCGTCCGAAAATCGCGGCGCTGCAGCAGCAATTTCCGGAGCTGTTTGTCGAGTACAAACCGAAGAAATAGCGCGACGGAATCGTTCTAGCCCGCAACCTTGCGCAGCACCTCCTCTGCATGCAGCGCGCCGTCCGGCGTCTCTTCATGCTTGAACATCAGGAACAGATCCTTGCCTTGCGCCAGCAACCCCTGCGCGCGCCCCGCGATGGCATCCACATCTTCCGCCGTGTAGTCGGGCTTCCGCAGGCGGTAATACACAAAATCCGCCGTGATCACTTCGGGCACTTCGAGCTTTTCCGATTCGGCCACGCAGAGCGAGATGTTGCGCGCCCTCCAGCAGCCGGTATACTTCGTCCACCAGCCACGAAGCGTGCCGGAATTCGAAGGCGTAACGCAAGTCGGCGGGCAGCGTTTCGACGAACGACCGCAGCACGTCCATGTCGCAGCGCATCTGCGGCGGAAGCTGAAACAGAACCGGCCCCAGCCGCCGCGCCGCGCGCAACGGATCGATGGCGCGCAGGAAAACAGCTCGTGGCCTCCGCCGCGTTCTTCAGCCGCATGATGTGCGTGATACGCATGTGCCCCTTCAAGGCGAAAACGAATCCCGGCGGCGTGGCGGCCACCCAGTTCTCCAGCGTCGCGGCGGCGGGCATACGGCGGAACGTGTAGTTGATCTCCACCGAGTTCAAGCCGCTGCGCGTAGTGCTCCAGGAATTTATTGGCAGGGAGCTTGGCGGGATAAAACTGCGGCTTCCATTGCGCGTAGGCAAAACCGGACGTTCCGGCAAAGAGTCGGGCCATTGGCTTATTATGGATCTCCGGAGGTCCCATTGTGCACTTGCTCATAAACTGGATGCTCAGCGCGTTGGCCCTCTGGCTTGTGGCGCGCATTGTTGCCGGGATCGAGGTCCGCAATTATGGCAACGCGCTGATCGCCACGGTTGTCATCGCCATCGTGAACACGCTGGTCGGATGGCCGCTGCATTTCATTACTTTCCCGCTGGCCGTGCTCACGCTGGGCCTGTTCTGGCTGATCGTGAATGCATTCCTGCTGAAGCTGGCATCCGTCTTCGTGCCGGGATTCGCGGTGACGGGCTTTCTGCCGGCCTTCCTCGGATCCATCGTGCTCACGGTTTTGAATTACGTTCTCAAGCACCTGTTTTTCACCCGAATGCCGGATTATTTTACTGAGGTTGTCCAGCCGCGAAGTCCCGAGGATCTCGCCGAGGCCATGGGCTGGGCATCCTCCCGCGGCCAGACCATCGAGCTGGGCGGGCATTTCTCCAAGCGGCGGATGGGCGGGCCGGCGGCCCGGTCGGATATGACGATCTCGACCTCCGCCATGAACCGCGTCCGCCAATACGAGCCGCGCGACTTGACGATCAGCGTGGAAGCCGGCATCCCGTATTGCGAATTGAGCCGCCTGCTGGCCGAACACCATCAGATGATTCCGCTGGATCCGCCTTTTTCCGAGACCGCCACCATCGGCGGCATCGTGGCGGCGAACTGCAGCGGACCCCGCCGGCGGCTCTACGGCACCGCGCGCGACCTGGTGATCGGCATGCAATTCGCCACGCTCGAAGGCAAGCTGGTGCAATCGGGCGGCATGGTGGTGAAAAATGTGGCCGGGCTGGACATGGGCAAGGTGATGATCGGCTCGTTCGGCACGCTGGCGGCCATCGCGGTGATCAACTTCAAAGTGATTCCGCAGCCTCCCTTCGAGCGCACGTTCCGGTTTTCGTTTGCCGGCCTGGAAGAAGCCATCGCGGCGCGCGACGCCATCCTGAGAAGCCCGCTGGATCCCGCGGCCATCGATCTGCTGAATCCCGCGGCTACCCGGTCGGCCAGGCCGGCCTACGTACTGGCGGTGCGGGCGGGCGGGAATGCCGCCGCCATCGCGCGCTATGAACGCGAACTGGCCGCCATGGGTGCGCAGCCCATGCGCACCGGCGAGGACGCCGGCTTCTGGCAGGCACTCCAGAATTTCACGCCGCGGTACCTCGACACGCATCCGGATGGCGCGGTGGTGCGCGTGTCATGTACGCTGAAGGAATTGAGGGCTGTGATGCAGTCGATTCCTGGACCGGCGATCGCGCGCGCCGGCTCGGGCGTCTGCTACGCTTACTTCGAGCATGCCGAGAGGCGGCCCGGTTTGCCGCGGACACTGCGCAGCGAGCATCCCGAAACGGTCGTCGAATTCGCGCCGGAAAACCGCAAGGAAGATTTGGAACTCTGGCCGGCGCCCGGCGAAGATCTGGAGATTATGAAGCGGATCAAGCACATGTTCGATCCGCAACGTCTACTCAATCGTGGCCGACTCTACCGCCGTATCTGAGCACGCGCCCGACAAACCCCGCCAGGCGGATCTGGACCGCTGCGTGCATTGCGGGCTGTGCCTGAACGCCTGCCCCACCTATCGCGTGCTGGGGGTGGAGATGGATTCGCCCCGCGGCCGCATTTACCAGATGGCGCAGGTGGCCGCCGGCGCGCCCATCGGCCCTTCGTACGTCGAGCACATCGAGCTGTGCCTGGCCTGCCGCGGCTGCGAAACGCGCCTGCCCTTCCGGCGTGCAATACGGCCGGCTGGTGGAGGCCGCGCGCGCGGAAATCGAAGCGGCCACGGTGCGCTCGCGGCGGGCCGCGGTGGATGCGGCGCTTCGTCTTCGGGCACCTGCTCCAGTCACCCGCCACTCATGACCGTGCTGGGCGCGATGCTCTATCTTTACCAGGGCAGCGGATTGCAGAAGCTGGTCCGCGCGCTGGGCTTTTTGAAGTTGCTGGGCAAGCTGGGCGATGTGGAGCAGCTTGCGCCGCGCGCCGAGCCGCCGTTCTTCTTCAGCCAGATCGGCAAGACCTTTCCCGCCGAAGGCGAGCGGCGCTATCGCGTGGCGCTGATGGCCGGATGCATCGCCAACGTGTGCTTCGCCCGGTTGAACGAGGCCACCGTGCGGGTGCTGCAGAAGAATGGCTGCGAAGTGGTGGTTCCCGCCGGCCAGGGCTGCTGCGGCGCGCTGCACGTGCATGCCGGCCTGCGCGACGAAGCGCGCGGACTGGCGCGGCGCAATATCGACGCGCTGGCGGACGGCGGCTTCGACGCCATCATTACCAATGCGGCCGGCTGCGGCTCCACCTTGAAAGAGTATGGCGAACTACTGGAAGACGACCCGGTCTACGCGGCGCGGGCGCGCGAATTTGCGACGCCAGTGCGGGATGTCACCGAGTTCCTGGCTTCCATCGAGCTGAACCGCAAGATGCAGCCGCTGCCGGTTACCGTCACCTACCAGGATTCCTGCCACCTGGCGCACGGCCAGCGCATCCGCACCGCGCCGCGCAAGCTGCTGGAGGCGGTGCCCGGCCTGACGTTCCGCGAGATGCCGCTTTCCGATCTCTGCTGCGGCAGCGCCGGCATCTACAATGTGATCGAGAACGAGATGTCGATGCAAATTCTCAAGAGGAAGATGGAGGACGTAAATCGCACCGGCGCGGATGTGATTGCGACCGCCAATCCGGGCTGCATCCTGCAACTGCGGGCGGGCGTGAGCATGCACGGCAAGGGGCAGCGCGTGGTGCATGTAGTGGAGTTGTTGGATGAGGCGTACCAGGGGGCAAATTAGCGTCCGTCGGTAACCTTCTTTATCGGCCGTGCGCCTCCCAACCAATGACGCCGGATGCACGTATTGCCGTGCTGGGGGCTGTGGTTTGCCTGACGGCGCATGCCGCCCGCGCGCAATCGTCCGACGGCCTGAATCACGACCGCATTTTGGGTGTGATCCCGGACTACCAGACGGTGAACGATCCGACTGCCGCCACGCCGCCTTTGACGCCCAAACAGAAAGTGGCTCTTCTTCCTTGACGAGACGCGCGATCCGTTCAATATCGCCGCCGCGGCGTTGAGCGCCGGACTTTCGCAGGCTGACAATCAGACACCCAAGTACGGAGAGGGCGGAGCGGCTTATGCCGCGCGCTTCGGGGCGGCTTTTGGCGATTTCACTTCCCAAAACCTGTTTAGCGACGCCGTGCTCTCCTGTCTGCTGCACCAGGATCCACGGTATTTCCGCAAGGGCCCGCAGACACGGGTACTGGTGCGCGTGGCTTATTCTCTGAGCCGCATCGTGGTGGCCCGGCAGGATTCCGGCCGGTCGACGTTTAACTCCGCCGGCATCTTCGGCATGATGATGGGCATCGGGACATCGAATCTCTACTATCCTTCCGCCAGCCGGACTGGGACGGTGATGGCGACCCGCGTGGGCACCAGCCTGGGTGGCTGGGCGATCGGGAATGTGGCGGCGGAATTCTGGCCGGATATCCATAGGAAATTTTTCTCAAACGGATTTCTGCACCGGAAGCAGCCGAAGCCGCCGACGCCTCACTTGTAGGTGCCATGCGTAGGGCTGCCGTCGTATTGGCCATTCTGGCTTGTGTCAGTGTCGTCGTGGGTAAAGTGCAAGCCGGCCTCCTGCGCCAACTCCGATTCAGTCCGGACGGAAAGTATATTGGTCGAATCGAAAGAAATCAGCGGGCCCAAGTGTGGTACCGAGCAGTTATCGCCGGACGGTCGCATTTTTGCTTGCGACGATGCCGAAGGCACGCTCCGAATACTTGATATCCCAACCGGAAAAGACCCTGTTTGAACGCAAAGCGGCTCGTCAGATTGGTCCCTCAGTACGACTGCGAACAACCGACCGAGTCGAGCGTCACCTTCGCCTGAAGTTCCTTGCTGCGCTCGTACAGTCCCACTTCTCCGGGGGAGGGCTCGGCTACATAATAGCGGCCAGACACTTCCAGCGCTTGTGTGGGGCTGATGATGATCCGCGCCGTGCCGAGTTCCGCAGCAGCAGCGCCCCCCACATATGGATTTGAGAAATCCACGATGCGTTTAGCCCGAAAGGGCGGATCAGAACAAAGGCAGGGTCGGTGGCACGGACCGACGGTCCCTCGGGTATTCTCAATCTGGAAACTACTTCAGCAGAGGGAAACTGAACGAGAAACGCTGAGACGCCCGTTGAGGATCTCAAACGCGAGCCATGCGCCCTTTCCGCCTTCAGGGAACGCCAGTAGAAACCGGCTATCGAGTGAGAACTGTAAAGATGCCAACCCCAGGTCTCCCCAAGGTTTGCCGTTTGGGATCGGCATTCCTAGGCCGGCCGCTTACTCAATCACCAACAGCAGATCCTTCGCCTCGACATGCTTGCCCGGCTGCACCAGCACCTGCGTCACCTTGCCCCCCACCGGCGCATAAACCGTGCTCTGCATCTTCATGGCTTCCATCACCAGCAGGCGGTCGCCCTTCTTCACCGGCTGATTCAGCTCCACTGCGACCGTAGAGACGATGCCCGGAATCGGCGCGCCGATCTCGCCGGGCTTGGCGGCGTCGGCCTTGGGCCGCGCCGCCACCTTCACCTCCAGGCTCTTGTCGCGGATGTTCACCTCGCGCGGCTGCCCGTTCAGCTCGAAGAAGACCGTGCGAAAGCCTTCCGGACGCGGTTCGCCCACGGTCAGGAACTTGATCACCAGCGCCTTGCCCGGCTCCAGTTCCACGGCGATTTCGTCGCCATTCTCCATGCCGTAATAGAATTGCGGCGTGGGCAGCACCTCCACGTTGCCGCAGCTCTGGCGCGCCTTGGCGAACTTCAGAAACACATCCGGATACATCAGGTAGCTGAGCACTTCGTCCGGCAGCGGCTCGCGCCCGATTTTGCGGCCTAGTGTGGACGCGGTCTCCTCGAAATCCACCGGCGCCAGGTGCGCGCCCGGCCGTCCGCGCTGCGGCTTCGCGCCCTTCAGTATGGTCTTTTGCAGGCGCTTGGGCCAGCCACCCTCCGGCTCGCCCAGCGCGCCGCTGAACATCTCGATCACCGAACCCGGCAGCGTCAGGTTGTGGTCCGGCGCCCAGCTTCTCGAACTGCTGCCACGGTCATGTTGTGGTTTACCAGGAAGATCGCCAGGTCGCCCACGACCTTGCTCGATGGCGTCACCTTCACGATGTCGCCGAGCGCCAGGTTGACCTCCGCATAAGTGCGCGCGATCTCGTGCCAGCGCGCGCCCAGCCCCATGGCCTCGGCCTGCTCGCGCAGATTGGTGTACTGCCCGCCGGGCATCTCGTGGATATACACTTCGGCGGTGCCGGATTTCGGGCCCGTGTCGAAAGGCGCGTAGTAAGTCCGCACCGTCTCCCAGTAATCCGCGCATTGGTTGAGCGCGTCCAGGTCGAGGCCGGTATCGCGCGGCGTGTTGCCGCAGCGCCGCCACGATCGAATTCAGATTCGGCTGGCTGGTGCGCGCCGCTCATGGAGGCCATCGCGCCATCGGCGACGTGCACGCCGGCTTCGGCGGCCTTGCAGCACGGAGGCGGCATTAATGCCGCTGGTATCGTGCGTGTGGAAGTGAATGGGGATGCCGACCTCCTGCCGCAGCGTCTCTCACCAGCTTCTCGGCCGCATAAGGCTTGCACAGCCCCGCCATGTCCTTGATGGCCAGCACGTGCGCGCCCATGCGCTCCAGTTCCTGCGCCATCTTGACGTAGTATTCGAGCGAATATTTTTCGCGCCGCGGGTCGAGAATGTCGCCCGTGTAGCAGACCGCCGGCTTCGCAGATGGCGCTGGTTTGGCGCACGGCCTCCATCGAGGCCTTCATGTTCGGCAGCCAGTTCAGCGAGTCGAAGATGCGGAAGATGTCGATGCCCTGCCGCGCGGCTTCGTGGATGAAGCGCTCCACCGCGTTGTCCGGATAGGACGTATAGCCCACCGCGTTCGAGGCGCGCAGCAGCATCTGAAAGCAGATGTTGGGAATGGCCTCGCGCAACTGGCGGAGCCGCAGCCATGGGTCTTCGTGCAGGAACCGCATGGCCACGTCGAAAGTCGCGCCGCCCCACATCTCCAGGCTGTAGAGGTTGTGCAGCCGGTGCGCCACGAAATTGGCGATGCGCAGCATGTCATACGTGCGGACGCGCGTGGCCAGCAGCGATTGGTGCGCGTCGCGGAACGTGGTATCGGTGAGCAGCAACTGCTTCTGCGATCGGGTCCATTCGGCGAACTTTTCCGGGCCCATCTCGGCCAGCATTTGCCGCGTGCCTTCGGGCGGCGCCGCAGCGTTGTGCGGCGGAACCGCGGGGATATCGATCCGCGCAGGCGGAGCTTTTCCGGCGACCGTCGGATTCCGGTTGACGATCACCTCGCCCAGATAGGTGAGCAGCTTGGTGGCGCGGTCTTTTCGCGGCGCGAAGCGGAACAGTTCGGGCGTTTGTCCCAGCCATCCGCGTGGTCACGCGCCCCGCCTGGAAATCGGGGTGGTTCACCACGTTTTCGAGGAACGGGATGTTGGTCTTCACGCCGCGCACGCGGAATTCGCGCAGCGCGCGATCCATGCGTTGGCAGGCGTGCCGGAACTCGCGGCCCCAGGCGGTGGTCTTCACCAGCAGCGAATCGTAGTAGGGCGTGATCACGGCGCCGCTGTACGCCGATCCGCCATCCAGGCGGATGCCGAACCCCGCGGGCGAGCGGTAAGTGTGGATCTTGCCGTAATCCGGCACGAAGTTGTTCGCCGGATCTTCCGTGGTGATGCGGCATTGCAGCGCGAAGCCGTAGAGCGGCATCTGCTCCTGGGGCGGCAGGTTCATCTCCGGCGCCGAACAGGTCCAGCCCCTGCGCCACCTGAATCTGGCTGCGCACCAGGTCGATGCCGGTGACCATCTCGGTAACGGTATGCTCCACCTGGATGCGCGGATTGACCTCGATGAAGTACCATTCGCCTGAATCCGCGTCGACCAGAAACTCCACCGTTCCGGCGTTGTAATAGCCGGCCTCGCGCGCCAGCTTCACCGCCGCCGCCGCCAGCGCCTTGCGGATGGAATCGTCGAGGCCCACGGCGGGCGCTACTTCGACCACCTTTTGATGCCGCCGCTGCACCGAGCAATCGCGCTCATACAGGTGGAGCAGGTTGCCGTGCGCGATCGCCCAGGATCTGCACTTCGATATGCCGCGCGCGCTCGACGTAACGCTCCAGAAACACCGCGTCGTTGCCGAAAGCGGCCCCGGCCTCGCGCCGCGCTTCCGACAGCCGCTCGCCGAATTCCGCGGCGGCTGCGCACCACGCGCATGCCGCGTCCGCCGCCGCCGAAGGCCGCCTTGACGATCAGCGGAAAGCCGATCTGGCGGGCGGCGCGCTCCGCCTGCCGCGGATCGGTAATGGGATCCTCGGTGCCGGGCACGGTGGGAATGCCAGCGCGCTTGGCCAGTTGCCGCGCAGCCCGCTTGTCGCCGAGCAGTTCCAGCAACTCCGCGCTGGGCCCGATGAACGTGATGCCAGCCTGCTGGCACGCGCGCGGCAGCGCCGGATTCTCAGACAGGAAGCCGTAACCCGGATGGATCGCATCCACGCCCTTCTCCCGCGCCAGCGCGACGATGCCTTCCACATCGAGATAGGCTTCCACCGGCCCTTTCCCTTCTGCCGATCAGGTAGGCTTCATCGGCCTTGAAACGGTGCAACGCCAGGCGGTCTTCCTGCGAATAGATGGCGACGGTGCGAATGCCGAGTTCGTTGGCCGCGCGCAGGATGCGGATGGCAATTTCGCCGCGGTTCAGTGCTAACAGCTTTTTCATTTTGGGCGATGTTCTTTTTGGGGATGCCTTGAGGATAGCAGACGCTGCTGGGTGCGTCGGCGTACACTTGACTCGTCATCGCGTTGTAAACCAGTTTATAATCGGGTGAGGGTTCGGGTCGGCACCCGCGCCATACTCTATTTTTTGAATCTAAGCGGCAATAACGTTATGATCGCACTCATACTCCAGAAAGGGGGGCCACCGTCGTGAGCGTTTGGAACAAGCAGCGCCGGGAGGAAGAACCTCTCAGGCCCTTGAATACGAATATACCCAAGCCGGCGCCCGCCGCGCCGCCTGTCGAAACCAAGAAGGAGACTACAACTTTGTCCAGCATGCCCGCAGGGAGAATGGAACCGGATACGTCGCGTGGAGGTTCGGCCAGCATCGGAAAGGCCGTCAAAATCGTCGGACAAATCTTCAGCCGCGAAGACCTGTATGTCGATGGCGATGTGGAAGGCACCATCGAGCTCATGGAGCATAAGCTCACCATAGGCCCCAACGGCAAGGTCCACGCGGGCGTGAAAGCGCGCGAAGTGGTGGCGCTGGGAGCCATTCAAGGTAACGTGGAGGCCAGCGAGCGGATCGAGATTCGCAAAGACGCCAAGCTGGTGGGCGATATCAAGACCGCCCGCATCGTCATCGAAGATGGCGCGTATTTCAAGGGAAGCATCGATATCGTCAAAACCGAACCGAAAGCCGCTCCCAGCCAGCCGCGTCCGCAGCCTGCGGCCGCTCCCTCCGCCGCGCCGGTAGCGGTCGGGGCCAGTGCGGTTGACGCGAAGCGTTAACCAACCGGCCTTTGTGGCGAGGATGTGGTGTTGTTGAGCGATCGGCTGAAAAGTTTCTGGCGCGGCCCTCGCTCGTCCGCGCAGCGCTGCTCCGCCGGCCAATGGCGGCAGCCTGTCGCGCCACTTCGCCCCCAGATCCGGCCGGGAGACCTTCGAAACACGCCAAAGCCGCGGCCTCGAGCAGTTCTTCGGCTCTTTCCGCGACCAGAGCGGCCTGTCGATCCTGGATCTGGGCGGCGCCTGCCAGGAAAACATCAACTTCATTACCAGCCTCGGACACACAGTTCTATTCCGAAGACTTCCTGCGCATTTTCCAGGAGACTTTCGGCGAAGATATTGCGGACCAATCGAATCCGGGGCGGATCGATTACTTCCTGCGGCACAGCCTGGAATATCCGGATGAGCAGTTCGACGGCGTGCTGGCTTGGGACGTTCTCGAATACATGGAACCGGCCCTGTTGTCTACTACCGCCGACCGCTTATTGCGGATGGTGAAGCCGCAAGGGCTACCTGCTGGCATTCTTTCATTCCGACGAGCGCAAGAAGATGGCGCCGTGCTATACCTTTCGCATTCAGGATCTGCGCACGCTTGCAGGTAAGCCAGCACGGCGAGCGTACTGTCTCCAAGCAGTTATTCAATAACCGCAGCCTGGAGAAGCTATTTCAAAAATTTCAGTCGGTGAAGTTCTTTCTGACGCGGGACCGGCTGCGCGAAGTGATTGTCAGGAAGTAACGCGCGTTATCCTTTCACCACACGATGTTGACCAGCTTGTCGGGCACCACGATCACCTTCACAATCTGCTTGCCTTCGATGAACGCGCGCACCTTGGGATCTTCCAGCGCGCGCGCCTTGAGTATGTCTTCCGGCGTGCCGAACGGCAGCGTGAGATGTGACTGCGGAGTTTGCCGTTCACCTGCACCACGATCTCGGCGAGATCCTCCTTGGCCAGTTCCGGATCGTAAGCCGGCCAGGTCTCGCGGAACACCGGGCCTTCGTGGCCCAGTTCCTCCCAAATTTCCTGGGCGAGATATGGCGCGAACGGACCCAGCAGCAGCGTGAGTTTCTCCAGCACTTCCGCTACGGTGGCGCCCGAGAGCCGCGGCTCTTCGTCGATACAAGTCGTTCACCAGTTCCATGATGGCCGGAGATCGAGGTATTGAAATGCCAGCGCGATTCGAAATCTTCGGTGATCTTGCGGATGGTCTGGTGCAGTTTGCGCAGGATCTTGCGGTCCGCTTCGGGCGCGCCCGCGTCGCGGCGCCTGATCGCGCTCGTCGGCTTGATCCAGATTGCGCGTGGCGAAGCGGTATACGCGGCCCAGAAAGCGGTAGATGCCTTCGGCGCGTTCGTCGCGCCAGTCCACTTCTTTTTCCGGCGGCCCGGCGAAGAGAATGAACAGGCGCGCGGTATCCGCGCCATAGCGGTCGGCCAGCGAATCGGCGCCCACCACGTTGCCCTTGGATTTCGACATCTTGGCGCCCTCGGCGATCACCATGCCCTGCGTGAACAGCCGCTTCACCGGCTCGGCGTTTTTCACCAGGCCGATATCCCGCATCATCTTGGTGAAGAAGCGCGAATAGATCAGGTGCAGAATGGCGTGCTCCACGCCGCCGATGTATTGATCGATCTCGAACCAGTAGGCGATCTTGGCCGGATCGAACGGCATGGCGGTCGTTGTGCGCATCGCAGTAGCGGTAGAAATACCAGGACGAATCGACGAACGTGTCCATGGTATCGGTCTCGCGGCGCGCCGCGCCGCCGCATCGCGGACACTTCACGTTGACGAACTCGGGCACTTCTTCGAGCGGCGAGCGGCCCGTGCCGGTGAACTGCACATTCAGCGGCAGCACCACGGGCAGATCGCTCTCCGGCACCGGAACCACGCCGCATTGCCGCGCAATGGATCACCGGAATCGGCGTGCCCCAGTAGCGCTGCCGCGAGATGCCCCAGTCCTTGATGCGAAACGTGATCGGCGCCTTTGCCGAAGCCTTCCGCCTCCGCCTTGGCGTTCATGCTGGCGGCGGGCTTCCGCGCTGGGCAGGCCGGACCACTCGCCGGAATTCTCCACCACGCCGTCGTCGGTGAAGGCGGTCTGCGTCTGTTCGGCCCAAGCGCGCAAGTTCGCCATCCACCGGCCGGATCACGGGCCGGATTGGAATTCCATACTTGGTGCAGAATTCGAAATCGCGCTCGTCGTGCGCCGGCACGGCCATGATGGCGCCGGTGCCGTAGCCCATCAGAACGAAGTTGCCGATCCAGACCGGCGCCTTCTCGCCGCTGTACGGATTGACGGCATAGTGGCCGGTGAAGAAGCCTTCCTTCACGATATCGCCGCGGCCCTGCGTTCGCGCGCGCATCGACCATCGCCTTGGCCCGCGCCTGCCCCTCGCGCGTCGAGCAACTGCGCGACCAGCGGATGCTCCGGCGCCAGGATCACGCAGGTGGCGCCGAAGATGGTGTCCACGCGCGTGGTGAAAACGCGAATCGGCTCGCCCGTGCCTTCCAGCCGAAAATCGACCTCCGTGCCTTCCGAGCGGCCGATCCAGTTGCGCTGCATGGTGAGCACGCGCTCGGGCCAGCCGCCTTCCAGCTTGGCGATGTCGCGCAGCAGTTCGTCCGCGTAATCGGTGATGCGCAGGAACCATTGCTCCAGCGCGCGCTGCTCCACGGGCGTGTCTTCGTGCCGCCAGCAGCAGCCGTTCACCACCTGCTCATTGGCCAGCACGGTGCAACACTTCGGGCACCAGTTGACCAGCGCTTTCTTGCGATATGCCAGGCCGCGCTCCAGCATCTTCAGGAAAGAACCACTGGTTCCAGCGATAGTATTCCGGCTCGCAGGTGGAGACCTCGCGATCCCAGTCGTAACTGAAGCCGAAGCGCCGGTGGGTCTTCTTCATGGCGGCGATGTTCTGCAAGCGTCCATTCGCGCGGATGGCGCTGGTTGGCGATGGCGGCGTTCTCCGCGGGCAGGCCGAAGGCGTCCCAGCCCATGGGGTGCAGCACGTTGAAGCCGCGCATCCACTTGTAGCGCGCCAGCGCGTCGCCGATCGCAGTAATTGCGGATGTGGCCGATGTGCAGCGTGCCGCTCGGGTAGGGCAGCATCTCCAGCACGTAGTATTTCGGCCGCGCGGAATTCTCCTCGGCCTTGTAGAAGGTGGCGTTCTGCCACCGCGCGTGCCATTTCAACTCGATCTGGTTGTGGTCGTACGGCTTTTCGGGCATAGCTTCTTTAAGTTTTCCAGATTCCGGCGGTCGTCGCCATCGTGGTCCACCGGGGTTTCCAGGATAAACGGCTTCGAACGCAGCTTGGGATGCGCCAGGATGCGGCGGAATCCGGCCTTCCCGATATAGCCCTTCACCGATGTTCGCATGCCGGTCCACTGCGCGATCCGAGGGGCGCCTTCGAATCGTTGGCGTGTATGAGCTTCACGTTGTCGATTGCCCAGACGCTGCTCGACCTGCCGCGATGGTCTCGCGCAACCCGGCGTCGCTCGATATGTCGTAGCCGGCGCCAGCAGATGGCAGGTGTCCAGGCAATAGCCCACCGGCACATCCGTCAGTTCGCAGCGGCAGCGATCGCGGATGGCGCGCAACTCTTCGAACCGGCCTCCGATCTGCGCTCCGCAGCCCACCGTGTTCTCCAGCAGCACAGTTACTCCCGCCTTTACGCCGCGGCGCCTGCCGCGGCATCCCGCAAACCCAGCACGAATGCCGCGATGCCTTCCTCCAGCGATTGCCCCTTGTAACTGCCGGGATGCAGGACCAGATACTCGGCGCCGATGGCCGCGGCGCGCTGCAACTCGCCGCGGAAACAGGCGATCGACCGGGCGCGAATCGGTGGGTCGCGCGACGCCAGGTTCACCAGATAGTTCACGTGAATGGCGAGCGGGATATAAATCGAGCCGCTCGCGGGCGCGCCGCAACAATCGGATTTGTTCCGGGCCGGCGACGATGCGCGCCACATCCGGGGGCTGGACGAGAAAATCTGAAACGTGTTGGCGCCCAACTCGGATGCTTTCAGAGCGGCTTTTTCGAGCGACGCCGCTATGGATGTGTGGATCCCGATGCGCAGACTACTATCGTAGCAAGGCCACGGGATGCCGTGTCACCACGCGGCGGTGGTCACGCTATAGGGCGCCACATGTATCGGGTTGCTGGCAGTCGCAGTTTGAATCTGGACATTGGTGGGCGCGGTCGAAGTGTTGGCCGCCGTGGGAATCTTGCTCGAAACATAAGTCACAGCCAGCGAAGCCTTCAACTTAGCTCCATCGATCTCGATGGTTATGTTTTGACCCTCGGAAGACTTGTTCGTGATCAGAAGGTACTGAGTCCCGCTGCTCGCTTTGTATGCCTGCGCGTAGAGCGCCGGAATGGGGTTGCCGTTGTATCCGGCGATCTGTACGGTGAGGCCGCCGGTGACGGTCGTGGGCAAGATAGTTGTGGCGCTATTGATGGCTTGGTTGGCCACCTGCATCGCCACACCCGGCGCCGAAGTGTAAAACACAAACTGTGTGTCCGGATTAGTGGCCGTGTTTGTTGAATAGGTCGGGGTAGCTTGCACCAGGGGGAGAAGGTAGCTCTCGAAATCGTTGACGGATTGGATCAGTCCATGATAATCGGTGTTATCAGTATACAGCGAGTCTATTCCAACGCCTTTCACGTTGGGGAGCGAAGACAGGCGGGCGATATATTCGGCCAGAAAGACGCCGTTGTACAGATAGGTCAAAAACTTGTTGTTATACGCCGCGCAACAGTTGAACTCCGTGATAAAAATTGGCGTGTTAGCGCCCAGCAGAGGTGTCAAATAGGAATTGACATAATCCGTGCTGCCATATGCCAGAATGCCATTCAGTATCTCCATTGTGTTCTGGATACTTTGGGTTGTGATGATCGGATAAATATGATTCGACGCGGCGTTCCAATACTGAGGGGTATAGCTGGCCAGTCCGTTGGGCGGATTGTCCCACGCTGAGAACCACCCCGCCGGATACGAGTTGCCGGAAGTTCCCGGAAAGAGACCAGCGTAGAACAAGCCGGTGACCGCGGCGGGAGCACCGGCTATCACATCGTTGTAATAAGAATTCATGGCCGCGGCGTAAGATGTGGCGGACCCGAAGATCAGGGGATAGAGATAGGCCTCGTTGGCAAGCTCCCACTCCTCTACATTCACGCCGGCGCTCTGGGCAGCCAGCGCCATCTGGGTGGCGCTGCCTGGGTTATTGTCGGTAAAGGCGTTGAAAGAAACGATCGCCGGGGAGCCGAACGTATTGGCGAAAGTAGCGAAATCGGAGAGCCACACTCCGCCCTTGGCCTGCGTGAGCGGCTGGGAAATGGTCAGGATTTTGGCCGCCTGGCCCGTCACAGCCGCCGGGTTGCCGTCGATCAGCGAGTTCATCCACGCAATATTGAGGTGGCCGCCGGTAGGGTTGGCGGGGTTCCAGTCGTAGGCCATCGAAGACGTGCCGCCTGGAAACCGCAGCCACCCCGGTTTTATGGGTGCAACCGCCGCCACGAACTTCGGATCGTAATACTCCACGGTGTTCCGCAGTTGTGCAGCGTTGAAACCGCTGAATCCGGCCGCCAGGGGGGCGGTGGGCTGGGTCTTGATTTTGATGATTGCCGGACTTTGGGCTAAAACGTCCGAAACCCAGCTGAGCGCCAATACCACGGCGACGGTCAACGAGGAAAAACTGGTCCCTGTACGGGAATGGCGCACTTCTCCTCCACAATCCTCGGGAAAATCTGAGTTTACCCGCGATCATGTATAGCATGTCCGCCGTCTACGGGTCAACAAGAACGCCGGATTTTCCGGGCAAACGAGTACCGTTCGTAGACGTCTGGTCGGTAGTGTCTGAAAGTTGCGTTGACTACTTTACTTATCCCGTAGCGGTGGCCCCCCATTCGAGTCCCCGCCAATTCAATACCATGCAGCCAGAACTGGTTCCCGATCCCGTATTCTCTGCCGCCGCGCCGGAGAGCTTTCATTCCCCGCGCAGTGGTAATCCACAATGGGCCAATCTCACTGCGGCAAAATCACAGCGCCGCAAAATCCAATGCCGCCAACCGCAGCCCCTGTCGTTTCAAGCATTTGCTTCAACCATCGGAGCGCCCGGCAGCTCCACAGCGCAAGTCCTTGGATCTCTTGCGTGGTACCGTAGGGCAGGCAGGGCCGATTACGGTGCGTCATTCGCCCCGAAGCTCGCCCAGGCCCGCGCGTCCGCTTCCGAAAAGCGAGCCGAAATGGCAATGTGAGCCGAAAATCGTCCGGATTCGCTAAAACAAACCGTAAGCTACCAAAAACAAATGAGTTACAAGAAAATGGCTCTGCTCTGCCAAAGCGGTTTCCTGCACAATCCTTGCATAATCCTGCACACCGGTCGACCATCGGTCGGCGCCCGCCCGCGATTCCCTGGCGTTACCTGCAAGCGTTCGCCGTTTCGGCTTCAACGCAACTTCAGGCACTCCCTGCGGCGGAAGCTCAGGCTGACCACATGCTATCCTGATATTCTCGTGGCCAGTCAAGCCTTAGGGGCTATTTTTCTCTGCTTTGCGGCAACCGCCTCGGCGCAATCCTCCGTGCTGCTCGATGCCATGAGCGAGGAGTTGAATCGCAATTTTTCGACCCTCAAGACGAAGGCTGACCCGGCCCCCTATTTCCTCTCCTACGAGGTCACCGACGAGGATTCCCACAGCGTATCGGCCACTCTCGGCGCCCTCACCAACAATGGCCATGGCAAGACCCGCCGGCTGGACGTTTGCATAAGAGTCGGCTCGCCCAAGCTGGATAACTACCACCGCGTGCGGGGTGAGCGGGCACAGTTCACTTCCGGGGTGCTGCTCACGTTCGAAGACCAGCCGGTCTCCATCGAGCATCGCATATGGCTCGAAACCGACCGCGCTTACCGGTCGGCCGCCGAGCGGCTGATCAAGATTCGCACCAATGCCGAAGTGAAGGTCGCCGAACAGGATGCTTCGAACGATTTCTCGAGCGAAGAGCCGGTCGTGCACGTGGAACCGGTTCCGCAAAAACGCTTTGCGGCCGAGCAATGGGCTGCGCGTGTGCGTAAGCTGTCCGAGAAATTCAGCGATTTTCCGGGCATCCTGACCTCCAGCGTCTCGGTGATCTACCAGGACGAAACCAAATATTTCGTCAACAGCGAGGGAAGCCGGCTGCAGCACGGCCGGGGATTCGCGCGCGTGGTGGTCAGCGCGCAGGCCAAAGCCATGGACGGCACAGATCTGGGCACCGGTGAGACTTTTGAAGCCACCGATCCCGCCGGTCTGCCGCGCGATGAGATCCTGGCCGCCTCCGTGGAGCGCGTAGCCAATGATTTGAAAGCGCTGCTGGTGGCGCCCGAAGCTGAGCCGTTCGCCGGTCCCGCGATTTTTTCGGGCCGCGCGGCAGGCGTTTTCTTTCACGAAATCTTCGGCCACCGTGTCGAGGGTCACCGGCAAAAGGACGAAGCGGAAGGGCAAACCTTCACCAAGAGCGTGGGTGGGCTGGTGCTGCCCGACTTTCTATCCGTCGTCTTCGATCCGACTCGCAAGAAGTTCGGCGACGTCGAGTTGAATGGCTCTTATTCATACGATGACGAAGGCATTGTCGCGCGTCCTGTTCCGGTGGTGGAAAACGGCGTGTTAAAAGCATTCCTGATGTCCCGGTCGCCGATCGCGGGATTCGATCACTCCAATGGCCATGGCCGGCGGCAGCCGGGCTTCGAAGTGGTGTCCCGGCAGTCCAACCTAATCGTGGAATCGTCACGCGCGGTTCCCGAGTCCCGCCTGCGTGACATGCTCGTGGCGGAGATCAAGCGACAGAACAAACCCTACGGGTTGTACTTCCGGGATATTGCCGGCGGTTTCACCAACACGGGACGGCAAGGAACTGCAGACATTCAAGGTGATCCCCATCCTTGTGTACAAGGTTTTTCCCGACGGGCGGCCCGACGAGTTGATTCGGGGCGCGGACATCGTGGGCACACCGTTGGCCAGCTTCGCCAAGATTCTGGCTACTTCGGACCGGCCGCAGGTGTTCAACGGCTATTGCGGAGCGGAGTCGGGCAGCGTGCCGGTGTCGGCCGTCTCGCCGGCTCTGCTGGTGTCGGAGATCGAGATCGAGAAAAAGAATAAGTCGCAGGACCGGCCGCCGCTGCTGCCCTTTCCCAGGGAGGGTGAGTGAGAGGGGCGGACCCGGCGGCTCGCCGTCTGATCGCATCTGCGTTTCTCTTCGCTGGCCTGATCGCGTGTGCATTCGCCCAAAGTGGCGACGATGCCATCCTGCGCGCCATGCGCGAGGAACTGGCACGGTCGCGCGGCTTGAAAGTCCTGACGCTCGAGGCGCCTTACTTTATTGAGTACGGCATTGAGGATGGGGATAGTGTGGAAATTTCCGCCAGCCTGGGCGGGCTGGTTTCCCTGCGGCATGACCGGTTCCGGTTACCGGAGATCAGGGTAAGAGTCGGCGACTACCAGTTCGACAACACCGATTACGCCGGCAGCGGTTTCCATTTCGGTACGCACTACGATATAGAACGCTTTCCCATCGAGAACTCTTACCCGGTCCTGCGACGCTATTTATGGCTGGCCACCGATAGCGCGTACAAGTCGGCCGTTGAGGCTATCTCGCGCAAACGGGCGGCGCTGAAAAATGTCACGGTCAACGGGCCGTTGGACGATTTCGCCAAAGCCCAGCCATTGAAGCGGGTCCTGGAGACTCCCCACACCAACCTGGATCAGGAAGCCTGGAGCGGGCGGGTGCGCGAGCTCTCGGCCATCTTCGAAGCATATCCGGCGATGAAGTCTTCGAGCGTGGAATTGAGCGCTGTCCAGACCGCGCATTACTACATGAACTCAGAGGGCACTGAAGTACGCACGCCCGATAATCTGATCTTCGTGCTGGCGCGGGCTGAGGCGCAGGCCCCCGATGGAATGGTGCTTCACGACGCGGCCGTCTTTCAGGCGTTGAATTTCGACCGGATGCCGGCCGAGCCCGAGCTCCGCCGCGGCGTCACGGCGCTGGCAGCCAACCTGACCGCCTTGGCCGCCGCTCCCAAAGGCGAGGAGTATTCCGGTCCCGTGCTGTTTGAAGGGCCGGCCGGCGCGCAGCTCTTCGCCGAAGTCCTCGGCGGCAACCTGGCGCTGACCCGCCGTCCTGTGATGGAACCGGGGCGCAACGGTTATGTTCCCACCAGCGAATTGGAGGGGCGCCAGGGTGCGCGAATACTGCCGGAGTCGTTCGATGTGGTGGACGACCCGACGCAGAAAGAATGGCGCGGCCGTGCGCTCTTCGGCAGCTACAGCGTGGATCGGGAGGGTGTGGCTCCCGGTGCGCTGTCGTTAGTGGAGAAGGGCGTGCTCAAAACCTTTCTGCTCACGCGCCAGCCTGTGCCCGGGTTTTGCAGGCTCCAATGGCCGCGCGCGGCTGCCCGGCAACTTCGGCGCGAACGGCGCCTCCATTAGCAATCTCTTCGTGCGCTCCACCGAGACTACGCCTGTCGCGGATCTGAAGAAGAAGCTGATCGATATGTGCCGGCAGCGAAACAAGCCGTATGGCGTGATCGTGCGGAAGATGGACTTCCCATCCTCGGCTTCTTTCGATGAAATCCGGCGGTTATTAAGTGGCGCGCAGGGCGGCAGCCATGCGGTTAGCGGGCCGGTGCTGGCTTACAAGGTATATATCGACGGCCGGGAGGAACTGGTGCGCGGCTTGCGGTTCCGCAGCCTGAATGCGCGTTCGCTGAAAGATATCGCCGCCGCCGGCGACGACAGCAATGTATTCGATTTTCTGAACAACCAGGCGCCGCTCGCGCTGATCGGCGGCGCAAGTTATGTAACGGCGGCGAGCGTCATCGCGCCCTCGGTGCTCATTGATGACGTAGAGATGCATCCGACCGAAGAGGAGACTGCCTAAGCTCCCCATAGTGCCGCCGCCGGATGCGCGCGCGGGGGCCGCCCGGCACTAACCACGCGCATGCGCATCCTGGGCCGTTATACGTTCCGCGAGATCCTCCCCAGTGCCCTGCTGGGCATCGCTTTGGCCACCGCCATTATCTTCCTGCAAGGAGTCGGTAAGCTCTTCGAAGTGTTGGTGCACAGCTCGCCGCGCCTCGATACCACTCTGTACCTGTTCGCGTTATCGCTGCCGCCGTTACTGCCGCTCACCATACCGTTCGGCGCGCTGGTGGGCATTCTGGTTGGATTGGGGCGTCTGGCGACCGATGGCGAGATCACGGCGATGCGGGCGGCCGGCTGCTCCAGCCGCAAAGTGGTGTTGCCGGTGATGCTGTTCGCCTTCCTCGCCATGGCGGTGGCCGGAGCCATGACGTTGCGGTTGACGCCCCTTTCGATCCGCGTGAGCAAAGACCTTCTGGACAAGCTGTCCGCTTCTCAGGTCAGCGCCGATATCCAGCCGCGGGTCTTCGACGAAGATTTCCCAAATACGATCTTGTACGTAGGAGACGTTCGGCCGGGCGCGGTCGTGGTTTGGCGCAACGTCTTTCTGGCGGATCTGACGCCTCCCGAGCAGCGCACCAGCGGCATGGGCGACAAGGCCGAGGGTCCGCTCATCACCGTGGCGCGGGAAGCCATCGCGGTACCCGATCCGGACCATAACCGGCTGCAGCTTACCATGCGGAACGCCGGGAATCACGAGATGGGCAAGGATCTGAAGGGCTACGACAGTTTTTCGCCGGCGGTGACGCAGGCGTTGTATGCGGCGCCTCCCGTGCCGGGCGCCCGGAAACCGTTCAGTGAGATGAACACGCGCGAGCTGCGGCGCTACGCGGTTTCGCGCCCGCACCCTGGGCTCGACAAGGATTCGATTTTGGAAGCGCGCATCGAGCTGCATCGGCGGCTGGCGTTGCCGATTGCGTGCCTGGTGCTGGCGCTGGTCGGTATTCCGCTGGGCGTATCCTCCCGCAAGGGCGGCAAATCGGGTGGATATGTGACCGCCGTTTTTCTGGCCTTTTTCTGCTACTACCTGGCGTTCATCACCCTGGTCAGCTTGGCGCGCGCGGGAACGCTGCGGGTGGAAGTGGCGCTCTGGCTGCCCAACGCGGTGTTCCTGGTGGCCGGACTGGTCGCCGTGGCCCGCATGGAGACGCCCGGCGGCCGCGATTTCGTGGGCGGATTGAAAGACGCTTTCAACGGGGCAATCAACCGCCTGCGGGCACGATTCGTGACGGAACCCGCGCGCGCGGCGCGCACCGGCGGCTTTCGCTGGTTTTTGTTCCCCCAGATTCTGGATACCTACATTCTGACCAACTTCCTCTTTTATTTCGGCCTGTTGCTGGCCAGCTTCGTAACAATGAGTCAGATTTACAACTTTTTTGAGTTGCTGGGCGATATCGTCCGGAATAAGATTCCGCTGGCGAAGGTTTTTACTTATCTGTTCTTCCTGACGCCGCAGTTGATCTACAAAACGCTGCCGATCAGGTGCTGGTCGGCGTGCTGGTGACGTTCGGTGTATTGACCAAACATAACGAGGTGACCGCATTCAAAGCCTGCGGCGTCAGCTTGCACCGGCTGTCGATTCCCATCCTGGTGGTCAGCGCTTTGCTGAGCGGCGGCCTGTTCGCCTTCGATCACTATTACGTGCCGGAAGCCAATCGCCGGCAGGACGCGCTGCGCAATGAGATCAAGGGCCGCGCGGTCCAGACATATCTAAGCCCCGAGCGCAAGTGGATATTCGGCAGAGGGCCGCGCATTTATTACTACAAGTTTTTCGACAAGGACGAGAATATCATGGGCGGCGTGATCGTCTATGAGCTGGAGCCAAGCACTTATCAGTTGGTACGGCAGATTTCCGCCGAGCGGGCGCATTGGCAGGCATCCCTGCAGATGTGGGTTTTCGAAAACGGCTGGCAGCGCGAGTTTCACGGCAACCAGAGCGTACCCTTGACAGCATTCCAGGTGCAGACTTTCGCCGAGTTGAACGAGCCCCCCAGCTATTTTCTGAAAGAAGTGAAGCAGGATTCCCAGATGAACTTCCGGGAACTGGACAGCTACATCACCGATCTGCAGCAGAGCGGATTCAACACCGTCAAACTGCGGGTGCAGTTCTACCAGAAATTCTCGGTGCCCCTGTTTGTCTTGATCATGGCGATGATTTCGATCCCATTCGCGTTCCTGGTGGGCAATCGCGGCGCCATGGCGGGAATCGGGGTGAGCATCGCCATTGCCATCACGTATTGGGGCATAGGGCTGCTGTTTGAGAAGATCGGCGACGTGAACCAGTTGCCGCCGGCGATCGCGGCATGGTCGCCGGATGCGCTGTTTTCGCTCACGGGCATGTATTTGTTGCTGCGAATGCGGAGCTAGCGCCTGAGAACCGCATGACCCCAAGGATCGCCGCCATAACCGACGAGTTTTCGCAGGATCTCGAGACCGCCGCGCGCTCCATGGCGGAAATCGGCATGACCGGCGCCGAACTGCGCATGGTCTTCGGCAAGAACATCATCGATCTGACCGATGCGGAGCTGGACCGCGCGCGCGAAATTCTGGCGCGGCACGCCCTGGAGATTATCTCCATCGCCTCGCCCCTGCTGAAATGCGTCCTGCCGGATTCGCCCGCCGTCGATGCGCGCTTTCAGCAGGACGTATTCGCATCCCGCCACACCTTTCAGGACCAGCCGCGCCTCGCCGATCGCGCACTCGAAATCGCGGACGCGACCGGCGCCCGCATCATTCGCGTTTTCTCCTATTGGCGCTCCGTGCAACCGGAAGCATGCTTCGAGCGTATCGTCGCGCGCGCTCGATCAGCTTGGCCCGCGCAAGCCGCGCTGCACGGCCGGATCATCGGCCTCGAGAACGAGCACGCCTGTAACATCGCCACGGCCGCGGAAACCGCGCGGGTTCTCGCCGCCGTGGCCCATCCCGAATCTGAAGGTAGTGTGGGACCCGGCTAATGCCTACGTCTCCGGAGAGACACCCTATCCGGATGGCTACGGCCGCCTGCCGGCCGATCGCATCGCGCACGTGCACGCCAAGGACTGCCGCATGGAAGGCCAGCGGCCGATCTGGTGCGAGCTGGGCGAAGGCGGCGTCGATTGGAAGGGCCAGATCCAGGCGCTGGCCGCGGATGGGTACCAAGGCTGGATCAGCCTGGAGACGCACTGGCCGGGACCGGGCGGCGACAAGCTTGCGGGCAGTATGATTTGCGGACGGAATCTGAAGGCGCTCGTCGTCCTAGACGCAATAAGTAGTTATCCTGTACTCAGATGACCAAAGTGCATATCGATTTCCCGTTGCAGCACTCGCTCGACGACGAGCTGATGAAGCGAATCGCGGGCGCTTATTCCATATACGGAATTCAGAGGATCAGCCTGGCGCCGTCACAGGATCGCATTATGGTGGAATACGATGCCACGCGCCTGCGGCCCGCGGAAGTCCATTCGGCCTTATCACGCGCTGGCATCCCGGTGGCCCCCAAAATATAAACCGGCGGTGCCCGGAAGCCAATTCTTTGGAACGGCTCCCGGCCCGCCGGTTCGCGCCACTTCAACTGCTATCCTACCGTTGCAAGACGCGTGCCAGTCTCTAAGGTTAACTAAATAAATGACAGTTAACTACTAGTGCTGGGGGATCGCCGGAACGCTTTACACGGCCCGCTTGGTATAAATTACGCGTAAATTACGCTTCCCGCCCCTCGGTGGCGTGATGCCGCACGTCCACCCCCTTCACCAGGAAGACCACGTCTTCCGCGATGTTGGTGGCGTGATCGGCGATACGTTCCAGGTTGCGCGCCACAAAAATCAAGTCCACCGCGGCGGGGACCGTGGAAGGGTCTCTCTGCATATAAGCCACCAGTTCCTGGTAGACTGAGTCGCGCAGTGCGTCCACTTCGTCATCGGCCATCAGCACGCTGGTGGCGATCTCCGGGTCGCCTTTCACGAATGCGTCCAGCGTGTGCAGCAGCATGGATTCCACAAGCTGCGCCATGCGTGGAATGTCGATCAGGGGCTTGACCGCCGGTTGCGCTACCAGCGAAATGGCCCGCTGCGCGATGTTCACTGCCAGATCCCCCATCCTTTCCAGGTCGGTGTTGATTTTCATCGTCGCGGTCAGGAAACGGAGGTCCCTCGCCATGGGCTGCCGGAGAGCAAACAGACGCGTGGTCAGGTTATCGATCTCGATCTCCATCTGGTTGATGCGAGCTTCGTCCCGCAACACCTGGCGGGCCAACTCCGGATCGCGGTCCATCAGCGCGCGCACGCTGCGGTGAATGGCCGATTCCACCTGGCCGCCCATCTGCAGAACCTTCTCGTGCAGTTCCTCCAGCTCAACGGAAAATTGTCGCAATTCAGCTTTCTCCTAATATCCCTTTGCTGCCGCTCTACCCGAATCTGCCCGTGATGTAGTCTTCGGTTTCTTGCTTGGTGGGAGTCTTGAAAATGATCTCAGTCGTATTGTACTCGATCAGCTTTCCCAACAGGAAAAAGCCCGTGCGGTCGGCCACGCGCGCCGCCTGTTGCATGTTGTGGGTCACGATCACGATGGTGCACTGGTCCTTCAAGGTGAACAGCAGATCTTCGATCTTGGCGGTGGCGATCGGATCGAGCGCCGAACACGGCTCGTCCAGCAGGAGCACCTCCGGGTCCACCGCCAGCGCGCGCGCGATGCACAGCCGCTGCTGCTGGCCGCCTGACAGCGCATAGGCCGACTTTTGCAGTTTGTCCTTCACTTCGTCCCACAGCGCGGCGCGCTTCAGGCTGTGCTCCACGGCGTCCGCCAACCGGCCGCTGAAGTCCGTTTACTCTTCAATCCATAGGCCACGTTATCGAAAATCGATTTCGGAAACGGGTTGGATTTCTGAAAAACCATGCCCACCCGCCGGCGTAGCGCGGTCACGTCCACCTGCATCACATCTTCATCGTCCAGCAGCACCTGGCCTTCCACGCGCGTGTTGCGGATGGTCTCGCTGATACGGTTCAGGGTGCGCAGGAAGGTAGACTTGCCGCAGCCGGAGGGCCCGATGAGCGCCGTGATCTTGTTCGTCGGAACCTCCAGCGAGATGTCATGCAAGGCCTGGTAAGCGCCGTAATAGAAATTCAAATTGACAGCCTTGAGCTTGCCCTGCTGCCCTGTTGGTTTTCCGGCGGTGGAACTGGCGGAAGGTAGATTAGCGGTGCCCATGGTCATATCGGTTTAGCGTTGTACGGAGATTCCCCGTGACAGGATCAGGCGGGCGGCGACGTTTGCGAACAGGACCAGCAGCAACAGCACCATCCCAGCCGCCCAAGCCTGGCGATGCCAATCGTCGTAAGGCGATACGGCGCGCAAAAAGATCATTACCGGAAGCGACGCGGTAGGCTGCGTAAACCCGGTGCTCCAGTATTGGTTGTTCAAACTGGTGAAAAGCAGCGGAGCCGTCTCGCCCGCGATGCGCGCCACACCCAGAATCATGCCGGTGGCAATTCCACGATAAGCCGCCGGCACCACCACCGTGGCGATCGTCTTCCACTTGCTCGCGCCCAAGGCCAACGCCCCTTCGCGCAAAGTCTGAGGCACGGAATTCATGAATTGCTCCGTGCTGCGTGCGGTGATCGGAATCAGGATCAGGCTTAGCGCCAGCCCACCGGCCAATGCCGAGAATCCGTGCATCGGAGCCACCACCACCGCCCACGCAAAAATTCCGATCACGATCGATGGCACGCCGTTAAGCATATCGGCCGTGTACCGGACGATGAACGCAAAGGTCTTGCCGCCGAATTCCGAAAGATACACACCCGCCATGAAGCCCACCGGCAGGCCGACCACGGTGGCCAACGCGATAATCTCAAAACTGCCCACAATGGCGTTGGCCATCCCGCCTCCGGTTTCACCCGGCGATTTCGGCAGTTTCGTGAGAAAGTCCCAATCCACCGACCGCCATCCATTGTAGATCAAGTAGCCGAGGATCAGAAACAGGATGGACACCGCCACTACCGCGCAGACGCCCGTCAGGCTGAGCATAATGTAACTGAGTGTCTTTCGCCACCGGTTGCGCACGGTCATGGGTTGGCGCTCCCGCGGCGCGTGGTGGCGATGATCAGCAGTCGCGCCAAGGCGTTAATCACAATGGTCAAAAGAAACAGCACCAGACCCAGGGCGACCAGGGATTGCTGATATAACTCTCCAGTGGCCTCGGTGAACTCGTTGGCGATGACGGCGGCAATGGTATATCCTGGGGCGAACAGCGAAGCGTGAATGCTGGGATCGTTGCCAATCACCATGGTAACGGCCATGGTTTCGCCCAGGGCGCGTGCCAAAGCCAGAAAAATCGCGCCAAAGATCCCCAAACGCGCGTACGGCACTACGGCCTGCCAGGTGGATTCCCAACGCGTAGCGCCCAGCGCCAGCGCCGCTTCCCGCTGCTCGGAGGGGACTTCCAGCAACGCTTCGCGCGATATGGAAATAATGAATGGCAGAGTCATGATGGCCAGGATCAATCCTGCCGTCAGATACCCGAAGCCGTAAATCGCGCCGTTGAAGAGCAGCCCGACTTTTGGAAAGAAGCCCAGGGTTTGCTTCAAGAACGGTTCCCCGTAGTCGCGCATCAGCGGCACCAGGGTGAAAATCGCCAACAGGCCGTAAATGACGCTGGGCACCGCCGCCAGCAATTCGATGAAGAACGTGAATGTACTGGACATACGCGGCGGAGCCAGTTCGGCCAGGAAGATCGCGGCTCCCACGCCCAGCGGGACGGCCACGATCAGGGCGATCGCCGACGTGATCACCGTGCCGTAGATAAATGGCAGCGCGCCGAACTGGCCGCTCACCGGGTCCCATAGCGAGGAGGTGAGAAAGCCAAAGCCGAACTTCTGCCGCGGCAATGCGGAAGTGATCCAGAGCTGATAGATCAACCAGGCGGTGACGACCAGAATGCTCGAAGCAAAAGCCAGCGTAACCAGACGGGCGACCTCGTCCCCACTTCGCAGGCGCTGCACAAAAGCACGCGCGCCCCCTGGAGGGCGCGCGTTTGCCATGGCCGTTGTAGCCATAATCACTGGATCATCGAGATCTGCAATGCCTCTTTGGCCACCACTTCTTTAGGCAGCGGAGCGTAACCGAGGCCCTCGGCATACTTCTGGCCGTCGGCAAGCATCCACTTCAGGAACCCGACGATGGCCTTTTTCTTAGAAGCATCTTCAAATTTCGATGGTATCAGCAACCAGGTGAACGTGGCGATAGGGTAGGCTTTCTTGCCGGGAGGATTGGTGATGGAAACCCGGAAATCGGCAGGCATCGTCTTGGCGGCAGCGGCCGCCGCCTCCGTCACGCTGGCCAGGTCCGCTTTCAAAAACTCCCCTGATGAGTTCTTCACGAAACCGTACGCCATCTTGTTCTGCAGGGCGTAGTTCAGCTCCACGTAGCCAATCGAGTTGGGAGTATTCTTCACAGCTCCGGAAACGCCCTCGTTTCCCTTGCTTCCCAAACCCACGGGCCAGCTTACCGCCGCGCCGATGCCGGCCTTGGATTTCCATTCCGGGCTCACTTTAGAAAGGTAATCCGTAAAACAATAGGTAGTGCCGCTGCCTTCCGAGCGGTGTACTACCACGATCTCCGCATCCGGAAGTTTCACGCCGGGGTTGACCTTCGTCAATTCCGGATCGTTCCACTTCTTAATCTTGCCGAGAAAAATGCCGGCCAGCGCTTCAGGCGTGAACTTCAGATCCTGCGTCACGCCGCGGACATTATAGGTAGGCACAACCCCGCCCAGGACGGTGGGGAAATGCAGCGGCTTTACCTTGAGTGCCTTGATCTGGTCGTCGGTCATGGGCATGTCCGACGCACCGAAATCCACAGTCCCTGCCGTCAACTGCCGGATTCCTCCGCCCGAACCGATCGACTGGTAGTTGATCTCGAACTCGGTGTCCTTCTTGCCGAATTCCTCAAACCACTTGCCGTAAATCGGATAAGGAAATGTGGCGCCTGCCCCGTTGATCAATACTTTCGCTTCAGCAACCGTAAGCAGAACGGCTAGGGCGCCTAAGGCGCCCAGCCAGAGATTACTCTTCTTCATGTTTGACTCCCCTTTTCAGCCTCTCACTAATGCAACAGGTGATGGGCGGACGTTTTCGCGCCCGCCCGTGCACCCTTAATAGTGGGGCGCCTGGCCCGGCAGCGTATACCGTAGGTCCAGGAAAAGCAAGTTGTTGTGTGTATTGGCAGGGGCTCCCGCAGCCACATACCACGGATCGCGGAACAGGTAAGAATATTGGAAGATAAAGCTCAGCGCTCCGTAACTTGGGTTCTTCCAGAAAGTCTGGTTAAAGCCGAAAGTAGCTTCCTGGATGGTCCGGTTCTGACTATTGGCGGATTTCGGATATCCATAGCCGATGTACGCGTCCTTGTTGGTGGTATCGAGGAGGACAGCCTTCCCGATGTAGTCGGCGCCATAGTACGCAAACAGTGTGGTATTGTGCGTCGTGTACTCGAAACCGTCAACCGTGGCATCGGAATGCAGCGGCAAAGGCGCGCCAGTCGACGTAACCACCAGGTCGGGGGCTTGACCGAACAGATACCGTCCAGCGCCGTCGCTCACAAAGGTGTTTACGATGAAGTGAAAGCCCTTGAAGAGTTCCAGGTTGAAGTTGGCTTCGCCGCCGCCGCCCGATTTCGTAAAGCTTTGGCTGGTGGTTGGATTGTAGGTCTTAAACTCGCTGAGCACTCCACCGAACTCGATGTGCATCAGGTTGCCGTTGACCTTTGGATCGAACGCAATCTTGGCTTGGATATCGGGAATCAGGTTGGGCGGCGTAAAAGTGGCCGCGCCTAAATCGATTTGGGTGTTGGTGTAAGGCGTCGCCAGCGTGCTGGGCAACACGATCGCCCCGCCGCCCGAGCCGCCGCCGCCGTATTGTTCGGCAGTCTCCAGCGCGAATCCCACCGTAACGATGTCGCTCGCATGATACACGGCGCGAAACTGTGGAGCGCGCGTCCATGGGATACCCACTTGGTAATTCGTGTCCATGTTCTGGCTGTAGAAGATATCGGAAGGTAAGGGAGAGATACCCACGCGGCCCGGCGTCATCATGCTCCAGGATTGTCCACCCAGCAGTTCCCATTGGCCCTTCCGCAGGTCCACGAAGTAAAGCCGCATGCGGAAGCTATTGCTGTTCGAAGTCACGCCGGCGTTGGTCGACTGGGTGCCCAAAAAGTCAGACTCCCAGTAGGCCAGCACTTTCGTTCCGTGAACGATTGCGTCGATGCGTGCGCCGATACGCGAGTTCTGGGCGCTGAAGCGCTCCTCGCTCAACTTTCCCAAGCCCGTCGAGACATTATTGTAGGGGGTGCTGCCGAAGCTGGTGCCGATGCCGCTGCCCCCGTCCGCCGAGCGAAATACGCTCGTGAGATCCATAAAGCCCAGCGGTGTAATGGCTGCCGAGCCGAGGTGGAACTGCAAGGGCGACTCGGGGACGTCGCTCGCAGCTTGGGGTGCGCCTATAGCATCCAGGCCCGAATGCAGGGCCGGCGCCGCGTCACTTGCCGGAATGACAGGCGTCGTGCTGGCCACCTGCCCCAGGCTCGGCGGCTTCGGCCGGGCGGCTTCTTCCAACACCTTCTGTTCCTCTTCCATGGCATGACGCAACTGGTCCAGTTGCTGCTGTTGCGCGGCCAATTGTGCTTTTAACTTCTCGATTTCCGGATTCGTGGCGGACTCCTGGGCGCGCGCGGGCGCAATCAGGCCGCCCGAAAGGAGCAGAATCCCGCCAAGCGCCGAAAGTACTTTACTGTGCATTGAAGCTCCTTGTGAGAATTTGGAGGTGCAAGCCGAAATGCAGTGGAAACACGCGGCGCGGCCCCTCAGGCAAACGCCAGCACTGTCATTTCGGACTCACCAATGTAGCGGCAGGCCATTATGGGTTAATGACGGAACGATTAAGATCCGATTACAAAGACAGCCACCTTATTCCCAGTACTTTTAGCCAGTTGCGTGCCATTCCCGTTTCCGGCGCCCGGCGGACCGGCAGCTAATACTGTGCGTCAACGCCCGAAATACTCGGACTCCGGTATGGCCATCGGCCTGCGATCCGTCTATGATCGGTCCTAGGTGGATACTGTCCATTCGATCAGGCAGGTTGCGCCGGAAGTCCTCGATCAGTTGCGTTCGCTCGATACCTGCACCGTGTCCAACGCCATTGAGCGGCTAGCCGTAAGGCTGCGTAACGAGGGGTTTACAGATGGCTCGGTGCGATGCTTATCGCCCAACATGCCGCCCATGGCAGGCTATGCCGCGACGGGCCGGATACGCACCTCCGTAACACCCACCACCCGGCACTGGTACTACGATCACCCGGAATGGTGGGAGTATATAGCCACCATACCCGCGCCGCGCGTGATCGTGATGCAGGACGTCGACGAAAGGCCGGGGCTGGGCGCACTCTTCGGCGAAATTCACGCCCACATCGGCCGGGCGCTTGAGTGCGTCGCATACGTTACAAACGGCGCCGTGCGGGACTTGCCGGGAATCGAACGAACCGGCTTTCATCTCTTTGCTTCCAGCATTGCCGTGTCCCACGCCTATGCCCATGTGGTAGACTTCGGCCACCCGGTCGAGGTTGGCGGACTGACCGTGAAACCGGGAGACCTGCTACACGGCGATCTGCACGGCGTGGTATGCGTTCCGGCGGCCATTGCCGGGCAAGTGCCCGGGATCGCAGCCGAACTGCTCGTTCAAGAGCGGGAACTGATCGACTTCTGCCAATCCAGGCACTTTTCCCTGAAAGAACTGCGCGCTCAGTTCGAGCGGACACGTCATGCATCACAGTAGAAACGTGTCGGCGGAAATGGCAATTTTGGCCATCGCGGCGGCTGCGCTGGCGGCCTGCTCCCGCAACACTCCCGCGCAAACCGGAGAACCCCCGGCCTTCAGCGTGGGCGTCACTCCGATCCGCAGGATGCCGTTGGAGCACCGGCTGACCTTATCCTCGGAACTAGTCCCCTTCCAGGAAATCGACGTTTATGCCAAGGAATCCGGCTTCGTCCAGAAGCTCTTGTGGACTACGGCACTCGTGTGAAAGCCGGCCAGTTGATGGCGGTCCTGGAGATCCCGGAGCTACAGGCGCAATTACAGCAGGATCAGGCGGCCATCGACAACATGACGGAACAGGCCACCGCACGCCCAGCATGACCTGGAGCGGGTAGAAGCGCAGCGCAATGTCGCTCACCTGCAGTATTACGCGCCTGGCTTCGGTTGCCCAATCCAAGCCGGGCTTGGTCGCCCAACAGGAAGTCGACGATTCGCAGGGCAAAGACCTGGCAGCGGAGGCCCAGGTGGAGGCATCCCGATCGGCCCTGGATGCGGCACGCAGCGGCCTCGCTGAATCCAAAGCAAGATTAACGCACGACCAGGTGCTGTTCGATTACGCTCGCATTACGGCGCCGTTCGCGGGCGTAGTCACCGAGCGCTACGCGAACCTCGGCACTTTGATGCAGGCGGGCACTACGTCCAGCACCAACGTGCTGCCTCTGGTCAAGCTTTCGCAGGACGACGAGTTCCGCCTCGTCATACCCGTGCCGGAGTCTTATGTCCGTTATATTAAGATCGGACGACCGATTACGGTTCAGGTTCCATCCATCGACCGGAGCTTTCCAGGCAAAGTCTCACGTTTCTCCGTGGACGTCAAGGAAGATACCCGCACCATGCATACGGAGGTGGATGTGCCTAATCCGGGTCATGTGCTGGTCCCCGGAATGTACGCCGAGGCGACCCTGGTTCCCGAAAGCCGCGCCAACGCGCTTGCCGTTCCGTTGCAGGCTGTCAGTCAGGAAGGCGGCCACCCGTCGCTCTATATTGTCGGCGCGGACCACACCATCGAAGTGCGCCCGGTCACCTGGGCCTCACCACCGCCAATGCAGTCGAGATCGTCTCCGGGGCATCCGAAGGGGATCTGGTGGTGATCAGCGATCGCAGCGCGTTGAAACCGGGCGAGGCAGTCCATCCGCAGATCATTCAGGCCGTCAAGTTCGAGGGGCAGGAGTAAGCATGCCCCGATTTTCGATCCGCAATCCGTACTTCATTATCGTTCTGTGCCTGGCGGTCGCCGTCATCGGAATGGTCGCTCTGGCGCGCATGCCGGTGGATCTTTTCCCGGCGATCAATATGCCGGAAGTGGTGGTGGCCACGTTTTACTCCGGCATGCCGCCCAGGACATCGAAATCGACATCACCAACCCGCTCGAGCGCTTTTTCACCCTGGCCAGCGGTGTCGACCACATGGAGTCCCGCTCGCTGCTGGGCGTCAGCATCATCAAGATCTACTTCCAGCCGGGCACCAACGCCGATGCGGATGTGACAGGCATTTCGAACCTGGCGCTGGCCGACCTGAAGCGCCTGCCGCCCGGCACACTGCCGCCCGTGGTGCTGAAATTCGATGCCTCCAGCCTGCCTGTGTGCCTGGTGACCGTGAAAGGCGAGGGTCTCAATGAAACTCAACTACACGATCTCGCGCAGTTTGCCATTCGCAATCAGATTGCCGTGGTGAAAGGCGCGGAGATTCCGCCGCCGTTCGGCGGGAAGTACCGCCAGATCATGGTGTATGTGGACCCCTACAAGCTGTCCTCGCGGCAGTTGAGCCCCATGGACGTGGTCGACGCGGTCAATCAGTCCAATCTGATCCTGCCCGCGGGCGACGTCAAGATTGGGCCCGTTCGACTACTACGTCTACTCCAACAGCCTGGTGGACGACATGAGCGAACTGAATAACGTGCCCATCAAGACCGTGGGGACCTCCTGGGTACGGTTCGGACATTGGGAAGGCGGAGGACGCCACCCAGATTCAATACAACATCGTGCGGGTGGACGGCCAGAAGTCGTGCTATATCCCCATCATGAAGCAGGGCGGCGACACCAATACCATCGAGGTGGTGGACGGCGTGCAAGAAGCTGATCAGCCACCTGTATGATGTCCCCAAACAGTTGGTGGCCAGCGTCGTTTTCGATCAATCGGTCTATGTGAAGGAAGCGATCGAGACGGTGCTGCATGAGGGCCTTATCGGCCTGGTTCTCACCAGCATCATGATTCTGATCTTTCTCGGCAGCTTGCGCGCCACTTCGGCCGTCCTGCTTTCCATTCCCGATCTCGGCGCTGGCCACTTTCGTGGTGCTGTACCTGATGGGCAGCACCGTCAATACCATGATTCTGGGAGGCCTGGCACTGGCCTTTTCGCGGGTCATCGATAACTCGGTGATTTCGCTCGAAAATATCTATCGCCACCTGGAGTTGGGCGCATCTCCGCTGGCGGCGGCCGAGGAGGGCGGCGCCGAAGTGAACCTGGCCGTGCTGGCGGCCACCCTGGTGGACGTGGTCGATTTCTTCCCGGTCGTCTTTCTTTTCGGCGTGAGCAAGTTTCTCTTCTCGGCCCTGGCTCTGGCATTCTGTCTCTCGCTGCTGGCGTCGTTTGTGGTCGCCATGACGGTGATTCCGCTGTTCTGCTCCCGGTTCCTGAAGGCGGTCCCCCATGTGCCCCGATCGGCGGCACATCGGAAACCCGCCCAACGCCGGCCGCCCATCAGTCGCTTTGGGAACGGTTCAATGCCGGTTTCAACCGCGGGTTCAACCGCGTTCTGGATTTCTACGAGCGCGCGGTCCGGCGCGCGGTGAGGCGGCCGGGGTGGACCGTCGCGGCGCTGGCGGCACTGTTTATAGCCAGCCTGGCGATTTATCCTTTCCTGGGGCTGGCCTTCTTCCCCAAAACCGACGCCGGACAGTTCACCATCAACCTCAAAGCGCCCACCGGCACGCGCATCGAAATTACCGACCAGTACGTGGCCAAGGTGGAGGATCTGATCCAGCACACGGTCAAGCCGGCGGACTACCACATGACCGTTTCCAACATCGGCGTGGTGGATGACTTTTCGGCGCTCTACACCAACAATGCCGGCGCGTACACCGCCACCATTCAGACGGAGCTCGACTCGCGATCACAAGACGTCAGCAGTTTCGATTATATGGACCGGATTCAGGCGGAAATCGCGCAGCGCTTTCCCGGACTTGCGCACGTTCTTCCAGAGCGGCTCGATGGTGGACGCCATCCTGAATATGGGAATGCCGGCGCCCATCGATGTGCAGGTGAGCAGCCCGGATTTGCCGCGAGGATCTACCGCTTGGCGCAGGAACTGGCGGCGCGCATCCGCCGGCTGCCGGGCGTGGGACAGGTTTACATTCCGCAGGATATGAATTATCCGGCGATGCGCCTGGATGTCGACCGCGTGCATGCCGGCGAGCTCGGCCTGAGCCAGAAGGACGTCATCGACAATGTGATCACCGCGCTGAATTCGAACTTACATGATCGCACCCAATTACTGGGTAGACCGGAAGACCGGCAACGACTATTACCTGACCGTGCAGTATTACGAGCACGGCCAGCCCGCCATCCACGATTCAGTGGATCTGCGCAACATTCCGCTGCGCGCGCCCAACCTGGCCACCCCACCACGCTCGACTCCGTCGTCAAACTGATCCAGGTTCACTCGCCCACGGAATTCGATCATTACCAGATTCAGCGCGTCGCCGACGTGTATGTGACCCCTTCCGGCGAGGACTCTGGAGAAGGTCACGAGCGAGGTCAGAGACATCATCGCCCAAGCGCGGACGCATTTCCCGATCGAACGTCCGGGTCGATCTGCGCGGCATGGTGGAAGGCATGGAAGCTTCCTTCAAGAGCTTCGCGCTCGGCTTCTCGCTCTCCTTCATGCTGCTGTTTCTGATCCTGGTCGCGCAGTTCCGCTCATTCGTGGATCCGTTTCTGATCATGCTGGCCATTCCGATGGGCTTCATCGGCGTGCTGATCATCCTGCCGCTCACCCACACCACGCTGAATGTGATGTCGCTGATGGGCGTGCTGATGCTGGTCGGCATCGCCGACTCCAACAGCATCCTGATCGTGGATTTCGCGCACAAGCTGGAAGACCAGGGATGCGCGGTCGCCGACGCCGTGATCACGGCTTGCCGCGTGCGGCTGCGGCCGATTCTGATGACTTCGCTCGCCACCATCATCGGCATGATTCCCATGGCCATGAAGCTGGGAACCGGCGGCGAGCAATATACGCCCATGGCGCGCGCCATTATCGGCGGCCTGACCTCATCGGTAATCCTGACTGTATTCATCGTCCCGGCGGCTTATGTGCTCGTGTACGGAAGAAGAAGATCCGCCGCGGCGCCTATGGTGAGACCATGAAAAAACGACCTCTCGTATGGGGAGCGCTGGTCCTGACCGGCGCCATGGCACAAAACCCCGCTACCCCACCACCCTTAACCTTGAAGGATGCCGAAGCGTTGGCGATTAAGAACCATCCGCAGGTGCAGGCGGCCCAACTCGACTACCAGGCGTCCCGGCAGGCGGTCGCCGAAGCGCGCGCCGCGTATTTCCCAACCCTCGATGGCGATGTCACCGGTTCCCAGGCCAATCCGCAGAGCCGCATCGGCGCGGGCAGCATTGCCGTATCGCGTCTCTGGGACCGCTTCGGGCAAGGGGTCACGCTTTCACAGCTCATCACGGATTCGGGCCGCACGTCCAACCTGGTGGCCAGTTCCAGGCTGCAATCGCAGGCCAGTTCGCAAACTTATCAGGCCACCCGCTATGATGTCCTGCTACGCGTCAATACCGCGTACTTCCAGGCGCTGCAGGCGCAGGCGCTGGTGAAGGTGGGGCAGGAAACAGTTGCGTCCCGCCAACTCGTGGTCGACCAGGTCAACGCGCTGGCGCAGAATAAACTCCGGTCGCAATTGGATGTCAGCTTCGCGAGCGTGAGCCTGGCACAGGCAAAGTTGCTCCTCATCCGGGCACAAGATACCGTCCAACAGTCGTTAGCCGAACTGACCCGGGCTCTCGGCACAGATCAGGACCAGAGTTTCACTCTGGTAGAGGAGTCCCTGCCGCCCAGCCCTGCCGCCGATTCCGCGGAAATGGTGGCGCAGGCATACAAACAACGGCCGGAGTTGGCGGGTTTGAGGCTGGAGAGGGAATCTGCCTATAAGTTCGAGCGCGCCGAGCGGGACCTCTCCTATCCCACAGCCAGCCTGGTTGCCGTCGGCGGATTCATTCCGTTCATTCATCAACAAACCACCACGCCTGTTGCCGCCGAATACGAAAGCGCGGCGATCAATGTGCAAATCCCCATCTTCAACGGCGGATTGTTCTCCGCACGCCGGGAAGCCGCCCATCTGAAAGCCCAGGCCGCCGATCAGCGAGTGCGCAATCTCGAAGAGAGCATCGCCCGCGACGTGCGCGTGGCTTGGAGCGAATCACTGACGGCCTACCATCAACTGGACGTGACTGCGGAGTTGCTGCGCGAGGCCACTATGGGGGTCGAACTGGCCCAGGGCCGCTACAACCTGGGCCTCAGCTCGATTGTGGAACTAACGCAGGCACAATTGAACCTGACACAGGCTGAAGTCGAAAACCTGAGCGCCAAATACGATTACCAGCGCTTGTATGCTGTGCTTCAATATTCTGCTGGAATGCTGCGTTAGGAAGGCAGGCGAAACCGCCTGCCCGCCTAAAAGCGCAAAGGGGCGCGGCCGTGCCCCGTTTTGGGCGAGTTCCTCAGAAGACGTACTCCACTAGCATGTACGGATAACTGTAGTCCACGCCCTTGGTGGTTTTATTCAGGAACTCACCTGTAAAGATGTGGCCATAGCCGGCGCCGACTTGCGTCTGCCGCGTGGGAGCGTAGATGATCTGCGCGTCCAACTCTTCGCCGACGTGCGTGCCGGACTTGCCGGTCGGATCCGATGCCACCACCGATCCGCGGGTAGGATACAGAGCATCGTGTGCATTGGCCAGCCAGAAATCGTGGAAGCTGGTCGCCAATGACCACTTGCGGGCTAGCTTAAACTCCTGTCCCAGCCGGAAATCCTTGATGTTGCGCCAGCCGATCTGGTCCGCCAGCCCGAGTTTGTCGTGCGTGCTCGGAAAGATTGGATCGAACGTATTGTCGACGCCGCTTTTCACGTTATTGCTGCCCGAGCCGTAATCAAACTCCACGAAAAAGCGGGGCCTGAGGCGCGCTTCCTTGAAAGTGTAGCCGCCTACCCAGTGACCCATCCAGGCGCGAATCTTGTCCGTTGTGAGCGTGCCAAGCTGGTATGCCATCTCCGTGCGGTAATCGAGGTTGTCGGGCAGCGCACCTACCCAACGGAAGCCCGTAGTCCATTCATCGAGGTGCCCGGCTTTTAAGCTTTGAACCGAGAAGCTCGGCCGCAGGTTCCAGAATTGGTAAACATCGAAGGTGGCGTGCGGAATCACGTCGTGCGCCGTGGCGTAAACGCCGTACAGGTTGTTGCCCTCCAGGTGATGATCGAAGACGCCGTCGCGCATAATTACCACCGAGGTCGCGAAGGTGTCGATTCGGAACCTCCCCTTCTGATAAGCGGCCCGCACGCCGTCGAAGCTGCGCGATACATTGGTCCACCAGGAATCGCCGATGAGCCGGTTATTGCCGTAGCTCATCTGGAAGCGGCCGACCTGCAAGCTGAGGCCATTGCCTTCCTGGGTGCCAAATTGCGCATAGCCCACAAAGAGCTGCGCCGTGTCTTGATAGGGCGGCAGCGCCGGGTCGATGCCGAAGACGCGGGCATCCTGCAACTCAACATAAAACTTCACCCAGTTGGTGGGCTGAATCTGCATACCGAGCCGGATACGCTGCTCTTCGTAGTCATTGGTCGTATCCGGCTTAAAGCTGCCTCCGCTGTAGTCTGAAAAGCGCTCGCGCAATTCACCGTTGAAACGCAGCCAAGCCGGCAGCTTCTCATTGAACTGCTCGGAGAGTGATGGCCCCAATGGACCTTGAGCCCAGATGCCGGTGAGCCGCGGATAAAGCAATTCCTGGGTGCTCACGGTGGTGGGCGGTTCGCCAATGGTGTCCGTAGCGTTGCTGCCGCCGCTCCCAGGGCCGCTGGCCGGCTGATTGGCGTCCGGCGGGCTGCCCGCCGGGTCCGCTGACGCTACCGCCGTCTGAGCATAGGCTCCAGCCGCCAGCACGCCAAGCATAAGCAGAACCGTCGCGGTCTTGCATCCCCGCCTTAGACGATCCTTTAAAGTAGAAGCCCTCCCTGTAAGGGCAAACATCCCATTTATGATCTGAATGATCGATTTAATGTGCACGTAAATCTCCCCTGGTAGGAGCACACTCCCCCGCACGCCCCTAAGAACTTAAACTTTGGATGAACCCGGAGCCAGAACGTATCGATTCATCCATCGATCGCCGCTGACTATTCAGATAGAATCACTCAACTATACCCGCCTTGTCAAGCATTTCTATAGCGATTCGATAGAAATTTCTCTGGCGGGTTATTAACCCTTGTACTAGACGATGGTACTGGACGCGTTGGCTTCCGGCAGAACTACCGTGAACCTGGAGCCTTTGCCCAACTGGCTCTCCACCGAAACGATGCCCGCCATCTGCTCGATGACGTGTTTGACAATCGAAAGGCCCAAACCGGTACCGCCCACCTCGCGCGAGCGAGCCTTATCAACACGATAGAAGCGCTCGAAGATGCGGGGCAGATCCTCGGAAGGAATCCCGATGCCGCTGTCGGCGATGGTGATCGCCACCTTGCCGGGGGAGATGCGGCTGGCCTCCACCCAGACTTCGCCGCTCCCCCGATTGAACTTGACGGCGTTATCCAAGAGGTTTACAAAGGCCTGCTCCAGCTTAATTTTATTTCCCATCACCTGCAGATCCTCGACGGTTCCCCATCCCAGGTGGACCTGCCGCATGGCTGCTTCAGATTCAACCGTGCGCATGGCTGCCTCCAGCGTCGCCAGCACCGACAGCTTTCCGGGCGCCAATGGCGGCCGGCCGGACTCCAATTCGGAGAGCGTAAGCAAGTCCGACGCTATGTTGTTGAGCCGTATGGCGTGCAACTGAATGATCTCGACGAACCGGCGCCGGTGGGCGGGATCGTCGAGCGCGCCATCGAGCAGCGTTTCCGCGTAGCCGCGAATTGCTGTCAGTGGAGTGCGCAACTCGTGCGAGACATTGGCTACGAAGTCTTTCCGCACCCGTTCCAGCCGCTCCAGGTCCGTAATATCGTGCAGAATCGCCATGGCGCCACTGCTCGAGGCGCCGGCCAGGGGAGCCGCCTGCACCTCAAAGGAGCGGCCGTCCGCGCCGGTCAGGTGCATGCGCCGCTTCAAAGATTCCCCGGAGGCGGCCACCGTGCGCAGCATCTCCAGGAAATCCGGATCGCGCACCAGCCGCAGCACCGGCAGACCCGCCGGCACCGGCCCATACCCTCCAAACGCGGTGGCAAAAGCCGCGTTACAAAACGTCACGTGCATTTCTTTATCCACGGCGAGCACGCCCTCCACCATGCCAGTCAGGATCGCGTCGCGGCGCGCACCCTCCAGCCGCACCCGGTCGACCAAAGCGTTCACCTGCGCCGCCACGCGGCCGAGCGACTCGGCCAGGGCGCCTAATTCGTCGTGAGCTTCAGACTGAACGTTTTCGACCGGCCCATTGGCGATGCCCTCTGCGACACCGCGGAGCCGTTCGATGCGCCGCCGCAGATGGCGCGAGAATAGGAAGGTGCCCCCAAGTGCGAGCAAGGTCACAGCGGCTGTAACTGCGGTCATGCGCCAGCGCCAACCGGCATCGCCCGGCGTCGCACGATATAGCAGCGCCAACTCGACGGCGGCCAGCAGCAGCACGCCCCAGAGCAGTTTCTGAAATAGGGACCGCCGCATAACCAATCGTAGCGCGCCGGCGGCGGTGATAGGAGGGGATGCCCGGCAGCCCTAGGCGCCCGCGGCTTGCGACAGCGCACCTTGCTCGAAGCAGGGCTGCAACCGGTAGCCCAGTCCGAACACGGTTTCAATATGCTGGCGGCTATAGGACCCCAGCTTTACGCGCAGCCGCCTGAGATGCACATCCATGGTGCGCGTACGAATCTCGGGACCGTAGCCCCAGACATTCAACATCAGTGCATCGCGCGGTACGATATCGCCCGCATTCCTGGCCAGAGTCGCCAGCAGGCCGAATTCCATCGGCGTCAAGTGGACGGGCACCTGGTCCAAAGCCACCGCACGGCTGCGAATGTCCAAATCCAACCGGGCGTCCCGATATCGCTCCAGGCGATTGGGTTCCATTTGAATGAGTTCCATTGGGTGATCTCCTCTTCGCTGCTGACTCACTACCCGGTGCGGCCTTAACCTTGGTGCTGCCTGAGGCGCCGAACGGCGGCCTTCCGCAAGGCCCAGCGAAAACGAATCCGCCAGTTCAACCCGAATGAGTGGTGTCTGTTGTGTGTCATTTTGTGTCCTTCAATCCTTTGAAACTGAATTCCGGCCATCTCCATCACGCTTCCTATGGCTTTAGAATGGCGCGCTTTCCGAGTGCGTGCAATATATTCGGGATGTAATCGAGATGTACAACTAAATATATGAAAACAAGCTGGATGCTAGACCGCCTGTCCCGCGTCTCGGAACCCTTTGGGGCCTGCCGTATTGAAAACGGTAGGGCCGCAGTGCGACGATTGCTGAGGGATGGACCGCACCGATAGGGTACTCGCGCTCGACTGGCTCCGCGGCTTGGGCGTGCTGATCATGCTGCAAGGTCACCTGTTCAATTCCTTCGCGCGCGCCGATCTGCACGATCATCCGGTATACGTTCTCTCGCAATTCATCGGTGGCATGCCGGCCCCGATTTTTTTGTTTCTGGTCGGCGTGACACTAGCGTTCCGTTTGGACCGCGGCGATAGGGAGGGCCTGCCGCCAGCGGCCCGGCTCAGGTCCGCGCTGGTACGTGCGGGCTATCTCGCGGCTATTGCCTTCGCCTTTCGATTCCAGTTGTGGCTGTTCGCCTGGGGGAATCCCTGGACGGAGATCGTCCGCGTCGACATATTAAACTGCATGGCATTCGGTATCGCTATCCTCTCCCCGGTTGCGCTGCTGCCGCTTCGCAGGCGAATCACATGGTGCGCCGCTGCCGGGCTGGCCATCGCCGCGCTCGCGCCGCCTATCGGCGCCCTCGACTGGTCGCACGTCCCTTGGCTGATCCGCAACTACATCGTGCCGGAGAAGCAATACTTCAGCTTCTTCCCAGGCGCGGCGTACATCGCCTTCGGAATCAGCTTTGGCGGGCTGCTGCGCTTCGCCGCGGCGCCGGATAAAATACCGGATAAAATAATGGACAGGATCATGCAGTGGACCGCCTGCCTGGGACTGGCCCTGGTGGTCACGGCACACTATTTTTCCAACCTGCCGTTCTCGATCTACACGAACTCGGATTTCTGGCTTAATAGCCCGGGCCTGATCCTGATTCGTTTGGGCATCGTGCTGGTGCTGGTTGCCACAGGCTTTGTCTGGACCTCCGGCCAGCAACCGGAAAAACTCACCTTCATCCGCCGCTAGGCACGAATTCTCTGCTGATTTATTGGGTACACGTGGAACTCGTGTACGGCCGCTGGTTCTGGTTCGCCAAAGAGCGCCTGACGATCGGGCAATGCGCCGCGGCCAGCCTGTTGCTGATAGCCCTGATGTACGAGCTCGCGACACTAAACCTTCCCACCCGCGTGAAGCGCAAGTGGCGCAAGTTGAAGCCCGCCGGGCCCGTTCCGGAGACCACGTGACCGCGCGCCTGCGCCACCTGAAAGCGCCAATCTTCATTCTGCTGGTGGCCGGATTCGTCGCCGTCCGGCTCTGGAACCTGACTACCTTCTGCCTGGATTCCGATGAGATCTTCAGCCTGCTTACCGCGCGCTTCAGCCTGCCGCATATGCTGCAGTCGGTGCGCGCCGACGTGGTCCATCCGCCGCTTTTCTATTTCCTCCTATGGGTCTGGATCAGAATCGGCGGCGAATCCCTCCTTTGGCTGAGGTTATTGCCGTTTCTGATCTCGATCCTGGCGCTGGCGGCGGCCTGGATCTTCTTCCGCCAACTCAAATTGAGCGCGCCGGCGCGCATGATCGCGCTGGCTCTGTTGGCGATTAACGATTACCAGGTCTTTCACGCCCGTTACGTGCGGATGTACGCTCTGCTTTTCCTGCTCAGTCTCTGCTCAGTGGCGCTTTTCAACAGGTTTTTGGAGAAGCGGACTCCAGTCCCCGCCGGACTTCAGGCCGCCCTGATTGCCGTAAACCTTCTCCTGGTCTACACGCAATACTTCGGCTGGATAGTCGTCGGGGTCGAGGGATTGCACCTATTATGGATGGATCGCGGCAAGCTGAAGCCCTTCTTATCGGGCACCGCCATCATCGCGCTGCTGTTTGCGCCTTGGGCTTACGCCGCCACCCAGGCGGCCATCGCCAAAGGTGGACTGGCGCCCAACCTGGGCTGGATCCGGCATCCGAAAATCGGCGACGTCTGGTGGTATTACGTGGGCTGCGATGGCCCGCTCTGGCCGATTCCGGTGGCTTCCGCCATGGTGTTCTTTCTTTTCGGCGCCATGGCGGCGGGGCTGTGGCGGGTCTTTCGCGCCGCCGATCCGCTGGAATCGAGCAGACTGCGCTTCGCCGCGCTGCTGGCGTTTCTGCCTCCGCTAACCGCTTACCTGCTGAGCAACGTGCTGCGCAATTCGATCTGGGGTAATCGCCACCTGATTGTTTCGGCAGTTCCGTACCTGGCGTTGCTAGCCCTGGGACTGGTGGCGCTGCGGCCGAAATGGCTGAGATTCATCGTCCTGTCAATCGCCGCGGCTTGGGGTTCCTTTGGCGTTTACCGCGTCACAATGTACCCGGAGCTCAGGAACAACATGGACGTGCTCACTGGCCAGTTAATCGAGCTGAACGCGCGCGAAGGCCCGCGCTTCGGCCCGGTGACTGTCGACTTTCTGGACCCGTATCTCGCCTTTCCCATGAACTACTATTTGGAATCCCACTATCACCGGAAGTGGAATCTCGTGAGCGTCTCGAGCGTAGCCGAAATATCCGGTGAACGGATCTGGGTGGGATACAACCGTAAATCCTGGAAGGGACCGCAAAGCCCCGAAGATCTGCTGCGCCAGCGGGGATACCAAATCGGCCCCGGCGTCTGGGCCGGCGACCGTTGGGATCGCATTGCCGTGTTCCTGGCCTATCGCCAGCCGGGACGGCCATAAAGGAATTAAGATAAACAGAGAGGTTTTCCATGGCAAACAAACTTTCTCGACGCTATTTCTTCTTCGGGTCTATGCTGGCCGGCGCAATTCCGGCCGCAGGATTCGGAAGCGTACCTTCGCTGGGGAAGCTCGGCTACAAGTCGCCTAATGAGAAGTTGAATATCGCCTCCATCGGCGCCGGAGGCAAGGCGGCCAGCGACATTCGGGGCTGCGCCACGGAAAACATCGTGGCGCTCTGCGATGTGGACGAAAAGCGCGCCGCAGGCATGTTCAAACACTACGACAAGGTGCCCAAGTTTAAAGATTTCCGCAAAATGCTCGACGAGCAGGCGGAACATCGATGCGGTGATCGTCACCATTCCCGATTTCATGCACGCCACCGCGGCCATGTGGTGCATGGAGCGCGGCAAGCACGTCTACGTGCAGAAGCCGCTGACGCGCACCATCTGGGAAGCGCGCCAATTGTTGGAGGCAGCCAACAAATATAAAGTTGCCACGCAGATGGGCAACCAGGGCTACTCCAACGAAGGGACCCGGCAGGCGCCGAGATGATCTGGGCAGGTGAGATCGGCAATGTGACCGAAGTGCACGCCTGGACGGATCGCCCCATCTGGCCTCAAGGGCTGACCGAAATTCCACCCACGGAACCAGTGCCGGACACGCTCGATTGGGACCTTTGGCTGGGCATCGCCGAAAAACGGGCCTTACACCTCAGGTGGGCCGGACTATAAGTCGCCGCTGCAGGGTCATTTCTATCAGCCCGCCAACTGGCGCGGATTTTTCGATTTCGGGTGCGGCGCGCTGGGTGACATGGCCTGCCACATTCTGGGCGCGCCGAACATGGCGCTGCAACTGGGCTCTCCGGCAAGTGTGGAGTGTATTAAGAAGGAAGGACCCAGCGACTTCATGTTCCCTAGGAAATCCGTGATCCGCTACGACTTTCCGGCGCGCGGCGCCATGCCCCCGGTAAAGCTGTTCTGGTACGACGGCATGAAGGAGACGCCCAAGATTCCAGGCGTGCCGGATGGCGCGTTTCTGGGCGATCTGCCCGAAAGGCGGATGCCGCGCCCGCAGGGGCCACCGCCGTATAAAGGGTTTATTGGCGACGTGTTCGACTTTGACAAGTTCGAGGCCGTCAAGAACGATCCCGCACGCCGAAAAACCCACGCCGGATGGGAGCGTATTCATCGGCGACAAGGGTATCATCACAACCGGCACCTACGGTGACGAGACCCGCGCTGATTCCGGTAGAGAAGATGAAAGGCTACCAGTTCCCGCAGCCCGTGCTTACCCGGTCACCCGGCCATTACCGCGATTGGATGCGCGCCTGCAAGGGGGGCGACCCGGCATGTTCGAATTTCAATGTTGCCGTTCCTTTTGTGGAGTGGATGCTGCTGGGCGTGATTGCCCTGCGCGTGGAAGGCAAGCTCGAATGGGACGCGCCGCGGATGCGGTTCACCAACAACGCGGATGCCAACCGGTATCTCAAGCCGACCTTCCGCAAGGGATGGTCTTTCACTTAGACCTATGTGCGGCATCGTCGGATACATCGGGACGCGCAAGGCTGTCCCCATCATCCTGGAAGGCCTCAAGCGCCTGGAATACCGCGGCTACGATTCCGCCGGCATCGCCGTCTATTGCGATAACCATCAGATCGCTGTCCGCCGCGCATCCGGCAAGCTGCGCAACCTGGAAGAAGCCATCCGCCTGAACCCCGTGGATGGCTCGTTCGGCATAGGCCATACGCGTTGGGCTACGCATGGGCGCCCCACCGAAGAAAACGCCCATCCGCACCGCGATTGCACGGGTGACATCGTGGTGGTGCACAATGGCATTGTCGAAAATTACCTGGCCTTGAAGCAAAAGCTGCAGGCGGAAGGCCACCGGTTCCAGACCCAGACCGACACCGAGATCATCGCCCACCTCATCGAGAAACACTTTCAGGGCAACCTGGAACAGGCGGTGCGCGCGGCCGTCAAGGAACTCACAGGCGTCTTCGCGCTGGCCGTGATTGCGCGCACGGACCCGAACAAAATCGTGGCCGCGCGTTCCGGGCCGCCGGTGGTCGTCGGGCTCGGCGAGAACGAATACTTCGTGGCGTCGGATGTGCCGGCCATCTTGAATCATACGCGCGACATGTTCTTCCTGGCCGATGGCGACCTGGCAGTGCTCACGCCCGACGGTGTCCGCATCGGCGACTTCGACGGCTGCCCCGTGAACCGCCAGGTGACGCACATCCTATGGGACCCCATCATGGCCGAAAAGGGCGGCTACAAGCACTTCATGCTCAAGGAGATTTTTGAGCAGCCGCGGGCCGTGCGCGACACCACGCTGGGCCGTGTGAGCCAGGAGACCGGACGCATTTTCCTGGACGAGATGGATATCGCCCCGCAGGAATTCCGCGAATTCCGCCAGGTGAAGATCATCGCCTGCGGAACAAGCTGGCACGCGGCGCTGTGCGGCAAATTCATGGTTGAGAAGCTGGCGCGCATTCCGGTAGAAGTGGATTACGGCAGCGAGTTCCGTTATCGCGATCCGCTACTCGATCCCGCCACGCTGACGGTAGTGATTTCGCAATCGGGCGAAACGGCCGATACGCTCGCGGCGCAGCGCGAGGCCAAGCAGAAGGGATCGAAAACGCTGGCCATCTGCAACGTAATCGGCTCGATGATTACGCGCGAAGCGGCGGGGGCCCTCCTGACGCACGCCGGTCCGGAGATCGGTGTGGCATCCACCAAAGCGTTCACCTGCCAGTTGACCGCGCTTTTCATCCTGGCAATGTACCTGGCGCAGGAGCGCGGCAAGCTGGACGCGGCCGCGTCGCGCTGCCTCGTGCAGGAGTTGTGCCGCATTCCGGGCAAGCTGGAAACGGTGCTCTCGCGCGATTCGGTATACGAGGAGCTGGCGCGTAAGCTGTTCCGGGCGCGCGACTTTCTCTTCCTGGGCCGCGGGGTGCACTTCCCCATCGCGCTCGAAGGCGCGCTCAAGCTGAAGGAGATTTCCTACATTCACGCGGAAGGCTATCCCGCCGGCGAGATGAAGCATGGACCCAACGCGCTGATCGACGAGAATCTGCCGGTGGTGGTGCTGGCCACCCGCGATCCCGCGAGCGCCGAGAGCCGCGTGCTCTATGAGAAGACGCTGTCGAACATCCAGGAGGTGAAGGCGCGCGAGGGCACCGTGGTGGCGGTTTCGAGCGCCGGAGACGAAGAGGCGCGTAAGATGGCCGACCACGTGATCGAGATCCCGGCCACCAATGATCTGCTGGCGCCCATCCTGGAGATTGTTCCGCTGCAGCTTCTGGCGTATCACATCGCCGTGCGGCGCGGCTGCGATGTGGATCAGCCGCGCAACCTGGCCAAGAGCGTGACCGTGGAATGAACGGCAGCCTGTTGATGCTGGCCGGGCACGCTATCTATCAGGATGGCCGCTGGCACGGTGGGCATCAGAATGAGGACCGGCTATACGAACAGCACGTGCGCGATGCGTTTCGGATCTTCGGCGCGGAGCGTTACCAGGCGCCTCCGGTTCTCACTACCGTTAGCGGGACGACCCTCAGCGTGTCTGGGAACACTGTGCAGTGGCCCACGTTCTGGCCTGGGACATCCTCGACCGCGACGCAGAACCTGGTCTGCCCGGCTTCGGGAATCTCCGCGAACCAGCCATCCACGCCTACGATCAATTTCGCGGCGTCGCTGGTGTCGTCGCAGGACGCGTCGACGTGCATGACTGATGCGGCGGGCACGTGCAACTCAATCAATGCCCTGTCCACGCAAACAGACGCCTTCACCACTGCTACTCCTCCACCGATGCAAGTAACGATTGTCGGGTCGGGCTTTGGCTATCTGCCGGAAACTCTCGCCTACGCGAAGCAAAACCCGACACTCCTGCAGATCAATGACGACGGCAACAGCATAAGCGGTGTTGCTTGGAATTCGGCGGGCATCGACGGCGGCACACCGGCAACCTGCCAAGTCTACGTCGCCAACTGGAGCGATACCAGCATTTCCCTTGTGATTAACGCGCCGATCGAGGCATACAACCTCTACCTAGGCACAGGGGACTATATCTCGCCGCTCACTGCATTCAGCCCCCTGACCCTTTTTACCGACGGATATAATACTTGGAATTGTCCGGTAGGCACAGGCGATACCTTAACCCTCACCGTCACGAATCCGCAAAACACCGGTAATCCGACCGCTTCGATGAAGGTGTGCGTGGGCACGACAGGTGTCGCGCCGGTGCCCTGTCCGACCTAATCGGCATGAAGGGCGCGCCTCCAAGTGGCGACCGGGCGGCGCGCCCTTGCTTGTCACGGTGTGACTCTAAAAACGACACCGCCGCCCGACGACGTCTCGCCGCTAAAACCCCCTTTACCGCCCCACGGCGTCGTCCCGAACAGGTTGCCAGCGGAGTCCTCTATCAACCCGGCGTAGGGCGTGTTCCCATCAGCACCGCCTGTGAAGCTGTGCAGAATCGTCTCGCCTCCTGAGGGCTGCACCTTATAGACGACGCCGCAGCCTGCCACGCATCCTGGCAATCCGCCGTAGCTGGCCGTTCCGTAAAGGTTACCGTGGGTATCGCGGATTACCCCCGCGGACGGTGAGCCGCCATCGCTCCCACCCGTAAATGTGTAGAGCACTCTATAGCTACCGGCAGCCGTTAACTCGAAGACTACCCCCGATCCCGCTGCGTCCTCAGAGCCGCCGCCGGCGGCGGTTGCGCCGTATATGTTTCCAGCCGAGTCAAGAGTGATGCCTGCGGGACCGGCACCCTCGGGGCCACCGGGGAAGCTATATAGAACGGTTTCCTGTCCGGAAGGGCTCAGCTTGAAGATCACGCCCCACCCGTACGCGCCGCCGCCTCCCCCAACCCCGTATATGTTCCCGGCTGAGTCCAGGACCAGGCCGTTCGGGGAACTCCCGTCGGCCCCGCCGGTGAAACTGTACAATACGGTCTCCTGGACTGCCGTGCCGATCTTAAAGACCACGCCGCCGCCGTACGCGCCGTACCACGCTGTGCCATAGAGATTACCTGCGGAATCCAGGATTAGACCACCCGGAAGCCCTCCGTCTGCGCCGCCAGTGAAGGTGTGGAGAACTGACTCCTGGCCGGACGGCTCGACCTCGTAGACCACGCCGAACCCCGCAGCCCCAGGCGCCGAGCCGCCCTTGAACGTGGTCCCATACACGTTGCCGCCAGCGTCCAGCACGGTGTCGATTCCGGATACGCTCCGTCCACGCCTCCGGTGAAGCTGTACAGCACCTTCTCGTGACCCGTCGGGTCCACCCTGTACACCACGCCAGAGTCGGATGACCCGTTACATCGCGACGCCAACTGGTTCGCGCCCAAGCGGCGCGCGCGCACGCCGCGCGAATTCCCGACCAACGCCGCCTATCTCGCCCAGGTCAAAAAAGAATACGGCTGCACGGACCTGATCGACCGTGTAGAATCCCTCGGCCCCGGACCGCAATGGCGCGACGTGCATTGGCCGTAGTTAACTGCCCGCCTTCTTATAAATCGCATCCCCCACGCGCCGCATCCAAGCTAATTCATCCTCCGCCATCGGGCCGCGCCGCAAGGCCTCTAGCGCGTCGGCGAGCTGCGCGGCATTAGCCGGCCCGGTCATGCAGACATTCACCGCGGGCTGCGTCAGAACGAACCGGTAACAATCCGCCGCCGTGGGAATCTTCTCACCCGCAGGGATGCGCTTAGGCCCCAACAACTGACGCCAACTGGTAGCCGTGAACGAAACCAACCCTGGCGGATTATGACTGATCAACAGCGGAAACACCTCCCGCTCCGCGCCGCGATGCACGGCGTTATACCGCACGTGGAAGATGTCGAACTGCGGATCGGACGCCAGGCGCGCGATCAACGGACGGTTGTGCGTGGACACCGCCACGTACCGCACCAGGCCGCGCTCGCGCAGCTTGCGGCAAGCGTCCAGAATGCGCGGCGGCGGAGCGCCGTTCCACAAGCCCAGCAGCAGCGCGTCGGTATAATCGAAACGGAGCGCCCGCAGCGCCCGTTCGAGGCTTGGGCCGATCAGCGAGGCCAAGCGCGAGTACGACTGCGTCACCAGCAGGAAGCGGTCGCGCCGCGGCCCGAGCGCGCGGAGTCCGTTGCCGAACCCGCCGCGGCGGATGCTGCCCCAGTAGAAGTAGTTCACGCCATGTGCGAACGCCTGCTCGACGGCGCCTGCCGGCGCGCCATAACTGGAGGCCATACCGAGACGGCCCACTTCGATGCCCGTGCGGCCAAGGATGGCGCGATCGAATGACATAGTCCGATTGTAACCGCGCTATTCCGCAGTAGTTCCAGGCAGTGTGCAGTATGCTATCCATATGACGGCACTCATTACTGGCGCTTCGGGCGGCATCGGCGAGGAATTGGCGCGCATTTTCGCCGCCGGCAAGCACGATCTGGTGCTGGTGGCGCGCAGTGCGGACAAGCTCCAGGCGCTGAGCGGCGATCTGGAGCGTGCACACGGTATTCGGGCGCGCGCCATAGCGGCCGACTTGGCCGACCCTGCCGCGCCGCAGCGGATTTTCCAGGCGATCGAGGAGCAGGGCGCCACTATCGACATCCTGGTAAACAATGCCGGTTTCGGCGCGCGCGGCGCCTATGCGGAGATCGACTACGAAGTGGAGGCGCGCATGATCCAGGTGAACGTGGCTGCCTTGGCGCAGCTTACCCGCTTGTTTCTGCCCGGCATGCTGGCGCAGCGTAACGGCAGGATCCTGAATGTAGCTTCCACCGCAGCCTACGTGCCCGGCCCGTTCATGGCGGTATATTACGCGTCAAAAGCTTTCGTGCTTTCGTTCTCGGAGGCCATCGCCGAAGAGACCGCAGGCACGGGTGTGACTGTGACCGCTCTCATTCCCGGGCCTACGCAAACCAACTTCGCGGTCACCGCCGGGACCGAGGATTCGCAGCTTTTCCGCAGCGGAAGCGTGATGGCGGCGGCTACCGTCGCGCGGATTGGATACGACGGCATGATGTCTGGTAAGCGTGTGGCCATCGCCGGATGGCGCAATAAGATGACGGTTTTTTCGACGCGCTTGGCCCCACGGACCATGCTCGCTAAGATCGCGCGCAAGCTCAATGGTTAAGCACGCTATGCCCCGAATCCGCTGCGTGCCGGCGGATCCACAAATGCATTCAGTTTCTCCGAGCTGGTGATGCGCATATTCGCCGTGTCCCACTCGATCCGTTCGCCCGGAAAACGCTGCGCGATACACCCGAGCAGGAAAGCCTCCGTGACCGGGCTCTGAATTTCGAAGTTCGCGAGCGGCGCCGGCGCTCCGCCCTTGCAAGCCGCCACGAACTGGTCGATCGCCGGATCGGGCGGACGCTCCCCGCGCGGCGCGCGCGGCGGCGGTTGATACTTCTTCGATTCCGGATACACGCGCGGATTGTTCCCATTGAACCCGGCCACGATGATCCCTTTATCGCCCACGTAAAGGATGCCCTCGTTATCTTCTCCGGCCTGGAAATAGTGCTGATCCTCCTTGCGCAGTCCGGCCGGCCGCTTGGGCCGCAGACCGCCGTCATACCAGGACATGCGCACCGCGGGCCGGTCGCCCACCGCGGGGTAATCCAAGTGCACAATCGAAGCCTTGGGATAGCTTTCGTCGAAAGACTCGCTGGAGCACGACTCCACGGCCACCGGCGGCGTGAGCCCCAGAATCTTGAACACGCCCGCGAAGCTGTAGCAACCCATGTCGCCGAACGAGCCGCAGCCAAAATCGTACCAGCCGCGCCACGAAAAGGGCAGGTAGGCGTGGTTGAATGGGCGCTCCGCCGCGGGTCCCAGCCAAAGATTCCAATCCAGTCCCTCGGGCACCGGTTGCGCCTCTTTGGGCCGGTCGATGCCCTGCGGCCAGAACGGCCGGCTCGACCAGTTATGTACTTCGCGCACGTGCCCGATGGCGCCATCGGCGAGCCAGTCCATAATGAGCCGCGTCGGTTCGCTCGAAGGGTTGTTGACCGGCAGAGAGGTGGCCACTTTCATTTCGCGCGCCATCGCCGACATGCGCCGCGCGTCGCCGATGGTGTGGGTCATTGGCTTCTGACACAGCACGTGCTTGCGGCGCTTCATGGCCGCGAGCGAGATGGGCGCGTGCCAATGGTCGGGCGTGGCCACATAGACGGCGTCCAGATCCTTTTCCTTTTCCAGCAGATCGCGATAGTCGTTGTAAGCCGCGCAACCCTTGTAGGACGCGGATCCGGATTCTTTCCGCGACCCATAGTATGCCTCGATCAGGCGCTTGGCCGGCTCGCGGCCGCCCATGCCCAGGCTGGTCTTGAACTCATGGGTGAGTTGCACCTCGCCGGGCGACGCCAGATCCTCACCCCAGTTTTCGTAACCCGTACCCAGCAGACGGCGGGCCATCTTCAACAGGTCGTTCGAGCCATATTCCACGTAATCTTTGCTGAAGCGGTTGCAATCGCAAACCGCCACCACCTGCACATCCGGACGCGCCAGGATGCCCATGGTCACGGCCTGGCCCTGCCGGCCCAAACCGATGGTGGCGAGCGTGATGCGATCGCTCGGCGCAACGAACGGCGCGCCCAGCACGTGGCGCGGAACGATCATGAAAGTAGCCGCCGCCCCTGCGAACGCGCGGCGCGAAAGTTGACGATTGTCGGAGCCGTCCATTGCAACCTCCCAGCGTGGCGGACGCCACGAGGATCATTATAGTTCCGCGCATGCCGCCTGGCGCAGCGCCGGATTCGGGTTTGGCCGAATTCGGATACAATGGGCATGTAGCTTAATGTGCGCCCGTAGCTCAGCTGGATAGAGCGTTTGCCTCCGGAGCAAAAGGTCGGTGGTTCGAATCCACTCGGGCGTACCAATTTTTCATAGACTTACGAACACCCACCTAAAAAACTTGTGTGCAGTTGCGTAGCAGAATTTCATTGGACCGGCCCCTCCAACTGTTGTTCTGCCAGTTCACCGTGCTCCGTGAACATCCGGTCCAGCGCATCGACCGCCGCACGTACGCCATCCGGGATCTCGCGCATATTGAGCGCGCCGATTACCGCGCCCTGCGGGCAGCCGGCGTGGGACTTCACGAGGCCCCGGCCATTCGCCGGCGTCCTTTAGGCTCAATGAGGGGTTATGGTCTTCGTGGAGCTGGACAACGTGCCACCCAGCCCGATGGTTGTTTGCGTCCGTTTAGCTTACGCGCTATATCTCCGGCATTCATCTCTTTACCCCGTTGGCAGATTTCATCTTTCGCCATTGAAAAGCAAAAGGCGCCTCTGGCAATGGGCCTTGTGTATTCGCAATTTGCGGATCGACTGCGATTTAATTGTGCCGACTTCCCCCCGTCGTGGAGACTACCCCGCATGGACCGTCGCGGTGCCGTTTTGGGACTTTTTTTGCACTTTGCTGGCACCGTGCTGGCTGCGAGTTGCATGCGGACATCGAATTCCGAAGGAGCCTTGAAGAAGAAGGCGGTGGACGGAGGCTCTATGGACCTTTGGCGCGGCGATTCGCCGCTGAGTTCCGTTTCCGATTTGCCCTGCATGAGGATCGTCCAGAAGACAAAACAGCCCGCCGGTTCTTGGCCGAGCGGGCCGTCTTCAGATTCGTGAGTCGAGCTTTTGTATTGCCGGGCTATCCTGCTTTTTGCCCCGCGTGCTGGCACCATGCTGGCATTATTGGGGCGGCGCAGACACGGTCATGCGTGGGTGAGGCGGATGTTTCCAACCTGGTTGCGTTGTGCCTGGATCACGCCAGGCCCGCGAAATAAGGGCCCCGGCTGGTTAGGTTCAGTTGACTCATTTCTTCACTACAGGCCGCGGCTGTTTGGACACCTTTTCGAGAGCCGCTCTGGCGTTGGTGGCGTCGGGGAAGCGCGGATCGAGCGAGAGCGCCGACTGCAACAACTGGCGGGCCAAATCGGGGCGGTCATCCGCCAGGTAAGCCATTCCCAGATGGTATTGATATTCGGGGATGCGGGGAGCTTTCTTCGCGGATTCGGTCAACTCGGCAAGAGCCGCTTTCGTCGATCCCAGTTTGTAATAAGCCCATCCCAGCGTATCGGTGGTTGCGGGAGATTCCGGCATCTTTTGCTTGGCCACCTGGGCCAGCGATACCGCGACATTGATGTCGCCGCCGTGATCGAGGTAAAGACTGGCCAAATGGTTCGCCACGACGGGCGAGGCGTTGTCTACCTCTCGCGCTTTCTCGCAGAGCTTCTTGGCTTCTTCCCAGTTCCCGTCCTTCTCGTACAGGGTTGCCAGGGCCAGGTAATTGATCAGGCCGCTCGGGTTGGCCTCAATTGCGGCGCGGAAATGCGTCTTGGCCTGCTCGAACAGCGCCACGGGCCAAGTCGATGTTGCCCAACAGAGTGTACGCGTCCTTCGCTTTTGGATCGAGCGACAGCGCCTGCCGCACATTGGCTTCGGATTTGTCGAAGTCCTTCAGATTGAGGTAGGCCACCCCCAACAGCACGTGGAGGCCCGCGTTTTGAGGGTACGCCTCCACCAGTTTGGAAATCCGTGACCGCGGCGGCCTGAGTCTTCCCCTGGCGCATATAGAGACTTAGGAAGCGTTGCCACGGCCGGGAGATTCGCGCTATCGCGTTTGAGGGCCTCCTCCAGATCTCCTTCTGCTTTGGGCAGGTCTCCTTTCGAAATCAAGGCGCGCGCTTCCGTCACGTAGGCTGACACGAGATCCGGATTGGCCTGCAAGGCACTGCCGGCCAATTGCAAAGCGTCGTCGTAAGTCGCCGGCATTCGCGTCGAGATGGGCCAACGCGGCGGTTGCGCCGGACATTTGCGGAGCGAGTTGACGGGCACGCGCCAGAGAAGCTTTCGCGAAATCGGTGAGGCCCAGCGCCATCCTGCGCAGTACCGAGAAGAAGTAGCAGCGTGCGCAATTCGGCTCGGACTTAATGGCGGCCTGTAAGGCCGCGGTAGCTTCCTGGTACTTGCCGTCTGCCATGAGCAGACCGGCCATTCGACTAGAGAGCTTGCGGTCGCCCGGATTCCTTCGCAGAACTTCCTGATTGAGAGCCTGAGCCTCCTTCGTGCGCTTCAGGTCGATCAAGACGCCGATCAGATTCGCTTTGACCGCAGCGTCCTTTGGTTTCGACTGCAGCAGCGACTGGAACTCGGCAGCCGCTTTCTCCTTTTGTCCGCTGGATAAGTAGAATAAGCCGAGGGCCCGGTACGCCCGTGGATCATCCGGCGCCACCGTCTTCAATTCGGCGTACAGTTTTCCGCCTCGTTCCGCCGATTCGTCGCCAGAAGGATGCGGGCCAGGAAGAGTCTCGGGGCAGCACGGCGTGGGGATCCAGCCCGGCGGCGGTTCGCATTTCCGCCTCGGCATCTGCCATTTTGCGTTGCGAAAACCAGAACTGGCCTAACGACACGTGGGCTTGGACGGACCGGGGATTGACCTCCACGGCCTTCTTGTATGCCGCTTCCCCGTCGGCATCTGGCCGGCCGCCATGTACGCCGCCCCTAAGGCGGCGTAGCCCTCGACCCGCTTGGGATCGGCATCGACGGCTTTCCTGAGTTCCTGAACAGCTTTCTCGCGGTCGTGCATCAGTAGGTATTTCTCGCCCAGAATGGCGTGTGCGCGGGCATTGTTGGGGCCAGTTTGAGAGCCTCCTGCGCCGCCGCCTGAGCCTCGTTAAACTGCCGGCGAGCCAACAGCAACACCGCCAGTTCCAGTTGGGCATCCGGGTTCTTTGGTTCCAGGCTGAGCGTCTCGGCCAGTTCACGGTAGGCAGCTTCGGAATTGCCCAGTCTGAGGTAGGCGCGAGCCAGATGCCAGTGGGCTGCGGCGAATCTGGGGTCAATCTGGATTGCATTCCGGAATTGAATCACCGCCTCTTGGTACTTTCCGCGCTGATAGTACTTGTCGCCGCTGGTCAGGTAGGCGTGCTTTTCTTTGTTCGGGTCGCTGGAGCAAGAGGCCAGCAGCAGCGCAAGCATGAGTGGAATCCATGCAATTGTTCGATTTTTAGTGCTTTGATGCTCATGAGAATCGCTTGCCGGGTCCGAATCCTTCTCCGTCTTTTATTGTTTCGGCTTTCTTACGATACCAGCAAGCGGAAAAGCGCGCTGCCTCCGGGTCAATAGTACTACCGGTTTCATTGAAAAAAAAGGGACTTCCTTGCCCTTTGGTCCCATTGACGGCCAACCGGCACTGTCGTATAACTAACAATGGCCGGGAGAACGGATACCCGCAGGGGCGCTTCAAGCGGAACGATCTGATGTTTTCGGGCCTGAAGGGCTCGGGAGAGGAACATGCGAATTCGGTACGTTGGCATTATCTGGGCAACTTTGTGTTGTGCGCCTTTGGCGCTGGCCCAGGACAGTTTTACAATCACGGGTGCCAACCCCGATGGCTATTATCTGGGGAATAACCCTGCGGTGTACGTTGATCCATACACTGCAACCGTCACGGGCCCGGGCGTGAACTACAGCGGCTTTGTGATTTGCGACGACTACACCGACGAAGTCACCGTTCCCGAAAACTGGCAAGCTGATTCAACGACAATTGGAGCCAGCGGAGCAGCCGACGGGTTGTTCGAGACTGGTAGCTATTCCTATACTTTAGGCACACAGCACTTTAGCTATTCGGGTGCACAAGGCTATAACATGGTAGCCTATCTAGCCGACCAGTTAATGACCAACGGGAACTACAACAATCAAACGGCCGCCGACGCGCTATCTTACGCGATCTGGACTATCTTCACGCCAAGCGCCTACAGCAACATAAGCGGCGATTCATCTGTCCAAACAGCCGTGGCTCAAGATATAGAAAGCGCTTGGACAAACGCTGGGCGAAACAATAACTACAGTGGACCCGCCGTTACCGTGTGGACACCTACGAGTTGGGGTGGCGATCCTCGCCGGCCCCAAGAGTTTCTCACAGTACAGACACCCGAGGCCCCTGCTCTGGCGACCTTGGCCGTAGACTTCACGGCCGTACTCGGTATACTGTTTGTGCTGCGCCGCCGAAGCCTCCGCGGCAGGCCAACGGCGTCCGTTGCAAAGATGTAGCCGGGAACGGCGCCATCCGGTAACCAGTTCCCTCGAATCGCGTATATCTCCCATGGATCAAGGCGCAACAGGACTCGTAAGCGCCGACCGGGAACACCTGATTCATCCGCTGCACCACCCATCCGACCACCAGGAGCCAATCATCTATGTCCGGGGACGCGGCGCGATCGTTCAGGACATTAATGGGCGCGAGTATCTCGACGGGCTGTCCGGGCTGTGGAACGTTAATGTGGGCCATGGCCGCAGTGAACTGGCGGACGCCGCGGCCGCTCAGATGAAGGAACTGGCCTATTTCTCAAGTTACATCGGGTCTTCAAATATTCCATCGATTACGCTCGCTGAGCGCCTCATCGAACTGACTGGCGGCGCGATGCAGGCTGTCTTCTTGACCGCGGGCGGCGCGGAAGCGAATGAGGCGGCATTCAAAACTGCGCGATTTTTCTGGAAGGCTTGCGGCCAGCCCAGCAAAGTGAAGGTGATCGCCCGCCAAGAAGGATACCATGGTGTCACGCTCCAGGCGATGAGTGCCACCAAGATGGGCAGCTACTGGAAGATGTTTGAGCCGCGGGTCCCGGGCTTCGTTCACATCCAGAGCTGTTATCCATACCGATACCAGGGGGCAAAACCGGGCGAGACAGTGGGGCAGGCAGCCGCGCGTGAACTCGAGGAAGCTATCCTCCGCGAGGGGCCGGAAAGCGTGGCCGCTTTCATCGGTGAGCCGATCCACGGCGCCGGCGGCGTAATCTATCCAACCGATGACTACTGGCCATGCGTGCGCGAAGTGTGCACTCGATACGAAGTGCTGCTGATCGCGGATGAAATCATCACCGGCTTCGGCCGCACGGGACGATGGTTCGGGCTGACACACTGGAACGTGAAGCCGGATATCCTGGCTTTCGCGAAAGGAGTAACTTCCGGCTATCTGCCGCTGGGCGGGATTATGGTGGCTAAACCCATCAAGGAGGTCATGGATTCGGTCAAGCCGGAAGACCGCTGGATGCACGGCGCCACTTACTCGGCGCATCCAGCCTGCTGCGCGGTGGCGCTGAAGAACATCGAGATCATCGAGCGGGAAGGGCTGTGCGAGAACGCGGAGAAGATGGGTTCGCGGCTCCACGCCAACCTGCATGCGGCCTTTGGCGATCACCCGAATGCAGGCGATATTCGCGGAGGCAAGGGACTGTTGGCGGCTGTGGAATTCGTGGAAGATCCGCCAACGAAGAAGAACTTTGCGGCGATCGCAAGGTTGCTTCACGCCTTCAGGCGGAGATGGTGACGCGCGGAGTTGTCACCCGTACGCGTCCTGCGGGAGGAGCGCATCCGGCGACAGGCGATATCTTATTCTTCGCGCCCCCGCTGGTTGTCACCGAGGCGGAGATCGACCGGCTGGTCAGCGTGTCGCGCGAAGCGGTCAAGACTGTGCTCGGCGTTTAAGCCGGCAACGGTACGGCTGAACCAGCCTCCCCGGCGCGTTGCACGAACTTCCGGCGGGCTCTCTCCTTGGCCTGGCGCTGCTGCTGCGCCTGCAGATGCGCGAGCCAATTCGCGTACAATCGGGTGGAGGCCGGATGCCATGTCTTCGAGATTCTCTTCTCCGCCTCGGCAGCCGGAAAATCGGCGAGCAACTCCGCGCGCCGGTTCGACAGACAGCGCTCCTGAAACGCAGCAAATAGCTCCTCGGTGTCCCGGTCGAAGTAGCCCTCCGGCATCGGCGGATAAGTTTCTCTCTCGCGCCTCAGGTAACGTCCGACGTCCCTGCGATATTCGAGCAGCAAAGTATTCGCTTCATACTCCGGATGACCCTGGAAGAAGACGAACAGGCTCTTGCGCTGCTTAGCGAACGTGTCGACGCCCGCCGTCCCTGGCGCGCGTGAGAACGCGATAGCCGCAATCCGTGAGCTCGTTCGGCTATATCGTTCCACCTGGAATGCGGCATGCGAAGAGCCGAGGGAACGCCGGCAGTCAGTGGATGATCAGAGACTCGAGCGCATTCGAACACGCCGAAGCGCTTCTCGCCGAGGCGGCGCCGGCCGATGCCGTCGATGTGGAGAAGCGCGGCGTGCGCGGCCAGGCAGGACCAGACAGTCGAGTGGGTGTTGTGCTCGGCCCAATCGATCACTTTCGTCAGAGCTTCCCAGTACGGTTCGTCCTGTCAAGTTCGGAGTCTGCGGCTCGGTCCCGGTGACGATCAGACCGTCGAGGTGGCGATCCCACAGATTCTCGATGCCGGAATAGAAGCTGGTCGATGATGGCGCCGGCCCGATTCGGTTCGAGGAACGTCCGGCAAAGCGTAAAGCGACAGACGCACTAACGATGCCGTCAGCCGCCGAATCGAGCAGCGTCAGAAACTGGCGCTCGGTGGCCTTCAGCGCTCCATCCGGCATGTTGTTGATCAAGCCGATATCGATGGCAGCTGCCCGATCCATGGAGCCGATGCAGCTGGCGTCAGCGCGCCTCAGCCAAATAGACAGGCATCTAGCGAGTTCCTCCGCATAATTTCGCGGCGTCGAGCGCCTGATCCAGGTCGGCGATGATGTCGTCGATATGTTCGATGCCGATGCTGAGGCGAATCATCTCCGGCCTCACTCCGGCCTTGCGTTGTTCTTCGGGCGACATCTGCCGATGGGTGGTCGAGGCCGGATGGCAGGCCAACGATTTGGCGTCGCCCAGATTGACCAGCCGCTTGACCAGCTTCAGCGCGTCGTAGAAGTCCTTGGCGGCCTCGAACCCTCCCTTGACCCCGAAGGTCATCAAAGAGCAGGCGCGGCCGCCGAGATATTTTTGCGCCAGCGCATGATAGGGACTGTCCGGAGAACCCGGCGTAGTTGACCCACTCCACCCGTGCGATCGTTGCGCAGAATTCGGCGACGCTTCTGCCGTTCTCCACATGGCGCTCGATCCGCAGCGCCACCGTCTCGATTCCCTGCAGCAGCAGGAACGCGCTCAGGGGCGACAACACGGCCCCGGTGGTCCGCTGGTAGACGCTGCGGCAGCGCGCGATGTAGGCGGCTCTCCGAAATGATCGGTGTAGACCAGACCGTGATAGGAAGGGTCCGGCTGGCTGAACATCGGGAAACGCTGGGCGTGCTCCTTCCAGGGAAACTTGCCGCTGTCGACGATGGCGCCGCCGAGCGTGGTGCCGTGCCCGCCCATGAACTTGGTCAGCGAATGCACCACGATGTCGGCGCCGTATTCGATCGGCCGCAGCAGGATCGGCGTGGCGACCGTGTTGTCGACGATCAGCGGCACGCCGTGTTTGTGGGCCACGCGCGCCAGCGCTTCGATGTCGCAGATATTTCCCGCCGGATTGCCGACACTTTCGCAAAAGACCGCCCGCGTTTGGTCGTCGATCAGCTTCTCGATATCCTCGGGACGATCCGATTCCGCGAAGCGGACCGTGACTCCCTGGCTTGGCAGAATGTGAGCGAACAGTGTGTGGGTGGTGCCGTAGAGCTGCGGAACCGAGACGATGTTGCGTGCCCAGCTCCGTCACGTTCAGCACCGCGTAGTTGACGCGCCGCCTGCCCGGTGCTCACGCACAGCGCCTCCAGTCCGCCCTCGAGCGCGGCGACGCGCCGCTCCAGCACCGCCGTGGTCGGGTTGCTGATGCGGCTGTAGCGATATCCTTCGGCTTCGAGATTGAACAGCGCCGCGCCGTGGTCGGCGCTGTCGAACGCATAGGCGACGGTCTGATAGATCGGCACGGCCACGGCTTTGGTGGTCGGATCGACTTCGTAGCCGCCGTGAATCGCGATGGTCTCTTTTCGCATCGGTTTCACTTGGCTGCGAGCCGATTCATCTCGCTCACTACCCACTCGATATCCGCTCGGTGGTTCGAAAACTGGTGATGCATGCCCGCAGGACCGGAGCGCCGTCGCCGAGCCGGACTTCCGACATCCACGCGATCTGGCGCTTCATGAAGAGCGGCCAGAAACTTGCGTAGTGTCGAGCCCTCGCGAGTGAAGCACACCAGCGGCAGCGGCGTGGTGTTGACGATCCGCCACCCGGTGCGCTGCAGCGACTCGCGCAGCACGTCGCCCATGCGAGCCTGGTGTTCGATCATCTCGACGTATCCGGATTCGCCGTGCTGGGCGAGCGCCAGGAAGAGCTTCAGGCCGATAAACCGCCGGGACCACTGGGCCGACGTCGTGTACGGATCGAGCGACCGGCCCGGCTGTTTTCCCCGGCATGTAGGAAGTCTCGGCGCGAAAGGCCTGCGCGACGGCTTCCGGGATGCCGGCAGAAGAACATCCCGGCTCCCATCGGCACCGAGAACCATTTGTGCGCGTCGCAGGTGATCGAATCCGCGGCTTCGATTCCGGCGAGATGATGCCTGAGAGCGCGGCGAGATGATGGCGGCGCCGCCCCACGCGGCGTCGACGTGAAACCACAGGTTCTCCGTCGGCAAAAGCGCGCCAGATCCGGCAAAGGATCGATCACGCCGGCCGCCGTTGTCCCGGCGGTGCCGACCACCATGAACGGAGCGAAGCCGCTCTTGCGATCCTCGGCCACTTGTCTTCGCGAGATCCTCGAGATCCATCTTCAGATCGCGGTCCGTCGCGACCATGCGGAGCGCCTCGCCGCCCGAGTCCGGTCATGTGCGCGATCTTGTTGAACGAGTGATGGGCCTCGCCGGTCAGGTAGATCGTCGGCGTTGCCGGCGAGGCTGCCGCAGGCCGTGTTCGCCATATTCGGGGAAAGCCCGGGTCAAGGCGACGATGACGGCCGAGAGATTCGCCTCCGCTCCGCCGCTGGTGAAGTTCGCGACGGCATCTGGCGGGAAGCCGAACTTTGCGGCCAGCCAGGCGAGCGTGTGCCGTTCGATCTCATTCGCCGCCGGCGAGGTGCGCCAGGTCGCCAGTTGCGGGTTGTACATCGCCACCAGCGTGTCCGCGACGACCGATGCGAGCGTCACGCTCGGGTTGAACAGGCCGAAGTAGCGCGGATGAGTCACCTGCACCTGCCAGGTTCGCAACATCTGTTCTACGTCGGCGATGACTTCGTCGAGAGTCATCGGCTTCTGCGAAGTCGTAGCGGGACGTCGAGATAGTGTCGAATCTCTTCGCGGCGTCACATGCGGAACGATGGGACCGCTCGCGATCTCGGACTCGAGCTGTCGCGACAGCGTCTCCGGAGTTCGTTCGAGAGCCATGGGCTCCCGAGATCGCATCGCAAGCGCCGACTGTGCAGTACGCCGTCATAGACGGATCTCGCCGGCTTGGATGCGATCGTAGAGCGCCTTGTCGAGCCGAACGAACGCCTGCGCTCCGGGTCGTCGAAATAGATGAGGTCGGTGGTCGCGGCGGGATCGTATCCTTGGCGCACCAGGTCGGTCTTCGTGTATTTGAAGGTGCCGGTCACTTCCATCTCGTTGCGGATGCGCAGGAACAAAGGACGCGCGTAGTGCGGGAAGGCGGCCGATCAGATGCGTCGCGAAACGCCGGCAGATCCAGCTCGTCGTTCGGTGACCAGCGCGGCCATGCCGGCCCGGCCGTCGGTGCCGGGAATGGTCACGCCGTAAACATTGGCGTGCCTGACTCCGGGAAACGCACAGATCGCCTCTGAGACCTCGGAGGTCGCGACGTTCTCACCCTTCCAGCGGAACGTGTCGCCGATGCGGTCGACGAAATAGAAAAATCCCTTCTCGTCCTTTCGCATCAGGTCGCCGGTGCGAACCCAGGCGTCTCCGGGCTTGAAGACGTCGCGAAGGATTTTCTTCTCGGATGCCTCCGGCTGGTGTAGCCCTCGAATCGGCTGCCGACATTCGACGGGTCGTCGAGAATCTGGCCGATCGCTTCGCCGATTTCGTTCGGAGCGCAACGAATGCAGAATCCCTGCTCGTTCCGGACCGGCTCGCCTTTCTCGACATCGAACTGCACCAGAGCCGGCGAGAATCGATGCGCCAGATACGACGGGATGCGGCCGATGGCGCCGCGCTTCCCCTTCGACGTTGAACAACGAAACGTCGCCTTCGGTGGCGGCATAGAACTCGAAGAATCCGGGAATGCGGAAGCGGTTCTGGAAGTCGTCCCACACATCCGGCCTCAGCCCATTGCCGCAGGCCATCCTGATCCGATGCTGCGGTCTCGTGCGGCAGAGGGCTGCGGTGTGGAGCAGGTAGCGGCAAAGCTCGCCGATGTATTGGAACAGCGTGCAGTCCCAACGGACGATGTCGCTCCAGAACTGGCTGGCCGAGAATTTCTCGCGAATGACCACCGAGCCGCCGCCGACCAGAATCGCGCCGGGCGCCAGCACGCCGCCGACGCTGTGATACATCGGCAGGCAATCGTACATCCGGTCTGTCGGCTGCGTATCCATCATGCCGGCGAACCAGTGGCTCCATTGCATCACGCGGCCATGGCTGACGTTGGCGGCCTTGGGCAAGCCGGTGGTGCCGGAGGTGTAGATGTAGAGCGCCCGATCCTCGATGGTCACCGGCCGCCGCTCGTCGTCGCTCAGCGTCTCGCCCGAGTAGCCGCTCGATGTCGCGATCGATGCGGCGGAACGAGCGATCGTCGGCGCCGTGGATCCAGATCGTTGCCGCCGCTGCGAGGTCGGGCAGCGCGGCAGTCAACGCGTCGACGAGCTCCGCGGCCACGATGACGTGTTTGGGCGCGACGATATTGATGCAATGGGCGAGCGAAGGACCGACCAGATTGGTATTGAGCAGCGCAACCACACCGCCGACGCTGGTGATGCCAAGCCAGATGGCCATGTATTCGGGCCGGTTCGGCATCAGCAGACAGACGACTTCGCCTTTGCGAGCCCTGGTCGAGCGCCCAGCGGGCATATTGGTTCGAGCGTTCGGCGAGCGTCGCGATAGGTCAGGCACTCGCGGTCGGAGAGCAGGGCCGGCGCGTCGCCGAATTGCGCGGCGAGTTCCTCGATCACGGTCGGGAAGAATGCGATCGGGATTGCGGGTGATGGGCGCAGTCAGCTCGAGCGCGCGCAGCCAGGCTTTGGCCGCTGAGCCGTTGCCGCTCTGCGAGTTTCTCTGTGCAGGTTTGCCGTCATGCCGTATTCCCTGCGTCGACGGTAAGCACCGTGCCGGTGATGTTTTTCGCTCTTGTCGCTGAGCAGGAACTCGACCGCGTTGGCCACGTCGTCGATGTCCGCAAGGCGTCTCAGCGCGCTGCGGCGGACGATCTGCTGCCGTTGCTCGTCCGTGAGCCCCTGAGTCATGTCGGTATCGACGAATCCGGGCGCGACGGCATTCACGTTCACTCCCATGCGCCCGACCTCTCGCGCCAGCGATCGGGTGAACCCGATCAGCGATGCTTTGGTCGCGCCGTAAACCGACAGGCCGCTGTAGCCGGTGAAGCCGTAATCGAAGCGATGTTCACGATGCGCCCGCCGCCATCGGCCATCATGGAGCGCACCACATACTTGGTGAGCACGATGGGCGAGAGCGTGTTCACGCGCACCAGCTGCTCGATCTGCGAGTTGGGCATGAGAGCGAGAGCGCCATCGAAACTTATGCCAGCGTTGTTCACCAGGCCGTAGATCGGGCCGAAGTCCTTCCGCAACGTCTTGACCAACTCGCGCGATCTCTTCGATCTTCGGCCAGATCGAAGGGAACGAAATGGAATGATCCGGGATCGGTCGCGTTCCGCTTCCTGCATCGCCGACGTGAGTTGATCGGTCTCTTTCCGCGCAACTGCGATGACACGGTAGCCTTCCGCTGCCAGCTTACGAGCGATTCCCAGGCCCAGTCCCGGCTTCCGCCGGTCACGATCACGTTACGCATGGCTGGCGCACCATCTTGCCGGTGGCGGCGACCGGCAGGTTGCGGACGAAGTGGATCGCCGCCGGAACTTTGTGCCGAGGAAGCGCTTCGCGGCAGAGCTGCAGGATCTCGTGCTGGAGCTGCCGGACCTGGCCGTTCCGGTGTCGGCGTCCGTCGTTCAGAACCACGTCGGCGACGACCAGCGCGCCGGTGATCGGATTCTTTCTCGTCCGGACCAGCGACATCTGAACCTGCGGATGGCGATTGATGACCGCTTCCACTTCCTCGGGATGCACTTTCAAGCCGCCGACGTTGATGACTCCATCTCGCCGGCCGACGAAGTAATAGCGGTCCCGCGCAATTCGAGCATGTCGCCGGTATCGACGAAGCCTTCTGCGTCCTGTGAGAGGCTTCGACGTGGCTGCCTAAGTAGCGATTCGCATTCGAGCTGCGAGCGGATCCGAAGCGAGCCATCTTCGACTTTCATCTCGACATCGGCTGCTCTGTCCGATCAAGCTGGCCGGAAAGCCCGCCAGACCATCGTTGACATCGAACGCCACGCCAGCCTCGGTCGAGGCGAAAGCGTGGGCGATTCTGGCCTGCGGGTAGAAGGACCGGAGATGATTGAGGATTGCCTGGTCGGCGATTTCTCCCGACAGACGAACGTATTGAGGCGCGATCAGGTGCGCCGAGGGGCTCATCAGCGCGCGCCGCCAATGGGAAGGCGTTCCGGAGATATGCGTGACTCCGTGCGCGGCGGCCCGGATCAGAAAATCCGCCGTCGACTCCTGGGCGCTCGACAGCACCAGCGATGCCCCGGTGAGGACGGCGCGCAGAAAGATCTGGAGACCGCCGTAGCGGCGAATGTCGTAGAAGGTGCTCCAAACGACCGGGCGTTGGCGAAGCGCTGGCGTTTTCGATCGCTCCGGCCAGACTTGCCAAGGTGTGGACGACCAGCTTCGGCAGTCCTGTCGTACCCGATGTGAGGAGAATCCATTCCGTCTGGCACGCAGCGCTCCGATCGTAATTGGCGGGCACGATTTTCGGACTGCAGGTGACGAAAGATCGCAACGCCGGAAATGTCCAGATCCGAGCGCGCTCCGATCGGATACGATCGCATCCACGCGCCGCCGCATCGATGACGAAGGGAAGATGTTCGAGCGGCAAATCGGAAGGACAAAGAACCAGGCGGCGCGCGATGCCGTCGAGCTCGATGAGCGCTAATGCCGCAGTGAGTTGATCTCTTGTCGCAGACCAGCACCGACCGGCCGCGCAGTTCTTCGCCCCGGCCACCGAGGCACGATCCCGCGACCAGAGCGCCCAAAGCGACCGTCGCATCGGCTCCCGAGAGAAAGCGTTCCGGCAGATTTCCGGCGGCGCCGATCCCGTCCCAGAGCGACCGGCCGGTCACTTTGCGGCATTTTCGTAAAACCTGACGAAGTCGCCCAGGGTCACCGGAAAGCCGGCATCTTCGGCGGTAGTGAACGGATCTACTCCCAGCGTATCCTCGAGCCGGGCCACGATGACTGCCAAGCACAGCGAATCGAGTCCTGAATCCAGAAGCGCCAGATCGTCGTCGAGCGGCGCCAGGCGTTTGTCTTGCTCCTGGGCGACCTGCGTGATCTGGGCAATAATCTCCGACCGAACAGACATATGTGTTGTTTCCGGACCCGCCAACGTTGAACTTGACGATACGGTCATACCTGGAAGACCCGCCCTTTACGCAGCATAGTGCCCGGATAGGGCAGCGCGTTTGATCTCCGGGGTCATTATGAAATCATATTTGCTGCGCAGATTCACGCCCGTATCGAACTCCGGCGGTCTTGTTTCAGCGTATCGCAGCCGCAGTTGTTTGGCTATCGTCATGAGATGGATCTGCATTTCGACCCTGGCAAATATGTCCCCGATGCATTTTCGGGGACCTGCCGAAAACGGGAGTATCGTTAAGGCGTGCCGGTCCCGCGACTGTTCGGGATCGAATCGATCCGGATTGAAATGGTCCGGATCCTCCCAGAGAGCAGGGTGCCGTTGGATCAGGTAAGGTGAAATATAGATCTCCGTTCCGGCGGGAACGAAATACTCGCCGAGCCGATCGTCCTTAAGTGCCTTGCGCGTCATCAGCCAGCCAGGTGGATACAGGCGCAGCGCCTCCTCCAGGATTTGGCGTGTGTAGGTAAATTTCGGCAGATCGCCCATCTCCGGACACTCACTCCGGGGTAAGCAATTGAGCTCTTCTGACAGTCTTTCCTCGACCTCGGAGTTCTGGGAGAGTAGATACCAGGTCCAATTCAAGGTGCTGGCGGTAGTCTCGTGTCCGGCGACAACCAGGGTCATGATCTCGCTGACCAGTTGGCGGTCCGGCATAGCTTGGCCGGTGTCACGGTCGCGAGCCTCCATCAGCATGCCCAGGATGTCAGTGGATATTCGGTTCTCGTTCCGCCTGTTCGCGACAACCTGGCCGACCAGCTTTCCGAGCGACCTGAACGTTTGGGCAAACTGCAGGTCGCGCGCCGATTCGTCCGGACAGGATGCAGAAATGCGGAGCAACCTCCTCGTAGTCGTCTCCGAAAATGGAGACGAGCACGACGTCCAGGATCATGAGGCTGACGTCGCGCGTAACGTTGACGCTCGCGTGCTCGCGCGCCGCGCGCTCCCATTTCTTGAGCAACGCAATGTTTGCCGTGGTGACGATGGTAATTAGCGCGCTGACGGCTTCCTGGTGGAACGACGGCTGGATCATGCGCCGCTGGCTTTTCCAAAATTCGCCTTCGCTCACCATCAGGCCGTTGCCGAGGAGCAAACCAACGCGTTTGATGGCTTGGCCTTTCTTGTAGTTCTGCCAGTTCTCCCGGAGGACGTAATCGGCGTAACGAGGGTCGCTGACGACGTATACATCGGTACCGAAGGCCGAGGCTTTATAGATATCTCCGAAGCGAGAGAAGTGATCGCGCATCCAGCTCAACAGATCCTGAGAAGGGCAGTACTTCTCGGGGGGCCCGGGCGGGATTAGCTTAAGTCCGGCAGTCATCTTAAATTAAACCTCGGCTTATTCCTGACCGGCCCGAGCCGATGGCATCCGGCTAGTTTCGGCTCGGGTCCGCAGCACCGCGGACGATGGTATGGATCAGAGTGCGAAGCAGGTCCATTCCCTCATAGATGTCCGTGTCCGGTTCAACCGGATTGAGGGCCATCTCCGCTGCGAGAGAGCGGAAGAGTTCCTGCGTGTGGGTGATATCGCAAACCCCGTGCACGTCTGTGTACTCCATCTCCGCGGAGCCCTGCCGTTGGGCGAGGTCTGCCAAATAGGCCATGAAGCGCTGGATGAACCCTTCGAAGAAGGCCATCGTGAGGACTATCGGTACTGCCGAGAGGCGGCCAATGAACAGCCGGACATTCGTCAGATCACGATAGACTGCCGCGAAGTCCGAATCCGTTGGGACCGCGTGGGCAGCGATGGCGAACTTCCGCATCATATGCGGATGGGAGTCCCGCACTTCCTCGTGGAGGTTCTCCAGGATTTTCGAGCGCGCCTCCTCCGAGTAGACGGAGAGGTAAGCGCCGGTCATCCAGTAGATGAAATTCCCTTCCAGCACTGCAGAGTACCGTGCGATGATCCCACGGCGCTGGTCGGCGGAGAGTTGTGCCGGGTCCGGTAAAGAAGCCAAAAGTTCGTCAATAGCGCTGTCGATATGCTCTTGAATTGACGCTACTTGCAAGTGATCTAGAGATTGAACGGTAGCTGTTGAAGTCATAGTCTGCTCCTTTAGAAAAATGGCGATATTTTGCGCGTTAGAAAAAAAGGCGATATGGTGTGGATATCACCTGGAGGGGAGCAATGAAAGGTAAGTCGAAAAACACTCTCGCACAAGCTACCGCTCTCACAGGGCTCACGCGCTTAAGACGTCTCGCTGTCGACCTGATCCCATACGAGCGAACACTCGTGCGGTACCCGGATGGGCTAACTCAGTTTTCTTAGAATACCAGAGCTTATAAGACATTGCAATTGAATTTCGAGTACTGGTAGAGCCAATTCATAGTGCGTAATGACGGGTCGCAACAAGCTATCTTCATCTGACCGCCACGGTCACAGGCGAGCTGGTCGCTTCACCGACGGTGAGTAGAGGCGGAATCGAATTCCCAGGCGAGATCTGCGTCGGCACCTGGCAGTTCACCTGCAAAACGCCGGAAATCTGTCCCGGCGCCGCGCCCGCGTACAGAATTTCCGCCGGAGCGCCGCCGATCTGGACCGAAACCATGAGAAGGGGCTTCGAAAGCACTGTGGCCGGGATCGATCCATCGATGCCCGGCGGATTGGTTTGGCCCGCGCCAGTCGCGAAGAAAACAATGATCGACCCTCTTTCTGCCGGATTGTCCAGCGAGTTCCGAGTCGAATCCTGATTCAGGATTGCGCCCTGGCCGACGCCGCTGCCGCTCAGCGTAAAAACGTCCGGTGCGGTGGAAAGCGACTAGAAGAGAAAGGATGGCCGGCGTGCCGGATGGATTGGCGACATTCAGCGTAGTCGTCGCAAGTCCCGCAATGCCGAAAGGTACGACGGCATTGGCTTGATCGTCTCCCGCATAGAGCACTGGAGCGGGGAAACCGTTGAACGTGAGACTCCCCGGACTTGAGACTGAGCCGATCGCCGCCCCCATAATCGTTATCAGTTCTCCCGGCGCAATGGGCCCGGGAAGCAAGCTGGCACCGTTCAAGACGCCTTGGGGTACTATCGGGGCGCCGTACGAGGTTTTCAGCGTCAGCCTACCGTCGGTATTGGATACCGAGACGGGGCGGCCGTTCGGATCGCTGGCCCGTACGCCCTCAAAATGGATGCTGTACAATCCCAGCGTGGCGCCGGCCGCGACATTGACGAACAGGTTCACGATGGCGCCGTCCGGAATCGGATTTTGGTTCAATTCCCATATCAGGAAGCGGACTTTGTTAGGTGCTAGCGCCGCAACGCGAAGTGATTTGCCGGCGCTTCTGGCAGCCGCGCCCGTGACGCCCGAGAGGTGCAAGGCCGAGTTGTCGAAGGATAAGTCGAACTGCAGGGCACTGATGGACTGGCCATCACTTGCGAGCAAAACGGCGGCGGGAACGCTGGCACCGGGACCGCTCAAGTAAGCTGGAATGGAAAGATTCAGGCACAGCCCAGGCCGCGCTCCGGCCAGGCGGCAAGACCCACAGCCATCAGCAGCCTCGCAGCGATGAACGCGCCGGAGGTAAGGGGATTACGCAACTTTACCTAACCATCTTTGACGGGCTCCGGCAGCGGCAAGTTCGTCCTCTCGACACTTACTGGCGAATAACCACAAAGCACAAGGTACGCCGTAACCCATTCGAGATCTGCTTCGTTAACGATTACCGTGGTCCCGTCGCGTGTTCTAATCCTGATTGTCATCTCAGCCAAGCCGCACCCAAGCAAACAGCCTGATTAAAGGGGAATTAAGCGGGGTCAACGGCTTATTATTCGCGGTCCGTCCGCACCTATAAGAGCAAGCACGGCGTACGAGGTTGCGGCATCGCTCATGAAGAGCCCTGTCGAGGACTTTTCGGAAGGATGATTCAAGGAATAACCAGGCCATCGACCTTCGGCCTGGTTCTGATTTTGTCCCAACCAGTTGAGGGCGCGGCGGAGGTGGTCCTCCTGAGGAGAGAAGCCCTTTTCTTCCAGACTGCACGCAATCAGCCCGGTAGCGTATCCGTCGCTTTTTCCTTCAAGGGGTGTGTCTTCCGCTCGGACCCACTGTTTGATCAACGACTTCAGACTTGATCCTCTCCAGCTCCAGGCCAAAGAAGACAGGTTCCACCCCCCATCTACACGCTGTTTGCTGAGCACAGCCGCGACAATAAGGTCTTGCTGCTTCGGCGTTAGGACCCCCTGTAGTTTTGTGGAAGCCCATAACACTACTATCTGGTTGATGAGAGACTGCCGGGCGAATTCCCGACCGAGGTACTCGCGCAACAACTTCACATTGCCTTGGTAGTGCGATTTGGCACTCGAGTTCTCAGGCGCGATGCCTACGGCGACGGCAGCCAAAGACGCCCCGTAAAACACAGAGTCATGCGCTTCAAAGGGCTCGTTGTGGAAATCGAGCCAGGGCCAAGCACCCTTGTCATCCCCTGTGGTCTCTTGTAGTGCCCACATGTTCTGGAAAGCCGCGCGTGCATCGTCGCTGAGTGTACCATTTCGGGCATCGTAACTCGCGAGAATCAGGGCGTTGAGAACCGACTCAGTTCCACGCGACTGGCTACTTTTTTCAGGCCCGGCCCGCCCTCCATAGAATGGTGCGGCTTCGTTCCAAAGGCGGACCCGCTTCTTCACATTGTCCAAGAGCCTCTGCTCGTTGGGCGATAGATCCGCTTCACCAAGTGCGGTTCGAAGAGTCTGGGCGCGAGAGAGCGTAAGGCAATGCCGTATGACATGAGATGCAGAAGGTTCCGTGGTCGCGGGCAGAGCCGGGCCACGTATTCCACCACGCGGCTCTTCGATCGAGATACTCGGCCGCGGCCTTCGGACTCCACGCCGTGGGGATGGTCGGTGCGGTCGAGCCACTCGGAACAAACTTCACGGCGATCGACATCAATAACACGCCCGCACCCAGCATCGTGAACAACTTCGCGATTGTCATACGATCTTTAGCGTCTTCTGTAAACCGTAAGGTCGATTGGACTGAACGTCACCAACCCCATCCTTCTATTTCCAAAGATATTGCGGCCAGTTGGAGCAATCGTTTGACCCGTTTCCTGCCACTGGCCGCCCAGCCCATTTGTTGTGTATTCCAATGCGGCCGAAGGTATGAGAAGAACCGTGATGGAGTCTTTCTGCTGCTGCGACATCAAGGGAATGATGGGCCCTTCCGCTTCCGGGAAATAGGCGTCCCGCGCTCGCTGTCGTACCGCAAGATATCCCCTGGTATCTACATAGGCTATATCGTCCGCGTGCACTGTTTGATCGACGAATTGTTCCAAATGCGAATAATCCCGATCCCGATGGTTGCCGATGTACGCCGCCGCGTGAAGCCCGGCTCCGGCGGCTGCACTCAAAAAGCACAGAATCAGGGCGGCGTTTCTGAGCTTGCCTGGCCCGCACAGAGCTAAACCGGAGCAAAGCGCAATTGCAATCGGAATGACAATCATATAGCTGTAATAGGTGGGAAGTTTTGCGACGGTAAGCATAATGATGCTTAGTAAGACATCAAATAGAATCCCGAGACAGATCGCCGAATGCAGATTGATTCTCTTTTGGCGCAGAAGATGAATAAACAGGATGGCGGCGGCGGCAAAAAGAAAAGGAAAGCTGAGATCGGCGGGAATATAATTGTAAAGGACGAGTTGCCCATGATGGATCCAATCGGAGATGACGTTTACGCCTATTTTTTGCCCGCTGATGAACTTCAGAAGGGTCGACAACCTGCCGTTGGCGGCCGCGGCGATAAAGAAGGCGGCTACGCCTAACACGCTGGCGAGAAATGATACGGCGATTTCCATCCAGAACCGCCAACGAAAAATGAGGAAAAGAAAGACTCCGGATGTAAACAGCACCGGCATAAACTGCAGTCCCGCCCAAGGAACGAGCAGGCAGGCCACGAAGAGGCAAAACAAGCGGGTTCGCTTGCTTTTGATCGACATCAACCAAAGCACGACCGTCATAAGCAAAGCGCCAAAGCCATCGTAACGTCCGTTTCGATAGTCAACGATCATCCCGTATTCCGTGGCCAGCAGGATCAAGAGGAAGAGCCGCCAAAACGCGAGAGGTATGATATTGAGCCGCTTGACCGCCGACCAAAGCACGAGAAAAGCCGCCGTCATTGAAACGATATCGGCGCTTCGAATGGAATGAAGCGAGGAACCAAACAGCTTCATCCATGGGACGAGCAGGAAAGAATACATTCCCAGTATTTCATCAAAGCGGATGCCAAAGCCGCGCCCATGAAGGTAGTTAATCGCGGGTTCTGCTTGCACGCATTCATCTAGGTGAGGAAATGGATACGATGTTGCAGTGACTACGTTGAAGATGAGGAAGGCCAGTAGAAACAAGGTCAACACGCATACCTCCCGGCCCCCCCGGATCTTCTCATCCATTGCTTGCCGTCTAATTGAGTCCCCGAACGATTAATCAAGAACGGGAAACCGGGGGCCAACGCAACGTTCTGACGCCATATCTCTTGAAATAATTCGCGACTTCCTCGCCCAGGTCATTTGAGAATCGTGGCTGTTGTTTCTTGGTGATGTCGATCCACACCGTCGCCCGCACGCTCAACAACTCCCTCACTTCATCGGGTATTTCGCGCAAACTCAAAAAGACATCGAGTCTCGTGGCCGCGAGAGATTTCGCTACCTCGCGAACGTCTCCGTCGGTGATCTGCATTCGCCACAATTTCGGTTTTCGAAAGCGCCAACCCGCGTTTGGCATTTGGATCTCGTAAAGATCGCCGTCTTGCTCGCAATGGAGTCCCGATCCCACGAAAACTTGGATCATTTCCGCTATGATCCGTCGAAACATCTCGACCTTCTCCTCATCGGAGACACTTCTCGGAAAAGCGGGAGGGCCGGCGACCACCCGCGCGGGGAATCCGACCGCCATCGATCGCGCAGGAAGGGTGCCGGCTACGACCGAGTTTGCTCCCACCATCGTGCCGTCGCCAATCTTCGCTCCTGGGAGCACAAACGTTCGCCACGCCAATCCCACATGGCTGCCGATTTCTATGGGCGCGAAATCCACTGCGTATCCATCAAACTGGTTGAGCCAGGACGAATGGCCGAAAATCAAACAGTGTCCACCGATTCCGGTTTCGTCACCCATCACGATCGACCGCGCCGGATTGATAAAGGACATCTGCATGATGGAACAGTTGCGGCCCACCACAAACCGTGAATCCGGGAACTGGAGCCCCCCCACAAACACCTGCTCATTGATCTTGGTACCTTCTCCGATTTCCATGTAGGGCGTATCCAGGAACGTCATCGACCCGATATGCACGTAGGGTCCCAAGCGGATCTCCGTTCCCCGGATGATCGTCAGGAATCCGATTGAAGTGTGCTCTCCGATCTCGACGCGCTCCCCGCAGATCACCGACCCGAGGCCGATGGATACGCCTTTTCCAATTCGATAGCCCTTGATGCGATAGAAGAGAATCTTTAGGAACCCGGGTAACCATCCATGCAGGAGTATGCTGGCGATCGGAATTCGCGGTTTCTCAATCAACATTTCGCTTCATATACTACCGCGTTTCTCGACTGGCGCCCCATCCCACACTCGGCGCGCCCGCGCCCGAGCAAAGGCGCCGCGAACTAATGGCCTGAAGGGGAGTTCCCGATATTGTCGCGATCACCCAGCATGTGCAGCTCCCACCTGCGCAGAAACCAGACTAGGGGTACCAAAATAGCAAACCCCACCAGAGAGAATGGGATTCCACCCTGCCGGTGAAGGCTGCCGGCAAAAAACCCGTGGTTGACATAAACTCCCAGCAATGAGATCGAAACGATACGGACCGCATTTCTAAATATTCCTATGGGTCCGAGGCACAGGATGGCCAGGACTCTGGCTGAGCCTGTCCTGAGCAGTATGCGGCTGACAACTGCGCCCGCCATGAACAAGGCCATAGTTGACCGGATGCCGCTGCATTGTTGTGCAACCTCAATATCGACGCCGGGCAGCGACATTACCATACCGTGTCTCAGGACAGGAACACCAACCGCCCGAAAGAGAAAATAGGCTAGTTCCGCCGATCCTGCCTGCAATGCCGCCACAACCTTGTCTAGGGTCATACTCGGGAGGGGCACCATCAACGGAAGAAGCAGGGCGGCAAAACCGGCGCTTTTAAGCGCGGTGCGGCCATAGCAAAGAGTAAACGCCCCAGCCCACACGAGCACCATGCTTGCGCCCGGAGCCATGATCTCTCCAGGCCATGGCTGCAGCATTCTGCTCACCACAAGAATGAGCACTCCCAGCAGCATCAACGGCACACCGAGGGCGGGACAGTAGCGTGAATCACGAAATATTCGCTCCTTCTCTGCATAAAAGAAAACCGCGCTGATAACGGGTACTGCCACGATATACGTGTAGCGCTCGTCCCGCAGGGCTAATTCCAACACGGCTTTGAGCGCCGGCCAGAACAGCAAGATCTGCAAAACGCACAGGAATGCGAATAGCCGTCGTCTCGAAACAAATCGCTCAAAGGCAATCGATGATGGCATTTATCGTCAGCTAACCAGCGAAACAGCCGGCAGCGGTTTACGCCGGCCGCGGCCAGGCGAATTGAAGCGTGCAGTGAAGCTGGCACCGGCTCGCCCTTCGTTGGGGACCATACAATGTGCGGCCGCAAAGCTCGCCAATTGCAACCGGCTGGAAAGCCCGAGCTTGCCGAAAATATTTGTAAGGTGGTGTTTGACGGTACGCTCGCTAATAAACAACTCCTGGCTTATTTGTTTATTGGAATGGCCTCTAGCAATCATCGCAACAATACTCTGCTCTCTGGCAGTAAGCTCATGCCGTAGATGCGACGATTCTACCTCCCGTCCAGGAAGGAGATCGCGCAGCATCTGCACAAGGATGGCAATGCTATCCGCCCCCAACCAGTACTCGTCCGCCAAAACGCTGCGGATGCTTTGGAGCAGGATATGGGGTGGCGCAGTCTTAGGTACGATGGCGCGGGCTCGCAGCCGAAGAGCTTGCATGATTTGGCCTTCGTCAATAATGCCCGCCAGCAGGACGATTCGCACTGCCGGCCACGAACTTACCATGCCGTCTACGAAGCCGGCTAAGGTGGAGTCAAGGAGAAGGATGTCCGGCTGCAGTTGCGTTCGCAGTGCCAGCAATCGAATTTCGTCGGAAGCTTCCCCCACGACAGTAAATCCGGGCGTTGACTGCAGCGCAACGAGAAGCCTTACACGGGCTACCGAATCCGAGGTGGCGATCGCAACTTGGGTGCAACACGTGGTACGGGTCATTGATTTAGGATCTAATAGGTCAGGCGGCCGGGCCGTCTACTTGTGCTGTAAGTTTCATGAGTACCCGGCAACAATCACTCGAACTAGTCGCCAGCGGAGCCGCCCGCCCGGCTCTGCTCCTTGCGCCCAGCCCAGTACCTTATCATACGCTCAGAGACAGCTTGCCGTTCTGCAGGCGACATAGACTTCCTGCCCCTGAGCGCTTTTGCCGGCCTGGCTTGCCGTCCGCCAAACAGTGAATGTTCAAGCGCTTGCAAGGATGTGATAACTTGTTCCAGCCGCCGCTTTTCCTCCTGTAGCTCCTGGATCATTTTTCTCGTATCCATAGGTACTTACCACGGTTCGCGCTGCTCGATGTTCCCGGTTCTCCAGGTCACCTGAGTGAAACAGGTATTTGGCTTGGACTGAAGATGAATCCAAATTCGCCGCGGTAGTACGTGCGATCGAATCCCAGGGGACCAATGTAGTTCACCGGCAGTACAGAAAAACGGCCGACCGCCTGCAGGCCAGGACGGATCAAACGACTGAAGGAGGCGGCATACGTGTTTCCCGCATAGGATCCAGCCACGGCGAGCTGCTCCATTGTGGTACGCCCGGCTTGCACTGACAATGTCCAGCGATCTGCATGAGAGTAATGAAATCCGGCAGTTAGCGCTGTTTGTGTCGAGGCAAGCACGAGGCCGTTTCCTGGTGAGATTCCTCTTTGATACCCCAGGTCCGCGGACGCCCGCCTCCACTGCTTTGTGACCCGGGCATTCATCACGGGAGTATTGATCGAATGTTGAACTTCCTGAATACCCGTAGTTACTCCAAGAACGGCGCCGATCTCCGGTTCGATTGGCACAGCAGCGAGGCTTAGGATATTACTGTGCGCCATTCCGATTTGAAATGCAAGGTTGACACTCTTGGCGGCCCGCCATGAGTAATCTATACCGGCCCTATTTACATCAGCCGATCCGAAGCTCGTATAGCCAAAGTGACTGAAGCCATAGTCCAAACCGATCGTGGATCGGCTGCTTAGCCGATAGCCCAAGTCGGCAGTCAGTATGCCGCTATTCGTGCCCACAAGAGCCACTGAGTCCTGCCGCAAGAAAGAGCCCTCGATGCTGCCGCTGAATGAGAGACGCTGCGTCGCCTGGTAGGTGAGGGCGACCAGGGAATCGATAAGCTTCAATCCACCGCTAAAGGGTTCATTCGTAGGTAACGTGGAGGAGCTCTCTAAGAATGCCGGCTGCAGGAGTAGACCTCCCGTACCTTGCGTCAGTATCCCCCCGGTTTGCCGAATGGACAACACCAGGTGACGTCGCAACTGCGAGACAGCCGTCGCGACGAGCATTTGATTCAGGCCGTTGCCAATCGCATCGTTGGCACCTGCCGGCACGCTGTAGTCGCGGTAGTCTCCCTGGTATTCGATCTGGAAGGTAGTTCGCCTCCAGCGGTGCGTGCCTTTCAACCCGAAACCGACTTGGATTCCGGACTGCAGCGCATTCGGATCGCTGCTGGATAACCCGCCGGTCAATCCGGTGCCATAGATGCGCGTCAGGTTCAGGAACGGTTGTATTGTATCCACTTCAGCGCCGACGATCGCTGGCTGATTGCCGCGGCTAAGTATCGCCGGCCCGCTGTACGCGTCCGAGTTTGACACCGCTGTCTCATCCTGCCCGAGACTTCCATTCGGTTCAGTCGGATCTTGCTGGGCGGTAAGCAGTGGCACTCGGAACAACAGTAGCCATGCAACCACAAAGGCGATGTGCCGCGGCGTTTTCATGCCGCGATACTGGTCACGGAGCGAAGACTGGACGCTTAGTGTCATGATAAGCCTCCTCTAATGCTTTTAGGCACATTGTTCGATGGTTGGCGGGGGCAGCTCGAGGGTGCTCGCGGCCACCTCAAGAGAGTTACGCGTCGGTGCGCGTGTGGCGAAGGCTAAATTATTTAGCTGTGGCGGCCGCTGGCCCGTAATACTTGTTGTATTTCGAATACAGTCGCTCGAGGCCTTCCACACCGTTTAGAATAACGCCCATGACGTGGTTCGCGCCCAGGGATTCAAAAGCCGATTCGACCGCGTCGCTGGGCGTTTGGCCAGCACGCACTACCAGCAGGCTGGCGTCGGCGTGCCGCGCCAACGCTAAGGTGTCGGCGACAGGCACTACTGGTGGGGAATCGATTACAATCCATTTGAAGTGCGGCAAGAGCGCTTGCATGATGGTGGGAAACCCGTCACCGTGCAACAGGTCGCTTGGATCCGCCAGTTGGCTGCCGGCCGGCAAGAAATACCAGGCCAGCGGTTCAATGCGTCGAATTGCCGCGAGTGGGCCCAGGCCGGATGAAAGGCATTCCGTCAAGCCCGGCCCAGCCTTTAGGCCCAGACGTACAGCCAGAGTCGGATGATAAAGGTCTGCTTCCAGCAACAGAACGGGTGTTTGGCCCCGCTCCGCTAAAGCCGTGGCAAGATTGAGACTCACCGTCGATTTTCCGTCCAGAGATAAGGCGCTGGTAACCAACAAGCTCTTTAGCTTCCTTGCGCCTGACAGTTCGCGAATGCGCATTCGCAAGAACCTGAATCGGTCGGCGGCGACCCCGCGCGGATCCGTGTAAAAAACGATCCGGCTGAGGGGTTCGAAATTGATCTCCTCGACCGGTATCCCTCGCAAGCTCACTCGGGGTCTCGGCGCCCTCCGCAACCTCGCCGACGGCCCGCGCGGCCGGCTCCATTTCTGGCTCGTGAAGGGTCTTGACAAGATCGAGGCTCTGGATCATTGAATTCCTTCCGGCGGTATGGATCGTCGCGTCATCACTCCTATCATAACTGACGATCAGCCGCACGGTTGGGTCCTCTAGCCGCGCCGATAAACGTATAACTCTGCGGCCAGTACCATCAGTACCAAAGCCGATCCGGCAGCCCACTCGAAGATTTTTCTTGACGTTTGGCGACGTTCTTCGGCTTGGGTGAGAAGAACCGGCAGGGCAATCACCAGCGGCACCTTAATACGGTCACGCAATTGCTTTTCCGAGTAGAACCTACGCTCTGTCATCTCAAGCAAAAAGGCTAGCGCCAATCCCAGTACAATTCCTCCTGCTGCGCCGCCCAACCTGAACAACGGGCGATTGGGAAACGACGGCAGAGCGGGGAGACTGGCAGGATCGACCACACGGAACTGCTGACCCTCCTGGTGCTTTTCCAGACTCATGGCCAATCCCGACTCTTGCTGCTTCTTCAACAGTTCGCCGTAATTCTGCTTGAGCAATTCGTAGTCCCGGAGCATCCCCGCGAGTTGCTGTTCCCGCATCGGAGTTGCGTTTATGCGTTCCTGGTATTGTGCAATCTTCTCCTGCAGTTGGTTGGCGTCTTTTGTCAGGTGCTCCATCTCCACCCGGTTCGCTTCCAATTGACTGTTGACTTGAGCAATCGGTGCTTCCTGTCTCCTGCTGGTCACCACAACTGGCTTCTCTCCCTTTTTTGGCGCCGGAGCCTGCGGCAACGATTTCGCATGAGCCAGCGACGCTTCAACCCTCGCGATCTCAGCGCTCTTTTTTTCCACGTCGGGGTGATCTGCGGTATATCTGCTCAACAATGTAGCCTTCTCGGACTGCAGGCGAGAGAGCCCACTTTCGAGCGCCGCGGTCGGACTGACCGGTATGTCGTTACCGACACGGCCACCACTGGCCACGCCCCCCACACTCGCGTCCCGCGCCTCAAAGTCCTCATATCCACGAAGCAACGATTCCAAGTACGCCTTCTGTTCCTGCGCGCGACTTAATGCAGCCATGGTATTCTGCTGTTGTGAAGACAAGCTCGTCAGGATCTGGCTATTACCCTGTTCTTGCTCAGGCAGCTCACCGAGGTGTTGCATCTTAAAGCTGCGCACCACCGCCTCCTGGTCCATGAGCCGCTTCTTGACCGTTTCCAATTGCTCCTGCAGGAAATCGGTAGTGACTGTGGCCTGATGCTCACGCATCCTGACATTTTCTTGGATGAACAGATCCGTCACTCTGGCGGTAACATCGTGGGCCGTATCGGCTCTGTCGGAGACAAAGGTAATTTTGAACGAATTCACGTTTCTTCGTGTCGGACCGCTTTCCAGCGGCTGGATGTCAAGCCTCTTCCGCATGCGTGCGATCAGTAGCTCAGGCGCCACGTGCTCTCTTTCGGTTGCATAGAGACCAACGGCATCGATAATGGCAAGCAAGCTCGATCGCGACAGTACTTGTTGCGTCATGCCTTGAAGCGCCTCGCTGACGTCAGTGGTAGTCGTCGATATGACATACCGTTCCGGCACCTGTTGTTGAATCACAAGAACCGTCGCCTCAGAGGTGTACCTGTTGGGTAACAGTTGCACGACAACGATGCTGGCTAAAGTAACGGCGAAAGCGGTTAACAGAATCCACCAACGCCGCCTGCGAAGGAACTGAGGAATCTGTGCGAGGCTAACAGTTTGACTTTCTTCGGGCTCTGGCATAGGTTTTACTGACAGTTCGATTATAGAATACTGGAGACTATTGCAGGATCAATGGACGGAAAAACAGAAATGGAGCGTGGCCGATCCCGGTATGCTAGTGCCGCCGCATAGTTTGGGGCCACGCACAGGTCATGCAGCGTCCATGCCTTGGCGGCAGTTCTGTCTTCTGACAGGTGGATAAAACGTACGGGTTGTTTGGGCTGCAGTGTTACGCGAAATTGATGCAGCGGCGTAGATAATCCATCGCCTGTGGCTTTGATATATGCCTCCTTGCGAGTCCAGCAGCAGAAGAAGGCACGTTGGCGCTCATGGGGCGGGAGCGACATAATCTCCGCAGCCTCCTCCGGGCAAAAGAAGCAATCGGCGATATATTGCGCCTCGTCCACCGGGCGTATCTGCTCCAGGTCAATGCCGATTTGGCAGTCACGGGTGAAGGCAAAGGCGGCTAAATCGCCGGAATGCGTGACGTTGAAGTTGATTCCTCCGGCTGACGCAAGACCAGGTTTTCCGTTCGCACTGTATTTCAAGCCTATACTACCCGGATTAATGTCCAGGTAGCGTCCGAGCAGGCAACGCAGAGACCCGCGCGTGATGACAAAGGAACGCCGGAGTCTGCAAAAGTGGAAGCGCTCCGCACGATCTTTCTCGTCGGGCGTGAGAAATGGTTCGAACTTTGCACTTACGGCATCCGAAGCTTCAGTACGGAGAGTCCACACGTGAACGTCGCGGCCGACGATGGCGAATGCGCCGCCAGCTATCATTGGTGTTTCTTTATCCCGCACGGCAGCGCACGACATGAGGAATCTTCGTCGGAGTCTTTAACAAACCGTCACTTCGGCGCGCTCCGCGAAGAGAAGCGACAATAAGTCTTGCTCGAATACCTGCTTCTTGCAGTCGGCGAGCCGGATAAAGTTACGGTAGATCCGGTTCATTTCCTCAACTGAAACTTCATGGCCCATTTCCCTGAACTTATGAGCAAGCGCGTGCCGGCCTGAGTGCTTGCCGAGGACGATGCGGTTAGGTGGTACTCCCACCGTTTCTGGCGTCATGATTTCGTAGCACAGCGGATTGTTGAGGACGCCATGCTGATGAATGCCTGCTTCGTGCGCGAAGGCGTTCCGTCCCACGATCGCCTTGTTCGGTTGGGGTTCAAAACCTAGAATCTTCGACAACAAGCGACTGGTCGGGTAAATCTCCGCGTGGCAAATGCCAGTCTCCACCGAATAGCGATCGCGGCGAACGTGCAACGTCATCGCAATCTCCTCCAGGGAGGTATTCCCGGCCCGCTCGCCTATGCCATTCACGGTACATTCGACCTGCCGCGCACCAGCCTCGACCCCCGCTAGAGAATTGGCGACCGCCAGGCCCAGATCGTTGTGGCAATGGACCGAAATGGTGATGTGCTCCGCACCTCGCAGACGCTGTCGAATGATGCGGATCAACTCCGCATATTCAAGAGGTGTCGTGTAACCAACAGTGTCGCAGATATTGAGGGTTGTCGCTCCAGCTTCTACAACGGCCTGCAATACATCGCATAAGTAGCTCGGATCGGAGCGCGTAGCGTCCTCGGGGGAAAACTCGATGTCGGGGCAGAGCGAGCGAGCGTAAGCCACCATATTCGCGGCTTGGCGCAGCGCTTCATTCCGGCCGATCTTCAATTTGAACGCAAGATGAATATCGGAAGTCGCCAGAACCGCGTGAATGCGCGGGCGAAGGGAACGGCTCACCGCTTCCCAGGCCACCTTAATGTCCTTCTCGATGCAGCGAGCCATCCCGGCAATGATCGGGCCGTGAACCTCGGCGGCTACGAGTCGCACGGCATCGGCGTCGCCGGGCGAAGCGATCGGAAAACCAGCTTCGATAATATCCACTCCCAACCGCGCGAGTTTCCGGGCGAACAACAGTTTTTCCTGGATGTTCATGCTGCATCCGGGCGCCTGCTCGCCGTCGCGAAGCGACGTATCGAAAATCAATAGTTTTTCGCGCTCCATCATCCCTCCTCTTCTAAACGACCGATTGCATCTGCGAGCCGGCACCCGCGGACCAGTCTTCTGCGATGGAGGGTCTTTTTGAGCATCGTCTAAACACCGCTTCAGATCCTCCGCGAAAGTCCGCACAAATGGCTCGACTAAAATACCCTTCCGATAAATCGGAAACGAATGGACCTCCAGATTGTCCCGAGCAATGTCGCCCCACCCCAAGGCGGGGTCGTCGAGTTTCCAGAAATGCCCCTTGCAGCGGACGACGACCATGCGGCCGCTGTATACGGTCGTGGCACATACTGCCATGGCTGCGCGATCGTTCACTTGCCGCAAAAGTAAATGAGAATACGGTTCTGTGTTTTAAGGCCAGCTAGCTGTCCTCAGTCGCATCATATGCGGCTCCAAGTCTTCGTCTGAGCCGGCTCCAGCGCAATATCCAGCTTCTCGCGAACAAAACTCCGGCGGTCTCCAGTTCGAATAGACAACAAATTCGCCGCATGAAACCAGAAGTTCTGGATCAGATGGACAGCCGCCAGCCGTCCCAGTCTCTTCCGGGAGATTTTGTTCAGGTTGTAAGTGTCGATCAATACGAGCAGTGCGAGCTTCTGCCCTTGCGCAGTCAATTGCTGCGCCATCTCCAGGGCGATTGCGCCTCCCAGACAGTATCCGCCGAGCATAGTACGGCCCGGTAGGATGTAAGGCCGTCAATTCCTTGACATAATGCGAAGCCATTTCCTCGATAGCGCGATTGAAGTGGGCCATGGCCGCTCAAGGCCCTGAGACTGAAAGCCATAAACCGGCTGATCCGATCCAAGGTGAGTGGCCAATTGGCGATACAAGAGCACATTGCCCTCGGCGCCATGGACCAGGAACAATGGACGCCTGGAGCCGCCCGGCTGAATGGGAACGAGCGAGGACCACGATGGCATCCAGTCGTCTTTGCGTATCACCTCCGCGAGGTCGGCGACCGTCGATGCCTGAAAAAGGATTGCCAGGGGCAGGTCCCTACCGGTTACCTTTTTGATTTCGCTCAGCAAGCGAACTGCAGCAAATGAGTGTCCGCCCAATTCAAAAAAGTTATCGTGGCGGCCGACTGGATGCACACGTAAGATCTTCTCCCATGATCTGGTCAACTGCTGCTCAAGCACGTCGCGCGGCGGCCTCGGATCTCGATTTCACCTGCATGGCTGAGCGAGACGGAGCTGGGAGGGCCTTGCGATTCACTTTACCGTTCGGGGTCAAGGGAAGAGCCGGCAAAAACACGCAGGCCTCTGGAACCATGTAGTCTGGCAACCTTTGGCTTGCATAGGCTGCGCAATTGCGTCACCGTAAGCGTGCACTGCCCTGATGGCACGATGTATGCCACGAGTTGCATCTCGCCTTCGTGTTCCCGAATGACGACGGCGGCCTCGCCGCACGCCGGCGTGGGTGCGCAACACGCTCTCGATCTCGCCCAGCTCAATCCGGAAGCCTCGAATCTTGACTTGCTGATCGATACGGCCCAGAAATTCCAGAGTGCCGTCCGCAAGGTAGCGCACTAAGTCGCCCGTGCGGTACAGACGCGACTCGGCGTTAGTCGTGAAGGGATCGGCAATGAATCTTTCGGCTGTCAACTCGGGACGATTCAAATAACCACGCGCCAGCCCGGCGCCACCGATCAATAACTCCCCCGGAACTCCAATCGGCACGGGCTGCAGATGCGAATCCACCACATAGAATTGTGTATTCGCGATAGGACGCCCGATCAAGACCGGCTGCCCCCTTCTCTACGGCGTAAACTGCCGACCAGATGGTGGTCTCGGTGGGCCCGTACATGTTCCAGAGCGAGGCGCACTTCGGCAGCAACTGTGCGGCGAGTTCCTCCGGCCACGCTTCTCCGCCACAGAGGATTTTCAAGTTAGCGTTACCTTCCCAGCCGGATTCGAGCAGCAACCGCCAGGCGTAGGGAGTGGCTTGCATTACCGTCGCTCCGCTCCGCCGCATCAACGCCGCAAGTTTCTTTCCGTCCCTCGCCACTTCCTCCGGTGCGATGACCACTTTGGCCCCTGTGACCAGCGGCAACCAGATCTCCAGGCCGAAGATATCGAAGGATAGCGTAGTGACCGACAGCATTGTATCTTGCGCGTCCCATTCCCGGCACTGCCCGCATTGAATTCAGAAAATTGACTACTGCCCGATGGCAGATTTCAACACCCTTGGGCTGCCCTGTCGAACCGGATGTGTAGAGCACGTACGCCAGGTGGTTGGGCTGGAAGGTGCAGACCGGATTGGTCGCGCTCAGATAGCGCGATCTCACTCCATTCCGTATCCAGACAAACCACCTGGCCCGGTTTCCCCAACAGCGACTCGCGAAGCCGTTCCTGGGTCAGTACGACACGCGCATGCGCGTCTTCCAAAATGAAATCCAGACGTGCCTTGGGATAAGCGGGATCCAAGGGCACGTAGGCCCCGCCCGATTTTAGAATTCCCAACAACCCCACTGCCATCTCCAGTGAACGATCCATGCAAATGCCCACCAGATCGTCCGGCTTCACACCCAACTTCCGGAGGTGATGCGCCACCCGGTTCGACCGCTGATTCAACTCCCCGTAGGATAGCCGCTGGTCGCCGAACACCAAGGCCACCCTTCCGGTGTCTGCTTCGGCCTTACGCTCAAAGAGTTGGTGGATACACTGGTCTTCGGGATAGGCAGTCTCTGTCTGGTTCCAACCGGCCAGTATCTCCCTCCGCTCGGCGTGCGTGAGGAGCGGCACTTGCGAAAGGCGCTGATCCGGATCGCGAGCTACCGATTCCAGCAAGGTCTGAAAATGGCCGAGCATTCGCGCGATGCGAGCGTCGTCAAACAGGTCCGTGCAGTACTCCCATTCCAGCCAGATCTCTTCCCGGCAATCCGTCACGAACAATGTCAGGTCGAACTTTGACGCTCCGCTCTCGGCGAAAGCCGGCTCTATCTCCAGCCCCTCCAGTCCGATGAATGAAAGCAATTCATTGCTATCGCGCAAGTTGATCATGACCTGAAACAGCGGAGAATAACTCAAATTGCGCTCAGGCTGGAGTCTGCGAACAACCTGATCGAAAGGAACAGCGCGGTGGAGGTAAAGCCCCAGAACCCCTTTCTGGACGCGGGCAAGCAATTCCCGAAACGTCATGTCCGCCGACAACTCGGTTCTCAGGACTTGGGTGTGGAGCAGGAAGCCCATTAACGATTCCAATTCCTTCCGATCCCGGTCGGCGATCGGAATTCCTAGAAGAATATCCTCTTGCCCTGAATAGCGATAGAGTAGCGTGTTCAGCGCAGCCGCGAACACCGTGAACAGAGTCCTCTCGGTGCGCTGGCCGAGTTCACGCAATGCTTTCGTAAGAGTCGCATTCAAGAAAGACACGCTGCCGTGCGCCACGGTAGGACGACGTTGGCGGCGCGTCCGGTCTGTGGGTAACTCCAGAAGCTGCGGCGCGCCGCGAAGGTTCTCCTCCCAGAAAGCCAGATCTTCGGCGAAAGTCTGCTTCCGTATTCTGTTGTACCTGCCAGGCCGCGTAGTCTCCGTGCTGGATCGCCAGAGGCGGCAAGGCAGGCAGTTCACCGCGGGAAAACGAGCGATACAGAACCGCCAGTTCCCGCCACAAGACGCCTTCCGAAGACCAATCACAAATGATGTGGTGCATCATCAGGATGAGGACATGCTCCCGAGGGCCCAGGCGGAGCAATGTAACGCGGATTCCAGGTTCGGTTTCCAGGCGGTAGAGTTGCGCCGGCTCCTGAATCAACAAACGATCGACTTCCGCCTGACGTTCCGGAGCGGGCAGCGGCGCTCAGATCGATCTTCTTGATCTGCAACGGCCAGCTCTCATGGACAACCGCGACAGGTTCGTCTCCCATTGTCCGGATCGTTGTGCGCAGGATTTCGTGGCGCGCGACGATGATGTTCAAAGCGCGTTCCATCGCGTCGACATTGAGTTCGCCGCGCAGCCGTACCGCCTCAGCCTCGTTGTAGACGGGCAGCCCGGGATTCAACTGCTGCATGAACCACAACCGCCGCTGTGCAGGGCTGAGGGGGCAAGGAACCGTCCGGTCCCGCGGAGGAATCGTAGACTGGAGTAACGGACGACGAGATGTTTTGCAGGGCTTCTTCAAGAGGCTGAGGCGACCGATCGGCGTGGGCTTGACCCTTCGTCGAATCGTCCGACTGCAATCGGAGCTTGACAAGCGCGGCTTGGCTGCGTCGACCGTAGCGTTCTCGAAGAAATCCGATAGCGAAAGCGCCACGGGAATTCTCTCGCGAAGGCGCGACACACATTGGACGGCAAGCAGCGAGTGTCCGCCTAACGCGAAAAAATTGCTCGTCAGGCTCGATGCTGCGGTTGGAGAAAGAACTTCCGCCCAGGTCTCGGCGATGACTCGCTCTATCGACGCTGTTGCAGCCGCTAAACGATTGTGAGCAACGCTGCCATTGTCCTGTGGCACCGCGAACCCACTTCCGGACGAACCGAGCCTGGCGATGGCAGGCTGTGTGGCTTCCTCTCTCAGCCGAAGACGCTGCACTTTACCGGAAGGACCCTTCGGCAAATCGGCCGCAAAATAGATCCGAGTTGGGGTCTTGAAAAGGCCAAGGCGGCCCTCGCAAAAGCTGAGCAATTCCCTTTCGTCGCAGGCAACACCAGCCCGCAGCACCACGAAAGCTACGAGATCCTCACCAAGGTAACGGTCGGGAACCCCTACCGCGGCCGCTTCGAGCACCGCCGGATGGGATTCCAGCACGTCGTCGATCTGGCGTGGAGCAATGTTGACTCCGCCCTTTGATGATCAGTTCCTTCGATCTGCCGACCACAAAGAAGTAGCCGTCCTCGTCCTGGTACGCGAGGTCGCCGGTATGCAGCCAGCCGTCGGCATCCAGCACCGCCGCAGTCCCTTCGGGTTCCTTGTAATAACCCTGCATCATAGCCTCGCCGCGAATGAGCACTTCGCCGGACTCCCCTGGCGTGCACGTCGACTCCCTCGCGATTGACGATCCTGGTCTCGAAACCCCAAGCCAAGCCCGGCGATCCGATCTTGTTCTCGCCTGGCGGTAGCGGATTCGAGAAAATATTTCCCGCCTCGCTTGAGCCCATCGCCTGAATGAGCAGCAAATCGAATTTGTCGAGAAACTCGCGGTGCAGCGACGGAGACAGCGGCGCTGACGAAGACGCGCAAGAAACGGATTCGCGCAAAGCGCTGCTTCGCGGCGGTCCTCCAGCGGGATCCTTCCAATCCAGAAGTTGCGAGATGATTGTCGGCACCACCGCCGACCAGGTGCAGCGGTATTCGTCCAGCCAATCCCAGAACTGGCTGACGCTGAAGCGATGAGGCACGACAACTGATCCGCCGCTCAGAAGCGTGGGGACCAGTGTCACGCACTCCGCGTTGATGTGATAGAGCGGAAGCACCAGGAGGGAACGATCCGACGACGAGAGTTGGTGTGAAAGGACTGAGTTTCTGGCTTGAGCGAGAACTGAGCGGTGCGTATGGACGGCCGCCTTCGGTTGACCGACACTGCCCGAAGTGTACATCAAGAGCGCTTCGTCCTCCCGACCGAGCGGCAGTAGCACTGGGGGCGCAGTGGTTTCGTGGAACTCAAGGAAGCGATCTACATCCGCGGGAATCAGCCGCACCGCGCGCCGCACGCCCGACATAGCTTCCTTCGCCAGATCCTCGTAAGCATTCCCGACAAACACCACCTTGGCGTCGCAGTGGTCGAGCATGTATGACAACTGGGACACACCCGCTCGAACATTGAGCGGCACCGATACGAATCCGCCGTACATAGCCCCGAGGAACAATTGCGCGCTAAACAGGCCGTTGTCCATCAAGAACGCGACCTTGTCGCCGCGTTCTAATCCTGCCTGCTGCAGTTGGGCTGTGAGAGAACGCAACTGCTGTTGTAATGATTGGAATGTTAATGTTCGTCGCGTTTTCGGGCTGATGAGAAAAGGCGCCTCCGGCAGAGTCCGAGCCGCCTGGTCAACGAGGTCCCGGATACTCGTCACTTGGCTGCCGGCACTGGCAGTCATGATGTCACAGCATATCATAGACAACCTTATGCGTTGGAAATAGGATTAAACCCGCTGTGAAAGGTCTTGTGGCCACGTGTTCTAAAACAGCTCGGTCGACAGTGTATCTATCAGTTCGAAATAGTTGGTCTTTGCCACTGCCCAATTATGGCGGCCTACGTATTCGTATCCTGCCGCAACCAAGCTCTTGCGGAGTGCGCCGTCCTCGATGACTCCCAGCATGGCATCCGCCATGGCTGCGCTGTCGCCGGACTTAAAGAAACGGACAACCCTGTCGTCGAAATAAAAAGTGTCGATCTTTGTGCGTGAGACGACCACTGGAACGCCTTGAGACATAAATTCCATTATCTTTGTGCTATAAGCTTCGTTTCCGAACGAGTCGGCCCGCTTCGGCACCACTCCAAGGTCGGCGTTCGCGATCAAATCCGCAACGCGATCAAGAGATACGATGGGACAAAAGGTAACACTTCCATTGAGGCCAAGCCGTTTGGACAATTCCCGTAAGTTAGCCTCCTCAGGGCCGGCGCCGTAAAGGTGAAATTCAGCATTCGGCACCGTGCTTCTTACCCGGGCGAAGGCCTCAATCGCGATATCCAAGCCCTGATGCCACTGGTAGGTACCCGGAAACAGTATGACGAACTTCTCGTCGTTCCTGGTCCGCGCACGCGAATGAAAGACGATCGGATCGACATGATTCAAGAACACCGAACACTTTGTTTCAGAAACCGATCGTGAAATCAGCGTCTTGTACCACAGATGGTTGGAGACAATCACATGATCTGCGAAGGCCGCCGAGGCCTTCTCGACGCGCTTCAGAAGGCGGGAAGACAAATCTTCCTTTCCGGCCGTGAATTTGCTGGCAAATAACTCAGGCACAATGTCGTGGACGTCTAAGATCACTTTTGCGCCTGCAAGTTTTGGGTACCACGCACAAAAGACCAGGAAGTCTGGAATATTATGCACGTGAATCAGGTCATATCCGATAGACATTTGGCGACGTCTTAGGAAGATCGAGGCGGCCACCGTAAAGCGAAGCAGACGCCAGGCATAAGCCCACTTATGTTGTTCATTGCGCCGGCGGCGCTGAATACGATGCACCGCGACGCCGCCGACTTCCTCCGTTCCCAAAGGGTAGTCATTCATGGCCACACAGATTACGTCTACACGGTCGCCGCGCTTCACCAGCGCTTCGGTATAACGGCGAACGCGATTGTCGCTCTCGTAGTTCGTATACGCGAGCATGCAGATCTTCCTTCGCGAATTGCGCGCAGGGAGCGGAACGCTCTCGCAATAGTGGCGGGCGACCTCGCGCGGCGGTGCGGACCAGAATTGGCCCTGATATTTTTCCCGCGCGTAGCGCAGGAACTCCTCATAAAAGTAAACTGGGAATTCATCTCTGGCGCACTTGCCTTCGAAACACATGTAATCCGGGTGGGTGTTCAGCAAGGCCATGCCGCCGCGCTCAGCGACCCAATCGAGCTTCTGCTTCCAGATGTCTATGTTCCGTTCGCCAAGAACGACAAACAACGTGAAATCTTGAACTAGGGTGTACGGAAGTTCCACATAGCCGCTGCCACTCGGGCCGGAGACCCAGAAGGGAAAGATGGTTCCGACACCGTGCGGTTCAGGTTCAAAAGGATCGGTGTCGAACGTCGAGGCGTCATACTCCGCACCCAGTTCATGCAGCCACCCCAGGCGGTGTTGCATGAGCGGTGAACGAAATCCGGCAGCTCCCCAATCGCGAAGATACTCCCGAATGCGAGCGGCTTTTGAAGCGAAGGCGGCTTTCGAACTGTATAGTTTTCCGTCGTGCTCTAGGCCATGTATGCCGACTTCAAAACCTCGCTGGTCAATGGTATGCCGGAGTTCGCCGGAAACACGATATTCCTCTTCAGGCACCAGATTGAATGACGAACGAAAGCCGTGCTGTTGCTCCAGGTTCATCAACTGCTCGACCCGCGTCAGCCCTTTTTTGCCTTCCACATCGTGGGTCAAGACCAGTGCAAAGCGTTTGCCTTCAGGCCATCCCTGCCAGCCGGGGGAGTCGCGCCCGCCCTCGGGTCGATCGGCCATGTGTCGGCAAATTTACGGCGTTTGTAGTGAGCTCGCTGGCGCCGCAGGAATAGGCGCAGGCCCCAGGGCATGTAGGGCTTGCAAAGGTAGTAGATCTTATTCAAGAGCATCGGAGTGACCGCGGGGCCGGCAGCAGGCTCGGTCCTTTGTAGTCGCCGGTCTTACGATAGCGAAAGGGCAACGTTCGTCCTGTCTTCAATCGCGACGATGTACTCATCTGGTGCTTCCGTATCGGGCAAGAATGTCAGATCCCTGAGACCGTCTACCTCTCCGCTGTTGTGGAAGCCGAGATCGTCAAACACCCGGCCCGGCGCCGCATTCTTTATCGTCTGGCGATAATTGACACAAAACGCACGAGAGTTAACGGCTTTGTACTTCCGAATCAAATAAGCCAGGAACGCATGCTCTATACGCTTTCCTTGGACCCGGCAACTAAACATCAGGTCCGTCATACGTGCTTCGGAGCGCTTGACTGTACAAAACCCAGTCGTCCCGTAACTCCCGAACCGGTCCTCGCAGTCAAGGACGTACGTGTCGATATCCTCTATTTGCAGGATCTCGCGGAGTTGGAGGCGTGAGTACCTGTTCCCCGAGAAGTTCATCTGGTTGGTGCGCTGCGCCAATTCATAGACGCGCTCTATGTTGCTCTCGCTCATGGGACGGACTGTTAGCCGTATATTGCAGTTTTTGAGAAATGAAAAGTATTCACCCTGAAAATCCTTCTGGGCCTCTTCACGATGCTGCTGATCGCGATAGAGCAGCCGGCGCTTCCTGCTCTCTTCCGTAACCGGGCATTGGCATTCCGGGCGCTCCAAGATCTGCAAATACTCCGCCGCATCAACCGCGACGACCCCCGGACAGCCGGACCGGACTTCCTCTCTCTCAAACGAGGAATCGTCGACAAAGACTATGGCTTCGATGCCGATATTGAGGTGGGCTGCGATCCGGCTCACACCCAGACTCTTGGGGTCCCATGAGACCTGCGGGAACAAGAAATATTCCGCGATGCCGAACTGGCGCAGCAGAGCTATAGCCTCGTCGGGGTTGTTTTTGCTCGCTATCGATAGCAGAATACCCCGCTCATCGAGCGCCCTTAGGACATCCAGCACGCCCGGCCTGAGACGAAGCCGCGCCGGTCCATCTTCAATCAATGTTCCGTCCCAGAGAGTATTGTCGAGGTCCCATACCACACACTTGCAAAGACCCGTTTTTACGGGCTTCGCGATGGTGCGTGCTTCGGCGGCGGCCTTCTCAGCCACGAAGTCCATGGCGCCGAAATATAGCGTGAACCCTTCGGGATTGTCATTTGGAGCCAATTCGATGTTAAAGTGGCCAGCCATGTCAACCGCCTGCGCAATTTCGCCAAAACCGATACGATGCCGGTTGAATCCAGGCTTGAAGTCCAGGAGTGCCTGGAATGGAATGCGAGAATCTTCCCGCCGAATTGTCATGCTTAGTGACGCTTCCATTGCATTCGGGTTATAGCACTCGATCAGGAAGTAGTCAGGCCATACAGCAACTTTAACGTCGTTCGTGGCGTGCCGCTTTTTCATCGAGTAACGCTTCAAAGAGACGAATCGCTCCAGGCGGTGATTCGGAACTGCCTGAATGCATCGGGCCATCAGGTAATCGGCGCGTTCTGCTTTCTCTGCCGCGGGCAATGAATGCATAGCAAGGTTGCCTGCCGACCAAAGCTTTGCCCAACGTTTGAAGCTGATCTTAAGAAGATACGAGTTCAGGCTTCCCGGGGCGTCTATGCGGACCATCCCTTCGACAAATCTGCGGCACCGTCCGTCCATGCGCGGGGAGTACAGTTCGCAAGTCGTATAGCAGGTTGGCCAAACGCATTCAGTGCAGTGTTCACCCCAGGGAATCAAAGTGCGTCTCGTGACGGTCGTTCGGGTCTCGGAAAACCGGGCGAGGACGTCTGAAGGAATTTCGCTCGCGGGCGCCTGGATGCGATTTGCTTCTGACTCGTACATGGTCTGGTGCTCAACGCCGGCTATGAGGCTCAACTTCCAGACGGAACCTTTTCGCCGCTTCGGCTACTGGTAAGACTTCGGCGCCGGAGTCGACCGCACAGCGTACTACTTCGCGGAATTCAATCGGCGTACAACCATATGGCGAGGGAGTCATCCCGACGTCGTGGGTATAAACTACAATCCAACCGTTCTCGCTCTGGTTACGCCTGATCACTCGGTGGAGGGCGCGCAGACCGGACGTCGAGTACACGCGATAAGAGCGTAAGAACGCCAGGTCCACCGGATCCCGATTCACGCCGGGCTCAATTGTGCGGCATGTGGTGTACATCGAACCAAGCGCCATCTTTGAGCTCAGGGTAACTACACCCTCTGGAAATGAGAAATTGTCGGCCGGGTGTTCGCCAAACACTTGGGCAATGCGTCTCTGGTTCTCCCGGCAGCTTGCGACTAAATCGGGAACGCTCAGATCGCAGCTTATCGTGTGGTCAAGCGTATGGCAAGCCAATTCATGACCGCTGGCCGCCATCCGCCCAAGGTCGTTTTCGTCGAACATTTCGCCCACTGCTGTCCGCTTTCCTAATAGCCCCATCGCTACATAGTAAGTACCGCGTATCCCGTACTCGCCCAGGATCTCGCCGCCCACGGTCAGGGCAGAACGTGGAAAATCATCGAAAGTGAACGATATGATCGGCCTGGGCGTTATTTGGCACGCCAGCCTTCGCTTCAAAAGTTTGGCTGCGAGTAAGTGTAGACGCAAAGCCGGCGCAGCACGAAACCAGTGACTAGGCTTGTTGTTCTCCGCCTCGTTGCGTGCCGGCATGTTTTCCACGGTTCAGGTCCGTTTCAGTTCAAGACCGGTACTTCGGATGGCAGTGCCGCCCTGCCGCCTGAGAAGCCCTCGTCCTCGCCCAAAAAGATGCGATGCCACAGTTCCAGTACGGCAAGGCAGAAGATCTCTTTGGAGTACCGGCCGGAAGCCGCCGATTCCGAAAGCAAGAACTCGATGGCCTTGCGGTTGAAATAGCCTCTTTCCAGCGTCTTGCGATCCAGGAGCAGGTCCACGAGCCACTCCCGCATCTCCGTGCGCAGCCAAGCGGCGTACGGAACAGGGAATCCTGTCTTTGGCCGGTTCAGAATTGGTTCCGGCACACGCCGCTCCAGTACTTTCTTGGCAATGAACTTGGTAGTAAAGCCCCGGAGCTTATGATTGTCCGGCAGGCTCGAGGCGAACTCCAGCACTTTGTGGTCGAGAAGGGGGACTCGTAACTCGATGGAGTTGGCCATAGTCATTTTATCTGCCTTCACGAGTAGGTCGTCCGTCAACCACGTCTTGGTGTCGATGTACAACATCTTGCTCAGGGTGCTGTATCCGTGCGTGTTTGCCTGGCAGTCCCGGAGAATCTGGATCGACCTGTCGGCGTCTACACATTGCGCAAACCCATCGGAGTAAAGCCAATCCGACCGGCTGTTAAAAAAAGAAAGGGGGTTGGAGGTCCGGCTATAGTAATAGGAACCAAAGGGAATTTGCAGTAACGGACCAAATCTTGCTACTTTTTCCAGTGAAAGCAGACGGTTCAACTGCAACAGGCTGTTGGAAACAGTTCCGCGGAATGGTCCAAGACCCCTCTTCAACCGCTCGAGCCACACCAAGCTGCGATAATTCTGATAGCCTGCAAAGGCTTCATCGCCACCTTCGCCTGAAAGCAGCACCTTCACATAATTTTTGGCTAACCGCGATACGTAGAACAGCGCGATGGCCGGCGGCTCACAAACCGGCTCTTCCATGTGCCACACGTAATCCGGCAGGAAATCCTGGAACTGCTTTGCCGTGATGGTCAGTTCGTGGTGCTCACTGCCGTACGTCCGAGCCGCAAGCCGCGCATAGGGCCTTTCGTCCGTAATTCCGCTTGCCGAAAACCCGAGCGTGTAGCTGCTAAGCGGCTTATCCGTTTTGCCGACTGCCAGTCCCAGTACAGCCGTGGAGTCGACTCCGCCGCTCAGCAGGAAACCGACAGGTACATCGCTGATCATGTGCATCCGCACGGATTCCTCGAGCAACTCCCTCAGCTCAGCCGCCGCGTCTTCAACGCTGCGTTCGACGGGTGCGAAGTGGAGGTCCCAGTATTGATGAACCTTCAACCTGCCGTCTCGAACCACCATGTACGAGCCGGGCGCCAGCTTGCGGATACCCCGGAAGAGCGTCTCCTCCCCTGGAAGATAATGGAAAGTCAAGAAGCGATCAATCATCTCCGGCAAGATTTGACGGTCCACTTGCGGGTCGGCCAGAATCGCTTTGATCTCGGAGCCGAATACGATAGAACGGCTCGTGTGCGTATAATAGAGTGGCTTGATGCCAACCCGGTCGCGTGCGAGGAGTAACGTCTTACTCCGCTCGTCCCACAGAGCGAAGGCGAACATGCCCCGTAACTTTTCGACGCACGCGGCGCCATGCTCCTCATAGAGGTGTACGATTACCTCTGTATCGGATTTCGTCTTGAAGATATGACCGCTCGCGATCAGCCCATCGCGCAATTCCTGGTAATTGTAAATCTCCCCGTTGAACGTAATCCACACTGTGCCATCTTCGTTCGAGAGCGGTTGTTGGCCCGTATTTAGATCGATGATGGCGAGCCGCCTATGCCCCAGCCCTACCGCCCCCGAGACATGGATTCCCTCGCCATCCGGCCCACGATGTGCGATTGTGCGGAGCATCTTGTTAATCAGCGCCGGGTTGACGGTCTCGCGCCGGTCAAAGCCCAGCTTGCCGCAGATTCCACACATAAATTCACCCTATCCGTAGTTAGCGCGGCGCCCAGGCGCAGAGGTCCGCTCCCGCGGCCCACCGCAGGACCGCGCTCCACTTCGCCGAAGCCACGGCGATCCGCTCCCTCTTACGAACCGCGAATGGAAGTATCAGCATCAGCACCGCCAGGCGCACTACTGCCGCGCAGCCCATCGCCACGCGGTACGTGTCCGCGTAGAATCTGCCCCTTGTCTTCCTATAGAACGTCCGCATCGCGCGGAATTTCATCACCGTGGCCCAGTTGTCGATCCTTTGCTGGCCACTGCTCTTACCGCCATGATGGATCACAGTCGCCCGGCCCACATAGTAGCTTCTCAGGCCGAGGCGCAACACCTTGTAGTTCAGATCGATATCTTCGGCGTACATGAAGTACTCCTCGCTGAAGCCACCAGCCGCTCCGAAAACCCAGCGCCTCAGCAGCATGCAGGCCCCCGGAATAACTTCCACCCGCACCGGACCCGTACGGTTCGAAAACAGAGGCGCAAGTTCCCACAACGGGCAACCCGGCCATCGTAAACGCAAATACTCGATATCGAGGAGTTGATTGAGAATCGTCGGAAATCTCTGGATTGACTCGGTCTGCACGGAGAGATCCGTGTTCAAGAGCTTGCACCCAACAATACCCGCATCCGGCAGGCTCTCGAATCTGGTCCATCATGACGTTGATCGCCGGGTTCGCCAGCCTCGTATCCGGATTCAGAAAGAGAAGGTACTGCCCAGTCGAGCTTATGTAACCGATATTGTTTGCCCCCGAGAAGCCAAGATTCGCAGTGCTCTTGATGATCTTGACGCTTGGGAAACACTGCTGAAGGGTCTCCACCTTCCCATCGGGAGAGTCGTTATCCACCACGATGATCTCGAATTCGATTCCATGCGTCTGGTCGTAAATGCTCGCGATGCACTCGCGAAGGTAATCGACCGAATTCCAATTAACACAAATAATGGAGAGTTCCATGGCCGTTACAACCGGTTCAAACCGTTCACTTCCAGATCGTCTCTCTACCGGTGAGCTTAGCCAGTTGCTGCTGCTGGAGATACCGGATCAATTGGGGGTCGTCGACCCGAGGGATCCGCTCCAGATGCGCCTGGATGTACCCGTAGAGCAACCCGAGAGATCCGAGAAAATACGGCCGCTGGACGAGGCGAGCGCATGACTTCGCGAGAACAAATAATGGATGGTAGCCGGAAACATAATCAGTTTTGCCGTTCTTGACGATTCCTCCCCACCGGCCATAAGCCGCACCCGTCCACCGGTGATGCTGAATTTGAAGATCGGTAAAGCTCCGGGTAGACCAGTTCAGCATGTTGGCCTTCACCTCGTCGACTGTGTCGGAGCCCGGTCCTACCCACAGCCCGCCTAGGCCATCCCAGCAAGCACGACGGTATATCTTCGCGCCGCCTCGAACATGAAAGCGCGGATGCTGCTCGATGGTTTTTCTGCCATCCGCAACGTGGTAAAGGTACCCGCCAGCAATTCCCAGGTGGGGATGTTCGTGAAAACGCTTCCACATCTCTTCGAAGTAAGTCGGGGCGAACGAAAGGTCTCCGTCCAGCTTGCACATGAAGTCCCAGTCCGGATAGGTGAGAGCATCGAAGCCGGCATAGAAGGCTTCGATGATGCCTGCGCCCCATTTACGGTAGCCGCGGTCCGGGCGATGGACCGTGTGTATCCAGGGGTACAGCCGGGCGTAATCGTCGATGATCTGGCCAGTCCTGTCCGAAGAGCCATCGTTGACGATCACCCACTGCCTTGGAGGAACGGTCTGGCTGACGACACTTTCGACTGTTAACGATATATATGTCGCTTCGTCACGTACCGGCGTTACGATGACGTACTTGGTGTCTTGGACCGTCATATCCTACTCGCGCGTACCCACAGGAGTCCCCTGATCGTGCCAGTTGGACCATGTGGACACAACCGCTATCATCGGAAGCTGCCTCTTCCGGTCCTCGGCCTGTAGAATTGGGGCGGTGAAAGCGGAGACTGCTGCTATGAGGATAAACCAGTTAACCCTGGCCTGATCAAAATAGTTGATCCCGAAAAATGAGGCGAGATGTGCGAACAATGCGCAGCCAAGAAGCCAGAGCGTCCACTGCTGCTTCTTGGCGTCCTGAACCAACTTCCGGGCATTTCCCAAGCTTGCATACATACGCTTGATCATGACGATAAAGAAAACTAACGCCGCGAGACCTCCGGTTTCCGCGACCTGGACATACTGGTTTTGGCTGTCCCACATGTCCCAAGCCCACGTCCCGGCGTCTTTTGTTCCAATCAGCCACCAGTCCCAGAAGTGTCGAATGCATTGGTCGACCAACTCTGCGCGGTGATAACCCGAGGAGCTTCCGGTCAAATCGATGTGAGCCAGCAGAAACCAAACTGGTGCTTTCATGACCATGTGGAGTGACACCAGAGAAATAACCAACACCCACCGCACGGTACGCATCCGTTTTCGCATCGGCCAGAAACAAATCCCAAAAAGGCCGGCTGCATAACCTAGCAGTGGAGTACTCGAATTCGAGCAGATCGTCATAATGGTGCAGCCCACCAAACCAGTCACCGCCGCGAGCTTAGCTTTGCCGCCTTTCCACAATAATAGGAACATCGGAACCAGTGTGGCGCCAAAGGTTCCCGCCGTGAGTGAATGGGAAAATGGTCCCTCGGAGCGAATCTTCCCCTCGCGTATCAGGGGCGCCAGCGCACCGCCCATCATTCCGAACACGTTTTGCAGGCTTTGTTTGCTCACGCACCATCGCGCATCCCATAATCACTGTCAGAACTGCCAGGCACTTTAGCGAACGGTAAACATCCCACTCATCCTGGAGCAAAGCGCGGAGCAGGATGTAGGCGCCTAGATAGTCGATCAGGAATCCAAACTGGTTGATCAGAGCCGATCCATCCCTGAAGAGTAGGATGAAAGCTATCGCCTGGCAGACTGTCGATCCTACAAAGGCCTGGTCGATCGAATTGTAGCCGCCCGTGAAAAGGCTCCCTTTCTTCCCGATCATTACGCGGGCCAAACCAGCAAGCGTGACAATTCTCGACATCATCCAGTGCACCCCTAACACATAGACCTGTTGGTTCCCGGGGATCAAGAATATCGTTACCAGGACCGGGACGATGGCGTGCTTTCGGGGCAGGGACAGAATCAAGAGGATAGCGATTGCCATCATCACCAAAGTAATCGGCGTGAGGTTGCTATCTGATACCCCACCACCGAAGTAGTGGGCTTGATCGGGATGATCGGGCATTCAGAATGATCCGGCGAGGCTTTCGGGACGCTACAAAACCGGTATTAACAGAAGCGCCTGGTTCTTGAAAGAGGTTTTTTTGCGGCCATCCGGCCTGCATCCGGCGACGGCTTTTGAAAAACAGCATGGATGCTCTCACCGTCTCCAAACAGCGAGACGAGACCGGTCAACACCGGCAGCAGAGTCAGACGAAACCCCTTACGAATTGCCCGCCATGGAATGCCTGGGGCGGGGCTCTCTGCCATCGGCAACGAGGCGTACCCGGCTTTACGGCAGATTTCGTCCAAGACGTACCGCATGCTTTGTTCGATGAACACCTCACGATTGGTCGTGAGCGAGATGATTTCGAGACCAACCGACCTGGCGAGTGATCCTAATGAAGCGGGCGAAAAATGATAGAGATGCCGGGGCAACTCCAGGGCATACCAATATGATCGAAAAATTCGGGCTCCCGCAGAATCGATGTTGGGCATCATCGAGTAAAATATGCCACCAGGCCTCAGCCACGCGGATATTTTGGCCAGCACCTCTCGCGGCTGGTACAAATGTTCGAACACGTGGAAACACGTTATCGCATCAAAACTGTATGCCTGAAAAGGCGCGTCGAGAATGTCGCCAACGAATACCTCCGCCCCGCATCTGTCTCTTGCCCTCTTCGCTACGGCATCGGACATTTCTACGCCGAAAAGCCTCCACGACTGCCCCTTCATCGCCGTGAGAAAGCCGCCAGAACTGCAGCCCAGGTCGAGCAAAGCCCCGCCGGACTTGAAAAGCAAAAGCGCGTCTCGGCGCTCGCGCCAGTGATCGGGATCGTCTCCTCCGCTGGAGATTGCACTGTCGTAAAGGACGCCGAATGTTCCGCCATCTCGGACGGCGGCGGCGGGTCCTGCAGGCGGACCAAGGAGCAGGATGGGCAACGGATCAGAGAATAGGATTTGTCGCGCCCGTGAAATCTGTCGGGCGCCTTAAGCCACCCTAGAGAGCGGTCGCATCCACAAGCCGGACACGAGGTGACGTCCATCACGACCGGTTCACCGATCTCTGTCTGTATCGGGAAGTTCACGATGAGTTACTCGGGCAGTGAAAAGAGGAGCCGCCCGCGGGGCTTCAAGCCCGGCCGAATGATAGTGAGCGAAACATTCTTTGTGGCATCGACACGACCAGATCGCACAACTGACTGTCGAGAGTTAACAGTACCATCAACCCTGCAATGCCCCCGGCCGTGGTTTCTGCGATCAGCAAGATGAGCGGCTTGCTGCCAGACAGCCAGCCCGAAAAGTGGAAGAGTGCAATCACCCCGACTGTGGTTAGGGAGGCGAGCACGGACGGTCCGACAGCCGACATTAGATCCCGCAACGAGATCTTGCCAAGGTGCATCAGAATGTACAAGAAGACTGGCGCAACCAGACAAGTCATCGTAAAACAGCGTGCCATTGCAATCGCCATGAGCTGGTGATCAATGGTGCTCGTCCGGACTAGGAGGCCGGCGACGACCACAAGGGAGGTTCCTAAGGCCATGCGGGCCCACTCTAGCGCGGCCAGGTGGTGGGGTCTCGAAAGCGCCTGCAGTAAAGGGCCTGTAAAGCAGGAGAATACCACGGACATTCCAACCAGGCACAAGATTCGCAGAGCATCCGCCGCTGGAATCCATTTGGGCCCAAGTGTAGCCATCAGAGGCCGGCTTACCGCAGCCATGCCGCACAAGACCGGCAAGGTCACGATGGAGTCAAACGGATGCAGATTAGGGCGCTCTTGCGCAACTCGGCCGGGTGATTTTGAACCCGCAGAATTCCGGTAACGATACTGCCTGGATCGAAGTGGTTGCCATCGCCACGACACTGGACACTAGCCGGTCTGCCAACCGATACAGGCCCACCGCTACCGGACCGAATAGCATGCCAAGCAAGACGGAACTCGCTTGCATCTCGGCGAAGATGGCGATCTGCGCCATAAAGTTCGAACTCGCAAAACCCACCAGGTCCTTTAGATGCCTTGCGGAGAATTCCAGGCGTGGACGCCAGGGACTCAACCTCCACAGCAGTACTAGCGCCGCGAAATCCCTCGTAAGCTGCTGACCCACGAGTGCCCAGACCCGAAATCCGGCTAGTGCCATGCCGATACCCACCACGCCGCTGAGCACGACGGCCGTATTCGAACGGATTGAGAGCGCCCTAAAATCCAGCCTCCTGCTTAGCGTCGCGCTTTGGACGGCGCCGAGTCCCTGGATAGGAATGCACAACGAGAGCACAGAAATCAGCTTGCCGGCCTCTGGAGCGTGGTTCCTTGCCGCCCACCAACCACTCAGCACAATGCTCACTCCGACGAGAAGCAAGCTTAGAACCACATCCATCCAGAACACCGCGTCCAAATGTTCCTGCTCAAGGTCCTTCCGTTGAATCAAAGCCGCCATGAACCCCTGGTCCAGGAACATCTGAAGGAAGGCAATATAGATCAGGGCAATCGCCACGACGCCGAAGTCTCTTGGCCCGAGCACCGCAGCTAGGATAAAGGTGAAGAGCGACGAAAAGGCGCGCTCGCCCCAATTTCCCGTGTAGGCCCACTTCACTGCGTTTAGGAATGATGTTTTTGGAGTCATTATGAGACGGGCGGCACAACCTAAGGGCTGAGGGATTCCGGACAGATATAACTGGACGATGGACGAACGCTGGTCTAAGCAATTGGCTATTGGACAGTCACAACCTTGAGACCCGTCGGAGTCTGCTGGAGGCGCAGTGGAACCCGACTGATACGCGCCGATATCCCAGTTCCCCGTCAGCGGCCGCGCCGCTCCGGTGATGTCGCTGCAAAGCGCGTTTGGCAGTGAGCCGCCATTTTGCATACACAAAGCCGAAAGATTGGTACCCTTCCCGATAGTTGGGGAGCCAGGTAACTCCGCGCCCGTGCTGGCGTTTAGCCATGTTCCGTTCGGTTCCGCCGTGTCGCGGAACACGCCGCCGGTTTCCGGCGCCAATGCCTCAAACGATGTGAACCCGCCGGAGTTGAAATTCAGAAACCCATTTCCGCTGCAGCTTGGCCCAGTACAGTTGCTGTAACCAAAGCCATTACCGAAATCAGCGGGCGCAAGATAAGCATTCGTCGCCACAGCGTAGCTGAGGTTCTGGCAGTTCTCGGTGCCACCGCCGGCACCCGACGGCAGGGTATACGGACAGTTATTCGGGCCACGGCCCATTCGTAGAGATCATTCCGCCATCAGTGTAGGCGTTGTTCTTGAGCACCATGCCCGGTCCGGTTACTATCATCCACTTCTGAGTCTGTACCGAAGGTCCAGGCCCTAGCGCCGTATTATTGAAGACATTCAAATTTGATCCGTAACCGTTCCACAATCCGTTATTAAGCTGGCCTCTCGTGACCGTGGATACGTTATTAAACAGATTTCCGTTCGTGATATTTCCCTCGAAAAACAGGCAGGCAGTGTTGTTACTGCCCCAATTTCCGCCGCACCAAACATTATAAATGTTCACACCCGTGATAATCGTGTTTGGGCAGAAGGTGTTGTTGCCTCCAACAAGCGTGCCGCAGTACGAGAATAGGTGAATGCCATCGTGGTGGAAGGCGTTATTGGACTGATCCCAGTTGGCGGGGTCGTGAATGTAGACGTCATGGAACGTGACATTGGCGATTGTACTGGCCGTGTCGGTGTACTGGCCGCCTCCATCTCCGTGATCGCAGTTATAAATCTCCACGTTTGCCACAGTGGTTGACGGTTGGATTGCGTTCATACACCATCCGCCGTCATGGATAATCATGTGGTTGACGTTAAGATTTGCTGCCGATCCCGTGAAACTAATCCCCACCGGTCCTGGCGCGGTGAAAGTTACATCGTTTGTTCCATCGTGAATGTACATTGGCCCTAGCGTCAATTCTCCACCGTCAGATCATTAGTGAAGTTTCCTATAGCCGTGGTCTGAACCTGGTGCGCGCACGCTCCTCCTGGACATGTTCTGACCGCTGAAACCGTTCAGGGTGTTGTAAATCGACTCAGTACACGTGGTCCTGGCGAGATTGATCCACCCGCAGGTCGTCGTGCCGGTGATGACGAAGTGGCTTTGACCGTTTCCGTTAATAAACTGCGCCTCGGCTGGACTTTGAAGCGAGGCGTTTTGTGCTAGCTGGATGGTGATGGGGTTGCCGCTTGCTCCGCTTCCGTGCGCCGTTAGCAGCGTGCCGTTGACGGAATCGGTAATTATCCCGCAAATGTAAACGTGGTCCCTGGCCCGATCTGGTTCGAACCGGAACCCCAATTGCCTGCAGAATTGAAGAAAGTGTACGCGTAGGCGTTCGCACAACTACTGCCGTTATTGGACCCGGTCGCGCTCTGCGCGATATAAATGGAATTGGCGTAGGCGACGCCACCGTAAAGCACGACGGCCAGAAGGATCTGCGAAAAGAACAGACCCCCTGATTTCGCCATACGTCCCAACCTACCCCAGCTTCCCGGAAGACTTCTCATTTGAAGCGCACCTCGGACGCCGTCTACGGCGATCTGCGTACATATGGAACACTTCGATTATAGCCGGGTATTGCTGCTCGTACCATCCTGTCATTGGTTAGGTTTTGATACCGGCCAAAAGGCTCCGTCTCGCCCCACGTTGGCTGTTAGCAAATCGCGTGTATTCAGATGGTTGCGGGCTAAGTCAGGAGCATAGCTTCGCGACATATTGCAGGGTATAAAGCCAATCGTACCCGCCCTCCAATTTGGCCCCGAAAAGCCGCGGATCGTCTGAGGAGTTTACTGGCAGGCGCTTCAGGAAAAAACGGTGCGTGCCTGGATCGGCCGTTCCGATGCTGGTACAAACGGCATTTTCGTAGCCGGCTTCCTCCAGCATCGCGTGCAGCCTCTGTTTGAAGCGGCGGTCGGCCTCTGGAAACGCGTAGGGATAAGCAAAGGACTTCACAGGCGCGCCCAACTTGTCTTCAATAGTTTGCTTGGAGCGATGAATTTCTCCGCGTATGTCCTGTGCTTTCAGTGTTTTAAGTTGCGGATGGGTCACCGTATGAGAGCCAAAATGTATCCCCGCGGCCTTAAGTTCGCGCACCTGGCTCCAAGTCAAGCATTGGGTGCCGTTAAACGACTTGGCGGTGTCGCCAATATACGCGGTCGGCAGAAATACAGTGGCTGGGTACCCGTACCTGTGCAAGAGCGGAAATGCCTCCGTGTAGAAATCCCGGAACCCGTCGTCGAAAGTAATGACAACCGGCCTTTCGGGAAAGCATCCAGAGCCGGACCCACCGCCAACAGCATCGCTGAGACTGACCACCTCAAACCCGTTTTCGTGAAGAGACTTCAACTGCTCCTGAAAAACTCGCGGATCAGTCGCGGTTCGAAAGTATGGATGCCGGGTACACCGCTCTTTTTCTGAAACACTGTGATACATCAATATTGGGATCCGCGGCTTCCGTGGACGGATCCGCTGGAGTGGGTAAAATACGAACAAGGTGGCAAATCGATCGGCACGAAATCCGGACATCTTGTAATGAGCCACAGGCCTGAGATGCGTGCACCGGCCTACTTGCTGTCCCCGCATGGGCAGCACTTACATCGCGGCCACAGTATCTTGAAGTCGCGTAGTACCGCCTGGAACTTCTCCGTTGCGATACGTCTTGCCCCTAAATTCCGCAATTGCCTGCCGATACACTCCAAGAAGTCTAACACCGCCGGCAGTCCAAGTCATTTGCGGAACAAGGGCGAGACCGCCCGAGCGTAATTGCGCCAACAGCGCGCGGTCCTCGTAGAGCCTGGTGATATGTTGCTCCAGCGCCTGAACATCGCCCACGCGATGCCTGAGCCCGGTTTCCATATGGCGGCAGAAATCGGTGCAAGCGTCCGACGCCAGGGGAACACATCCGCTGGCCATCGCTTCCGTGATCACTCGGCCAAATCCCTCTTCAATGCTTGGAAGGACCAACACGTCCGATCTACGCATTAACCCGGGAACATCCTCAACGTGCCCCAATACGCTTACGCTGGGATGGACAACCAGGCGGCCAGTTTTTCCAGGTAGTCCGGCAAAACGTCGCCGGCAATCAGGAACTTGCCGTGTCGCGAAGCCGGCGAATTCAGCCACGCCTCGAGCGCGAAATGCACGCCCTTTCGCACAGCGCAGACGCCCACAAACAACATCGTGAATTCGCGGCCGGAATCTCGTGGCTCGGAGCTTGCGTAAAAGACCTTCTCATCGACTCCATTGATGAACCGCATCAGCTTTCCGCGCGGGAAACCGCGGTCGGTGAACGTCTTAACCACGAAATCGGACGGGCATAACAGGTAATCGGCCGCCTGATACTCCGCTTCCTCTTTGGCAAGCAGGTCGGCCCGATGGTAATACTCGTCCGTGGGTGGCAATGTCACGCCCAGACGCTCGAATTCCTGCCCTACCACCTCGAACGCGAAGCGTGTGTGCGCGTTGGTTCTCTGAGGACAGTCGGAATCCCGAGTGCTTCGAGCCGTTCTTAGCGTTTCGAGTGACCCAGCCGCATAGGTGTGGATGACATCGATCTTGCCCACCAACTTCTTGAGCCTACGCGCCACAATATGGTCATGGAGGCCGAGCGCGCGCATTTTGCCGAGGACTCTATATGGGATGCGAAACCTTCCCTTGGCAAGGGTTGGACGGACCTTCACACTCGCATCGACCGGAGTGTGCACAACACCGGGAAACGCCAGGAGGTCGGCCCCCGCCGCAGCAAGAGCATTCACCTGATGCCACGCACCATCAGAAAGCCTCGCTCCCCCCAACTTATGGGGAAAGCTATGGAGCACCCGAATACGCTCAGCTCCGATACTCATCCGGTCTCCTCATAGAGCTACTGATGCTTTTAAGCGCACACGGCGGCGCAGAACTGATACCCCGATGCCACGGCATCCTTATAAAACATGGAAACAGTGTCAAGAGAGTATTCATGCAGGTCTTTGCCAACCAACGACAGTTTGCGTAGAATGTCCTCTGTTACTGTAATCACGTGACATCCAATGGCATCGGCCTGGAAGACATTCAGCAACTCCCTGGGGCTAGCCCAGATTAACTCGGCACGTTCCAGAGCGCTCACATATTCGAGCGCGGCAGCCATCAACGGCACGGATCCCGGCCCGTGTCGGCGATCCGGCCGGCGAACACCGACACATAGGCCGGCACATCTTTTCGGAGAGCGCTGCAGACATCTCGAACCTGATCCAGCGCAAGCAGAGCCGTGACGTTCAGTTTGATCCCGCGGCGGCTAAGGCGGCAAATCAAATCGAGCGCCGGTTCGCCCCGCGTATTGGTTACCGGCACCTTGACAAAGACGTTGTCCCCCCAAGACGCGATCGTCTCGGCTTGGCGCTCCATTTCCGGAAACTCATCGGCGAACACCTCGAACGAAATCGGGCGCTCCCGAATCTCGTTCAAAATGTCGTGTGCAAATGCGGCGTAGTCCGAAATGCCGGCTTTGCGCATCAAAGTGGGATTCGTCGTGAAACCCCGAATCAGTGGATTCCGCAGCAGTTCCAACATGGTGCGCTTGTCTGCGCCATCGGCGAATATCTGGATGGTTAAGTCTTTGATCGATTTCATACTTCCCTTCGCTTGTTTGCAGAGGCCAGGATCCAATCCACTGCGTTTCGTAACGAATTGGTTTCAAAAGCGGCAGGCTGTTCAGGCCCATTTTCGGCGTACCATTGTCGACGGTCTTGCATTGAGCACAATGCCCCGCTTCGATGTCGCGCAGTCAGCACTTCACCGACTCCCACTTCGTCTCGGCGGCTTTAAGAGCCGGATGGGAGACCAAGAGATGCCACACGACCGCCTGGAATGCTTCGGAGTGAGGTGTCACGTGCACGGGATTGATAGTGGGAACAATCACACAGGCGTCGGCTACACGGGCCGTGTAACCACCGTCCCGTCCGACGATCCCGGTAATCTTCGCGCCGCATTTCCGGGCGTAGTCGAGGGCGGCCACCAGATTTGTACTGACTTGTTTTTCCAAGTTGCCGCCACCCACTGAGAACACAAGAAGAGCATCGGCGGACCGGAGGCGACTGCCTTTCAACCATTCTGCAAAGACACTGGCCCACCCTTCATCATTAGTACGCGCGGTAAGTTCAGAAACGTTATCGGTCGGAGCATAGCACTCCATAGCCGCGATCTTACGAAAGTCGTTCACCGCATGTGACGCATTCGCCGCGCTCCCTCCGACACCCAATATGAACAGCCGCCCGCCACGTTCTCTGGTTTCCGCAAGCACGGCGACGACCCGCTCGATCGAGCCCTGGTCCAGAAGGCCAACAATCGTGCTGGCCTCCTTGAGAAACTGTTGGGTGAAAGTCATCGTCTCTCCTTCAACGCCAGAAATGCAGTGAGGTCCTCGATCCCCCCAAACGAACCGATCTCGTAGAAGTCTCTCAAAGGCTGTGGCGCGAAACAACCTTGGGTGTGTGCTGTGCGAGGATAAAGACGGGTGCCAAGTCCGCCGCAGAGGAGGGCTACCGGCAAACTCATTGCGTAACGATCCTGGTGCCCTCAAAATCGAAATTAAACCGAACTTCTCGCATTCCGGCCGTTGTCAGTGCGTGACGGCACCGCCTTTTGTCATCGCAATAGAAAAGCAAGAAACCTCCCCCCCGGCTCCAATAAGCTTTCCCCCCAGGGCGCCATTCTTGCAGGCGAGTTCATACCACTCGTCGATCTGCGGATTGCTCATTGCGTTGGAGCGCTTTTTCTTATATTCCCAATGTGCCTTCATCAACTCGGCAAATTTCTCCAAGCAGCCCGCTTCGAGGACTCGCTTGCTGCACAGGCCGAGATCTTTCACGAAATGCAGATTCTCCAGCATTTCAGCGTCATCTTGCTGACTCCGCGAGTCCTGTTCTCTTAGGATCGCTGAAGCAGACCGTGAATAACCGGTAAACATCAAGATCAGGTTGTCCTCCAGATTTAGAAGCGTCTCCGAAGAGAGTCGGAGCGGCCACGCTTCGACCCGGTCGTCGGACTCAAACCGAAAGCACGTAACACCGCCGTACGCTGAGATGTATTGATCCTGCTTGCCGATTGGTTCGCCTAGCCGGTCCAATTCGATTTCGCAGGCTTGGGCCGCTAAATCGGATGGGTGAACTAGATTTTTGCAGTAGGCATGTAAGGCCTTTAGCAATGCGGCAGTGAAACTGCCCGAGGAGCCCAGGCCGGTTCCTGCAGGAATGTCCGCCATGCTTGTGATTTCTAGATTTCGGACGTTCCAGGCCAACCAGACGGAGCGCTTCCCTGATAATCGGATGCTGAACCTCATCAACCGATTCCACCCGTTCGAGCTGCGAATACTTGATAATCAATTCGCGGGCGAACGTCTGGTGCAGGGTTATGTACACATATTTATCGATAGCTGCGGAAATAAGGAAGCCACCAAATCGGCGATAGTACGAAGGCAAGTCTGTGCCCCCACCACCAAGGGGAAGACGAAGCGGGCTTCGCGTAATGATCATTGTCTAAAATACCGTTTGATATATGCTTTCGACGACTTGTAACGGAGCCCGGCCCTTGCGGTCCGGTTCCTCATGATGACGAAGTTCATGATTAACGGCCCGCTAGGGGAAGCTGCTTGGTTTCGCACTCCACCGTTTCTTCGAACGCCTTTCTGCCGGCGATGACAAACTCATACGCCAGCCAGGAGTCCAGTATGCCTTTCGTCAAGCGCCCGATCTTCTCAGCCTGAGGCCCAAGAATCTGTTTCATCCTCTGCACATGAAATCCGGCGGACTCAAACCAATTGCGCACGGTTTCACGAGACGTGTGCTGCACTCCGCCGGATCGGTACATCTCGCGAGCGACAATGCGCCCGCCCCTTACCGCGGACCAGCTCAACTCAAGACGGCTCGTATTCGCCACCGCCGCGATCGCGGTGCCCCCCGGCGGCAATAACGAACCGAACAAAGACAACAAGGCAACTGGGTCGGGAACCAGATGCAACACGTTCGATAAGAACAAACAGTCAAACTGTCTGCCTTCCAGCTTCCTAAAGGCTTCTTCGAAATCGCCGCCGATTATCTCGACGCCATCCGCCTCCGCGCCACGCGAAACAACAGCATCCAGGGGCATGGCGGAAACTTGCAATCCCTTGTTGGCCATCCAGACTTCGGCGGCGCCTGAACCGCTGCCAACCGAGAGTACCGTGAGAGCGCCGCCCGGCAACTCCGACATTAATTCCGGCCGAACCGCTTCGTAATACCCCTTAGAAAACGACCGGTCCGGCAATTTGGTTTCGGTTTCGAAAAGCTGCACGTGCTGATCCCCATCCGTGCCGATCCGAGACAGACGCTCTACCTGCCTACGCAGCTCTGCATCATCTACACCGAACTCCGTGCCAACATACTTATTTGGCAGGTGATGAATCAAAAACTCATCAAGCCTCGACACACAAATCAGCTTCTGGAATCCGCACTGCGTGTATATGTCAGTCGCGGCTGTGCAACCCATGTCGTACCTGCCACGGTGTGGCTCGACGAGAAAGCCTCCGGAATCAATCGCCTGGCGAAGTTGCTCCCGTGTGACTACATAACACGCGGCGTGTTCATTCGTGAAAGATGCAAATGTATATCCCCCGCGCTGACGAACGCTCGACAGTTCCCAGTGAAAGTGTCCATGGATCTCAGGGTAATTCGAGCTTCCATCCGGACTTCGCTCAAAACGGAGGAAGCCGGGAATCTCGTTGGCTGGCAGCACCGCTGCAGCCGCCAAGAACGCTAGTAAATTTCTCTCGGTTACAAGCGTGTCATCTTCGGAATACAGAAAGAGATCGTAATTATTCAACCGGTTTGCAAAGACCTGAGTGTGAGCAAAAAACAAATCCATCTGCCGAACCCAGTCTCGATATTCCTGCCGCAACGTCCTTAGGGTTCGTCTTTCGTTAGACGTTCCACGGTGCGACCAGGGGCGCCGCGGAACCACGATAACCTCGACACCTTCACCGACATGTTTGGGAATGTTCGATAGAACGACCAGATCGACATCAAAGGACATCGACCGGTATTCGTCCACGAGACGCCGGAGATAATTATCGTTACGGTTACCGTAGGTGGCAATGGCCACGAGTGCCTTCATGCGACCGCTTCCCAATCTAACCCGCGATCCTTAGGAGTTGCCCGGCGTAGCGTATAAATGTCAGTGTTGTCAGGGCTTCGTCCGTTTTTCAGAACGACGCCATGGCTGGCTCGGTTTGATGCCTATTGTGACAAAGGTATCGAAGCGTCTTTAGTACAGATTCCTGAATGGTCAGATGCGGGCGCCAGCCCAACGCTCGGATCCGGGCGCTGTCAAGGAAAATAAACGGACTGTCGCCAATCCACCCACGCGAGCCACCACTGTATTGCACCTTGGGCGTGCATTGGAGTCTTTCGCAGATCCAGCGGATCGAATCGTTCACCGTGCAGTATTCGCCGGTGCCGAGATTGAAGATGTTTACCTGTTCTAGACCTTGGTCCAGCGCTGCTAGGATCGCTTCGACGCAATCGTGAACATAGAGATACGACTTCCTCTGCGTTCCGTCACCCAACACATGCAGGGACCCGGGGTGATCGACTAGTTGCCGATGAAAATCAATTACATGTCCGTGCGTATAGCGTTCCCCTAAGATTGATACGAAGCGAAAGATGTACGCACGAATCCCGAATCCCTCGGAGTAGGCTTGGATCAGGCTCTCTGCCGCCACTTTTGAGGCGCCGTAAAGCGAAGTCTGAACCGGAAAGGGATGGTTTTCTGGAGTGGGTATTACCGAGGCGTCGCCATACACGGAACCGGTGGAGGCAAATGCGATGGTTGGAACTTTGCATATCCGCATCGCCTCTAGCACGTTCAAGGTTCCCTGGCCGTTCTGTTGGAAGTCCCTGGTAGGGTGATCCACGCCAAATCGGACGTCGGCGTTCGCTGCCAGGTGCAAAACCAATTCCACATCGCGCATGCATGATATCAGGAAGCTCTTTGTTCAGAATGTCCCCGGTTTCGAGACGAAAGTTGGGATGTGCGAGCGCTTGGTGAAGAAAGTGACCCTGGCCGGTCGAGAAATTGTCCACGCCTATAACGTGATGTCCGGCCGTAAGGAGGCGGTCAACCAGATTGCTGCCAATAAAACCTGCGGCGCCGGTCACAAGCGTGTTCATAGGTGTAGAGATGGGGGGCTTCGCTCGGTCTCTCAAGGTGCGCCGTTAGGATTGCTCAGTTCGCGACTTCCGCGTACTTGAACTTGTGCTCCGCTTGGACAATTGTGGTCAGGAAGTCCGGAAGCGTTTTGACGACTTGAACCTGCTGCTCGGCCGTCAACTGCGGAAACATAGGCAGCGACAGGATTTCCGGCGCAACCATCTCACTAACCGGGAAGTCCCCGGCTTTGTACCCGAGATACTCATAAGCCTTCTGCAGATGTAAAGGCACCGGATAATGAATGCCTGTGCCGATGTTCGCCTCCGCTAACTGTTGAATGACGCTCGCGCGCTCAGGAACCCGCGTTACGTACAGGTGATAAACGCTCTTTGCCCAGTCCGGCTCGTAGGGTACCAGTTCGCTGCATTCGCTTCCGCCAACAGTTCCCGGTAACGGTCCGCCACCTCGCGCCGGCTTTCATTCCAGGCATCCAGACGCCCGAGTTTGACCCGCAGGATCCCGGCCTGAATGGCATCCAGCCTGCCGTTGTACCCTTCAATGTCGTGATAATACTTCCGGGCCTGGCCGTGGTCGCGCAGCATGCGGATTCTTTGCGCCAGTTCCGCATCGTCGGTTGTCACGGCGCCGGCTTCGCCGCAGGCGCCCAGGTTCTTTCCGGGATAGAAGCTGAACGCGGCAGCCCGTCCCATGGACCCTGCTTTCCGCCAGCGATTCTCTTTCGCGGAAAAGTATTCCGCACCGTGCGCCTGGCAGGCATCTTCGATCACCGTCAGGTTGTAGAGCCCGGCCAGTTCCAGAATCGCATCCATGTCGCACATCTGCCCGTACAGGTGCACCGGCACGACAGCCGCCACGCGTCTCCCCGGTGGCTCTATCGATCGGCCGGCCGCGGTCATCCATCGTGCACTCCACCTCCAGGTACTCGCGGAGCTTTTCCGGGTCCATGTTGTAGGTGCGTTCATCGATGTCGACAAAGGCAGGGCGCGCCCCGGCCTGGGTTATCGCCTCCGCCGTGGCAATGAAAGTGTTTGGAACCGTGATGACGATTTCGCCGGGATTAATCCCCGCCGCGATCAAAGCGAATCGCAGCGCATCCGTGCCGCTCCCCACGCCAACGCAATGGCGGGAATCGCAGAAAGCCGGCGAAGTCCTGCTCAAACTCCTCCACCATCGGGCCGCCGATGAACCCGCCGGTTTTCAGGGCACTCTCGAAAACGGCACATAGCTCCTCCTTCAGCTCCTCGTGAGGAGCGACGAGGTCCAGAAATGGAATTCGATTCGTTGTATTCATTTTGCTGTCTCGCATGCCGTCACCGCCACGGATCCTCAACTGGCGGGCCGGATTTCCTGCGACTATCGCGTTGGCGGGAACGTCCCTCGGTCACCACACTCCCGGCGCCCACGATCGCGTTCTCGCCAACGGTGACCTTCGACAGAATGGTGGCGCCCGACCCAATCGACGCGCCCTTCTTGATCAAAGTAGTTTCCACGTGCCAGTCCGGCTTCGGTCTGCAACTGCCCGTCCGTCGTGGCTCTCGGATAGCTGTCGTTGATGAAAGTCACGCCGTGCCCGATGAACACCTCGTCCTCGATGGTGACACCTTCGCAGACAAAAGTGTGGCTCGAAATCTTGCATCGTCTTACCGACCTTCGCGTTCTTTTGAATCTCGACGAACGCCCCGATCTTTGTCTCGTCTCCGATTTCGCAGCCGTACAGGTTGATGAACTTCGAAAGCTTGACGTCCTTGCCCAGCTTCACGTCGGGAGCGATGCACAGGTAGGCTGCTCATAGCTGATACCGGCTTGCCGCGCTCTTTCAGAGACTTGTCGGCCGCTTCCAGGATCTCCACTACTCGCAGGCCGGCTAGCCCGTCGTTGAACGGCCGCTGATTCTTCGAGATACACTCCACAAAGTAGCGAGTCTCCGCCGCCAAGGCCTCGGTCTGCTCCAAGCTGCGGCGCCCACATGTCGCCCGAGCGATAGCTCACCAGCAAATCGTAAACGCCTTCCCGCTTCGTGATGTCGACGCCCTTGTCGTACACCTTGATCTTTTCGTCCGCGTCCAGATCGTTCCACACCAGCATCTTCTTCTCGCCGCCAATAAGTGTGGTTCGCACTTTGACCGGCGAAAGCCAGTTCACATTGATGTGCGCGATCATCTGATTCTGCAAAATAGATCGTGATGTACGCGAGGTTCTCAATGCCCGTTCAAATGCGATTGGCCCGTAGCGGTCACGTACTCTGGCTTGTGCTCGATCAGATGGTCGATGATCGACAGGTCGTGCGGCGCCAGGTCCCAGATGACATTGACGTCGTGCTGGAACAGTCCCAGATTCACTCGCATCGAGTCATAGTAATAGAGCGAGCCAAGCGTCCCATCCTGAATCAGTTGCCGGATTTTCTTGACCGCACCGGTAAACAGGAAGGTGTGGTCGACCATGATCTGCAGATGCTTCCGGTCCGCCAGATCGATCAGTTCCTTGGCCTGCGCAGCCGTTGAGGTGAAGGGCTTTTCGACGAAGACGTGCTTGCCGTTTTCGAGCGCCGCCTTGGCCAGTTCGAAATGCGTCCAAACGGGGTGACCACGGCCACCGCATCCACGTTGGGCGACGTGATGACCTCGGAAGCATCCGACTGTGACCTGGACATTTGGGAACGCTTGTTTAGCGCGCCGCAGTGCGTCCGGGCGCCGATCAGATATCATGGCGAGTTCACAATCGTCCACATTGTGAAAATTGCGAGCTACGGGGGGTCCCCAATAGCCATAACCGATGAGACCAACGCGAATCATAATGTATTTCTCACGCCAGAAAACCTCGAATGGGACTTTTCGATCAATAGGCGCCGTCAGAATTCAACAACGCCAGCGGGGTTCTAAACAGAATTTTGATATCCATCCAGATCGACCACTTCTTGGCATATTCCAGGTCCATGCGAACCATTTCGTCGAACGGCACTTTACTGCGTCCCTCGACTTGCCATAATCCGGTGATTCCCGGTTTAACGGCCAACAAACGTCGCTTATGCCATACGACGTATCGCTCGAACTCGTAAGGAAGAGGTGGGCGTGGTCCCACGAGCGACATTTCTCCCCGCAGTACGTTAAAGAATTGCGGAAATTCGTCCAGGCTCGTGCGGCGCAGGAACTTGCCAACGGGCGTGACCCGCGGATCGTTCGTCATTTTGTACACGGCCTTGCGGCCGTTTTGTTCCTTGACGGCCAAGCGTTCCGGCGATGAGTTCGTTCACATATTGTTCGTGGATTGTGTGATCGGTCTCAAAGTACATCGACCTAAACTTGAAGAAGGTAAACTTCTTGCCATACTGCCCCAGCCTCGCCTGCTGAAAGAACACCGGTCCCTCTCGACGTGAGCTTGATCGCAATGGCGATTATTAAAAACAATGGCGATGACACCACCAGGGCTGCCAAACTGCCAACGACATCTATCGACCTTTTCAGTATGTACGATACCTTCCTCCGTTCCATGTGCCGCAAAAGGTCCGGATACAGGCGTGAGCCGGATGGAGTCCCGGGCCCTTCGCCGTCCCAATCCTCCGGATAGATCTGGAAGGAAAGGCTGATCTCGTTCATGTCCTCGATTGTCAACGTACGGCACAGGGCAGCGGTTACCTTGCTCAAGAGGGCCTGCGCCACGGGTGTTCATCCGCCGTGCCAATCTCGGTGAAAATAACCCCTATTACAGATTCTGCGTACCAACCCCTGATGTCAGTTTCCCGAATGGATTGTGCTAGTGCCGAGACAATCCGCCCAATGGCTTCCTCTCTCGACTCTTCTCGAAGCAGCCTGCTAGGGTCGAGAAGCATCAATACAAAACTGCGGCCAGAACGTTCTGCCCGCTTCCGCTCTAGAGCGAGCTGTTTGACAAAACGCTCTTCGGCTAGCATTTCCGAACCCGGAGAGTTCTCCGGGCGGGCCTGACCGTTTAAGCCGACTCGGGGCTCAGACGTGCGCAGTATCTTCCTCACAAGCGTCAGTCACCTTTCTGAGTATGTTAGTAGTTGCCAGCGGTGCTTTGTGGGCGTGCGCGACAAGTTCGTTTGTTGGAAACAGAGGTAACGTCGTCGCAGAAGCAGGTGAATAGGCCGCGATTCCAGTTTTGTCTTTTATTGGACGACGGACACGCGGACCAGGGTCCGCATTTTCACGCCGCTGACCGCATCCCGATCGGCCGTACCCAGTTCCGGTCTACTTCCACGGCGACCGAGCGCCTGAGGATCTGAACTGAAACAACGAGACGAAAAGTATTCTTGTCGTGTACAAAAATACCTTCAACTCCCTGGAGTGGACCACACTCGACGCGCACCAGATCGCCGCACTCAAGGTAAGGCCATCGTGTGATTTGCAGGCCCGATGTGCATGTCGCTTGAATTCGCGCGATTTCCTCGGCTGGAATCGGCTCCGGCTCCCTTCCTCTACCGATGATACTGGAGACGCCTGGCGTCATCAGGATCGGAAGCCGGCGGAGTGGATCAAAGTGGCAAAAAGTGTAACCTTTGAATAAAGGCAAAAGCACACCCTTAAGGCGGCCGGAGGACCGGTGCCAACTTTGATATAGCGGAAGAAGTTGTTCGTATCCTTTGCCTTCTAAAAGGCGAGATACGGACTTTTCGTGCTTCGGCTTGGTTTGTACAGCGAACCATTCGGCAGCGCAGGAGTTCTGTCCATCGTACACGTTTTTGCTCCAGTTTCGCGCCCGAGTGGACCAAGTGGATGAGCTACCGCCCTGTTAGGGTCTCGTGGCGCTGTACGTTCGCTTACAAAGCGGCTTTTTTCATTTGTATTACCAACGGGAATATTTGTCAACCCTCAATCCTTATTTTTTTGCGTACTATTGAGACTAATAATCGCCACAGCCTATTTCTTCAATGCAAACGCCCCGTACTGTACGTCCTGTCTAGAGATCGCGATCGTAACAATTCTGTCAGCATCACACAGCCTCCGTTTATTAACTGAAGGGAAATACCCGATGTCTTGTGGTTGCCGTTCAACGCCTAAATGGTGCAAACTTTGGAAGCCAGACGCCAAAACACCCAAGGCACATTCCGCTAATTTATTGCTGGATATGCGCCCACCCGGGTGCGCGCCAGGAGGCGAATTGACGCATCGCGAATATAAGTCAACCAAAAAATAACTTGTCAATAAATGCGATAGTTCTATAAGTACCGCACCGAGTCCCATCGCTCCTGCAAGTGACGCTTCGAATACCGAAGACGTACTCGATTCACCTGATTTCCACGCTACTTATGCTATCTGATTAGCCAAATCCGCGCCGGGCGGCGTTTTGGCGATAACCAACGCTCCCTCGACGTCTTACCTTTGTATAACTGCGATGCCGGAGAGGACCTCTGTGGCCGGGGTGAAGGTATCCACCCCTGCGAAACTTCGGTTCTAGTACTCTCTTGCAGGCGATGGCAAGGCTGTGGAGTCTTTATGCCCTCGGCTCCACCGGGCGACCGGCCGTTTGGGGCATCCGTACCTGTTTGATACTCGTTTGCAGATTCCACCGCTTTCTTGCCGAGTAGTACAACATAACGCCAATCCAGGTTCCGAGCGTGTTGGTGAACAAGTCCGTGGTGCCGGAGTCTCGGGTCGGAAGGAACCCCTGGAGCACTTCAATGGTGAGGCTGACAGCGAACCCAAAAGTGACGGTAACGAGTCCTGCCCGCTTGGCTTTGCATACAAGCGCGAAATAGGCGCAGAAACAGAAGCCTAGGGGGGCGAATCCCGCGATGTTCTTGATAATATTCTCGCAATAGCTCCAGGACGGGCGGAATTCGTCCCAGAAGGGCTCCAGAAAGATCTTATCCACAACCGTGTAGGCGGCCGGAATGAGCAGATCGACGCCTGGGCCAGCGTGGTTACGGACTATGTCGCCACCTCGCTCGTCGAACAAATAGAGCGCGGTAGAGCGATCTCGCTCGGCAATTTCAGGCCGCCCGTTCTTCGTCCACGTATCGTAGTGCCGGAAAATCGTAGGCGCGTCAAGCTCGCTCACATAGATCGCCAGCCCCTCTACCTGCCCGGACCAAGTGTCTTGCTGCCGAAGAAAATCCCCTACAATCAGCTGGCCGGTGCAGGCGCGAGCCGCAAGCCGGAATCCTCGAGCAACGCTGAGCAGGGTGCCGTTTATGTACGCCGATGTGCCTCGCAGTCCTGAGGTGATGGTCACAAACATGGGTTGCCCAGGGCGAAAAACATCGTTGAAGTAGATTTTTTGCCGGCTTGCCCGTCCTGACGAACCCAACTTCCCAGATTGCAGCATGAGGTCGGTGAGAGATTGGTGCAGAGAGAGCGGAATGCGGTTGTCTGCGCCATAGATCGTCAGGATGGTACCACCATGAGTATTAGCCGGCCGCAGCCACAACTCGATGCTGCAGGATCGCGAGTCCCCTGACGCGGCCCGTTCCAAAGCGCCAGTGCTCCTAACGGTACCGTAATCGCCAAAGCGGAGACCGTTGCGGTCCTTCGACCAAGTCACTCCATTTCTTGGAGTATGGAAGGGCCAGAGTCCGGCCACCAGAATGCCGGACAGGACAGCAATGCAGAGGATACCTAGCAGGAGAGGTCTCATGAATATTTCGTTCCGTTCCCGTCGCACCCGCGCGGGGACGGTCTTATCTTAACCCGATTTGATGGGCTAGAATTTAATCTCAAAACCCCTTTACATCCGAATTGGGTTTAGATAATAAGGAGAGTGCTCGGAATGAACTGCCCGCTCTAGATAGGAGATTGTTGCTAGCTCACGAATGGCGGGCTACGGGCTGGGGACCACCGCCTGCACAATATTCGAAGGCGCGCTCACGTTGTTTGAAGTGTCCACGGCTGCGGCATAGTACCAATAGCTGGTGCCGGCTGCGACGGCAGTGTCCGTGTACGTACATGATATGACACTGCACGTGGTCGCCGATACTGAAGCCAAACTCGGATACGGCGTGGCCGGCGCGGTGGTGCTCGATGACGTGATCCGGTAAATGTTGTAGCTGGCCACATCAGAAGTCGTGCTGGGAGTCCAACTCAACGATACGCTGTGGGATGAACCTCCAGTGACTCCAGTTCCCGATAGCGGCAGGTTGACTGGTGTGACAAGTGCGTTGCTTACAAAAGCGACATTGCCGCTCACGCTCCCCGCCGCCAGAGGCGTAAATATCACAGTGAAATTGGCAGTCTGTTCCGCCGGCAAGGTCAAAGGCAGCGATGGCCCGCTGATGCTGAACCCCGCGCCCGAGACGGTCGCCTGCGAAATTGTGACTGTCCCGGTGGACGTCAGTGTTGCGGCTTGGCTACTGCTATTGCCCACCGTGACGTTGCCAAGGCTAATGTTGGACGGGGCAACACTGAGGACCGCCAGACCAGTTCCCGATAAGTTTTCAACAACCGGTGTGTCGAGTGCGTTGCTTGTAAAGGTAATGCTGCCGCTCGCGCTCCCCGTTGTCACCGGGGCATATGTCACGCTGAAACTCTCATTCTGCCCAACTGCCAGGGTCACCGGGAGAGACAGCCCGCTGATGCTGAACCCGGTGCCGGAAACGGTCGCCTGGGAAATCGTGGTGCTGGACGTCCCGGTTGCGGTCAGCGTCGCGGTCTGCGTGCTACTGCTGCCAGCGGCAACGTTGCCGAAGCTAATAGTTGAAGGGGCCGCACCGAGTACCGGAAGGATGCATGCTCCTCCCATAGCGTCGGCCAGCACAGCTTGCACAAATTCAAGGTTGCACTGTCCGAACGGCGCGGCGCAGTTCGTAGGTGCGAGAGCATCGTCGGTTGCCAACTGCACGTCCAGAATATTGACCGTTCCGTCCTGGTTGAGGTCACATGCACTATACGAGCCGGCCGCCAGGAAGGAAGCCGTGCTGCTTGCATATGTGCCTGCGGGGCTCTCATTCCACTGCGGGGAGTAAGTTCCGGTGGACGAGGTGACGAGGTGTGCCCAACCATTTCCTTTGAGACCGGAGTCGTTTGTGAAGGGATTGCCTGCATAGATTCCGGTCACATTACCGGCAACCGCGGCGAGCGAAACCACTAGTTCGCCGGCTGTTTTCGTCGTGACGGCGGCGCCGGAAGGGATCGCGGTACTTGCTTGACTGTTCAAAACCGCGGTCTGGTCGAGGGCCGCTCCGAGAGCCACTCCTGAGAATTCCCAGATCGCCGCGCCACCATTTGTGACACTAGAACCGGGCGTAATGCTCACTGAGGTAGCGCCAGCCGCACTATTTTGGGCGTACCACAAATCAACGACAGAGCCCGCTGCAGTATCGATTGATCGAGCGGCGCCGGCTTCCAGATAGACATTGCCGGCATTGTCGGTCATACCGGTGATCGTAGTTGAAGTGTTGGCGCCGCCCCCGATTTGCCATCCCACCACGATCAAGTGTCCGCCGCCGGTAGCTGGAATCGTACAACTTCCTGGGAAGGCCGTTGGGCCGCAGCTCGTTACATTGACCAGACTGATCTGCGCCCATGCCGAACCAGACCAGACGAGCAGCCCCGCCAGCAGTAGGACGATCCTGCCAGAAAAACCGCCGCCGCCAATTGAAGACGGTGCGCCGCGCCGAAGTATATTACGCTGCGGCATTTGTTTGCGTCTCTTCAGCACTGAGCGTAGCATTCAGTTTGCTTTCAAAGTACCTGCTTTTGATAGCCGTCACAAGTTGCTTTTGGTTAGGGAAACCGCGGACAACCGCCAGATCTGCCGGATCTGCGGCTTAATTTGAGTAACTTGAACGGTGCCCGGAGCCCTGCAACAAATCTGTAATGTGGCAATCGGATCTTAGCCCATTCTAACCAGGTAAAACCTTCAGTTTTACCTGATGCCGATGCGAATTTCTTACACCCTTTTGGGGGTCTAATCTTCAGGAAAGCGCCCAATTCGCCGGCACTCCGAAGCAGTCCCCCCAAATGGGATCGCCCACCGCCCAAAAGATGCGTATACACCTCTACGGGGTGGGTGTCCTTTTGCCAAGATAAGTGTAAAATCTACCCGGAATCGCCATTGTTGTGTGTCGACTGAGCCATCGCAAATAGCTGACAATGCAAATATTTGGTCGACGGGCCAAGTTGGCATTCCGGTTGCCAGTGTTTCGCGGATCAGCAATTTCCGCAGGCCATTCCAGTTAGATGAAACTGTCTAGGACCATGCCCTGTTCCCGATAGAACTACAGAAACTGAAGCGGAGAACGACCAATGACAACATACGTCGCACATTTGCCACCGCCGCCAACGCGAAGTTGCTCCCGCTGTGGAGGGCGCTTTTGCACCTTCGGACGAGAGTACAGTTGCACAGCTTGCCGCAAACGCACAATCGCGGTCCCCGAGTCACCCAAACAGGCCCGACTCTCGTTCCGCGAGCAGCAGATCGTGGCGCTGATCTGCCAGGCAAAAACCAACAAAGAGATTGCCTATGACTTGTGCCTTACTGAGGGGACGGTAAAGGAATATCTTCATCGCATCTTCCGAAAACTGGCTGTGACCAACCGGACCGAGTTGGCGCTGCGCTCGCCGCACGAGGGTTTGGCGTCGAATTCCCATCCTGGTCGACAGGCAGCGGCGTTTCGAGGCCCGAACTTCTGAAAGATCTGTCGGCTTAGGTTTTGCGCCGGTACGGCTATGTTCACAGTTCGTATGTCTGTAAGATGAATTTTGTGTGTCTGTTCTGTCGACACGTCAACTTACATTGAGTTATCGCGTAAGATAATTTGCCATAAAACGAGCAAGCAAAATCTAACTAAAATCAACGTTGAGCCAGGAGAAGCGGGAAGTTATCATTTAGCCACATGCGCTACCTAAGCCTGAGACGTGTAACCTGCATGATGGCATTTTTCATGTCGGGCACTACAGCCTTCTGTCAAACGAACGCTCTGGCTTTGTCGTCGCGTGTTGCGCTTCCTGGAGGCGCCGTTTCGCTCAATCTATCGCTCAGTTCTCCGTCCGGCAGCCAGCCGGCCGGCGTCCAATGGACTTTTTCCTATTCAGCGTCCGCCATTGTTCAAATTTCCGCCACCGCCGGTGCAGCCGCAAGGGCCGCCGGCAAGTCTCTTCTGTGCGCGGGAGGCTCAGGCTCTTACATGTGCTTCCTGACGGGGCTAAGCTCCAGCGGGCTAAACGCGAATGTCATCCAAAACGGCGTCGTTGCGGTCCTCACGGTGACGCTATCGGCTGCGACGTCCTCGACCACTATCAACGTCACCAATGCTCTGAGCACCTCGGCATCCGGCAGTGCGATCCAAACCACAGGTTCCGGCGGGACGATCGCCACCACCGTACCGCCCAGTTTGACATCGTTACGCTGCAGTCCGGAGGTTGTGGCCCCAAGCGCCTCCGGGACCTGCAAAGTGACCTTGAACCAAGCCGCATCTGCCCGCACCTCCGTCGCGCTATCAAGTACTAACTCTCTGATTACCATCCCCGCAACCGTGACCGTACCGGCCGGGGCCAGTTCCGCTACCTTTACCGCGGCCGCCGGCACTACGATTACAATACTGACTGTTACACTCACTGCCACATTGGATGGGGCTTCTCAAACTACTTCTTTGTTCTTATTGCCTACGCCGGCCGTGTCTTCCTTAAGTTGCAATCCCACATCATTGGCCTCCGGCAGTTCCGCTGCCTGTACGGTCACTCTGAGCCGCAAGATCTATGCGCTCAGAAAAGTGCAACTGAATGTGAACAGCTCTCTACTGACTATCCCCACGTCTTTGTCGGTGGCCGCCGGGACCGCGTCCGCCACTTTCACGGCTACCGCTGGCGCCGTTACGGCGAGCCAAAGCGTTACCATTACCGCCAGTATGAATACGGCCGGCTTGAATAGCTCCGTCACCACCACCCTGAACCTCGGCCCGGCGCTCCCCTCCGCGCTGTCCTGCGATCCCACAAGCCTCACCGCGGGCTCCTCCAGTATCTGCACCTTGACCCTGACCAGCCCCGCCCCTGCTGGCGGTGTCACCGTAGCGGTCTCTAGCGACAGCCCCGCCCTCACCGTACCGCCTTCGGTCGATATTCCAGCCTCTGCCTCTACGGCAACCTTTGCCGCCACGGCCGCCACAGGCAGTCCCAGTGGGCAATCCACAGTGGCCGTCTCCGCCTCATTATACGGCGTATCCCAGTCGGCGTCCTTCAGCGTGACCATTTGTCCCTGCTCCGTTTTGTCCCTCTCCGCCCAGCCGGCCAATCCCGATACCAACGATAATCAGGCCATCGAATTGGGCATGCAGTTCACTTCCAGCGTGTCCGGGTACGTGACCGGCGTGCGCTTCTTCAAATCCCTGAATAACACCGGAACCCATGTGGGTCGTCTCTGGAATACTAAAGGAAAGCTCCTGGCCGGCGTCACCTTCACCGATGAGACCCCCTCGGGCTGGCAGGCGGCTTACTTCCCCTCGCCGGTGGCAGTCAAGCCACACACTACCTATGTGATTTCCTACAATGCCCCCAACGGAAATTACGCCGCCGATAGTGGCTCGTTCACCAATGCCCTGAGTTCGCCGCCTCTGGTGGCATTGGCGGATGGCGCCAACGGGCCCAATGGCGTGTACCAGTATGGTTCCGGCCAATTCCCTACCACCGGTGCGGCGGCTACCAATTTCTGGGTGGATATGGTCTTCAATACATCCTCCACCATCGGCACGGCCGCCCCGGTCTCGCTGTGGACGCCGCAGGCCATTCCCAACACGCCTGCCGCGCCCACAACGCAGGCCGCGCAACTCGGCCTGACCTTCATCCCCAATGTGGCCGGCTACGTCACCGGCTTACGGTTCTACAAGAGTTCCAGCAACCTCGGCCAGCATATTGGATATCTCTGGAGCAGCACGGGCGCCCTGCTCGCCTCGGTGACGTTCACCGGCGAATCGGCCTCGGGCTGGCAGCAGGCCAACTTGGCAACCCCTGTCGCGGTCACCGCCAACACCCCCTATGTGGTGTCGTACTGGGCTCCCCAAGGGTACTACGCCGATGACGCGGGATACTTCGCTACTGCGGGCCTGACCAACCAGATGCTGTACGCGCCGCCCGACGGCCAGTACGGCCCCAACGGCTCCTACGCAGGCGGCAAGACATTTCCGGCCAGTTCCTCGGACGCGAGCAACTACTGGGTTGACGTGGTTTTCACCACCGCCATTCAATAACGCCCGAAGCGTCGCGGAATCCCATACGATTGGCGTTCGGGCGCGCAATCTGGCACGGTAGGTCGATTATCCCGGGGCCAAGCCCACATAAGACCTCTACGCTTTTGCACCTGGACAAATTGCGGTAAGGTTATCGCCGAACGCCACCGCGGTTTGAGTCGCAGCGATCGGAGTGAAAACAAAAACTCACTCGGGGCTGGAATGGAGAACAATTGTGCAAATTAGTAAAGAAAGCATAAATTACACTCCGTGTTCAATTTTGTTCAATTCAATTCAGTACTGCTAGAACCCGCTTTAGTGATTGCTCCCTGTATCTGGCTATGCTAGCATCGCCATGATATTTCGAATTAACTAGCGGAGACTCGCAAACGTGGAAGGCAGCGTCGCAACACCGCCAGTAAAGCGAACACCGGAATCCTGACAGTAGAACAGCATGACAATGTGCGACGTGGCGATTATCGGTGCCGGCCCTTACGGCTTATCTGCGGCCGCGCATCTACGCGCTGTCAAGGGCCTGGATCTCAGAGTGTTTGGCGAGCCCATGTCCTTTTGGGGCCGCAATATGCCTGCCTGCATGCTTCTCCGTTCGAATTGGAGCGCAACGCAGATCGCCGGTCCGGACGGCGCGCTCACGCTCGAAGCTTACCAGGCAGCGAGCGGTGCTCGCTTTTCCGCCCCGGTACCACTTGATCGATTCATCCAGTATGGGCTTTGGTACCAGCGTCAGACGGTCCCCGACCTCGACCAACGGAAGATTGAGCGCATCGAGTCCCACCCTAAGGGCTTCCGCCTTACCTTGCCGGATGGCGAAGCGCTCGTTTCTCGCCGCGTGATTGTGGCCTGCGGCATTGGTTCGTTCGCCCGCCGCCCCGCGGAATTTCAAGCTCTGCCATCGTCGCTCGCCAGCCACACTTCGGAACACCGTGATCTCCGTAAGTTTTCCGGCAAGCAGGTGATGGTCGTCGGCGGTGGGCAGAGCGCGCTCGAATCCGGCGCCTTACTGCACGAGGGCGGCGCCGAGGTCGAAGTCGTTTCACGTTCGCCTCGAATCCACTGGCTTCAAGGAACTCTCTCGAGGACGCTGCACCACGGATTGGGCAAATTTACCAGGCAACTCCTCTACGCGCCCACCGATGTGGGACCTGCCGGCCTCAGCCAGCTCATGGCACGTCCAGACTTGCTCAGACGCCTTCCGCGCGGACTTCAAGACAGGCTCAGGACACGATCCGTTCGACCCGCCGGCGCGCGCTGGTTGGTGGAGCGGCTCCGTGACGTGCCCATCCGGCTCGGAGTTTCCGTGGTCTCGGCTGTTCCCGTTGATCAGCGAGTGAAAGTCTGGCTCAACGACGGAAGCGAGCGAATCGTGGATCACATTCTTCTCGGAACCGGATACCGCGTGGACATTTCCAAGTACGAATTCCTGGCCCCGGAACTCGTGCAGTCCATCCGCAGATGTAATGGTTACCCTTGTCTGAAGCCGGGCCTCGAAACCTCCGTGGCGGGGCTGCACATTCTCGGGGCGCCGGCCGCCTGGAGCTTCGGCCCTTTGATGCAATTTGTTTCCGGCGCGCGCTATGCTTCGCATGCCTTGATGCGCGCCCTCGCTGGAAAGGAATCAGCCGGCTCAATGCGGAAAGGGCTGTCATGATCGTTAACCGGCAGAACCCCAGCGTAACGATTCAGCCCGCAATGAGCTCTTCGAAGAAACCCACTGGCGCTATCGTCGTGGGTGGCGACTATCAGGGCTTGGGAATCGTGCGCAGCCTCGGGCGACGCCAGGTGCCCGTCTGCGTCATCGACGATGAACATTCCATCGCACGTTTCTCGCGCTACGCGACGCATACGGTAGCCGTGCCCAGTCTGCGCCAGGAGGCCCAGACCATAGACGCTATCGTGGAGACAGGCCGCCGGCTGGGCCTGGAAGGCTGGGTGCTCTATCCAACCAGAGACGAGACCGTGGCTGCACTCGCACATAACCGGTCGTTACTGTCCGGGATGTTCCGCGTGCCGACGCCGCCATGGGAAACCATCAAATGGTCGTGGGACAAGCGCAATACCTACAAGCTGGCCAACGACCTCGGTATTCCTACACCGCGAACATGGTATCCGCAGAGTGTCGAGGAACTGGAACAGATTACGGCAGAGCCTCCCTTTACGATCAAGCCCGCCATTAAGGAGCACTTTTTTTACGCGACCAAGGCCAAAGCCTGGCGCGCGAACAACCGGCTTGAATTGCGCGAGCTGTTTCTGAAGGCCACGGCACTCGTTGCCCCTGGTGAAGCCATGGTTCAGGATCTGATCCCGGGTGACGGCCGCCACCAGGTGGCCTATTGCGCTTTTTTCAAACAGGGCCGCGCAATTGGCAGTATGGTCGTGTGCAGGCGCCGTCAGCATCCGCCGGAATTTGGCCGCGCGAGTACCTTTGTAGAGACCATTGAGCTGCCCATATTGGAGGAATTTTCCGAACGATTCTTGCGCGCCATAGACTATTACGGATTAGTTGAGCTGGAATACAAACTGGATCCACGCGACGGCCAGTACCGTCTGCTGGACGTGAACGGACGCACGTGGGGCTACAATAGCCTCGGGTGGGGGGCGGGTGTGGATTTCCCGTACTTGTTATTCGCCGATCAGACTGGCGAGTCTGTGCAACCCTGCCGGGGGAAGGCTGGAGTAAGTTGGATTCGATTGGTAACCGATGTCCCGACCGGCCTACTGGAGATTCTCAGAGGGCGGCAAGATTGGCTTGCCTACCTTCGATCGGTGAAGAGTCATAATGTCGAAGCAGTGTTTAGCGGCGAGGATCTCCGGCCCGGCCTTATGGAGCTTGGCCTGTTGCCTTATTTGTGGGCTAAGCGCGGGTTTTGAGACCGCGGAGAGGAACTCACCGTGAATACATCGACCACCGGTTCCCGAAGTGCGGTGGGCCAAAACGCCTATACGGGTGGCGCATACCTGGAGAAAAACCCGCTGTGGCATACCGGCGAATCGCCGTTTAAGGTCAAGCAAATCCTGAAAATGCTCCGGAAGGACACGTTGCACCCCGGGACCATCTGTGAAGTCGGATGTGGCGCGGGCGAGGTGCTCAAGCTCCTACAGGAGCAGATGGACGGCGCCTGCCGCTTCTGGGGTTATGACATCTCGCCGCAGGCCCTCCAGATGTGCAGCGGCAAGACCAACCAAAGGCTGCAGTTCAAACTGGGCGATATCAGCCAGGAAGAGGGCGCTTTTTTTGACCTGATCCTGGTGCTGGACGTCATCGAACACGTGGAAGACTATTTCGGCTTCCTGGAGGCTATCCGGCCAAAGTCTGATTTGAAGATCTTTCACTTCCCGCTCGATCTGAGCGTACAAGCCGTGGCCCGGAAGCGAGGTCTCTTAACGCGCCGCGAGCTTTACGGGCATATTCAGTACTTCACCAAGGAGACGGCCCTGGCAACTCTTGAGGATCTCCATTACGAGATCCTCGATTACTTCTATACACCTCGTTGCATCGACCTGGCAAAGCAAATGATCCAGAAAGTCGCCGCGCTGCCGAGGATGCTATGTTTCGCTCTGCATCCGGATTTAACCGTCCGGGTCTTGGGCGGCTATAGCCTGCTGGTGCTGGCCCGATGAAGGCTCGGTAAAGAGGTTTAGTAGTACTGGAGATCCTGAGCTACCCGAGCGCCGATCATGACCAGCGTGGGCTCTCGTGGAGTATGTCGGTTTCTTGCGCAGAGCCGGCTTTTCGGGTATACTCGATTTCCTGTGACCCCAAGGTCCAGACGTAGATAGAGCCGCTTCAGTGCCATGTCCAAATCGATTGTAATAGCGACACCTGCCAACTTCGAGCTAGGACCCCAGACCCAACCAATCACACCCGGTTGGGTTTTGGCTGGCGCCCCGGTTTCGCGGACTAAGAGCGTCGCCAGGAGCTATGACTGGACCGAGAACATTGTTGTCTGGGATTGCACTGCCGGACGCTTCGAGTGGCATTACTGCCAGGATGAAACGGCTGTCGTAATCTCCGGCGAGGCCTTCATACTCGATGAGAAAGGCCAGGAACGGCGGCTTGGCCCGGGAGACGTGGTGTTCTTCCCCGCCGGGGCCTCCTGTACATGGCGCGTCCCTGAATGTATCAGAAAGATCGCGGTTGTCCGGGAAACCATGTGGCGTCCGTTAGGATTTGGTCTGAAGGCATGGAAAAAGCTCCTGCGTATGACCGGATTAGCCGCCGCGGCGCCGCTGTGAAGCTTCACGCAGGCGATCTCGTGGAAGTGAGGACTCCGCTCGAAATACTTGAGACATTGGACTCCGATGGAACATTGAACCGCCTACCCTTTATGCCGGAAATGGCCGGGTTTTGCGGTAAGAGATTCCGGGTTTCCAGCAGAGTCCTTAAGACCTGCGTTTCGATAGCGCCTTCGACCACCATGCGAGTGTTCAAAACAGATGATGTTGTGACACTTGATGGACTACGCTGTTCCGGCGTCGATCACGATGGCTGCCAAAAGGCATGCCTGATCTTCTGGCGCGAAGCGTGGCTGCGCAAACCCGAAGATGGCGCCTCCCAACCGAACGCGGATTCGAAAGGGCAGGAACGGCTGCGAACGCGCCTGAAGACGTCGACCGACCCGGAGACTTACTTCTGTCAGGCAAGCGAGTTACTCAAAGTGACCGCCCCACTGCCGCGGTTGGGACGATTCGGAAAGTGCTTCACAGAAGTCTGGGTGGGCAACTGCAGCGCCTGGCAGATGGCGCAGCGCATCGGCGTATGGGTGTTTTGGAAACTCCGCCGCGTGTTCTTCGGTAAGTACGCACGAGGCGCCCACAAATCCACGCCCGTGGAGAGTCTGAATCTACAGCCCGGCGAGTTGGTCGAAGTCAAGCCAATAGAAGCCATTATTGAGACGCTGGATGAGCGCGCGAATAATCGCGGCCTGTGCTTTACGCCGGATATGCACCTTTTGTGCGGTGGCCGGCAACGGGTTGAGAGGCGGCTCGAGAAGATAATCGTGGACGGTACCGGAAAAATGCGGCAGCTTCGCAATACCGTCTATCTGGAAGGCTCCCATTGCGGGTGCTCCCACGTGGCTTTTGGCGGGTGTCCGCGCCAGGAATTTAGCTATTGGCGGGAGATCTGGCTTCGCCGTCCGAAAGCTCCTCGTTAACAACGTCTCCCCAGCCCCCAGCCGGTCGCCCATCCCCGCGAGACGCCGCGGACAGCCGCTCCACTATATCGTTGGTTATTACGCAGCGCATCACCCAAAGTAAACTGAACCCTTAGTTCTTTGATATTTGGCCAATAATCACGATGGTAAACGTGTTGCCGTTAACTAACCCTAACCAAACTCAGCGTTGAGCTAGCCGGAAGTCGGAGGGTACCATCTAGCCACGATGTGCTCCCTAGCGCTGAAGTGTGCGACTGGTTTCATTGCATTCTTCATGTCGGGCGTGACGGCCTTTTGTCAGTCGGACGCTTTGGCCCTGTCGTCGGGCGCGGCCAGTCCTGGTGGCGCCGTCTCTCTCAATCTTTCGCTCAGTTCTGCGTCCGGTAGCCAGCCGGCCGGAGTTGAATGGACCTTGGCTTATTCGCCATCGAATATCGTCTCTATTTCCGCCAGTGCCGGGGCAGCCGCTACCGCAGCCGGCAAGTCCCTTTCGTGTACTGGAAGCTCCGGTTCCTACATGTGCTTCCTGACCGGGCTGAGCCCAGGCGGGCTGAACGCGAACCCGATCGAGAACGGCGTGATAGCCGTGGTCACCGCGACGCTATCCGCTACCAGCAGCGGAGCCACTATCAACGTCACCAATGCGCTGAGCACCTCGGCAGCCGGAAGCGCGGTGCAGACCACAGCGGCCGGAGGGACGATCGCCGCCATTGTTCCGCTCAGCTTGACATCCTTGAATTGCAATCCCGGCAGTGTGACCTCCGGCGCCTCCACTACCTGTGCAGTGACCGTGAACCAGGCTGCGTCCGCCACCACGGCCGTCGCGCTATCAAGTACTAACTCTCTGATTACCATCCCCGCAACCGTGACCGTACCGGCCGGGGCCAGTTCCGCTACCTTCACCGCGGCCGCCGGCACTACGATTACAAAAGTGACTGTTACACTCACTGCCACATTGGATGGGGCTTCGGATGGGGCTTCTCAAACTACTTCTTTGTTCTTATTGCCTACGCCGGCCGTGTCTTCCTTAAGTTGCAATCCCACATCATTGGCCTCCGGCAGTTCCGCTGCCTGTACGGTCACTCTGAGCCGCAAGATCTATGCGCTCAGAAAAGTGCAACTGAATGTGAACAGCTCTCTACTGACTATCCCCACGTCTTTGTCGGTGGCCGCCGGGACCGCGTCCGCCACTTTCACGGCTACCGCTGGCGCCGTTACGGCGAGCCAAAGCGTTACCATTACCGCCAGTATGAATACGGCCGGCTTGAATAGCTCCGTCACCACCACCCTGAACCTCGGCCCGGCGCTCCCCTCCGCGCTGTCCTGCGATCCCACAAGCCTCACCGCGGGCTCCTCCAGTACCTGCACCTTGACCCTGACCAGCCCCGCCCCTACTGGCGGTGTCACCGTAGCGGTCTCTAGCGACAGCCCCGCCCTCACCGTACCGCCTTCGGTCGATATTCCAGCCTCTGCCTCTACGGCAACCTTTGCCGCCACGGCCGCCACAGGCAGTCCCAGTGGGCAATCCACAGTGGCCGTCTCCGCCTCATTATACGGCGTATCCCAGTCGGCGTCCTTCAGCGTGACCATTTGTCCCTGCTCCGTTTTGTCCCTCTCCGCCCAGCCGGCCAATCCCGATACCAACGATAATCAGGCCATCGAATTGGGTATGCAGTTCACTTCCAGCGTGTCCGGGTACGTGACCGGCGTGCGCTTCTTCAAATCCCTGAATAACACCGGAACCCATGTGGGTCGTCTCTGGAATACTAAAGGAAAGCTCCTGGCCGGCGTCACCTTCACCGATGAGACCCCCTCGGGCTGGCAGGCGGCTTACTTCCCCTCGCCGGTGGCAGTCAAGCCACACACTACCTATGTGATTTCCTACAATGCCCCCAACGGAAACTACGCCGCCGATAGTGGCTCGTTCACCAATGCCCTGAGTTCGCCGCCTCTGGTGGCATTGGCGGATGGCGCCAACGGGCCCAATGGCGTGTACCAGTATGGTTCCGGCCAATTCCCTACCACCGGTGCGGCGGCTACCAATTTCTGGGTGGATATGGTCTTCAATACATCCTCCACCATCGGCACGGCCGCCCCGGTCTCGCTGTGGACGCCGCAGGCCATTCCCAACACGCCTGCCGCGCCCACAACGCAGGCAGCGCAACTCGGCCTGACCTTCATCCCCAATGTGGCCGGCTACGTCACCGGCTTACGGTTCTACAAGAGTTCCAGCAACCTCGGCCAGCATATTGGATATCTCTGGAGCAGCACGGGCACCCAGCTCGCCTCGGTGACGTTCACCGGCGAATCGGCATCGGGCTGGCAGCAGGCCAACTTGGCAACCCCTGTCGCGATCACCGCCAACACTCCCTATGTGGTGTCGTACTGGGCTCCTCAAGGGTACTACGCCGATGACGCGGGATACTTCGCCACTGCGGGCCTGACCAACCAGTTGCTGTACGCGCCGCCCGACGGCCAGTACGGCCCCAACGGCTCCTACGCAGGCGGCAAGACATTTCCGGCCAGTTCCTCGGACGCGAGCAACTACTGGGTTGACGTGGTTTTCACCACCGCCATTCAATAACGCCCGAAGCGTCGCGAAGTGCCTGATCGTGCGCCCCGGCCCCGCACCAATCGGGAGGGTACGCCGGCAATCATGACGTATGCCAGCTTCGTTCAGGCAATTTACTGGAGAATTCGTCCGGGGTTTGGCAACTAGTGGTCATGAAAGAAGTGAATAATCCGGTGACCGGCGGAAGCGCACCCGTGCCTCGAAGTTGTGCGCGCTGCGGGAGCGATTTTCACACCTGCGGCAAAGAATACACCTGCACTACATGCCGCAAACCCAAGACCCCGCCGGCCCACAAATCCGGCCCCGCTCTCTCATTCCGCGAACGGCAAATTGTCGCCCTGATTGCTGAAGCGAAAGCCAACAAGCAGATCGCCTACCATCTGCGCCTAAGCGAAGGCACGGTGAAGGAGTATCTCTATCATATCTTTCGCAAGCTGCACGTGACGAGCCGGACCGAACTTGCCTTACGATCCGTCCGTGACGGTCTCATGGATAGCACCATGACGTGAGGCAAGCGCGCGCGCGCGTTTTGATCGCGGCTCGTCACCAGGCTTAGTGCGCCTTGCCTCTCCGCCGCGCAGCGTCGCGTCTTGGAACAGTGATCGGCTGCCGCACTTCGCCCTAACCCACCAAGCGCATTATGGCTTACAAGGTACACATATCTGAAGATACTAACTTTTTTCATTGATACTTCGGACGCCCGATCCGGACGATCTATGCGAACAGATGATGCACATCTCACCCAAATATGCAGTTGCCGCTATTCTGGCGTGTTTCTCCTCCGCACCCGCCTTCTCCCAGACGGATGCTCAACTGGCAATGTCGTCCGCCACGGTATCCCAGGGCGGCACTGCCTCTATGAATCTCTCTGTGACCTCGTCCGGAAGTGCACCGGCCGGTCTGCAGTGGACTCTGATCTATCCACCCACTGAGCATTGTCAGCATCAGTGCAACCGCCGGCTCCGCCGCTACGGCCGCGGCAAATTCTCTGGAGTGCCTCGGGGGTCCCGGGACTTATACGTGCTTCTTGACCGGAGTAAATACAAACGGACTCAACGCAAACATGTTCCCTAATGGTGTGGTGGCCGTTGTAACAGCCACCATCTCGCCGAGTGCAGCCACAGTTCCGATCGGCATCGCCAACGCGCTAGGCGCCACCCAATCCGGCGGCGCCGACCCTTTAACCGCCACCGGCGGCACTATCACGGCCTTGCCGCTAGCTTTGATGTCGTTAAGCTGTAACCCGGACTACGCTGACCTCCGGCGCGAGCACCACCTGTACAGTAACCCTAACTCAGGCCGCCCCATCCGGCGGCAGCACGGTCTCGATCTCCAGCAATAACGCGTCGCTCACCGTCCCCGCATCGGTCACTGTACTGGCCGGCAGCATTTCCACCATCTTCGCGCCACCGCCGCAGCCATCACCACAAATCAGACCGCGGCCATTACCGCGACTTTCAACGGCGCATCGCAGATCACCACGCTTAACGCCTGATCGCACCGGTGCTCAGTCTCCGCCCTGGCCTGCAACAGCACAAATCTCGACGCAGGCGCGTCTTCCGTCTGCACCGTCACCCTCTTGGCCCAGGCGCCCACTGGCGGCGTCACGGTATCGATTTCGGCCAACACCCCGGCGCTGACGGTGCCCGCCTCGGTGAATATCCCTGCCGGATCGTCCACGGCTACCTTTGACGCGACAGCTACAACTGAACCATCGGGCAGTGAGTCCACTCTGACGGTTCTGCTCATTGCAACGCTCAACGGTTCGTCTCAGGCGGAGTCGTTTACATTGACCATCTGCCCTTGCTCCGTATGGCCATCTACGACACAACCGGTGAATCCCTCCTCCACCCACGCCGAGGCCATCGAAGTGGGGATGCAGTTCACTTCCAGCATTGCCGGTTACATAACCGGAGTGCGATTCTTTAAGAGCATCTGGGAACCCGGGCCCTAACGTGGGCAACCTGTGGTCCGCCACCGGCACCCATCTGGCTGAAGTGAGGTTCACCGGAGAGACGAAATCGGGCTGGCAATTGGCTTACTTCGCCTCCCCCGTCGCAATCAGTTCAAACACGGCTTATGTGATCTCCTATCATGCCCCGAATGGGCACAACGCCGCGGATAACGGTGGCTTCACGACGCCAGTGAGCAACTTACCGCTCCAGGCGTTGGCCGATGAACAGAATGCACCCAACGGCGTCTACGCGTACGGGTCGAGCGCATTTCCGGCGACCGGCGACTCCGCCACCAACTACTGGGTCGATGTGGTCTTCAATACCGGTCCCGCCGTCGGAACGGGCGCTCCGGCTTCGGTTTGGGCGCCCACCGCTGTTCCTGACACGCCGGCCGTAGCGTCTACTGACGCCGCGGAGTTGGGCTTGACCGTCATGTCCGATGTCCCCGGCTTTATTACGGGCGTACGGTTCTACAAGGGCTCCAAAAATCTCGGAACACACATCGGCTATCTCTGGAGTTTGAACGGCACAATGCTCGCCTCTGTGACATTCACAAACGAATCGGCAACCGGATGGCAGCAAGCTAACTTCGCAACGCCTGTCGCCATCGACGCCAACACCGCCTATGTCGTCTCGTATTGGGCTCCCAAAGGACACTATGCCGACGACACCGGATACTTCGCCACCGCGGGCGTTACGAACTTGATGCTGTCCGCGCCGCCCGACGGCCAATACGGCCCCAATGGCTCTTACGCAACAAGCAAGGCTTTTCCATCCGGCTCTTCGAGCGCGAGCAATTACTGGGTTGACGTGGTGTTCACTACCGCCATTCAATAGCACCGAGAGCCGCTTGCCGATCTGGGAGCGTTACCTCGCCTATTCCAAGGCGCATAAGGGGTGGTTGGCGCAACCCAACGGAGATTCTCGCCGCTTTCGTCCCGGGTTAGGATGTAGCTTGTCGACGTACGATCGGATCAACGGAATTTATTGCCGGCGGCATCATTCAGTCTTGATGCTGCCCAGGAACGGATCTAACAATCGTCCAAGGAGGAGTACTATGTTCAAGCGCAGAGCAGATATAGTCAGTGCAGACGGAACCGTCATAGCAAAATTCAATGAAACGTGCCGTTATTTTTGGGGGCGCGATCTGGGATGACCGGCAGCAGGTGGTCTTTCCAGAGCTTGACGGCTGGAGGATGAAGTTGAGGCCTGAAAGGGAAGCGCGCGACTGCTTCCGCTTGACCGTGCGGCCGGATCGCAGGCCAGGGTTGGAGGCGCCACGTGCACGCTGACCGTGCTACCGGACGACAAGGTGTCCGAGATGCGCCTGGATAAGAGCAACCAGGGCCGCGACGGGCTAACCGGCGACGAACCGGACAGCTGGTCGCCCCACTCTTCGGCAAACGCTTAGTTGCTCACCGCAAGATACAACGTCTGCGTCCCGGCCACGCCGCCGACCGTGAACGTCAATGGCACGGCGCCGCTGCCGGCGTTAGCCGGCACCACCACGTTGAACTGATACAGGCCCGTGAAATTCGGCGCTAGTCCGGCATAAGGCACGTTAGTGACCGCCACGCCGCCTATGGACATTTCGAAGGACGCCAGCGCGTTGGCCTGCTCCACAAGTTGGCCTGCCGGCAGGTTTGGCGTGACCGGTCCGAAGCCGATGCCATATAGCACGATCTCATCGCCCGGTTGGGCGGGCCGCGAAGTGAGGCCCGGAATTGCACCCACGGGAAGGACGAAAGTGCCATCGGCGAACAGCGCCACCGCGTACTGTTTTCCGCCGATGTCGAACGACGGCGGCGCGTCCAGCCCCGGTTCCACCGGGTTGACGGCGATGTTGTACGCCGCGCTTGTCAGGCTCCCCACTGTAACCGTCACAGGCTGCATGCCCGCTGCAACGTTTGACGGCGCCAGCGCGTTCACCTGCCCCGGACTGATGAAGTCGATGAATGCGCTCTGCCCGCCGATAGTGACTTCAGTACCGCCGAGCGAGTTGGGAGCATCCACGCCGCTGAAATCGGCGCCCGACCAGGTTGCCGTGCCAACCCCGAGGTTCGATCCATAGATCTCGATCCAGGAACCCGGCGAGATGGATTTGAATTCTCCGAAGGCGCTCGCGCTCACGACGGCTGCGATAGTGGGAGTCTGCTTCGTAAGCGCCGCCGCCACGCCCGAAATCTCTCGCACCCGGTTGTCAGTCGCGTCACCCGTATACACGCCGTCACCCACATACAGGTTTCCCGCGTAGTCCAGTGTTATCGGAAAGGGGCTGTCGAGCTCCGCCTGCAGGGGCGCGCCGCCGTCGCCGGTAAAGCCAGGCGCGCCCGTTCCCGCAACCGTCGTAATGATCCCACCACTCACTTCGCGGACCCGGTTGTTGGAGCCGTCCACGATAAACAGAGCGCCGGTCGGGTCCACCACGGTCCCGCCCGGGTAGCCCAGACTGGCCGACGTGGCCAGCCCTCCATCGCCGCCAAACGCATTGTCTCCATTCCCCGCCACCGTCGTAATCGTACCGCTGGCGGCATTGATCAGCCGGATGCGAAAGTTGAACTGGTCCGTCACATACAGGTTCCCCGAGGCATCCACCGTCACCCACGTGGGGTTGTTCATCTCCGCCTGCGTAGCCGGTCCACCATCCCCGGAGAAGCCTGGCGTGCCGGTGCCCGCATAGGCCGTGATGATGCCGTTCCCATCGACTTTGCGAACGCGATACGCGCCCTGGTCCACGATGAACAAGTTGCCGGCGCTATCCACCGCGCAGCGGATGGGAATCGTAAATGTGGCGGCGGTGGCTGGGCCGCCATCTCCGCTGTTCCCGGTGGTTCCGTTCCCCGCCACCGTGGTGATGATCCCCGCAGGCGAGATTTCGCGGATTCTCAGATTGCCGTAGTCGGTCACGTAAATGGCGCCGGAGGGCGCCACGCATACGCCGAGCGGCGCGTTAAGCGCCGCCTGCGCCGCGGGCCCACCATCGCCGCTGTATCCGGGAGCGCCCGTTCCAGCGAACGTAGTAACCGCACCCTTGGTGTCCACCTTGCGCACCCTGTTGTTGTCTTGATCGGCCAGATAGATGTTCCCAAATGCGTCTATCGCTAATCCCACCACGCGGTTGATCTCCGCCTGTGTGGCCGGCCCTCCGTCGCCCGAATATCCGGCCGTTCCGTTTCCCGCAAAAGTGTTAATCGTCTGGCCGGACGCGAGGGCCACCGCCAGCAGCCACAACAAGATTCTTCCCAGCATAAAACTAGTATGGCACCTTCCTCTTTCAGCCACTGCCCTGCACGGCTTTCAAGATCGCCTCACCGCCCCTGTTAATGCCGCTATCATTAGGCGTTGGGGCATTCGTAGTAACGGGGATTCTGCCGGCGCCACTTGCCGCGCAGACCATGCAGGGCGCAACGGCAGGTAACAAATCCACAACCCCATGGGCGCCTCCCATAACGCCTGACGGCAAACCGGATCTCCAGGGAAACTGGATGAATCGGAGCGCGACTCCTTTTGCAACGTCCCAAGCAACTGGAAGGCCGCCAGTTCCTGACCGGCGCCGAAGTGGCCGAAATGAAAAACCGGGGCGATCGTTTTTTTAGACGATGCCGTAGCGCTTACCTCGACTCGGAACACCTGTTTAGCGCGGTCCTGGGTAACTTACAATCAAGCTGGAGTTCGACAACCGGCGGGCAAACAGAGACGGGACGCCGCCGACGCGCTCGACACGCTAAAACATCCTCCCGCGGGCGTGAAGGACTTGGCTGCTTATCAACGGTGCATCGTAAAACAGCGCGCCTTCGATTGGCGGCAGCGCTCATAGCTACTTTCAGATTGTGCAGACTCCCGACATCCCTTTCTTCGGATCGGTAGACGGCCCGAAAAATCATATTGGCGGGTGGTGGACAAGATGAGCCCCGCCGAATGCGGACCATCGCCGGCGGCACCTCCGAAATCGACTCCGCATATAATCTAATGATGCGCATTTGGAGATACCTCGCCACACTTGCAATATGTTGCGGCTGCCACTCTTACCCAGTCGCTGCCCAAAGCGAGCGTTCTAATCGGATACTCTTGAAAGCGAGTCGGCTGCTGGATCCTAAAACCGGACGCTATGTCGAAGACGCCGCCGTTCTGATCGACGGCGAACGCATCAAAGAAGTTGGCCCAGCGGCGGATCTCGCCAAGCGCGTACCGCAGGCCCGGGTTATCGATTTGCACTCCGCCACCGTGCTTCCGGGCTTAATCGATTGCCATACGCACCTGATGGCGCGGATGGGCCGTGGCGACGACGGATACTTGGTAAGCCTCGCCACGAAATCCGAAGCCTTCCGCGCCCTTGAAGGCGCCGCCGATGCCCGTCTTACACTACGAGCCGGGTTCACCACCGTGCGCGATGTGGAAAGCGAAGGTTCACTCTATGCCGATGTGGCGCTACGCGACGCAATCAACCAAGGCCTGGTAGAGGGCCCGCGCATGTTGGTTTCGACGCGAGGCATCGCAGCGGTCGGCCAGTACGAGCCATTCGGCGTCTCGCCCGACCTGGTTGGATTTCCCACCGGCGCGCAGATGATTAGCGGCGCAGAAGAGGCACGCCGCGCGGTGCGTGAACAGATCGGTAACGGCGCGAATTGGATCAAGGTCTACGCCGATTGGGCGGATCCCACGCTTACGGTGGAAGAAATGAAGGTCATCGTGGAGGAAGCGCACAAGCACAAGCGGAAGGTGGCGGCCCACGCTACCACGCCGGAAGGTATTCACAACGCGCTCACCGCCGGCGTAGATTCCATCGAACACGGCCATCGGATCGACCGGGCCAATCTGGAACTAATGAAAGCGCACGGCGTGTTTCTGGTGCCCACCGTTGGCGTGATCGATGCACGCGCCGCGGATCTGCCTGACAACGAGGTAGTTCACCAGCGTTTCGCCGCCTTTATGGCGCACATTGACGAGGAATTGAAAACCGCCAGGATGCTGGGCGTGAAGATCGCATCCGGCTTCGATGCTAGCGTGGCCGAGAGCCAGGGGAAGAACGCGGACGAACTGGTAGCATTGGTGAAGCACGGTCTCTCACCCATAGAAGCCATCCGCGCCGCGACCACTAGCGCGGCCGAGTTGTTAGGCTGGGAAGACAGGGTCGGTGCCGTTGAACCGGAACACTTCGCGGATCTAATCGCGGTCGAGGGCGATCCTTTGGTGGATATTAGCGTGCTGAAGAGCGTAACGTTCGTCATGAAGGGTGGCGTGGTCGTAAAGGACGGCCACTAGCGCTCCCTCCCGGTCCTAAAGTCTCTCTCCAAGTTCCGCATCTCTGCGGACCGGGCTGGCGGCTGCTACTTTGAATCCGTACAGGCGTCGCTAAGCCACTTGCCGGTGCCGTTGATGGTCATGTTCATGGGGTGGCCGTTTGTAGTTCCGCTTGAGACAACTGTGAACTTCATAGTGTCGGAACTGGGCGTCTCGGCGACGATGGTGCTGGTGGATTTATTGTTCGCGTCGTCGCAATCCACCTTCGCTTCGAATTTGCTTCCCGAGGAACTGGTGACGCTCGTTTTGCAGGATTTGGCCAGGCCGGTAGGGTTGAAATGGGTTAGATCCTCCTGCTTCACGCACCGGCGGTTGACCATGGGCTTGCCGGAGCCGATATTGCCCGCGTTCTTCATGGCCGCCTCGACTCTGGCGCGCTGGTCGGGCGGTAGCTTGGCCAACTGCTCGGGCGGGATCTGCGGCATTTTCTGGGGCATTTGCGGCATCCCAGTCATTTGCATGGTGACGCTGTATTCCCATTCACCGGTCTTCAGGTTTAGAGGCGTGGGGTCCGAGGCCCGGACAAGGGGGCAAGCGACAAGCGCAAGAGCGAGCGCGAGTTTCATGGTGTCTCTCCTATCAATCTGTGGTTTCGCCGGTGCGGTTCCAAGCTTAGCCGTTACGACGACCTACACTTTAGCAAATCGGGCGCGGTGGATACAATGCTTGCCGCCCGAATCTCATTAGATTGGGTGCACGCTGCCAGCCTGCTATTGGTAGATAGCTAAGCCCTTCCGTGCACCCCCTCTCATCGTTCGCTCTCTGAGGTTAAAAGGTCCAGGATTGGTAGACAACTAGCGGGCCGTTCCATGCGCCCGCGTTATCCACCCAGAAGAGGTCCAGATTCCCGTTTACATCAATCTCGAACACATCGGTCTGGTTGAGGCCGACTTGCTGGGAGACCGCGAAGTCGCTTCCAGGCGCATAGGCAAGCCCGGCAGGGCCGATCGCCTCCGGCCCGCCCCATGAACCTCCGTTGTCCACCCAGAAAACGTCCAACTGGTTGTTGGAATCAATTCCGAAAACATCGGTCTGGTTGAGGCCGAATTGCTGGGACGCTGCGATAAAGCTCATGGGCGCGAAAATCCCGGCTGGGCCGATCTTTTCGGTCCCCCCCACGCACCCGCGCCATCGGCCCAAAAAACCTCCAACTGACCGGTGTGATCAACCAGGAGTACGTCGGTCTGGTTGAGGCCGGCTTGCTGGGACACCGCGATGGGGGTGAAGTGAGCGTAAGCAAGCCCGCCAGGGCCGATCCCCTGCGGTCCCTGCCAGGCACCCCCGCCTTCGACCCAAAAGACTCCAACTGGCCGCTGTTATTAACCATGAACACATCCGTCTGATTGACGCCGGTCTGCCGGGACACTGTGAGGTTGGCGTATGAACCCGGGCTGAACTCTGGGGCGCCGATCTTTTCCGGTCCCTGCCAGGCGCCCCCGCCGGCGGCCCAGAAAACCTCCAACTGGCCGTTTTGATCGACCATGAACACATCGGTCTGATTGAGACCGAATTGCTGGGAAGCCTTGATGTTGCCCCCACCCACGAAAATGGAGGGGCCGATCCTTTCCGGTCCCTGCCAGCCACCCGTGCCCGCCCAAAAGACGTTCAACTGGCCGTCCTCATCAACCGTGAACAGATCGGCTTGGTTGAGGCCGGCTTGCGGCGCCATTGCAATGTCGCTGCTTGGATAAAGGTTCTGCGCGTGCGCCGTGGCCGCTGCCATGCATGCAATCGTCAAGCCCGCGGCCGCTGTGTATACCTTTTCTTTAACGTTCATCTTCTTTCTCCTTTTTTTTGCTCGTGCTTCCACGGTGCCAGATGAAAACCAGAGCGGCAGTTTGGATGAACTCAAATCCATCCACCAGGTAATGCGGAAAATCGCGGAGAGATTTTCGGTTCCGCCGGAAAGAATTTGCGGCCGCTGAGTTATCGCACCCTTGCGTCTACAGCAACTTACGGAGCCGCGACCGTCAGGGAGCGGATGCCCGAGTCCTTTTTTCAACAGGCTCCTAAAGCAGGAGACCGTGCGAATCAGCGAATAATGGCTCGCCTGGCATAGCCGCGCGTTCGCCAAAGTTGAGTGCGATGCTGCCCACGATGCGTGGCTCGGATTCCTTGCTTGGCGCGAACGTACGCGTCGAGCATCTTCTCGCCAATCGTCTGCGTTGCTTGCGCGTCAGCCGCGGTCCAGGGACCGCCGTACAAGCCCGAGTTACTTGTGATGAGCCCTGCGCGGCGTGACGACGAGCTGCGGCCCATTGATGGGATTCTCGCGCGAGTTGATATCCATAAAGTTGCTGTCGGCGATGCCCACGCCATGCAGCACGAAGTCGGCGTTCCGGCCCGCCGCATGGCGTTGCTGCACGTATTTGGTCACGTCCATCTCGTACCAGATGTTGGACATCCCCTGGAGGGTCGTGGGCGACGCGCTGAGCAGTGTGCCCAGGCCGGGCTGATTGTTCCAGGTGATGGCGGATTCCGTCCACGATGGGGTGTCCTTGGCGGCGTAGACGTTGATCTGCAACTGCTGTTGTTTCGCGAATACGTCGGCGTCGACGTTCCCGCAGAAGCGAAGAATCGCCTTGGAGACCGAGTGTACGCCGGCAAGCCGGAAACGGAGGTAAGCGTTACGAGTGCGCGCCGGCGCGGTGCCCGTCTCGACCAGCATCGTTTTCGCCCCACCGAAATTCTGCGCGGGGTGGTCCTGGTCCACATATGCATTCTGGGTCGGGAAGAGAACGTGAGGTTCATCTTCCGGCAAGCCGAAGGCCTCCACGCGGTCGGTGCCCACCAGGACACGTCCAAGCGCGATGGTGGGGCTGACGCCGTACTTTCCGCCGGCGCCGCAAGCGGTCATACTGAAGCTCGAGGAGGCAGGGCAGAGCTGGGGCAGGTCTGTCGACCGGCCGGTCTGCGTATTCCAAGGGTCCGCGCTGTTCCACAGCAGGCTCAGATGTGAATCGCGCGCGTCCATGGCAAACAGGATCCCTCGCGGCGGCGGCGCCGGCGTGGAGGGCAGAGCAAAAGGCGGGGAGGAGATTGTGGTCAGGCTCTGTCCTCGCCCCACATTCGCCGCGAAGACCCATACGATGGCGTCGTGCGGGCCGTTGCTGCTGATCTCGGGTGAACCCGGGGAGAATAATACGAGATCGGGATTGGTGGCGTCGACGCTGAGGTAAGGCCAGGTTCCGGGCATGGCTGCGCCATTCCGATCGGCGCGTGTGCCGCCGCTCAAGTTGATTTTGAGCCGCGCGATGGAGGGCGAAATGCTATGTTCGCTGGGCTCGGGTGGGTTGGGCAGCGCGGGCAGCGGGAGATTGCAACTGTAGGAGGGATCGCTGGTGGAAGTGGTACATGGCTGCTTGGTGGTTCCCGCCACGAACACGAAGTGGGTATCGCCGTCGGTAAAATATGACGGCGTGTTGCGCATCTTGGCATGGTTGACGTTGCCGGCGGCCGTCGAATCGGGTCCGAACACGTTCAGGATCGGCGAGAAGGGATGCGGGCCCGGCGGGAGCAGCGAAGTTTCAGCCTTTATATCGGTGCGGCTCGTGGTGGTGCCCGGCATGTGGTGGCCGTCCAGCAAATAGATGGATCCCTGCTTGCCGCCGAATACCAGCACTCTGTGCGCGTCGGAAGCGCCCAGAGTGAGCGAGATCGCCGAGCCTCCTCCCAGATCGATGTCCTCTTGATCCAAGGAGGGATAATTGAAGGGAGTGTAGGTGCCTTGCAACCCCGTCAGATCCCTGTCGAGCTTCAATACGGATTCGCCCCACGTGTTGGGGGCTGTCAGCAGGAGGGGGTCCGAGGAGTTACCGGTAGTGATGTAGACTATATCGTGATCGGTGCCGGGTTCGGTGTCTACCACCGCTCCGCCCGCTCCCCAAAGACCGCCGTTGACGGTTTCGTGCTGGGTCCTGCCCGAGGAGAAGGCGCTTAAGATTGTGTGGGTGGTGGTGTCGATCCCCACCAGCCAGCCGGCCGCCTGGTCGTTATAACCGCCGAACGGGACGTAGAGCCTGGCGCCATCCCGGCTGGCGGTAAGCGCGCCGCGCTGGGATGCCCTGGATACATCTTCGAACTCGGCAACGCCGCTGCCGCCGTTCTTGTTAATCCCGGTGGCGTTGAGCGCGGTATTGGTGATCGCAATAGGCCAGCCGCTCACTGTGGCTCCGCTGGCGGCATCCAGGGCGTAAACCTCCCACTGGGAGTTGCTCGGGCTGGGGGCAGTGTCGCAGGTGGGCGCATTCGTGCAGACACAGGCTGCCACGTCAGAGGCGCGAGCTTCCCCGCTCGCAGAAACGGCGTGCTGAGGACACCCATATAAATCGGTCCTTCCAACAGTGAACTACTGGGGATCAGCACCGGGCGCCCGAGATGCGCCTTCCAGAATACGGCGCCGGGCGCGAGCGATCCGTTGCGCGCGGCATTGATGGCATAGACGTCGTTGTTGTTCGTCGCGGCAAACGCCACGTCGAACTTTCCCTTGATTCCCGTGGCGGGAACGTCGATTCGAAAGTCATGCGCGTAGAGGACGCTATTATAAACGTGCGGTGTCAAGTGGTCCGGCGTCATGTCGAATTGCGGCGACTCCCATATCTTCGTGAACCCATGATTCCGCACTTTGTCCGGTGTCAGCATGGGTTCATCCTGTTCCATCCCCAATGCTCGCGATTGTGGTGGAACATCAAGGTGTCTTGTGCCACGGCGGCTGCCGGGGAAGCCAGGCACGCCAAAAGCACGCGGGCGATACAGATGCGGCTTTTCATCATATAACCTCCCAGATCGGCATCCGGGCCGGCGAACCAGACGGCCGGGAGTCGCTACCTCTTCGCGATAGTCGCGCCCGTATCGAAATGCCAGGCGACTTCTCCGTGTTCAAATTCAGATTGGCGCCCCAAGCCATCCGGCGCCGGCGTTTCGTCGGAAGTGGGGAAGCCGAGCGGGCCACGCGGGCCGCCCTGTTTGAGCCAGGACTGGCGAATCTCGCCGCTTACAATGTGCGCGCCTGTTTTCTCGCTCCAGTAAATCGAGGATTCCACTTGGGTGTAGGCGCTCTGCGGCAGCGGATGAGAGCACGACACAACCATTGCCATAGTGTTCGGGTGAACCGAAATCGCGGTAAAACCGTGCAGGGGCAGATTGCTCTTGAAGTCCTGCGACCAACCGCCGCCGTCGAGCTGTTTGGGCCCGCCCTGCGGCGCTCCCAGCAAGCCATGCTCGGCCCCGGATCGTTTGTAAACGGCTTGAATCGCGAGCGCCCCACTGGCAACCGGCACTGCCCCGGCCTTGATTTGTCCAGCCGGGTGCAGCAAGCCATAGACCAGCACCTCACCCGATCCCGTAGCGCGGATGACCTTGCCTTCGGCGATGGTGGGCGGAACAGACTTGGCAAAAAGGGAGCCCCCGTCGTCATGCCAGAGTTCCTTTAGCGTGAGCGCATCAAAAGCCGCCAGACGCCCGGCTGCGTAGTTCCACTGCGCATCGCCGAGGGGCCAGGACGTCCACAGTATCCCGTTCACGCCAAAATTGGCGGATAGCGAACTGAAGCCGCCGGGCATTCCATCCGGAGGCCGGTCGGGTCCAGTCAGCGCCGCGGCTTCGTGCAAGTGTTGCGTGTTGTCGTAGCGGAAGGCCTTCACGTAATCCTTCTCCGGCATCTCGTAGACGTAGCCAAAACTGCTGCCGGCGTACTGCCAGAACACCGGTGTACCGTGAATATTCGGGCCGCAGATCTCCCCATTTCCGTACTGGGAAGGGTTGACGTAGCATGTCGTGCCGGGCATGGCGGCGCATCCCGACGCGCCACCGATAGAGGCGCACGCGGGTTGACTCGAATCGTTGTGGTAGGTGTTGGTGAAGGCTTGGAATCCGTCGAAGCCGCCGGAAGGCGCAGCATCCTGCGCAAGCTGCATGTTGGCCGTGTTAATGACATAGTAACGGCCTTGCTTCCCGCCACCGGCCAGGAAGCCGCCCTGCAGCAGCACGGGGCCACCTGAGCCAAGATCGGTATCGCCGGCGTTAAGCGTGGCGGCATTGACTGGCGTGTACGACCCGGCTAGCGACAGGCCCGGCCACGACCCGGTGATCCGCAGCTTGACAAACGAATCCCCCAGTGGCGGCGGACCATTGCCGGTTTCGAAGTAGATATTGAGACCATCGGTAACCAACCCTCCGCCCGTCTGCCAGACACCGGCCTCGAATCCTGAGTTCGCGCAACTGGTGCAGAAGATCGCTGCGGGAGTCAAGTCTGTGGCCTTGTAACCCATGATCCAGCCGTGATAGGGTACACCGTTCGGGCAGCCACCGTCGCAACTGAACGTGCCAAAGCCGGCGTAGACGATGCCATTGTTCAGCAGAAGGCCCGGGCGTTGCCGCTCACACTGTCCGTTGAATGCCACTCCGGAAGCCGGGTCGGTTCCACCTATGGCGGCCGGCGTGGCCAAATCGGTGAAATTATTGGTAATGTCCAGCTTATGCAAATAGTGTTGCTGGTTGGTCGCATTTCTGGCGACCACGTACATCACATGGGCGATCTCGTCGATTACGGGTGTGCCGGTGATCCCGACCACCCCCGAGGGCGTTTCCGGGCACACCCCACTTTGGCCAGTAGGTTGAAGCTGGCGGCTGAAGATCGGGCTGGCCGAAGCGCCCAAATCGCCGGCGTCAAAGGCATATACCCAGTTTGTTTCCGTCGCGATGAAGAACACATTCTTGACGCCCGCCGGCGTTTTGAGTCCATGCATGTAGAGCGGCTGTGAATAGATGGCCCCGTTCACATCGCGGGAATAGAGCAAACCGAAGCCGGACTGAACATTCGTGGTGTTTAGCGACCCTTCTACAAGGTAGGCGCCATTGCGGGAGTTGTTGTTGTGCTGCGTGACGACATTGTAGTCGACGATGTTGTTGCAACCGTTGCATCCGGTGAGCGCCGACATCAGGGATAAGGCGCAGCCGAACAATAACGAGCGAACGACGAGATTCCTCACAACCGATACCTCGCTTTCAGTTTTAGTAGTGATTATTGAGCGGAAGACGTTTCACGATTCACCTAAAATTTTTGCCGGCGCATAGCGCCACTCCGCCCTGTAAGTTGCTGTAGACGCAAGGTGCGATTCTGAGCCGCGCCCGTCAGGAAGCCGTTTTCTGCGCTCTTCACCAAGCTCCTGGGTAATGATTTTCAAGAAACTTGGCGGTTTTTCCTGTCGCTTCGCGCCTTTAGGGTGAACGGGCGAAGCCCATTCACAGAGGGATCATGTATCGAACGAGCTTTTCGGCGGCGGGCGTGCTTGCCCTGTTCGCCTCACCATGTTATATTCACGGCCCGGCCGGCGCCAAAGACGGGCGCGACTTTTCCGGCTATTATAGCCTGACAAATGTGACCGAGAAAGGCGGCCAGGTGGAATTCACACTCGCGCTGCAGCTCTTCAACTACAGCGGCGCGGACCTGAAGCAGGCGGTCGTCACCGTCCGCCGGTCGCCACCCGGTACCGGGCGTGCTGAGCAATTTCGCGCCGATCAAGCTATGGCTCAGCGGCCGCGACGTGGTTGTCAGCCAGCACATCACCATCGCCGCGCGAGGATTTCCGCGCTGGTCCCTCGCACACCAGCCTGCCGTGTCTATCGGCTACAGCGACGAAGAAGGGCACGCGTATCGGCGGACGGCGCAGTTGAGCCGCCGGCCCACCATCCGCGGAACCCCCAGCGGCGGCCGCCGAGTAGCCGCAGCGAACCACACTAACCAAAAGGAACCTCAGGACAAAACCATGCGCCATACTAATAACGATTCTGACCCTTCTGTCAACCGCCCCGCTACTCAGCTTGCACCGCGCTGGCCCAGCAAAACATCATCACCACCGCCATCGGCGGCGGTCCCAACGACATGCCCGCTCTCGACGCGGACTCAACGCTCCCCGTGGCGATCGCCGTGGATAGCGCCGGGCAATTATTATTTCCGCCCGCTACCAGAACCGCGTGTTCAAAGTCAATACCAGCGGCCTTCTGACCGTTGTGGCCGGCACCGGCTTCCCGGGCTACGCCGGCGACGGCGTAGCACGGCGGCGCGGCCAATGCGCTGCTGAATAACCCCGCGGCGTGGCAGTGGATAGCGCCGGCAACGTCTACATCGCGGACTACCTAACAATTGCGTGGTCCGCAAAGTGGATACCAGCAGCACCATCACCACCGTGGCCGGGCAGGCGGGCTCCTGCAGTTACAACGGGAACGGCGCCCCGCCACCAACTTCTTCCTGTACTACCCACCGGCCTGGCGGTCGACGGTTCGGGCAACCTCTACATCGCCGACATTGATAACGTCGATTTCGTAAACTAGTGGTCTCCACCGGTACCATCAGCAATTTCGCTGGCACCGGAACGTCGGCTATTCGGGCGATGGCGGTCCGGCCACCAGCGCGGACATTGTATTATCCCACCGCGGTCGCGGTCGACAGCGCCGGCAACGTGTACATTGCCGACAGCTACAACTACGTCGTCCGCGAAGTCACCATTTCCAACGGGAAGATCAAGACCATCGCCGGCGATGGCACGGCAGGCTACAGCGGAGACGGCGGAGCGGCCACCAGTGCCAGCTTCAACATGGTCTTCGGGGATCGCCGTAAACAGCGCAGGCACGAACGTGACCATCGCCGACACCGTATCAACCTGGTGTCCGCCAGTTCACCGTAGGCGGAAATATCAACATCATTGCGGGCAGCGGCCTGGGTGGCGGATGGTGCGGGAGACGGCTTGCCGGCTACCAGCGCCTGCTTCGACTATCCGGCAGGGCGTGGCCGTTACCAGCTCCGGAAGCGTATATGTCGCCGACACCTATAACAACCGCATCCGGCAATTCTCGGTAGGAGGAACGCATCAACACAGTCGCCGGCAACGGCAGCGGCCAGCATGCCCACGCCTGTTACCGCCGTGCCGCCACTGGGCGTGGTGCTATACGACCCTGGGCCGTGCTAGGAGACCCGTCCGACAATATCTTCGTTTCCGATCCAGTGCAACCCGATGGTTCGCGAGTTGGTGCGCAGTCGTCGGACCTGGTGGACTTCTTCGCGGGCAACGGCATCTGGCGGGCTATAGCGGGGATGGCGGACTGGCCGTCAGCGCCGAGCTGAACTTCCGGGCGGCGTCGCGCGGGACAGTTCCGGCAATATCTACTTCGCCGACACCGACAACTGCGCCATCCGCATGGTGAATACCTCCGGATTCATCTGCTACCTATCGCGGGCACGCGCGTATTGCGGGTATTCCGGCGATGGCGGCCCCGCCACCAGCGCCAAGCTGTACAATCCTTATAGCGTATTCGTGGACAGCCATAACATCGTCTATATCGCCGATACCTACAACCACGTGGTCCGCAAGGTATCCGGCGGGATCATTACCACCATCGCCGGGGACGGCAGGGGCGGCTTCCGGGGCGATGGCGGTCTGGCCACCGCCGCGGAACTGTACTATCCCCGAAGCGGTGACCGAAGACGGCGCCGGCAACTTGTACATCGACGACTATTACAACTGCCGCATCCGGGAAGTCGGCGCGGCCACCGGCACGATCGAGACCGTGGCGGGCGGCGCCTCTGCGGCTTCAGCGGCGACGGCCCGGCCACCGAGAATCCGCTCTACTATCCCACCGGCGTGATTGCCGATGCCAACGGCAACCTGTTTATCGCCGACACCAGCAATCAACGGCTGCGCTGGGTCAGCCCGGCTGGCGTGATGACCACCTTCGCCGGAACTCCGGGCACCGCCGGCTTCGCCGGCGACGGCGGACCGGCCACCGCCGCACAGTTCTACTACCCCGACCGGCATTTCGAGGACGCCGCGGGCAATTTTCTGGTGGCCGACCAGTATAATCAGCGCGTCCGGGATTTCACGCCTTCGCGGCATTGGGCACTTCCGCCGGGAGTCTGACCTTCGGGTGGTTGCCGTCGGCTCCACCAGCCCGCCCGCGGCGCTGACCCTCAGCGGCGTGGGTCCGCTCACCATCGGCGCCATTTTGGTCTACGGGGCCTTTCGCTGAAGCGGATAATTGCGGCTCCAGCCTGCCGAACGGCCAGGCCTGCACCGTCTACGTGTACTTCAAGCCCACCGGCTCGGGAGCCGGTGCGGAGCCCTCACGGTCGAGACACAACGGCTATTTCAACGGCGCCACCGTCGTGAAACTGCAAGGCACCGGCAACGCCATCTCTGGTAACCGGCGCGCCCGTGGCTTTCGGCAATCAATTGGAGAATACCACCAGTCGCCGTCAGAAGCGTGACGATCGCCAACAAGGGCAAGACCGGCATCATCATGGGCGCGATTACGCTAAGCGAGACTACCGACTTCGCCATCTCCTCGAACACTTGCCCGGCTTCCGGCAGCGCCCTGGCGGCCGGCGCGGCGTGCGCCATCGGCTTGACCTTCTACGCCCAAAAGCACCGGGCGCGAAGAAGGGTGTGCTCTCCATCGGCGATAGCGATCCCACCAGCCCGCAACTGGCCGGCATGACCGGGCACGGGCACCAGTAAGGTGACGTCTCGCTCCCGGCCGCCGCGACGTTTCCCGCCCAGGCCATCGGCACCACCAGCGTCTCCACCCGGATCGTGCTCACCAACACCACCGGCGGAAACATCACTCTGGGCAATCCTGCGGTATCGGTTACGCGGCCCGTTCCCCATCGCTACCGGAACCACCTGCACCAAGGGCAAGGTCCGTGGCCAACAATGGCACGTGCCTGATCTACGTCGAATTCCTGCCCATTGCCCCCGGCTATGTTACCGGAACGCTGAGCGTAACGGATACGGATGCCACCAGTCCCCAGACTGTGGCGCTTTCGGGAACCGGCACCGCCATCAAGTTCACGCCGTCCGCCGTCAACTTTGGAACCATAGGGATCGGTTTTCCGGTCTCGGCCGCCGTCACCGTTACTAATGTGGGCGCGCACACCGTCACCTTCGCGGCTGTAAACATAGTCAGTTCGATCGGCGCGGACTTCACCACCAACGCGGGAGAGCCGCCTTGCGGCGGTCCGCTGGCGCCCGCGGCCACCTGTACCTTTAGCGTGTTCTTCGCGCCTTCCGTGGTGGCCAACGAATCCGCCACCCTGCAATTGTTCGACAACAGCGCCTCCAGCCCGCAAACGCTGGCGCTCACCGGGACCGGCACCAATGCCTATACCGCTGTGCCCGGCTTCAGCAACCCTTATCTGGCGAGCGCGCCGAATGGAACCCAATGCTGCGGCGGAGATGCCGCTCCGGCGCAGTCTCCGGTTCTGGTAACAACCCCCTTCGTTCCCGGTAACTCGCTGATCTTCACGGCCGCCGGCAGCGTGAGTTTCGCGGGCGGCACGCCCACCGATCCGCCGGATGGCTCGAGTTCGGTTGACACCGCCTCCTCGCTCGGCATTGCGTCATACGCGGGACCGGTTGACGCGCTGGTCGGGGTCTTCCTCAACGGAGTCCCTCCGGCCACCGCGCCGGTCGGCCTGGACTTCACGTCCTCGGGCCTGGGGACCAGCTTCACGACATTGTCGCCATTGCTGGCACAGGTCTTCTTCATCGGAGACGGCTTGACGGGCAACGGAACGGGTACGCCACAGACCTTCGTGGTTCCCGCCGGCGCCACGGCCCTTTACCTGGGCACTACGGATGGCTCGGGATGGTACAACAATTCCGGCACTTTCGCGGTGACGGTCACGGTAAAGACACCGTAGCCACGACATTCTGCTGTCGAGGTTACACGGCAAGGGGGCGATCCGCTGTCCGTCGCCCCCTGTCGAGACGTGCTATCATCTGCCCACCAGTCATGATCCACCGCCTTGCCTTAGCCCTGCTGCTACTCATTCTGCCGTCGATACCCGCCTCGGCGTCTCTGATCGGGATCGGTCTGCTCTCATACGACGTGGTGGTCCCCGCGGGAACCACACCCGGAGTGGACGGTTTTGACATCTACGACTTCACCGGGTCGGCCTACGGAATCTTCGCCGGCAACCCCTACGTGACCACTGCGTTGCATTTCGACGACGTCACCCTGACGGCCTTCTTCGTGGGCGGAGGATCCGCAGTGGTGCAAGACAATTCCCTCGTGCCAGGCGAGTTCGGACCGCAACTCGAATTTCCCAGCACCACCGGGATCGCTTCGGCGGAGCTCACCGCCACCTTGAGCGAGACGGCTTTCACCTTATCCGATGGCTCCACGTTCACGGCTTTGGCGGACATCACCGTCGATCTGCTGCCGTCGTCGGGTGACATGCTGCAGGCAGGTGTGGACTTCGCGCCTATCTACGCGCAATCGGCCGGCGCCCCTACGCCCGAGCCCGGCACGCTCGCACTCTTGTCACTCGGCATCGCCGGACTGGCGTTGTGGAGGCTACGGTGAACTCGTGGGCTGCGGGCGCGGCGCTGTGCGTAGCCATGGCGCTTCGCGCGCAGACTCCCGTCACCCTCGAAAGCCCTCTAGCGCCCGGCATTGCGGAACCTGGAGTAACCACAGTTACTCTAACTGCTACCGGCTTTCCGAGTGGCACCATTTCGCCCGCGAATGTTACAGTCACACTGCAGCCTAAGCATTCCGGCGACGGACCATCCGGCGCCACCGAGGCCTCTACCGCCCGCGCGTTGTTCGGAACAACCGTGCAGCTAACGTTCACGGTTCCGACGACAATAGAAGTCCATCAGTCCGTCAGCTACCTGGTTTCGATTGAAGGAACCACCTCCACTGGCGCGGCATTTACCAGCGGTAACGCGGCGGCGCTGTCGATCGCTCCGGTGGCATCTTTATTCTCGGTCGGCGGCAAGCAGATCGGGAGTTGGGGGAGTCCTGGCCAGTCATTGCAGTTCAACATAATTGGGCAATACACCAACTTCTTACAGGGATCCACGGAAGCGAATTTCGGACCGGGCGTATCGGTGGGCGGCGCGCCGCCGGGTGACTGGGGGCCGGTTACGGTCAACACCCCCACGACTGCCACGGCCCAGGTAGTGATTAGCACCAGCGCGAGTTACGGTGTGAATCCGCTGATGGTGGCGACCGGATTGGAACAGGAGTCCTATAGCCAGAATTTTACGATCCAGAACTTCTCTCCGGTGTATAGCTTCCAAGGGTCGTTTGCCGGCGACGGCGCCAATCCCAAGCGTGTGCCGATCATTGGCACCGTTCCCGGTGGAGTGCCGTCGCTCTACGGAGTCACACCGTATGGAGGAACAGCCAACTTCGGTGCTGTGTATTCTTTTCCGTTGGCTTTTGGCTCGTCGGATACAGTGCTGTACAGCTTTGCCGGTCCGCCCAATGACGGCGAAACGCCGGACGGCGCGCTGGTGCTCGCAAGCAATGGAGTGCTCTACGGCACTACCGGCGGTGGAGGAAGTGATTCGGCCAGTGGCATCGTGTTCTCTCTGGCGCCGCCTGCGACGCCCGGTGGCCCGTGGACCGAGACCGTGCTGCACAATTTCGCCGGCGGGCCAAGCGATGGAGCCAATTCCTATGCAGCGCTGGTGGTCGCCGGCGAGCAGGGCGGTCTTCCTGTTCTTCTCGGCACCACCTATAACGGCGGAACCCGATCGAACGGCATAGTGTTCAGCCTGTCACCGCCATCAACCCCTGGCGGCGCATGGACAGAGTCCTTTTTGCACTTCTTTGCTGGTGCGCCGAATGATGGCGCCAACCCGCATACGGCCGTAACGCCGGGCTCCAACGGAGTCTATTACGGGACCACTTACAACGGCGGAGCGTCCAATAACGGAACCGTATACCAGTTGACGCCGCCATCGTCTCCGGCCGGCGAGTGGACCGAGTCCGTGCTCTACAGTTTCGCCGGCACGCCCACCGACGGGGCGAACCCGCATGGCGATCTGGTCCTGGGACCGGGTGGGGTCTTGTACGGCACCACGTTAGGCGGTGGGCCGATGGGTCGCGGCACAGTTTTCTCACTGACGCCGCCATTGTCACCGCGCGGCAAATGGACCGAGAAGCTGCTCTACAAATTCGCCAACGGAACCGATGCATCCGAACCGCGCGCGGGCCTGGTCATGAGCACCGCGCCGGGTGGAGAGCAGGTGCTCTACGGCACGACCTACCTCGGCGGGACCTACGGCGATGGAACTGTCTTCTCTCTAACCGCGCCGGCAACGCCTGACGGTTCCTGGACCGAGACGATTCTGGTCAGTTTTCAGAACTTCGACGGAATCAACCCGGAGGCTGGCGTGGTAATGGACAGCACCGGTGCACTATACGGTGCGACCTATAGCGGCGGAGACGCCAACTTCGGCTTGATCTACTATCTGGTGCCATAGCTGGCGGCCAGGGTAACCGTGGTAACTGAAATCGTCCAACGAGGCCTGGCCCTTCGGCCGACAGGCCCGTCGGCAACGCGCGGCCACCTGTTTCATTGGGTTGGCCGTGGAGTTCGTTGCGTTAGTATTGAACGTATGCGTGTCGGCACGTCGAAACTGGTGCTCCGGGTGCTCCCCTGGGTGTTCATCGTGTTCGCGGCAGCGGGCATAGTTGTGGGCGTTCGAGTGCTCGCCCAATTGCCACCGAACAAGGATCTAGCGCTAACACCGCCGAACGCGGCGATTGTGAATGACGAGGCCGTTAAGGATCTCCAGCGCAAAACTGATGATTTGAGATGGATTTTAACTGTGATTTTGGGTGCTGCCGGGCTGTTCACCATCGCGCAAGGGGCGGCCGCATTTTTTACCGCCCAGACGTTTGTCAAGCAAGCGGATGATGCGATCAAACGAGTGCAGGAGGTAGCGTTGGACGCGGAGCGGCGATATCCGGTGTTCAGCAAAGCCGAGGAAGCTCGCAGGGATGCTTATCGCGCACTGGCTGCGACCTTTTATGGTGATGGGCTGGACTGGCGGGATACCCTGTATGACCAGATGCAGGTCACGGATCGTCAACGCCTTATTTCTGTGGAACGGTTTATCGGGCTGGAGTTCATTGGGTGGGCTGAAAACGACCAGGAGTTTGCAGTGAACCTCCGTCGGCTGGCCAACTTCTATGCTTCAAAATACGTGAGCGAAGGCCGCACCTACCGGGGAAATCGTGAGCGGGCAGAGTACTACCTTCAATTGGCGTGTAAAGTCACTAATGACCGGTTCTGGATTCTGAATGATTTGGGGCTGCTGTTTCTTGAACTGTACGAGCCAAAGCAAATTACTGAGGCGCGCACGCTTTTTGAGAAGAGCTACGCGCAAAATCCTCGGCAACAGCGCGCGCTCTACAATCTTGCTGTGATGGCTACCTATGAGACGCCGCCCCGGTGGGAAGAAACAGTACGGTTGCTGAAAATAGCGTTACGCGAGCCGTTGTGGGAGCGTACGGAGACCCCTGAGATGACCTGCAATGTGCACTACAATCTTGCGTGCGCACAGGGAAGACTCCGGCAGTTTGATCTGTGCCTTAAAACGTTGGAACACGCTGCTAGGATTGGACACGTTCGGAAGAAGACCGTAGACGACGATGCTGACCTACCCAATGGAGATCTCTATCGGGTGGCCACGCATGATGACGCAAACATTAAGCAGAGGTTCTGTGGCCTGCGCAGAGAGCTTTCGCAGTATGTGGGATCTCGCGGGGGCGTTCCCTCACCTCGGCCACTCCCACTAAAGGACAGGGCTTCCAAAGCTTGGCAGGTACTCAGGGGGAAAAGCTAGAGCCCCGGATTACCGTTGTTGATCGTGGAAATCATCTACTCCAGTGTAACACCGAATCTGTTTGCACTACACGTAAACAGTCCGCCCCATACCGGGAAATAGCAGGCATTAGCGGGGACGTTCGCAGCCGACTGACGGGTTAATTAATGTAGAATCAATGATTTATCTGGAGGCGCGGGTCGGAATTGAACCGACGAATAAGGGTTTTGCAGACCCTGGCCTTACCACTTGGCTACCGCGCCGATGGGGGTTCTCTACCTGCAAAATAGCGCGACCGACGGTCTGAAGTCAAACCTTCAGGCTCGCTCGCTACTTCTTCGGCGCATTGAACGACCGCTCCACCATGTCGTGAACATCGGTCGAAACCGTGTGGTCCCGCCACAACCACCGCATCATTTCCGGGAAGACAGTCTGCAGCATCTTCTGGCCATGCCGCTGAATCCCCCACGAGTAGTTCACATCGTAGCCCTTCTCCGTAAGGGCCTGCTGCATGCGCACGTTCTGATAGAACCAATCGCGCCGTTGATCGTAGCTGCCGTCGGCTCGCAGGGAGCGGTTATCGTTCCGGCCGTCCACCAGGAAGACGCGCAGCGGCTTCTTATCGCTCTTGCGGATAATGTCCGGATAGGCATCGCCGCCGCGAATGTTGGTGAAACTGCCGACATTGCTCAGCACTTTGCGGAATTGATCCGGACGCTCCCACGCAACCGTGAAAGCGGCGATCGCTCCCGAACTCGAGCCGCCGATGCAGTGCCGCTCGGGGTCTTTCGATATGTTGTAGCCCTTGTAGAGCACCGGCAGCAATTCATCGACGATCACGCGCGCGTACTTATCGTCCAAAGTGTTGTACTCGGTGGGCCGGTTCGTGTCGCGATCGCCCCAATTGCTGGGCGTCGGCTCCGGCTGCTCGGGAGTCCGGCCCGGATTGATGAACACCGCAATCATCACGGGAATCTCCCGCCGGTAGATCAGGTTGTCCATTACCGTCGGCGCGCGGATGTCGCCCTCCGGAGCCATGAAAGCCTGCCCATCGTTGTAGATCGTCAGGCTCGCCGGAACCGCTGGGTCGTATTGCTGTGGCACGTAGACCCAGTAGGTATGCTGCGTCCCGGGATACGCTTCGCTTGGCAGGGTAAATGGTCCTTTGATCTCACCCTTCGGAACGCCATCCTGCGGCAGAGCATCCACCGCCAACTTGTAGTAAATGTCGGTGTTCGGAGTCTCGGCCATTGCGGGATGCTGGCCCGTGCTCTGCGGTGGCGGAGCGGGCGCGCTCGAAGCCGGCGGGTTCGGTGTCTGAGCCAGCGCGGCGGCTGCCACCAGCGCCAGTAGCGGCGAAAGATTAAGTTTCATGCGTTCGGAAGCCAACATAGCACGGGACATCGGCTAGTGAAATCGGCGTCCATCGACGTTTATCGGCGGCCAATAATGATCTTTGAAGAGATGCAATACTCTCCATCGAAAGGAGAAGGAAAGTGTCAAAGGCAAAACGGGCGCAAGCCAAAGATGCGGATACCGAGCCGCGGCCATATCGGCGACAGCCGTTCGGACTGAGGCACCCGGCCGTGGAACGCATGAAGCTGGGCGAAAGCGTCAGTGGGTTAGCGCGAACTGGGAGTGGATCGGATCACGTTGGAGCACCAACGGAAGCGGCGGCGTATGATCCCCAAGAACAGCGCATTCAACTGGAGGCTAAGATCGCCGGCCTGGAGGGGATGCTGAGGCGTAAAGAGATGGAACTGGATTTTCTCGCCGGTGCCTTGCGCAGAATCAAGGAGACACGCCATCAGAGAAGCAACTCTGGCGAGACAACATCTACTCGGAAATCCGCCGAAGAGCGCAAGCACAAGGCGCATTGAGCATCGTGCGGATGTGCCAACTGACGGTGGTGAGGCGCGAATCCAGGCCTGCAGGTAGCCGGAGCTGGTCGAGCACAGTGCATATTCCGGCGTCACAGCTCGCCGTACAATGCACTTATGGTGCGTCTTGGCAGGGGCCAGGGTAAAGACAGTTTCAGGGAGCGGCAGGTGTTGCATCTCGCGACTGTCTCAAAAAAGGGCGCAGTCCAACCCACCGGTACGCTACGGAATGCAACAAAATGTGACGCAAACACAAAAAATCGGAGTCGCCGCCAGCCTATGGAGCCGCCGGCTCCAGCCAACCCCCCAGCCTATAATGGCCTTAATGGGCATCACCCTCGAAGCCGCGTCGCATAAGTCGCATTAATATGTCCAACCCGCCCACAACCGACCCCAACCGCCAAAAACTAGACGAGCTCGCCCGCCTCGGCTGGTATCACAGTATGGAACTGCCCGACGGAAGGCGTCATCCCGGGCTTCCAAAGTCTCGAAACATTGCGCAACCGCATCGCCCAGTTCCCCCTCCCGGCCGATCTGCGCGGCAAGCGCGCGCTCGATATAGGCGCCTGGGATGGCTGGTTCACCTTCGAACTGGAACGCCGCGGAGCGCACGTCGTGGCCGTCGATTCGACAGCCTTCGAGCGCTTTCGCATCGCGCGCGAATTGCGGGGTTCGCAGGCGGAATATCACATCGACGATGTCTGCCGCCTTTCCCCCGCCAAAGTCGGCTATTTCGATATCGTCATGTTTCTGGGCGTCCTGTATCACTTGAAGCATCCCATGCTGGCGCTCGAAAAAGTCTGCGAACTCTCCACCGATCTGGTTTGTGTCGAATCGTTTGTCACCGACGATGGCTCCGATCCCTCCGCCAAGCCCACCATGGAGTTCTACGAAACCACCGAGTTGTGCGGACAGTTCGATAATTGGGTGGGACCGAACGTAGCGTGCCTGCTGGCCATGTGCCGCTCCGCCGGGTTCGCCCGCGTGCAGCTCGAAAGCGTGCTGGACCATCGTGCGCATGTCACCTGTTACCGCCGATGGCCCGAAGCCGAAAATCCGTCCGAACCCGCGCCCTATCTCACTTCCGTCGAGAATGCCACCGCGCGCAATCGTGAATTTTCGAGCGCGAACGACGATTACGTGGCCATCTGGTTCAAGAGCCCGCAGCCGCACCTCGACCCCCGCCGATGTGTTCCCGCGCATAGGCCCCTACGGCTCGCATCCCGTTTTCCTGCAATCCACCGGCGGCGATGGCTGGCATGTGAACTGCAAGCTGCCGCCCGGACTCGCCCCCGGCTGGCACCCCGCCACCTTGCGCACCACCAACAGCGGATGGGGAAACCCCGTGCGCATCGGCGTGGATCTTTCGGCTGGCGAGCGCCGCCAGCGGCCCACCGCGGCTGCGGCCTCCGCCCTTCGCATCGCCATCGTCACCGACGGCCAAACCTGGGAACGGAACCTGGTCCACACAGGCGTCAATAGCTGCATCTCGCTTTGGGTTTCCGGATTGCCGGAGGATGCCGCCCGCGACAGCATCGCCGTGTACCTCGATGGCGATCATCTTCCCGCCGTGTTTCTCTCGGAGCCCGATCCGCAGGGTCTGCGGCAGGTTAATGCCATGCTGCCGTCCGGTGCCCAGCCGGGCGATTACGATGTCTCGGCCGGCTGCGGCGATGCGGTCTCGCCTCCCGCGCCCGTAAGGCTGGTCTGAATGCCCATCGATCGCGCCGCGGACAATCCCACATTCTCCGATCTGGTGCAGCAACAGGTGGCGCTGCTCTCGACCAAAGGCTGGTATCACAGCATTGAACTGCCCGACGGCCAGGTGATTCAGGGCATGATCGGCATCGACGCGTTGAAGGCGCGCTTGGCTGCCTTCCCCATCCCCGCCGATCTCACTGGCCGGCGCGTGCTCGATGTAGGCGCCTGGACCGGCTGGTGCAGTTTCGAAATGGAGCGCCGCGGCGCCGAAGTGGTCGCCGTCGATTGCATCGAGTTCGAGGAATTCCGCGAGGCGCACCGCATGATCGGATCGCGCGTCGATTACCGAATTCTCGATGTGGATGAACTCACCCCCGCCACCGTGGGCCTCTTCGATTACGTGTTGTTCTTCGGCGTGCTATACCATCTGCGCAATCCGCTGCTGGGATTGGAGAAGATCTGCGCCATTGCGAAAGACACGGCTTACGTCGAGACGTTCGTCATTGACGATGGTATTGACGATGGCACCGCGCCTTGCACAATGGAGTTCTACGAGACCAATGAGCTCGGCGGGCAAATCGATAATTGGTTCGGCCCCAGCGTGCAGTGCGCCGCGGCTCTATGCCGCGCCTCCGGCTTCGCCCGCGTGGATCTTGAGTATGTCACCGAGCGGCGCGCCGGATTCACTTGCCGCCGCCGTTGGGAGCCTCCCCCTCCATACCCAGCAGAGCCCGCGCCGCTGCTCTATTCGGCAGTCAATAACCGCACCAACGACGTCCAGTTTCATCTGGGCAAAGATGAATATATCTGCCTGTATTTCCGCACAGAAGCTCCGGATCTGACGCGTGATCGTCTGCGCGTGGAGATCGACGGGTATGGCGCGGCGGTCCTGGTGCTGGTCAATCTGCGAGGCGCGGAATGGCAGGCCAACTTGCGTGTGCCGCCGGGTCTCACGGCCGGACCCCACCAGGTGCGCCTCCGCACGGCTTCGAGCCCTTACAGCAACCCATTCGAAATCGCGATGTGCGACGCGGGATTCACCCCGCGCGGAGCCGCAGCTCCGCTCTCTGTTCCAGGCGCCCTCAACGAACCGCCGCCTGTCATCTACGAAATGCGCAACGGCATGACGGAGTCCGATATCTTTCACGGGCATCGCAATGAATACGTGTGCTGCCGTTTTCGCACGGCGGTTTCGGGGCTGGATCGCGTCAGCATCATTCTGGAGATCGATGAAGCGGAGCAGCCCTTGCTGTTCCTCACAGATCTGGGGGACGGCTGCTGGCAAGCCAATTCCCGCCTGCCGGCCGGCCTGCAGCCAGGTTCCCATCGGGTGCGCGTCAGGACCCTTGGGAGCGCCTTCAGCGCACCCGGCGAGATCTTCTTTCGTCCTCCCTCCCCGCGTTTCTGAGCAGCGCGCGTCAGCAAGCTGGCCGCCGCGCACTCCTAGAACAGAATACATCCCGCGCGTTTTTTCCACAGGTAGTACACCGCTTACTTTTGGTAAACCATTGAAAATACAAATAATAAAAACTGAGGAAAACCGGTCTGAAACCAAATTTTCATTTGACTGTAACAAAGCGGTTGATGCATGATGAGTTTGGTTCCAAGAGGTTCGAGGAACAGTAAGCCACTGAACGCTTAGCGAGCCTGGAGCGGTGATCTGGCATTGAAGCTAGTAAAATAGAATTGAAGCCAGGGAGTAAGAGGCAATCGGGAGCGCTCGGAAGGCGAACTTTCCGGCCAGGAATCGGGTCGAACGCTTTGATCCGGAAGGGTCCGAAAGGCCCCAAAGGGGAGTGGAGATTCGAGGAAGGGCTGGAAGTGCTGAGCGCGAGTCAGGCGACGGGATTTCGGTAATGATCTGGCGCGCACCGGGGCGAACCGGGGCGCGTAAGGGAATCGGGATCCGAACGGGCAGGACGAACGAACGGTGGGGTGGTCGAAGGAGCAGGTCGGGAGCTTTGACCTCGAAATGGTGGCTCGGAAACGGGCAGTCGTTTCGGGAGAGTGAAAGGCCGCTTCGAGATGCCGGTTCCAGCCAGGAAGAGCTCGCAGGTGAGCCTGGAAGCATTGATCTGTAGCCTTTCAAAGAAGGCTGCGGGGAGCAGAAAGGAAAGCACCCGGCGATTCTGGTTGCTAAGCTCTGTGCCGTTGCATGCCGGCGGGGAGTTTCGCTGCGATATCGGGTCACTTGGAACCATTTTCTTTTATCGAGTCCGCCAATCGGTCGGATACTGACTTCCCCCTCCAGAATCTGCCGTTCGGAGTGTTCTTCAGCGGCGCATCGTCTGTCATCGGCGTCGCCATCGGCGACCGCATCCTCGACATGCGCAGATCAGCCGACACCGGGCTTCTGAACGTATTGCCGGCCGCGACCATAGAGGTGTGCCGGATGTCATGCCTGAATTCGCTGATGTCCCTCGGCCACGATTATTGGTCGCCCCTTCGAAGGCGCATCACAGAACTGCTGAGATCCGGCAGCGAATATCAAGCCGCCGTCGAGCCTCTCCTGATACCCATGGGTGAGGCCGAAATGATGGCTCCCGCCCGCATCGGCGACTACACCGACTTCTACGCCTCTATCCACCACGCCACCAACGTGGGCCGTCTGTTTCGCCCGGATAACCCGCTCTTGCCGAACTATAAGTACGTTCCGATCGGCTATCACGGCCGCGCTTCGTCGATCGTGGTTAGCGGCGCCCCTGTGCACCGCCCCAGCGGCCAGTCAAAGGACGTCTCCGCGGCAGCGCCGGTCTTTGGTCCCACTCGTGCGCTCGATTACGAACTGGAAGTCGGCTTCTTCATCGGCCCCGGCAACGCACAAGGCCATCCGATCCCCATCGCCGAAGCGGAACGGCACATCTTCGGTCTCTGCCTGCTCAACGACTGGTCTGCACGCGACATCCAGTCCTGGGAGTATCAGCCCTTGGGACCATTTCTCGCCAAGAGCTTTGCCACCACGATATCTCCTTGGGTCGTGACCATGGAGGCGCTCGCCCCCTTCCGGGCGCCCGCGTTTCAACGCGCGGATGGCGATCCCGATCCACTGCCATACTTGAATTCGCCCAAAGATAGAAGACAGGGCGGCATCGATCTCACGCTGGACGTTTACCTAAGATCGAAGCAAATGGATGCGCCCATGCGGCTCAGCCGCGGAAATCTAAAGGACCTGTATTGGACGCTCTCTCAGTTACTGGCGCACCACGCGAGCAATGGTTGCAACCTGCGTCCGGGGGATCTGCTTGCCAGCGGCACCGTGTCGGGACCCCTCCCGGATGCGCGCGGCTGCTTGCTCGAGTTGACTCAGCGCGGCGCCGATCCGATCCGCCTGCCGACCGGAGAGATCCGCAAGTTCCTGGAGGATGGCGACGAAGTGACTCTACGCGGCTACTGTGAGCGCGCGGGTTTTCCGCGCATCGGCTTCGGCGACTGTCGCGGCACGATTGCTGGTTAAACATCTACAAAGTGGCAGAATGGAAGGTGTGATCAATCAACCCCTGAAAATCCTGGTTCTGGATGTCGGCGGCACACATGTAAAGGTGCTGGCCACCGGCCACAAGACGCCCGTCGAGATTCTGACCGGACCGAAGATGACCCCCAGAAAGATGGTGGCTGACTTACGCAAGGCCATTGCGGGCTGGGATTACGCGGTGGCATCCATCGGATATCCGGGGCCGGTCGTTCACGGCAAACCGTTCGCCGATCCGCACAACTTGGGGCCCGGCTGGGTCGGGTTCGATTTCAAGAAAGCGCTTGGCTGCCCGGTCAAAATCATCAACGACGCGGCCATGCAGGCGCTCGGCGCCTACGAGGGCGGGCGCATGCTATTTCTCGGACTCGGCACCGGCCTGGGCTCCGCGTTCATCGTGGATGGCGTTTTGGAGCCCATGGAGCTGGCGCACCTGCCTTATAAGCACGGGCGCACCTATGAGGACTACGTCGGCATCCGCGGCCTGAAGCGGCTCGGCAAGAAGAGATGGCGGCAGCATGTGGCCGATGTCGTGACGCGATTGAAGACGGCTCTCGAAGCCGACTCCGTGGTCATCGGCGGCGGCAACGCCAAGCTGCTGAAGAAGCTTCCCGACGGCGCTCGCGAGGGCAGCAATGCCCTCGCATTCCGCGGCGGATATCGCCTCTGGCGCGATGCGGTGAAGGGCGACAGCCTAGCGCGCCGCCCATCCTCAGCGTTTGTTCCCGCGCACCTGCGTGGGATCGAGCAAGTGCTTTGGCTCGTAGATCTCGGCGCGACCATTTCTGGCCGGCTTCGAATTCGAGGCCCGCAAAATAGCCGATTTCATTGTGGATGCAGTAAACCACCCGTGCCTTGAACTCGCGCCGGCCGAGCCACAGAGTGATTCCGGCGCCGGCCGATACGGGTTGCTCCAACTGCACGCAGGCGCCCGACGGCGAGATTTCTTCCAGATTTGCCGTCAGTTCCGCGGATTCCGGCCCTGCAGCCGGACCTTGATCAAATCCGAGCACCACAGGCGGAGTTCCGCGCGCCTTTCCTTCATGTATACCTCTTCGGCTGATTTAAGAGTGTATCCCGAAGTGGTGAAAGCGCGCGATAATACGGGCTATGCTGAAAGCTATCGCAACGCTGCTGCTGCTGACCATGAGCGCCACCGCCGCCGTCAAAATCGATAAGACCAGCTACAAAGGCTGGCCGAACTGCTACCGCATCGCCAACGGAGAGGTTGAGTTGATCGTTACCAGCGATATAGGCCCCCGTATCATGCGCTACGCCTTTGTGGGCGGCCAGAACATCTTCAAGGAATTTACGGCGGATGAGGGCAAGTCCGGTGAAACTGCTTGGGTGGCTCGCGGCGGACATCGCCTGTGGGCCGCTCCGGAAGACGCCGTACGCACTTACGCCCCCGACAATGGACCGGTGCGCATTGAGGTCAAAGGCGACGTGCTGACGGCCACCGAGCCGGCGGAGCCGCTCACGGGTCTCGAAAAACAGATTACGGTGAAGTTGTCGCCGCAGGGCGCCGGCGTGGAAGTGCTGCACCGCATCCGGAACGCGGGCGCCCATTCGGTAAACCTGGCCCCTTGGGCGCTTACCATGATGGCGCCGGGCGGCATAGGCATACACGGCTTCCCGCCACGCGGCAAGCATCCACAGGATTTGGCGCCTACCAACCCGCTGGTGATGTCGGCCTACACCGACCTCTCGGACCACCGCTGGAAATTCACCTTCAAGTACCTGATGCTGCATCAGGACCCCCAAAATCCGGCGCCGCAAAAGCTGGGCAGCTTCAATAAGAACACATGGGCGGCCTACTCGCTAGGTTCCCAGCTCTTCATCAAGCGCGTTGACGCGGCGGATTCACCGAAGGACTATCCGGATTTCGGCTGCTCGTTCGAAACTTTCACCAATGCCGAGTTCCTGGAATTGGAGACGCTTGGACCGCTAAGCAACTGAAGCCCGGCGCCTCAGTCGAGCACGTCGAACACTGGACGCTGCACAAAGACGTCCATTTGCGCCACTTTACCGACGCGGAGGTAGACGCCACAGTGTTGCCGCTGGTGGCCGCCCGCTAAAGCGATCTGCGGAAAGCATGCCGGAAAGCGTTCTTGGCGATCCCCCGCATCTCCGCCTCTGAGAACCCAAACTGCCGCGCGGCCAGCGCGTATTCTCCCGATAGCGTCACTCCAAAGATCGCCGGATCGTCCGTATTGAGCGTGATCGGCACACCCGCGTCGAACAAACGCCGCACCGGATGCGCCTCGAGCGACGGCGCCACCCCCGTCATCACGTTGCTCGTGATGCAGACTTCGAGCGGTATGCCGCGATCGCGCAAGTGCCGCACCACAGCCGCATCTTCCACCGACCGGATGCCGTGTCCGATGCGCTCGGCGCCGATAGCGAGCGCCGCCCACACCGATTCCGGTCCCGCGCCTTCGCCCGCGTGCGCCGTCAGCCGCAGCCCGGCGCTCTTCGCGAAACGATACACCTCGCCGAACCACGCCGCCGGACCGCGCTCTTCATCGCCGCCGATCCCGAACGCCACCACGCCATCCTGCACACGCTCGGCGGCCAACTCCGCGACGCGCATAGCGGGCTCGACGCCGAAGTGCCGCACCGCATCCAGTATCCAATACACCTCCATGCCGGATTCGGCCGCCGCCCGCCGCACCGCCGCGTAGATGGGCGCGAACTCCTGCCCCTTCCACAACACCACACCGGCCGATAGCGTGATTTCGGCGTACCGCACCGTCTCGGCCTCGAGGCGCCCCAGCAAGGCCCGCGTAATGTGCGCGTAGTCTTCCGGCGTGCGCAGCCGCTCAACCACCCACTTATATGTCTCAATGAAACCCTGGAAACCGGTGAACCTGTACCGCTCGCGCACTGCCTCCACCGATAGGCCGGGATCCAACTCTCGCATCGTCTCCGGCTCCACGGACCCTTCCAGGTGTAGGTGGAGCTCCGCCTTGGGCCAGGTGCGATAGCCTTGCAGGAGTTCCATCAACAATAGAGTAGCCGTAATATGCGGTAAAATCACGGTATCCGGCGCTTTCGCGCCACAGAACAGTAAATCCGAATATCCTTACCATGCCTGTTGCCTCCACAACCCGCGCCGAAGAGTTTAAGGAGCAGCTTGCGCGCCGCGCCATGGTGGCCGATGGCGCCATGGGCACCATGCTCTATTCGCGCGGCGTGTTCATCAACCGCTGCTTCGATGAGCTGAACCTTTCCGCCCCCGATATGGTCCGGCAGATTCACCAGGAGTATGTCAAGGCTGGCGCGGAGATCCTCGAAACCAACACCTTCGGCGCGAACCGCATGCGCCTGGCGGCGTTTGGATTCGCCGAGAAGCTGCGCGCCATCAACCAGGCGGGCGTGCGCCTGGCGCGCGAAGCCGCGCGCGAGAATGCTTTCGTGGCGGGCGCCATCGGTCCCTTGGGAGCGCAGATCGAGCCGCTGGGGCCCACCTCATTCGCCGAAGCCCGCGACATTTTCCGCGAGCAGGCGGAAGTGCTGCTGGATGCCGGCGTCGATCTGCTGATCCTTGAGACCTTCGGCAATCTGGATGAGCTCCGCGAGGCGGTGTTCGCCGCGCGCGAAGCCGCCGGCCCGGATGTCGCCATCGTGGCGCACGTCACCATCGACGATAACGGCAACCTGCCTGGCGGCACGGAGACCGAAGCGTTCACGCGGCGGCTCGACGAATGGCCCGCGGATGCCATCGGCGTCAATTGTTCGGTCGGTCCCAAGACCACGCTCGAAACCGTCGAGCGCATGATGGCGTTTACCTCCAAGCCGATCAGCGCCATGCCCAACGCCGGGCTGCCGGTGCGCGTGGAAGGCCGCAACCTTTATTTGTGCTCGCCGGAATATATGGCGCAGTATGCGCGCCGGCTGCTGTGGGCGGGCGTGCGCATCGTGGGCGGCTGCTGCGGCACCACGCCCGAGCACATCAAGCTGATCCATGCCGAGGCGCGCTCGCTGCAGCCGGTGCAGAAGAAGCTGGGCGTCACGGTGGAAGAGCCCAGGGCCAAGGCGCAAGCCATGCCCAAGGTGCCCGTGGCGGCGAAGTCGCAATTGGGCGCCAAGCTGGCGCAGGAAAAATTCGTCGCGTTCGTGGAGATCCTGCCGCCGCGCGGCGTGGACGCCTCCAAGGAAATCGCCGGCGCCAAGCTGTGCGCCGCGCAGGGCATCGATTGCATCAACGTGCCGGATGGGCCGCGCGCCAGCGCGCGCATGAGCTCCCAGGTCACCTGCCAGCTCATCCAGCGGGAGGCCGGCATCGAAGCGGTCAACCATTTCTGCTGCCGCGACCGCAACATCCTGAGCATCCAGTCGGAGTTGCTGGGCGCGCACTGCGCGGGCGTGCGCAACCTGATCTGCATCACCGGCGATCCTCCGCGCATGGGCACCTACCCGGATGCCACCGCGGTTTTCGACGTGGACGCCATCGGCCTGGTGAACATCGTCAACAATCTGAACCACGGCCTGGATATCGGCGGCAATCCCATGGGATCGCAAACGGCCCTGCTCATCGGCGTGGGCGTCAACCCTGGCGCGCTGAATATGGACGAAGAGATCCGCCGCTTCGAGTGGAAAGTGCAGGCCGGCGCCGAGTACGTGGTCACCCAGCCGGTGTTCGACCTGACGCTGCTGGAACAGTTTCTGAAGCGCATCGAGCACGTGAAGATCCCGGTGATCTGCGGCATCTGGCCGCTGACCAGTTTTCGCAACGCCGAGTTCATGGTGAACGAGCTGCGCGTGCCGGTGCCGGAACATTTCATGGAGCGCATGCGGCAGGTGGACAATGCCGAGAAATCGCGCCAGGAAGGCGTAGCCATTGCGCGGGAGATGGTGGAGCGCGTGCGCGGCATGGTGCAGGGCGTGCAATTGAGCGCACCATTCGGCCGCTACCAGATGGCCATCGACGTGGCCGAAGCGATTGGTCCGCGCTAGGGGTCGCGGCGCATATGGCAACTGATCTAGTGGAAGTGGATCCGGAACAGCCGCAACCGGAAGCCATCGAGCGCGCCGCCGCCGCCGTGCGCCGCGGGAAAGTGGTCGCCATCCCCACCGATGCGCTATACACGCTGGTGGCCGACCCGTTCAACCTGCGCGCCGTGTCGCTGGTCTTCCGCGCCAAGGGCCGCGAATTGCACCGCTCCTTGCCGCTGCTGGTGGCCGACGCCATGATGGCCGAAGATCTGGCCGCGGAGCTGAACAACCGCTTTTACATCCTGGCGCGCCGCTTCTGGCCGGGACCGCTAACCATCATCGTGCCGGCGTCGGCGCGCGTGCCGTTAAAGGTTACGGGCAACACCGGCCGGCTGGCGTTGCGGCAATCGCGCGCGAAGATCGCCAATGCGCTGATCGCGGCGCTGAACCAGCCGCTGATCTCCACCAGCGCCAACATTTCCGGATCGCCTACCTGCCGCAGCGGCATCGAAGTCTTCGGCATGATGGACGGCCGCGTGGACCTGGTGCTGGACGCGGGCGCCTGCTCGGGAGAAGGCGCCACCACGGTGGATATCACGGAGCCTTACTGGCAGCTCATCCGCGAAGGGGCGATTGCCGGAGAAAGAAATCGCCGAGGCGCTGCAGGCCACATAATCGTGGAACTAATTGACATAGGGCCTGACATAGGGCGCCGCTCGATTCGACTGTAGATCCGCCATGATCACGGCGGGCTCCGACTCGCAGTTCAGCTTATGGGTGAAGTTGCGGCGCGGATCGCAGCGGGCCATGGTCACATACGCTACCACCATGCCGCCGGCAATCAGCGGATGCAGGGCGGCCACCGGCAACACATACTTCTTCGACTTCAGAAACGATTCGAATACGCCGCGAACCGGCCCACTGCGCGGCACCGTGCCGGGTACCTGGGCGATGATGAAGCATGAAAATTGCAGATCGGAATGATGCTGGCTGTAACTTACCAGCGACTTGGCGATCTGTTTCGGCGTAGTAATACCCTGATCGGTAAACACACTACGATGCACGGCGTGTGGGTAGTAAGTGTCCAGAATGCCGCGCGAGAAATCCGCGCAATTATGGAACAGCAGGTTGAAGTGAGCCCTATTCTCGCTGGAGTTCAGCTTTTCGATCAACTGGCTGTCTTGCTCCTCGGTAGTCTCAATTTCAAAGGTATAGATCCTGCGGTCGTACGAGGCGCCGATCAATTGAGTCCATTCCCCGTCCGGTGTCTGACCCCCGGGGTCATCGGGGGCCACCTCCTGAAGACGGCTGCGCCGGTAGTTATCGCGCAGGCTCGCCACCATCTCCGGGTTTGCGAACAGCGGAACCTGGTCGGGTTGGTCCACGGCGTAAAGATAAGGGATCAACGGAATGGCAATCCAATCATATCCGCTTACACGGTGATAGCGGCTGATCACCACGCCCGGCTCGCCCGGTTCACAACGGCGCAAAACAGTGGGAGATACAGCGCACACCCGGGATAGATATACGGCCGCGTGGCCGGTGGGGTTCATGTGTCCAAACGTGCCAAACGGTTCTTCCAGGAATAGAGCGGCTTCCGCGCGGGCATTCCGGGCGCCACAGAAGATCAGCGCCGCGAGTAACGGCATAATCGTTAGTTTGAATCCGTGGCGCATCCTCTCTCCTGTTACCTGCGACGCAGGTCCCGCAGATATCGTTACACTTGGGTGGCCACCGTAATCCAACTCACGATTTTCAGCCGTTCTTGCTTTACGCCAAGGCAAGGTTGGCGCGCGCGGGCAAAGTAAGATCGTCAAACTCTCTTCGCGCGAGCCTGGGAAACGCGGCGGCGGCGATCATGGCGGCGTTATCGGTGGAGAGTCCGGGCGAAGGAAATAGGGTTGGATAGGGAAGCCGGGCTTGGCGGGCGGCGCTGCGCAGGCCCGAGTTGCAGGCTACTCCTCCGGAGACGATGAGGGTGCGGGCTCCGATGCCTTCGGCCGCGGCCACGGCGTGGCGCAACAACTCGTCAACCACCGTGCGCTGGAACGAGGCCAGCAGGTCGAGCGTGATTTGCGGCGTGACTGCCAGCCACTGCTCTATCGCCGGATTGGAAGTCGTGCGTAGCAGATCGCGCCGGGCTTGCGTCTCGGCCTTCAGATCGCGGCTTTCAACCCAGCGCAGCACTGCGGTTTTCAAACCGCTGAAGCTGAAATCGAGCGCGTTGCCTTTCATGCGCGCCGGTGTGAAGCGCACGGCGCGCGGATTGCCGTAGGGCGCAAGGCTGTCGATCACCGGCCCGCCCGGATAGCCGAAACCGAGCAGTTTGGCGACTTTGTCGAAAGCTTCGCCGGCCGCGTCGTCGCGCGTCTTTCCGAGCAGGCGGTAAGAGAAGCCTTCGCGCACTTCGAACAAGTGCGTATGGCCGCCGCTCACCACCAGCGCCAAGACCGGGTACTCGATGGGATGCCCGTCGCGCGCGGATTCGAGCACCACCGCATGAATGTGGCCCTCGATGTGGTTCACGCCGATCAGCGGAATCCCGCGCGCGAACGACAGGGCCTTGGCATAGGTAATGCCCACTAACAACGAGCCGACCAGTCCCGGCCCGGCAGTGACTGCGATAGCGGAAAGATCAGCCAATGTGGTTTGAGCGCGTTCGAGGGCTTCGCGCGTCACGGGCACGATGGCGCGCAGATGTTCGCGCGAGGCCAGTTCGGGAACGACGCCGCCGTAGCGCCCGTGCGTGGCCAGTTGAGAGGCGACTACTGACGAAAGGATCCGGACGCCGTCCTCCACGACCGCGGCGGCGGTTTCATCACAGGAGCTTTCGATCCCCAGTATCCGCATCGTCTGCTTTCAATTTACCGCAGCGGACCGCATGGCGAGCCTGCGTGGTCAGCAGCAAGAGACAGCGGGCAGTTTCGGCGCAGCGCCTGGCGGACTGTTGTAACTCGATCAAATCCGGGCTGAGGGGGTGCTCCGCGCCGAGCATGTCGAGCGAGATCTCCACGTAGTTCAGAATCAGGGTTAATTCATCGTTGAAATCCTTGCCGGCAGCCAGCGTGAGGCTGCTCAGCCGTTCCAACTGGGCGGCGAACGATTCGTGTTGCGGGGTTGCGGAGGCACTCTGTTCTTTCACACTTGAGGTTAACGGGCAAATTTTGCGGCATGCGTGGGCCGAAGTCGACAGGTTGTTGAAAAGGAATGAATTATATGATTTGCTCGGGGTGTCAACGGAAGGGCAGGTGACGGGATTTCAAGCCAGCGTGTTGATCGAACTGGCGTGGCCCGCCTCGTAGTCCGCGATGGCGGCCTCTTTCTTCAAGATGTAGCCCAGCTCATCGACCCCTTCCAGCAGACAGTGCTTCGAGAATTCGTCGATGGGGAATTCCACCTGGCGCCGTCGGGCATCGTCAAGGTTTGGGATGCCAGATCCACCGTGACTTCCGCATCCGGATCGCGTTCCACCAGCGCAAATAGCGCCGCGTGGGCATCGGCCGGCGCCACGATGGGAAGCAACGCATTCTTCAGCGAATTCTGCTTGAAAATGTCGGCGAACGAGGTGCTGATTACGGCCCGGAATCCGAATTGCCTCAACGCCCAGGGGGCATGCTCGCGCGAACTGCCACAGCCGAAGTTGTCGCCCGCCAGCAGAATCTGCGCGCCGCGCGCGCGCGGCTGGTTCAGGATGAAATCGGGCTTGGGATTGCCCTTGCGCATCGTAACGCCAGTCGTTGAAAAGCTGTTTGTCGAGCCCCTGCTTGGAAATGGTTTTCAGGAAGCGCGCCGGAATGATCTGGTCCGTATCCACGTTGTTGATGGGCAGCGGCACGAGCCGGCTGCGGAAGTTCATTGCCCCGTTCATAGCAGTGTCCTCACGTCGGTCACCATGCCGGTCAGCGCGGCAGCCGCGGCGGTCAGCGGACTGGCCAGGAAGGTGCGCCCACCCTTGCCTTGGCGCCCTTCGAAATTACGATTGCTGGTCGAAACGCTATATTCGCCGGGCTGCAATTGATCGCCATTCATGGCGATGCACATGGAGCACCCGGGCTCCCGCCAATCGCATCCGGCCGCGCGGAAAATCTCCGGCAAGCCTTCCGCCTCCGCCTGCCGCTTCACCTGCTGCGACCCCGGCACCACCATCACGCGCACCCCAGGGTTCACTTTGCGGCCCTTCAACAAAGATGCGGCGGAGCGCAGATCGGAGATACGCGAATTCGTGCAGCTTCCAATGAAAACTACGTTCACCGGATGGCCGAGCAGCAGCTTGCCGCCTTCCAGATCCATGTAGCGCAGGGCCTTGGCGATGGAGTCGCGCTGCAAAGGATCGGCCACTTGGGATGGCTCGGGCAGGGCCGCCGTGATCGGCATGCCCATCCCCGGATTGGTGCCGTAAGTAATCATCGGCTCTAATTGGCCGGCATCGATCGCCACCGATCGGTCATAAACCGCTTCTTCATCGGTGGGTAACTGGCGCCAGCGCGCCACCGCCGCGTCCCAATCGGCGCCCTGCGGCGCGTGCGGACGTCCGGCCAGATATTCGAATGTGGTATCGTCCGGCGCGACCAGACCGGCGCGCGCGCCGCCTTCGATGGACATATTGCATACGGTCATGCGCTGTTCCATGCTAAGGCCGCGGATCGCCGATCCCCAGTATTCGAAAATCGAGGAGGTGCCGCCGCCGATGCCGATTTGCGCGATCAAGGCCAACACGATGTCCTTGGCGGTGACGCCGGGGCGCAGCACGCCATCCACCCGCACCTGAAACGTCTTTGACTGGCGCTGCAGCAGGCATTGGGTTGCGAGCACATGTTCCACCTCGCTGGTTCCGATACCGAACGCCAGCGCGCCGAATGCGCCGTGCGTGGCGGTGTGGCTGTCGCCGCAAACCACGGTCATGCCGGGCTGTGTCAGACCCAATTCCGGTCCGATGACATGTACGATTCCCTGGCGGTCGCTGCGCCTGCCATAGCAGGGGATACCGAAGTCGCGGCAATTGGTTTCGAGTTGCGCAACTTGACGCGCCGCGACTTCATCCAGGATGGGCAGGGAAGGATCCGTCGTAGGAGTGCTGTGGTCGGTGGTCGCTACCGTCAGATCCGGGCGGCGTACTTTGAGGCTGCGGTCGCGCAGACCCTGGAAAGCCTGCGGCGAGGTGACTTCGTGCACCAGGTGCAGATCGATGTAAAGCAAGGTGGGTGCGCCGGGCTGCTGGTGGACAACATGCGCGTCCCAGAGTTTTTCGATGATGGTGCGTGCCGGCATAATTCAATTATCAGCCACGGATGAACACGAGTGCAGAAAAATGGGAACAGGCCCGGGGAGCCGGTAAGCTCCCGGGCCTATCCGATTGCGGCGCACACCGCTTCACCAACCTGTTCGGTGGTGGCCGGCGCGCCCGTAGGTTTGAGGTCTGCCGTCACTCGACCGCTATCGAGTACCGCTTCGATGGCGGAGTTTACTTCGGCGGCTTCGTCCTTCAAACCAAAACTGTATTCCAGCATGGCCGCCTACGGAGCCGATGGCTCCCAGCGGGTTCGCCTTATTCTGGCCGGCGATGTCCGGCGCCGAGCCATGTACCGGCTCGTACAACCCCACCCATGCGCCCGAAGGCTTGCGCCCGCCAAGCGAGGCCGAGGGCAGCATCCCGATGGACCCCGCCAGCACGGCGCCTTCGTCACTGAGAATATCGCCGAACATGTTCTCCGTCAGTACCACGTCGAACCGGCGCGGATTCAGGATCAACTGCATCGCGCAGTTATCGACCAGCAGGTGATCCAGCGCCACATCGGGATATTCAGCGGCAATCTCAGTAACGACCCGCCGCCATAACTGCGAATTCTCGAGCACATTCGACTTATCCACCGAAGTGACCTTGCGGCGGCGTCCCTGCGCCAGGCGAAAAGCCATGTGCGACACGCGCTCGATTTCCGCGCGCGTGTAAGTCATCGTATTCACGGCGCGCATCTCGGCGCCGCTGCCGGAAATACCGCGCGGCGTGCCGTAGTAGATGCCGCCGGTCAACTCGCGGACGATGATCATGTCCGTGCCTTCCACCAGCGCGTTTTTTAGCGGCGACGAATCAAGCAGCGCCGCGAACGTGCGCACCGGCCGCAGGTTGGCGAAGACCCCCAATGCCTGGCGGATGCCCAGCAGCCCTTTTTCAGGACGCTTTTCCGGCGGGCAGTTGTCGAACTCCGGCAGGCCGACCGCTCCCAACAGCGTGGCGTCCGCATCGGCTGCCAGGCGCGCGGTCTCTTCCGGAAAAGCGCTGCCGGTCCGCTGGATCGCGATCGCCTCCCAGCAGGCCTTCGGTCAGGTGCAAAGTATGATTCCGCTTGGCGGCAAGATAACGCAGTACGCGCACTGCCTCTCGCGTTACTTCTCCGCCGATCCCATCGCCCGGCAGGACTAGGACGTTGAGGTTCACGGTTAGATCGAGCGGCCCGCTACGCTCGCCAGAGCCGGCAAAGGCGCCGGAGCGGAAGCCATGGGCGCCCGCGCTACGTCGATCAGCGCGGCGATTTCCTCGTCGAGCAAGCCCTTCTTGTTATCGGCGAGCGCAGTGAAACGGCGGTATAGCGACTCCAACTCTTCCTTGCTCAGGTCGTAACCCAAATCCTCGGTGCGTTTCTTCAGCGCGTGCCGCCCGCTATGCTTGCCCAACACCAGCTTGCTTTCGGGAACGCCTACCGAGCCCGGATCCATGATCTCGTAGGTGCTCTTCTCTTTCAGGTAGCCATCCTGGTGGATACCCGCCTCGTGCGCGAACGCGTTACGCCCCACGATAGCCTTATTGGGTTGCGGCCCGAAAGTGATTATGGAGGCTGAGCAACTGGCTGGCGGAATAAAGATGCTCCGTGCGGATACCCGTATCGTACGGCAGGCGGTCCTGGCGGGTCTTGAACAGCATCACCACTTCTTCGAGCGAACAATTGCCCGCTCGTTCGCCGATACCGTTGATGGTGCATTCGATCTGCCGCGCGCCCGCTTCCACCGCGGCGATGGAATTGGCGGTGGCCAGGCCCAGATCGTCATGGCAGTGCACGCTCACCACGGCGCAATCGCCCAACGCCCTGACAATGCGCGCGATGAGCGCCGCATATTCAAAGGGCACCGAATAGCCCACCGTATCCGGAATGTTGACCGTGCGCGCGCCCGCGGCTACTACGGCGCGGGAGATCAGCTCCAGGAAGTCCGGATCCGTGCGCGCGCCATCCTCGGCCGAAAATTCAACGTCATCCACGTATTGGCGCGCCAGTTCCACGGCGGCTACGGCCTCTTCCAGCACTTGCTGCTGCGATTTCTTCAGCTTGTACTTCAGATGGATATCGCTGGTGGCGATAAAGGTGTGTATGCGCGGGCGGCGCGCGTGTTTCAGCGACTGCGCGGCGCGCTCCACGTCCATGGTGCAGGCGCGCCCCAGCGCGGCCACCTGTGCCCAGGGAAACTCGCGGCTGATAGCGTCCACCGCTTCAAAATCGCCTTCCGAAGCGATGGGGAAGCCGGCCTCCAGGATGTCCACGCCCAACTCCACCAGCTTGCGCGCCATCCGGATCTTTTCCGGTACGGTCATGCTGCAGCCCGGCGACTGTTCGCCATCCCGCAGCGTGGTATCGAAGATGTAGACTCGATCGCTCATAGAAACCATGCTCAAAAGAGCATTATGGCCACCGGCCAGTGGATTTAGCAAATTTATAATATTAGCAGTCCGTATAACCGTTTGTTATGATGGCGCCTATGGAACTGCACGCCCTCCAGGTCTTCCTGACGGTGGCCACCGAGAAGAGTTTTTCCCGCGCGGCGGACAGGCTGTTGCGCACGCAGCCGGCGGTTTCGCTGGCTTTGCAGCGCCTGGAAGCGGAGCTGAGCGAGAAACTGATCGACCGCTCGGCGAAGGACATGGTGCTGACCGACGCCGGGCGCACGGTGCTGGAGTTCGCCCGGCGCTTCGAAGCGCTGCGGCACGAGATGGATAACTCCCTGGCCGAGCTGCGCGACAACTCGGCGGGTACGCTGACGGTGGGCGCCAACGAATCGAGCGCGCTGTATCTGCTGCGGCACATCCGGACCTTCCGGCAGTTGCATCCGAAGATCAACGTACGCGTGCGGCGCAGCCTGTCGAGCAAAATCCCCGATGAACTGCTGGACGGCAACCTGGAACTGGGCGTGATCAGCTACGATCCGCCCGACGAGCGGCTGACATCCACCGTGATTTATATAGACGCGCTGACCTTCGTGGTTTCGCCGAAACATCCGCTGGCGCGCCGCAAGACGGTATCGATTTCCGATCTGGCGGCGGAAACGTTTATCGCGCATAACGTTGTATCGCCTTACCGGGACGTGGTGTTGCGCGAGTTCCAGCAGCGCCGGGTGCCGCTGCACATGCCGGTGGAGATGCCCACCATCGAAACGATCCGAAAAATGGTGCAGAACAATGAAGGCGTGGCGTTTCTGCCGCGCATGTGCGTGGAGCAGGAGATCGAGCAGCGGCTGCTGTGCGAAGTGAAAGTGAAAGAGATGCACATGGAGCGGAAGATCCGGCTGGTGTATCCAACGCGGCGGGCATTGAGCCATGCGGCGCGGGCGTTTCTGGAGGTGGTGCGGAAAGGTTCAGGCTAAAGTCAGCTGGAACAAATAGCCCTTGCCGCGCGTTCCTCATGTGATAAGGAGCGCCCAATGCAGTTCTTCCTGCAAGATCTTCGCTACGGATTCCGGACCCTGCTGCGGAATCCGGGCTTTTGCGCGGTGGCGATCCTGGCGCTGGCGCTGGGCATCGGCCCCAACACCGCCATTTTCACGATGGTCAATGCGGTGCTGCTGAAGCCCCTGCCGATGGCGGAACCGGATCGCGTGGTGATGATCTGGGGCACCCTGCTGAAATCGGGCTTCGACCAATTGCCGGTCGAGCGGCGGCCGATTACCTGGATTGGAAGCAGCAGGCCCGCTCGTTCGACCAGATGGCCGCGGCCTTCGCCATCCCCGAATATGGCCTGAACGTGAGCGGCGCAGGCGAGCCCGAGCGCGTTCCGGCCGCCCTGGCGTCGCAAGGAATTCCTGCCCGCGCTGGGCATCAAGCCGATCGCCGGCCGCAATTTTCTGCCCGAAGAAGACCGCCCCGGCGGCGCAGCCCGCCGTGCTCATCAGCAACGCGTTATGGCAGCGCCGCTTTCATTCCGATCCCGCGGCCATCGGGCGCACCCTGACGGTGGATGGCATCCCGCGCACCATCGTGGGCGTGGTCCCGCATGAGCTGGGCGAAATGGTTGCCGCCGACCTGTGGCTGCCCACCGCCATCGACCCCAATCAACCCCGGAGCGGCAGCAATCACAATTACGGCGTCGTGGCGCGGCTGAAGCCGGGCGTGACGCTGGCCGCAGGCGCGCGCCGAGATGACCTTGATCGCGCAGCGCCTGGAGCGCGCCTATCCTGCCACCAACACCGGTTGGGGCATCACGCTGTCTCCGCATGGCGGAGATGTTTACCGGCCGCATTCGGCCGGTGCTGCTGATCCTGCTGGGGGCCGTCGGGCTGCTGCTGCTGATCGCCTGCGCCAACCTGGCCAACCTGCTGCTGGCGCGCGCCGCCACGCGCGAGAAGGAAATCGCCATTCGCGGCGCGCTGGGCGCGGGACGCCGCGCATCGTCCGGCAGTTGCTCACCGAGAGCCTGGTGCTGGCGACTGGCCGGCGGCGCGCTAGGCCTGGTGCTGGCGGGCTGGGGCGTTCGCCTGCTGCGCAGCGTCGTGCCCGACATGTTCCCCATGCTGCAACATATGCGCGTGGACGCTGCCGGTGCTGGCCTTCACCCTGGGCATCTCGATCGTCACCGGCCTGCTGTTCGGACTGGTGCCGGCCTGGAGATCGTCGCGCACCGACCTGAACACCACCCTCAAGGAAGCCGCCGGGCGTTCGGAAAGCGCCGGCGGATCGCATCGCATTCGTAGCTTCCTGCTGGCCTCGGAGGTAGCGCTGGCCGTCCTGCTCTCAGTCAGCGCGGGCCTGCTGCTGCGCAGTTTCGCGCGTGTGACGGCGGTCGACCCGGGGCTGCGCACGGCGAATATCCTGACCATGAACCTGAGCCTGCCGGATATTGAAATACGATACGCCGGTGAAGCGCGCGAATTTTTACAAGAACCTGACGGACCGGCTGGAGACGCTGCCCGGCGTGCGTTCCGCGGGCGCGGTGATGTTTCTGCCGCTGCGGGTTTCGATTCTCTCGTTCCGGATCGGCGTGAACAGCTTTCAGATCGAAGGCCGGCCGCCGCGTCACACAGGACAGGCAGCCGCCGGCCGACTACCGCATGGCTACGCCCGGCTACTTCACAGCCATGGGAATCGCGCTGCGGCAGGGCCGCCTGTTCGACCAGCATGACGATCTGGATGCCAAGCGCGTGGCGCTGGTCAATGAAGCCATGGTGCGCAAGCATTTTGCGCACGAGAATCCGCTTGGGCGGCGCATCGTGATGGGTGGCAAGCCGCTGGAGATCGTGGGCGTGGTGGCGGACGCCAAACTGTACGGCCTGGATGCGCCGGTTGAACCCGCCATCTATATGCCGCACATGCAGCGCCCCAGCGACTCGATGGGGGTGGTGGTGCGGACCGAGGGCGATCCCGGCCACGCTGGCCGGCGCGGTGCGCCGCGAGATCCAGAAGCTCGATCCGGAACAGCCCGTCTCGAACGTGCGCACCATGGAAAGGTGCTCTCGGATTCGCTGATGCTGCGCCGCGTGTCGATGCTGCTGCTGGCGGTATTCGCCTCGCTGGCGCTCACTCTGGCCACCGTGGGCATCTACGGGCTGACGGCCTACTCGGTGAGCCGGCGCACGCACGAGATCGGCCTGCGGGTGGCGCTGGGCGCCGAGCCAGCCGCAGATTCTGCGCCTGGTGGTGGGCCGCGGGTTGATCACTTCGCTGATCGGCGCCGGCATCGGGGTGGCCGCCGCCTTCCAGTTGACGCGGCGCTTTCCGGCATGCTCTACGGGGTCACCGCCACCGATCCGCTGGTGTTTGCGGGCGTGCCGCTGCTGCTCATTGCCGTTTCGGTGATCGGCCAGCTAGTGCCGGCGCGCAAGGCGATGCGCGATCGATCCGCTGGTGGCGCTGCGCTATGAGTGACCTGTGTTATTGGGTCACAGTCACTGTCGCCGCGTTGCCGTTCCAGTAATAGTTATAGCTCCAATTGGAGTTGAAAACGCCGATATCCACTGAGTAAGTGCCCGGCGCTACGCTGCTACCCGGAGTCCAACTATAGGAATACGGGAGGCTTTGGCCTGCGTTGAAACTCTGGCCGGTCCAGTAGGTCGTAGCGACCGCGCTGCCCGATTGATTGAAGATCTGCAGTTCAACAATGGCATTCGTCAAGCCCGCGGATCCGGTTTCGGTCACAGTGGCCGAAATATTGGTCATACTCCCGATCGCAATGGTCGCCGGATTCGCGGCCGCCGAAGAGGTGAATGTGGTGGATGAGTTCACCGCGATAGTGCCCGCCGATGCGTTCCAGTTCCAAAGCTGCCAGGTGGAGCTGAACACGCCGATCCCGATTGTATAAGTTCCGGCCATAGCCGGCTCCAAAGTGAGACTGTAGCTGTGCGACTGGTTTTTCGTGAAGTTCTGATACATGAAATTCTGCGTGGCGGCGATGTTGCCGTTGGGATCCATCACCTGGACCTTGACGATTCCGCCAGTCAGCGAGTGCGCGGTGCATGTGACCTTGGCGGTAACCGTGGTGCTCGCGCCCTGCGTCACCGGGTTCGGCGACGCAGTGGCCGACGAAGTGAACGTGGGAGGGGCGGCCGGCGTTGCGGAAAGCGGCGCAGAGTTGGGGCTGGTGCCTGCCGGGTTCGTACCCGACACAATGTAGTAGTAGACCGTGCCATTGGTCAGTCCGGTATCCTTGAAACTCGTGGGCGAGGGGCTGGTGACGGTATCGACCTTCGTGTATGGGCCGCCATTCACCGTTGCACGGCTGACTGTATAGCTCGTAGCGCCACCCGCTGCATTCCAGGTAAGGCGGACCGTGCCATTCCCGACTGTCGCCGCTAAACCGGTGGGCGCTGAGGGCAGGGAAGTCACGCTGCCCGGGGCGATTACGAATAGAGTGATGCTTTGTGACGGCAGCGTGGTGGAGATCGAGTTGTCGGCGATGGCCAGGTTGCCGAGCGGCGTGATGGCCGTCTGCGACGCGGAAGCAATCTGCCATGCCTGCGCCGTGCCGGTAGTCGCGAAATTCGCCAGACTGACGGACACTGGCGTGCTTCCCTGCTGTTTGTTGATAACCATCACGGTCAGCGCGCCGTCCGGCGAGCGCACGGAGGCAAACGAAGACAGGTAGTCCGCGTCGGCGACTCCAGCGTAAGCGCTGGTGTTGCCAAACGTGGAGTTACTGCCGTCGTAATTGCGGTAAATCTGCATGGCCAGGTAAGTTGGCGAAGGGTTCGCCGGAACTGTCCAGCGGGTGGCCATGTCCAGCGCCTGACGGCCGAAGATGCCGAGCACGTCCGCCTGCGTAGTCGCTCCGTTGAGGTTTGGTTCGTCGCCCCAGTTGTACTCAGTGATGGCCGTCTTCAGGCCCGGATAGTATTGCTTGACCCAGCTCTTCAGGTTCGGAATCAGGTTAACGATGCCGCCGTCGATACCCACCGTCGCGATCCAGGATTGGTCCACATAGTGAGGGTCCCAGAGCGAGCGCGTCGACTGATTGCGGATAAGTTGTGCGGCCAGTGAATCGTTGTCGCTATAAGAGCCGTCCTGCGGATAGTAATGAACGCTCAGCACGTCTAAAAGCTGCTTGCCGCTCGACTGCTGACAACTGTACAGTTGCTGCATCAACCAAGGGTAGTAGTAAGTATTGTTGTGAGTGGCATAATCGGACCCTGGACCGGTTCCATTCTGCTGGTCGTAGCCGCTGTAGAACAGCGCCAGCCAGCCCCACTCCTCGGGGCCAACGATGGTGTTCGGATCGAGCGCACGCACGGCGCCGGCATAATTCAGGTAGTCGTTGTAAATCTCACTGTAATCCGCGCCAACCGGATGCACATCGCGGTGCGTGCCGTTCCAGATCGAAGGCTCGTTATCCATCAGATAGTATTTCAATCCGCCGGCCGACGCCAGTCCCCAGGTGCTCACCATGTGCTCGACCCAAGCCTGTTGGATGGAAACGCTGTTCGGCGTGCTCGAGTCGAGCGGGTTGTTGCCCGTAATATTTGGATTGCCGGCCGCTGTGCTGACGCCGTTGCCGGCATCCGGATTGTACGGGTCCGATCCGGTTTGAGGGCCGTACTTGGCTATCGAAAAGGACCATATGGTGGACCGGTTCGGTCCCAGACTTCCGATGTAGTTAATCATCGGCACGGTCAACAGCGCCTGTGCGCCCACGTTGGCCGCCCGCGTGGTGGAAATGAAGTTATCGAGACGATAGCCGGGGGTCGAAACTGAATCGCCGATGCTCTCGAAGTACCAGTCGTTGCCGCGATTGTCCGAATTGAGCTGCCAGTTGTAGCTGGTTTGCGCATCGCCTCCGCTGCGGTTGAGAGGTGCGTTTAGAGCCACCAGATCGCTGGTGGCCGCGAAAGCCAGCCCGTAGATGTCGGGGCTGATCGGGTGAAGGTCTGCGTGCGCATCCACGGCGACATAGGTGGCCGGGTTCTGCGCGAGAACGGGCGCCGCAAGCATCGGCCCGAGCAGCGCAATTGTCCGGAATTTGTGCATCGCGCCCGCAGTGTACTTCCGCGCCGGCGCGACTGTCAATACTGTATTGTGTTAGATCACTCACCCAGCAAAAGGTGGTGATAGCGGCCCATCCAATAAGGCAGCAGAAGCGCTGCGCCGTCGTCTTCCCCGCGGCCATCCGAACCGCCATCGATATCGAAAGGATTGGCATTCCATTTCATAACCGGCCGTTCGTCGGGAGGCAGCAAGATGCGGGCTTGCCGATGTTGGAAGCGGTCGGCGGCGGGATCCATATCTATATCCCCACGATTGGAATTGTTCACCGTCCATTCGATGGTATCGATCGGCATACGGTATAGCGTGTGAACCGCGGCAGCCATATCCACGGGCAGTGACGGCTGGGCGAGCGCGTAAATGAAAGTCCAAAGCGGATTCTCTTCGCGAACCATGTTTTCCCACCAGCCACTCAATGCGGGCCGGTAATAACGGTCTAACAAACCCCTATCCGTTTCATGCCGGAATAAGTTATAAAACGATAACATGGCCAGCTCTTCATCCGAGTAGTTGATCTCTTCGCGCAATTCCTTGTAGCGCGTAGCCTGCTGGGCATAACCCGATTCAACGCCGCCTTCCTATACTCTTTCTCGTACCTGCGCGTTTCCGGTGATGTGAGCCGCCGTCTTCAGAAAGCTCAACAGTTCCATGCTGTTCAAGGCGCTGTCGCCCGGTTCCTGCCGGAAATAGGCCTGCGACCACCGGCCCCAGGTCGTCGGCTTGCCGTTCACATCGATCAGGTAATAGCCATGGTCGAGGATGTGATCCATGATGCGCGCCGCGGTCTGCCGCGATGCGCTTCTTCAACGCTGCGTCCGGCAGCAGATCGGTCGCCACGCCATACAGAAAGAAGTGACCCACGATCTCATCCGAGCTCGTGTCGCCTTTCCAGTAGTATTGGCCATCTGCCGTCCAGTGCCATTGGCCGCCGACGGGCATGGGCTCCCCTTTGCGGATGTAAGAGCGCGCCGGGAAGCCCGCGCTTGCCGGTCACCTCCTCCAGAAACAACACCGCCTCGGTCGACTTGCTGGCATTCGCCAGCGCCTCGGGCGAATGCGTGACCGCGTAGCGGAAGCACTCCGCCGCGGCGTACATCGAGGTCCACAGGCCGTCGTTATCGTCGTCCCGCGTCTGGCTCGTCGAAAAGTCGCCCGGCACCCGCAGATTCGATGGCGACACCAGACCGTGCCGGTCATGCCGCGCACGGATGCGTCTTCGAACAGCGCCGCCTTCGCGCCAGCGTCATGGTCCGCAATTCGATGTGCGACACTCCGGTCCGGGTGCGCACCCACATATCCGCGGCCCGGTCGGCGGCGAGTTGCAGGACTTCGTCGTCCGGCAGGTAGCGCTTTCCGGCGAAATACTGATTGCGGTCGCGCGCGGGCGCCTTGGGGTCGAAGCGCGTCACGCCGTGCGTCGTGCCGCGTACCATTCGGCGCCGTCGGTGCCACCGCGCGCGCTCACGCGGCCCGGTGCTTCAACGCGGCCGGAACCTGTGGATCGGCTAACGAATAAAATGTTCGAAATTTCTGCGGCTGCGGAGCCAGCCGGACCGGCTCGGCTCCCTGGCATATCCGCGACGTCGACCACAATCGCAGGCAAGCCCTCTTCAGGGCCGCTTCAAATACTTGTCGAACCAGTTCAACTCCTCCCACAACACATGCTCGATGGATTCGCGCCCGCCGTATCCATGCGACTCAAGCGGCAGCATCACCAGCCGCACCGTTCCGCCGTTGCCGCGAATCGCCTGATACATGCGCTCGGATTGGATCGGAAAAGTTCCGGTATTGTTATCCGCTTCGCCGTGAATGAGTAGAATCGGCGTCTTGATCTTGTCGGCGATCATGAACGGCGACATCCGGAGATAGACGTCCTGCGCCTCCCAGAACATGCGGCGTTCGGTCTGAAACCCGAATGGCGTCAGGGTGCGGTTGTATGCGCCGCTCTCCGCCACGCCCGCGTGGAACAGATCGGAATGCGCCAGCAGATTGGCGGTCATGAAAGCGCCGTAGCTGTGGCCGCCCACGCCCACGCGCTCCCGGTCGGTCACTCCCATCTCCACCGCCTTGTCGATAGCCGCTTTGGCGTCCATCACAATCTGTTGCACGTAAGTGTTGTTCACGGTCTCGGGATCGCCGATCACCGGCATGGCGGCGTTATCCAGAACGGCGTAACCGTGCAGCAGGAAAAGCAAGTGCAGGCCGGCGCCGCCGAACACCGTGAATCGATCCGATGAACCGCTGACTTGCCCGGCCGTGGCGGCGTCGTTGTATTCGAGCGGATAGGCCCACAGTAACGTGGGAAGACGCGTGCCTTCTTTGTAATCCGGCGGCAAATAGAGAGTAAATGACAGGGGTACGCCGTCCTCGCGCTTGTAGCTCACAATCTGCTTCCGGATGCCGCGCACCTGCGGTGTCGGGTCGGCAATCTTAGTCAGCGGTGTCAGTGACTCGCCCGCGCGGATATAGTAATTCGGAGGCTCCGTAGGGCTTTCGCGGCGTGTCAACAGGCGCGCTCCGCTATCGTCCAGAACGGCAACCACAGTCTCATAACTGCCACTGGCCGGACTGAAACAGCCGCTCGGTTTTCTGCGTGGCCAGATTGTAGCGGTCGAGAAACGGATGGTCGCCCGACGGACCGGCGCCCTTCGGCCGTCAGAAAGATGTTGTCGCCTTTCTGCAGAATCGTCTCCTGGCCATTCGGCAGCCGGCGCATCACGGGCCGGCCGGGATCGTGATACCGGTCTTGCACGTTGCGGCTGAAGATCACGCGGCCGCCCGCATCGGCCGTCTTTCGAGCCGATCTCGATCGTGCGCGTCCATCGCTTATTGCGCTCGTAGTCGGTTACCAGCGCCTTGCCGCTCAGCCAGCGGCTCGAAGGACGTGAACCGCTCCACGGTTTCGAAGATTTCGCGCGGCTGCGATTGGAACGGCGCATCCAGAGTCAGAATGCGGTCGCGATGCGGCGCTTTCTCTTTCGGGTTGCCGCCGTCCATCGCTTCGACCCAGACCAGCGAGGCTGGTTCGTCGGGACGCCACTCATAGTCGCGCGGGCCGGTCCGCACCCCTTCCACCGGAATGCGGTCGGCTAGTGGGAGGTCGGCAAGCTGGTACAACTTCTTCCCGGCGCGGTCCCACACCTCTACGGCTTCCGGGAAGCGGAAGACAGGATACAGATACGAGTACGGCCGATGGACACGGGAGACCAGCAGACACCGGCCATCCGGCGACGGATCGGCCGTTGCGAAAATCCCGGGATTGCCCGCCGGCAAAAGTTTCGGGCTTGCGCCGTCCAAAGGCGCCTCCAAGAACGCAAGCTGGGCCGTCGAGTAGTAATCGAACAGATCCTCGTCGTGCGGCGTGCTCAGCATGTCTTCAAAGGTGACCACCGGACCGGAACGGCCGGAACTCTCCTGCACGTGCGGGCCGCTGGGCGTTTCGGATTCGGCGGGCGGCTGACCGCGTCCGTCGGGAACCAGGCGCACCAGCAGCGTCCGGCTATCGGGCAGCCAGACGATGGGTTGACCCATCACGGCATTCAGGCGGACTCCGGAGATGCGGCGCGTCTGTCCGCCGGCGGTGGCGCCGATCCAGAGCTCGATCCCGTTGGCGGTGGTGTTGGAGAAGGCGAACTGTTTGCCATCGGGGCTCCAGACCGGGGCGCCCAGCTTGGCGCCGGCCGGCGTGGAGACAGCAATATCGGAGGCGTCCGAGAGGCGCTTGATGCTGTATGAGGTGCTGTACGGCGCCAGATGCGGTCCGTTGCTGTGGATGTCGATACGCAGGCCGGCGAGCCGCAGCATGGGTTGGGCGACCTCCGCGATAGGCGGATAGCGCAGCGGCTGCATCAAAATGGCGTAGTCGTGCGTTGGGCTGACCGAAATCAGCGGCGGAGGCGCCGCCTGCAAGACCTCCAGAATCTCCCTCGGCGGCTTTTGGTAGGTCAGTTCAGCCGGCGTCGCCGCAGCGGCGCCCAGCAGGAAAAATACGGCGATACGGGACGGCATATGCTGCCATTCTACGACGGGTTCAATCCGGGGCGGCTTTGAACCGATTCACTGGTCGGCTAGCTGGGGCAATTTCCTTCTTGATATCCGATTTTCTGCCAGGAGGCCGGCCGCGTCCTCGTGGACGACCGCTGGCCAACCTCTCTAGACTCAGAATCGCCTGGTCTATGTTGTCGCGCTGTTCACGCAACTCCGCAAGAGCCTTCGATAGATCCATGGCATACCCCCTCCCCGGGGTCGGCCGCTGTCGAATAGGCGGTTCCAATCAAACAGCAACAATGAAATTAAATGGCTATGGCGATTATAAACGGTTTCAAAAGGCGTTCCCCCACCGTAAGACTCCGCGCAAGGCTGGAATTGTATCAATCCAGCCATACCGCTGATAATTGGTCGGCACCCCCACAAAGTGGGTCCTGCCATCAAGAATAGGGACGGGCCAACTGTTTGATTATAGAACAGATGTCCGTAGTTTCAAAACGCTCAGAGTGGTTTACCATACAAATCGGTGGCTCCGCGCCGCCCATCTGACAGGCGTCGCCGGGGATCCCAAGCCATACAACCGGAGATATTCGGACTCGCGGCACCACTACAAATCTTGTTGACAGTCTTGACTCAGGGGCATGTAAGGAATGAGAATTATTACACAAGTGGGGTTTGGTAGCGGGTTTCTGGCTCGCGCGTCGGCTTAGATCTACCCCATGTGTGCTAAGGAGAAAGAATGCGGAATCGTATTTCACAAAAGTTGGGGCGGGTGGCGCTGTCGGCGGCGGCGATCGCGGCGCTGTCTTTGGCCGGGATGCTTCCGGCCCACGCGCAGACATATACGGTGTTCTACACCTTTACGGGAGGGACCGATGGCGCAACGCCTTTTGACACGCCGCTCGTATCCAATAACGGTAATGGCAATATATACGTGACCACCCATGCCGGCGGCGCCTACTCGGCCGGAACCGTGGAGGAAGTGAACTTCAAGAGCCGCAACCATGCCGTGCTCCACTCTTTCGCAGGCGGGCCGGATGATGGGGCCGGTCCCATTGCCGGATTGATCCAGGACACCGCCGGCAACCTCTACGGAGCTACGTACAAAGGCGGCGCTTTCAATTTTGGAACGGTTTTCGAGCTGACTCTCGCGGGCAAGCTGACGCTGCTGCACAGTTTCGCCGGCCCTCCAACCGAAGGGCTAGGCCCCGCGGGAACTCCAATCTTCGATCCGGGCGGCGATATCTTTGGCACAACCTATCAGGGCGGCGCCGCAAAGGGCTATGGCACGGTATACGAGATTACCGCGGGCGGCGTCTATACCACCGGTCAAAGCTTCCCGGCTGACGAGGGGCTGCCTCGCGGCGGTCTGAACCGTGAGGGCAGCGTGATCTTTGGCACCAGCGTCGGCAGCAGCGCCACTTCCCCAATGTATGGCGGAACCATATTCAAGGTAGGCGATTTGACGCCGCTTTACAAGTTCTCTGGTGGAGCGGATGGAGCACAACCCATGGCAGGAGTCATCGGGGATGGCAAAGGAAACCTCTATGGAACCACCTCGGGGGTGGCAGCGCCAGTTTTGGCCTTGGCAATGGCGTCATCTATACGTTCAATGTTGAGACCGCCGTGGAGACCGTCCTCTATACTTTCAGCGGGGCGGATGGAGCCGTTCCGATGGCCGGGTTGGCATTGGGACACGGCTGGCAACCTCTACGGCACCACCTTGCTGGGGGGCGACTGGGGGTACGGAACGGTATTCAAATTCGATACTTCCCACAACCTGACGACGATCTACAGCTTCACGGGCGGCGCCGATGGTGGGAATCCGGACGGCGGGGTGGTTGTGGATTCTACAGGCAACATCTGGGGCTCCACATCGAACGGCGGATCCGCTCCCGCTCCCGGCGGCTATGGTACCCTGTTCGTGATCAGCCCCCCGACCACGGAATAGTTTTACGCGGCGAAATCACAGCCGCGCGGCCGTAATTGAGCCGCGAACTGAGCCGCGACCGTGACGCGCGCGGCTCAGATAACCCGCTCGCGTGTTTGCTAGCCGGGCGTGTTTTTCAACAAGCTCTTATGACGCGAGGTTTCTTAGCGATTCGGTGTACGGCGCGCGCGCCACTCCCCGTTCGGTGACGATGGCCGTTACGTAGCGATTGGGCGTTACGTCGAAGGCCGGATTCTCGACCGGCGTGCCGGCGCGGCGCCACCGCGGTGCCGAATACGTGCGTCACTTCGGCGTCGGGCCGGCGCTCGATGGGGATCAGGTCGCCCGATGCGAGCGTTAGATCGAGCGTGGAGATAGGCGCCGCCACGTAGAACGGAACGCCGTTTTCCTTCGCTAACACAGCTACGGAGTAAGTGCCGATTTTATTGGCCACGTCGCCATTGGCGGCGATGCGGTCGGCGCCCACCACGACGCAGCCAATGCGTCCGGATTTCAGGAAATGGCCCGCCATATTATCGGTAATCAGAGTGGCCGGGATGTGGTCCTGCTGCAATTCCCAGACGGTCAGGCGCGCACCTTGCAGGAAGGGACGCGTCTCATCGGCGAAAACATCCACCTTCTTCCCGGCTTCCACTGCGGCGCGGATCACACCCAGCGCGGTGCCATAGCCCGCGGTCGCGAGCGCCCCGGCATTGCAATGCGTGAGCACGGTTTTGCCGTCGGGCACCAGATCCGCGCCATTGCGCCCGATCGCCCGATTGATGGCGATATCTTCCAAACGGATCTGCTGCGCCTCGGCGGCCAGCCGCTCGCGGATCTCGGCCAGCGGCCGGCCACGCAGCGACCGATACAGCTTCCGCATGCGGTCCAGCGCCCAAAAAAGATTGACGGCGGTGGGGCGGGTGCGCGCCAGCGTATCGCAGATTTGCTCTACCTGACTATCCAGATCGCTGCCTGCTTCGCCATCTCCGTCATTGCCGGTGTGTGCCACACCCAGCGCCACCCCCATGGCCGCGGCTACGCCGATGGCCGGCGCGCCGCGAATCACCATGTTGCGGATGGCGGCGGCGACATCTTCGTAAGTCCGGCACGTAACGTATTCCTCATGCAGCGGCAGGCGCGTCTGATCGATCATCACCACGCCCGCGGGGGTCCATTCGATTGTTTCCACCATTTCCTGACACAAACATAGCATGGGAAAACGGCTTAGATGCCGGCGACCGATCGATAGAGTGCGATCAGGCGCTGCGCGTAGTGAGAAAGAGTGAACTCCGCTTCGATCCTCAGCCTGGCTGCCCTGGCCATCTGCCGAAGCTCCTGGCGATGCCCGTAACACCAAAGGATGGCATCGGCCAGCGCTTCGGTGCTCCGTCCAGGGACCAGCAGTCCCTCCTTGCCCGGCGTGACGCAGTCCTCGGCGCCGGTATCGCGGCAGGCGATCACGGGCAGTCCGCAGGACATGGCTTCCAGCAGCGCGCGAGCAAGACCTTCGTTCACCGACGGAAACACGAACAGGCTGGATTCGCGATAGCAGTTGGCAACTTCTTCCGCCGGTATAATCCCCGTAAGACGGATCCGGTTCGGGGGGCCGTCTTTGTGCAATCCGTTCAGTTCCGGCATTACCTCGCCGGCCAGCACCAGCTCGGCATCCGGTAGCGCGAGCAGTTTCCAAGCCTCGATCAGGTGATGCACGCCTTTGAGCGCTTCAACCCGCCCTACATAGCAGACGCGAAAGATGCTCCCGCCGGCGGCCGTTTGGGCCGGAGCGTAGAAACGGTGATCCACGCCCTCCTGCACCACCACCACTTTGTTGGCATATGGGTAGGGCCGGAAGCTGCGCGCCGCCGCCTCCGAATAGACAATGATGCGGTCGCAGATTTCGTATTGCCGCTCGCAACGGCGGGTCTCGGCCGCGCGCATGCCACGCAGGCTGTCGTCCAGGCGAAAGCCGGCATCGGCGCAGTCGGCCAGCACTTCACGCTGGAATGCCGCCGGGTGCAGCGTGGGATTGTCGATCAGGATGGCCGCGCCCCTTTTCCTGGCCTGCCGCAAGCTGGTGGCGCCGATGGCCATGGGCGTCTGAAAAACATCGCAGGCGGGAAGGCGCCGGCTAATCCAGTGGTCGGCAAACCGTGCCCAAACGTTAAAAGGGAGGAACTCGCGCCAGCCTGCCGGGACCCGCCGCCACGCCGCCCAGAGGATGCGCTGGCCAAAGCGATAGGACGGCAGTTTATGCGTCACTGTTAAGCCGCCGTCGGGCCCCGGCTTGAGGATTGGTTCGAGGATCTCGAGGTCCGGCACGAAGCGCACCACCGCGCGCGCCAACCCTGCGTGCGCGAGAGCCTCGGGTAGAATTTGTTGATGCGCCGCAGCGGTAAGGAGCAGAATTACGGAGGGCCGCTGCATTATTTTTCTCACGATTGTACCGCGGTATGATGTGCCTGGCATCGCTATGACATTGCGGCGCGCACTCATTCGTGCCTTCGATAGACCCGGCGGACGGGCTATTCTCAGCGCGGTGGTAACCCGCATGGCTCGACGGCGGGCGCCCGGCGTGCGGGCATATTTTCATCGCGGAATGTGGGTGCACCGGGAGGGGGATGTCATCTTTGTGGACTCCCCGCAATTGGACTATCACCCGTCGATCTTTTGCGCCTGGGCGAACGAATTGGACCGTTCGCTCGAGGAGGCGGCGGACCATTGGATGCACGTATACAAACCCGCGGCTGGCGATACCGTGATCGACATCGGAGCGGGGAAAGGGGAAGACACGATCGCATTTTCCATAGCGGTGGGACCGGCGGGGAGAGTGATCGCCATCGAGGCGCATCCGGCCACTTTTCGCTGCCTTCGCCTTTTCTGCGAGTGGAACCGGCTCGGCAATGTCTCGGCGATACATTGCGCCATCACTGGCCGGAGCGGGCCGGTAACGATGGAGAGCGCCAGCGACTGGCAAAGCAATCGGATCGCAAGCAATGGGGTGACCGTGCCGGGCCTCACGCTCGATGAGGTTGTGCAGCGGGAGAATTTAACGCGCATCGATCTGCTGAAAATGAACATTGAAGGCGGCGAGGCTGAGGCGATGCGAGGAATGGATCGGACTCTCGGCATCACGCGCGCGCTGTGTGTCTCATGCCACGACTTCCGCGATTTTCGCACCAAGGCGATTGTGCAAGATGCCGTTGAGCGGGCTGGTTTCCGCATGGTGCCGCGCGATGGGGATCCGCGGCCTTATGTGGCCGATCAAATCAACGCGGTGTCGTTACTCCACCTGAACGGTCACAATATGTTGCCCGCGCGGCAGGAAGATAGCATTCGGCCCGGCTGGTTCGGGCGCCATCTGCGCTCCGTCGACTTCCACGTGCAAAGGTTTGCGATTCAGCACGGCGCACGCGCGGGCGGAGCTCTTGTAGGATAGCTCGACGAGCGTGACCATCTACCATTTGCGCGGAAGTCAACTCGCCGTTGAAGTTGGTTACCCGCAGCGCGGGCGGCTGGCCGCCGGCTTCAACCGAGTGCGCGCCCGCGGGCAGGAACAGCAGCGAGTCATTCAACACGGGCCAGGGTTGCCCATCCACCAGCGCCGGCCCGGACCAGCGCATAGCGACCCCCTGCGGCGAATCGACCATCAGCTTTGGCCCGATGGTCTCCGCGCGAGTGACCACCGCCGCCGACGCCGGCAGCAGCGGCAGGTCGGGCTTCAGGATGGAGTTCTCGAAATAGAGCGCGACCTGGGCGAACGCTCCCGCCGCGGAATGCACCACTTCGAACAACTCCGCGCCGGTCTGCTGCTTGGTGGGATACACGTTCTGATAGCGGTCCACAATGTTCAGGTCGATGGCCAGGCGGTCCTGGCGGGGCGTCAGCGGACGGTAGCGGCGCGCGATCTCCTCGTACCGCTGCGGCGCTTCGTTCCACACCGTGGCCGGGTCCTCCACCAGAAACGTGAAGTTGTGGTGCTCCAGCAGCGGCAGAAGCTGCGCGGAGTCCGCGCCGATAGCGTCGCGCATGGTAGTATCCAGGCGATCGTCCACATGCGTAAGCACCACGTCCAGATAAATGTGCGTGCGGCGGATCTTCTCGATTTCCGCCAGCCACTCCTGCTGCATGTCGCGGGCCAGCCGGGCGCGAAAGTCCAGATAGGCGCGCTGCGACGGCAGCGTCTTTGCGGGTGCTGAACAGCTCGATCGGATCGAAGCCGGCGGCGGCGCGGAACTGTGCGCGCACATCGTCGTTCATGGGCGTGAAACGGGAGGGATTGGACAGGCCTTCGAGAGATTCGAAGTACAACTCGGCCAGGTTAACGCCATCCCAATCGAAGCCCTCGATGAGGTCCTTGACGCCGGCGGCTGCCGCGTGGAAACAATCGCGGTTTGAAAGGTTCATGAGCTTTCGCCAATCCAGTTGGGCGTCCTGCAAGACGCCGGTTTTCTCGCGCCATCGCGGATGATCGTCCCAAAACTTTTCGCTGACGTGCGGCAGTTCCAGCCAGGCGTACACCAGGATGCCGTTGCGCGTGGCAGGCGGCGATCAGCGCTTGAGGTAGGCGTCGCGTTCGGCGTCCGGATCGTAGAAGTGCCAGGCGGCCACTTGCAGCGCGGAGATGCCGGCGTTGCGCCAGCGCGCGGCGAAGTAATCGAGGTCGACGCGCAGGCGATAGGAAGAATCGAAGAACGCCCAGAGACGGGTGGAGCGGAACGGCGGGTCGAGCCCCAGGTCGGCCAGTGCGTGCGGGAGGTAGGGGAAGCGCTCGTAGCCGCGCTCGCCGGGCGGCACGGCCACCCACAAGACAGCGCCGGCGCCGCGGCGGAATCCGGCCAGCATGGGCGCGCCGGTCCAACGTTCTTTGGCGAAGACTTTGGCCTCCGCGGGCACTTCGTGCCGCGGCAGCTCCAGCCCTTTCTCCCACACGATGGGCAGCTTGGGCAGGTGCACGTCTTCCAGGCTGCTGACGCGCACATTGTCTTTGGCGACGCGGAAGCCGAAGGATTCGGCGGTGGAGGAATCGCCTTCGAGGATCAGGTAAGCGCCTTTCTCGACGCGCGCCGGCCATTCCGGGGAGCCCGCCGAGCCGGCCCGCAGCACGAAGATGCTTGCGGAGGCGGCCGGCCGCGGCATGAATCCGACCGACTGCAGGATGAGCGGCCAACCGCCCTGGTCGTCGGACAAGACGGCGAAAGTGGGGATGAAGGCGGCTTGCGCAGCGGGAATCAGCAAGGCAGCCGCGATAAATGAGAGCGGGTTAGTAAGTGAACGCATACCAGAATCCGGCGCGAAAGTCATTGAACTTCGGACCATAAGGGTCACCCGGCACCGTGTAATTGCCACGCAGATAATTTACCGTCAGATACAGCGAGGTGGGCATGGAAGCGAGCCGGAAGCGCACGCCCGGTCCGGTTTCGAAGAAGTTCGCCCAAGCCTGGCGCTTTTGATCCATGGTCAGGTTGACGTTCCAGTAAAACTGAGACTGGAACGCGCCCAGCAGCGGCGTATAGCCGAAACGGTTCTGCGAATACATCAGGAAATCGTTATCGAAGCGGCTGACGAAAATGGCGTCGTCATTGGTTTCAAAGAACACGCCGCCCGTTTTGGATTTCAGCATCTGGCCGAAACCCTTGGTGAACGACGCGCCGCCGCGGTAATCCTGCAGGATGTGATGCGTCAGATAGCCGAACGAAGACACCGGCTTCCGCCCAGCCCATCAGCCCGTGCCACACCGAGGTCGCCACGCCGAGCCCCGGAATAAGAGCGCTCTCCGACAGGTATTGCGGCGCGACGCCGCTGCTTTCCGGTCCGATGGTCCCGCGCGTGTCGCCCACAAAGCGCAAGCTCACGTACGGATGAATCGGAAAATCCAGTTGTAACTCGGTCTTCACCTGGGCATAGGAGAAAAAGTCGCTCCAGCGTGAGGAATACATGGGAAACATCCAGACAGTGGTCCGCAGAGTTTCAAAAGACGGCCGCAGGTTTTTATAAGCCGTCTCAGCCTCCCTGGAGATCTTGGGATCGGAGCTCTTGCGGGCGAGATCGAACCAGCGGATGGCCTGGCGATCGTTATGCAACTGATTGTAGGTCCAGGCCAGCTTGAGCATCACGGCGAAATCGGCGGGATCGTCTTCCTGCGCAAGTTGCAGGTATTTCAGCGCGTCGCGGATGAAGCCGGCCTTGAGGCTACGCTCAGCCATGATCTTGGCGTCAATGGAAGGCGGGGCTGGTTGGGCAGTGCGCTTCTGCAAGGTTTGCGGCAGGCGCAGCACGGCGCGCACGCGGTTGGCCAGGTCTTCGTCGCCGCCCTTCAAGACGCAGTTCGAGCAGCGGCATGGCGGCCGCAGTCTCGCCGCGCGCGAGCAGCAGAAAGCCGAGCTGCGCCGCCGAGAGATAGTCGGTGGCGGACATGCCGGTGAGCATGCGAAACTGCTCCTCGGCCTCGGCCTGGCGGTTCATGCGCAGAAGCAGGTAGGCCAGCTCGCGGCGCAGGTCGAGGTTTTTGGGGTCGAGATCCAGCGCGCGCTGGAATTCGGAAACGTATGGATAGCGGGCGGGCAGCAGTTCCTTGGCGGACTCGGCCGCGCGCGGCTCACCTCCGCGCGATGCGGCGAGCAGTGCGGCATTGGCTTCCTCATTGCGGTTCAGGGCCTGCAACATGCGGCCCAGGTCCACCAACACGGACCGGCGGTCGGGAATCAGCCGCCAGGCCTTCTCATAATGTTCGGCGGCGAGTTCCAATTCGTCACGCTGTTCGGCGAGGGTGGCCAACTCGAAGTGCCCGCTGAAGTTATCCCCGCCGAGTGCGATGGCTTCGCTCCAGCGCTCGATGCCTTCGGCCAGCGGGCGGTCGATATTCTGAAAGGCGCGCTCGGCCGTGGCGCGGGCCTCCGGGTCGCCCGCTTTGCGGATGCGGTCGAAAACGCGGCGCGCCTGGGCCTGCTGCTTGGTTTCGTTGCAGAGAAAGGCGTATTCCAGGGCGACGTGCAAATCTTTCGGATCGAGCAACATGGCTTCGCGAAACTGGTTGCGGGCCGCCTCGTTTTCCCCGATCTTGAGATAGGTGTAGGCGAGGTCCTTGCGGACGGCGGCGCGCGCGGGTGCGGCTTCGATGGCTTTTAGAAACAACACGACTGCGTCGTCGTACCGGCGGCCGCGCAGAGCTTCGTAGGCTTTGTTGAGGGGTTCGTAAGCCGGGTCGGGCGTCTGCGCGCCGGCGAGGCCGCAAGCCAGGAGCAGGAACCATAGCCGCATGGTGATACGTACTTAGTGGCATGGGGCGGGGAAAATCTCAGGGGTGCGAGCAGAGGAAAATCATTTTCCTCAACCCCGGTATTGCTAAGATAATGCTGTGGGCAATATCGAGTTTGCCTGGGATCGGCGTAAGGCCCGATCCAACCTTGCCAAGCATGGCGTCTCATTCGAGGAAGCGGAGACCGTTTTTCTGGACGAGAGCGCCCGCTTGATCGACGATCCTGATCATTCCGAGAATGAAGATCGGTTCCTGTTGCTTGGGCTACAGCTTTCAGGCGCGTTGTCTGATCGTCAGCCATTGCTACCGGGAATCCGATTCTGTGATCCGGTTGATCTCCGCCAGGCGTGCGACAGCGCAAGAAGAAGAAGTGTATTGGAGTCTCAGATGAGAAAAGAATACGATTTTTCCAAATCCCGCAAGAACCCCTACGCCAAGCAGCTCAAGCGCCAGATCACCATCCGTCTCGATACCGCGGCGGTGGACTACTTCAAGCAAATGGCGGCCGAGCTGGGGATGCCTTATCAGAACCTCATCAACCTGTTCTTGAGGGACTGCGCCAGCAGAAACGTCGGCCCACTATTCAATGGCCGGACGATGCGACGAAGCGGCCGGGAAGTAGCGTGGGATCTTAGGGGTCCCACGCGCGGGCTTACAATGAATCCGTGACTTTCCCTCGATCGAGCGGCATTCTGCTGCATCCCACATCTTTGCCGGGACGGTTCGGGATTGGGGATCTTGGTCCGGAAGCTTACCGTTTTGTGGATTTCCTAGCTGCCGCGGGGCAGAGGATTTGGCAGGTGTTGCCGCTTGGTCCCACCGGGTACGGGGACTCGCCGTACCAATTGTTTTCCGCTTTTGCCGGCAATCCGTTGCTTATAGGTCTCGACCAGTTGATCGAGGATGGGTTCTTGACGCCGCATTTTCCTGAGGACGCAGTGGATTACGGCAAGGTGATCCGGTTCAAGATGCCTCTGTTGCGCGCGGCTTACGAGCGGTTCAAGGAAAGCGGAAAGCCAGACGCGGATTTTGAGGATTTTCGTTCTGCGAACGAGGCTTGGCTGCCCGACTACGCGCTGTTCATGGCGCTGAAGGAGGCTCACGGCGGCGAGGCCGTCTGGAGCCGGTGGGAGCCCGAGATCGCCGCGCGCGAGCCCGCCGCTTTGCCTCGGTGGCGGTCGCGGCTGGCCGGCCAAATTGAAGCGTTGGAGTTTACGCAATATCTGTTCGCGCGGCAATGGCGCAGCTTGCACGATTATGCCCGTGAACGAGGCGTGCGCATCATGGGCGATCTGCCCATCTACGTGGCGCACGATAGCGCCGATGTGTGGGCCAATCCGCACCTGTTCCAGTTGGATGACAAAGGCGATCCAGCGGCGATGTCCGGCGTGCCGCCGGATTATTTCAGCGCCACGGGCCAGTTATGGGGCAATCCCATTTACCGTTGGGATCGCATGGCCGGGACCGGCTTCCGCTGGTGGATCGAGCGGCTGCGCGCATCGCTCGCGCAGGTTGATATCGTGCGCCTGGATCATTTCCGGGGACTCGAAGCTTATTGGGAAGTTCCGGCGGGCGAGACCACGGCGCGCAACGGCCGCTGGGTGAAGGGGCCGGGCGCGGCGCTGTTTGAAGCGCTCGAAACCGCTCTGGGCGACTTGCCGATCGTGGCCGAAAACCTGGGCGTGATCACGCCGGAAGTGGAGGCCATCCGGACGCAATTCGGTTTTCCGGGCATGGCCATCCTGCAGTTCGCTTTCGGCAGCGATCCGCAGGCGCCGGATTTCAAGCCGCACAACTATCCGCGCGACCGGGTGGCCTATACGGGCACGCACGATAACGATACCACCGTGGGCTGGTGGTCGAGCGCGGGCGCCGGCGACAGCACGCGCACGGTGGAGGATATCCGCGAAGAGCGCGGCTTCGCGCGGAAGTATCTGGCTACAGATGGCAGCGAAATCAATTGGGTTTTTATCCGGGCGCTGATGGCATCGGTTGCCAACACAGTGCTATTTCCATTGCAGGACGTGCTGGGTTTGGGGAGCGAGGCCCGCATGAATACCCCGGCCGTGCCCAGCGGCAACTGGCGCTGGCGCTTTCGCGCGGATGCGCTCACTCCGCCTCTCGCGGGGCGGCTGAAAGAAATGGTGACCACCTATGACCGATAAGAAACCGCTCAGTTTCTGGCAGATATGGAACATGAGCTTCGGCTTCCTCGGCATCCAATTCGGCTGGGGTCTGCAGATGGCCAACATGAGCTCCATTTACGAATACCTGGGAGCGCGCGCCGACCAGATTCCGATCCTATGGCTGGCCGCGCCGCTCACTGGGCTGATCGTGCAACCGATCATCGGGCATGCGAGCGACCGCACCTGGAACCGGTTGGGCCGGCGGCGGCCCTATTTCCTGACGGGGGCGATTTTGAGTTCGATCGCGCTGATCCTGATGCCCCGCGTATCGGTGCTGTGGATGGCGGCGGGTCTGCTGTGGATTCTGGATGCGTCGATCAACATCAGCATGGAGCCGTTTCGTGCGTTTGTGGCGGATATGCTGCCGGAAGAGCAGCGCACGCGCGGCTTCTCCATGCAGAGCCTGTTCATCGGGCTGGGGGCGGTGGTGGCATCGGCGTTGCCATGGATGCTGCAGAACTGGTTTCATCTGGGCGCGGGCAGCGGTGGCGGACACATACCGTGGCGAGTGCAATTGTCGTTTTACATCGGGGCGGCGGCCTTCCTGGGCGCGGTGCTGTGGACCATTGGCACTACGCGGGAATATCCACCGGAGGACATGGCGGCATTCCGGAGAATGAAGGCGGAGAAACGCGGACTGGCGGAAAACGCGCGCGAAATTATCGATTCGGTGGCGGCCATGCCGGTGACCATGAAGCAACTGGCGTGGGTACAGATCGCCACATGGCTGGGACTTTTCTGCATGTGGCTGTATTTCCCGGTGGCGGTGGCGCGGAACGTTTTCGGCGCGCCGGACCAGAATTCGCCGGTTTATGCGGAGGGTGTGGACTGGGCCGGCCTCTGCTTTGGCATGTACTCGGCGGTGTGCTTCGTTTGGTCGTTTGCGATGCCGGCGCTGGCGCGTATGCTGGGCCGCAAGCATACGCATAGCCTGTGCCTGCTCTGCGGCGCGGCCGGATTGCTTTCCGTGGCGGTGATTCACAACAAGTATCTGCTACTGTTCTCGATGGTGGGCGTGGGGATTGCTTGGGCCAGCACGCTGGCCATGCCCTATGCGATTCTGGCGGGCTCGCTGCCCGCGGAGAAGACCGGCATTTACATGGGGATTTTCAACTTCTTCATTGTGACTCCGGAGATCGTGGCGTCGCTGGGCTTCGGCTGGGTGATGGGACACCTTTTGGGGAATAACCGGATGTTGGCAGTGGTGGCGGGCGGCGTTTTCTTCGCGGTGGCGGCGGGGCTGATGCAGCGGGTGCGGGATGTGGGGGCGGCGCGGGTGGCGCGGGTGGAGGCGGCTGTCCGGTCATGAAGAACGCTGGAAAGAGCTAAACCCGCTCCGGCACCAGCTCCAGCACCACAATATCCTGAGGCGGGCGGCGCTCAGCCGCAGTCGTCTCGGAGGCCCCGGTGAAGCTATTGCAGAAGCTTTCCATCATTAAATGTAAATGTCTCCACCACCTCTCCGTCTTTATAAAGTTCGCAACCGAAATGTGTGCCTCTAAATGGCGTACCGTAGAACGGCGTCTCCAGAATCCAAATTTCGTCAATGCTGGCGAGCGCCGGAAACATCGGCCTGGCTTTCTGAATTTCATCAAGGATCTGCTCGGGCAACAGGTTCATATGCTGCCTCTCCAGCATGAGAAGACGCTTATCTGCCTCGGTGTTTAGCAGCTTCGGAAGCTTCTTACTCAATGCTGTATTAACGACCTTATCCAGGCTGTTTCCAACCTGCTGGCGGCGGACATGCAGCACGCCGGGTGATTGCCGCTGCAGGACGGATTGCTTGACGGTTAGCGTAATGCTTCCCGGAGGTTGCCCTGGGATTGTCAGCGGACAATCATATTGAGAGGTCCCATCGCGCAGCGTCAAGCGTTTTTCGCGAATCCAATTGTGCACTGATCCGGCGATGGCCTCGCGCGCCTGCCCTGGTTGTTTTTTCAGCGTGCCTACGGGCACAAAGACCTGCGTGTGTCGATTTGGAATAGCCAACGAAATGTCGCTTTCGATCTGAAACAAAGACTTCACAAACGACACGTAGTCAGCTTTCTCTTCGACGAATGGTTGGATAATCGTGTGCTCAATGGCCAACCTCTTACCATCAGATAGTCTTACGGCCAACACATCAACGGCGGGATTTAGCCGATCAACGGCATCGGGCTTTGTCAATCTAGCATTCGCCCACGTCCCATCCTCGTAAGCTGCGAGGAACGGTTCGATGAAAACCATTTCCCTGGAGGAGATCGGCATAATTTTTCTCTGCCGTCGGTGGGACAAATCTCCGAACTCCCTGACCTTCCTTATTGTCGGCCTTAGGCTCCGGCAAAGGGAACGCCGGAGGGCGTTAAACCCGCTCCGGCACCACATACGGCGCGCGATAGTTGCGCGTCAACAGGCGGTCGGCTTCTGTATCGCCCACGAATCGCTCGGCAACCGGATCGAAGCGCAATTGCCGTCCCAGCCGGTAGGAGATGTTACCCAAGTGCGCTAGCGCGGACGCCATGTGGGCCGTCTCCACGGGTCCATCCAGATCGCTCGACTTGCGGCTCTCCACGGCTTTGATGAAATTGGCGTAGTGGTCGCCGCCGGCTTTGCGCTTGGGACCGGGCTCCCGCTTTTCGCCGAGGAACACTTCGTAGGAATCGTAGCCATTGATCTGCCAGATAGCCGTCCGAGCCATAGAAGATGTTGCCGACCCCGACGCCGCCTTCGAGGTTCGTGCACCAGGGCCGCACTTCGAACTGAATGATCTTCTTCTGCTCGGGATAGTGATACACGGAGGTCAGCGTTTCGGGCGTTTCTTTATCGTCGTCCCACAGGAACTTCCCGCCCATGGACGTAATGCGGTTGGGCAGGCCGACTCCCAAACCCCACATGCACATGTCCGTTTCGTGGATGCCCTGGTTGCCCACGTCGCCGTTGCCGTAATCCCAATGCCAGTGCCAGTTGTAATGCACCAGAGCGCGTGTGAAGGGGCGCTCCTGCGCCGGGCCTTGCCAGATATCCCAATTCAAGTATCGGGGCGCCGGCTCGTCGCTCTTGTGGCCCACCGATGGCCGCCAGCGGTACACCAGGCCGCGCGCCATGTAGACCTTGCCGATCACGCCCTTGTTCATCAGATCGACGGCTTCCTTGATCGCCTCCGAGCTGCGCAATTGCACGCCGTGCTGGACCATGCGGTTGTAGCGGTGCGCGGCCTCGATCAGCTTGCGGCCTTCGTAGATATTGTGCGCGCCGGGCTTCTCGACATAAACGTCCTTGCCCGCCTGGCAGGCCCAAATGCCGGCCAGCGCGTGCCAGTGGTTGGGCGTGGCGATGCTGACCGCGTCGATCTCCTTGTTGTCGAAAACTCGGCGCAGATCCGTCTCAGTCTGCACCTTGCGGTGATACTTGGCTTCGAATTGCTCGGCGCGCTCCGCCAGCACGTTGCGGTCGGGGTCGCACAGCATGACCACTTCGGCGTTGGGCAGGTTGCCGAATCCGGTGATATGATCCCGGCCGCGGCCATTTACACCCAGCACTGCCACTTGAATGCGGCTGTTCGCGGAGGCCTTGCCGGCCATCAGCGATACGGCCGCTCCGCCGCACCCAGCATGAAACTTCGTCGGCTATTCATAAGCACCTTCTGAGCGAAATTCTAGCACCGCTACCCGGCTATTTCCACAACCGCTCGGCCAGCTTCCGCGGGGATATCGATGTTCACCTTCACCTTCTGGCCCTCTTGCCGTCACCTGGATTCCATCGAATGCGCGCAGCAACTCCGGCCGGTTTTTCGGGACGCCGAGGCGGGCGATCCCGGCCAGGCCGCGCAACGACTCTGAAAGCGTTTGGGCATCGGCCTCGGTCCGGCAATCTCCCGTAGCGGCGGCGTGCGCTCCCGCGCGCAAGTCGATGGTAAGGTTCGCGCCTTCCACCGAGCGCAGCATGCGGTCCAGATTGGCGGCATTGCCCATTTCTCGCAGAGTGCCGGGCCCAGCTCCTTTCCAACCGGAGGCCACCGCCCAGATCTGTGCATCGCCAGATAGCGCCTGCGCGCGCGCGACCAGATCCGGAGGCGCGCTGCGGATGCCTGCCTTTCATCGATCGATGGCCGCCCGCACGTCCGCCGCGGAGCCGCCCAAAGCGGTGCGGTCGTCGAGAAACGCGATCGCCTCACGTGGGTCTTTGGTGTAGAGCGTGTAGCCCTTGTACGGGGTGGATTCGAAGCCGCCCGGCCGCTTGGCTTTGAATTCGCCGTGCATGATGGCGAGCACATCCTGGCCGTCGCTGGCCAGCAGCAACTCCTTGACATCTTTGGCGGGATCGAAGCCCACTTCGACTCGAAAACGCGTCGAAGCGGGGCAGCTTGTTTTGCGCCGCCAGCTTGAGGTAGATGGGCGTGGTGCGGATCTGGTCCATGCGGACGCCCGCCAGAGCCACCGCATCGGACGGAATGAAGGCGCTCAGAGCCGGGTCGAGTGGTCCGTGCCGGGTCAGGCTGCCGCAACCGGCCAGCACCAGGCGCAGAGCAGCAGCGGAAGGGCGATCCGTTGTTTCATCAGGGTCCTACGGTCATTATGGCAGGCTGGCCTCCCGCAACGTACCCCGCCTGGGGGATAATCGGACAGGATGGTACCGGTCGCCGCCGCGCCCTATCGACTTAAACACAGCCCGTACAGCAGCCACAGCTTGCTGTTGGACAGCCTGCCGCCGAACGGCGCGGGCCGGCGGGTGCTCGACGTAGGCTGCGCGGGCGGCTATCTGGGCGCGATCCTGGCCAGCCGCGGCTATCGGGTGACCGGCATCGATTCGCCGGGCGCCGCGCGCGCGGGTTTTCCGGAATCGGTAGAAGCTGGTGGAAGCCGATCTCGATCTGGGTCTTGCCGCCTCTCGCGGGCCGGTTCGATTTCGTCATTTGCGCGGACGTTTTGGAGCATCTGCGCCAGCCCGCGTTGCTGCTGCGCGATCTGCGCGGCGTGCTCGCGAGCGGCGGCCGCGCTGGCCGCCTCGCTTCCCAACAGCGGCCATGCTTACTTCCGCTGGAACGTTTTGCGCGGCCGCTTTCCGGCGGAAGATCGCGGCCTGTTCGACCGCACCCATCTGCATTTCTACACCTGGCGCGGCTGGATGGATCTGTTCGGCGCCGCGGGCTTCCGTATCGAAACGCTACGCTGCTCGGGCGTGCCCATCGGTCTGGCGCTGCCCAAATGGGAAGGCTCCGCTGCGGTGCGCGCGATGGAGCGTATCTCGTTTGAATCGGCGCGTTTGTGGAAGACCATGTTCGCTTACCAATTCATTGTCACCGCCGCGCCGGAGAGGGAAGCGTGACGGACAAACCCAAAGTCGTGGTCGTCATGCCGGCCTACAATGCCGCCAAAACGCTGCACATGACCTACGCCGATTTGCCGCACGAGATGGTGGACCTGGTCATTCTGGTGGATGACGGCAGCTCCGATGAAACCGCCAAGATCGCGCGCGACATGGGGCTGGAGCTGTTCGTTCACGACCGCAACTACGGCTACGGCGCGAATCAGAAGACCTGCTACCGCGAAGCGCTCAGGGCCGGCGCCGACATCGTGGTGATGGTGCACCCGGATTATCAGTACGATCCCGACGCTGCTGCCGGAGATCATCAAGCCGATTCAGGACGGCCGCGCGGACGTGGTGCTCGGATCGCGGCTCATGGGCACGAATCCCATGAAGCAAGGCATGCCGTGGTGGAAGTATATTTCCAACCGCTTCCTCACCTGGGTCGAAAACGTGACGTTCGGGCTGCACCTTTCCGAATATCATACCGGCTACCGGGCTTTCCGCCGGGAGGCGCTGGAATCGGTGAATCTGGAAACCAACTCCGACAAGTTCATCTTCGATCAGGAAATTATGGCGCAAATGGTGGCGCTGGGCATGCGCATCACCGAAGTTCCCGTGCCCACGCGCTACTTCGCGCAGGCCTCCTCGGCGTCGTTCGTCCAGAGCACCATCTACGGCTTTTCGATCCTGCTGCTGCTGTCGAAATTTGTGATGTATCGCTGGGGATGGGGTTATCACCGGCAGTTTGATAGCCTGCAGCGGCGGTATCACCCCGGAGCCGAGCCGGCCGGGCGGAAAAGCTAGCGTGCGCCGCGCCAAACTGCTGCTGGATCTGGTTCTGGTTTTTCTGTTCACCGCGGTGCTGATCAAACCGCTTTTCCGGGCGAAGTACCTGCAGCGCTGGGATTCGATCGAGAGCACCTTCATCGCGGATGGACGCTTCCTGAAGGATCATTGGCCGCACCCCCAATGGCAGCCTCTCTGGTATTGCGGCACGCGCTACGACTATCTGTATCCGCCGGCCGTGCGTTACGGCACCGCGCTGTTCGCGCGCGTGTTGCTCCCGTCAAGGCGTATCACATCTACACCGGCGCTGCTTTACTCGTCTCGGAGTCGCGGGAGTTTATTTTCTGGTGCGGGTGATGAGCCGGTCGCGCGGCGCGGCGTGGCTGGCGGCCGCGGCGTCGGCGCTGGTGTCTCCCGCTTTTTCTGGTCTTTCCGTGGAAGATTCGCCTGTATTTCGCTCCGTGGCGCCTGTGGATCATGCTGCGTCTACGGGGAAGGGCCGCACGTTTGCTCGCTGTCGCTGCTGCCTTTCGCGCTGGGGTTTGCGTGGCTCGGAATCGAAAGGCGCCGGGCGCCTTTCCTGGTAGCCGCGGGGATCTTCTCCGCGCTGGTGGCGCTCACTAATTTTTATGGCGCGACGGCGCTGGCGATTTTCTACCCGATTCTGGTCTGGAGCCTGTGGGTGACCCATCGCGATAACCGGATCTGGCTGCGGCGCCGCGGCGATTCCCGCGCTCGCTTACGGCCTTTCGGCTTTCTGGTTGTCGCCATCGTACCTGCGCCTCACTCTCCACAATCTGCAATATGTGTCGGAGCCGGGCAATCGCTGGTCCGTGGCCTTGCTGGCCGTAGCGATTGTTCTGTTCCTGGCGCTCTCCTGGCGCGGTGCGGCGGGCCAGCCGGAGCGCGCCTACACGGTGTTCCTTTGCGGCGGTCTGTTGTTCCTGGGATTAGATGTCGTGGGCCATTTTCAATTTAACTTCCGCGTAATCGGCGAGCCGCACCGCCTGGCTCCGGAACTCGATCTGGCGATGATTCTGGCGGCCGTCGAATTGCTGCGGCGTTTATGGAATTGGCGCGCGGCGGCGCCCGCGCGCGTGTGGGGAGCGCGTGTGGCGGTGGCGATCATGGTGCTGTGTTCCGCATTTGACCGCGCGCCACTACGTGCGGCACGCGTGGGATATCTATCCGCGGGAATTGGACTACACCAAACGCGTCGAATACCGTATGTCCGATTGGGTGGCCGCGCATATTCCGCAAGGGCGCACCTTCGTGGCCGGGTCCGTCCGGTTCTGGTGGGACACATGGCACGACCTGGCGCAGATCGGCGGCGGTTCCGAACAGGGCGTCCTGAATCCGCATGTGGTGGAAGCGCAATGGGAAGTCGTGTTAGGGTCGCAGCCCGAACTAGGGGTGCGTTGGCTGGCCGCCCTGGGCGCCGATGCCGTGATTGTGACAGATCCTCAGTCGCAGGAGGTCTATCACGACTTCCACTTTCCCGACAAGTTTGCGGGCGTGCTGCCGGTGCTCTATGACGATCGTCAGGGCGATGTGATTTATCAGGTTCCGCGCCGTTATCCGTCGCTGGCGCGGGTTGTGGATACGGCGCGCCTGCAGGCCTTGCCGCCGCTGCGGCAAACCGATCTGGATCGGCTGCGCGCATACACGGCGGTGGTCGAAGAAGGACCCGATTCGCCTGCCGCCACGGCATGGAATGGAACCGATGAGATGCGGGTGCATGCCCGCGTTGCGCCAGGCCAGTCGATTCTGGTGCAGGTGACTTACGATCCTTATTGGCATGCTTACTCGGGGAGCCAGGCGCTACGTGTGTATCGGGACCCCGGCGCGGATTTCAACGTGATCGAGGCGCCGCCGGGAGAGCAGGATATTCGTTTTGTTTTCGAAATGCCGCTGGAGAACCGTATCGGATGGATGCTCACTTGGCTGTCGCTTGCCGTCTCTGGGGCGGGTCTTTATCCACGGAGGGCGCGGGAAGTGCCATCATAGGGCCATGGATCTCGACGAGCGCGAGCAGGCGGAATGGGACGCCGAGATCGAACGCGATTTCTCTCCCGGTGGTCGCGGCATCGCCTTGCTAGAGGAGATGCAGGCGGATGCGTCCTCCGTGCACATGGCCGGATAGTGCCGACGAGCCGGGCAAGCCTTCGATTGAGGTGTAGCAACCGGGCAACGGGTATCATCCCCCGTTGTTGCGCAACGGTCCTTGTGGGCTGCCACAGAGCCAAAGTAGAATTTGGATTAGGAGGACGCTTGTGACTGTGAGAGTCATCCTCGCGCTGGCGATCGCTTTGGCCTGCTTGGCCCAAGCGCAAACGTTTAGAGCGATCTACACCTTTACTGGCGGCGCCGACGGGCAGAACCCTTACGCCGGCCTGCTGGCGTACGGAGACAAGGTGTACGGCACCGCTTTGACCGGCGGAGAGTTCGGGTGTGGAACGGTTTTTGAGGTAGATCCAAAAACCGGCGCAGAGACGACTGTCCACACCTTCGGCGGTGGGACTTCCGATGGGTGCATGTCATACGGCGCCCTTATTCGGGATTCGGCAGGTAACCTGTACGGCACCACTTTGACCGGCGGTAGCGGCAGCAATTCCGGAACTGTGTTCCGCATCGATCCATCGGGCGGCGAAACCGTGTTGCATGCCTTCACAGGCGCGGACGGCGCATATCCGACCGGAGGCCTGGTCGCGGACGACGCAGGCAACTTCTATGGCACCACTGGTGGCGGCGGTCCAGCGCTCTGCGGAACTGTCTTTCGGATCGATGCTACCGGTCGACTCACCACGCTGTATAGCTTCAGCGGCCGGCCTGACGGTAATCGTCCTTTAGGAACGCTGGTCTTGGAAAGAGCCAGGCTTTACGGCGTAACCGGAAGCGGCGGCGCGTCTAATTTCGGGACCGTTTTCGAATTGGCGCCAGGCTCGCCGTGGACTGAAACCATAATGTATAGCTTCATGGGGGAAGCGGATGGTGACGATCCAATCGGCGGTTTGGCCGCGGACGGCGCAGGCAATCTCTATGGCGCCACTTTTTGCGGTGGAAACGGGTTTACCGGAGCAACTTGCCTGGCCGGATCCGGTGTGGTCTTTAAGCTGAACATCGCTGCCCGCCAGGAGACGGTTCTGCACACGTTTGGGATAACCACGACGGACGGCAACGAACCTGGCGCCGGGGTGGTCCGGGATTCAGCCGGTAACCTATACGGCTCCACGCTTTTCGGGGGTGCGGGCGGTTTCGGAACTGTGTTTAAGATGGATAGCGGCGGCAATCTGACCGTACTCCACAAGTTTACAGGGCAGGCAGATGGGGGTAGGCCCAGTTTCGTGATCGTGACTCCCAAAGGCCGCTTGCTCGGCGAAGATTCATACGGCACGCAGTTCAATTCCGGGGAGATATTCGAGATGGTCCCTTGACACGCCGCTCCCGAGAGAGCTGCGTCAGTTGCACCAGCATAAACGTCCCCTATCTCGATCCTTCTGCTCCGCCGGCTTCCGATTATCCTGGCGGCCCGCCGGACCTTTAGCATTCGATTACGTTCACCGCCAGCCCGCCCAGTGAGGTCTCCTTGTAGTGCGAGCGCATATCCAGGCCGGTCTGATACATCGTGCGGATCACCTGGTCGAGCGTCACCTTGTGGCCGCCTTCTTCCGTCATGGCCATGCGGGCGGCGTTGACGGCCTTTACGGCGCCGAAAGCGTTGCGCTCGATACATGGGATCTGCACCAGCCCGCCGATGGGGTCGCAGGTCATGCCGAGGTTATGCTCCATGCCAATTTCGGCGGCGTGCTCGATGGCTTCGTTGGCGCCGGTGGCGCCGTTCAGCGCGGCCACCAAACCGCCCGCGGCCATGGAGCATGCCACGCCAACTTCGCCCTGGCATCCCACTTCGGCGCCCGAAATGGAGGCGTTTTCCTTGTATAGGATCCCGATGGCGCCGGCCGATAGAAAATAGCGGAAGATGCCTTCTTCGCTGGGCGATGGCGCGAAGTGCTTATAGTAATGGGCTACGGCGGGGATCACGCCCGCGGCCCCATTAGTGGGCGCGGTCACCACGCGGCCGCCGGCGGCATTCTCCTCATTCACGGCTATGGCGTAGAGGTTGATCCAATCGATGGTGCGCAATGGATCGCCGTCCGCCGCGGCCTGGAGCCGCCGGTGCATCTCGGGGGCGCGGCGCCGCACATTCAAACCGCCCGGCAGCAGGCCATCGGTGGTAAGACCGCGTTCGGTGCACTGCTGCATGGCGGTCCAGATGCGGGCGATGCCCTCGCGGATGCCGGCTTCTGCGCGGAGGGTCTTCTCATTTTCCAGCACCATGGCCCAGATCGGCAAGCCCGCGGCGTCGCCCTGTGCCAGCATTTCGGCGGCGCTTGAAAATGGATAAGGAAACTGACCGGCTGCGGCGCCTGTCGAGCGTGGCTGGCCTTCGCGCTCGATGAAGCCGCCGCCCACGGAGTAGTAAACTTCCTGCCGCAACACCGCGCCCGACGCATCGAAAGCCGTGAAGCGCACGGCGTTTGGATGGGCAGGCAGCACGATATCGCCGCGGAACAGCAGGTCGCGCGCTTCGTCGAACGGGATCGCGCCCAGGCGCCGGTTTTGCCGGACGCCTTCCACCAGGGTTTCGATCTGGGCCGGATCGACGCGGTCCGGCTCTTCTCCGAGCAAGCCGAGGATGACCGCGCGATCGGTGCCGTGTCCCCGGCCCGTGAGCCCCAGCGAGCCGTATAGCTCGATTTGGATGCGGCTGGGGCTTGCGCCGTCGAGCGACAAGGGCGAAGGATCGCGCGGCGCGCATGGGCCCGACGGTGTGGGAACTCGAAGGGCCGATCCCGATCTTGAATAGCTCGAAGATGCTGGTGTTCACTGGGCGCCGCCCGCGGCCAGGATGGCTTGCACCAAGCCGTCTGTTGTATAGACCTTGGCTTCCACCGCGACCTCGATTCCGAGTTGGCGGGCGGTCGCTGAAGTGACCGGACCTATCGACGCCACCTTTACTCCGGTTAATGCCTCGGCTCCGGTGAGTGCCGCGGCGCCGGCCATGGCGACGAAGTTTTGTACGGTCGATGAGCTGGTGAAGGTGATCCAGTCCGGCTTGTCGATCTGGTCGAAGCCGCGTTCGGGGGCGGCCGTCCGATAGGCTTCCACCACTTCCACCAGCGCGCCGCGGCGCGCCAGTTCGATGGGCAGCAGATCGCGGGCTACGGCGGCGCGCGGCAGCAGGATGCGGCTGGCCCGCCAGATCGTGCGCGCCCAGAGCCGCCAGCAGGCCCTCGGCCACGTAATCGTCGCCGATCAAATCCACCTTTAGGTGCAGCGCTTCGAGAGCCGCGCGCGTGGCGGGACCGATGGCGCAAATGCGCGCGCGCAACGCCCGCAGGTCGGTGGCGGATTGGTCCAGGCGCTCCAGAAAGAATCGCACGCCATTGGCGCTGGTAAAGATCAGCCAATCGTACGAGCCGAGGTTGGCGATGGCGCGATCCAGCGGCTCGTAATCGAGCGCCGGAAGGATTTCGATGGTGGGCAGTTCGATCGCCTCGGCGCCCAGCGCGCGCAGTTTCGCGGAGAGCGCTTCCGCCTGGCCGCGGGCGCGCGTCACCACGATGCGCTGTCCGAATAGCGGCAGGCGCTCGAACCAGTTCAGTTTGTCGCGCAGTCCCACCACCTCGCCAATGATGATGGTGGCCGGAGGCTTCAGATCGTGCTGGTGGATCAGGGCCGGCAGCGTGGCCAGGGTTCCGGCGATCGTCTGTTGCTCCGGCCGCGTGCCCCAGCGCACGGCCATGGCGGGCGTTTCGGCGGCGCGGCCGTGCGCGATCAGATCGCGGGCGATCTGGTCGAAGCACGTAATGCCCATGAAGATGACCAGGGTCTCCGTAGAGCCGACCTTGCTCCAGTCGATGGCCGCTGCGTCATGGCCGGTGACGAAGGTCACCACCTTGGTATGCTCGCGATGCGTGAGCGGCACGCCGGTATAGGCGGCGATGCCCAGCGGCGAGGTGACGCCGGGCACGATTTCGAATTCCACATCCGCGTCGGCCAGGGCTTCGGCTTCTTCGCCGCCGCGCCCGAAGATGAACGGATCGCCGCCCTTCAGCCGCACCACGTTCCAGCCGCGGCGGACGCGGTCGATCATCATGGCGCAAATCTCTTCCTGCGTAAAAGCGTGTACGGATTTCTTCTTGCCGACGTAGATGCGCTCGGCGTGCGGGGGAGCCAGATCGAGCAGCACAGGGTTGGCGAGGTTGTCGTAGAGGACGGCGTCCGCCTGCGCCAGCAGGTTGCGGCCTTTGACGGTGATCAGATCCGGGTCGCCCGGTCCTGCGCCCACCAGATAGACCTTGCTCATCCGTACACGCTTTCGAGGATTTCGTCGGCGCCGGCGGCGAGCAACCTTTCCCCCAACTCGCGGCCGATCTGTCCGGCGTCGACGGCGGGGCCTTCCGCTTTGTCGCGCACCAGTTTCGATCCGTCCGGCGAGACGGCTACGGCCTGTAGAGAGAGCCGTCCGTCCGCGACGGTGGCATATGCGCCTATGGGGACCTGGCAGCCTCCACCTAGAGCGGCCAGGAGGGCGCGCTCGGCGGTGACCGCGGCCCGCGTGGGTGCGTGATCCAGCTTGACACAAGGATCCTCGCGGCCCGCTGCGGTTTCAATCGCCAGGGCGCCCTGGCCGGCGGCGGGGCACACGATATCCGGCGAGAGCGCTTCCGCGATACGCGCCTCCAAGCCCAGGCGCCGCAGGCCGGCGGCCGCTAGTACGATGCGCGTCGTAATGGCCTTCATCCAGCTTGCGCAGGCGCGTATCCAGGTTGCCGCGCACCGGCGTCGACGATCAGATCGGGCCGCAGTTTGCGCAACTGCGCGGCGCGCCGCATGGAACTGGTTCCCAACTTCGCGCCCGGCGGCAAATCCGCGACCCGGCTGCCCACCATGGCATCGCGTGGATCTTCGCGCTCCGGAGTGGCCGCCAACACCAGCCCCGCGGGCAACTCGGTGGGCAGATCCTTCAGGCTGTGGACCGCCAGATCCGCCCGGCCCGCCAGCAACGCTTCCTCGATCTCCTTGGTGAACAAGCCCTTGCCGCCTACTTGCGCGAGGGGCACATCGGTGATTTTGTCGCCCGTGGTGCGAATGATTTCGATGCGGCTCCGATATCCCAGAAGCTCCAGTTGTTCCTGCACCCAATGGGCTTGCCACAGGGCCAGTTGCGATCCTCTCGATGCGATGACAAGCATGGTTAATCTTGCAGGTGAAACACCTTGCGGATGGCGGCAATCATGGCCGCGCCGTCCGGCCGCCCGGCTTGCAGCCGCAGTTCCGAGATAGGTCCGTGTGCAACTTTGTTGATGATGCCGCGCGTCAGCATGTCCCAAGCGTCTTCCTGCTCTCGCGTCACCGGACCATACTTACGCCTTGCCTTATCGATCTCTGCCTGGCGGATGCGCTCCAGTTCTTCCTGCAAGCTGACAATGGTGGGGGCGATCTCCTGCACCTTGAGGCGCGCCATCATGCGGTCCACCTCCTGCTGCACGATTTCCTCGGCGTGTTCGGCTTCCTTCAGCCGCTCGCGCAGATTGGCATTGACCACTTCCTGCAGGTCGTCGATATCGTAGAGAAAAACGTTGTCCAGATCGTTGACCGCCGGCTCGATATTCCGCGGAACCGCGATGTCGATCAGAAACATGGGCTTGTTGCGGCGCGCGCCGATCACGCGCTGCATCTCGTCCTTATGGAGAATGTAGTGCGGCGCGCCGCTGGAGGCGATCAGGATATCCACCTCGGGCAGCATCGCGACGAAGCGCGTGTAATCCACCGGCGTGCCCTGAAACAGCCGGGCCATTTCGCTGGCGCGCTCCTGGGTGCGATTGGTGACGAACACGTGGGCGGCGCCGGAACGGCGCAGGTGGCGCGCGGCCAGCTCCGACATTTTGCCCGCGCCTACGATCATGACCGTCCGGCCGTTCAGCGAGCCGAAGATCTTGCGCGCCAGCTCCACGGCCGCATAACTGACCGACACCGCCATTTGCCCGATGCCGGTTTCCGATCGCACCCGCTTGGCCACGCTGAAGGCGCGCTCCAGCAGGCCTTCCAGCCATCCGGTGAGGACACCTTGCGTTTTCGCCGCGCCATAGGCGGTCTTGAGCTGCCCCAGAATCTGCGGCTCGCCCACCACCATGGAATCCAGGCTGGACGCCACCCGGAACAGGTGATGAATGGCGTCCTGGCCCTCATGCCGGTAAAGATACGGCTCGATGCTGGCCGCCGCGACCAGGCGCGACTCCTGCAGAAATTCATCCACCAGCGCCTGCGGGTCCGCCGGATCTTCGGCGGTCACCGTGATCTCAACGCGGTTGCAGGTGGATAGGATACAAGCTTCGGAAATGCCTGCGCGGGATTTCAGAGCCCGCAGGGCCTCCGCCAGAGCGGACTCGGGAAATGCCAGGCATTCCCGTATTTCGACGGGCGCGGTCTTGTGGCTGACGCCTGTAACCAATAGCTTCATGGTTTCACCGGCCACTTCATGGTTTCACCAGCAGCGCTCCCAACCGTGCATGGGCCGCCCAGGTGATCGCCGAGAGACCCACCACCACGATCACCATGAGGGCCGCCTTGCGGCCGCGCCATCCGGCCGTTACGCGTAGAAAGACCATGGCCAGATAGCAGCCCCAGGTGATGAACGAAATGTCGATGGCGGGTTGGCTGATCCACGCGGTTTTGTGCTCGATGAAGGCCCAGGTGGTGGCGGCGATCACGGCCAGCGTCATCAGCACGAAACCCAGCGCCATGGAGCGCGAGATCAGCTCGTCGAGAGTGCCCAGCGGCGGCAGCCGGTAGTAGAACTTGCGCGGCTTCTTGCGCTTGAGCTCGTGCTCCTGAAACAGATATAGCAGCGAAGCGCCGGCGGTGAACGCCAGTGCGGCGAAACCCAGTAGGACGAGTGTGATGTGCACATCCAGCCAGGCGCTCCGCACGACGGGGCTCGACCAGGCATCCACCGGATTGCTCAGCGTGGCCACCAGCGTCATGACGAAGATCAGTGGAAAAATGAAAACGCCGAGGCTCTCGGTTTTGTACCGCCAGTAGACAAACAGGAACAGAGCGGTGATCAGGAAGGCGCACATGGAGAGCGTCTCGTAGAAGTTGGCGATGGGGCAGCGATTCATGTGCAGCCCCTCCTCCACGATGGAGACGCAGTGCAGCACGGCGCCGATGGAAAGAGCGGCCAAGGCCACGCGGAAGAGGTACGCGCGCTTGCGGACCAAGGTAAGGATGGCGTGCAGCAGGCCGAGCGAGTAAAAGGCCGCGGCTACGCGCAGCCAGATGACACTCATTTCAGCCATGGAGCGTGCCGTGTGAACAGACTGCGATTAAATAACAGTATATCGTGGGGCCGCGCGGCGGCGTTTACGCGATCAGGTTGTAAATCAATCCGAACGGATCTTTAACGTAGCATCTCGGAAAACCGGGCTCGTCCTTGATGATTTCGCAACCCTGCTTGACCAGCCGGACCTTGGCTTCTTCGACGTTGTCGACCGTGACTTCGAGCACCGGTCCAAGCGCGGGGCCTTGCTCGATGAACAGGTTAATGTTTGCGCCGTGCAGGCTGATCATATTGGGCGTTTCGCCGGTGATCTCGAAGCCGAGATGCTCGACGTAGAAGGTTGCCGCATTCCGCGGGTCTGGCGCTTGAATCAGAATATCCTTGCCAAAGCTGTTCGCCATTCAGGCGAGGATAGCATACCCGGTCCGTTTTGGAGTATGGTAATGACAGGATCGGGGGAAGCGATCCCCCGACCTTGTCCGATCATTACCGTCGACGATCCTTACGGGTCCAAACGATCATGACCGTGACTTTCCGAAGAAAGTCCATTAGTATCAGGATCATAGATTTGATCCCCCTTTCTGCTTCGAGTGGAAGGCCCGGGCTATTACCCCGGGCTTTCCCGATTGAAGCCCTTGTGCTTCTCCCCGGGAACCCGCTCTTCCCATCTCAACAAAGAAAGGTCTCCGCTTCTGCAGTGCGGCGAGCGACGCTGAGTTCTCAAGCCCTTTGAGCGGCACAAAGAGACAGACAGTTGTCCCGCCAGCGCCCAAAGCATTATAGTTGTGATGGACGATGAATATCCCAAACCTGCTCACGATACTGCGGATCTTCTTCGTTCCGTTGCTGGTCGCGGCCCTCGTCCAGGAGCGTTGGGTGCTGCACTTCCGCGGCGCCGCCATCACCAATGTCTGGCTGGCTCTGGCCATTTTCCTCTGCGCCGCCAGCACCGACCTGCTGGACGGCTATCTGGCCCGGCGCTGGCGCCAGATCACCACCATCGGCACGCTGCTCGATCCCATCGCCGATAAACTGCTAATCTCATCCGCCCTGATCGCGCTGGTGCAGGTGGGTGCGGTGCCGGCCTGGATGGTCATCCTGATCGTGGGCCGGGAATTCGCCGTATCCGGCCTGCGGGCCATCGCCGCCGCGGAAGGGTACACCATCAAGGCCAGCGATTTGGGCAAGACCAAGATGGTCTCTCAGGTGGCCGCCATTTCCTGTCTGCTGCTCAGCATCCGCTATCCGATGCTGATGTTGCCGGGCAAAGTGCTGATGTGGGGGGTGGTGGTGTTCGCCATGCTCTCGGCGTTCAGCTACTTCCGCAAGTTCTGGCGGCGCATCGATCACCGGGTCAAGAAACGCCGCCGCCGCGAACTGCTGTTGATCGAGAAGCGCAAGAAGCAGATGGCCATGCGTCAGAGCGGTTCCGGAGCGGGCGCGGGCTTGGGTGGCGGCGGCAGGATCTGAACCCGGTCCGGGGTGATTTCGAGGATACGTACTTGGCCCTTCGGCCCGAGCGGTCCCGCCGGCTTTCCATTCACCGTCACCTGGAGGTCTCCGGCGTTTCCCGTGCGGATGCGGATGGCCTCCGTCGCTTGCATCGTCTTCACCGCATTGGCCTGCAAGACGCCAACGATGACGCACTTACCATCGGCCCATGCTTGCACCCAGGTGTCCGCGGCCGCGGTGAGCGAGACATGCAGGGTGGCCGCCGGATTCAATGGTTCCGGCGTTTCTGTTTTCGGGGGCGCGGGCTGTGCCACGTTTGTTTTCGGCGGCGTGGCGGTGTCGTCCGCAACCGCGGGAGTCACTGGCGCCGGCCCGCCAGGCTTAGGCGCGGCCGGCTCCACCGCCTTCTGCGCCGCGTGCACTGTCCGGGCCGGGGGACTGGGCCGGCGGCTTCTTTGCCACCACGCGTACACGGCCGAACACACCAGCATTACCCCCACCACCATCGCCAGTGCAGGCAGCATCGACGAGTTGGATCGTCCACCGCCCGGCCACTCCCCGACGCGAGGAACTTTGAAGACCGGCTGCGCGGGTGGGGTGGCGAAACCGGGCAGCTCCGTTACCGGATGGATGGCCCTCTCCGCCTCGGCGGCCAGTTCGTCCTCATCCAGGCCTAGAAACCGCGCATACTGCCGCACAAAGCTCTTCGCGAACACGCCGCCGGGCAACATCTCGAAGTGCTCTGTCTCGATGGCATCCAGCAGGCGGGCGGAGATCTTGGTTTCGCGGGAAATCTGCTCCAGACTGAGGTCCTTCCGCAGACGTTCCCGGCGCAGTGTTTCGCCGACGGAACTCATAAACTCCGATACTGTCCCTGAAAGCTATAATACAACGGAGGGCGGGGTGAATCCCGCATACGAAGCTTATTAAATGACTGCCTGCCTGGTCTGCGGCCACGCTAGGTTCCGCGCCATGTGCAACGCCACCGACCGTCTGTACGGAACCACACAGAGCGAGTTTCAAATCGTGGCGTGCGAAGGCTGCGGATTGATGCGTTTGGCGCCCCTGCCCGCGCCTGAAGATCTTTCGCGCTATTATCCCGCGAATTATTGGTATGCGCCGGATCGCAGCCTGGCGGCCGGTCTGGAAGAGCGCTATCGCCGCCTGGTGCTCCGCGATCATGTCCGGTTTGTGACGCGCGCGCTGGCCGGGTGCGGCGAATCCGGCCCCACGCTCGATGTGGGCTGCGGCGGTGGACTCTTTCCGCGCATGTTGCGCGAACGCGGTTTCCCCGCCATCGGCTTGGATTCTTCCCCGGAAGCCGCCGCGGTGGCGTGGCATTCGAACGGCGTGCCGGTGCTGTGCGGCGATCTGGCCCAAGCGCCGCTCCCGATCGCAACGTTCCGTGGCATTACCATGTTCCACGTGCTCGAGCATCTCTACGATCCGCGCGCTTACCTGACCGCCGCGCACGCTCTGCTCAGGCCCCGCGGCCGCCTGATCGTGCAAGTGCCCAACGCCGCCTGCTGGCAGTTCAAGCTGCTGGGCTCCCGCTGGAACGGCGTGGATGCGCCCCGTCATCTCACCGACTTCCGCGCGCGTGACCTGGAGGCGCTGCTGGCCGCCGCCGGATTCCAAGTGCTGCGGCGCAAATACTTTTCCCTGCGCGACAATCCCGCGGGACTCGCCACCAGCCTGGCGCCGGCCCTCGATCCCATGTCCCGCCGCGTCCGCGGCCTGCGCGAAACGCCGCGCGCCAAGCTGCTCAAGGACGTCATGTATTTCACGCTGCTGGCCGCCGCCATTCCATTCACCATGCTGGAAGCCGCCTGCCGGGCTGGATCGACCATCATGATCGAGGCGCGCAAGCGGCCATGAGCTATACCGCCATCGTAGGTCGCCTGCCGCGCCGGCTGAGCCGCCACGTGCTCCATTTCGAAGCCGCCATCGAGGATGCCGTGGGTAGCTTCGCGGCCAATCTACCTGCGCGCGCGCGCGTGCTGGACGCCGGCGCCGGCGAAAGCCGCCACGCGCCCTACTTCGCCTGCCAGCGTTACTACGGCGTGGACCTGGCCGTAGGCGACAGCGCCTGGAACTATAGCGGTCTCGACGCCGTGTCCGATCTGGCCGCGCTACCGTTCCGATCCGGCTGTTTCGATGCCGCCATCAACATTGTCACGCTGGAACACGTGAGCGGGCCGGAGTGCGTCCTGCGCGAGATTGCGCGCACCCTGGCCCCCAGTGCGCCGCTGCTCGCCATCGTGCCGCACGAGTGGGAAGTGCACCAGTCGCCGCACGACTACTTCCGCTTCACGCGCCATGGCATGGCTTACCTGCTGGAGCATGCCGGCATGGTCGAAATCGAAATCCGTCCCGTGGGTGGATACTTCCGCCTGCTGGCCCGCCGCCTGCTGAACGGGCTACAATTCTTTTCAGGCGGGCTGCGCTGGCTGGGCTTCATTCCCGCTGCCTTGTTACTGGTTCCACCCGCGCTGCTGATTCCGTATTTGGATTTCCTGGACCGCGACCGTAACTTCACCCTCGGATACATATGCACCGCAAAAAAATCCTCCTGATATTAGCGGCCGGCTTGCTGGCTGCGGCCGTGCCATACCACGAATTCAGCGGTGCGCGCGCCATAGAATACGCGCGCAAAGTGGTATCGTTCGGGCCGCGTCCACCGGGGTCGGCCGCGCTGCGCGACCTGCGGGCGTACGTCATAGCGCAGTTGAAGCCGCGCGGGTGCGAAGTCACTCAGGATAGCTTCACCGCACGCACGCCGCTCGGCGCCATCCCCATGGTCAATATCATTGCGCGCTTTCCGGGTAAGTCCGGCCGCTTGGTAGTGATTACAGGCCACTACGATACCAAAAAGATGGCCGGCGGGCGCTTCGTGGGCGCGGACGATGGCGGCTCTTCCACGGCGTTCCTGCTGGAGATGGCCGCCACCGTGCAAGGCATGCCACACGATGACGATATCGACCTGGTGTGGTTCGATGGCGAGGAGGCGTTCGGCGAATGGTCGGATACCGACAGCCTCTATGGCAGCCGTCACCTGGCCGAGCGCTGGGCCGCCGACACGACGCTGAGCCGCATCAAAGCCCTGATCAACGTGGATATGATCGGCGGTAAGAACCTGGACATCATGAACGAAGAAAACTCCTCTCAGGCGTTGCGCAAGCTGATCTGGAGCACAGCCGAGCGCGACGGCTACGGCAAGTACTTCGACAAAGGCGAAGGTTCAACCGACGACGATCATATGCCGTTCGTGAAGGCCGGAGTAAATGCCGTGGACCTCATCGATTTCGATACATCCAAGAAGACTTACTGGCATACGCCGCAAGACACCATGGACAAACTGGCCACCCATAGCTTCGAGGTGCTAGGCGCGGTGATGACCGCGGTGCTGAAGGAATTAGATACAACTCCGTAAGGCCCAGCCTCCTGGTGTGGGATGCTGGGGAGATGCGTCTGACCGGCCTTTGGCGGGATTCGGATTTCCTTAAGCTGTGGGCCGGTCAGTCCGTATCTCAAATGGGATCTTGGATCACCCTGGTGGGGGTGCCGCTCACGGCAGTGCTGCTGCTCCGAGCGTCCCCGCTCCAGATGGGATTGCTCAGCGGATCGAGCGCCGCAGCAATTCTATTGCTTGGATTGTTCGCCGGAGCCTGGGCGGACCGCCTGCGCCGGCGCCCTATTTTGATCTGGGCCGATCTCGGGCGCGCCGTGATCCTGGCCACCATTCCATTGGCGGTTGTCACTGGGCGGCTGACGATGAGCCATCTATATCTGGTCGCCGCGGCCAGCGCCACCCTGACTGTCTTTTTCGATGTGAGTTACAGGGCATATCTGCCGTCGTTAGTGAGCGCCCGAAATATTCTGGAAGGCAACAGCAAGTTGGCGTTATCCGAGTCGATCGCGGGAGTGGCGGGGCCGGCTCTCACCGGCGTGTTGCTGCAGGCCCTTACGGCGCCGGTGGCTATCCTCTTCGACGCCGCCTCCTTTGTGGTGTCGGCGGTTTCGGTGTGGCTCATCGGTAAGCCGGAGGCGCGCCCGGAGCCCGGCGCGTCGCCGCATATCGGACGGGAAATCGTAGAGGGCCTACGGGTGTCGTGGCGCGATGCCATTCTCCGGGCTCTGTTGCTGCGCAACGCCACAGGCTCTGTGTTTATTGGCTTTGGCAGCAGCCTGTATTTTCTTTTCGCCATACGCGAGCTCAAGCTGAGCGCCCTGGTGATCAGCGTGGTCATTTCGGTTGGCGGGGCCAGCAGCGTGTTTGGAGCGCTCGTGGCCGAGCGCCTGATCCGCCGCATTGGCGTCGGCCAGAGCCTGATCTGCGCCGCGTTATTGATAGGAACGGCCAGCCTGCTGCCACCGCTGGCGCACGGACCGGTAGCGCTGTGCGCCATCATCCTGGCGGTGGCGCAACTGGGCGATATGGCCTGGTCCGTTTATGACATCGGCGAATTGACCTTGCGCCAGGCGGTAGCGCCAAATCATCTGCTGGGCCGCGTCAACTCCGCGATGCACGTGACGTTCCGCGGCGTGCTGCCCCTGGGAGCGCTGGTGGGAGGCGCGCTGGCGCAGACCGCGGGGCTGCGGACTGCCATGTTTGTGGGCGCGGCCGGGTCTTTGCTTTCGACGTTATGGCTGGTGTTCTCACCCGTGCGGCACGCGCGCGAACTTCCTAAGCCGGTGACGGCCACATGCTAGCGGACCGTGTGAGGCGCAACGCTTGGCGCGTCTTACCTCTGCTGATGTTACTCGCGCTCTACTGGCCGGGACTTACCAATTGGTTTTATCAGGATGACTTTGGCTGGCTCAATCTGCGGCACGACGTGCACTCGTTCCGCGACCTGGGGCCTGCGCTGTTTGCTCCCAAGGCGCATGGCAACATACGGCCGCTGGGCGAGAACGCTTATTTTCTGGTGCTTTCGTCGCTGTTCGGGGTGGACGCGCTACCGTTCCGAGTCTGCGCCTTCCTCACGCAGATGGCCAGCCTGGTCTTGCTCGGAAGCATCGCCCAACGCCTGACCGCTTCGCGCGCGGCGGCCTGTTGGGCGCAAGTTCTTTGGATCGCCAACTCCGGCGTGGCCGCGGCCATGTGCTGGACGTCCATCTACAACCAGATCTTGAGCGGCTTCTTTTTTCTATTAGCCTTTTATTTCTTCCTGCGCCAGATCGAAAGCGGCGGGCGCCGATACGGTCTTGCACACTGGCTGGCGTTCGTGCTGGGCCTGGGCGCGCTGGAGACAAACGTCGTTTATCCGGCCATTGCGGCGGTTTATGCGCTGCTATTCGCGCGCGCGTACCTCAAAAAAATAGCCCCCATGTTCCTGGTCTCCGGGCTGACCGTGGCAGCCCACTTCCACTTCGCGCCGCCGCCTCATGATGGCGTTTATGCGCTACACCTGAACGGCCGGATATTTTCCACTTTGTGGACTTTTTGGACCTGGGCGCTGGGGCCGTCGCGGCTGGCGATGATCATGTTGACCTGCGCGGCGATAGGACTGCTCGTGTGGCAGACGCGCGCACGGCGTTGGACCGGACTTTTCGGAGTGGCATGGTTCGTCATCGTTCTCTCGCCATATCTACCGCTGAGCGATCATCAGATGGATTACTATCTGACGGTTCCTGTGATCGGTCTGGCGATCCTGGGCGCCTGGGCGATCGCTTGCGCGTGGCGCTCGCACATGGCATGGAAGATTGCCGCGCTCGCCTGCGTTGCCGTCTATCTGGGCACCTCACTGCCGGCCGCCTGGGCCATCACGCAATGGAACCACGCACGCGGTGCGCGCGTGGAAAATCTGGTCCTGGGCGTGGCCGAGATACACGACGCGCAACCCGGCAAGACGATCCTGCTGGATGGCGTCGACTCCGACCTGTTCTGGTCCGGCATTGTGGACGTTCCCTTCCGGGCGATGGAGATCCCGCACGTGTACCTGACGCCGCTATCGGAAGCGCGGATTCAGGCGCCGGCGGACCTGACGGTGAAGTATGAGTTGCCCGAAGCGCTGGCGTTGCGCGCACTGCAAGGTGGGCGCGCCGTGGTCTATCAGGTAGATGGCCCCTTACTGCGCAACGTCACCGCGCAGTATCGCACGATGGCCGAGGCGCTGTGGAAGCCGGAGGCGCCACGCTTCCTCAACCTGGGAGATTCCGCGTATGCGGAGTATCTGGGCGCCGGCTGGGACGAATCGAAGGATGGCTACCGTATGTTGCGGCGTGCGGCTGCCGTGACGGTGGGCGGGCCGCGCGGACCGGCGGACCGGCTGTTTATCAGCGTGTTTCAGGGGGGTGAATTTCATCTCAATGTGCGCGTGGACGGGAAGGACCTGGCGATAGAGAATGTTCACCGCGGAGAAACGGCAGAGTTACGGGTTGTCCTGCCGGCGGACCTGATCAGGCGGCCGCAGATTGAGATCTCGCTCGAGAACGGCGGTGCCAAGCCGTTGCGGTTCGGATTTGTCGAGATCAGGTAGCGTCCGTAAAGCGGTCCATCCAGCGCTCGGGCGCGTGCAGCGGCGTGAAGCCGTATTGCGCGTAGAGCCCGTGCGCGTCTTTAGTGGCGAGTACCCAGCGGCGCAGCCCTTGTACGCGCGGGTGCCCAACGATCACTTCAATCAGCCACTTACCAATGCCTTGCCCTTGGAATTCCGGCAGCACGAATACATCGGCCAGCCAGGCGAACGTGGCGTAGTCGGTGACCAACCGGGCAAAGCCGATCTGCGCGGCTCCCCGGTACACGCCGAAGGGCAGCGAGTGATCAATCGAGCGGCGTACCACGTCCAGCGGCCGGCCGGCCGCCCAGTACGAAGATCCGCTGAGGTAAGCGTGAATCCTCGGGACATCCAGCCGTGCAGGGTCTGTGCTGATGAGGTACTCGCCTCTCTGCCACTCCTCCGCCATGCGCGCTATTCGACTTCGCGCGGCGCGGTGTAGCCAGCCTTGGCGACGATCGAGTACTTGATGGGCTTGCCCTTCTCGTCGGTGACGCGCAACGGCTCATTGGTGGCGGGATTCACCAACTCCACTTTGATCTTGCGGTATTTGCCGTCGCGCGCTTTATTGGCCGGCTCGTAGCCGATGGAATATTGATTGCGCAGGGAGTCGGAAATCTGCCCGAAGATATTCGGAAACTCGCCGTAAAATCGCGGAAAGAAGGCCATACCGCCGGTTTCTTTCGCAAATGTGTTCATCTGGTTGTCGGCCTGCAGGAAGCCGATCTCCTGCATGGGTCCCATGTTACGCATGATGCGCAGGGCCTGCATCAGGCTGATGGCATACACGGGAACGCCTCCGTCCTGAATCACCTTGCGCGCCTTGTCATAGGTGAGCTTGCTGAAGGTGTCGACGCCGGAAGAGAGCAGCACAATAGCCTTGCGCCCTTCGATCTTGGACATGCGGTCTTCGGTATCCGCCAGCGCGTCGAACAGGTTGGCTTCCGAAAAGCCCGGGATGCGCAGGCGCTGCAAGGCTTCATAGGTCTGGCGCTTGTCGGTGGTGAAGTCGGAAAGGATCTCCTCCTTCATGTCGTAAGCAATCACCGCTACGTAGTCGTCCGCCTTCAGCGTCTGGGCGAATCCATACACTCCGGTTAAAGTCTGATACCAGGTCGGAGAGCCGTACCACTGGAATTTGGCGCTAAATTCGATGAGCAGGCAAACGGTCATGGGCGCCTGGCTCTTGCCGAAAGACTTGACTTGTTGAGGCACGTTGTCTTCCAGCACGCGGAAATTGCCGCGCGGGATGTTGGGAATAAAGTGGCCTTTGTTATCTATAACGGCCACGTCCAGGCTGACGATATTCACATCGCTCTTGAAACTTGGCGTGTTATCGGGAACGTCGGGTTGCGCCTTCTTGCTGAGTTTGGAAGGGATAGGGGCCGCTTCGGGCTCGCTCGTGGGATTGCGAGGTTTGGCGACGGTTTGATCCACATCCTTCGCGGGGCCGGGATCCTGCGCCATGGCGGTGCTTGCGGCGGCGCCTGCCAAAACCAACAACGCTGCTAAAACGGTCCCCAAAACCGTGACTTTATTCCAGGATTTCATAGACATACCAATACCCTGTAAACTATAGCAGAGAAGACGCGCGGGCGGAGGGTTTGGTTTCGGCCTGAGGAACACGCGCAAAACGGGCGCCCGCGCCGCGCGGATCCTTTGTGTTCCCCCTTTGAGTGGCGGCGCGGAAAGCGCGCCCTTTGCGCTTCTATTTGACCGTGGCCAGGATGTCGTCACCGGCGTTCACCAACACCCGGCGCGGGCGCTTCGCTAGCGTCACCTTTAACTCATCGGTGGTGGCGGAGCCGAGGATGGGCACGCTGCCCAGCCTGGTGAGGCGCCCATCATAATCAACGTATAGCGGCACCCGCATCTTGAATGCCGGGCCCACATCCTGCTGTGAGATCTTGGCGGTCAGCAGCGTCTTGCCGCCTTCGGCGTCGCTCAGTGCGTATTCCAGATGGTAGCTGGGCGCTTCGGTGCCATATACCCATTCCCGGAAGAACCAGTCCATGCGGCCGTTGCCGTCCAGATTCATGTCGGGGCGCATGTGTTTGTTCACGATGCGCTCGAAGTCCTCGGTGGAAGCGTTCTTTCCGCGGTAGGTCGCGACGAAGTCGTGCATCATATCGATGAAGTCCTTGTCGCCCGTTTGGCGGTCCCACATCAGGTGCCGCAACATGCCGAGCACGAAGGCGCCCTTGGCGTAGGTGAGGCGCCGGTAGGCGTCCTCCGCCTTGAACGAACCGAGACGCAGACCCATCCACAGCGGACCTACGTCGTTGGCCCGGTTGCCGAACTGGTTCTTTTCCAGCACCAGGCGCCGTTGGCTCTCCCAGAAGCCGCGGGCGCGGTCGCTCTTGGGATCGGTGGCTTCCAAAAATAGCGCGGCGGAGAAATCGGCGAAGCCCTCCGACAGCCACTGGTCGTGATACGACGCCCAACCCACGGTGTGGCCCCACCACTGATGCGATACTTCGTGGGCCGTCACCACGTTGACAAATTCTTTGGAGAACCGGAATGTCTCGCGTCCCAGCAACTCCCAGCGTTGGGTGGCGTCGAGAAAGGCGCTCACCGGCAAGTAGACCAGCGTGGGCCAGGATTGTCCGAAATCGAAAGCCGGCTGCTGCGTGATGGCCAGCCGGCCGAAGTCCGTGGGGCCGAACCATTGCGTGTACAGACGCACGGAGTTCAACGCGTCCACGAGCACGTTCCCGGCCATGGCGGAGGGCGAGAGCACCATGCCCCCGCCGCCGGGAAGTCCCTCGTGGGGACCGCCCTCCATGCTCTGCGTGATGTTCTTCAACCAATCCGGCGGATCGCTGGTGGCATAAGCCTCCACCGTGCATTTGCTGACCTCGTCGTCGCGTTCTTTCTTCTTAAAGTCGCCAAAGTTGAACCCGGCGACCGGCATCGGCGCGTCCGACTTCCACTCGGTTATCGTTTCGTCACCGTCACGCGTTTCGTTGATCAGTTTGCCGACGCCTACTAAGGTCAGCCGCTTCGGCGAATGGAAAGTGATGTCGTAAGTGGCCCAGTCGCGAAAGGGCGACACCGCGGGATACCAGGTTTCGCGCGCGCGGACGGTGAAATTGCCGTTGCCTTCCTTGAAGATTACTTTGTTGCCTTCGTAATCGAGCGTTGCCGTGTATACGTGGTCCCGCACAGTGGGTTGCGGCAGGACGAGGGATAACGCGGCATCCTGCTTTACGCCTTCCTGGATGAAGCCGATCGGCGCGCCATCCAGGCTGGCCTGGGAGACGCGCAAGTTGGGGAGCAGGGTCAACGGGAGGACGCGATCGCCATCGCGCAAGGCTTTGAAGCGGATGGATACTTTGGCTGCCAACCGGTCATTCCGGCCGACGTGCACGTCCATTTGGTAGTGCTCGGGCGCGATGAGGCGCTTCTCTTCATTCGAAGAGACCTGGTGCGACTTCATCTCCGCGATGGTATGCGCCATGTACCAGATGCCATCCTGTGTTTCGCCGGGATCGACAACGATGAGCGCCACTTCTTCAGGGCCCATGGAAGGAATGGCGCCTTGCGGGCGAACCAGAAAACGCATTTGGGAATGTTTGTGGCCGTGCAATAGGGCGGTAAAAGAGCGGGCGCCCGCGGGGTTGTACAAGTCGCTAAGCACCTGCGCTTCCAGGTTCGGAATATCTTCTCCGAACATTTCATATTCCATGAAGCTGCGGGGAGTTTCGGTGCGCGAACGCAACTGCGAGTGGAACTTTTGGAATTCCGCTTCGTTCTTTGCGGAGACCGGCCCGGATTTAGCCTGCTTACGGATCTCGTCAACGGTGGCGTCGGTGAAATACAGCAGAGCCGCATCGAACTCCTCGTCGAGTTCGGACGCGCCGGTGGTGAAGTGTAACCGCGCGGATTCGATCGGCAGGGCGGGTTTCAAGTGAAAGCGCCCCTGGCCGGTAAATACGGCGACGGACTGGCGGCCGAGAACCGGCGCCTGCAGGCTCAGTTCGCCGGTTTTGAAAGTAAGTGTTCCCGCGTCGCGCTGCAGGACGATGTTTTCGGCGGTGAAGGATTCGGTTAGTTTGCCGTCGCGCAGGGCGCGATAGTTCGCATCGGAGTTGGCGGAGGGGTCATCGTGCGTCTGTGCGAGGAGACCGAACGGCACTAACAAGGTTATGGTGTGAATCCGCACAGTTACTAATACTAGCAGGAAAGCTCTTCGGCTACGAAGTTAGTTCCAATTACTCCTGGCGCAGCGCGGTCACCGGGTTAATGCGGATGGCGCGGCGGGCGGGAACCAGGCATGCCAGCGAAGCGATGGCCAGCAGCAGCAGAAACACGATGCACAATGTCAACGGGTCGGTGGCCTGCACGCCATAGAGGATTTGTTCAAGAAAGCGGCCGGCGGCCAGCGCTAAGACAAGTCCGATCACGGTGCCCGAGCCGATCAGCAACAGCGCGCGGCGAGCCACGATGGCGAGCACCTGGCCCTGGCTGGCGCCGATGGCCATGCGAATGCCGATTTCGCGCGTGCGGCGGGATATCGCGTAAGCCATCACACCGTAGATCCCGGTGCCCGCCAGGATCAGCGCCAGCAGTCCGAACGCGCCCAGCGTCGAGGCGGCCATGCGCGCCGGGAACAGCGGCAAATCGAGACGCTGGACCAGCGTTCCGGCCGAATACAACGGAAGCGAAGGATCGAGATCCCTGGTGGCATCCCGGATCAACCGGATGGCTTGGGCGGCATTCAAGTTCGTGCGCGCTACCAGCACGCAAGACGGTGTGTACCAGATCGCGGCCGGGCCCCACCAGGCGGCGTGCGGCTTCTCTGTAAGAGAAAAATACTTGCCGTCTTCGGCCACTCCGACGATCTGAATGGGCTTGCCGTCCGGCGAGGTCCGGAACCGCTTGCCGATGGGATCCTTGCCATGCAGTAGTTGATCGGCGAAAGCCTTGTTGACCACGGCCACGCGCGTGCCATCCTGCTTATCGCGAGAATCGAATTCGCGGCCCATCAACAGCCTGGTTCGCATGGCGCGGAAGTAATCGGGACTGGCGGAGAAAGAGTACGCATTGGGCGCGTCCGCGGGTTTGGGCACGGGTTCGCCTTCCACGTAAACGTTATCCGAAGAGAGATTCAGGGAGAGTGGCAGCCAATCGATCGAAGCCGCCGATTCGATGCCGGGAATGGCACGGACCTTATCCAGCAGCCGCTTTTGGAACTCCCGTCCGCGAGGCTCGTTATATCCCTGGATGTTGAGATCGAATGAGGCGGTGACCGCGCCTTTAGGGTTATAGCCGATGGGCGCTTCGAGCGCGCGTTGCAGACTGCGCACCACCAGCACCGAACAGACCAGCAGCACGGCGGACAAGGCCACCTGCGTGGCCACCATGTAATCGCGAAGCTGCCAATGCCGCAGCTTTTCCGAGATAGCTTCGTTCTTCAGGGCGCCCACTAAGTTGGTGCGGACGGCTTGCCACGCGGGCAGCAGCCCGAACAGCAAGGTGGTGATGACGGAGACCATCAGCGCGAACAGAAACACCCGCATGTCCGGCGCGGCTTCGATCACCAGGGGAAAATCGGCGGGCGGACGCCATGCGGCCAGAGCATCGGTAATCCACACGGCCAGCAGCGCTCCGCCAGCTCCGCCCAGCAACGCGATCACCAGATTCTCAGTCAACAACTGCCGCATCAGCGAGCCGCGCCCCGCTCCCACGGCCAGGCGCAGCGCAATCTCTTTGCGCCGGTCGGCCGCGCGGGCCATCAGCATGCTTGCCAGATTCGTGCAGGCCACCAGGAGGACCAGGCAGGAAACTCCGAATAGCGCCGCGGCGAATCCGACTACTGCGCCGCGAATGTAGTTTCCAGCCAGGCCGGGCGGCGTCAGGACGATCTTCATGCCATCGTCAAACTTGGGATACTGCTGCGCCAATCCGCGTGCGACGCTGTTCAACCCCGCTTCGGCGCGAGCCATGGACACGCCCGGTTTCAAGCGGCCCACCGCGAAAAAGTTGCCGGCATCGCGGTTCTCCAGGTAGCCGCTGCCGCCTTCCAGTTGCTTCTGCATCATCGAGGGAAAAAAAACGTCGGGCCGGAAGAAAAGCTCCGTGCCGAAGAAACCTGGCGGCGTGACGCCCAGAATAGTGAAATCCATGCCGTTGATCTTCACAGTGCGCCCCACTACCGTGGGATCGCCGCCGAAGCGTTTCTGCCAGCAGGGCCAGGCGAGGACGGCCACGGGATGCCCGCCGGGACGCAGGTCGTCATCCGCATGGAGCACACGGCCGCGCGCCGCACCGACGCCCAGCACGTCGAAATAATTTCCGGTGACCAGATATCCCCACAGGCGCTGGCTGTTTCCTGGCAGACCGAGGCTGGCCGGGAGGAAGCGATAAGCGGTTAAACCGGACAACACCGTGTTGCGATCGCGCATGTCGCGGTAGTTGGGATAGGAGAGCGTGGGGACAGTCGTGCTGCCCTGAGTCTCATTGAGAGAGACGATTTCCGAACCATGGGCAACGGGCAGACGGCGCAGCAGCGCCGCGTTAATGATGCTGAAAATGGCGGTGTTGGCGCCAATGCCGAGCGCCAGCGTGGCGACCGCCACGGCGGAGAAGGTGGGGTTCTGCCGGAGGCGGCGGAGGGCCAGACGGAGGTCCTGCAGCAAGCGATCCATGGGTGGGCCATGAGCAAGGCAAGCGCCACAGCCAAATGATTGCAACGAGTGAGTCCGGCGGGCGACGCGTGTTCGATTTCGTTACGGGAGTGTCCGGGTACGGACGGAATTTGCCGTCAGAGCGGCCCTCAAGGCTTGTCGAATTTGATCACGGAGTCCGCGCCAAATCGCTTGTATTGCGTGTAGCGTATGGTCATGCGCACGCGCTGCAAGCCTGTGCTGAAAGGCAGCGTATCGTCGGCGAAAGTATATACCGGAAACCGGTGGCCATCCACAATCTGGCGAACGGTGGTGAAGCGCGGAAACAGGTTCTGCGATTTCACGGTCATGATCTGGGGCACTGCCTGGCCTTCCAGCCGCACGATCGAGAAGTCCTTCTTATCCGCCCAAACCATCCCGTCGAACAGCCGCTGCCCCTGCAGAATCTGGCGCGGGCGCACCTGTAGCACCCAGCAATCCACGCCGTCGATGTTCTCGTCGCCGCGGAACTTGGTTTCGTAGTTCCAAAGCTGGTCTTCGGTCATGACGAACGGTTGAATGCCGCGTATATCCTGAAAATCTTCGTCCGTCATCTTGAGGCGTTTCAGGGTAAGCAACGGCCTGCCGACAATGCGCTCGGTGCGTTCGTGCTCCGGCGAAAAGATCACGTCACGCTCCTCGCGGTACTCACCGGTCTCCGCGCCGTGCGCGTCCAGTTCCGCGAACACTACCGATTGGCGGTAAGTGTAATCGTTGCGCGCCGCCTGTGTCTCGCTCTCTTGATGCGCGATGCGGCGCGCCAGGTTGGGCGGGGCGTCCTGTCCGCGCGCGCCGGCCGCCACACACCCGAATGCTAAAATGAGCCCGATGAACAAATCGCTCGGCGGCTTCCGGGCGGCTCTCCTGGCCGGATGGATCGCGCTGAGCGCCGCAGGCTTGCTATATGCCAGGTTCAAAGGCTTTCCTCTGTGGATCGCGGTTCCTGTTTTGGCCGCATTCCTGATCGAATATCCATTTTATCTGGTCCCGGGATTCGCGGAAGTGCGTCAGCGCTTCGAGCGGCATCTGCCCTTATTCCTGGTGGTTTCTTTCGTCGCGCCGTATGTGATCTACGCATCGAACACGGGCCAATTCCGTTGGTGGGCGCTGGTGCAACTGGCCGCGCTCTCGACGGCGTTGAGCCTCTGGTATAAGATTCTGCCGCATGCTCCTTTGGCGGATGCAGCTTTTCTGGTGCTGGTGGCGTTGGTCGTTCTGCGCGGATATCTCGATCCCATTTACACATCGCCCGTGAAGGGACTACATCTCGAGATACTCGGTTATCTGGCGCTCAGGCGGCTCTGCATGATGGTGATGCTGGTGGAACGCCGCGTGCCCGGTATCGGCCTTGGTTTCGTGCCGGCCTGGGCGGAATGGAAGATCGGCGTGCGCCATTTCATTTACTTTCTGATCGTCGCGGTCCCACTGGCATGGGCTACGCGGCTGGTGCACGCCGGTCCCGGCATGGCTGTCTGGAAAATCGCCGGAATCTTTCTGGGAGTGCTCTGGGTGTTGGCGTTGCCTGAAGAGTTCTTCTTTCGCGGCCTGCTGCAACAGTGGATGACGCAGTGGACTGGCAGTCCCGCGTTTGCGTTAATCGGCGCGTCCATCCTGTTTGGCGCCGTGCATCTCGGCTTTCGCGGTTTCCCTAACTGGCGATTCGCGCTGGCCGCCGCCGTTGCCGGATGGTTCTACGGCCGGGCGTACCGGCAGGCGGGTAGCATCCGCGCCAGCATGGTGACCCATGCGCTGGTAGTCACCTTCTGGCGGGCATGGTTTGTCTGAGTTACGGCGTGTTCGCCGCGGCGGCCTTGGGGACTGTCGTGTTGGTCAGAATCGCGACCGTATCCGATACCGAGTTAGTTACCGCCAGGTCAGGCCGTCCGTCGTGATTGAAGTCACTCACGGCCACCGCGGAGGGCGAGATCGCTACAGTGTAGATCAACGGCGGCTGAAATGTGCCATCGCCATTGCCTTGCATGATGGTTACGATGCCGCTGCTGCTGGCGACCACCAGGTCCGGCTTTCCATCGCTGTTGAAGTCTGTCACGGCTAACGCGGAACCACCCGGAAAGTAGTTCACGGCGGGCTGGAAAGTGCCGTCGCCGTTGCCCAACAGGATGGAAACGGTATTGGAAGAACCATTGCCGACCGCCAGGTCCGGCTTGCCATCGCCATTGAAATCCCACAGCACGACGGATTGAGGGCCCATCCCCGCTGAGTAGTTGACTGCCGGTTGAAAAGTGCCGTCGCCATTGCCCATCAGCACGGAGACAAAGCCCGGGTTCTGCCCGGCGTCGTTGGCCGCCACCAGGTCTGGCTTGCCGTCGCCGTTCAAATCGCCTACCGCGACGAAAGACACATTACCCGCCGAAGAGTAAGTCACAGGCGGACGGAAGGTGCCGTCTCCGTTACCCAGCATGATGGAAATCGTGCCGGCGGTATAACTGGCGACGGCCAGATCCGGGTTGCCATCGCCGTTGAAATCTCTCACGGCTATGGACTGCGCGCCGGGCGGCGCCGTGTAGTTGAGGGCCGGCTGAAAGGTGCCATCGCCATTACCAAGTAAGATCGAGACCGTGTTCGACGAGGAATTAGCGACCGCTAAATCGGGCTTTCCATCGTGATTGAAATCGCTGACCGTCACGGATTGAGAGCCGGACCCGGCGGGATAGTCCACGGCGGGTTGGAAGGTTCCATCGCCATTGCCCATCAGAATCGAAACCGTGCCGGCCTTATAATTCGCCACGGCAAGATCTCGCGACCCGTCGAGATTGAAGTCGCTGACGGCGATCGCTTGGGGTCCGCCGCTCACCGCGTAGTTGCTTCTTCTTTGGAAGGCGCCATTGCCGCGCCCCAGCAGGATAGCCACGGTATTCGACCCGCCATTGGCCACTGCCAGATCGGGTTTGCCGTCGCCATTGAAATCCGCCACGGCTATGGACTGGGGATCTCCCAGGCGATAGCTGATGGCTGCGCGAAAAGTGCCGTCGCCATTACCCAACAGAATGGAGATCGTGCCGCTGCTATTATTCACTACGGCCAGATCCGGAACAAGATCGCCGTTCAGGTCGGCAATAGCGATGGCCACAGGACCTTCTTCCACGGAATAGAAGACCGCCGCCTGGAATGTTCCGTCTCCGTTTCCCAGCAGAATAGAGACGGTCCCATTGTGACAATCGTCGGTTACCGCCAGATCCGGATACCCATCGCCATTCAGGTCCGCCACAGCTACGGAAACAGGACTGGTTCCCGCCGGATAGTTAGTTGCAGGGCGGAAACCTCCATGGCCGTTGCCGAGCAGGATCGACACTGAGTTAGAACCGGAATTGGCGACCGCCAGGTCGAGTTTCCCATCGCCATTGAAGTCGCCTGCGGCGAGCGAGTAAGGCGTAGCTGCCGCCGCTATATCGACGGGAGCCTGAAAGCCGCCACTGCCGTTACCCAAAAGAATCGCAACCGTGTTTTGCTGGAGCGCCACCGCCAGGTCCAGTTTGCCATCGCCATTGAAGTCGCCAACAGCCACGGCGACCGGATTGCCGCCCGCGGGCCAGTTCACCGCCGCCTGGAAAGTGCCGTCGCCATTGCCCAGCAGGACTGTTACGCCGGCGCCGACGGCGGCCACCAGGTCCAGCTTGCCATCGCCGTTGAGGTCGGCTATAGCTACCGAGACGGGCGCGCCCGCGACGGGATAACTTACAGCGGGTTGAAAGGCGCCATCGCCGGCGCCCAGCAGGATGGAGAGGTTATTGGAATTCAGGTTTGCGGCCACCATGTCGGGCTTGCCGTCGTTATTGAAATCGGCAAGAGCCACGGAATATGCGTAACTGCCCGCCAGGTAGGCGCGCGGGGCGTTGAACGACAATTGTTGCGCCGTCAGCGCGCCGGGCGCGGCACAGAGTAATATCGCGGCTAAGTGCTGGCGCCTGCTGCAACGCTTTATTTGCATGGTCCACTCTCCCTCGTCAAAGCCCAGTACTACTAAGAATTGCCATAACTTTACCACCGGCCAATAACGTGGTCAAGCAATAAGTTAGAAAATGAGTTAGAAAAGGGGATAAGTATATGCGGTCTCGCGTTATGCAACCGTATTTAAGACGATTTATTGTTCTAAAAGTCAAACTTTGAACGGCTGGGGTTGATATCCACACGAATGGTGTGTACCATAGATGTAAAGATGATTGTACTCCCATGAGCAAACGCATCAATATAATGCTGCCGGAAAAAACGCTTGCCGTGCTGGATCGCGTGGCCCCCAAAGGCAACCGAAGCCGTTTTATCTCCGATGCGGTTCTGCACTACGTGGAAACCTGCGGCAAACAAAGCCTGCGCGAGCAGCTAAAGGCCGGATATTTGGCAAACGCCGACGAAAGCCTGAAAATTGCGGCAGAATGGTTTCCTCTTGAGGAAGAGGCATGGCAAAACTCCCGCACAGGCGGCGAAGCCAAAAGGAAACGGTAGGAACGATTCGCCGGGGCGAGATCTACCTCTGCACCTTTGATCCCAGTGTGGGCCACGAAATCAGGAAGACGCGCCCCGCCCTCATAATCCAGAACGATATTGGCAACCGTTACAGTCCACTGACGATCGTGTCCGCCATTACCTCCAGAGTCTCGCCAGTTCCTTATCCCGTGGAAGTTGTGGTCGATCCAACCAACGGCAATGGGCTGGGCGTCACCTCCTCCATCCGCCTGGATCAAGTTCGGACCGCGGACCGACAACGGTTAATCCGGCGCTTGGGGGTGCTCGACACCACGACCATGGCAAGAGTCGACGATGCGATCAAGGTTAGTCTAGGGATGATTAACCTGTAGCAACAGATCCATCACGGCGGACTCGACGGACTTCCATTGCGCCGTTCGCGGATCGATCAGCTCGAAATGTCCCGCGCCGGGCAGCTCGATCAGGCGCGCATCGTCGCCCGCCGCCGCGGCGGCCGCCTGGTACCGCCTGCTCATCTCGATGGGAACGATATCGTCGTTGGTTCCATGTAACAAACGCTGCGGCACATGCATGGGCAGCAGGTCGATCGGAGACGCGTCGTGGTAGCGCGCCGGCACACCCCGCGGCGTGCCGCCAAGCAGTTCGGCCACCACGCCCTGGCTCAAGCCAAGTTCCCATGCGCGCCGCAAGTCCGTTACCGCAGCCAGCGCGACCACACCGCGTAATGGGACCTTGTGTTGGGCGGCGAGCCATAGCGCCAGTTGTCCTCCCGCCGAATGCCCGATCACGACCACCCGGTCGAGGTCCAGCGGATAGCGTTCGGCGAGCGGCCGCAGATATCCTGCGCCGCGCAGCACATCTTCGCCGGCCGCCGGCCAACCGCCGCCCGGGTCGCCGATACGGCGGTATTCGAGGTTCCAGGTGGCAACGCCGGAGCGCGTGAGAGCCGCGCATAAATGGCCGATGTGATCGAGGCTGTAGGCAGAGCGCCAGTAACCTCCGTGGATGACGATGGCCACGGGAAAGAGAGTGCCCCCATGGTCGCGGCCCGGTAAGCACAGATCGCCGAACTGCTGCGGCGCTTCGCCGTAGGCGATGCGCGTACCGGCGGCGGTCGGAGGGAGATCCAGAATGGGCGTCATGCGGCAGCCAGCCAAAGTAAGCGCTACCAGCGACGCAAGCTTCGCCCGCGTGCGCCGCGCCGCTACAGGCGGCGAATCCGGATATTGCGGAACCATGCGTCGCCGTCGTGGTTTTGCAGAGAAATGGGGCAATCCTTGCGCGGCTGTTTGGTCAGGTCTTCGGTCACCGGCGTTGCATGCCCCCAGCGGTGGGCGATGCGCTCCGCGGCCAAAGGCGAATCCAAGTCCGCCTCCACCACCTTCACGCCGTTCAACCAATGTTCGACATGGTTGCCTTTCACCACCAGGCGCGACTCGTTGAACTCGCCCACCGGCCGCGTGACGTCTTTCTCGGGGCCTACGATGTCGTACAGGGCGCCCGCCTGGTGGCTGGTGCCCGACCGCGCATCGGAGTTGCGCGCGTTGTCGAGGAGCTGGTATTCGAACCCCACCACATAATCCTGCCCGCGGCCGGGACGGGCGGACGGCCTGTTCACCAGAAAGTAGTTCACCCGGTCTTCGAAACGGGGAGGGTCGGCACGCGCCAGGAACACGTGGTCCTGGATGCGGTATTTTACGCCGCTGTTGGCGCCGGGCGCGATCTTCCACTCGAAAGCCAATTCGAAATCGCGGAAGACATCCTTGGTGAACAGATCTTCGGTGATGTGCGCTCCGCGATTGGCCTTCAGACAGCCATCGTCGATGGTCCAGGCGTCGCCTGGCGGCGTCTTCTGGCGCGGGTCGTCCCATCCGGCCATGGTCTTCCCATCGAAGAGACTCACCCATCCGGATTGCGCATGGCAGGCCAGCGGTAGGGCGGCCAATCCCGCCCACAGATAGCAGAGCTTCATGCCGGCGATCCTTTCTGTTTGGCGAATATTTTGCCGAGCACCTTCACGGCGGTGTCCACATCGCGCTCGGTCGTGATGTAGGGCGGCAGGAAGCGCAGCACGGTATCGTGCGTGCAGTTGATCAGCAGCCCCTCCGCCATGGCGTCCAGCACCATCTGCTTGCCGGGAATCTCCATTTCCACGCCGATCATCAGGCCGAAGCCGCGCACTTCTTTGATGAAAGGGTGCTTGCGCGCCAGATCGTTCAGCATCAGGTGCAAGTATCCCCCACCTGCTGGATGGCCGGCAGCAGCCCATCCAGAATGTCGAAGAATTCAAGCGCCACGCGGCAGGCCAGCGCACTGCCGCCGAAAGTGGAGCCGTGCATCCCGGGGCCGATGGCTGCGGCGGCCTTCTCGTTGGCCACGATGGCGCCGAGCGGCAAGCCGCAGGCCAGGGGTTTGGCCGCCACGACGATATCCGGCAGCACCACCGGTTTGGCGCGTTGATACGCGAAATACGTGCCGGGCCGGCCCACGCCGCACTGAATTTCATCGAACACCAGCAGAGCGTTGTAGCGGTCGGCCAGCTCGCGCGCCTTCTGCGCGTAGGCGGGCGAAACGGGGTAAATGCCGCCTTCTCCCTGAATCAGCTCGAGCACCATGCCGGCCGTGGATGCACTGAACGCGGCTTCCAGCGCCTCCAGATTGTTGGCGGGCACGAACCGCACGCCAGGCAGCAGCGGCTCGAAATCGCGGCGGTATTTGGGCTGGCCGGTGATGGAGAGCGCACCCAGCGTGCGGCCGTGAAACGAATTCTCGAGCGAGATGATTTCGTGTTTTCCGGTCGCGCTCTTGTTGCCATGCGACCGGATCATTTTCAGCGCGCCTTCCATCGCCTCGGTTCCGCTGTTGGTGAAGAACGTGCGCTCGAGGCCGCTGACCTCGGCCAGCTTTTTGGCCAGCGGCCCCTGGTATTCGTGGTAATAAAGATTCGACGAGTGGATGAGCAGCGCCGCCTGATCCCGGATCACCTTCACAATGCGCGGATGCGCGTGACCGAGCGCATTCACTCCGATGCCCGCGATGAAATCGAGGTAGCGGTTGCCATTTACGTCGTAAACGTAAACGCCCTTCCCGCGATGGACGACCAGTGGATAGCGGCTATAGTTTTGGAGCACATATTGGCGCTCCAGATCGAAAATCTCGTCGGCGGCAATAGAGGGCAATGGTTCTGGGCTGGTCATTTGTTCATGATACCCCGCCCTCAAGGCAGGCGAAGCCTCAGGCGTGCCTCAGGCTAGGGGAACTGATAGAAGATGCCCGCCGTCGCCCGCATGAAGCGGTTGTAGCGGGCCGCGTACCCCTTAAATTCCATTTGAAAGCCCACGTGTTGCGTCACGTAGTAAAGCGCGCCCACGCTGGCGTTGCCCGCCAGTTCATTGCGGCTCTGGTTAACGGTGGCGGTGGCGCCGAAGCCGCTGGTGTAGTCGCTCGACGAGAAATGCAGAAGCCCCACGCCCAGCCCAATATAGGGAACCCAATCGCGCTTGCTGGTAAAGCGGACTTTCACTCCGCCGTTGGCATCCACCATAGCCGAGCGGTACAGCCCCTTGCCGGTACCGTCCGCGCCGTAAGTGTACGCGTAGCTGATGAGCGGAGAGTACGAGACATCGATGAACGGCACCAGATACCGCGAGACCGGAGCGGCCAGGCTGCCGCCCACCGATCCGTGCGCGCCCACGCCGAAGACCCCGCCCGCCGAGAAACTGGCGATGGCCACTCCCGTCTCGGCTTGCTGAGCGTTCGCGGCGAGCGAAAAAAGAAACAAAGCGATGGCGGTGCGACCCATGGGTTGGCTCCCTAAATACTGCGTACACCCATGTTGACGATGTCGTCCACCTGGATGGTTTCCTTCACCACGAAAGGCTCGCCATATTTCACGCCGATCAGATTGCCATAGAACCGTGCGATGGCGCCCAGGCGTTCCCGGATTTCCGGTTCATCGGGAAACAGGCCGCTCGACTCGTCCCGTGCGCCGTATTGCGATCGATAGCTCAGCAGCGCCGCCATGCGGGTCTCGAACTGTGCGCTAATATCCACCACGAAAGAGGGCGTGACGTTGGCGTACAGCGCGGAATAAAGGATCTTATGCGGGCGGTGGGGCTCCGAATATTCGTCGAGCTTCTTCAGGCCCGCCAGAAAGCAGGCCTCGTAACCCAACTCGCTGGCGCGATAGTGATCGGGGTGGCGGCCTGTCCAGTAGGGCAGAATCACTACGCGCGGGCGCAACTCGCGGATCTTCACGGCCAGCGTCATCCGCGCGCCGATGTTGTTTTCAAGGCGCGCATCGGGAAACCGCAGATTGCCGCGCCAGGCGAGCCGCATGTGGCGGCCCGCGGCCTCGGCTTCCTCGAGGCGCTGCTCGGGTGTGCCCCGCGTTCCCATATCGCCGGCAGTCAGGTCCAGCGCGCCCGTGCGATAGCCGCGCTCGGCCATGCGGATCAGCGTGCCCCCGCAGGTCTGTTCAATGTCGTCGGGATGGGCGGCGATTGCCAGCACATCGAGGCTCATGGAGCTCATGCCCGCGCCGCCAATCTCTTCAGGAATTCCTCCATGTCCACTCCGAATTGGAATGCCTTCTGCCCATCGATGGCGATTACCGGTACTTCTTCGTTGTAGAGCGGGAGCCACTCCGGATGGCGGTCGATATCGATCTCGTCGAAATCGAAAACGGCGCGCGTACGGGCTGCGGCCAGCACTCGTCTGGCATCTTCGCAAAGGCAGCATCCGGCGCGCGTGTAGAGCGTCACTTTGGTGCGTGTCGTCATTACCAGTAGTGGTCGCGGCGGCGGGCGTAGCGTTCGCTCGATCCCATCAGCTTCACCAGAATCATCCCCGCCACGAATCCGCCTACGTGCGCGAAAAAGGCCGTCCCGCCGCTCTCGGAAACGTGCGTTCGGGCGATCGACCCCAGTCCGTAGAAGAATTGAATCCCGAACCAATACACCAGCAGGATGGGCGCCGGGATCTCCATGGTGGTGATGAAAAACAGAACGAAGATCAGCGTCAGAACCCGCGCCCGGGGGAATTTCACCAGGTACGCGCCCATGACTCCGGCGATGGCTCCGCTGGCGCCCACCATGGGAATCGTGGAGTAAGGATTGAGTAACACCTGCCCGAGCGCCGCGGCGATACCGCAGAGTAAATAGAACAACAAGAACTTCGCATGGCCCAGGAAATCCTCCACGTTGTCGCCGAAGATCCACAGGAACCACATGTTGCCCAACACGTGCAGCCAGCCTCCGTGCAGGAACATGGAAGTGAAGACGCGGGTCAGGCGGAATTGGTCCGGCACCAGCCCGTAGTATTCGATCAGCGCATTGCGGTCCGAGGGACCCAGCACAAATTCAAATAGAAACACCAGCACATTCACTGCGATCAGGACAATCGTCACGACAGGTCGCGAGTAACTGGGTTCCGTGTCCTTGAGGGGGAACATTTAGATGGTAGGGGCCGCGCGCTCCAGGCGGGCTTGCATCTCCGGATGCGCCCGGCGCGGAGCGCTTTCGATCAACCGGCGCACTTCTCGCGGGCCGCAAATCCCTCCGCGCGCGCCCATGGCGGTGCAGTTCAGGGCAGCCATGGCGTTCGAGAAATCCAGCGCGTCGGCCAAATTCATACCTTGCAAAACAGAATAGCAGAAGGCGCCGTGGAACACGTCTCCCGCGCCGGTCGTGTCCACGCAGTTCACCACAAATGCCGGCGAATAAAGGAACCGTCCGTTGGCCAGGGCCAGCGCGCCGTGCGCGCCCAGGGTCATCGCGGCCACCCGCATGCCATATTCCCGCTGGATCGTTTCGAGGGCCCGCAGGGGGTCGCGTTGATTGGTCCACTGGGTGGGGAACTCGGAGCTGGCGATGAGATAATCCACATGCGGCAACACGCGGTCGAAGCCGTGATAGATCGTATCCACGTCGACCGTGACGGGAATGCCGGCGCTGTGTGCGATGTGCGCGGCGTGCGCAACGGCGGGAGTATCGTGGCCGTCGATGTGCAGCATACGCGCGCACAGGATCTGATCCGGCGTGATTTCAGCGGGATCGATGCGCAGGCAATCCGGCCGCGACCAGAGCACCGTGCGCTCCCCCGTGCCGCGGTCGATGATTATGTATGCCGATTGATTGGGGCAGCCGGCGCGGCACTGCACATGATCCACGTTGATGCCCGCCGCGCGCAGGCTCGCGAGTCTGGATGCGCCCACGCTCGTCGTCGCCGATGGTGCCGATATACTTGGTGCGCAGGCCCAGGCCCGCGCACGCGGCCATGGCGCTGGCCACCTGGCCTCCCGGACTGATAATCTCTTCCTCAAAGGGAACCTTGCCTGCGTAAGCGGGGAAGCGTGGGACGACCAGGAGGGTATCGGTGGCGTTGAGGCCCACGCCCACCACGTCGAATTGCGGGGTCACGGGACTATTGTATTAGGTGGCTTACCAAACCGGTCCTACTTCGGCCCAATCTCATAGACGTAGATCTGGTGCACCACACCGCCGGCGGTGATGGGGACGATGCCCGAAGGCGTCCAACCTCGGATCTCGTAGTCGTTCGAAACCACCCGCGCGCCCGGCTTCAGGTACTTCTCCAGATTGGGGCGCAGACGCTCGTTGGAACTGGTCAGCAGGTACAGGGTCACCACGTCGGCGGGGCTGAGATCCACTTTCAGCATGTTCTCGTGAATCAGCCTGACGCGGTCCTCTAGACCCAACGCCTTGATGCGCGCCTGGGTCGATTTGCAGAGGTCCCCGCGCAACTCCACGCCCACCGCGCGCGCCTGAAACTTCTGCGCCGCCGTGATGATGATGCGGCCGTCGCCGCTGCCCAAGTCGTAAACCATTTCGCCCGGCTTGACTCGCGCGGCGCTCAGCATGCGCTCCACCACCTCCTGCGGACTGGGTATATAAGGCGCCAGGTTGTCGCCCTTGCTGAACTGTTGGGAATAGGCCGGAGCCCAGGCCCCGAGGGCCAGAAGCGCTACCGAAGAGAGGGCGTGCAACCGCATGGTTTATTGGGAAGCGCCATACGCTGCTCGCTTTCCCAGCTTCAATTTTACTATACGAGACATGATATCACCCCAGGCATTCCACAAATCGCGCGGCCGCGCGATGGTATACTCGGTCCCCCGGAGGTATTTGACCGCGTTTCCGATGGCGTCCCGCCAGGGGACGGCGTTCGGCTCAAGGTTGTAGTTCATGTAAAAGACCGGGAACTCCACATCCGCGACCTTCCTAAGCGATTCCTGCGGTACGCCGTTATCCAGCATGGCCTTCGGCCCCGCGAAGATCACTGCGTCGGTATGGTCCTGGGTGTTCAGCTCCTCGGTGAGCAGATTGGTGAGGAACTCCGTTTCGCCGCGCTTCTGGCTAAGCCTCTTTACATCCACGGTTCCCAGATTCAGCGAGCCCAAGGCTTGGCCCAGGGCGGGAAAGTCGATGCGCGATGAATTCTCCGCGCGGTAGACGATGCGCCGCTCCTGTAGATTGAAGGCCACAATGGAAAACTTCCCGATGCGCGGCTCGCGGGCGATGCTGCGCAATATCCAAATCAGGGCATTCGTATCCAGCGGCTGCAGAGTCGCCGCCGCCGCATCCTGGGGAGCGAAGTTCACGATCACTTTGACATTCAGCGGATCGCCCCGCGGCTCGCGTGGAACCGGTGGCTCATCCTTGAAAGGCTCCTTATCGGCGTCCGAGATCGTGTTCGGCGGAATCTCCAAAGTCACCGGCCGGTCCTTGGCCGGCACGCTGGCATCGATATCCCAGAAAGCCGAGCAGATCCGCTCCATGCGGTCGCGCATCAGCCAGTCCACGTGATACTTGCCTTCCCCCACGTCGAAGCTGCCTTGCAGGTAGGCGTCGCCATGCACGTTTTCCTCGATCTCGGGCACGTGCACACGCTGCGACATGTACACCGGCTCATCGGGGCGATTGGCTGGAATCACCCGGTAGACCATGGTTAGCAGATTCTGCGTTCCGGCCAACTCCTTCAGCGGAACGTTTACTTCGTAACCGGCATGAAACTTAAGGTCAAAGCCTAAGACGGGCTTAACCGGCGTGGCGGTACACGGAAGATCCTTGCGGGGTTCCTGCGATTCGAGGATGGCCGAATCGGTGTTAAAGATGTTGACCACGCCTGCCGGCCCGGAGCCCAGCAGCACGGTCTGGCCGCGCATATCCCGCACGTCCAGGGTGGGCAGCAGCACGGCTGCACATACTACGGCGGGAAGAACTACCCGTGAGCGCGATGACATCCCCGAACCTCACCCGACATCCCAGTCTATCCCCAAGCGCAAGCGTTGTGCGCCGATTTCAGTATTATGGCGCAAAATTCCAAAAGCGCAACGTGTAAAAAGTTGCATCCGGAAAATAAGTGGGCTATTGCCGGCAGACCTCGCCCACCTTCTCGAGCGCCGCCGGATTCTCTACCGTCGACGTATCCCCCAACGCTTCCCCCAGGTACGCCTGGCGGATCAGGCGGCGCACCACCTTGCCGCTCTGGGTCTTGGGCAACTCCGCCACCGCGTAGATGGCGCGTGGCCGGAACGTGGGGCCCATGTGCCGCGCCACGTGCGCCGATAGCTCGTCGCTAACGTTAGTTAGCTTTGCGTTTAAGCCGGCGCCCGGCTTCAGCACCACAAACGCGACCACGCACTCGCCGGTCAGCTCGTCCGGCGCGCCGATCACTGCGGCTTCCGAAACCTCGCCGTGCGCGATCAGGCACGCCTCCACCTCCGCGGGACCCACCTTCCGTCCCGCCACATTGAACGATTCGTCCGCCCGGCCCTGCAGAAACCAGCAGCCATCCGCATCCACCATGGCCCAGTCGCCGTGGTACCAGACACCGGGCCAACGCGACCAGTACGCTTCCAGATATCGCTGTGGATCCCTCCAAACGCCGCGTGTCATGGAAGGGGCCGGCTGGGTGCAGACCAAGTAGCCCAACTGGCCGCGCACCGGCCGGCCCTGCGCGTCGAAAACATCCGTGGCCATGCCGGGCGCCGGTCCGCCCAGCGAGCAAGCCTTTAAAGGCTGTATGGGTAGTGGGGCGAGAAAGCAGCCCAGAATCTCGGTGCCGCCCGAGATATTCATGATAGGGAGCCGCCCGCCACCGACGTGTTCGAAGAACCAACGGTAAGAGCTTTCGTCCCAGGGTTCGCCTGTCGAGCCCAGCAGACGCAATGAGCTGAGATCGAATTGTTCGGGTCCCAATGAACCGGCGCATCAGCAGACGGATGGCGGTAGGTGAAATGCCAAACGTGGTGACCCGGTGGCGCTCGATCATTTGCCAGAAGCGCCCGGCGGTAGGATAGTCCGGCGCGCCGTCGTATAGCAGAATCACCCCGCCCAAGTGGTGGTTTCCGATGATTTCCCATGGACCCATCATCCAGCCGATATCGGACACCCACCAGAAACGGTCGTCCGGCTGGTGATCGAATATGAGGTGGATTTCTTTGGCGGTCTGCGCCAGCGCGCCGGCGTGCGTGTGGATGGCGCCCTTGGGCCGGCCGGTGGTGCCCGATGTATAGAGCAACAGCGCCGGCGCTTCCGAATCGAGCGGCAGGGCTTCGCACCGCTCCGGCTGGCCCGCCACGAAATCGTGCCACCAGACATCCCGGCCGGCGGTCCATGGGACGTCGCCGCCCTTGTAGCGGAAGACGACCACCTTTTCCACCGCGCTCCCCTGCGCCAGCGCCTCATCGGCTTTGGCCTTCAGCGCGCTCCTCCGCCCGCGCCGCTCCGTAAAATCGGCGGTGAACAACACCTTGGCGCCCGAATCCTCAAGACGCACCGCGGTGGCGCCATATCCGAAACCGGAAAAGACCGGCACCGCGATCAGGCCCAGCTTGAAACATGCGTACAGGACTACGACCACCTCCGGCACCATGGGCATATACAGCGCGACGCGCTCGCCGGGGGCCAAGCCGAGGCCGCGCAGCGCGTTTGCCAGCCGGTCCGTTTCGCGTTGCAATTCGGCGAAAGTCAGCATGCGGATGGCGCCGTCTTCGCCCTCCCAGACGATCGCTTCCGCATCGCCGGCGGCGTTACCGGCGCTATTAACGTGGCGGTCCAGGCAGTTCCATGCAATATTGAGCTTTCCGCCCGTGAACCAGCGGGACCACTCCACGCCGCGCGAAGCATCCAGCACCTGGGTGTAAGGTTCGAACCACTCGATCCCGAGATCCTTCACCATCTCATCCCAAAACTCTTCCGGGTGCTCCTGCGAATACCGTATAAATTCCGCATGCGTGCCGAATCCCAGGCGCTGCATAAAGCGGTATACGTTGGTATCGCTCGATCAACTCGCGGGAGGGTTTCCAGATGTAGCCGCTGGACATATGCGATTCAGCATAGCGTCTGTGCCGCGAAATGCCAATGGGTTCACATAATTACACGATATTCGCGCCCAGACGCTGTCTTTTGTATAATTAAAACCCAGAAATGAGTAATTTTGCCCACAATGTGTTTCCAGTGTTGATATAATTCGAGCCAGGAGTCCAATTCATATGGCAATCAATATAAGGGAAATCGTTGAGCGCCTGAAGCAGGAACGCGATTCTCTCTCCACGGCCATTGTGGCCCTGGAGTGGATCTCGACAGACGATCCTAAGAAGCGGGGGCGCCCACGCAAAGAATTGAATTCGCTGTCTCTGGCGGCGGATTCAGCCCAACGGAGCGGCCAGAGCGTCGCGGGACAGCCGTAGGTTTCTCAGGCTACCGGCGCCATTTGGGGCAATTAAAACCAAAACTCTTATAAAAAGGCCACGGAAAACTCGCCGTCGCGCCATCCCTACTCGCCCACGACGGTGACTACCGCCTGCCGTTCCCGAAGAGGCAGGCGGTTCGCCTGCCCCGTTACGGTTTAAGGCGTTCGCAGGAAGCCGTGATAGACAGTGTTCGCGTCCGCGTAATATCCCGCGATCGCCCGCGACCCGTTCACGCTCACGGCGAAGGTGCCTTGAAAGCTCCCGTGCCTGCATGGGGAGCACCGAACGCCGCCACGGCGCCGCTCGAATCCCGTACGAAGCTTTCGGCCGCACTGTTTGTGCCGTAGCTAAATCCGGCTATGGCTCCCGCTGTGTCGATGGCGTAGCCCAAAGTGCCCTGGTACGCGCCTGTACCGGCGCCCGCCGCGTCGAAGGTGGTGATGACGCCATCGGAGGTGCGCACGAAGCCGTGATACGCATTGCCTGCGTCGAGGTAAGTCCCCGTGATCGACCCAGCGGCGTCAACGCCATAGGCGAAAGTGCCCTGGTCGATGCCAGTGCCCGCGCCGGGCGCATCGAAGTCGCTGATTGCGCCACTGGCGGCGCGAACGAAGCCGTGATACACGCGGTTCATGTCAGTATAAAATCCCGCGATATCGCCAGCCACGTTGATGCTATCGCAGGTAGTGCCGGAGCCGGGGCCGGTCCCCGCGGCTGCAACATCGAACCTGGTCATGGCGCCGCTGGCAGTACGTACGAAGCCATGACTTACACCACTTGCGGCGAAGTAATATCCCGCGATGGCCCCCGCCGTGTCGATGGCGTAAGATAAAGTACCCTGATAAGCCCCGGTCCCCGCTCCAATGGAATCGAATGTGGTGATGGCGCCACTAGCGGCGCGCACAAAGCCGTGATAGGCGTTACTTCCGTCGACGTAATATCCAGCGATGGTCCCCGCCGAGTTGATGCCCTGGACAAAGGTGCCCTGAGCCGTCCCCGTGCCGGCGCCCGTAACTTCGAAGGCGGCGATCGTGCCGCTGGCGGCGCGCACGAAGCCGTGACTCACATTGTGCGCGGTAAGATAATAACCCGCGATTGTCCCTGACGCGTTAATGCCTACGCCGAATGTGCCCTGAGTTGCGGCAGTGCCCGCGCCCGGAGCATCGAACGCGGTAAATGTGGGGTGGCTGTCCTGCGCGGGTGCCCGCGCGGCAAAAAGAAGACAGAGGCCAAGAAGAGTTATCCCGGCAAACCTCGCCCGGGATACCGGCCGCACCGCCGGATTACAACATAGTAACATTGTTTTCATTATTTAGGATCTCCAGATGGGATTATACCAGTATTCCACGCGCAGCGGCGTCATAACTTAGAACATTCACGCGTACAGTACTAATATCCACTTTGCCTAAAAGAGGCCGTTGATCGATTCGATTCGGCCACTTAGCGTATGTTGGCTAGCGGCAGAACTCGTCTTCGAATTCGGCGATCTTGCCCAGCCTGCGCTTGTGGCGCTCGAGCCCGGAGAACTTGGCCCCTATGTATCGGCTCACGAGTTCCACCGCCAGTTCCGGGCCGATCACGCGCGCGCCCAGGCACAGCACGTTCACGTTGTCGTCTTCCACCGATTGATGCGCGGAAAACGGGTCGTGGCAAGTGGCCGCCCGTATACCTTTGAACTTGTTGGCTGCCACACAGGCGCCCGCGCCGCTGCCGCATAGCAGCACAGCCCTTTCGGCGCTTCCGCCAAGTACGGCTTCCGCCACGGCTCGTGAATAGTCGGGGTAATCCACGGGCTCCGTAGAATCCGTGCCCAGATCCAGGGTTTCGTGCCCCAATTTGCCCAATTCTTCGATTACCCGAGCCTTCAACGGGAAACCGGCGTGATCGCTAGCGACTGCTACCTTCATGGACATTCATCATAACTCTTATGAGACCCGCTTCGGCCGATTGGAGTTACCATGAGCGTGCCATGAGCCGAACGGTAGCGATCGGTTGCGCGCTCGCGATCTCCGCCGCGTGTTTCGCGCAGAATCAGTATCAGGCAAGACTCACCCTCGAAGGCGGGGTGAACCTGCCATCGGCGCCGATGTTCGCGGCTCCTCCCGCCGGCCAGGATTTGCCTCCCTGCCATATCTTGAACGCCTTCGCCAACGGCCTGGTGATCTACACGGTTCCGCTGGTCGTCGATCCCGGATCCGACGCGATTGCCCGCCATTTTGACGACAAGTGCGCCATCACCATCTGGTTGAAGGGCTACCAGAAGGTCAGTACCACGCTGCATGACGGCGTCGTGATCGTCATGAAGCAGATCGGCGACCCGGAAGGTTCCACCGTTTCCGTGACCGCTCTGCATGTCCCTAAAGAAGCCGCCAAGGCGTACGACAAAGGTTTAGCCGCCATGAGCGACAGCAAGCTTCCCGCGGCGCAGAAGCAGTTCGCACGCGCGGCCGAGATGTATCCGGATTACGCCCAAGCCTGGAGTCAATTGGGCGAGGTGCTGGAGAAGGAATCGAAGACCAAAGAGGCGGCCGCTGCCTGCGAGCACGCCATTCAGGCCGATCCCAAGTACATGCGCCCGTACTTGCAATTGATCCGCCTGGCCGTTTCCGAAAAAAGAATGGAAGACGCCGTGGCTTTGAGCGATCGCGCCATGCGCCTGGCCCCCGTGGAATTTCCCGGAATCTTTTACTACGACGGCGTGGCCAATTATGAGTTGAAGCGCTTGGAGGCAGCCGAAAAGAGCGGCCGCAGGGCGATCGAGCTGGACAAGAACCACGACTATCCGGCAGCCGAGGCGCTGCTGGGAAAAGTGCTGGCCGATAAAGGCGATTATCGCGAGGCGAGAGACCACTTCGCGAAATATGTACAACTCGCTCCCAAGGCCGACGATGTACCCGCTATCCGGCAGCGAATGGCGGAACTGGAGCGCGAGCCGCAGCCGAATAGCGGGATCATTCGCGAAGTTGGTCGCTAAATTGGTCAATCGCGTCCCAGATGCGGACACACGCGGAAATCCATATCCTGTAAACCCGCGGGAAATATAAGGGTAGCCGTTGGCATTGCATCTGCTTACGGCATGGACCTAAAGTTTGCCCTGCGCTCCCTGCGCAAGAATCCAGGCTTCGCCATCCTGGCCATAGCCATCATGGCGTTAGGCATCGGCGCCAGTACCGCGGTGTTCAGCGTAGTCAACGCCGTACTGCTGAGACCGCTAGCGTATCGCCATCCGGACCGCATCGTCACGCTCTCGTCTCTCTGGCGGAAAAGCGGTTCGTCCGGTCAGGTTTCCGCCCCGGATTTCCACGACTGGCACGATCAAAGCACGGCGTTCGCCGCCATGGCCTTCTACGATGACGATTCAACCGCCGTCCAGGCCGGCGCCGTGGCCGAGTATGCGCACGTAGCCGGGGCCACACCGGAATTTTTCCAGGTCTTTGAAGTGGAGCCCATCGTGGGGCGGCTATTCTCCGCCCGAGGAGCTGAAGGCCGGGGGAGCGGGCGCCGTAGTCGTCAGCAATGCTTATTGGCAGAGTCGCTTCGGCGCGAGTGCCAGCGTGCTCGACCAATCGGTCCGCATGTTTGGCAAGGATTTCAGAATCGTGGGGGTCCTGCCGCCCCGCTTCCAATTTCCCAACCACACCGATATCTGGATTCCCGCCAATGTCACTTTCCCCGAAACAATGTCGCGTGGGGCGCATAATTACTTAGTGGTCGGGCGCCTGAGAAATGGCGTCAGCCTGGAGCAGGCGCAGGCGCAGATGACGGCCATCGGCGCGCGCCTGGAGCGGCAGTATAAAGACAGCAACGCAGGCAAGTCCGTGGCGGTCACCCGCATGCGTGACCAAATGGTGCAGAACGTCAAGCTGACTCTTTATCTGCTGTTGGGCGCCGTTGCGCTGGTGTTATTGATCGGTTGCGGAAATGTAGCCAACCTCCTGCTGGCGAAGGCTACTACGCGAACGCGCGAAATCGCGATTCGGGCGGCGGTGGGCGCCAGCCGCGCGCGCATCGTCCGCCAGTTGATCACCGAGAGCATGGTGCTGGCCCTGATCTCCGGCGCGGCCGGGTTGCTGCTGGCCAAGTGGGGCTCCGATGCCCTGGTCGCTCTGGCGCCCGGCAACGTGCCGCGTCTGGCGGAGACCGGCATCGATGGGTGGGTACTGACATTCACTCTTATCGTTTCACTGGCCTCCAGTCTGCTGTTTGGGCTCGCGCCGGCGCTGCAGATCTCCGGGGCCGATCTGAATGAGACGCTGAAACAGGGAACGTCCCGCATGTTGTCTGGCGGCAAAGCCAGCCGCATGCGTGGGGCGTTGGTAGTAGCGGAGGTAGCCCTCTCGGTGGTCCTGTTGATCGGGGCGGGTTTGTTGATCCGCAGTTTCCTGGCGCTGCACAACGTCGCGCTGGGCTTCGAACCGGATCATGTGCTGGTGATCGAATCCAGCGTGCCGGCCTCCGGCCTCGAAAGTTCGCGCCGGGCTACCCGTTTCTATAACGATCTGCTGGCCGATCTGGCGACACTGCCCGGCGTGGCGGCGGTGGGCGCCACGCGCAATACACCGGGCGCCGCTTCCTCGGAGGGCAGCTACTTTGTCGACCGTTTGGGCGACTTCAACGTACAGTCGCCGCAAGCGGTCTTCTCAGTCATGACGCCGGGCGCGCTCGCCGCGCTGGGCATTGCTCTGAAGCGGGGCCGCGCCTTCAACGGGACCGACACGTACGAGGCGCCCTTCACCACCATGATCAACGAAAGCCTGGCCCGCAAGGCCTTCCCCGGACAGGATCCGCTCGGCCGCACCATTTATTGCGGCTTCGATTCATTGAAACCCATGCGGATCGTAGGCGTCGTGGCAGATGTCCGGCAATATGGACCGGCCAGCGCGCCCTGGCCCGAAATCATCATGCCTTATGAGCAGCACCCGGAGACCGCCACCGCGTTGAACATCGTCGTGCGTGCCTCCGTCCCCGGCCATGCGCTTTGGGCTCCCATCCAGCGCAAAGTTCACGACCGGTCGCCGGAGGTCCCTGTGAAGTTCACCAGCATGCAGGAGTTGCTCTCCGAAAATACGGCTGCGCCGCGCTTCCGCACTCTGTTGCTGGGATTGCTCGCGGCGATTGCGGTATGCCTGGCTATGGCCGGCGTTTACGGCGTGATGGCGTTTACGGTCGGCGAGCGCGCGGGCGAAATTGGTTTGCGCATCGCGCTGGGCGCCCACACGGGCGACGTTTTGTGGCTCGTCGTGCGCCGGGGCATGGCGCTCACCGGCATTGGACTGGCCGCCGGCCTGATCGCCGCGGCGGCGGGCTCGGGACTGATCAACAGCATGTTGTTTGAAGTGAAAGCCAGCGATCCGGCGACGTACGCGGGCGTTGCCGCTTTAATCGCCATGGTTTCTCTGACGGCCAGCTACATTCCCGCCCGCCGCGCCGCGCACGTGGATCCCGCGTCTGCCTTGCGGCGGGAATAGCGCGCACGCCGCCATGAGGATCTTCCTGTGTTTTCTGCTTGGCGTATTTTGGGTTGCCCCGGTTTCGGCCCGGGCGCAGACGGCGAAACAGCCCCTGAGCATTAGCATCGCCGCGGACGCCCCTGCCGTAAAAATCGGCCCGGACCGTTACGCTGTGAAGGCCGGTTCCGAAGTCTTCATCACCGTGCACATCACCAACAACTCCCCGCACAGCCTCTCTCTAGGCTACGACTCAGATTCCAGAACAGGCGTGGGTTTTGGCCACACTTACGAGGTTCGTGGCCCCGACGGCAATCCTGCCCGGAAGCGCGTGACCGCCCACCCCGAGCTCGGTTCCACAGGGCACGGTTGGCCGGCCCGCGTCCTCAAGCCCGGCGTGAGCATGGACATTGCAGGCGATCATGTTAGCCGTTTATTCTTTCTGGACCAGCCCGGCGAATATACGATTCAACTCTCGCGCGCCTTCCGCGACAGCCGCAGATCGTACGTCATAAAATCGAACATGATCGCTCTTCAGGTGACGGAATAATCCGCTCGGAGCGGGCAGACTGAAACCGACTATGCGACAGACCCGTCAAAAGCTCGTCTGCCAGGAGAATAATTCGATGACGGTTTCACGTCGTTCGCTTGCTATCGAGGTAACGCTGTGCCTGTTAATTCTGTGCTCGGGCTGCGCAACTCATCGCGGGCCGGGCGCCACTATTCCGGCTGGTACAAGTGTGGCGCATATCAGCGTGCCGAACCCAACTGTGGTGATGCCCGGCGGCACGAAGCATTTCGCAAGTGTGCCTTAGTGTGGACCGCGTTCTCCGGAGGTGGAGGCGGCTGCGATGCGGGCTGCGCGACGCCTGGCGCTGCCGCAATGAAGACGGAGTGGTGTTTAAGCTGACCTTGCAATAGCGGCTGTCCCAGAGTCCGTCCCACGCTTGGGGCGACTGGCGCTATACTACCCGAGTAGCGGCGTGAGAATTTAGCTCCCTCGCGGCGTCTATTCGCATATGCGGATCAGCAGGCTCTTTTTCGCGCTTGGCGCGTTCGCCGTGGCGGCCTCGGCGCAACCCTCGGCCGGCGTCTCCGGACCGGTGACCGGCTTCGTCTTCGATACCCAAGCGGGCACCCTCCGGTCGATGCTCGGCATCCCCGGCGCGGCGTATCTCGGCAACGCAGTGGCCACCGGACTGGAGGCCGCCGCCGTGGCGCCGGATGGCTCCGTCGGCACTGGCCGTGCAGCAGGCGGGCAAGCTGGTGCTATACACCGGTCTGCGGAATGCGGCTCCGGTGGCGTTGAGCGTGGCGGGCGCCATCGTGGGCGCGGATCGCTTCGCGTGGGCGGCCGATGGCAGTTCCGCGGCGGTCTACTCGTCCTGCTAGCGGTCAAGGCCAGGTGGTGACGGGCCTCGCGAAGTCGCCCGTGGCAGGGGCTCCTATTGATTTGTCGGGTCTTCCCGGCCAGGTTTCGGCGTTGGCTTTCGACGGGCAGCGTCTGATCGTCGGAGTGGCATCCGGCGGCTCTGGCGGCGTTTATCTGGCCAGCTCCCAATCGGCGCCGGAGCGTATAGCCGTTTCCGCTAGTCCTTCCGCGATTGCCCTGGCGGGCAGCAGCCTGTACTTCGCGGACAACCAATCGCAACAGATCTGGCAGGTGCAGAGCTACGCCACGGCGCCGGCCGCGATCTCGTTCGCCAGTGACAGCAGCATCGACTCGCCGGCCGGGCTGGGGGTTTCCGCCGACGGTCAGCGGCTTTTTGTGGCTAACGCCGGCAACCGGAAGCTGGCTGTCTACGATATTGTGTCGCGGGCGGCGCTGCAGAGTGTCGACCTGCCTTTCACCCCGACGCGCATCGATCTGTTCGGCGATGCGTCCGTATTCCTGCTGAATGGCATCGGCCAGGGTCCCCTCTATGTAGTGCGGGACGGCGGGGCGGGGAAGGCGGCCGTCTTCTTTGTCCCGGCGCCGGTGCACGGGCGCCCGGTGAAAACGCCCATCCGGCCGGCCTTGACGCTACAGCGCGGCCACCCGCCGCTGCACCAGCAGGAAATAGCAGCCCACCGCCACCAGCAGCAGGCCGTTCACCGCCAGCACGTGCGGCGCGGAGTAGATCGGCACCAGGTATCCGGTGGCGATGCTGCCCAGCGGCATGCCGCCGCGAAACGCCACGTTGTAAACGCTCATCACGCGGCCGCGCATTTCGTTGGGCGGTGATCAGCTGCACCAGGGAACTGATCATGGAGAAGACCCCCATCATGGCCGCGCCCGAAAAGAACAGGAGCACGCAGCTCAACACCATCGACTTTGGAAAGCGCGAAGCCCGCCATGACCGGCGCCCAGCAGCATCAGCGTCAGCAGCGCGACCAGACCTTTGCTGCTTGCACGTTGCCGAAAGCCGCCACGATCAGCGCGCCCGCCACCGAGCCCACGCCGGAGCACGACAGCAGGATGGTGAACGCCGTCGGTCCGCGGTGGAATACGTCCTTGGCGAAAACCGGCAGGAACGTGAGCGATCGGGATGGCCAGCGCCGTCATGCAGAAACGCCAGCGCGATCAGCCCCACCATGGCGCCTTGCTTGCGGATGAACCCGATGCCCTGCTTCACGCCGGTCAGTATGGATTCGCCGGTGTTCGCGCGGCACGAATTTGACGTGCAGCATGCAGCAGCGAAATGATCACCGCCACGAACGAGAGGCCGTTGAGCCCGAAGCACCAGGCCGCGCCCAGCCCGGTGAGCGCCAGGCCGCCCAGCATCGGCCCGATCACGCGCGCCAGGTTGAACTGGATGGAATTCAGCGCGATGGCGTTGGGCAGGTCTTCCTTTTCCACCAGCGATGGGCACCAGCGCCGAGTAGGCCGGACCGCCGAAGGACTGCGCGCAGCCCACCACGAACGACAGGCTGAGGATGTGCCAGACCTTCACCACCTTGAACGCGAACAGCACAGTCAGCAGGAACGCGCAGGTCATCTGCACATACTGCGAGCCGAGCAGCACGCGGCGGCGGTCGATGCGGTCGGCGATCACGCCGCCGATCAGCGAAAACAGCACGATGGGGATTTGGCCCAGGAAGCCGTCCAGGCCCAGCAGGAACGGCGAACCCGGAGATCGAAAGCACCAGCCAGCTCTGCGCCACCACCTGCATCCAGGTGCCGATCGACGAGGTGCAGGCGCCGAACCAGAGCAGGCGGAAATCGCGGTAATGGAAAGCCTTGAAGACCCGGCTGCAGCACATGTTTACGGCAGCGGCCTTTCCCTCTGAATCAGATGCAGGATGTTGCCGTCGCGATCCGCAAAAAACAAAAGCCGGTTGCCTTGTTTGTTCATCGGTTCGCCCAGGAAGCGCACGCCGGCGGCCTTCAGGCGCTCGTGCGCGGCATCGAAATCGTCCACGTCGATGGCCAGGTGGCGGATGCCGGGATCGTCGAATTGCGGCGGCGTGAGCGGGCCCTTGCCGGGGATGATTTCGAGCATCGTGCCATTCGCCGCGCGCACGAAGTAGTTGCCGGCGTACTCGTAGTTGATGACGAATTCCAGATGCGCGGCGTACCACTCGGCCAGCGCGCGCGGGTCCGGCGAGGCGATGGCCGTGTGCTCCAATCCTCTAAACATAGGGCGATTGTAGCAGGATTGGCCTTAGCTCTTGGCCTTGGCTTTCTTCACATCGTTCTCAAGCTGCCGGACTTCCTCCGGCATGTCGCCCGCGTTCTTGGCGTGTTCAGCTCCCGCCGGCAGGTGGCGGTATCGCCTGTCAGGAACGCGATCTTGGCCAGGAAGTAACACCTGTAACTGTTGCCGTTGGGCGCTTCGTGCGCCTTCTTGGCTTCGTCGAGCGCGCCGGTCAGGTTGCCGAGTTGAAGCTGCGCGTAGGCCATCAGAATGCGCAGCGAGGAGTTGTCGGGATTGGAATGCGTGAGCGCGGAAAGCCGCGCCAGCGCGCCCACGTGCTCGCCTTCGCGGATCAATTGGACGGCTTCATCCACCATCTTGCGGTCGGCGTCGCTGAGCAGAGTCAAGGCGCTTGCCAGGCGGTCGAACCGTAGTTCCATGGCGGGCGCGGTCGGCGGAGCCGCCAGCGCCAGACCAGCGGCGCACACGAAGAACAGCCGAGCGTGCGGATCATTCGCATAGTTCTCTGATGATTTCAGTATACGCCGGATGCAGGCGTGGATTCTACCGGAGCAGCCAGACCGCGCCGTAGGCCAGCCCCGGAGCCGATCAGCGCGCCGGCAATCACGTCACTCAAGAAATGCATCCCCAGCAGGATGCGCGACAGCGCGATGCTGGCGGCGCAGAACAGCAAGGCCGATCAGCAAGCCCGGATAGAAGGCCGCCAGCGAGAGCGCCACCGCAAACGCGGTGATGGTGTGGCCGGAGGGAAAAGAGAAGCGGTCGGGAGGCAATAGCTTGGCCCAGCAGTGCGGCTCGATGGCGCAGGGGCGCTTGCGGTTGGTGCGTTCCTTCAGGAAAAGGAACACGGCGATTCCCAGCGCCGCGGCGAGTGCCGCCGCACCCACGGCCGCGAAGCGCGAGGCACCGCCGAACAACAGGATGACGACGCCCATGGCGTACCACAGCCAGCCATCGCCGCCACGCGTGGCGCAGATCATCCAGACGCGGATCCAGCGCGGCGCCGGCCAGCGATGCACCCGGCGCATCAGGTTGTAATCGCGCGCTGTGATGAACTCTAACACCATCCCACCTTAATTTATAGTCCCATAATCCTACAAGAGCATGACATTTATGCAAAAGCTTGGTGAAATCGGAGATGTGAAGAAAGTCGATTTCATCTACTTCGATGCCGGCGGCGGGCATCGCAGCGCGGCCATGGCCTTGCAGCAAGTAATCGCACAACAGGGGCGGCCGTGGGACATCCGCATGGTTAACCTGCAGGAACAGCTCGATAGCCTGGATATCTTTCGCCGTATCACCGGCATCCGGCTGCAGGATTGTTACAACCTCCTGCTGAAGAAAGGCTGGACATTAGGCTCGGGCGAGTTGCTGAAGGGACTACATGTTGTAATTCGTATGTTTCAGCCGGCTCTAGTCAAGTTGTTACGCGATTTCTGGCGGGTAAGCCAGCCGGACATGGTGGTATCGTTAATCCCAAATTTCAACCGCGCGCTCTGGCTGAGCCTGGATGCCGCACTGCCAGGCACGCCGCTAGTGACGATCCTGACGGACATTGCCGATTATCCCCCGCACTTCTGGATCGAACGGCAACCGCAATATCTGATCTGCGGCTCGGATCGCGCAGTGGCTCAGGCGCGGGAGTTGGGTCACCCGGAGCACCACATATTCCGGACGTCGGGCATGATCCTGAACCCGCGTTTCTATGAGCCGTTTACCGGGGATCGCGCGGCGGAGCGGCAGCGTCTCGGGCTGAAAGCGGAGTTGCCCACCGGCCTGGTGCTGTTCGGCGGCGAAGGTTCTTCGGTAATGCTGGAAATCGCGCGCAGGCTGCAATCGGCGGCTCGGCCGCTGCAATTGATTATGATCTGCGGCCGGAACGAGAAGCTGGCGGCCAAGCTACGCGCGATGCCCTCGCGTATCCCGATGTTTGTGGAGGGATTCACGCGCGAGGTGCCGTACTACATGCACCTATCGGATTTCTTCATCGGCAAGCCGGGGCCGGGCAGCATCAGCGAGGCGATCGCCATGAAGCTGCCGGTGATTGTGGAACGTAATGCGTGGAACCTGCCGCAGGAGCGCTACAACTGCGAATGGGTGCAGGAGCAGGGCGTCGGGATGGTGTTGCGCAACTTCGGCGGGATCGCGCACGCGGTAGACGAGCTGCTGGAGCCGGCCAATTACGCGCGCATGCGCGCCAATGCGGCGGCGATGAGCAATCGGGCGGTCTTCGAGATTCCGGATATGCTGGAGCGGATTCTGGCGGAGTAGCGGCGTCTCACGCGGCAGTGCCATCTGTTACGATCCATCTTCGCAATGCTTATCAAAACGCTTCACCGGCTGAGCCGCGTCGCGCTCACCGTTATTCTCTGCACTTTGCACTGCCATCCCGCCGCGGCCCAGTTTGGCCCGCCCCGCAAAAAACCCACCGGTCCGTGGATGAACAAGAGTCTCTCAGCCGACGAGCGCGCCGATTTGCTCATCGCCCAGTTGACTCTCGACGAAAAGATCTCGCTGTTGCATGGCAGCGGGTGGCAGATGATCTTCGGCGGCGCCGACGCTCCGCCCTCCAAATCGCTGGGCAACGCAGGCTACATTCCGGGCATTCCGCGTCTCGGCATTCCGGATCTGCAAATGGCGGATGCGGCCGTGGGTGTGACGCACGGCGCCGCATTTGGCCGTTATTCGACGGCGCTGCCGTCGGGCGTGGCGGAAGCCTCAAGCTGGGACCTGGATGTGGCGCGTGAATATGGCGCGCTGATCGGGCAGGAACTCCGCGACCAGGGCTATACCATGTCGCTCGGCGGCGGCGTCAACCTGGTGCGCGAGCCGCGCAATGGCCGCATCTTCGAATACAAGGGCGAAGATCCCATCCTGGCGGGCAAGCTGGTGGGCGCCGAGATGAAGGCGCTTGCAGGAGCAGGGAGTTATTGGCGACATCAAGCATTACGCGATGAACGACCAGGAAAGCGGCCGCAACTTTGTCAACGTGAAAGCCGACCGGCGCGCCATGCGCGAGAGCGACCTGCTGGCGTTTGAGATCGGCGTAAAGGAGTCGGGCGCGGGAGCCGTGATGTGCTCCTACAACCTGGTGAACGGCGACTACGCCTGCGAGAACAGCTATTTGTTGAGCGATGTGTTGAAGAAGGATTTCGGCTTCCAGGGATTCGTGGTGTCGGATTGGGGCGGCACGCATAGCACCGCCAAAGCCGCGCTGGCCGGCCTCGATATGGAGATGCCGACTTCAACGTATTTCGCCGGCGCCCTGAAGAAAGCGGTGGAGAGCGGTGAAGTGCCGGCGTCCCGGCTGGATAATATGGTGCACCGGATTCTGCGCACTGAATTCGCAGTGGGGTTGTTCGATCGAACCATGGAAAATCATGGTGCCCGATGTGTTCCACGGCCTGGATGTTGCCCAACGCGTAGCCGAACAGTCGATCGTCCTGTTGAAGAATGCCAACGGGCAGTTACCGCTGTCGGCCGCGCGGGTGAAGACCATCGCCGTAATCGGATCGCATGCCGATGTCGGCGTACTTTCGGGAGGCGGATCGGCACAGGTCGACCCGATGGGCGGCAATGCCGTGCCGCAGCAGCACAATGTGGAATGGTTTAATCGCGTCGTCTGGCAGCGTTCCTCGCCGTTGAAGGCGATTCGCGACAAGGCGCCGCATGCGGACGTGGTGTACGATAGCGGAACCGATACCGCCGCGGCGGTGCGTCTGGCAAAGGCATCCGACGTGGCCATCGTGTTCGTCAACCAGCCTGCCAGTGAAGCCAAGGACCAGCCCAGCCTTTCGCTGCCGGAAAACCAGGATGCGCTGGTGAGCGCGGTGGCCGCGGCCAATGCGCATACGGTGGTGGTGCTTGAGACCGGCAGCCCGGTGACCATGCCATGGATCGGCCAGGTCAGCGCGGCCATGGAGGCCTGGTACCCTGGCATTCGCGGCGGAGAAGCGATCGCCAATGTCATCTTCGGTGACGTGAATCCCTCCGCCAAGCTGCCGTTGACTTTCGCCAGGTCGGAAGCCGATCTGCCCCACCCGACGGTGACGAAACAGCCGCCGCCCACTGGCGACGCGGACATGCTCCCGGTGTTTCCCGGCGCGACATCCAAGCAGAACACCAGGAAGTTCGAAGTTACATACGATGAAGGGCTGAAGGTCGGTTATAAGTGGTATGACGCCGAGAAGAAGGAAACATTATTTCCATTCGGCTTTGGACTCTCTTACACCACTTACAAGTACGCGGGCCTGAAACTATCCAAGGACCATGTGACTTTCGACGTGACCAACGCCGGCGCGCGGGCGGGCGCGGAAATCGCCGAGGTTTATGCGACACTTCCCGCAGACGGCGGGCGAGCCATTCAAACGGCTGGTAGGGTGGGAGAAGGTGCGGCTGGGGCCGGGTGAATCGAAAACAGTCACGCTGCACCTCGACCGGTTTTACCTTTCGATTTTCAATGCGGATAAGGACGCCTGGGAACTGGTGCCAGGCGACTATGTAGTGCAGGCCGGCGGCTCCTCGCGCGACCTTCCCCTGCAGGGCTCGATTCATTTGGACTAACCATACATGATACGAATTCAAAGCATTCTTTTATGTTCGGCGCTGGCTTGCGAAGTCGCTTGCGGAGTCGCCGCGGCGGCGGTGGATGAAGTCCGGGTCGAAGGCGGCTCGTTGAAAGGGGCGGTTGCGGGCGGCGTGGTGGCATTTAAAGGCATTCCTTACGCCGCGCCCCCCACCGGCGGGAATCGCTGGCGCGCGCCGCAGCCCGTCACGCCGTGGAAGGGTGTGCGGCCGGCGGCGGCTTATGGGTCGGATTGCATGCAGCTTCCGTTTCCGGGCGACGCCGCGCCGCTGGGCAATAAACCCGCGGAGGATTGCCTCTATCTGAATGTGTGGGCGCCCGTCGAACGTCACTCGGGCAAGCTGCCGGTGATGGTGTGGATCTATGGCGGCGGCTTTGTGAATGGCGGCACTTCGCCCGCGGTGTACGACGGGACGCATTTCGCCGAGCGTGGCGTGGTGCTCGTCAGCTTCAACTACCGCGTGGGGCGCTTCGGATTCTTCGCGTTTCCGTCGTTAACCAAGGAAGATCCCAACGGCCTGCTGGGAAACTATTGCTTCATGGACCAGATCGCGGCGCTTGAGTGGGTGCGGAAGAACATCGCCCAGTTCGGCGGCGATGCCGCGCAACGTGACGCTGTTCGGCGAATCCGCGGGCGGCGCTTCCGTGCTCACCATGATGACATCGCCGCTGGCGCGCGGCCTGTTCCAGAAGGCCATCATCGAATCCGGTGGCGGGCGCAACTTGCTCGGGACCGATGCGCTCGCATCCACGAATCGGCGCCAAACCTGCCTTCGGGCGAAGCGGTTGGTGTGGCCTTCGCCGAGAAGGCGGGCATTAAGGGCGAAGACGCCGCCGCGCTGGCGGCCTTGCGCGCACTACCTGCCGAGCGCGTGGTGGACGGCCTGAACATGGCCAGCATGATGACGCCTACGTACTCGCGGTCCCATGATCGATGGCAAGATCGTGGTGGAGAATCCCGAGCAGGCGATGCTGGCCGGCCACGCAATGAAAATTCCAGTCATCGCGGGAGCCAACAGCAGCGACATCGGATTCTCTTTCGCCAAGAGCATGGATGAGTTGTTTGCTCCGTTCGGCGCGAATAGCGAGAAGGCGCAGGCCGTCTACGACCCGGAGAATCGGCCGAGTTTCGCAAGATCGGCATGGTGGTGGCGGTCGACCGCATGATGATCGAGCCGGCTCGATTCGTGGTGCGGACGGCCGCGGCCACGGGCCAGCGCGTGTATGAGTATCGCTTCTCCTATGTAGCGGAGTCCATGCGCGAAGCAATGGAAGGGCGCGCCGCATGCGACCGAGATTCCGTTTGTGTTCGATACGGTGGCCGCCCGCTACGGCAAGGATCTGGATGCCCGCGGATGAAGCCACCGCCAAGGCCGCGATTGGCTTATTGGGTAGCATTTGCCATCGATGGCAATCCCGATGGCGAAGGGCGTCCGCACTGGCCCGCATACAGCGCAAAAGAAGACCAGCTGATGAACTTCACCAACGGCGGTCCGGTGGCGGAACACGATGCCTGGAAGGCGCGGCTTGATCTGACTGAGGCAGCCGCTCAGGGCCACTAGGGCGCGCGTATAACCCAATTCAAAGGGTTTTGAGAAATTCGGACGGCTGGGCCACTTAAATAGTGGCCATGCCGAAAATCTCTTACGCCCACCACTAAACGTGGTGCCTCCGTCCGCGCGAACTTCTCTTGCGCGGCGGCCTGCTCATTCGAGCGGCCGCATCGTACCTACTCCGCGGCCAACGGGTCATGCTCGACTCAGACTCTGCCCGAAGATTTCATGTTTCAACTGACCGAAGAAGAAGCCATATCTTTGAGGTGCAAATTGGCATCTCAAACGAAACCCGCGGCGGCCGCCGCTACATCCCTTATGTCTTCACCGAGCATGGGGTGGGCATGCTTTCCTCCGTGCTCAACAGCCAACGCGCAGTCCAGATGAATATCGCGATCATCCGCGCCTTCATCGGGCTGCGCGAGGTGCTCGCGAGCCATAAGGACCTAGCCCGTGAGTTTGAGCGGCTGGCGCACACTCGGCAGGAACATGCGGCGGTCCTCTCCATCGTGGTGAAGGATATTCAGGATCTCAAAACCACAGTAATACAAAAATTCAAAGAGCCTGACGGCTCCCCGCGGCCGCAAGCCCCGCATCGGTTTCATCGCAGACCAAAGGTAAATCGGCAGTCCATGCGAGATCCTCTGCTTCCGCCTTTGGCCGCCATCGCCGCGGGCATCCTGAGTTCGCGATTTGTTTCCTTCGGAATTCGAGAATTGCTGGCTGTCATCGCCTTATTCGCGGCGCTAGGCGCAATCGCCCTGTGGCGGCAGGCGCGGGCGCTGGCAGGCGCATGCTGTCTCCTGGGCTTCATGTCCGCTGGCGCCCTGACCGATCTGGCGCATCGCCCGGGTCCCCGTCCGGAACTGGATGCCGAGGGACGCGATCCAGTGATCCTGAGCGGCTGCGTGGTTCAACCGCCCGCGCTCTCGGGCGATCGCGAACGCTTCCTGGTTGAGTTGGACCCAGGCGCGCGGGTGCAGGTCACCGCGTATGCGCGCGAGGGCCATCCTCCGCCGGCCCTGCGCTACGGCCAGCGCGTGGAGTTCGAAGCGCGCGTCAGGCGTCCGCGCAATTACGGCAATCCCGGCTCTTTTGACTACGCGCGTTATCTGGCGCGCCGCGATATCTATTGGACCGCCTCTACCAGCACGGGCGCCGAAATCACCGTGCTGCCCGGCGAATGCGGATCGCGCTTCCAGGCGGCCATCATGGGCCTGCGCGTGATGGCGCTCGACCGGCTGGCGCAGCTCTACAACGGCAAGCCGTATGAGACCGGCATGATGCAAGCCGTCATGATCGGCGAAACCTATCAGGATCGAGCGCGTGTGGACGGAGCAGTTCCGCAACACCGGCACCTACCACGCGCTGGTGATCTCCGGCACGCATACGGCTGCGTTAGCCGCATTTCTTGATGTTGATCTTGCGCCTGTGTTTCGTGCGGCGGGAGGCAGCCCTGCTCGATCACCGCGGCCTCGCTATGGCTGTACGCGCTGGTTACCGGCTGGGGCTCGCCCTGCGTGCGCTGCGCGGCCGGTTTCACCCTGTTCGCCATCGCCACCTATCTCGCCCGCCGGCGGCGCGTGCTGAATATTCTCGCCGCGGTGGCCCTCGGCTTTTCTGCTCCTCGATCCCGAACAACTGTTCGAGGCCAGCTTTCAACTCACGTTTCTGGCGGTAGGATTCATCGGCGCATTTGCCACGCCGCTGCTCGAGCGAACGGCATACCCGCGCGCTCCGCGCGCTGGCGGACCTGCCGGACACCGGCCGCGATCTGCACCTGGCGCCCGCCGCCGCGCAGTTTCGCGTGGAGATGCGGCTGTTGGCCGAAACTCTGCGGCTTTGGAGCAGGCTGCCGGAGCGCGCCAGTTGCCTGGCGATCGGCATTCCCGCGCGCGTGCTGTTCTTTGCCTTCCAGCTTGCCGTGGTATCGGCCATCGTACAAATCGGACTGGCGCTGCCTATGGTGGTGTATTTCCATCGCATCGGATTTTCAGGCATTTCGGCCAACACCATCGTGGTGCCGCTGATGTGCGCCGTGATTCCGGTAGGCTTCATCGCCATTTTCACCGGCTGGGCCTGGATGGCGAAAGCAGCGGGTTGGCTGCTGGCGGCATCGCACGCGGTGGTAAACTGGCACGCGCATCTGGAACCCAACTGGCGCATTCCCACGCCGCCTTTGTGGCTGGGGATCGCCATCGGAGCGGCGCTGATCTCGACCATGATCTTAGTTGCGCTGGTTCGCGCCAGCCGCTGGTGGTCCGGCTTGGCCGCCGCCACGCTGGCGGTGCTGCTCATTTTGTTGCTCTGGCATCCCTTCGCGCCCGAAATCGGGCACAACCGCCTGGAGATGACCGTGGTGGATGTGGGCCAGGGCGATAGCATCCTGCTCACCTTCCCCGACGGCAAGCTGATGCTGGTGGATGGCGGCGGCATCCCGACGTTTGGGCGGCACGCGCCCTCGCAGATGGATATCGGCGAGGATGTAGTATCGCCTTACCTATGGGACCGTTCCATCGGCCACATCGACGTGATGGTCTGTACGCACGCGCATGCGGATCACATCGGCGGCCTGCCTTCGCTGCTCGCCAACTTCCACGCTAAGGAGCTTTGGACCGGCGCGAATTCGGAGAACCCGGCGTGGTGCGCCTTGCGCGATAAAGCGCGCAAGAACGGGGTGCGCATCGTGCCGCTGCATCGCGGCCAGCATTTCCACTATGGCGGCGCGGAATTGGAAGTACTGGCCCCCTCGTTGGACTATGTGCCGAAAGAAGCGCCGCACAACAACGATTCGCTGGCGTTCCGCGTCACCTTCGGACGCCATTCGTTCCTGCTGAGCGGCGACATCGAGCGGCAGATCGAAGCCGACCTGGTCGCGCAGGGGCTGGTGCGCAAGACGGATGTGCTTAAGGTGGCGCACCACGGCAGCAAGACGTCGAGCACTGCCGCGTTTCTGGATCTTGCGCGGCCCACGTTCGCCGTGATGTCCGTAGGGTTTGAGAATTCCTATGGGCACCCGCACGCGAGCGTGATCGCACGGTTCGAAGAGCGGCGAACAGGCCTGTTGCGCACCGACCTGGATGGCCTGGTGACGGTGCGCACCGACGGCCGGAGGCTGGAGATCGACATGGCGCGCTGGTCCGGAGCCCTGGGCAGCTCTGCCGGGGCGCTCCTGCCCCGTCAGTTCTGAGCTATTCCGATTCCGGCTCCGTCTCTTCCACCAGCTTCTCCACGTGAATGCGGTAAATCGCGGGCTTGCCATCGCGATCGCTTTCAAAGAAGATCTGCTGGCTGTCGGCGGAGAAGATTGGAGCTACCATGGCCGGATCGCCGGCGCGATGCTCGCATAGCGAAAGCTCCCGGCGCGTCAGGCGTAGCAGGATGAGAATGTAGGGCGACGCCCGATTCTGGCTGGCGCCCACAAATACGGACGTGTTCGCGTTGCATCCAAAATGGGCGTACTGGCTGGTGCGCGCGACCAGCTTATCGGTCTCCTGGTCCGGGGAGCATTCGCGGATGGCGTGCAACTGCGTAGGATCGCCGGGGAAATTCAGATACAAAACCGTACGGCCGTCGGGCGACCAGCGCGCCGGACCGATGCGCCCATCGGCCAAGGGCAATTTACGGTTTTGGGCGCCATCGGAGTTAACTACCCAAAGGGCTTCATCCGCCTGGCGATAGAGAATCTGGGCGCGGCGCGGGCGCGGCTGGGGGTGCGACAAAACGAAGGACGCCTCGGTGACGATCCGGGTCGTGCCCTTCTGCAGTCCGATGACGCGCAGGCGTGAGGAGCCGCCGCGCGTCTCGCCGATCAGGGCCGTGCCATCGTCGGCGACGCTTGCTCCGGGGCAGCGTTCCCAGCCTTCCTCCACTTCGTAAATCTGGCGAGTATGCAGATTGCCCAGCACCGCTTGATGGAGCGCGGGACCATCGAAATAGCAGAAGGTGTGTTCGTCCGGCAGCATGGCGACAGAGGCAGCGTCGAGGTGCGCCGCTTCGGTCAGCCGCCGCGATTCGCCGCTATGCAGATCCATACGGTGGGCCTGCGGGGAGCCGCTCTCGTCGCTCGCATAGAGCAGGAATCCACCGCGCCTGGCAAGCACACGATTGTAGTAAGCCGGCAGCCAACTGGAGTGGCCGGGGTCGGTGAGCCGCAGTACTTCGAATTCCGTGGCCGGGTCGGAGTACCGATGCCAAGCGGACGGGATGATCCCGCCCTTTTGTTCGGAGAATGCCCAGGGCGCCATGCCGGAAGCCAGGAAAGCGCGGCGCGTCCAGCGGCCCAGAGCGGCCGGCACTGCCCTCATAAGGAAATGGTAGCATTGGCTGGCCTTGCGGCCAGCGAGTTTACTTCTGGTTGTGGCTGGACTGATAGTGGAGCTTCAGCAGGTCCACTCCAAAGTCGCCGTTGAAGTCGCGCCACACCGAGTGGATGTGGTTGGCGTTGTTTTGAGTATCGTCGTACTCGATCAGGAACGACGCGGTTTGTACGCGATAGTAGTGCGGATCTCCCTTTTCGACGCCGCCCGCCCACGCGAAGTAAATGTCCTTGCCCGCCTTCTTGATTTGCTCCTCGCGCGATTCCGCGATCTGTTCCGGCATGTTGTGCGCGTATTCTTCGAGCAGGGTCATCAGCAGATCGAACTGCTTCGCATTCATCTTGGAAGCCGGCAATCCCGAGGGCTGGCCCTTCAGGGCCGCCTGGCGGCTGTCGAATGTCAGGATATCTTTGTAAGCGTCCTTATCCACCACCGCAATTTTGCGCTGCTCGGGGTCGAGCGACTGGATGACTGCGCGGCCGAGATCCTCCTCGGCGGCCAGCGTGCGCAGCCCTTTGCGCGGACCTTCCCGGACTTCCGCCGGATTGGCGCCGAAGAAGCTGGGCGCACCGGCGACGTGTCCGCCAACCACCGTGTAGTTCTGGCTGAGGTGATGGCCCTCCACGCGATAGCCCCACGTTCCTTCCGCCGAAGGCTGGCCGAAGATGGAGAAGTAATACTTCTCGGGGTCGCGCTCCGGACCGGTGCCGTGCTCCATCGCGCGCAACACGTCCTCCAGGCTCATGACCGTCTCCGCTTTGAAGAAGCCTTGCTGGCTGAGCCCCGCGCCCAGCAGCGCCGTACGCCAGATGTTTCTGCGCGGGCGTCATCTCCCGCAGCGGCAGGCCCTTTCGCTCAATCGGGACGAAATGCCAGTTTTGCCGTTCATCTTCTTCAAAAGAGAAGGTTGCTTTGGCGCGTTGCTCGGGTGTAAGCGATGCCAGGAAGCGGTTGGCGGCCTCGGCCATCAGAGAGGAGGAGTTGAGCCGATGGTAGGCCGACGTCAGCAAGATGACACCGATGGTGACTGACGCGAAACGCGGAAGAACGGTTGCCATAGGCCCGCCGAATCTAGAACGGAAAATCCTTCTTGACCATCTGCGCCACGGCCGCCCGCACCAGATAGGGATGCGGATTCACAGGCGCGCCGCCTAAGCGGACCTCATAGTGCAGGTGCGGAGCCGTCACACGCCCCGTACTTCCCACGGCGCCCACCTGCTCGCCGAGCCGCACCTCCTGGCCTTCGATCACGCTGAAATGGGAAAGGTGCGCGTAGTAGGTCTCAATGCCATTTCCATGATCCACGATGATGAGTTGGCCATAACCGCTATTCCAGCCGGCAAACGTGACGATACCGTCCGCGGTGCTGTGCACCGCTGTGCCGGTGGGCGCCGAAATATCCACGCCGGTGTGCATCGCGCCTTCACCGGAGAACGGATCGGTACGCAGACCATAACCGCCCATCAGGCGGCCTTCCACCGGCCAGATGCTGGGCTGCACGTTGGTGTGTCCGCGGCGCGCGAAGTTATTCTCGATCGAATGATAGCTGCGCAGGTAGCTGTACGCGGTTAGGGAATCGGGATACGTGGGCGCGAGGCGCCCTTCGGCCGCAATTCCAGCCGGGCCTTCCAGTTTCTGCTTGATGCCGTAGGCGATCGACACCTCGTTCGCGAACATCTCCAGGCTGGCCATCTGCTGGTTGGTTTGGTTGGAGACCTTTTGCAGCCGTTGATAGCGGGTACGCAGAGCTTCCACTTCAGTGCGCAGTGCGTTGTAGTTGGCAACCTTCCATGCCATGCGCGCGTAACTGGTAATGAAGCCGAATATGGAGAAGCAACCGAGCAGCGCCAAAGCCATCACCGCATAGACCACCGTCAGCGGGACCCGGATGCGGCGCAACTTGCCTCGCAGGGAATGAGCCAATACCAAAATAAAATAATTCTGCTGCATAGTCTTCTCCAACGGACCTGGTGAACCGCGGGGATCCCCCGGGTCCGGGGGGGCTATTACGATTTGGCGAAAGGTGAATGTAACAGGACCTTCACAGCCCTGTCAAGCAAAGGTTTCGCTTGCAAGTGATTGAAAAAATTGGTAGTGTCTTCGGTTAGCTATGTCTTTCCGGCCTTCCCGGCGCGCTCTTTCTGCAAAATCTGGTGAAACGGCGAAGCCTTCTGTTCCAGCTTGTCCGGCGGGATTTCGAGCAACGCTTCGTGGGATCGGCGGTTGGCTGGCTGTGGGGTGTGATCCATCCGCTGGTGCTGCTTGCGAGTTGGACCTTCGTATTCAGCGTCTGTCTGCATCAAAAAATGCCTGCCGGCGAAGTGACCGACAGCTACCCTCTCTTCCTGTTCGCGGGCATGCTGCCGTGGCTGCTGTTCACTGAAACCGTGCAGCGGTCCGCTTCCAGCCTGTTGGAGCAGGCCGGCCTGATCACAAAGACGGTTTTTCCCTCCGAAATCGTGCCGGTTTCGATCTTCCTCTCCTCGCTGGTGAGCCACCTGATCGCGCTGGCGCTGGCGGTGGCGGCCATCGGCATCTGGCTGAACCAGATCAGCACCGGTTTGATGCTGCTGCCGGTTTACATGCTGCTGCTGGGGATGTTCGCGGTGGGCTTCGGGTGGATCCTGGCGAGCCTCCAGGTCTACCTGCGGGACACCGCCCAGATACTGACCGTGATCTTGACGTTCTGGTTTTGGCTGACTCCGATTTTCATTACCGAGCAGCAGTTCCCGGCGCGGCTACGCTTTCTGCTGGCGGGCAATCCACTGGCGTATCTGGTGCGGGCTTATCGGGAGTTGCTGCTCTCCGGGCAGTGGCCGAAGCTGGAAGACATGGGCATCATGGCATTGTTCGCGGTAGCGACGTTCCTGGCGGGCGGGCTGTTTTTCCGCCATATGAAGCGGGGCTTCGCGGACGTATTATAAGCGCTTACTCCTCGCGTAAGGCAGTCATGGGATCCACGCCGGCGGCGCGCCGTGCGGGAATCGCCGTGGCGGCGAACACCACCGCCGCCAGGATCGCCACTACCGCGCCGAAGGTCACGGCGTCGGTGGCGCTAACGCCGAACAGCAGACTGGCCATCACGCGCGTAAGCGCGGCTGCCCCGATCACGCCGGCTCCCATGCCGATAGCGCCTAGCAGCATGCCCTGCCGCACCACCAGGCCAACGATGTTGCCGGGCTGCGCCCCCAATGCCACTCGCACGCCGATATCATGCGTGCTCTGTGTCACCAGGTAAGACATCACGCCGTATACTCCCACTGCCGCGAGCAGCAGCGCGAAGGCGGCAAACGTGCCGAGCATGGCGGTGGCGAAGCGCTGCCGCGCCAGCGAGTCGAATAGCCGGTCTTGCATGGCGCGGATTTCGTAGACGGGGGCGCTCGGTTCGACTTCGTGGATCTGGCGCACAATGGCGCCCGCCACGTCGGCCGGATTCGAGGATGTTCGCACTACCACATACATCGCGTTGTCGGGATTTTGCTGCAGCGGAAAGTACGCCACCATCTTAGTTCCGGCATCCAGGCCGTACTGTTTCACTATGCCGACCACACCCGCAATCGTAATGGGCTTCTTGGGATCGAACCAGACATGCTTGCCGATGGGATTCTCTCGCGGCCAGAAGCGTTGCGCAAACTGCTCGTCGATTACAGCCACCTGCTGGCCGTCAACGGTGTCATGGTCGTCGAAATAGCGGCCCTTGAGCAGCGGAATCTTCATGGCGCGAAAATAGCCGGCGCTCGCCACGCGCTGGTCCACCTGCAGCTCCTGGCCTGGATTCGGCGTAAAGCCTTCCACGTTGATGCCTCCCCATCCGACTTCGCCGGACAAAGGCAGCGCCGAGACCTGACCCTGCGCGGTGACCCCCGGCAAATTGGCGAGCCGTCCGCCAATCTCGCGGTAGAACTGCGCGACTACTTTGTCGTCCTTGTATTTGGGCCCTGTGACCGACACCCGCATGGAGAGCACGTGATCGGCGGCGAAACCCGGCGGTACGCTTTGGAGCCGCTGAAAACTGCGGATCAGCAATCCGGCGCCGATGAGCAGGATCAGCGAGAAAGCCAGTTCGGAAACCACCAACAGACCGCGCAAGCGGTGCCGCGCCACCAACAGGCCGCCATCGGTTTGCCCGCTGCGTCCCCCGGATTTGAGCGATGTGTTCAGATCCAGCTTGATCGCGCGCCAGGCCGGCGCTAGGCCGAACAGCAGACCGGCTATCGTGGCGATGGCGAACGTGAATAGCAGCACTTGGCCATTGACGGCGATTTCGTCCAGCCTGGGAATATTGCCCGGGTTGATGGCGCGCATCGCATACAGGCTGGCCTGGGCGATCGCCAATCCGGCAACTCCCCCTAACAGCGACAACAACAGACTTTCGGTCAATAATTGCCGCAGCAGCCTCTGCCAGCCCGCGCCCATGGCAGTGCGGATGGCCACCTCCTTTTCGCGTCCCGCAGCGCGCGTCAGCAACAGATTGGCCACGTTGGCGCAGGCGCTGAGCAAGACCAGCGCGACCGCTCCCAGCAGCACCAACATGGCGCGCCGCACATCGCCCACCACCTGGTCGAGCAGCCCGACCACGGTCATGCCGAAGGTGCGGTCGCGCTTGTCCTTCTGGCGGATGCGGCTGGCGATGACATCGATATCCGCCTGCGCCTGGCGCACCGTCACGCCCGGCTTCAACTTCACGATCAGGTTGTAGTTTTCATCGCCGCGCCGCTGTAAGAATTCCGCGCTCAAGGGCAACGGAAGGAAGATATCCACCTTGTCCATGGGACCCTCCGCCGGCATCACTTCCGAGTTCAACAGAAAATCGGGCCGCAGTACGCCCGCGACCGTAAACTGATTGCCGTTGAGCGTGATGCCGCGGCCCACCATCGCGCGATCGGAGCTGAACAGGCGCTGCCAAAGGCGGTAGCTCAGGATCGCCACTGGCGGTTTCCCCGGCTGATCTTCCTCGGGGAGCAGCAACCGGCCCAGCAGCGGCCGCGCGCCCAGTATACGGAAGAGGCTGGACGAGGTGCGCATGCCATCCACCCGTTCGGGCTGTTCGCGGCCAGTCAGCGTAAAACTGCCAAGCCGCGAAATGGAAATCTCGCTGAAAGAATGGTTTTCGTTCCGGATATCGCTGTACTCGCCCGGCGACGGCCAGTCGCGAAAGATTCCGATACCGGGCGAATGCAGCCAGATAGCCGCCAGGCGGCCGGGCTCCGGATAAGGCAGTGGACGCAGCAGGAGCGCGTCGACTACGCTGAATACCGCGGAATTGGCGCCGATGCCGATGGCGAGCGAGAGCACAATCACCAGGGTCATGCCGGAGTTCTTGCGTAGCATGCGCAACGCGTAGCGGAAGTCCTGTCGTAGCTCGTGCATAATATTCCTTATTATCTAACTGCTGGCCGTCACCTTGGCAATCTCGGCGGCATTCTCGGACGCGACCCGCGCAGCGGCGGGAGGAACAATGCGATGGTAGCAATACCGCACCAGATAGAACGAGCATCCGATCGCCACAGCCAACACGGCATTCACCATCAGGACTGAGACCGCGGTGGCGAGGAAGGCGGATGCATCCACCAGCCGCATGCGCGGCAGCCTGCGCCAAGTGCTCCACTCAAGTAGACGCAGGCCGATGTAAGCGGTCACGCCCGCCAGGGCCGGAACCGGGATGCGCGCGATGAATTGGCCGCCCAAACTGAGAAAGCCGAGAATAAAAACCGCATGGAAGATATTGGAGAGCCGCGTGGAACCTCCGCAGCGGACGCTGGCGAGGCTGCGCGCCGGAATGCCGACGCTGGTGGGGGCGGCGAACATGCCGCCTACCACGTTGGCCATCCCATACGCGCCCAGCTCGGCATCCGCGTCGGCTCGTTTGAGGTGCTTGTGGCGCCCCCGAAAGTGTTCCACCACGCGCGAAGTGATCAGAATGTTGACTGAGCTGACGAATGCCAGGCCGAAAGCGGCGGGAAGCACGTGAATCACATCGGGCGGGGACCAGGCGAACCCTGCGAGCGGCGGAATCTCGAAGGGCAGTCTGCCAATCTCCTTCTCCTGAATGCCCAACACCGCCGCCGCGGCCACCGCCACCAAAACTCCGATCAAAGGCGCCGGGGCGTTCGGGGCAAAGTGCGCCACCGCAAACGCCACCACAATGACGAATGCGCCGATTGCTACCGCGCCGGCGTGCGCCTGGCCCGCATGGGAGAGGACCTGCCAGCTCTGATACAGAAGATTGTTGGACGTGCGATCCACAGCCGTCCTTACCGCCGTCATGGTGGCGAGTTGAGAGAGCACCATCATCGCGCCAATCCCGCATGAAAAACCCGTGACCACGGGTTGCGGCACTCGTCTGAATGTGACGGCCCAGGCGCATGAGCCCGAAAGCCATCATGAAAACCGCCGCCACGATGCAAACCTTGGCCGCTCCGCCTGGTCCCTGTAATTGGACCGCATGCGCGATGAAAGGCACCGTGGCGCTGGCGGTGCCCCCGATCAGCACGGGGTTGCGCCCCAGCAATGCGGTGATGGGCGCGGTCACGATGGAAGTGACCAGACCGAGCACCGGCGGCAACCCCATCATCTGAGCCAACGACAAACCGTAAGGGATGGCGATCAGCGCCGCGATGAGCCCACCAAATAAATCGCCGATCAATGCGCGCCATGAATAGTGAAGTTTCAACATCGATCCTTCGGGGCGCGGCTTGGAGACCCGGTTTGTTTTTCAGGGGCTCGGCTAAGCGTTATAGCACTTCAGGCATGCGGTCTTGAACTTGGCCATCTCTTCCTGGTGCCCACAGTCACGCGGACCCAGGTCGGCCACACCGGCCAAACGCGGCCAATATAGATTTTCTCTCGCGCCATGGCTTTGTAGAAATCGCTACCCGGACGCTTCGCATTCATCATGAATTTGTTGCTTTCAGACGGGATGAATTCGATATTGTTCGCGGCCAGGAAGTTCAGCGTGTCCACGCGGATATCGCCGATAATCTTGCGGCGCTCGGCCACTAGCGTTGCCACCTTGAGGCTGGCGGTAGCTCCCACCATTCCCGTGACCGGCATGGCGCCCGCCGACCAGTCTTTCATCTGGTTCAGCAGATCCGGCCTTGCGATCGCCCCACCGGCGCGCAGACCCGCCATCCCGTAGAGCTTGGAAAACGTGCGCAGTACGATCAAATCCTTGTCCTGCGCCACCAGGTCTGTGCAGGGCACTGCGTTCGGCGATATATGAATGTATGCTTCATCCAGCACCACCATCGTTTCTTTGGGCTTGTTCGCGAGCAGCCATTCGATATCCGCGCGGCTGGTCAGCGTGCCGGTAGGATTGTTGGGATTGCATACGTAAATCAGACCGGGCGATGGATGCGCGGCCAGCATGGCTCTCACGTCGTGATCCCAGGTTCCCTTACGCAGCGGCACGTTTACGACCGCTGCGCCGATAAACTTGGCGGCCCGCTCTCCGGCTTCATATCCGGGATCGGCCTTCACCAAGGGCCGTTCCTTCGAACAAAACGAAAGAACGGAGCGATGCAGCGGATCGCTCGAACCGGCGTATGGAGTGACATACTCGGGCTTCACGCCGCACGCCTGCGCCAGAGCCCCCCGCATGGCGAAGGTCTCCTCATACATGTAGCGGCCGCCTTTTTTCACGACATTGTACATGGCCTCGGCTGCCTCCGGGCAGGGCCCCATGGGATTTTCATTGGCATTGATTTTGACGGCGTCCGCCGGCATATCTCTGACCATCGAAAGCTGGGCCAGCGCGCGCTCGTTATAAAACGGCAGCGCCGCGCCTGCGGCGGCTACCGTCGCCAGACGTCCAAAGTTGCGCCGGGAAAAGCCGCGCTTCAAAAGATCCGTTGTCTGTTCAGGCGTGAAAAGCGATTTCATGAGCCCTCCTCTTTTCGATTGTACGCCTCCGCCGGTGGAATGGCCCCCATACCGTTCGCCTAAATTTTTTTGATGGTCCCGATAGACGGATGCTATCAGCCAAGGCTCAGTGGAAATGGGTGCTAAACTCCGTCTGTGTCAAACCGGACCGAGCCGAGAACCGCCGGACAGTGGATTCGATACGTCGTGGTAGCCATCATCGCCTTATTTCTGGTTTGGTGGATGCTGCGGCTGTATGTTTTATGAATGCGGCGAAAGGATCGTACGCATACTGGTGAACACCGGCGCGAAAAGCGGCATCTGGTTGGGATCCGCAAACACCGCCTCGTAGTCGATGGGAGTGAACGCGCGCTCCAGGCGCACTGCAAACGACTCCCGCAGCAGCCGGGCATAGTGCTCCACATCATAGTCCCGCGCCCCGTCATCGGATTCGTCGCCGCCATCGTCAATGACGCGCCCCGCGCCCGACTGCGCGCGATAGACCCGCACGCGGTCGCCGGCGCTCCACGACGTGCGGCCACTCGCCAGCATGGCTTCATACGGCAGCTCCCGCCGGTTGTCGCGGGTCTTCAGGTACTCCGGACGGCGTTTTTGTCAGGCGCACGCTGGCAGACACGGCGCGGGTCGGCAACTCCCGCCGGCGGAGCGCATCCAGCGTAGCGACGTACACGTCCCGCACCCCACTGACATCGTCCACCAGCAACCGGCTGATCGCGCGCCGCAGAAATGTCTCGCCGAACGGCTCCGCCCGGCTCGACCGGAAGGCCACCCCGCGCAGGATCAGCGAGCCATCGTACCCCAGGAGCGCGTAATTCTTCGGCTCGTGCGACAGCATGGCGGCATACCGCCCCTCGAACTCCAGTTGCACGAGAGGAGGCAGCAGCGCGGCCACCTCCTGCACCACGCGCCGCTCGTCCGCCTCGCCCCATCCCTCGGGCACCGCGAAGTAGACGCCGTCGGTATCCGCCTCGATCAGCGTGACGCCGCGCGCGGCCAGTTCGCGGCACATCATCTCCAGTGTTTCGCGGCCGCGCCGGGTTACCTCGTTGGCGGCATGGACGTCGGCGAACCGCGTCAGGTCGCCGCCCGCGGCCAGGTATCCGTAGGCGGAATTCACCACCAGCTTCATGGCCGCCGACATGGCCTCATGCATGTAGCGCTCGGTCGATCCGGGCGGCGCCGCCCGGGCGCTGGCCTTCGCCGCCAGCCTGCGTTCCACCAGCCGGTCCACCAGCGCGAGCATGGCGCCCAAATGATCGCGCGCCGGGCCGATGCGATACGCGCGCATCAACGACGGATACAGGCTGGCCACGTCCGCCTTCACCACGCGCCGCGCCACGCCGGTAGCGAACAGATGCAGGGCTGCGCCGCTATGCGGCGTCCCGTCGCCCGGCTGATGCGCGGGCAGCGCCATCCCCGCGCGCAGATACGCCCGCACCAGCAACGGATCGATCACGCCTGTGGCGGCGCCCGCATCCGCCAGCCGCTCGTATCGCCGCGGTGCCATCTGCGCCAGCGCGAACGCCGCGCCGCCGAGCATCCGCGCGAGCGCGCGCGACCTCCTCGACATCCGCGGCCGCATAGCGGCGGACGCGGCCGGGATCGCGGCGGTACACCGCATAAATCTGGTCGCCCCGGATGTACTCGCGATCGGGACTGGCGATGCCCAGGTGGCGCGCGACGGCTTTGAGCCCATGGTCGGGTAGCTCGCGGGTGGCGAAGTCGTAGCGCAGTACCGCGTCCAGCGTGTCGATCAGCTCGCGGCCCGGCGCGACGAAGCGCACCCGGCGGCTGGCGTCGGCGCCGCTCGCGGTCCCGCGCCGGGCGGCGCGCTGCCGCAATCCCGGCGGACCGATCCGCCCCAGCGCCAGCGGCACCCTCAGAATGCGCGCCCGGCGATCCAGAAACGGCAGGTCGAAACCGTGCAGGTTGTGGTTCTCGATTACGTCCGGATCCGCCGCGTTGACTTTCGCGACCAGCCGGCGGATCAGGTCCGCCTCGGCCGCATCCCCATCGCCGCGGCCTCGAGCACCTCGGTCGCGCCCGATGGGTCGCGCACCGCGATCATGAAGATGCGATCGCGCTCCGGATCGAGCCCGGTCGTCTCCAGATCGAACTGCATGCGGTGCAGTTGGTCGAACGAGAGATCGCGGAAATAGGTTCGCCCGGTCGCGACCAGATATTGCTCCTCGGGCGGCAGTACGAGCGCGGCATCCTTTCCCAACTCCCGCAGGTGGCCGACGCGCCGCCCGAGCCTCTGTGTCGCGCCATCCAACACCGCCTGCGCCAGCGTTCTTCCGTCGTCGGCCGAAACCAGATACCGCAACGCGCCCGGTCCGTCGAGTTCGCGATAAGTCACCAGCGCCCCGCCTGCTCCTTCGCGTCCCAGCCGCGGCGCCCAGGTGCCGCAGATCGTCAAGCCGGTCGAGCAGCAGCCACGGCCGGAACCGCTCCTCCTCCCGCACCAGTTCATCCGTTTCCGCGATCCGGCGAAGCACCGTGGCGTCGGCCATCGGCTTCCGCCCACACCGATACGATGCCGGGCGTATGATCCCAGCCCCACAACGCTTCGTCTTCGTCGAGACGCGCACTCCACGTCGCCATGCAGTCTCATTCTATCCAGTGGGTGCGATGGCATGATAAGAGAATGCCCTCCGCGTTCCGGCCCGCGTTCGCTCTCCTGATTGCCGTATTCCCAGCGCTGGCGCAAGATTACAAAACCTGGAGCGACTACGGCGGCGCCCCCGATTCTTCCCAGTATTCCGCGCTTTCGCAAATCGATCGTTCGAACGTCGGCAAGCTGAAAGTGGCGTGGACCTATCCGATCGCCGACGGCAATAAATACTCCTTCAATCCGCTGGCAGTGGACGACCGCCTCTATGTCCTCGCCCGGAACAATTCGATCGTGGCGCTGGAGGCGGCCACCGGCAGGGAGATCTGGACTCACCCCGCCGATCCGGGCACCAGCATCGTCACCAGCCGGGGCATCAACTATTGGGAAAGCCCGGATCGCGCCGACCGGCGGCTGCTCTATGCGAGCAACCATTTCCTGCACGCGCTCGACGCGCGCACCGGACACACTATCCTGGCGTTCGGCAAAGCCGGCGCCGTGGACCTGAAACAAGGGCTGGACCGCGACCCGGCGTCGATCGCGCTCGTCCAATCCACCACCCCCGGCCGGGTCTTCGAAGACCTGCTGATTCTGGGGTCGGCAACCAATCAGGGCTATGGTTCGGCTCCCGGGGATATTCGCGCCTTCGACGTGCGAACCGGGAAATTAGTCTGGACGTTTCACACCATTCCACGCCCCGGTGAGTTCGGTTACGAGACCTGGCCGAAGGATGCCTGGCGGCGCGTGGGCGGGGCCAATGTGTGGAGCGGACTCTCGCTCGATCGAAAACGGGGAATCGTCTATGCGCCGACCGCCAGCGCCAAGTACAACTTCTACGGCGCCGATCGCCGCGGCGCAAACCTGTTCGCCGACTGCCTGCTCGCGCTGGATGCCCGTACAGGCAAGCGCCTGTGGCATTTTCAAATGGTCCATCACGATATCTGGGATTACGACAACCCGACCGCCCCCAAACTGCTGACCGTGCAGCACAACGGGCAGGCGGTCGATGTGGTGGCGCAGGTGACCAAGCAGGGTTTCGTCTGGGTGTTTAATCGCGTTACGGGCGAACCGCTCTGGCCCATCGAGGAGCGGCCCGTGCCGCGCTCCGATATGCCGGATGAAGAAACCTGGCCCACCCAGCCGTTTCCGACTCAAGCCGCCGCCGTTCGCGCGCCAGGGGTTCACGGTGGACGATCTGAGTCCGTTTCTCTCCCCCGAGGATCGGGCGCGCTTCCGTGACGAAATCCTGAGCGCGCGCAATGAGGGCTTGTATACGCCGCCGAGCCGGCGCGGCGCCATCCAGATGCCGGGAAATAACGGCGGAGCGAATTGGGGCGGCGCGGCCGCCGATCCGGCGAATGGCGCCTTGTTCGTGGTCTCGAAGGATCTTCCGGCCATGCTCCGGCTGGCCCCAAACGCGCATGACCCCGCGCATGACGGCGAACGCTACTACACCGGCTTCGGGTTCATGATCGCCAGCGACGGGCTTTCCCCAATAGCACCACCCTGGACTTCACTTACGGCCTACGATCTGAACGAGGGGACCATCCGCTGGAAGGTCCCGCTCGGCGAAGTGCCCGCACTCGCATCCAGGGGCTTTCCGAACACGGGATCGCATTTTCCCAAGGTGGGCCCGGTAGTAACGGCTGGGGGGCTGATATTTACGGGCACCCGCGATGGCAAAGTCCGCGCGCTGGATGTGGCCAGCGGCAGAGTGCTGTGGGAGTACCAACTGGACGCCGCGCTCGAAGGGATGCCGGCCGTTTATGAAGTGAACGGCAGGCAGTATATAGTTTTCTGCGCGGCTGCCCAAACCGGCCTGACTCCCGCCACCCAGGTGAAGATCCGCGGCGCTTATGTCGCCTTCGCCCTGCCTGTCGCGCCGTCAGCGGGCGTTAACACGCCGTCACCGGATGTTAACAAAAGATAGTACCCATTTCAAATCGCCGGTAGTGCTTTTCTTCACCATTTCATATACAATTTCCCATATGCGTGTATTGATGGCGCTCTTTCTATGCGTCATGGGATGTTTTCCCATGTCTCCCGTGGAATCCCATCTGGACCAGAAACTTAAAAACTGGCAACGCCGGCTGGGGATGGACGAATGGCGCTTGACCATACGGCTGGTCAGGCTAAAGGACTTGGATAAGAATACTTGGGGAAATGCGGAGTGGGACCCCAATGTCAAGACCGGCATCATTAGCGTGCTTGACCCCACGGATTACAATCTCAAGGGAGGCGAGTTGAAGTTGGATATGGAATGCACCATCGTGCATGAGTTGGTGCATATTCAGGTGTCGCCCTTCGACTCTCCCGACGAGAACCTCCGCGAAGATGTAGTCAACCGGATCATGACCGCGCTCCTCAACCGTCCCTGTCCAAATTGAGCGCGGGGCATCTTTTCAGCCAGCCCGCGCCGGCAGGCGAAGCTTCCCTCGTTGTACGATAGAAGTATCCCTGCAAAATGGACCCGCACAACGTCGATCTGAAGCAGACTGTCAATCTGCCGCGCACCAGCCTTCCGATGAAGGCCAACCTCTCCCAGGCCGAGCCGAAGTTGCTCGAGCGCTGGCAGGCTGAGGATATCTACGGCCAAATCCGCCGCCTGCGCGCCGGCCGCCCCACTTACATCCTGCACGACGGGCCGCCCTACGCCAACGGCGTCATTCACCTCGGCACCGCGTTTAACAAAATCCTTAAGGATTTCATCGTTAAGTCGAAGAGCATGGCCGGCTTCGACGCCCCTTACGTCCCCGGCTGGGACTGCCATGGCCTGCCCATCGAGATCAAGGTCGATAGCGAACTCGGCGCGCGCAAAGCCAGCATGACCACGGCCGAGATCCGCGCCGAATGCCGCAAATACGCCGAAAAGTATGTGAATCTGCAGCGCCAGGGCTTTAAGCGCCTGGGCGTCTTCGGCCGGTGGGACGAGCCGTATCTCACTATGAGCGCGCACTACCAGTCGGTGATCGCCGCCGCGTTCGTGGATTTCCTGGATCGCGGTTACGTCTACAAAGGCCTCAAGCCGGTGCACTGGTGCATACGCGACCGCACCGCGCTGGCCGAAGCCGAAGTCGAATATTCGAACCACTCGAGCCCCTCCATCTGGGTGCGCTTCGCCCTGACTTCCGATCCCGCCGAGATCGATCCCGCGCTCGCCGGGCGCCACGTCTACGCCCTCATCTGGACCACCACGCCTTGGACCATTCCGGCCAACATGGCCATCGCGTTTCATCCCAAATACGAGTATGTCGCCGTTACCGAGCCGCGACCGTCGGGAGCGGAGCCGTTCCCGTTTACATCGTGGCCGCCGATCTGCTGAACGCCACCGCTGAAAAATGCGGCTGGCATGACTACGAAATACTGGCCCGGTTCCCCGGCGCGCGCCTCGAAGGCGCCGTCTTCCATCACCCGTTCCTGGAACGCGATTCGCGCGGCATCCTGGCCGATCACGTCACCCTCGAGCAAGGCACCGGCGCCGTGCACACCGCCCCCGGCCACGGCCAGGAAGACTACGCGGTGGGCCGCCAGTATGGCATCGAGACCTATTGTCCGGTGGATGCCGCCGGCCGTTTCTACCACGCCGAGGGAGCCTCCGGGCGCCTGCCCGAGGAGTTGATCGGCAAGACCGTGTGGGAAGCCAATCCCATCGTCATCGAGATCCTGCGCGCGCATCATGCCCTGCTCGCCACCGAAAAAATCGAGCACAGCTATCCGCACTGCTGGCGCTGCCACAAGCCCACCATCTTCCGCGCCACCGAGCAGTGGTTCATCGGCATGGAGCGCAACGGCTTCCGGCAGCACGCGCTCGAAGCCGTCAAACAGGTGCGCTGGATGCCCGAGTGGGGCGAGGAGCGCATCTCCAACATGATCGCCACGCGCCCGGACTGGTGTATCTCGCGCCAGCGTGTGTGGGGCGTGCCGATCATCGTCTTTTACTGCGACCGCTGCCGCGAACCGCTTACCGATCGCAAAATTCTCGACAGCATCGTGCAGCTCTTCGCCAAGCACACCGCCGATGTCTGGTACCAACGCAGCGCGGCCGAGTTGCTGCCCTCTGGCGCCGCCTGCACAAAGTGCGGCGGAACGGAGTTCAGCAAGGAAACCGACATCCTGGATGTGTGGTTCGATTCCGGATCGAGCCATCTGGCCGTGCTCACGCCCGCCAACCACCTCACTTGGCCGGCGGATCTATATCTCGAAGGCGGCGATCAGTATCGCGGCTGGTTCCATAGCTCGCTGCTGGTTGGCGTGGGGCTCAAGGGCAGTGCGCCCTACCGCGCCTGCGCGCTGAACGGCTGGGTGCTCGATGGCCAAGGCCGCGCCATGCACAAGTCGCTCGGCAACTCCATCGAACCCGACGAGATCATCAAGCATCACGGTGCGGACTTGGTCCGCCTCTGGTCTGCATCCGTCGAGTTCAACGAAGATGTGCGCGTATCGGAAGTCATCCTCACGCGTCTGCAGGATGCCTACCGCAAGCTGCGCAATACTTTCCGCTACCTGCTGGGGAACCTCTCCGGCTTCGATCCCAGTGCCGATGCGGTGCCCGCCGCCGAAATGCTGGAGCTCGATCAATGGATCCTGCTGCGCGCCGAATCGCTGGTCGCCCGCTGCCTTGCCTGGTATGGCGAACTTGCGTTCCACAAGGTCTACCACGCCCTCTACGATTTCGCCACCGTGGATCTGAGCTCGCTCTATTTCGACGTGCTGAAAGACCGCCTGTACACCGGCGCCACCCAGTCGCACGCCCGCCGCAGCGCCCAAACCGCTCTCTATCGCCTGGAGCATGCGCTTGGTGCGCCTGGTGGCGCCCATCCTCGCTTTTACCGCCGAAGAAGTCTGGACCCATATGGGACAGCCGGGCAGCGTGCATCTGGAGCTGTTTCCGGAAGCCGCGCAGTTGAGCGAGGGCCTGTCGGAAGGCATCGGAAACGGGCCGGGAACTGGGACCGTCTCATCGAAGTGAGGGAAGACGTGCTCAAGAGTCTCGAGGAGGCCCGCCAGGCTAAATTCATCGGCGCGCCCCTTGAGGCTCGAGTGCGCCTGTCCGCCAGCGGCGAACTTTACGCGTTGCTGGAGCAATACGCCGCGGAACTTCCCGGCCTCTTCATCGTCTCCCAGGTGGAAGTAGAGACAGGCCGCGGACCAGTCTCCGGACGTTTCGGTGATCGTCGAGCGAGCCGATGGAGCCAAGTGCGAGCGCTGTTGGAAGTACACCACCGACACCGGTTCCGATCCGCAATTCCCCACCGCTTGCGCCGCCTGCGGCGCCGCCGTCAAAGAGATGATCAAAGAGATGGTGAAAGAGATGCCACATGCTTGACAGGCGTTGGAAAGCCTATGCCCTCTCTGCGGCCGTGTTTGCCGCCGACCGCATCACTAAGTCGATCGTCGAGGCGCATGTCTCCGCCTTCGACGTCCACACAGTCATCCCCGGCTTCTTCGATATCGTGCATTCGCAGAACCGCGGTGTGGCCTTCGGGATTTTGAACGATTCCACCTCCGCCTGGCGGACCTGGGTGCTCATCGTATTCGCGTCCGCCGCGCTGCTGCTGGTGGCGGGTCTGCTTTGGAGAACTTCGCGCCTCGACCGCTGGACTGCCACCGGTCTGGCATTAGTGCTGGGCGGCGCGGCCGGCAACCTGTTCGACCGCATCGTGTGGGGCCGCGTCACCGACTTCCTGGAATTCTACATTGGCAACTGGCACTGGCCCACCTTTAACGTAGCCGACTCCTGCGTCGTGATCGGCAGCCTCCTGCTGCTGGCCGACCTGCTGAAACCCAAGCGCCAGCCCGCGCAAACCTGATGCTCCCGCGTCTCTTTCATATCGGAAGCTTCTCGCAATCCACCTACGGAGTGTTGGTCGCGCTGGCCTTCCTGGCGGCGTTGTCGTTGATCGCGCGCCTGGCGCGCCGCGCGGGCCTCAACAGCGATCGAGTCGTCAACCTCGGAATTCTATGCGGTATTAGCGCCATCATAGGGGCCAAGATCATGATGTTCCTGGTCGATATCCCCTACTACTGCGCAATCCGCGCGAAATCTTCTCCGTGGCCAGCCTGCAGGCCGGCGGAGTATTCTATGGCGGCCTGATCGCGGCCCTCATCGCGGCCGTGATCTATATGCGCCGCCATCCTCTTCCGCCGTTGCGACGGCGGATGTTTTCGCGCCCGGCATCGCACTGGGCCACGGCATAGGCCGGCTGGGCTGCTTTGCGGCGGGCTGCTGCTATGGCCTGCCAACCAAACTGCCCTGGGGTGTCAGGTTCACCAATCCGTTGGCGCAGCACTGTCGCCGGAGTTCCGCTGGGCATCCCGCTGCATCCCACGCAGTTATACGAATCGGCGGCCGAGTTTATCATTTTTGGCGTGCTCTATTGGCGCATCGGTAATCCGCACCGCCCGGGCGCGATCATCAGCCTGTATCTGATTCTTTATTCCGCTGCCCGCTTCGCTGTAGAGTTCGTGCGCTTCCACGAGCAGCCTAACCCCTTCGGCGGCCCGCTGAACACATCGCAATATATCTCCCTGGCGCTGATAGCGCTTGGCGCCGCGTACTTCCTGCGCCCGCGGAAGCACGAGTTAGGGCGCGGCCTCCCCGCTGAATAACTCATGCGTGCCAAGCGACCGCCAAAAAGCGAAGATCGCGATCCCCAGCAGGAGCAGGAACGTGGCCAGGCCCAGCGGGGCGTACCAGGCCTTCCAGTCCGAGCCCAAGCGTGATCAGGTTGCTGGCGTCGATGAAAAACACGGTCGCCATAGTGGCCACCAGTCCAACCCGCAACAAGACGAAGATCAGCACGGAGTACATGCCCAGGAAGATGGCGAACTTCACCTTCCAGTCGGGCGAACTGAAGATACCGCCATTGCTCAATAGCAAGAGCAAAGCAGCCAGTAAGGCGGCCGGAATATCCTTTCTCACCAGCCGCCGCAGCCCGCAAATCGCGAAGAAGACCAGCAGCCCGAAAAGCAGGGCTCCCTCCATGAGATTGGCTTGCGCGGCGAACCATTGGCGGACGCCCATCATGGAGGAGATGCCGCCCAACGTGCCCAGGTCTCCCGACTGCCAATCGTCGATCGACTCGGCAGCGACCCACAGCAAAGCGCCCGCCGTCGCGCCGATCAGGATGTGCGAACTTACCTGCGCATCCAGCCAACGGCCCGCCAGCAGACGGCTCCAGGTGACGATGGTGTGCGGCCAGCGCGCGCGCACCAGCGGTTCCAGCGCCACGTAAAGCAGGGCCAGCGCGCCGCCCCACATGATCCAGGCCGCGCAGCTCGAAATGAAGTAGGGAATCATCGACTCGTTGGGAACCGGGTGCACCGCGCCGATCCATGCGATCAGGCCCAGCAGGCAGCGCACCAGACCGAGGCGCAACGCGCCTTTACGGTCCACGCGTCCCAGCTTCCAATTGCGGCGGGCCAGCAATAAAACGGAAAGCAATCCGATCGCGGCAGATAACAGCAGCACGATTCCGCGCAGTCTGGATGCCATGCCGTCCGGCGAAGCGTGCGAAGAGGCGTCCTTCGGCCAGTCGAATCGGACAGCCGCCTCCGTGACGCGTCCTTTCCAGGAAGCCATGTTGACGGTGAGGCTCAGGCCCGGAATGCGCGGATGCGGTCCCTTCCATGCGAGCACCTGGTCGGAAGCGGCGGCCGGGACGAAGGCCGCGGGGATCGCCGTGAACGCAGCCATGTCCAGCCCGGCCGCGTGAAAGACGGCTTCCGGCGTGCACAGCCGGAGTGAGCGCTTGCGCATTTTGATAGGGGTTCGCCACGAACTCGCGCAACCTTCCCGCTCCATCCAGCACCGCATGGACCATGCCCGGCGCGGTCGGAGCTGGATTATCTATCCGTCACTTCGCCATACGGACCGGCATCCAGCGGCGAAAGACTCTCCCGGTAATCGGCTTCGATGGGCGCCTCCGAAGCCAGCCACTCATCCCACGCGTGCGGTTGCGGGAGTTGCTTCAAGTGATCGAGCAGATCGCCGCGGTTGTCGACCGACACCGTCGGAATCGGCGGGCTTCCTGGGATATCCGAAAGACGCCGCCATTCCGCGCGCTTCATGCGCCAGCACCTCCGGCGGAGTCGTCGCGGTGTGCATCACGGCGGTATATCGCGCGCGCAGCCCCACGGCCGCCGCACAGACAGACGAAGATCAAGACCAGGCAAGGTATCGAATATTTGGGCGCCAGCCCTTCCTGCTTGCCGGCGGAGGCCACCAATTCCGGCGACGGCATTTCGCCCGCAGCCAGGGCCGCCGCCAGCGGATCTCCGCCGGGCAGCGCGGCGGCGACCGAGAGAGCACTTGCCGGCCGGCGGGCCGGATCGGGATCCAGGCAGCGGCGGATGGCCTTCTCCACGCCCGGGTCGATGTCGGCGGCGACCGAAGTCATGCTGGTCAACTGCGCGGATTCCTGCTGGCAGCAGCATGGCCTGCACGGTCTTGGCATCGAAGGGCCGCTTGCCGGTGAACAGTTCGTAGAGCACCAGGCCGAGCGCGTAGATATCGCTCTTGGCGGTGACTTCGGCGCCCTTGAAGTTGCTCCGGCGCCATGTAGGCCGGCGTGCCGTTGCGCACTTCGGCGCCGGAAAGCTGATCGGCGATGGCGGCCAGGCCGAAGTCCATGATCACGACTTCGCCGCGCTTGTTCATCATGATGTTTTGCGGCTTCAGATCGCGATGGATGATGCCGCGGTCGTGCGCGGCGGCCAGGCCGGCGCAGAGTTTGCGCGCCGTTTCGAGGGCCTTGTCGGCGGGCAGGCGGCCGATGCGCAGCAGCAGGGACGCCAGATCCTCGCCGTCCACATATTCCATGGAGATGAACGGCATGCCCTCCGCCTGGCCGATGTCGTAGACGCGGCAGACATTGGGATGCGAGACCTGGCGGGCCACGCGCACTTCGCCGTGGAAGCGTTCGAGCAGGCGCTGGTTTTGAGCGGCTTCTTCCGGCAGAAATTTCAGCGCCACGGACTGGCCGAGCGCCAGATCGGTGGCGCGATAGACTTCGCCCATGCCGCCGCGGCCCAGCAGGCCGATGATGCGATACCGTCCGCCGAGGAGCGTGCCGGGAACGAAGCGCCCTTCGTCGGCGACTGAGGAGGATGAGATGTGCGAAAGGGAGCGAGCGATCGACGGCAATAGTTTCGGCGATAGAAGGGTCGGCGCGGTCCATTGCTACGATTCTACAGCGGCCGGCCCGGCCCGTGAAAGTGGAGTTTGAGTAATCGCAACCGAATGTTAGAATACAACTATCGTTGGGAGGTCGTCTAACGGTAAGACTGCAGACTCTGGATCTGCGTATCGGGGTTCGAATCCCTGCCTCCCAGCCAATTCTTTTCTAACTCTCACCCCTTCGGATTGTTACGACTGATGCTCGGCGAGCGGACCGCTCATTCAACAGACGCGCGACCGAAGAAAATTCGCGCGGCGCGGGCATGAGTTAATACGTATCCTCCCTGCGGAGGCCGCAGTAGTGCAGCCAAACAGCCTGGCCGACGATATCGTAGCGGAACCGCCAACGCCCGAGGGCGAGCCGGTATTGGCCATCGCCGCTAGGAACGTCTTCGAGCTTTTTGATGTTGTGCTGACGGCTGCGGTTATACGGGTTGCTTGAAAGGACCCGCGCTGCGCTCTTCTCCGCTGCGGAGAAATCACGATTGCCTTTCCGCAGCTTATTGGACAGCCGATCGTGTGGGAGGTAGTGCGAACCGCGAAAAGCGGTGGAGTCATGGGTTACGATAACTTGCGACGCTTCGCGCTCGGCACAGAACGTTCGCCAAAAAGGGCTTCGATGGGCCGGCTCTCTCCCGGCCAGGAAATCCTGATAGCTTTTCCTGATCGTCGCCCGGACCTTCGGATCGCGGATTTCGCGCTCGTCCTGCTCTTCATCTGGGGCGAGCTTCGGAACAATGGTGATGATGCGATCCGCAACCTTGAACTCAACTCGGTCGCCGGGCCTGAAACCCGCCTTGCGGCGCACGCTTTTCGGTACCGTGATTTCAGCCTTAAGGGTTAGGGTCATGGTGATGGTTACCTATTCACCTTTCAGGACCTTTCTCCTTTACAATAGCAGGATCGACGCCGCGGTTGAGGTGGACTTGGTGCTTGCGTGGTGCTTCATCTGAATTCTTCCTGTGTGCAGATGCTGGCCTTCCTGTATGCGGCCGCGATGCTTCACGCACAGCCAACTGCGCCTCCGCAAGAAGTACGTGTGAGCAGCCGGCCTTACACTCCGTCTGCGCCCTTCGTGCTGCGAACAGAGACGAGCCTGGTCCAGACCGGCGTGGTGGTACGCGATCAAAACGGACGTGCCCTAGGCGGCTTGACCAAAGAGGATTTTGAAATCTTTGACGATGGCAAGCGGCGGGAAATCACCACGTTTTCGGTGGAGACTCGCGCAACCATAGCGCCGCGCGCGAGCTCACCAGCCGGCAACGATGCACCGCAGTAGCCGCCGTGGCCCCGCCAAAGGCCACTCCCGAGACGCGCTATGTCGCGCTGCTCTTTGACGACGTGCACACCAGCCAAGGCGATGTGAGCCATGCGCGCGTGGCGGCTGTGCGGTTTGTGAAGGAAGCATTGCAAGCGGGCGATCGCGTAGCGATATTCACGACTTCGGGCTACGACCCTCTTGGGTTCACGGCGGACACTGTCATGCTGGTAAAGGCCATTGAAAAGCTGCGCGCGCATCCACGGATGTCGGAGAACGGGATCACGCCTTGTCCCCGCATCACGCCTTATCAAGCCTACCTGATTATCAATTTGGATCTGACGGCTATGCAGGCGGCGGTGGATGAATCCCACAAATGTGCGGAGGCGCCGCCGTCCGACAGACCGCCGAGCGATTTGGTGAATGCGGGACCCAGCCAAGACTTTAGCGTTCAACTGGTGCGCATACAGGCCGAACAAACCTGGGATCAAGCCAAAGTCATCTCTCAATTCACGCTGGATGAAATCCAGCACGCTGTCGATAATCTGGCGAAGATGCCGGGAAGCCGCGTGCTGCTATTGGCGTCTTCCGGTTTCCTTGCCGGTACGCTCGAATACGAGCAGAACCGCATTATCGACCGGGCCTTGGCCGCGGGCGTCGTCATCAATGCGCTGGATGCGAAGGGACTGTTTGCCGATACATCGGCGAGAACGCCGGATCAATCGGCGTATCTGACCGCGCTGCCAATGCGAACCCAGGTTTTTGAAGCCACGACGCAGACCAGCCGGTTGCAGGAAGCGAACGCACCGCTGGCCAACCTGGCTCAGAGCACCGGTGGTCTGTTTTTCCACGATAACAACGATCTGGCACTCGGCTTTCAGGAATTGGCGGCTGTTCCGGAGGTGACCTACATGCTCGGCTTCCGGCCGGATGATGTTCGTGAAGGGCGCTATCACAAATTGAGCGTCAAGTTCCTGCGAAAGGGCGCGTATGTGGTACAGGCACGGCGCGGTTATTTTGCCGCTAAGACGGAGACGCCGCCGCCGGCCGATCCGCGGCAGACGCTTGACCGGGAGGTGATGGCCGAAGATGTGCGCGCCGACTTTCAGGCGAGCGTGGCCGCGGAGCCTGGAAAATCGCAGCGCGGCGCGCCACTGGTTTGGGTGACGGTGCACGTCGATCTGCGTAACCTGCCATTTACCAGCAGAGACGAGCGTCACCTGGAGCGCATCATCTTTGTGACCTCGTTGCTCGACGCACAGGGGAAACTGGTGACCGCCAAAGAGGGTCGCATGGATCTGGATCTGACCGAGGCCACTCTCACGCGGCTGCTGGAGAGTGGAGTGAATGCCAAGCTGTCGCTCGAAGCGCCTCCAGGTTCCTACCGGTTGCGCGAGGTGGTGCAGGAGGCGGTTCAGGGAAAAATCGCGGCATCAAATCAGACTGTCGATATTCCAAGGTGAAGGCTGTTAGGTTCATGATGACGAAGACCGGCACCTCGCGGTACACGGGAATGACGACCGGGCGCCGGACGCCGGCTTTCACATAAATCCGATGGTCGCCTTCTTGGCGGTCATAAAGGAACCCGTCCTGCTCGAACACGCGAACGAGGCTTTGGTAGTGGTGCGGGCGGATGCCAGCCATGCCGTTATTTCAGGCTCATCGTGAGGCGATCCACGGAGACGAATTCCGGGGCGTGCCAACCCTCCCCTTCTGGTTCGTAACCCGCTTGCTTCAGGATCTCGTCGAGGGTGCCAAGGTCTGCGCTCGCGGCAAGAAAGCCGCGCACGGCGTCGCGGATGTTCCGGCGAGCTTCCTCATCGGTCGCGGCTCTATTCGCTTCGAGTATAGGGCGTGCAGCGCGTGCCGTCAACCACTCGAGACTGAAAATACTCTACCTTGACATCCTACCTACCTAGTATGTCATACTAGATGCGCATGGCAAAAAAGACCGATCTCATCCAGGGCACCCTCGATCTCCTCATTCTGAAAACCGTCGCCCACGGCCCCATTCACGGCTATGGAATTGCCCAGCGAATCATGGCCACCTCAAAAGAACTGCTGCAGGTCCAGCAGGGATCCCTGTATCCGGCCCTGCATCGTCTGGAGCGCAAGGGCCTGCTCAAAGCCGAGTGGCGCGAGACCGGCGCCGGGCCCATGGCGAAATTCTACACGCTGACCGCCGCAGGGCGGACATGCCTCCGCCAGGAGATGCAGCAATGGCAGCGCTACGCGGGCGCAGTGGCCATGGTGCTGGAGTCTTGAAAGGGTCCGAGTTTTGAAAGCGAAGTCCCCAAATGACATTTTCTTGGAAACGCAGGGAGTCCGAATTGCACAATGAGGTGGCGCATCACTTGCACCATCTGGCCGCGGAATATGAGCGGCAGGGATACTCGCGCGAAGAAGCGTTGCGCCTCGCCAATCGGGAGTTCGGCGGCGCCGCCCAGGTGCAAGAGCGTTGCCGTGATGAACGGCGATGGGCGTGGATGACCGGTTTAGGGCAGGATATCGTATTCGGCTGGCGCATGATGCGAAGGAATCCGGTGATTACCGCAGCGGCCGTCATTTCACTGGCGCTTGGCATCGGCGCCAACACCGCGATCGGCTCCCTGATGGACCGCGTGTTGTGGCGCGACCTGCCGCTGCCCAACCCGCGGCAACTCAATTTGGTCCACTGGAAAGGCCACGGCTTTCCGCAGGAACTGGCCGACGGCGTATCGGGCAACATGGGGCCGGAGGGTGGATGGGATGTGGCCGATTTCTTCTCGTACCCTGCCTTTGCGCAGATGCGCAAAAGCGTTTCCGCGCTGGCATCCGTGGCGGCTTTCACCTACCCGGATCAGGTGAGCGTCAGCTTCGCGGGCCGGCCCACGGTGGCCCGTGAGCGGGCCGTTAGCGGCAACTTCTTTTCGAGTCTCGAAGTTCGTCCGCAATTCGGCCGCCTGCTTTCGGATGGCGACGATACGTATGCGGCGCCGGCCGTCGCCGTGGTATCGCATCGTTTCTGGACGCGCGCCATGAGCAGCGATCCCCACGTGGCCGGGCGCGCCATCACCATCAACAACGAATCGTACCTGATCGCAGGCGTGTTGGAGCCGGCATTCTATGGCCTCGCCCCGGGCGATGCCGCCGAGATCTACACCCCGCTGCATCATGCCAGTTTTCTGCACGCCCGGTCCGGCCAGATGCAAGACGCGCTCGAAGAACAACCGGTATTGGGGTATGCAGCTTCTGGCCCGGCGCGCTGCGGGCATCGCCGAATCCCGGTTGGAGCTGGCGTTGGACGCCGCGTTTCGGGCTAGTTGGGCAAAAATGCCCAAGAACCTCGCGGCCGCGCCGCGGATCAGTCTGGACCCGGGCCGGCGAGGCCTCGGTATCCTGCGCGACGACCTTGGGGAACCTCTGCTGGTGCTCGGCGGCCTGGTCGCTCTGCTGCTCATCATCGCCTGCGTGAACATCGCGAACCTGTTGCTGGCCCGCGCCAACGCCCGGCAGAAGGAACTGGCCATGCGTATCTCACTCGGCTGCGGCCGGGCCCGCTTGATGCGCCAGCTATTCACTGAAAGCGCCCTGCTCGCGATCCTGGGCGGCATCGCCGGCATCGGAATTGCATGGATGGTCGCGACACTGCTGGGCCAGTTCCTCGCCGGACGTGAGACCATCGCCATCGGCTTCACCCTGGATTGGCGCATGCTGGCCATGATCGGCTCCGTCGCCGCCGCGGCCCTTCTGGGATTCGGTCTTTTCCCGGCTTGGCAGGCCTCCAGGCGGCTGGATGCAGGTTCGCTCAAACACGGCCTCGGCAGCATTGGCGCTCTGTCCCGCCGCGGCTGGAACACTGGAAGGTGGTTCGTCACGTTCCAGATGGCGCTTTCGGTGATCCTGGTGATGACCGCGGTGATCTTTACGCGCAATCTGGCAGGCATTCAATCCAGCGATCCTGGCTTCGACCGCCGCAATCTCATCCTGTTTGGCACGCGGCCGGGCACCTCCGGATACGACAAGTCGCGGCTCGCGCAGTTTTATTTCCATCTCGATCGGCGGCTGCAGGCGACACCTGGCGTCTCGGCCGTCGGGCTCGCCTCCATGCGCCCCATGGATATAGGCGGCTGGTGGCTGGCGGTACAGATTTCCGGTCAGGCGAAGCGCTACGACGTTTCGGTGAATGCCGTGACGCCCGCGTATCTGCCGCTTTACACCTCGCGCATGATTGCCGGGCGGAACTTCAACCAGGCGGATCTAACAGGTCCGAAAGTGGCCATCATCAGCGAGGATCTGGCGCGCCGCATGGGCGGGAACCGGGTGCTCGGGCAAAGGCTGCAGATCGTCGACGGTCCGCCCGGCGCGAAGCCGCGGGAATACGACATCGTGGGCATTGCCCCTGTCATTGCTGTCACCTCCATCAAGGAACGGCCTTCCGCGCTGTGGCTGCCGTTCACCGGGGATGCGCCCGAAGCGACGGTTCTCCTGCGGACTTCCCAGCCGCCGCAGGCTGTATTACCGGCCATCCGGCAGGCCGTGAGCGAAGTGGATCGTAATCTGCCCATGGTGGACACCATCACCATGGAAGAGCAGATCTCGAACGGCCTGCAGCGCGAGCGAATGTTCGCCACCCTGTGCAGCGGATTCGGAATCCTGGCGCTGGCCCTCTCGGTTGTGGGACTCTATGGCGTCATCTCCTACAGCACGTCGCGCCGCCGCGGCGAAATCGGCGTGCGTCTGGCGCTGGGGGCCCAGCCGCGCAACGTGGTCTCGTTGATTCTGCGCGAAGGACTCGGCATGGCCGTGCTGGGCATCTTGCTGGGTGTGCCATTCCTGTGGCTGGGTGCGAAGTACTTGCAGAAGGAGCTGACTAATATGAAGCCGCTCGATCCGCTGTCTCTCATCCTGGCTCTCGGAATGCTGCTCGTTGCGGCATTATTCGCGGCCGGCCTTCCAGCCCTCCGCGCATCGACTATGGACCCCGCCGAGACACTCAGACAAGAATAAGACTAACGCACATTCCAATTCTGGCTGGCCGCACCGGTGCACGAGTTGATTACGAGTTGGGTGCCGCCGCCGGACGGCGGTCCCCCCGAGTTATCCAAGCACAAGCCGCCAGATATGCCGATGGCGTTGGTTATACTGCCGTCCTCCAGGAAATAGTCGAGGATGAACCATTGCTGAGTTGCCTTTCCCTTACACGCTTCCAATTCCACGAGGCTTCCGGCGGTCGCTGCGGCGCTGGTGAGACACTTATCTTTCGTGCCCTGCGAGCCGAGACCGTAGATCTCACCATTGAAATAGTTCCACAATTGCGACGGGGCGCCGTCGCAAGAGTATGAGATCACAGCCGAGCCGTTGGCGGAACTGCCGACTGACGCGCACAGGTAGGGATTGCTGGAAACCAGTTCGAATTGCATTTCACGCATGATCCAATTCTGGCTTTCGGAACCCGTACACGTGTTCACAATTAGTTGGGTGCCGCCGCCAACTGAGGGTCCCCCAGCGCTGTCCAGACAAAGATTGCTCTGAACGCCGATAATCAAACTGCTGGACGGAAGCCCGAAATCCGTGCCGTCTGCGATTTCCCACTGCTGGTTCGTCTGGCCGACGCAATCGTACAGGTCCACTAGGGTTCCTGGGGTGGTTCCCTGACCCTTTACATCGAGGCACTTGCCCCCGGCGCTTGACGTTCCAATCCCTTGAAGCTGGCCCCCGATGTATTGCCAGTGGTCGTTCGGCCCGCCGGAGCAGGCGTAGGCGATTACCGCCGTCCCATTGGCAATATTGGAACCTTGGACCGCCGCACACAGGTAAGGGGCATTCCCATTGACTTGGAGTTGCGCGGCGTTCGCCGAGCCCAGGCCGGCAGCCAGCAGACCGAGCATTAGCAGAGTTCGCAGTGCTTGCAGGATTTGTTTCATCGTTTCCTCCTCCGGTTCGTTTTTCGGCGAGCAGCAATTGCTGTGCACCGGACGTATAGCGACTATAACTCGGCAGTTCAAGCGAGTCACCATCCATATGAATAGGTATTTTGGGAGCGCGCCTAAGGCGTAACCACCGGCAACTCCACGTAACTCGCCTTGCCCGGCGCGTGATAAATACGCTGCACCGCTTTCCGGTAATCTTCCGGCTGCGCCCAGAAGATGCTCGGCACAAAAGTCTGCGGATTCCGGTCGTACAAAGGAAACCAGCTCGATTGAATCTGCACCATCATGCGGTGGCCCGCCAGAAATACATGGTTCACCGTCGGCAGGTCGAAGCGATATGCAAGCGGCTGGTCCGCCGCAATTGGCTTGGCGGTCTCCAGGCTCTCGCGATACCGGCCGCGGAAAATATCCGCCGATACCATCAACTGGTAGCCTCCCAGGGCCGGCTGGTCGGCTACCTCGTCGGGATACACGTCGATCAACTTCACCACCCAGTCGGAATCGGTGCCGCTGGTCGATGCCATCAGGTTCGCGGCGGGCTGCCCGCTAATCTTCACTGGCGAGCTCAATACGTCCGAAACGAACGCCAGCACATCCGGGCGCCCGGACGCTTCCCGCTGATCGTCCACCAGCCATTGGGACCATGTCTTGCGCTTGTCGTCGCCGATCGGCCGCGCGCGGAACGGCGTGGGCTTGGCTGGGTCGGAGACGTATTCCTCGTAAGCCGGGGCGTCCGCGTCGGGAGCCGCGAAGCTCAGCTTCAAACCCGCGTGCAGATACAGCGGCACAGGCCGGATGGCACAGCCGCTGGCGCATCCGGCGGGCCAGGCCGCCAGCCTCCGCCATGCATTCGTGCCGGTTTCAAACGCCGAGACGGGCGCCACATCGGCCTTCGGTGCCCCGTCCTTCAGGTATTGGTCGAGAAACGGACCGAGGATTTCGCGGCGGAAATAGAGACCCGTGTCGCTATGGAATCGCAGTACGCCCAACGTGCTGCCGTCGCCGATCTCCTGGCCGTGATGCCATGGACCCAGCACCAGAAACACCTTATCGTTACCCGTATCCTTCGGCTTGATCGCCTTGTAAACGGCCATTGCGCCGTAAATATCCTCCTGGTCCCACAGGCTGTCGACCAGCATCACAGGCACTTTCAGCGGCTGGGCCGCCAGCACCCGGTCCACGGCCTGGTCGCGCCAGAAGGCGTCGTAGCTGGGATGCTCCACAATCTTGCGCCAGAATCCAACTTGTTCGAGACCGTGCCTGCGCGCCATTTCGCCGGCCGATCCCGCGTCCATGTAGGCGTCGTAGTCGTCGTAGTAGCTCGTCCACCACTTCACGTCCGACGAGCGGCTGGCCTCCTGCTCGTAAATGTAGTCCAGGTTGGTCAGTTGACGGAACGCGCCGTTGTGGAACCAGTCGTCGCCCCGCCAGCCATCCACCATCGGATTCATCGGCACCGACACCTTCAGCGCCGGATGCGGGTTGATGAGCGCCATCAAAGGCAGGAAGCCATCGTAGGAAATTCCCAGGATGCCGACTTTGCCGTTACTCTCCGGAATGTTCTTCACCAGCCAGTCGATCGTGTCGTACGTGTCGGTCGCGTGATCCACCGGCGTGGGATTCTGCGGCCCGTGCAACGGCCGGTTCATCACGTAGTCGCCTTCCGAACCGTACTTGCCGCGCACATCCTGCACCACGCGGATATAGCCGCCTTCCACGATGACGTCGGTGGCATTGTCGTAACCTTCCAGGATCGGCGCCAGGTGCGTGCTGTGCGCATGGCTGGTCATCCCGCTGGCGTCGTAGGGCGTGCGCGTGAGCAGGATCGGCGCGCCTTTGGCGCCCTTGGGAACCAGGATGACGGTGTGCAGCTTCACGCCGTCGCGCATGGGAATCATCACCTCGCGCTTAGTGTATTCGAAGCGATCGGTGGATTCCGTAATCTTTGCCGGAATCTCGCTGGGCAAGCTGGTTTGCAACTTGCTTTGGCCGGCGGCGGCGGCGAACAACAGTGCGCCCAGCAAGGGCGCGGTCAGCGCAGAGGTCATGTTTCCATTCTGCTACTTTTCGTGCCGCAGACTCGCTTCTGATCTCCATCCAAATGCGGAAATAGAGCCACTCCGGGGGAGCATCGGGCTCCTCTATATGATCGGGCCGCAGAATCAGGTCGCCGGTCGCGAGCAGGATCTCGCGCACCCTTGGGTTTTGCTCCATCTTGGCGCGCATGGCCGCCACAATCAGACGGTAATGCTCGCCTTTCTCCTTCGACCTGTAGGGCATCCGCCGGCCTTGAAACGTGACCCAATCGATTCCCATCTGGCGCATGTTCCGCTCAGCGGCGGTACCCGCGTCCTTGGCTTCGAAGGCGGTCATTTGCGCCACTTCATCGCGCGTGTGCGGCCACACCATCCCCGCCGCCTGCGCCCGCGGATCCTGCGGGCCTTCCGGATAGAGCATCATCTGCCAGAACCCCTCCACACTGGCATAGCGCCGGCCGCGGAACGTAAACGGCGTGGCGGCGAAATTGGATAGGATGCCGAGTTCATTGCGCTTGGAGAGAATCACTTCGCCCGGCCTGAGCGGCCTGCGGAAGTATTTCCCAGGATGCCTTTTGGTCCGCCGGCACCCGCGCCCACCAATGCGCGGGATAAGGCGCGCGCGGCTGCGCGAGGGCGGTCGCGCCCATCAGAATCGCCAGCCAGACCATTATCATATGCTCCATTAGTGCGATGCTTAAGAGTAAAACATCGATGCCGAAAAGCGCGCGGCCACTTCCGAAGTTGACGCCTGTGGGGGGCTTAAGCTTTTGGCGGCTGCAGATTCTGCTCGTGGGCGTCGCGGCGGCCGTCTCGGGAATCTTCTGGCTGCTGAAAGGAAATACCAATCCCACCCCGCAAATTCTCTTCACTTTTATAATCGGCAATTGCAATTGGCTGGCGCTGCTTCTCGCCGCACCGCTCTTCCGGCAGAAGCCCCCGTGGGACTGGATTGCTTATCTGGGTGTTCTTCTCCCGGTCGCCGCCGTGGCGAGTTGGATTTCCTCGGTGGCCAGCCGGATTGTCGCGGGGCGCGCCGAGCACCTGTTCTTACTTGATTGGTCCGACATCCGGAACGGCATGTTTTTCTCGCTCGTCTGTGGCGTTGCTTTATTTATTTCGGGAAAGGCGCGGGCACGGCTGGAGGCGCGGAATAGCGAACTGGAAAAGCAAATCACGGTCGGACAAATCAAGCTGCAGGCACACGAAGCCGAGTTGAATACAGCGCATGAGATGCAAGCGCATCTTCTGCCCCACGAGCTGCCGCAGATGAAACCATTCCAGATTGCCTGCGCGTGGGAGCCGGCGCGGTCGGTGGGCGGTGACTACTTTGACGTGTTTGCCCTAGGGCCGGATCAACTGGGCGTCTGCATTGCGGATGTGTCGGGCAAAGGCATCACAGCGGCGCTGCTGATGGCGAATCTGCAAGCGGCCGTGCGGGCGTTCGCACCGGTCGGCAGTGGGCCAGCGGCGCTCTGCCGCAAGCTCAACGAAGTGCTGTGCGGCAGCATTGCACCGGGGAAGTTCGTAACGTTCTTCTATGCAGTGATCGACCGTGAGCGGCTGATTCTGCATTTCGAAAATGCCGGGCACAGTTCGCCAATTGTGCTGCGGGGGAATGAGGCGAACATTCTCACCGAGGGCGGCACGGTGCTGGGGCTGTTCCCGACATCCGTTTATGAGGAGCGCCAGTTCGCCTTGAACTCGGGCGATTGCTTGCTGCTCACGACGGACGGCGTGACGGAAGCGGCCAACGAAAACGACGAGGAGTTCGGCAACGAACGAGTGATTGCCGCAGCACGCGCCGCGCGGAGTCTCGGGGCGCAGGGCATCCGGACAAGGATTCTGGACGACGTGACGAGTTTCTGCAAGGGCCAGTTCCACGACGACGCTACACTCATCGTGGTAACTGTGGATTAGGGCCGCAAGAGAGAGCCGCCACGGGCCTGGACGCGCGATAATGGTGTAGTCGTGATGATCCCATCTGTCTTTTCGAATACGCCCCAGCTTCAGAATGATGTTCGGCTGGCTGCGCTCTCGCTCGGCGCCGATGTGGTGAGCGTCAAATTCGAGATTGGATTGGACGAACTGGGATCGCCCTCTATTTTTTTTAAGATCGTTCTAACCGACGAGGCGAGCCGCCCCGCCAGGCTTCGTTTCGCGACCCAGCATATCGCCCTCACCTTAATGAACCAGCTCAAGACCGACGAGAAGGGTGTGCGCGCGTATTTCAACTTCCGCAGCGAGTCGGAAGTGGCCAGTTTCAAAGATCCGGCCTGGGCGTGAAACCTCAGCATGCCGCTCGCCGATGACCTTCTGGAACAGGCATACCACCTTGCACGCAGGGAGCGGAAGAGACCGAGACAAGCGAGCTTAAGGCGCGCGATTTCCACAAGCTACTATGCCCTGTTCCATTTGCTCATTTCTGAAGCTACTAGGAATTGGAAGCAACCGGGCCAGCGCGCAGCTCTCGGGCGACATTTCCAACACGGCAGCATGGCGAACGCATCGGACAAGCAAAGGGCCGAGTGCAATAGATTTCTTACTTCTAATCCAGCCTCCGGCGCTCGGTCCCGACACGGATTGCATGACGCACCTCCGAGCCGTCTCATCAGCGTTTTATCAGGCATATCAGCAACGTCAAAAAGCAGATTACGACACCGTTCAGCAATGGACGCGTACCGAAGCATTGGCTCTCATCGATTCAGTCGACGCGGCATTTAAGGCGTGGCCTCAGATTCGCAATCACCAATTCGCGCAGAATTATTTGCTCTCCCTTCTCGGCGATCCTAAGGGAAGATATTGAGGCACGTCAGGTGAGCGCAACGCGCCTAGCGCGCTCTCGCTACAATGGCGTTTCATGCGACGCCGCTCGGCTGTGCGCGATACGCTCGAATACTGGATGGCGCAGGCGGTGTTGGAATCGCTGGCGCTCGCGCCATTGCCCCTCGCCAACTGGCTGGCACGCGGCTACGCCCGGCTGCTGGATCTGGCGCTGCCCCGCTTGCGCCGCGTAGCGCTTGCCAACCTGGCCATGGCGCTACCGGAATTGAGCCGGCGCGAGCACCTGCGCATTACCGCCGGAGTGTTCCGCTCCATCGCACGCCTGCTGGTGACCTTCGCGCGGTTTCCGCGGATCGGCCCGGCCAATGTCGCCCGCTGGATCCGCTACGAAGGCTACCAACACTTCGCCGAAGCGCGTCAACGCGGCCGCGGAGTTTTGTTTGCGACCGCCCATCTGGGCAATTGGGAGCTGAGCGCGTTCGCGCACGCCCTCATGTCCGCCGCTCCCATGAACGTGGTGATCCGGCCGCTCGATAATCCCAAGATCGACGCGCTGGTGGAGCGCCGCCGTACGCTCTCGGGCAACCGTCTGATTGGCAAGAAAGAGTACGCGCGCGGCATCCTGAAGGCGTTGCACGACAACCAGGCAGTGGGCATCCTGGTGGACCAGAACTCTTCGCTCGAGGAAGGCACGTTCGTGGATTTCTTCGGTGTGCCCGCCTGCGCCGGCACGGGTTTCGCCAAACTGGCGGCGCACAGCGGCGCGGCCGTGATCCCCGGCTTCGCACTGTGGATGGAGCGCCAATACGTGCTGCGCTTCTACCCGCCAATCGAAATCACCGGCGACGCCGGCCGCGACACACGCGCGCTGCACCGTGTCTTGGAGGCGGTCATCCGCGAGTATCCCGACCAGTGGCTCTGGATTCACCGGCGATGGAAGACTCGGCCACCGGGCCAGGAGGTCTGAGGAACAAGATGAAGGTGATCCTTTTTGGAGCTACGGGAATGGTCGGCCAAGGCGTCCTGCGGGAATGCCTCATCGATCCGGACGTAGAGAGTGTACTATCTGTCGCGCGCGCCACAACCGGGCAGCGCCACCCCAAGCTGTGCGAGCTGATCCGCAACGATTTCCTGGATTTCTCCGCCATCGAGAGTCAACTACAGGGCTTCGACGCCTGCTTCTTCTGCCTGGGTGTCTCATCGGCGGGAATGCGCGAGGAGCGCTACCGGCGGGTCACCTACGACATCGCCATGGCGGCCGCCCAGACTTTGGCGAGAGTGAACCCCAACATGACGTTCATCTACGTGTCGGGCATGGGCACGGACAGCTCGGAGCATGGGCGTAGCATGTGGGCGCGGGTGAAGGGCCAGACCGAAAATGCGCTGCTCCGCTTGCCGTTCCGGGCTGCCTACATGTTTCGTCCCGCGTTCATTGTGCCGCTCCATGGCGTACGGTCGAAGACCAGGCTCTATCGCGCCGTTTACACGATTGCGGGGCCGCTGATGCCCTGGTTGTATGTGCATTTCCCGAAGTATGTGACCACCACCGAACAGATCGGGCGAGCCATGATCAAGGTCGCCAAACAAGGAGCGGCGCAATCGATTTTTGAAAACTCCGACATCAACAAGGTTTAAGTGCCGCTGTCCCAGAGGCGAGATTTTTGGATTATTTCGGACTGCCTACAGCTTGTTCGAGCGTCACGCGAATGAAGCGCTGATAGGGTATGCCTGCGCGGGCGGCGCGTTTGCGAACAGCATTGTAAAGCTCCCCAGACAAACGCAGGTTGATGGATTTGTCTTTGGGCTTGATCTCGAAACGCGTCAACTGTGCGCCTGAGAGGCTGTATTGCGTCAGGTCGGCTTTGTCAACGAAGGCCGCTGCCGCGCGGTCGGTCTTAAAGGTCGGGATTTTCTTTTTCATACGCTTCGATCTCTTTCTTATGCATGTAGCGGGCACTGAGGGGCCGGATTAGCACTTCATCACCCTTGCGGCGGAACGTGAAGACGATGAACCCCCCGCGCTCCTTTTCCGTTCGGGCTATGGCTCGAAAACAGCATTCACTCCGCGAACACGATTACTTGGACGGAGAGTCGATCATATCCGCCTCGCCAGTTACTTGATCAGCTTCCGGTCGACCATCCAGTCGCGCAGCCGGTCGGGCCACGTGGCCACAGGCAGATGCGACGGCCGCATGCCCACGCCGTGCGCGCCGCTCGCATAAATGTGCATCTCTGTGGGCACTCCCTGCTTTTCCAAATCCAGATAGAGATTGACGGTAGTCACCACGTGCGCCCGGTCCTCGTCGGTGCACATCAGAAATGTGGGCGGCGCATCTTTAGGCACGGTAATGGCGCCGGGTTTGAATCCGGGATAAATTGCGGCGGCGAAATCCGGCCGCGAACTCGCGCGTTCCACCGGATCGGCGGCGCTGGAATTGCCCGCATCGAAGCGCGTCTCCATCAGCGCGGCCAGTTCGCCGCCCGCCGAAAAGCCCATGAAACCGATGCGCGCCGGATCGACGCCCCACTCCCCTGCGCGGCTGCGAACCGTGCGCATGGCCCGCGCGGAATCGGCCAGCGCCTCGCCCGCCACGGTGTAATGCGATCCAGGCGCGCGCGCCAGACGATACTTCAATACGAAAGCCGCGATGCCGTTTTCGTTCAGCCAATCGGCGATCTCCCAGCCTTCCTTGTCGATAACGAGTCTGCGAATGTCCCCCGCCGGGCGCAACCACTACAGCCGCGCCGTTGGCCTTCTCTTTCGGAGGCAGGAACACGTAGATGGAAGGGTAGTGCACGACGGTGAACCGCTTCGGCAGCTTTTGATTGACCGCCGATTCGAAGACCTCCGACGCGGTTTCGCCTTCCGAGCCGGGCGCGCCGTTGGGCCAGAGACGGATTTCCTCGCCGCGCTCTATGCCGAACGCGGACGCACAAAGTAATGCCGAAAGGCCTGCCAGTCTGAAGATCATAAGTAAGTCTACAATGGAAACTGGATTAAGATCATGACCGCTCTCGAACAAATCAAACCACCACTCGAAGCCGCCAAACTATTCATCAATGGACGCTGGGAAGCCGCGGCGGATGGCCGCACCATCGACGTCGTCAACCCCGCCACCGGCGAGCTCCTCACCACCGTGCCCGACGGCTCAGCCCCCGATGTGGACCGCGCGGTGGCCGCCGCGCGCGCCAGTTTCGAGCGCAAAAGCTGGCGCGGCATGGACCCCTCCCGGAAGGAGAAAATCCTGTGGGACATCTCCGAGATCCTGCTGCGGCATCGCGAAGAGCTGGCCATGCTCGAATCCATGGAGAACGGCAAGACCGTGCGCGAAGCAGGCGGCGCGGACGTGGACCCGGCCATCGACGCCTTTCGGTATTACGCCGGATGGGTGCGCAAGCTCTACGGCGAAACCATCCCCGTGGATGGCCCGTTTCTGAACTACACCTTGCGCGAACCGGTGGGCGTCGCAGGAGGCATCGTGCCGTGGAACTATCCGCTGCAGATCGCCGCTTGGAAAGTGGCGCCGGCGCTGGCCTGCGGCTGCTCCGTGGTGCTGAAGCCATCGGAGTGGACTCCGCTCACCGCCCTCAAGCTCGCCGAATATTGCCATGAGGCGGGTCTGCCGGATGGCGTCCTGAATGTGGTCACAGGCTACGGCCAGACCGCCGGCGAAGCGCTGGCCCTGCACATGGACGTGGATAAAATCAGCTTCACCGGCAGCATTCGCACCGCGCGGCGCCTGCTCCAAGCATCGGGTGAAAGCAATCTCAAACGCCTCAGTTTGGAGTTGGGCGGCAAGTCGCCGAACATCATTTTTCCGGATTGCGATCTGGAGCCGGCCCTGAAATCGGCGCTCTGGGGCATCTTCGCCAACAAGGGCGAAATCTGCAGCGCGGCGTCGCGGCTGCTCGTGCATGAAGACATTCACGACCGCTTCGTGGACGAACTGGTGGCGCGCGCGCGCAAGCTGCGCGTGGGCGATCCGCTCGATAAAGGCACGCAAATGGGATCGCAGGTTTCCGGGCGGCAGATGGAGCGCATTCTGGACTACATCAAGTCCGGCCGGGAAGAGGGCGCCCGCCTGCTGTGCGGCGGCGAGCGCGACACCGAAGGCGCCAAAGCCAAAGGCTTCTTCGTCAAACCCACCATCTTTTCGGAAGTAACGCCGCAAATGAAAATCGCGCAGGAAGAAATATTCGGCCCGGTGCTGTGCGCATTGAAATTCCGCGACGCCGACGAAGCCATCGAGATCGCCAACTGCACCATCTACGGCCTGGTTTCGGCGGTGTGGACGCGCGATATCAAGCTGGCGCACCGCATGGCGGCCGAAATCAAGGCCGGCTCGGTGTGGATCAATACCTACAACGGATTTGACACCGCGTCGCCCTTCGGCGGCTATAAGCAGAGCGGCTTCGGACGCGATCTCGGCTCCTATGCGCTGGAGCAATACACCAATATCAAGTCCGTGTGGGTGGCGCTCTGATGGATCTCGAATCCATCAAGCGGCGTTTTGAGGATTTCCATATCCGCCGCGTGAAGCTGGGCGCCTTCGATATCGACGCTACGCTGCGCGGGAAATACATCAGCCTGGAGAAGTTCTGGTCTGCGGTCGAATCCGGACTTGGTTTCTGCGACGTGATCTTCGGCTGGGATATCGGCGACGTGTTGTACGACAACGTCAAGTTCACCGGCTGGCACACGGGCTATCCGGACGCGCATTGCCGCATCGACCTGGCCAGTTACCGTTTGGTGCCGTGGGAGCCGGGCACCGCATTTTTCCTGCTGGATTTTTGCCGGCCCGATGGCCAGCCGCTGGCAATCGCGCCGCGCCAGGTATTCGAGCGTGTGCTGGCGCGCGCGGCCGAGCGCGGATATAACGCATCCTTTGCCGCGGAGTACGAATTCTTCATCTTTCGCGAAACGGCGCAAAGCCTGCGCGACAAGCATTTCGCGGGATTGACGGCGTTGACGCCCGGCATGTTCGGCTATAGCGTGCTGCGCGCCTCGGCCAACGCCGATCTGGTGCGGGAGATTCTGGAAGGGCTGGCCGCTTTCGATGTGCCGCTCGAAGGCTTCCATACCGAGACAGGGCCGGGCGTATATGAAGCTGCCATCGCCGTGGGGCCGGCCCTGGCCGCGGCCGACCGCGCCGCGCTCTTCAAAACCGCCGTGAAGGAAACTACCGCGCGCCATAATCTGACGCCGACCTTCATGGCCAAATGGAACGCCGCCCTGCCGGGTTCGAGCGGCCATTTACATCAAAGCCTCAGCCCGTCTGGCAACGCCGGCAACGCCGGCAATCCCGAGAACCTGTTCTACGCAGCCGGCGGCATGCCAGACCTGATGCGTCAATATATCGCGGGCCTGGTAACGAATATGCCGGAGCTGACGGCGGTATTCTGTCCCACCATTAATTCCTATAAACGCACCGTGCCGGGGGCATGGGCTCCGGTGAATGCCACCTGGGGCATGGACAATCGCACCACGGCCGTGCGCGCCATACCGGGCGGAAAGAAATCGTCGCGCGTGGAACTCCGCCTTACAGGGGCCGATATTAATCCGTACCTGGCGATGGCCGCCTCGCTGGCCGCGGGTTTGGATGGAATCGAACGCAAACTGGAGCCGCCTCCGCCTACCGTGAACGCATATTCCGGCGACGCGCCCCCTCTGCCGCGCACGCTGGCGGACGCGGTGCGCCTGTTCCGCGAAAGCCGCGTGGCGCGCGAATGGCTCGGCGAGGAGTTCGTCGATCACTACTCGAGCACCCGCGAGTGGGAGGTGAGGCAGTACGAGAAAGCGGTCACCGACTGGGAGTTGGTGCGCTACTTCGAGTCGGTCTGACGCGCGGGTGGCAAAGATTGCGCGGCCACGGGGTCTGATTGCAGAAACTGCTTCGATTCCCGCGTCGATGCCGCGTTCCAGCCCTGGTCATTGAATTGCTGTTCACTCTGGCAGGGAGCAACACTTCATATGTGGATCGCCGGAGGCCTTGCTGTTTTAGTGATATTTAGCCTGTTTTTGTCGATGGTCTCCGAGCCGCCCACCATCGGCCGTTGACGTGTCAATGACACACGCTGTTCAAATCTGACACATCGCTATGGCGCGGTGTCCGTTTCAGTTCGCCGACGGCCTTTCGACGTGGTCAATCACTACGAACTCAAAAGAAGACTTGCTTGGTTCCAACTTGAGTCCGAGTTGTTCCTGGACGGCCGTGAAGATCGATGGCCCGCTGTCCGCACCCGTTGCGGCAACACTATCTGGCGTCCAGTCGAGCGTGATGTCGTAAGGACCTTTTAGATCGGTCTTGTTGAGCACCGGGCGGCCCACCACGGGCATACTGTTCAGGTAATCGACAAACATAGCCATCGAAGTACCGGGCATTTCGAGGTGTCCCTTTCGCTTTACAGGGGCTCCAAACGTGAACTTGCCGCCAGCCGACGCTACCAGTTTCGGCCCACCCTTTGCCGCCACGAGTTCGTAGACCGAACAATCCCTCATTTCCCGGTGAATCGCCAATTGGAAGCGGTCGGCCAGCAGTGCCCGCATCATCAGTCTTAGCTGCTCCTCTTTTGTATCGGGCGGCAGGGCGTCCGTAGCGGGTGGCAGCGTGCCGATAATATCGTATGGATCTGACCCAAGCCAGCCAGGGCCGCCGGAAAGTCTCCATGTCGGCACTCCATAGGCGCTGTAGATCAGATTCCGAACCGGAATACCCGACGAAGAAAACCGGGCGCCATCCAAATGGACTCCGCCGCGCTCGCGACGGTTGGGCGGAGAAGGCTTGACTGAAACCACTTCAAATTGCGCGGCGGGTTGGCCGAAGGCCGCGCTGATCGCAAAAACCAACGAAACAAGAAAGAGAGTTGGTCGCATGATCCACAAGACGATCCGGCCCTTCCGAGCGTTGATGCCCATCCCATGCTCTACCAGGGCGCCACGCCGATGAGCTTCCGGCCCAGTTCGGACAGACTCGCCGGGACTCCCGGCTCCGGATCGCGCTGGCCCGGCAAGCCGCGCCAACAATCGGGGGCGCGCCTCGTCAACCACCAGGACTTGAGCAACTCGCACGCCTGAGGGTTGCCCGGCGGGGGCTGCATGGAAACAAAGGCTGCGATGCGCGGCCGATCCGACAGATTGGCTGCGCTGCCGTGCGGCAGCTTCGTTGACCATAAGATCACGTCGCCGGCCTGTCCTTCGACTTGTGTTGTGTTCCAATGCTGCAATTCCGGATTGAAGAAATCAAAATCGTCATCGCGGCCATGCAGCGCGAGCCAGGTTTCCAGGTTTTGGTAGACTTCCGGAATGCACTGAAAGCCACCGCCATCGCGGGTTACATCGGTCAGCAACACAACAGCCTGCAACGATTCCCCCGGCTTCCCGGGATCGGTATCCCAATGTATGGTTGAATGACTGATTTCCGGGATGAGTGGGCTGGCCGGCGGACGGAATATACAGCGATTGATATCCAGCATGAGCCGGCCCGTCCCAAAGAACTCTGTGAAGACCTGATATAGGTTCGGGCATTGCCGGATGTCCCATTGCGACTGAGCGTGGTGCATTGGGACGACACCGTCAAGCACTGGTGGGGCGCGATACCAGGTCGCGCGGTCGCCAACGTCAGCCCCCACAAAGGCGGCGATCTCACCAACCGCGCGCTGGGTGATGTCTTCGGGAACTACTTTTCGGATCACCATATAGCCCTCTGCCCGGAACTGCTCCCGGTGATGCTGGGTGATCCATCAATGATCGCCGATGCGCGCTCTGCCGTGACGGTACCAGGAGTAAACAACCGGCAATCCCGCAAGTTTCGACATCATATTACGTCCGCCCGGATGGCTCGTGGGATAAACGCCGGAGCAGTTTCTAGTGCCGGGACAAACGCTAACAAAACAAGGCGCTCGCCAGGTTGTTGCGCCCTGGAAAGTGTTTCGTCAGGACGCAGCACTGTGTCCAGGCGACGCCCCCGAAGCAACTACACAATGAATACATGACGCTGTCGGAATCTCCCGCATCCTTAAAAAAGTTTCGTAAGACCCCATGGAAGTTCCAACAGACCTTCATTACCCCTCATCGGAACCTGCAAATGTTCGTGGAAGAGGTTGTTTCGGCATGTCACGCGTGTCAATCAGGTTGTGTCACGTTGGACCAGATCGTCCTTGAACCCAAGAATCTGATCGGCTTGTTTAGCAGCTACTCTATTCGTCCGCAGGTTGGGCACGGTTGGTCAATTACGGCAGAGGGACGGCAGGAGATGGAGGCACTTCTTTACGCCGCTTTCCGTGACCCAATCGATTTTATTTTCGTTCCGAAGCCCGCTCCCTTCGCTATCTTCGCCGATCACGACGAGTTCGCCACGTTCTATGCGCACACCCACTCTAATCTCAATCGTGCCGTCGGAGCCCTGACGCGCACAGGCTTCGAAGCCGTGCACGATTATGAAAGACCGCAGCCCCGTAAGTAGCTACCAATCAGGCCCTGGTGCGCGCCGGCGGCAACGCTGGTTCATATAGCGGGTACAATTGTTTCGACGCGACTGCCGACGCTCTTACTGCTGATCGCTCTTGTTGCTGGTCAAGCGATATCTCAGACTGCCGCGCTCCCCCCCGAATCCGTCGTGGTCGAAGGCTCCCCAATTCCTCGCTTAGTGGTCCTAGAAATCGGCGGGCTGCGGCTGAACTCCCCGCAGACCCTGCAAAGCTCAAACACTCCCCCGCCCGCCGGCGGCCTACTCGCGTACAATAGCGGCAGGAGAGACCGGCGATGAGAACGGTAAATGCGATGCTGCTCTGTGCCGCGGCCGTGATGGCCTCGCCTGCGCAGACTCTCACCACCCTGTATAACTTCTGCGCTCAAAGTGGATGCCCCGACGGCGCCTACCCCGACGGAACGCTGCTGCAGGCCACCGATGGGAGCCTTTATGGGACTACCCACTCTGGCTCCAACGTTTCGGCTGGCACGATCTTTAAAATCACCACCAACGGCGTCCTAACGACGCTATATGATTTCTGCTCCCCTGCCGGGATATGCCCGCAGAACATCGGTGCGGAGGCGCCCCTGATTCAAGCAGCCCATGGGAAGCTGTATGGCACTACGTTCGGCGTGGTTGAGCAGAGCGCTTTCGCAGGGTCGATTTTCGAAATTGACGCAGGCAAGGTAACGACACTCCACACTTTCTGCACCCAAGCCGGATGCCCGGACGGAGAAAATCCAGCGGCGCTGATCCAGGCAGCCGGTGGCGATCTCTACGGGACAACAGAGTTTGGCGGAGCGTGTGCATATTCCCACGGATGTGGGACCGTGTTCAGGATCACCACGACCGGAATGTTGACGACATTATATGATTTCTGCAAGGGTGGCGGAAGCACGTGCTCCGATGGCCGATATCCCCTCGCGGGATTGGTCCAATCCGGCAACGGAGACTTCTACGGGACGACCTACTTTGGCGGCGACTCCGACTCCGGCACAATTTTCAAAATTACACCGGCCGGCGTCCTAACCACGTTGGATATCTTGTGTAACGGCAGCGGCCCTTGCAACTCGGAGCCGCAAGTCGGGCTGGTCCTGGCCTCCAATGGCGACTTGTATGGGACCACGATTTCCGGCGGTCCGGCCGGACAGGGAACCATCTTCAAAATCACCCCAAGTGGCGCCTTGACGACGGTTCATAACTTCTGCTCCCAAGAAGCCTGCGCAGACGGCGGAACCCCGGTCGCGCCGCTCGTCGCGGCTAGTGATGGGAATCTATACGGCAGCACTGGCTTCTTCGGACCAGCGGGACAGGGGACGATTTTTAAGATTACTCCGGGTGGCGCTCTGACTACGATTTGGAGCGCCGGAGCGACCACACTCATGCAGGATACGGATGGCAACTTCTACGGAACCATAGCGCTTGGGGGCCTCTACGGCGACGGTGAGATCTTCCAACTATCGGACGGGCTCGCTCCATTTGTGAAGATCCTGCCTGACTCGGCCGAATCCGGGGCGGGCGTCAAGATTCTGGGAACCAATTGGCGGGCGCGACCCGCGTTACCTTCAATGGCGCCACGGCTGCGTTCACTGTCGTCTCCCCTACTCAGATCTCAGCTACAGTGCCGCCCGGCGCGACCAGCGGCAACATCGAGGTCGTCACGCCCAGCGCCACGCTCTCGAGCAACGTGGCTTTCCGGGTACGGCCGTAGGGCAGCGGCAAATAAGGGTTTCGGATGCGACTGCTAACGCTCTCACTGCTGCTCGCTCTCGGTGCTGCTCCATTGTTATCTCAGGCGGCCGCACTTCCCCTCGAATCCATCGTGGTCCAGGGATCCCCAATTCCTCGCTCTGTGGTCCTCGAAATCGCCGGGCTGCGGCTCAACTCTCTGATCGATAAAGCCGCCATCGAAGATGCGTGTAGAAGGCTTCAGGAGAGTGGCTTATTCTCATCCATCTCCTACCGTTCCTCTCCGACCCCTGGAAAGGGATACGCGCTGACTCTGATTCTGGCCGATCAGACCCCGCTGTCCGCCTCCACCATCGATGTTCCGGGCGCGGACGAAACCGAAGCCTGGAAATGGTTGGTTGCGAAGTTTCACCGCTTCGATCACCAAGTGCCCCAGGTGGATGAAGCGCAGAAATATCTTGCCCGAGAAATCGAGAACCATTTGGCAAGCGGTATGCGGGGTCAACGCCTCGCAGTGCGCATGGAAGCCGACCTCAAGACGCGCAGGATGACTGTGTCATTCCAGCCGGAGGTGCTGCCGCAGATTCAGTCGGTCGCCTTCACCGGGAATCAGGCAATTGCCGCGGCCGAACTCAGCTCTGCTCTGAATCGCGTGGTAACGAACGAGGGATACACGGAAAGGAAGTTCGCTGGGCTCGTTGAAATGAATCTGCGTCCATTGTACGAACAGTATGGTTATTATCGCGTGCAGTTCGCACCCAGCGGACCGCAGTGGACGGACGCAGGAGTTTCGTTGAACGTCGGCATTACGGAAGGCCCGCTTTATCAACTAGGCAAGGTGGAGCTAATCGGCGAAAACCTGCCCGTCGATGCGATGCTTTCGGCCGCCAGGCTCCCGAGCGGAAAGTGCGCCAACTGGAAACAGATACAGCAGGGCATCTGGGACATGGAGAGGGCTGTCAAGCGTACCGGGTTCTTCGAAGCGGCCGCCTCCCCCCAGCGCTCCTACGACGACGCGCAGCACCTTCTGGACCTCCACATTCGGATCGCCAAGGGGCCGCTCTATCATTTTGGCGAAGTCCGGATCGTGGGCCTCAGTCCGGACCTTCAGGCAAAAGCGCGAAAGGCATGGAAACCTCAACCTGGCGACCCCTACGACTATGCATATTCAAACGATTTCTTCCAGGCGTTTTCCCGGATGGTTGATCTTCGGGCCTTTCGCAAGTACAAAGCCGAGGCGCAGAAAACCGCGGGCGATCACGTGATGGATATCGATCTTGTATTTGAAGCCCGGTGAATGCCAGCAGGACGCATGCGAGCCTGGACAACGAGTGCCATCGCCTTAGTGACACTCCTCACCCTAAATTGCAGCAAATCCACACCCCCGCACCTCGCAATCGAACCCCCACAAATCGTAGCCGACGGCTACGACACCGCCACTCTCCGAATCGAAAGCCACTCCAGCGCGGAACCCCACATCTCCATCCTCGCCAGGCCTCATACCGCCGCGCTAGCTCAACCGACCCACACCGCGGGCAGATGGGAAGCTCTCATCCGTGCCGGGGTGCTTCCCGCGCACATCCGCCTGCGCGTCGCATTTCCAGATACCCCACCCGCCGAAGCGCAACTGGAAATCGCCCCGTTTTACCAGGACACCGCGGAAGACGGCACGCCCGACTTCCTGCGCCTGCAGGACGATCGGGACCAACAGGCTTTCCGCCGCTCGTTTACCCGCCTGGCGGAAGCCCAATACTTCGAAGCTCCCTCCGCGCGTCCGGTTGAGATCAAAGACTGCGCCGCGCTCATCCGCTACGCTTATCGCCAGGCGCTAAGTACTCACGATGCCGTTACTAAGTATCAATATCCTTTTACGCCGCTGGGCGCGGACCTGTTTCGCGTGCGCCCCGGAGCGTTTGCGCCGGCTGACCTCGCCAACGGTTCCTTCGCCCAGTTCGCCGATGCCAAGACACTCTGGCGCTCAAATACTCATTTGGTCAGCCGGTTGCTCTCAGCGGCCATGCCCGGCGACTTGCTGTTCTTCAACCAGGAAGCCGGCGCGGATCGGTTTCACAGCATGATTTACCTCGGAGAGAGTCAGATCCAAAACGATGGCAGGCGTTATATCCTGTATCATACCGGTCCCGAGGGTGCGGACGCGGGTGAGATACGCAGGCCAACGGTTGACGAACTGATGCAATTTCCGCGGTCCGAATGGCGGCCGCTGGCCGCTAATCCGCGCTTTCTGGGTGTGTTCCGTTGGAACATTCTGAGGAAATAAATTGACACTCCTACCGAGCAGAAGCTTTCGGCTTGCGTTTCTGATGGCTGCCGCGGCCATCGGCCTGTGCCAGACCGAAGATGAACCTTACTTCGCCCTCTTCACTGCCCAAACTTATCCGGCGAACGGCCAGCCTAAAGTATCGCTGAGCGCCTGGCACCGTGGATTCGCTAGATTTCCGTGTATACCGCGTCGCCGATCCGGTGAAGTTCTTTCTGCAACTGGAAGATCCGCACCAATTCGGCGGGCATGTGGCGCGCCCGCCGCACGAGCGCACGCTGCTCGAACGCATCCACATGTGGAAGCGTAGCCTGCGGGCGGATATCCGCCGCTCGTTGCGCGCGCAGTCCCTCGACTCGCCCAGCGCGCATTTCGAAAGCTGGCTGCCGCAAAGCCGTTCCGTCTTCGAGCAGCGGAACCCACTATGCCGAAGCGCCTCTGTTGAACGCATCGCAACTGGTCCTCTCGTTTCATCAACCCGTACGCGGCCATTCGCGATGGGATCGCGCCATGGTCGATATCGGCGTGCATGACAAAGGCGTGTACCTGGTGGAGGCGGCGCACGGCGACCTGCGCGCCTACACCATCCTGATGGTCTCCGATATCGCCATGATCACCAAGACCGGCAAAGGGCCGCGTGGTGAATCTGGTGGTGAATCGCGGCACGGGCCAGCCGGTGGCCGAAGCCAAGGTCGCGCTGCTGGCGCGCGATACCAAGCCTGGGAGAAGCCCAAACCAATAACGACGGCTTTGCCGATATGCCGCTCGCGCCGGCACGGCTTGATGACATCCGCGTCGTGGCGCGCATGGGAGCCGATTTCGCCGTGAATACCCTGGCGGGCTACGCTTTCGACGCCAATGGCGAGCAGTGGACCGGCTATGTCTACACCGACCGTCCAGTCTATCGTCCCGGCCACAACGTGCATTTCAAAGGCGATCCTGCGCGCTAGCTACAAACAGCGGCTACACGATTCCCGCAGGCCGCTCCGTTTCCGTAGCCATCCAGGATTCCGAGCAGAAGCCTGTCTATCAGCAAGACGCTCGTGGTCAGCGCCAACGGCACGATTCACGACGACCTGGAACTTCCGCGCCAGCGCGGCGCTCGGCTTCTACAACATCGAAGCGAAATCCGGTGAAGCGTTCATGAACGGCAACTTTGAAGTGCAGGAATACAAGAAGCCGGAATACGAAGTGCGCGTCACCCCCGCCAAGGCGCGCGTGCTCCAGGGCGACACCATCCAGGCCACTATCGATGCGCGTTACTATTTTGGCGAACCGGTAAACGGCGCCAATGTGACTTATGCCGTCTATCGCAGCCGCTATCGCTTCCCGCTCTGGTACGATCCCGACGATGACGCCGCTGAGCCTCCCGCAGCCCGGCGGCGATTCTGACGATGCCGGCGACCAGGTCGGAGAAACCAAGGCGCAACTGGATGCCGATGGCAAGCTGGCGATCACCCTGCCCACGCCTGTTTCGGAACATAAGTACGATTTCGTCTATCGCATCGAAGCGCGCGTGACCGACCAGGCCAACCGTGAGATCACCGGCCGCGGTCATGTGATCGGCGACTTACGGAAGCTTCGCGGTGAATGTCGAACCGCAGCGTTATTTCTATGCGCCCGGGGATAACGGCCTCATTCACCGTCCAAGCGCGCGATTACGATAACAACCCGTTCGCACGGCGGCTCACGTGGAGTTACTCACTAACCCGCGCGCGCCGCGGGCGACGGCCACGTGAAGGCGGCCACTGATGTCGACTACCGGGGCCGACGGCAACGCCACAGCCTCTTTCACCCTTCCACCGGAGGGCGGCTCATACCGCGTGCGCGTGACGGCGCGAACGCCCGAAGGGCGCGACGTGGAGGAGCACACTTACCTGTGGGTCTCCGCCGGCGCCGGCGGATATTTCGAAGGCGGGACCGAACCGCACCGTGGCCATCGTCCCCGATAAGAAGAGTTATCGCGCCGGCGATACCGCGCGCTTGATGATCGTCGCCGGGCAGCCCAACACGCCGGTCTTTGTCAGCGTGGAAGGCCGCGATTTGCGCCAATTCAGAGCTTATACGCTCGGCCGGAGCCACGGCGTTGTTTGATATTCCCGTTACCGCGAACGACGAGCCGGGTATCACGGTATCTGCCGGCTTCATTCGCAACGGCGATTTCTATTCAACGGAAAAGTGGATCAAAGTGCCGCCAGTGGATCACCAGTTGAACGTGAGCCATAACGACCGACAAGCCGCAGTATCTGCCCGGCCAGACCGCCAATTACAGCATCGACGTGACGGATGATGACGGGCCGGCCGGCGCCGCGCGCGGAGTTCAGCCTGGGCGTGGTGGATGAAGCCATCTACGCCATCCGCAAAGACACTACACAGGATATTCTGAGCTTCTTCTTCGCCCGCCAGTGGAACCGCGTGTTCACAGGAAACTCGCTCAATTATTACTTTAATGGCGAAGCCGGCAAGCGGCGCATGCGTCTGGCGGAGTTGCGGCCGCCTTCGCGGCTGGCGCAATTGAAGCCCGAGCGCCTGGTGCAGCCCAAAGTGCGCAAAGCGTTCCCGGATACCGCCTTTTGGGCGGCCGACGTGGTCACCGATACTGCCGGACACGCGCGCGCCAAAGTGGAATTCCCCGATTCGCTGACCACCTGGCGCGCCACCGCGCGCGGCGTCACGCCGGATACCAAGGTGGGCAGCGCGACGCTCAAAACCATCGTGCGCAAGAACCTGATCCTGCGCCTGGCCGTGCCGCGCTTCTTCGTGCAGGGCGATGAAGTGGTGATTTCCGCGCTGGTCCACAACTATCTCGCTACCGCCAAGACGGCGCGCGTTTCGCTGAGCGCCAAGGGCCTCGACATTCTGATGAGCGCCGCCGCGACGGACGTCCAAATCCCCAGCCGCGGCGAAGTCAAGGTGGATTGGCGCGTGCGCGCCCAACAGATGCGCACGCCACCATCACGGGCAAGGCGCTCACCAATGAAGAATCCGACGCGCTGGAACTCGATCTTCCCGTGAATGTGCCCGGCGTCAAGCTGGCGCACGCGCAAGGCGGCTCGCATGCACAGGCGGAGGATCCGCAGCATTCGACCTCACTTTCCCCGATAAAGTGCAGCCGGGTCGCGTTCGCTTTCGGTGCAGGTCTCGCCTTCGCTGGCGGGTCGCTGTTCGGCGCGCTGGACTATCTGACCTCTTTCCCGTATGGCTGCGTGGAGCAGACCATGTCGAGTTTCCTGCCGGACATCACCGTGCAACAAGCGGTCCGGGATCTGGGCTTGAAGGTCGATCTGGATCAGGCGGCGCTGCAGGAGAAGATCCGCGCAGGTCTCGATCGCCTCTATACCTTCCAGCATCGCCGATGGCGGCTGGGGGTGGTGGGAAACCGACGATAGCCATCCGTTCATGACGGCGTATGTGGTGGCGGGTCTGGAGCAGGCGCAGGCCGCCGGCGTGGAAGTAAGGCCGGATGTAATTCGGAAAGGATCTGCGTGGCTCCAGAAGAACTTACGAGGCGGATCCGCATCCTGGCTTCCGATCTGCGCGCCTACATGCAATACGCATTGTCGCTTGCGGGGCAGGTGGATGCGGCGGCGCTCGGCCGATCTATATGACCAGCGCACGGATCTATCGCCTTACGGCCTGGCGATGCTCGGCCTGGCCTGGAGCAGGCGAAAGACGGCCGCGCCGCCGATATCGTCGCGGCTCTCGAGCGCAGCGCGCAACAGGACCAGGAGCAGGCCTGGTGGACCGCCACGCGCGATCCTATGCTCGATTTCTCCGAAGACGCCACGCCGGAAGCCACGGCTTACGCCGTGAAACTGCTGTCGCACCAGCGGCGCGATAGCGCCCTGCTGCCGAAGGCCGCGCTGTGGCTGATGAATCATCGGAATGAAGGCTACTGGTGGTCATCCACCAAGCAAACCGCCATGGTGATCTATGGGCTGACGGATTATCTGAAGGTCACCAATGAGTTGAATCCCAACCTCAATGTGACTGTGTTGGTGAACAACGGAACGGTGCTGACCCGCAAGTTCGACCAGGCCACCGGTATCGTCAGCCCCCAGTTGAAGCTCGATGAGAACAGGTTTGCAGCCGGGCCTCAATCACGTCCGCATCGCCGCTACCGGCGCCGGCCGGCTCTATTATTCCGTCCGCGTGGAATATTACTCCGATCGAAGTGCGATTTAAAAAAGCCGGCGCCGTCTCGCTCAATATCCTGCGCGACTATTTCCGGCTGACGCCCCGCCACCGAAAGCGGCCAGATCGTATATGACACTCCGTTCCGCTGACCGGCCCGGTGGCCGTCGGGCGATATGATCGCCGTGCGTTTGACGGTTACCGGGTCGGAATGGAGATACGTGATGATTGAAGATCCCATCCCCGCCGGCACTGAATTCATTGAGCGCGACAATGCATATGAACTGAAAACCCGGCCGCCGTGGTGGGAGTATTGGTTCACGCGCCGCGAGTTGCATGACGACCGCATGGCTATATTCCAGACCTATTTTCCGCAGGGCCAGCAGCGAATACTTCTACCTGCTGAAAGTGGTGAACCCAGGCTTGTTTCAAGTCAGTCCGGCGCGCGTCGCGCCCATGTATCAACGAGACATCATGGCCACTACCGAGAGCCGCACGACTGGAGGTGAAGTGATGCGTTTTCTAGTTATAGTCCACTTAGTCGGCAACGCCCTCTTGCTCTGGTTAGGTTACTACTGGCTGGGAGTCGGCGAAGGGAGTGGGCCTGCGCTCTTATGGAGCGCGCTGGTGGCGCTGCTGCTGCTATCGCTCGAATGCTGCCTGCACGGCGCCACCCTGGCCTATTTCGCGCGGGCGGCAGTTCTCCCGCGTGAGATTTTAGTCATATTGCGCAGGCTGGGACAATTCATGGCCGCCACCCTGATCCTGTTAGCGGTCTACTTTCTGTTAACGCGATGGGCCGATTACAGTGCGCAGCCGGCTTTCAAAATCGCATCCTGGCTCACCCTCACGTTTCGCAAACCGGTAAGGCCGCCCGCCATCCTGGCCATCTTGAACGCCGCCCTGTGGTTGATGCGCTGGATGATCCTGCCGGTAGTGGCGCTGCCGGCTCTATCGCGCATCGCCACGGGCCGCTGGCCCGCACGCAAGATGCTGTATTGGATCGAAGTCCCCATTCTGCTGCTTTGCGCGGTGTGGCTTCCGCTCAAGCTGATGGGCTGGATTCCCACCGTGGATGGCTTCGCCCTGCAGATGTTCAGCTTCGTAGTGCGCGCGCTCGTCGCCTACTTGCTTTTCGTGGGAGCCTGGTTGGCGCTTGAGTTCTTGACCTCCGGCGGTAAGCCGCGCTCCACCCAGCCGAGCACCGTAGCTTTACCGTAACGCTGCACCAGATTCGCCACGTCGGGCTGACCATCGGCGTTTAGGTATCTCACCAGGCCCTCGCGGAACCACAGTGGTAGTCCGGGCGCCGCATGCGACTCTACCAACGACGTGAAACAGCTCGTGCCGTATCGTGGAATCGAGCGCATCCCGGCTGCGCAGCACAGCCGCCGGCTGCATGTGGATGCGCCGTCCTTCTGTGTATGCCGCCACCCAGCCGGCTTCGCCCGTGGCGTTGCGGAAGCTCTCGACATCCGGGTAGATGCGGATCTCGACGCTAGCGGGCAGTGGCCAGTTCGTGCGCTCCGCCACCACCCGAGCTTCCCGCGCGGCGATGGCCAACACTTCGCTATCGCGATCCCGCTGCGTGGTCCACAACGCGATACCCTCGCCGCTCAATCGCTGCCACGCGAAACCGCGCGCGGTCGTGCCCACCGCCGTGCCCGGATAGTAATATGCCAGTATGTCGCGGTACGAGCGGCCTTCCGCGCCCATCTGGTCCGCGCCGCGTTGGCACAGGCCGATGCCGTGTCCTGAACCCCGGCCCTGGAACAGGATGCCTCCCCCTGCGGATTGGATTTCGTAGACATCGCTGCGCACCGTGTTCCAGCCCAACTCCCGTCCCATGGCCAGGCGAAACGAGCCGGCGCTGATCCGCACCGATTCGCCTTCGCCCGTCAGAGAAAGCGTCAATGCGCGGCCCGAGACGGTGCGCTCCACGATCGCGATTTGTGCGATGGCCGGCGGCGCGTGCAGCCCTGAGGCGCGCAAGGCCTTCGCAATTTTGGCCGGATCGCCATCCCATTGCCAAGCTTGGCTCCCTGCGCGAATGCAGTTCGGAATCCGCGTGGCTCTTCAGAGTATGGTGCGTCGCCGGCCTCCGTCTGTCCGCCACAATCGCGCGGAGTACGGTGTAAAGGCGGGCTTGCCTTCGAACCACAACAGTTCGCCCGCGGTCTCCGCGGCGATGGATTCCAGATGCGGCGTGATGCCGTCCAGGTCCACGTGCTGGCAATGCGTGGTCGTGCAGAAATCGTAACCCTCGGCTGGGTGCCGGCCGCGCATTCGCACCGCATACGTGCGCGCAGCCACCGCCATCGCCCGCAGCGCGGCGTCCGACCGGAATACGCTGCTCTCGCCCGCCAGCACTGCCGCCACATAGCGTTCGAGTGGCAGATCGAGCACCGCCGCGCCCCGCGGCGTCTCCACGCGCACCTTTACCGTGACGGTCGCGGCGCAGGCCGGAACCGCCAGCGCCAGCGTCAGCGTGAGCGCCACTGTCGGCAACGCCCGAATCAAAGCCGCCCCGTCCGATACGCTGCCAGGATTTGCCCTGCCACCGGCGCCGCATCCGCGCCGCCCGAACGCCCTTGCAGCATCACCGTCACCACCACATCCGGCGCGCGGCTCGGCATGCAGCCGGCGAACCACGCAATGGGTGCTCCGGATTCCGCCATCGCGCTGCCCGTCTTGCCTGCGATCTTCACTCCGGCTACGCCCGCGCGCTGCGCCGTGCCATATTCGACCGCGCCTTCGAGGCCTGCCATGATAAGCGGCGCGGCCTGAGGAACCAGCCGCCGGTATGCCAGCGCCAACTCCGCCACCGTGATCAGGACGCTCCCTTCTCCCAGCGCCTGCAATTGAATCGCATCGCGGCTTGCGGCCTGCCGGATGCGGCCAGCCGCCTCGCCCGCCTCCACCAGGCCTGTGGGTGTCGACAACCCGGCGCGCGCCAGTTCACCCGCCAGTTCGCCGGGCGCGAATCGCTCCGCCACGCGTGCCACAAAGTAATTGCATGAGTAACCGAGAGCGGTGTCCACATGCATGGGAGTGTCCAAACGAGGATGCGAGCAATCGAATCGCCGTCCGGCGATGGTGAGCGTGCCAGGACACCGCATGGACTCGGTAGCTGCCAGCTTCCCGCTCCGCAGCAGCGCCGCCAGCACAAATGGCTTCAGCGTGGAACCGGGTGGCGCCAGGAACCGCCCCGCAACCGCCGGCGCATGCATGGCGATGACCCGCCGTGCCCGCACATCCAGCAGCATCCCCGCGCCTTCGCGGGATTCAAAGAAGGGCTCCAGGCTGGGCGCGCCGCGGGCCCGCGCTAATGCGCAGGATGCCAGAGTAATCAGCAACTCCCTGCGCGCCAGCATTGTGCGAGACGCCTACACCTTCCAGCCGAAATGCCGCTGCACATCCGCCAGAAACGATGCCGCGCGCCGTTCCTGGGAATCCGGGCCGGGAGCCAGCAGGTTTTCGGCTGTGAACTGCCCCACGGACATGAATACGCCAGCCCCTGCGGCGGCAATCGGCGGTAGAGCCACCGGGACCATGGCGGCGGTCATCACCGCCACCGTAACGGCTCCCACCAGGAAGGCATATCGTGTTGCTTTGAGCATCTTCGATTTCTCCGTGGCGTGGCGCTCTTCGGCCAACAATTCCTCCATTTCTTCGAGGGCGCTCTCGATGGCCCTGCGGTCCGTGACCACCATCTTGCCATCCACGAAATCCCACTGCCAGCGCCACAGGTTGGCCCGCCGCTGGCGGAACGCGCGGTCGGAAGAGAAGTCCACCGCCGCGCGCAGCAGGTCCTCATGCGACCAGCCGGGATCGTCCGGCACCAGAAATTCATGCGCCAGGATGGTAGTTACCGCTCCCGCCGGTAGCACCGAATTGCCGCCGCCCGCCGGCTTCATGCCCAGCGCGCCCTCCAACTCATCGATCGACTGATACGAGGAAACCGCTTCTACCGCCATCACTTGCGGCGGAAGGCCCGCGGTCAATTCCGTTCGGGTGGCTTGGAAAGCCCAGGACTCCGTATCCTGGCCGACCCCCTTTGCAGCGTCGAATCGCTTCTTCCATGCCTCCTGGTGGTAGCCATCCCAAGCCACCTTCACCGCCCGGTCACCGAGAATATCCAGCAGCTTGTACAGCGTCTTGGGATCCCACCCCGCCTTCTCCCATCTCGCCTCCTCCTGTTGGTCGGGCGGAACCGGGATCACCAGCCGGTCATACAGCATGACATCGGTGACGAACGCCTTAGCGGCGCAATGATCGTTGACTGCGAAAGTTCCCCAGAACTCTTTCCCCATACTCGCAATCCTACCAGGGTGCCATGGCGCGTTCCTCGGGGCCGTGTAGATCAGTAAAACAGCCATGCCTCTGTTTTGGACCGAGTCCGATCGTCCTGAGCTATTCCGATGTGAATGCCGCGAAGCGATGGTGGGCCACCGCGTTCGAATGCAAGGAGGTGCCCGTGCCCCCTGATTGGGACGAACCACTTCCGTCAGATGTTGCGCTAAAATTCCCCGGAAATGAAACGCCCACGGTTCTCCTCAGCAGCCGTTCCGAGGGAGGAGAGCCCTCCGAACACCCGATTATCTTCACTGGCAAAGTGAAAAAAGCCTACGAACATCTCCGAGGGCGTGGGGTTGCGACAGGCGCTATCCACGAAGAGTGGGGAAGCGAGATATTCGAGATCACCGATCCTGAAGGCCATGTCATTGAGATATGCAAAGAGCCCTAATCCCCTTCCGTGTTGGCGCCGCCCGATTCGGCCGAAATGTACAAATGGCTACTGGGCGACGCGGAACTTCCCGACAGATGCGGCGCGGATGCTCGCGCGCACCGCCTGTCGGTCCAGGTTTTGCGTGAGCAGAAGCCGATGCTCGGCCCGCTGTTGAGCTTTAATGCAGACGGGCCTTAGACATCAACTCAAACATTCTGATAGAGTCTTGTTGTGGCCGTCGAGTATGACGAGATCGGGATTTGGTCCGAAGTCAAGCTCGCCATTATCAGGGAATACGCGTCGGCCTACGCCAAAATACTGGACGCTACGCGTCGGACATCTATCCCCAGCCTTCGATGGCTCTACATCGATGCCTACGCTGGGCCAGGGGTTCACCTGTCCAGAACCACCAAAGAGGTCGTTGACGGGAGCCCGCAGATCGCACTGAAAACGACTCCCCCATTTTCGGAATACCATTTCATCGACTCGGACCCCAGACGCGCCGAGCAATTAAGGGAAATCGCCGGCGACCGCAAAGACGTCCATGTCTATAGCGCCGACTGCAACCAGATCTTATTAGAAGAGATCTTTCCGAGGGCGAAGTACGATGATTATCGCCGCGCGCTCTGCCTCCTGGACCCATACAATATCAATCTCAAGTGGGAGGTCATCGAAGCGGCTGGGAAAATGGGATCGGTTGATGTCTTCCTGAACTTCATGATCATGGACATCAACCGAAACGTGCTCAGAAAGAACCGGGACAACGCGATTCAGAGAAAGGTCGAGCAGCTTACGTGTTTGTGGGGCGACGAAACCTGGATCGACGCCGCCTATGACACAACCGGCAATCTCTTTGGCGATCCGGAAAAAGTGTCTAATGAGCGCTTCGAGGCGGCATGGAGACAACGCCTGAAAGAAAAGGCGGGCTTCAAGTTTGTATCCAAACCCATGCCCATGAAAACGAAGACCAACTCGGTGATCTACTACCTGTATTTTGCTTCACAGAAGCCCGTAGCTGCAGGTATCGTGGAGGACATTTTTCGGAAGTACGGTGGACACTGACCATGGCAACCAGTTCACCAATCGAATGGACCGACGCGACATGGAACCCCGTGACGGGCTGCGACAAAATCAGTCCCGGCTGCAAACATTGTTATGCGGAACGGATGGCTAAGCGTCTAAAGGCCGCCCAAAATCCGAATTATAGGAACGGTTTTGAATTGACGCTCCAGCCGCAGATGCTTTCCCGGCCACTGGAGTGGAAGAAGCCCAAGAACATATTCGTCAACTCGATGAGTGATCTGTTTCACGAAGATATACCACTCGAGTACATCCAGCGGGTCTTCAGCGTGATGAACGATGCTGACTGGCATCAGTATCAAGTCCTAACGAAGCGAGCGGAACGTGTCCACGAATTGAGCCTTCACCTAAAATGGGCGCCGCACATTTGGATGGGCGTTAGCGTCGAGAGCGCGAAGTATCTCGACCGCATCGATCACTTACGGAAAACTGGCGCGCATGTGAAATTCTTGTCTTTGGAACCGCTGCCGGGGCCACTCCATAAGATGAACTTGCGTGGAATTGACTGGGCAATCGTCGGCGGGGAATCCGGTCCAGGCGCGAGGCCTGTCGATCCGGCCTGGGTCACTGACATCCGAGATCAGTGCCTCAGCGCCGACGTCGCTTTCTTCTTTAAGCAGTGGGGCGGCGTGCGGAAGAAAAAGACCGGCCGCGAGTTAGACGGGCGGACTTGGGATCAAATGCCCGGGCTCGCGGTAATTTCTTGATAATCTCCATGGCGCATTAGTCCCGCATTAGCCCCTTAGCGACACTGTTTTTCTGGGCCGAGCCGCCCACAACGACCCGAGCAAACGAGGGGAACCTATTGTGACTTCATCCCGTAAACTGAGTCGGTCTGCTGCAATGGGCCAGCGAGTCCTTTCGGAGTCGTGCGTCAGTCGCGCAAGGGGCCAAAGCAGACTAGCGCCTGGCGCTCAACGGGAGTTCGAGAGAAATCGATTGATACTGCAGTGAACCAGGATGCGTCGCCGCGATCGTGGCGAGCGGGGCTCGGTTCTTGTCCGACAAGACCTTCGCAAAACTCTCGGTCGAGGTAAACCACACCTTGGGATCTCCCGGTTTCGGCTTGATCTCGCCTCCGGCGATCGCCATCGTTCGCGCCTTCATGTCCTTGTAGGAGGCGATTCCAATCTTGAGGGTTTTCATGGCACTATTCCTTTCTCGCGGAGGACCGCGTCAACTGCTGACGGGAAATCGGCGAGCAGCACATCCAGGGACGGATCGTGCCCCATTGATTATCATTATCACATACTGATGAGTAACCCTTTACAAACGAGCTTGCCTCTCCATATTCTTGAGCACTACTACGCCAAGCGAGGCGTGCAGCTCGACGACCAGCTTTTCGCGAAAAACAACTCTATTCCATTAAGCGATCGGCCAAAGCCGAGACCGTAGCGAGCGCCGTCTTAAAATCCGGAGCTTCGCCGTAGACCATGTCCCGCAGAAATGCTGCATAGTAGCTGGCAAAGCGATCATCGGTCGCGAGCCCGTCGACTGCCCGCAAGGTTTCAGCAACCGGATTTTCGCGGTATGCGGGAAACTGATGGCCGTAAGCCTCGACGTCGGCGCGCATGATCTCCCTGGCCAGCGCTATAACCTCGGCCGGATCGTAATGCGATCGAACTACGTGCAGGTCGTACACATGGCGCACGAGGGTTTTGTCGCGCGGGCCGCCAGCGTCGGCAAGTTCGGCGCCCGCGCGCCTGGTCAGCGCGACAAATTTCTCCGCAACCGTCTCGATGAGTGCGACGCAAGAAATCGATGGCACTTCTGGCGGCTGCTTAAAGGCCTCCGCCCAAAAAGGAAGTCACGCTCTGTTCGACGGATGGTAGACGCAGCGGCCAAACGGCCGTCTCGATTTGAATTTCCGGCCGCAAGGCTCCCTCGCCGGTCACCAGCGGCGCATAGGGCAAGCGATAGATCGTATAGCGGCTCGCGTTGCCGGAATCGCGGTGTGCGGCATTCTCCGGATCAAACTGAAACCCGGCATGCAGCAGGGCGCGGGTGACGTTGTCGCGCAATTTACGCAGCTCCGCACGTGAGCGCGGTTCGTCCGATACGATCTTCAAGTCGATGTCTTCCGACATGCGCCGGGTAAGACGGTGGGCCCGGCTCAAAGCCGTGCCGCCGCTGAACACCAGACGGAACGGTTTCACGTCAGCGGTGTTGATCGCCGCAAGCGCCCTGACGACATACCAGTCCTTCTCGACCAGGACCGGACTTGGCAGATCGAAATGCTTTTGAACTTCGAGGAGATCCTGGAGAGACGGTTTATCGCGCAAGCACCAGCTCCTGCTTGCCGTCGCGGAGCCGGCGCGAAAATCTCCCCTTTACCCGCACGACCGGATTGAGCGGGATCTGTGTTGAACGTCCTTCGTTGTAGTCGCGTTCGGCTTCGGACGGCTCCCATGTCACGCCAAGCTTGGTAAGGGCTTGCCGTGCCGCGCCTAAAAATCCGTTCTGGCTGTAAAGGATTGGGTCGCCGGAAAGACGCGAGACAACTGCGCGGCCATAGACCCCGTAGCCGAGCCGCACGAGGCGTTTTTCACGCACGAGAATACGCAGCACGCGCAGAACCTGATCCTCGCCGCCGAGATCCCGGAACTCCCGCGGCAGGAACACGTCCTCGCCGCGCTTCCGGGCGATCCGGCTCTCAATCCTCTCGCGCAATGTCTTCGGCCGACGCATGGAAACCCTTACAAAAACCCGACACTTAGTATATACAAAAACCCGACATCAGTCAAGCAATACCGCAACAGCAATACCGCAACAGCAATAACGCATTGCATATGCATTGCATATAAGGACGTGCGAAAAGCGCGGTCATGCCTCTCTTTTTAGGCCTACCGCCTGTCGAGCATTTCCCCCCATCACTCACCCGCGCTATCATATAAACAGCGGATCTCTGTAACGAGACCTCTCTATGATTGATGTCGTCCTGGCCAAGATCTTTGGCACCAAAAACAAACGCGAAATCAAGGCCATTCAGCCCCTCGTCAACGCCATCAACGAGCTGGCCCCCGCCTTCGAGCAGCTCTCCGATATCGATCTCTCCGCCAAAACTATCGAATTCAAGGAAAAACTGGCCCAGGGCGCCACCCTCGACGACCTGCTCATCGAAGCCTTCGCCACCGTGCGCGAAGCCGGCCGCCGCTTCCTTAACATGCGCCACTTCGACGTGCAGTTGATCGGCGGCATCGTTCTGCATCGCGGCAAGATCGCCGAAATGCGGACCGGGGAAGGGAAGACCCTGGTCGCCACCCTGCCCTCTTACCTCAACGCGCTCGAAGGCAAAGGCGTCCACATCGTCACCGTCAACGATTACCTGGCCCACCGCGACGCCGAATGGATGGGCAAGATCCACCGCGCCCTCGGCCTCACCGTCGGCGTCATCGTCCACGACCTCGAAAACGACCGGGTACGGCAGGACAACTACAACGCCGACATCACCTACGGCACCAACAACGAGTTCGGCTTCGATTACCTGCGCGACAACATGAAGTTCCGCCTGGAAGACTGTGTCCAGCGCGGCCATCAGTACGCCATCGTCGACGAAGTGGATTCCATCCTGATCGACGAGGCGCGCACTCCCGCTCATCATCTCCGGTCCCAGCGAGGAATCCACCGACAAGTATTTCAAGGTCAACCGCATCATCCCCAAGCTCATGCGCGGGGAGGAAATCGAAGGCAAGGAACCCGGCGAAAAATATACCACCGGCGACTATACCGTCGACGAAAAGCACCGCTCCGCCGCGCTGACCGAAGAGGGTTTCGATAAAGCCGCCCGCCTCCTGGGCCTTCCGAATATCTACGATATCGCCACCATCGAGTGGAAGCATCACGTGGAGCAGGCCGTGAAAGCCCACGCGCTCTATCAGCGCGACCGCGAATACGTGGTCAAGCGCAACGACGCCACCGGGCAGGATGAAGTCATCATTGTGGATGAATTCACCGGCCGCCTCATGCCCGGGCGCCGCTGGAGCGATGGCCTGCACCAGGCCGTGGAAGCCAAGGAAGGCGTCAAGATCGAGCGCGAAAATCAGACCCTCGCCACCATCACCTTCCAGAACTATTTCCGCATGTACAAGAAGCTGTCCGGCATGACCGGTACGGCGGAAACCGAAGCGGCCGAATTCCAGAAGATCTACAACCTGGATGTCACCGTTATCCCCACCAACCAAATCATGGTGCGCAAAGAGTTTCCCGATATCGTCTACCGCACCGAGGAAGAGAAGTTCCGCAACGCCGCCAAAGAGATCAAGACCCTTCAGACCAGCGGGCAGCCTGTGCTGGTGGGCACCATCTCGGTCGAAAAATCCGAGCGGCTTTCCGGCATGCTCCGGCGCATGGGCGTCAAGCACGAAGTCTTGAACGCCAAGCATCACGAGCGCGAAGCGGCAATCGTGGCGCAGGCCGGCCGCAAGGGCGCCATCACGGTCTCGACCAACATGGCCGGCCGCGGCACCGATATTCTGTTGGGCGGCAACCCCGAGTTCATGGCGCGCGAAGCGGCGCGCAAGCAGGCCGTGGACCCCGACACCATGCCCAAGGGCGAATGGGCCGCCATGCTGGCCCGTTACAAGGAACAGACCGACCGCGAGCACGATGAGGTGGTGGCCCTCGGCGGCCTCCACATTCTGGGCACGGAGCGGCACGAGTCGCGGCGCATCGATAACCAGTTGCGTGGCCGCGCCGGCCGCCAGGGCGATCCCGGCAGCTCCCGCTTTTATCTTTCGCTGCAAGACGATCTGATGCGCATCTTCGGTGGCGAGCGCATGCAGCGTTTGATGCTCCGCCTGGGCATGGAAGAGGACGTGCCCATCGAGTCGAAGCTCATTACCAAGCGCATCCTGAAGGCGCAGGAAGCCGTGGAGGCGCAGAACTTCGAATCCCGCAAACACCTGCTCGAATACGACGACGTCAACAACAAACAGCGCCAGGCCATTTACGGTATGCGCCGCCAGTTGCTCGAGGGCGCCGACGAAAAGGAACGGATCATGGAAATGGTCCGCGGCCTGGTGCAGCAGTATATGGACATCCGCTGCCCTCAGAACACCCATCCCGATATGTGGGACATGGCTGGACTGAAGACCGACGTGCTCAGCCAATTCGGTTGCAAGCTCGAAACCACCGAATTCGCCAACATGAACCGGCAGGAGGTCGAAGACGCCGTCTTCGACCGTCTCGCGCAGAAATACCAGGAGAAAGAAGATCTGGTCGGGCCGGACACCATGCGCCAGACCGAGCGCATCATCATGCTCCAGGTCATCGACGATCAATGGAAAGACAACCTGCTTTCCATGGATCATCTGAAGGAAGGCATCCATCTGCGCGGCTACGGTCAGAAGGATCCCCTGGTCGAGTACAAGAAGGAATCCTACATCCTCTTCCAGGAATTGATGGACCGCATCGAAGACGAGACCCTCCGCTACCTGTTCTTCCTGCAAGTGCAGCGCGGCGAGCCGGGGCTGGAGCGGAACGCGCCCATGCTGCCGTTCCCCACCGATGAAGACGACGAAGAAGAGGAGGACGGCCAGCAGCCGGAGCAACAGAAGCGCGCCGCCCAGGCCGCCATCCAGGATGTAACCAAGAAGATCCAGCGCGACAAAGACAAGGAACTGGCGGAACTGCAATTCGTGGGCGGCGACGGCTCGTCCACCGGCAATAAGCAGGTGGTCAACAGCGATAAGGTGGGGCGCAACGACCCATGCCCATGCGGCAGCGGAAAGAAATACAAAAAATGTCACGGTGCTTAAGACCGGTCTCGGCCGCGCTTCTGCTGCTCCTGCCGACCCTGGCCGGCGCAGCCATCTGGCCGGATCCGCTGGCCACTTTCCATCGCGTGTCCGCCATTGGCGTCACCCCCACGGCCGACCAGGCCATCTGGGACGAATATGGATTCAAGGAAGGGGAACAGGCCCATTACGAAGATTCCGGCCAGAAATTCACCGCTACAGCCTGGCGCTTCCAGGACCCCACCGGCGCACTGGGCGCCTTCGAGTGGCTTCGTCCGGCGGATTCCAAACCATCGGCTGTTGCCAAACTGGCCGCCGAAACGGACACCCTTACGCTCCTGGCCCACGGCAACTACGTGCTTCGTTTTGAAGGCTTTCGCCCCACCGCCGCACTCCTGACGCAGGTCGTCGAAGGGCTGAAGCAGGTGGATAACTCCCCGCTGCCGTCGCTGATGGGCTACCTGCCGCTCGAAAACCTGGTGCCGAATTCGGAGCGCTACATCGAAGGCCCCGCCAGCCTGCAAAGGTTCGATCCGGGCATTCCTCCGTCCACAGCCGCCTTTCATCTCTCCGCGGAGGCCCAGCTTGGCGCGTTCCAGGCGCCCGGCGGCGAGTTGAGACTGGCCATATTCAGCTACCCCACGCCCCAGATCGCCCGGCAGCAGACGGCCGAGTTTCAAAAGATCGGGAGCGCCATGGTCAAGCGCAGCGGCCCCCTGGTGGCGGTTATTTTGTCGCCGCCGGATGCCGACGCCGCCGAGAGATTGCTCTCGCTGGTCCGCTACCAGGCGGACATTACCCTCGACGAACGCGTCAACACGCGCCGCGATAACATCGGCAACCTGGTGATTAATGCCTTTATTTTGATTGGCATACTGCTTTGCTTCTCGACCGTCGGAGGGCTGGCCGTGGGCGGTGTCCGGCTCTTCCTGCGCCGCGGCGGGCGAGGCCAGGAGGCCGACGCCATGACCGTGCTCCACCTGAGTGATCGCTAAAGTACCGCGTGACAGAACGTTAGAAGTAAATCATTAGGTCAAAACTATCCGATTTTCCGTTTTCGCACACTGGCTGTGGAAATGTGGAAATCCTGTAAATATCTCATCTGCCACCAATTACAGCCCAAAAATTTCACTCGGATTTTTCCTTGACTTGCAGCCCGCACAGCCATAAGATCCAACTACCAAAGGTTTTTGGCGGAGTTGCGATTCCGTCGAAACTGATTCTCCCATCGAACATCCCCCTCGTAGAACAGGGGAAAAATAGATGCTCACCCCTCGGGGTGAGCATTTCTATTTGTGGCTCGGAATTTAGTCCGCGCGGGGCTTAAGCCCAGCTGCCGGAAATGCTTTGAACTTGGCGGCATTTTGGAGTATGCTAGTAGCAGGACCGGGGGGACGGACCCCCGATCCTGCTCGGTCGTTACCGCTGGCCCTTGCGGTGCCAAACGATAATAATCGTGAAACTGCCGATCAACGGCAGTACAACTAGCAATTTGATCATTAGTTAACCCTCCTTTCCGCTTTGACTGGAAGGCCCGGCCGTGAACCGGGCTTTCCCAATCGAGGCTCTTGTGCTTCTTTCGAGAACCCGTTCTTCCGATCTCCACAGGAAAGGACTCCGCATGTACAGTGCGCCAACCGGCGCGGCTTTCTCCGGATTCCACTCCCATCGTCGGCACGAAATCGCCGGTGCCTACGCCTATCACACGCGGAAAGCCAGGCCTACCTTGAAGCCCAAGATCTGAATTGCGTGGATTTCACTCGCTGCCCCTTCCCCGCTGCTAAACTAAAATCTAATGCACCCGCCCATCCCCCGCAGGCCCGATGCCGACGCCACTTGGCGTACGCGCTTGGCCTCTCTGCGGAATATTCGTCCGCTGCTGGGGATGGTTTGGGATACCAGCCCGGCCCTGGTTTTGGTCACCACCCTACTGCGCCTCGTACGCGCCCTCATCCCGCTAGCGATGCTCTGGGTCTCGAAACTCATCCTCGACGGCGTGGTGGGCTGGATTAAGCGCGGAAACGGGGATGCGCGGAACATCTGGAAACTCGTGGCCCTGGAATTGGGGCTGGCCGTCCTTAGCGACTTGCTGTCGCGGGCCAACTCACTGGCCGATAGCCTGCTCGGCGATCGTTTCACCAATCGCATCAGCGTGCGGCTGATCGAACATGCGACCAAGCTGGATCTGGCTTCCTTTGAAGATCCGGTCTTCTACGACAAACTGGAGCGCGCACGCCGCCAAACCACTGGACGCATTGGTCTTCTCGCGGCGGTCCTGAACGTAGCCCAGGACACCCTGAGCCTGATTTCGCTCTCTGCCGGTCTGGTCGTCTTTTCCCCCTGGCTGATGGTCCTGCTCGTCGCGGCCGTGATTCCCGCGTTCCTCGGTGAGACCCACTTCACCGCGCTCGCCTACTCCGTGTTGTACCGCTGGACGCCGCAGCGCCGCCTGCTCGATTATCTCCGTTTGCTGGGGGCATCCAGCCAGAGCGCCAAAGAAGTAAAGATCTTCGGGTTGGGACCCCACCTGGCTGAACGATACCGTGATGTTTCCGATCGTATCTACGCGGAAAATAAGACTGTTGCCGTAAAGCGCGCAAGCGTCGGATTCCTGCTGAATCTCATCTCGACCGGCGGCTATTATGGCGCTTACGCAGTGGTTCTCATCCGCACGCTGGCAGGCGCCATTTCAGTCGGGACGTTCAGTTTCCTCACCGGCGCCTTTTCCCGCTCCCGCATGTACATCGAAAAGATCCTGCAAAGCTTCACCGACATCTCCGATCAAGCCCTGTACCTGAAAGACCTGTTCGAGTTTTTTGAAATGGAGCCTTCTATCCGCAGCCTGGTGGGAGCCTTACCGGCGCCGCGCCCCATCCGCTCCGGCTTTGAATTCCGGAACGTCGGTTTCGCCTATCCGGGATCCTCGCGCATGGTCGTCGAGCACATCAATTTCCGCCTGGAAAAACAAGAGAAAATTGCGCTTATCGGAGAAAACGGAGCCGGCAAAACCACTTTAGTAAAGCTGCTCGCGCGGCTTTACGATCCGACTGTTGGCGAAATCCTGCTGGACGGTGTCGACCTTCGCGAATACGACGTCGAAGCCCTGCGCCACGAGATCGGCGTCATATTCCAGGATTACATGCGATATGAGCTTCTTGCTAAAGAAAACATTGGATTTGGCAAAATAGAAGCTCTTGCCGACCAGGCTCGCATCGAAGCCGCCGCGCAGAAAAGCATGGCGTTCCAGGTGATCGGCAAATTGCCCAACGGTTACGATCAGATGATCGGCCGTCGCTTCGATGGCGGCGTGGATCTGTCCGGCGGCGAATGGCAGAAGTTTGCGTTGGCCCGCGCTTATATGCGCGACGCACAATTGCTGATCCTCGACGAGCCTACCGCCACTCTGGATGCGCGCGCCGAGTACGAGGTTTTCCGCCGCTTCTCCGAGTTGACCAAGGACCGCATGGCCGTGCTGATTTCCCATAGATTTTCGACTGTGCGCATGGCCGATCGCATCCTGGTTCTCGAAAACGGCCAGGTTCGCGAGCAAGGCACGCACGAGAAACTGGTGGCCCTGGGCGGCCGTTACGCGGAACTGTTTGAACTGCAAGCCGCTGGATATCGATAATTTTGGCCGCAAAGGCGCGTGGGCGCCTGAATTCCGTCAAATAACTGCCCACGCGCCGTTTTGCGGCTGTTACTTTAAAAGAGACCTATTAATGTCTGAACAAAAACTACAAGTAATACCCCTCGGCGGATTGGGCGAGTTCGGAATGAACATGACCGCTATCCGCTTTGGCGAAGAAATCATCGTAATCGACGCTGGCATGATGTTCCCGGAAGACGAACTGCTCGGCGTCGACCTGGTAATGCCCGACCTGACCTTTCTGAAAGAGAATCAGTCGCAAGTGAAGGCCCTGGTGCTCACCCACGGCCACGAAGACCACATCGGCGCGGTTCCCTATTTCCTCTCGGAAATCAACATCCCTGTCTATGGGACCGCCTTCACACTGGCCCTGGTGGGCCGGCGCTTGGAAGAATATGAGCTTGAAGAAGAACCCCATCTAATCACAATCAAGCCCCAGCAAATACTGGAGATCGGTCCATTCAAGATCGAGTTCATCCACGTCACTCACTCCATCGTGAGCGCGGTCGCGCTGGCCATCACCACGCCGCTCGGTGTCATCATTCACACCGGCGATTACAAGGTGGATCCGACCCCCACAGACAACCTGTTGTTCGACCTGCACACCTTGGCCGAGTACGGCAAACGCGGTGTCCTGCTGCTGCTTTCCGACTCGACCAATGCCGACCGGCCGGGCTACACGGAATCCGAGCGCGCCGTCCAGCCGCGTATGGAGGACATTTTTAGCCGCGCCGAAGGGCGCCTGATGATTTCCTGTTTCAGCTCCTCCATTCACCGCATCCAACTGGTGCTCGATCTTTCGGCGCAATTTGGCCGCAAAGTGGCGATAGTTGGGCGCAGCATGACCACGGTCAGCGAAATCGCCCACTCCCTCGGGTTGATAGACATTCCGGATGGTGTCTTGATCCGGCCGCAGGACGCCATGGCCGCCAATCCAAAAAAGGTGACGGTCTTGCTCTCGGGCACCCAGGGCGAGCCGATGTCGGCGCTTTCCCGTGTGGCTGTCGATAATCACAAGCACATCTCGGTCGAGAAGGGCGATACCGTGGTGCTCAGCGCCCGCATTATTCCGGGCAACGAGAAAGCCATCTTCCGCATGATCGACCACATGGCGCGGCGCGGCGCCGACGTCTTGTATGGCAGTATGAATCCTCCCGTGCACGTCTCCGGGCACGCCAGCATGGAAGAGATGAAGCTGGTGCTCAACCTGGTGCGTCCGCGCTACTTCATGCCCATCCACGGCGAGTTCCGCCAGTTGACCAAGCACGGCCGTCTGGCCGAGCACCTGCGCGCCTCCGGCCTGGAAGAGACGTTTATCATGGAATCGGGCGACGTGCTGGAGATCGACCATCACGGCGCGCGCAGGGCCGGCAAAGTGACGGTCGGGCGCGTGTGCATCGATTCGGGCTCCGTGGATGAAGTGGTCGAAGAGGTGGTGATCCGCGACCGCCGGCATCTTTCTGAAGACGGCATCGTGCTGCCCATCATCGCCATCAACCGCCAGACGGGCCGCATGGAGAGCTTGCCGGAAATCGTCAGCCGCGGCTTCGCGCTGGCCGAAGACGGATCGGACTTCATGCAGACCGCCCGGCAAGTAGTAGCCCGAACGCTCGAGGCCTCCAACCGCGAGGAGAAGACCGACTGGGGCGTAATCAAGGAAAAGATCCGCGCGGATCTGAAGCGCTATATCGTGAAGGAAACTTCCAGACGCCCGCTGATCATGCCCGTGATTCTGGAGATGTAGGCCGCGGTATCCGTTCAGACAAGCGATCTTCCACAGCCCCGGCGCGCTAAAGGTAACAGCGTTATTCTAAAAAGGAAGGAACCGGCCATTGAAGTGCATTTCGCCCCCGACGTACAGACGAAGCTTGAGCAGATGGCGCGGGACACTGGACGCCCCAGCGATAAGCCGGTCGAAACCGTCTTGGCCGATTTTTTCGAAGACCTCGCTTTCACGCGGCACACGCTTGACCGCCGCTACGACGATTTGGAAAGCGGCAGGGTGAAGCCCATTCCGGGAGATGAAGTTCTTGCGAGTTAAGCGGGGCAGGTTTGACCCCCTTTAGAGCAACTGGTTTTCCATCTCGTCCGAGATGGTCAGGTAAACTTCTGTCCAGTTGTCCTTGAATGTGCGCATGCCTTCGACGGCCAAGGCCAGCATTCCGAGTACCCGATATTTCCTGCGAGCAGAGCGACACCGGACCAGTCAAAACCGTTGATATAGGCGTACCGTTCCATTAGAAGATACGTCCCTATAGGGCTTTGCACAGCATCCCGGCACACTTTGCGAACAAGGTTTTCGTACCTTTCTACTTCAACCAACTTGCGCGATCTGGTCATGGTGGAACATTGGCCCGGCGCCGTACGCCGTGGTGGATATTGCTCTATACCAGACCGATTTGCAACGCAGAATGCGGTTCACCAAAGGACCCTTTGTGAAACATTTGATCACGGGAGACCGAGTTTCTTCCTCAAGCTCGCTAAAACTAGTCCCACGATAACGCCCGCGATGGCCCCTGAAAGAAACGCCCAGAAACGATCCCAGCGTTTTTGTGCGATCTGGTCCAAGTAAAGCGCGCCCTTCGCCTTCAAGAAAACTCGCTCCCGGTCCGGGTCCACATTGCCGCTCGACCGGACACCGTGCGGCCACGGAACACCGTGATAGTGAACTACGCCGCCGCTGTCTTTCGGAAGGGTGAACATGTGAAGGGAAACCGCTAGAGAATACTCTCGGCTCTTTTCGGCTCCAGCTGGAGGCTGATGATCGAGCGTCGAACCGAGATAACCTTCCTCGATCAACAGCGCGAGCGGATACTGAGCAGTATGGTCCAGTGGTGCTTTAGGAAACTCAATCGCGTCCTTGAGTGAAAGCTCACCACGTTTCGCGACCTTCTTGAGTAGTCGAAACGCTACAGAAGTCATTACTGTTCCAGTCTGAATATAACAAGACGGCCAGTGTTGCCGCCGGCTGCGTGGCTGCGTGGTATTGCCTGAAGGTGCGTATATGGCAGATTGCAATTGGGAAGGTCTTTAGTGCACATACGGATTCGGCTTTTGGCCCTGTCGAATCATTGACTCTACTCTATCTTTGGAGATGAACGTGACCGTAAGCCAGCGTACCGGTTCTGGAAGGTTCTTGATCGACTCCGATGCTAAGATCACTGCACCATCTGGCATGTCCCAGCGCACCTGGAGACAATCCCATTTTGCACCATAGGCATTCTGGTAGGCCGTCGTCTCTGTTTTCGTAGGCACTCCGTACGCCTGCTGGAGGAAAGCGACCTGCTGTTCCGTATCTGGCTTCGGGTATTCAGCGGATACCTCTGCTAAATGTCCGTCCATGAAGACCCAACGGAATGCTTGTTTAATGGCCTCATCGCCCAAAAAGAACGCTCCGCGTCCGGTGTTCCTATATCTTCAAGCCTTCTGCACACGGCCTTGAAATCCATCGTTCTGCTTTCGCTGCGGGTATGCTTTCGGCAGATATCGGCAATATCCAGTTGGTTTATGGCTAGCCACTCCTCAAACGTTTCGCCAACACGATGACCACCAACACGCGCCTCAACTGGTTGGGGCTTGCTGCCCGGAACGGGCAACGGGTCAGGATGTTGGGCAAGTGCGCTCGAGAGAAATAAAGTCGCGAGTGGGAACCAAAAAAGCTTCATGCTTCCAATCCTCCCGAAACATGGATCATATCTCCTTTGTCGGCAAGTTGTTTTTGTCATTGCCGGTCGTCGTGCGTCGCGGTACTGGAATGCATGGAAACGCGTTCATCATCTGTCCATTGGCCTTGTGACACAATCGGCATGACTTGTTTCAAGCGATTTCGGGAAACCCGCGCCTTGTCGTAGCAGCTACTCCCTGCCTCTCAAGATCGCGGCCATCACGCGCGGGCTGCGCCGTCCGTGGAACACCGCCAAAACGCGCAACGGCGTTGTTTCGGGCGCGTACGCTATGACGTATTCGTACACCAGGGCAAAGCGCAGAGGGCGTGACGTGAGATTGGGGCGGCGGTAGCCCTGATCGGGAAGCCCCACCAGGGACCGAATACGGTCGAAGATTGCCGTTATCATCCGGTCGGCCGCGTCGGGGTCATCCTCGGCAATGTAGGCGCGAATTTCATCAAGATCATTGAACGCTTCCGAATGGAGCGTATAGCCGCTCATGCCGGGCGCTGCCGTCGCGCTTGGGTTTTTTCCATCAAGCGCCGGTAGGCTTCCTCGCCGTCGATGCCCTGCACCTTGCCGCTTTCCATTTCGTCGTAGCGTCGATCAAGCATTTCCCGCGTATAGGCGAGCTCGTCATAAAGACCGACTACCGCATCCTCAATAACCTCGGCGGGCTGCCTGCCGGCGTCGCGGGCCATCTGGTCAAGTTTCGCCTGTACTTCAGGGGTGAACTGCACTTCCATGGGTCGGCTCCTACCTTTCAGAATAACGCCAAAGATACAGGAAAATACGCGCTGAGCAAACGTCCGGCCTTAAAACGCCGTCGCCTTGGCGCACTTCTCGCACACGAATTGCTGTGGGCGCTCGCTCAACGCTTGCGTGAGTGGCGGTTTGATGGTGCGGCGGCAATGGGGGCACGTCCACGGCTGCAACGCGTCGGCGATCTCGCTGGTTAGATCGAGCACGATTGAGGTAAGATCCATCGCCGGCCCTTCTCACGCCCTTGTCCGGGGATTCTCACGGTAACATGGCGCGCCATCCTCCAAGTCTCTGAAAACAAAACTCGCCGGACCCCAAAGACCCCGAACCCGCACCGCCGCCGTGTTAGGATCGTCTTGAGGTTACTTCATTGCCGCAGATCGCCAATCGCTCGTTCGGGATTTCGAAAATGGGTCTGCTCTTCCAATCTCGCGCAACCCTATGTTACGAAAGGAGATACATTCGCATAAAATGCCTGAAAATCGACCTGCCGGCCGCTGCCGATTCCTGAAAATCATCGCCCTAGCCGGTGTCCCCGCCGCCGCCCAAACTCCCGCCCAAACACCCCCAGATTTCAAAAAATGGGTCTGCTTTTCCAATCTGGCTCAACCCTATGTTATGAAAGGAGATACAGTAGCACAAAATGCCTGAAAATCCACCCACCGGCCGCCGCGGATTCCTGAAAACCGTCGCCCTCGCCGGCGCCCCCCTGGCAAAAGGCGATGCCCAAGCCGCCGCCCAAACACCCCCCGCCGCCACCCCCGCGCCGAAGCCCGTCGCCCCAGTCACCCTCCCCCGATCCTCCATGCGCTACCCGCGCATCTACACCGGCCGCCAGCTTGCCATGCTGGCCATGCCCCTCGGCGGCATCGGCACGGGCAGCATCAGCCTCGGCGGACGCGGCCAGCTTCGCGATTGGGAGATTTTCAACCGCCCCGACAAAGGCCGCTCACCCGAATACGCCTTCGCCTCCATCTGGGCGCAGGCCGGCAGCCGCAAGCCTGTCGCGCACGTGCTCGAAGCGCGCCTCATGCCGCCCTACGAAGGCCCCGACGGCCTCGGCTCCAAGAACGCGCCCGGCCTCACGCGCCTCGAAGGCGCCACCTTCACCGGCGAATTCCCCCTCGCCCAAATCGCCTTCCGCGATTCCCGCCTGCCCGTCGACGTCTCGCTCGAAGCCTTCAGCCCCTTCATCCCGCTGGACGCCGACGATTCCGGCCTGCCCGTCGCCATCCTGCGCTACCGCGTCCACAATCCCGGACGCGACGCCTGCCACCGTTTCCATCGCCTGGTCCATCGACAATCCCATCGGCGCGGGCTACCAGGACCCCGCGCAGCATTCGCCCGGCGAACATCGCCTCAACGAATACCGCGAATCGGCCGGCTTGAAGGGTCTTCTGATGAGCAACCCCGGCATGCCCGCGAGCGATCCGCAAGCCGGCACGCTTGGCCCTCTGCCTCGTCAACCCCGAGGGCAAGCTCACCTACCTGCGCGGCTGGATCGACGCCAAATGGTGGACCAGCCCGCTGCTCTTCTGGGACGATTTCTCCGCCGACGGCCTGCTCGGCCCCGAAGCCCCGCAACCGCAAACCCATCGGCTCGCTGTGCCTGCAACAGGAGATCGCGCCCGGCGCCGAAGCCGCTTACACCTTCCTGCTGGCCTGGCACTTCCCCAATCGCACGCCCGCCTGGTCGCGGCTGGACCGCGCCCAAGGGCGAAGAGAACACCATCATCGGCAATCATTACTGCCACGCGCTTCGCCGGCGCCTGGGAGGCCGCCGAATACGCCGCCGCCAAACTGCCCGATCTCGAAAGCACGACCCGCCGCTTCGCCGCCGCCATGCGCGAGAGCACCATCCCGCCCGCCGTGCAGCGACGCCGCCATCGTCCAACCTCTCCACCCTCGTCACCCAGACTTGCTTCCGCACCGCCGACGGCGAATTCCACGGCTTCGAAGGCTCCAACGATCATCGCGGCTGCTGCTTCGGCAACTGCACGCACGTCTGGAATTACGAGACCGCCACCGCCGCATCTCTTCCCCACTCTCGCCCGTTCGCTGCGCAAAGCCGCCTTCGGCTTCTCCGAAGACGAGCAGGGCGCCATGCGCTTCCGCCAACTGCTTCCCGACGGCAAGGAGCGCTTCGGCTTCGCCGCCGCCGACGGCCAGATGGGCCAGATCATGCAAGCCTACCTCGATTGGCGCCTCTCCGGCGACACCGCCTGGCTGCGCGACATGTGGCCGCGCATTCAAGAAGGCCATCGAGTTCGCCTGGGTCCCCGGCGGCTGGGATGCCGAGCGCGACGGCGTGCTGGAAGGCGTGCAGCACAACACCTACGACGTCGAGTTCTACGGCCCCAATCCGCTGTGCGGCATCTACTATCTGGGCGCCCTGCGCGCCGGCGAAGAGATGGCCCGCGCCGCTGGGCGATACCAAGCCGCCGCGGACTATCGCCAGCCTATTCGAATCGCGGCAGCAAGTGGATCGACGCCAACCTGTTCAACGGCGAATACTACATCCAGAAAATCCGCGGCATTCCCAAAGGACCAGATCGCGCCCGCCACCGTCGGCAACATGGGCGCGGAGAATACCGAAAACCCCGAATACCAGGTCGGCGATGGCTGCCTGCTCGATCAGTTGATCGGTCAGTATCTGGCCGAAGTCGCCGGCCTCGGCCCGCTGGTCGATCCCGCCCACATCCGCAAAACGCTGCAAGTCCATCTGGCGTTACAACTACAAGCGGCAGCTTTACGATCATGATTCGCGTGCAGCGCACTTACGTGCTGAACGACGAAGCCGCCCTGGTGGTCTGCGACTACGGCACAGGCAAGCGCCCCGAAGTCCCGTTCCCCTATTTCGCCGAAGCCTGGACCGGCCTCGAATACCAGGCCGCCGCCACCATGATCTACGCCGGCATGGTGCGCGAGGGCGTAGAGGTCTTCGACAACAGCCGCGCGCCGCTACGATGGCGAGCGCCGCAATCCATGGGACGAAGCCGAATGCGGCCACCATTACGCGCGCGCCATGTCGGCCTGGTCCGGCGTGCTGGCGCTCAGCGGCTTCCGCTACCATGGCGGGGAGAAGATCGCGTCCCTCATGCCCCGCCTCAACGTACCAAGATTCTCCTGTTTCTGGTCGGCCGCGCCGGCTTGGGGAACTTATACGCACGCCGTCGATAGCGGTCGCCGCCGCGTGGCCCTGTCGGTCGCCGAAGGCATTCTGCCCTTGCGCGGCGTCACCCTCGCGCCCGGGCCGCCTGTCACGGCGACGCTTCGAGGACGCCCGCTCGCTCTGAGCCGCGACCGTGAGGGAGCGGTCTTCACATTCGCCGAAGAAATCACCATCCGCGCAGGAGAAGAGTTGGTACTGCTTGCCTGACCGCCGCCCCTTCCTCGTCCTCACCGGCGGCTTCCTGGGCGCGGGTAAGACCACGCTGCTCCTGCGCGCCGCGCGCCTGCTCCACGCGCGCGGCACGCGCGCCGCCATCATCACCAACGATCAAGGCGGCGCCCTCGTGGATACGCGCATGGCCGCGGCCTCCGGCATCGATACCGGCGAAATCGCCGGCGCCTGCTTCTGCTGCCGCTTCGCCAGCTTCATGGCCGCCGCCCAAAGCCTTCTGGCCGTGGACCCCGACGTCATTTTTGCCGAGCCCGTGGGAAGCTGCGCGGACCTTTCCGCCACCGTGCTGCAGCCTCTGAAACAACACCACGGTCATCAGTTCCGCCTGGCGCCGTACTCGGTTCTGGTCGATCCCCGGCGCGCCGCCGAACTCGCCCAACCAGATGCCGATCCGCTGCTGGCCTACCTCTTCCAGAAACAAATCGAAGAAGCCGACCTCGTCGTCTACACGAAGTCCGACCTCTACCCAGACACTCCGAGCCGCGACCGTGAGGGAGCGGTCCGCCGCATCAGCGCGCAGACCAACCAAAGTGTAGCCGAGTGGATCGATGAAGTCCTTAGCGGCCGTCTCCGGGCGGGCGGCCAACTCTTGGATATCGACTATGCCCGCTACGCCGCCGCGGAAGCCGCGTTAGGCTGGCTCAACTGGGAAGCCGAGCTGCGCCTGCAAACGGCCCAAACGCCCGCCGCCATTGTCGGTCCGCTGCTCGAAGCTCTGGATGCCGAACTCACCCGCGTCCATGCGCCCATCGCTCACTTGAAGATCTTCGACCGCGCCCCCACCGGCTACATCCGCGCGGGCATCTGCCGCAACGGAGATCAGCCCGCCGTGGAAGGCGACCTGCTCGCGTCTCCCGCCCGCCGCCACGAGCTCGTGATCAACCTGCGCGCCCAAGCCTTGCCCAATATGCTCGAAGAGGCCGTCGCGCGCGTCACTGCCGCCCTTCCCGCCATCCCCCACGTTCTGTACCAGCAGGCCTTTCAGCCCCAGCCGCCCGTACCCGAGCATCGATATGACACCATAGTCGGTTAATCATGAAAGCACTGGTCAAAAGTAAGAACGAGCCGGGCCTATGGCTGGAAGAGGTGGATAGACCCCGCATCGGCATCAACGATGTCCTCATTCGCGTCCACCGCGCGGGAATCTGCGGCACCGACGTGCACATCTACAAGTGGGATGATTGGGCGCGCAAGACCATCCCCATCCACCTGGTCATCGGGCACGAATTTGTGGGCGAAATAGCCGAGGTCGGCTCCAACGTATCCGACTTCTATCCCGGCGATATCGTCAGCGGCGAAGGCCACGTGGTCTGTGGGCGCTGCCGCAATTGCCTGGCGGGGCGCCGCCATCTCTGCGCGCACACGCAGGGCATTGGCGTGAATCGCCCCGGCGCTTTCGCGGAATATATCGCCCTTCCCATGACCAATATCTGGCGCCATCACGATGGTATCGACCTCGATGTCGCCACCATCTTCGATCCGTTCGGCAACGCCGTCCACACCGCGCTGTCCTTCCCGGTGCTCGGCGAGGACGTGCTGGTCACCGGCGCCGGCCCCATCGGCATCATGGCCGCGGCCGTCGCGCGCCACGCCGGTGCGCGCTACGTAGTCATCACCGATGTCAACGAATATCGCCTCGCCCTGGCGCGTGCCATGGGAGTCACAGAGGCCGTGAACATCCGCGAGCACACCCTACCCGAAATACAGAAGAAGCTCGGCATGACGGAGGGCTTCGATGTGGGCCTCGAAATGTCCGGCAATCAGGCGGCGTTCCGCGACATGCTGGCCAACATGAGTCACGGCGCCAAAATCGCCATGCTGGGCATTCCCGATGGCGAGATGGCTATCGACTGGCGCACCGTCATCTTCAATATGTTGACGGTCAAGGGCATCTACGGCCGCGAAATGTACGAGACCTGGTACAAGATGAGTGTCATGCTGCAGTCCGGCCTCGATATCAGCCCGGTCATCACACACCGCTTCCCTTATACCGAATTCGAGAAAGGCTTCGAGGTGATGTCTAGCGGCCAATCCGGCAAGGTGATTCTGAACTGGCAGCCTTAAGCCTTTGGCTTGAAAAGCCCGACCGTATTGCCATCCAGGTCGGCAAACCACGCGAAGGTTCCCGTAGGTATCTCGACCGGCGGCACCACCATCCGGCCGCCCAGTTCCTGCGCCTTGTCGAGCGCCGCCTGCACATCGTCCACCTGCACGTAGAAGGTCGTGTAATGAAACGGCTCGTGGCCCAGTTCCGTCATGTGGCCGGCCAGGCCTCCGGTGTCGATCATAGTCGCTGGTCCCATGGGCGCCAGCTTCCAGTCGAACATCTTTGAATAGAACTCCTCGGTGCGGGACTTATCCCGGCATCCGATCTCGAAATGCACAACGGGATTGCTCATAGGTTTCGATCCTAACATGCCTAAAGCGCTAAAATGTGAACCGCATCTGCAGCTCCAACCGCCGGTTGTTAGCAGTCTCCAGGAACGCTCCATACCCCCCCGCCACCTGGTTGGCTTCCCCGAACAGAGGCGACGTGATCTGACCGATGATGGGCCCTTCATTCACATGGTTCAGCATGTTGCGCGCGGATACCGAGAGCGTCAGGTTATAGCGCCTGGAAGTGGGAGTATCCGAGAAGATGCTATGAAAGCCGGCGTTATGGCCTGCGCCCGCGGGGCCCGGCCCGCCGCTCGCGCTTTCGCGCTCCGGACCGAATCCGAAGGTCTTGCCCACGCGCATATTGACCGTAATCTGGCCCGGACCCCGGCCGAAATTGCGCGGCAGAATCGCCTCGCCGGGCGTGGGATTCGGATCCAGCCAGCCATACATCGTATCGATCAGACCGGGCTTCGAAAGGTCCGTGGGAATACCGGGCCGCGCATTAAACAGCGTGTCGCCATAAATATCCTGGCCGATCGTGATGTTATAAGGCGCTCCCGACTGCACCACGATAAAGGGACTGATACGTATGTTCCACCTGGTGTTCAGAGAGCCGCCGATAAACGCGCGGTGGCGTATGTCGGTCGCCGCCGGACCGTACTCGCCCGCCATGGTATACGGGCTTCCCGGAAACGTGCTCACTCCATCGGTGTTACTCATGGCATGATTCAGCGTGTAATTGCCGAACAGAGACATGTTCCAGTTCAGGCGGGCATTGACATTGGCGATCAACTGATTCTGATTGTAGAGTCCCGAAGACTCCATCAGATAAATCGGTCCCGGAGCGTTCAATTCCTCCGAGCGCAGCATGTGCAGCCCATGCGAGTTGGCGTAAGTCACCGACACTGTCGTACTGGCGGCCACCTGCCGCTCCACGCTCACGGCGGACTGCATGATATACGGCGCGCGCAACGTGGAGCTCAACTCCTCAATCGTCTGCGTGGATTGGATGCCGGGCATCGCCAGCAGTTGCGCAATGGTCGGCACATTCGGGAAGAAGCTCGGGTTGTTGAGGATGTATTGCTGCTGCACAATCCCGTTATAGCGTTCCGCGGTTTCCATATTCGAAATATTGAAGCGGGAGTAGAACATGCCGAACCCGCCGCGGATCACCAGCTTCGGATGCAGGCTGATCTGGTTGGCGCCCGGCGCCCAGGCGAAACCGAAGCGCGGCGCCACATCCCGCCAGTCGTGGATGTTGGTCTGCGTCTCGTAACGCAATCCCAGGCTGAGTGTCACATTGGGGCGCACCCGCCAGTCGTCGCCCACGAAGAGTCCCGCATCCACCTGGTTCAACGCCAGAAATGGATTGCCGGCCGCGATGCTGAACTGTGTGGCGCCGCCGCCCGGCAACCCGCAGCAGCGTGCGCGTGATACTGCTCGATCGACGTGATCGGCGTCCATCACGGGCTGGCCGGAACTATCCAGCACCTCCTGGTTTTCGGCGTCCAGCTCGGGAGCCAGTCCGCCGCCGAAAGTAAACGTGCCGCCGAAATTTACCGGCGATGTATCGCCGATGGTCTGGCCCCGCATGCGCACGCCGAACTTCCAGGTATGCGCGCCTTTGACGATCGACGTGTAATTCTGCAGTTGATAGTAGTTCTCCGACATCGAAGCTCCGGCCCGTCTGCGCGCCGCCGCTGTCGAACGAGCCGAGCACCAGCAGCGCGGGCGCCAGGCTGTTGGAGATCTGATCGTCATTCATGTGGTAGAACTGAAAACGGGTTTCGTTCACCGTGCTCGGGCCCAGCACGGCAGTCTCGGTGATCTGCACGGTGTGATCCTGATCCAGCGTGTAATAGCCGCGCGATGGCAGGTTGAAGTTGCCGATGCCCTGATCCTGCACGTCGTTGCGCGTGAACCCATAGCGGAACATCAGCGTGTTATTTTTGCTCAATTGGTAATCCACGCGCGGGCTGATGCGCACGCGCCGCTGCGGAGAAAGCAGTACGCCTGTGTAAGGATTGACAGGCGAAGGTCGCGGGGTCGAGTGTGACCGCATCGATCACCGAGCCGTTGTCGATGGCGCGCCGCTCGACGTCCAGGAAGAACGAGGCGCGCTTGCTGATCGGCCCACTGAGCGTGACGCCGTATTCCTGCAGCAGAAAGGGCGCTTTCTGTTGCGCGTAGGGATTCCGCGAATTGAAGATGTCGTCGCCGAAATTATAGAAGCCCTGGCCGTGCAGCTTATCGGTGCCCGGCTTGGTGAAGATCTCGATGCGGCCGTAACCCAGCTTGTCGAACTCGGGCGAAAACGGGTTCTGGTTGATGCGCACCTCGCGGATGGAATCTTTGGAGGGAAGCTGGCCGTCGCTGAATCCGTCGACAAAAATCTCGCCGCCCTCGGGACCGGCCGATGGTCCCGCCAGCGCCTGCAAATCCGATTGCAGGTCGTCGGGATCGTCCGAGAGCGCCTGCAGATCGTCACCGCGCAGGACCGTCGCCGTAGAGTTACTGGAGGGATCGGTGCTCACGCTCGGCCCGGCATTTTCCTGAACCGTGACCTGTTGGGTCACCGACGCGACTTTCATGCGCACGTCGAGCGTCTGCGCGCCGGTATTCAAAACGATTTTCACCGGTTGCGCCTGCGTCGAGATCCGGCGCCGTTGCGCGCACCGTGTAACTCCCCGGCGGCAACCCGATGAAGGAGTACGAGCCGTCGTTGCCCGAGACCGTCACCTTCGTCAGACCCGATGGCCCGGTGAGTGTGAGGGTGGCGCCGGGCACCACTGCGCCCGAATCGTCCGTGACTTGCCCGCGCAAACTGGCAGTCTGCGCCGAGAGCGGTAAAGAAACGGCAATGATGACCAACAGGAGTGAGAACAGTTTCATTTTCGATGATGGAACGGCCGCAATCGGTGGCGCCGCAAAGGGCCGAATACTGGCAATTACCGGATATGAAATGACGATAGCCGTTCCGCCCGAGGTTACGCGCCGCGGCGCGATGATCGCATTGTAGATGAACGCGTTGTAATCGGGTGTGGAATCGGGCGATATTGAGATATACATGATTTCCCCGAGTCTCGTGCGATGGCAGAGCGCCGTGGACTTTGTGGTGTTGACCGCCGCGCTCTATATCCTATTGCGGTGGGCGCAGCAGGCGCGCGCGCTGCGTGTGGCGCTGGTGGTGGTGGGCCTGCACGCCGGAGCCCTGGTAGCGCGGCATTTCGATCTGGTGCTCACCAAGCTGGGTGCTCGAAGGCGCGGCCATCCTGACGATCGTTTTGCTGGTGCTGGTTTTCCAGGCGGAGTTGCGGCGCTTCTTCATGCGCCTCGATAGCGTCCTCAATTGGCGTTGGCAAGCCGCCACCAGGCTAGCCGAGACTTGCCGCGGCGATCGGCGAGGCGGCGTTCCACATGGCGGCCGCTTCGGTTGGCGCGCTGATCGTGATCGTGCGGCGACAATGCGGTGGGAGAGCTGGTCAGCGACGGCGTCACGCTCGAAGCCGAGATGTCGCCCCAGATTCTGGAGTCTATTTTCCAGAAAACCTCGCCCCTGCACGATGGCGCGGTGATTGTGCACGGCGATCGCATTGAGAAGGCCGGCGCCGTTCTCCCGCTGACCGAGCGCGAGCGGGTGCCCAGCTATTACGGCACCAGGCATCGCGCGGCCATGGGGCTTTCCGAGCGCTGCGACGCGCTGGTGGTGGTGGTCTCCGAAGAGCGCGCCGAAGTGACCTTGATGGAAGGCCGCCGCATGGTCGGCCTAGACGACGCACCGCAAGCTGGCCCAAATGCTGGAGAAGCTTTGCGCGCGCCCGGCCGCCGGCGTAGGCAGCCGCCTACGGCAATCGCTGTTCTCGAACGTCGGCGTTAAACTCGCCGCGCTGGGCTTGGCAGCAGCCATCTGGAGCACATCGTTTCTCTCCAGCGGCACCACGGTCCGCACAGTCGGCGTGCCGGTGGAATTCGTGGGCGTGCCGTCGGGCATGGAGATCTCGACGCCATCCGATCGCCTCGAAGTGCAAGTGCGCGGCAGCGCCTGGCTGATGGATTCGGTCAGCCTCACACGCATCGTGGCGCATTTCAACATGCGCGGCGAGCAGGCGGGATCGATCGAGCTGCCGGTGGGAGCGGACAATCTGGACCTGCCGCCGGGCATCGTGATGGAGCGGGTCTCGCCCGATAAGATCGCGGTAAAGCTCTACCCGCAGGCCGAAACCATAATTGGAGGCGTTAGAATCCGCCTTCTTCCGGCCGCCACTTTCTGATCAGATCGCCCAGCGCCGCGGAATCGACCGGCGGCGAAAAATAGAACCCTTGGCCATAGTCGCAGTGCAGAGTGCGCAGCTCAGTCAACTGGTCGTGGTTCTCAATGCCCTCGGCCACTACTTCCATGCCCAGATTCTCCGCCAGAAGCACGATGGTGCGGACCGTGTCGCCCGTGCCGTCTCTCTCCGACATATTGACCACGAACGACCGGTCGATTTTCAAGACGTCGAAAGGAAGGCGGTTCAGGCACTTCAGCGAGGCGTATCCGGTGCCGAAATCGTCGATCTTCAAACCCACGCCCAGCGCTTTCAGCCCGTCGAGCAGGGTGGCGACGGAGTCCAAATCGTCCATCAGCACGCTCTCGGTGATCTCCAGTTGCAGCGTCGCCGGGATCCAACTCCGTTTCCGCCAGAATGGCGGCCACCTGAGCCCGTAGATCCGGTTCGTGGAATTGGCGCACGGACACATTCACGCTGATTTCAAGCGGCGGATCGGCCGGAAACTCGGCCTGCCACCGGCGCATCGCCACGCATGCTTCCCGCAGCACCCAAAGGCCGATGGGAACGATCAGGCCGGTCTCTTCGGCCAATGGAATGAACTGGTCCGGCGGAACGATGCCGCGCACCGGATGGCGCCACCTCACCAGCGCCTCCACGCCCACGATCTTGTTGGTCTTCAGGCTGACCTTCGGCTGATAGTACAGCACGAATTCCTGGTTGTCGACCGCGCGGCGCAGATCGCTCTCCAGTTCCAGGCGCGCCACCGCCTGGGCCCGCATGGCGGCGTCGAAAACTTCGAAGCGCGCCTTGCCGAGCGACTTGGCTTTGTACATGGCCGTATCCGCGTCGCGCAGGATCTCGGCCGGCGTGCGCGTAGCCCGGGTTGCCGGGGGCAATGCCGATGCTCGCCGTAGTGAACACTTCCCGGGTCTCCAGTTTGAACGCCGTGTGGATCGATTCCTGGATACGGTCCGCAATCCGGATGGCCCCCTCGGCGTCTACGTTCTCGAGCAGTATGGCGAATTCGTCGCCGCCCAGCCGGGCAATCAGATCGTGCTTGGCGTCGCGGCATCCCGGCGGCGGGTTGCGAACCGCCGCCCGCAGGCGCTGCGCCACGTGGATCAACAATTCGTCGCCGGCGATGTGACCCAGGCTGTCGTTGATCACTTTGAAGCGGTCCAGATCCAGGAAGAGCACGGCAAACGGATGCCTGGGTCCTCCGCCACCCGCTCCAGACAAGCCGTCAACCTCTCGTTGAAGAGCGTCCGGTTAGGCAGGCCGGTCAGCGGATCGAACGATTTGCTGCCGGTGATATCGGTCTGCGATCCCGCCATGCGGACCGCTTTTCCCTGTTCATCGCGCTGCACGACGCCGCGGCTGAGCATCCAGCGGTAGGAGCCGTCGCTATGCAGCATGCGATGCTCGATGGCGCATTCCCGGCTGGCGGTGGCTTCCCAGTGGGCGGTCAATTCGGCCTGGAGCCGGGCGCGGTCTTCCTTGTGCACGCGCGACAGCCACTCTTCGGGGCCGTCGCCGATTTCGGCTTCTTCGTAGCCCAGCATGGCCTTCCAGCGGGCCGAGAAAAAGACGCGCTCCGTCTCCAGGTCCCAGTCCCAGAGGCCGTCGTTGGAGCCGCGCGCAGCCAGTGCGTAGCGTTCTTCGCTCTCGCGCAGGGCGTCTTCGGCGCGCTTCCGCTCGAGCTGCGCTTTGATGCGCGCCAGCGCCACCGGAAAGTCAACGGGCTTCGAAATGTAGTCGTTAGCCCCCAGGTTCAAGCGCCTCCACCACCCGCTCGCTCTCGCCTAGCGCCGTCACCATGATGATCGGCAGCCGGGCAGGAGAGAACCGCTGGCGGAGCTGGCGCAACAAATCGATGCCGCTCAAACCGGGCATCATACTATCCAGCAGGACCAACTCCACTTCCCGTGCGGGCGAGCACATCCAGCGCTTCATATCCGCTGCCCGCCAGTTCCGTGGTGTAGCCGGCCCTTTTCAGACGGCGGGACAGCAGATCCTGGTTGGTCGGGTCGTCGTCCACCAACAGGAGTGGTCTTGTGTACTGGTCACAATTGCGGTTCTCCGATCACTGCGGGCTCCACCGCGGTGAGGATCAAGCCGCCGCGCGTGCGCTTGGTCGTGGCGCGCTTCAAGAAATGCCTTCGATGCTGCGCACCAGGCTCTCAAAATCTACCGGCTTGGTGTGATAGTCGTCGCAACCCGCGTCCATGGCCTTCTGCCGGTCGCTGGCCATGGCATGCGCGGTCAGTGCCAGGATGGGGATCGCGCGCGTGGCCGGGTCGGCCTTCAGGCGGCGCGTGGCTTCCCATCCGTCGATCTCCGGAAGGCTCATATCCATCACGATCAAATCCGGCGACTGCGATCTGCGCCATGACGATTCCGCGCTGGCCATCGGCCGCCAGGATGACCTGGTATCCACGCCGCGCAGCCGCCGCGCCAGCATGTCGCGGCTCCACTCGTTGTCTTCGATCAGCAGGATTCTAGGCATGCACGGCGCGCCTCTCCCGCCCGGCCACCAACAGCGTCGTAGTTCCGGGTACGGCTCTACCGCGCCATCGCCGGGCAACCGCACGGTGAAAGCCGATCCCTTTCCTAATTCGCTCTCCGCGCTCAAGGCGCCGCCCATCAGTTGGCAGAATTGCCAACTGATCGCCAGCCCCAGGCCTGTACCGCCGAATCTCCGCGTAGTCGAGGCATCCGCCTGCACGAATGGCCTATAGAGCCTGTCCAACTGCTCGCGGCTCAGCCCGATGCCGGTGTCCGTCACGCGGAACTCCACCCAGCCGGAGCCATCCTGCTTCACCCGCTTCGCTTCCAGCCGGATCAGACCGTGCTCGGTAAACTTGCAGGCGTTGCTCAGCAGGTTGAATAACACCTGCCGCACCCGCGTATGATCCGCCAGCATGGCGCCCAGCGGTTCCTGGCACTCCACTTCCAGCCGGTTGTCGTTCTTTTCCACCAGCGGGTGGATGGTGCTGACGGCATCGTGAATCACCGGCAGCACGGCCAGGCTCTCCATGCACAGATCCACTTTCCCCGCTTCGATCTTGGAGAGATCCAGGACGTCGTTGATCAGGCCCAGCAGGTGCTTGCCCGCCGACCGGATGCGGCGCAGATCCGGCAGCAAGTCCTCATCGCCGCGCTCCGCCGCCACTTCCTGCAGCATCTCGCTGTAACCGATGACCGCGTTCAGGGGCGTACGCAACTCGTGGCTCATGTTTGCCAGGAAACTGCTCTTGGCCAGATTGGCTTCTTCGGCTGCGTTTTTGGCGCGCACCAGTTCCCCTTGTACCCGCTTCAGCTCGGTCATGTCCTGGGCCAGCCACACATACCCTTCGAGTGCGCCCGAACCGTTGCGCATTTCGGCCGAAGAGAACAGCACCGGAATCGTGCGGCCGGTCTTGGTGCGATAGGTGCGTTCCACCGCGCTGCGCCGGGCGGGCGCTTCGCGCTCCAGGATCACTTGCCGCGCCGGCCGGCCGATCAGCTCTTCTTCGCGATAGCCCAGCATTCGCAGCGCGCTGGGATTGACACGCCGGATCTGCAACTCGTCATCCATCACCAGCAGGGATTCTTCCATGGAACGCAGAATATTGTCCACGTACTCCTGCGCTCTCTGCCGCGTCATGGATGCGCCCAACATGCGGGCCGCCGAGCGGAACGCTTCCCGTTCGGCTTCGCTCCATTCCCGCTCGCGCCGGTAATCCTCAAAGCCCAGGAACCCGAACCAGATTCCCGCTACTTCGATAGGCGCCAGGATCGACGATTTAGGCGCGGTTTCGCCCAGGCTCAGGTGCCGCGCCATGGTAATGCCTGGCATCCAGCGAAACCAGTTCTCCGCGGCGCAGACGTTCCGCGCGCTCACTCCAATCCGCCCCAAACACCAGGTGTGCCTGCGGCAGCCCGCGAGCCCCCGCGCTCCACGCCTGGTCTCGGCCCACTCGTGCAGTATAGTGCTTGCCAAGCCCGGATCTCCGGGATGGATCTGCGCCACGTACACCCGGCTGGCGCGCGCGGCCGCGCCCATTTTCGATAGCGTTTCCGGTATCACCGTCTGCCAGCCCACTACGCTCAGAAACCGCCGCGCGGCAAAACTGGTGGCAGCCATCAGGATACCTTTGGCTTCGTTGGCCGCCTGCGCGGTTTCTTCGGCGCGCTTGCGCTCGGCAATTTCCACTTGCAGGATTTCGGTCTGATTCTCGAACAGAGTCATGATCATGCCGAACGCCACGAAGTATTTAGGAAGGTCCCAAACCACATGATCGCCGGGGATGTTCACGTGCAGCGCGGCGCAAAGTTCCGCGATCGGGAAGACCAGCCCCCAGGCCAGAAAGGAGAGCGAAGTCAGCAGGACGCCCGGCGTCAGGCGCCGGAAATATCTCCAATAGCGCCATCCCGTCAGCGCGAAGGCTCCGAACAGCAGAACGTCGATTCCCGATTCCACGTGCGTGCTCACGCGGAAGTATGCCCAAACGCCCGGCACCAGGCCGGTCGCGAGCCAGGGAGCAGGCGGGCCGGAATCAGTTCGGCGCGGCGCAAAGTGAGCCAGGTGCCGGCGCCCAGTTCCACCAACAGAAGGGCGCGGTACACCGCCGGGGTCTGGATCTCGCACACCATGCAGGTCCAATAAACCAACGCCGGAGCTACCTGCCCCGTCCAGAAAAGCGTGCGCCCGGAGAGGCTCCCGCGCCGGCGGACCGAGAGCGAAAACGCAGCGGCTCCGAAGATGAGGGTGGCGTAAGCCGACCAATCCGCCAGCCTGGACGGGATCAGGCTGAAACTGAACAGCAGCATGCCCGCGAAATGCGCGACAATGCAAGCCCAGCCGATCATCCACAGGCGCGCCCGCGGCTGCCGGTCGCGCACGTAGATCCAGGTGAATAGCCCGACCAGCACGCTCATGACCGATAGAGTGACGATGCGTTGGAATTGCGGAAACATAGATTCGTCTAATATGTCGCGGCTACCGGCGCCGCCTCCTCTTCGCCCTGTCCGGGTCCCTCCGGATCATCCGCTGCGGCGCCCGTCCGCGGGCAGCCGGACGGAAAATACCGATCCTTTTCCCAACTCACTCTGCACACTCAAATAGCCGCCCATCATCTGGCAAAGCCGGCGGCTGATCGCCAGGCCCAGGCCCGTGCCGCCGTACTTCCGGGTGGTCGACGCATCCGCCTGCATGAACGGCTGGTATAGCCTGTCGATCTGTTCCCGGTTCATGCCGATGCCCGTATCCGTTACCCGGAACTCCACCCACTGCGCGCCTTCGCCCCGCCGCCGTTTGGCCTCCAACCGGATGAGCCCGCCCTCGGTAAACTTGCAGGCGTTGGTCATCAGATTGAACAGCACTTGCCGCGTCCGGGTTTCATCGGCCAAGATGTAGCCCAGCTCTTCCTCGCATTCCACTTCCAGCCGGTTGGAGTTCTTATCCACCAGCGGGCGAATGGTCCCGACCACGTCGGAAATCGCCTGGTCGGCCGGAAATCGCTCGACGCACAACTGCATTTTTCCGGCTTCGATCTTCGACAGATCCAGCACGTTGTTAATCAGACCCAGCAGATGTTTGCCGGCCGTTTGGATTCTGCGCAGGTCCGGCAGCAGATCCTCCTCGTGGCGTTCCTCGGCGACCTCCTGCAGCATTTCGCTGTAGCCGATGACCGCGTTGAGGGGAGTGCGCACCTCGTGGCTCATGTTCGCCACGAACTCGCTCTTGGCGCGGTTGGCTGCTTCGGCGGCGTCCTTGGCGTGCAGCATCTCATCTTCGGCGCGCCTGCGTTCGGAAATATCGCGGGCAATGCCGAGCAACCCCACGGGCCGGCCTCGCCGGCGGAGGGCTTGCAGGCTGACCTCTACCGGGGTGAGGCGGCCATTGTGGGCGGCCAACTCCCATTCCTGGACCGGATATGACTCCCCGTGCGCGGCGCAGCGGGCAGCCTCGGCGGCCTTTCCCTTCCATGCCGGCGGCAGTAAACGCGCCAGCGGCATGCCCGCGGCCTCCTTCTGCGGGTAGCCCAAAATGCGCTCCCCAGCCTTATTCAGCGACGTGATGGTCTGTTTCAGATCCACCGTGAAAATGATGTCGTTGGCATTCTCGACCAGGTTCTGGTAGCGTTGCTCCAGCGCGGCCTGACGTTGCAGCGCCACCACCCAGGCGAGTCCGCCCAATATCGCGAAGGCCAGTATCCCCAGCGCGGCCAGCCCCTTCGGAACCGTCCACCAGGGAGGCCGGTGGATGATGGCTACGTTATCCACCGACTGCAGCAGCACGCGAAATGCCTGGTTATGCTCATTCTCATCCTTATCGGCCACACAGATACCGGCCACGCGCAACTTGCTGTCGGTGGAAACCCCGGCCAGTTTCTGCGCGCCGTCGGGCTGATGGATAAACGCGCCGAAAACGACGCGGCCGTTTTTCAACACCAAGTGTCTGGCTGTCGGCGAGCACGGATTTCGCAAGCAACCGCCCTTCGATCGAGACAGGCAGGAAATCGTAATCGCCACTGAGGACCTGTTCGGCAGTGACCCGAATCGGCGCAGGCGGCGCTTGGCTTCCGATCCGCCGGCAGACCGCATCCTCCATCGTGAAGGTGTAATCGGACACGCGCGGAAATCCTGCCACGTCCAGCCGATCTCCCGGCTTGAAGGAGCCGGCTCCGCGGACTGGATGCGCAGGCCATTAGCGCCGTCGGATAGATAGATGGTGCTACCGGAATCCTGCGAGCGTCACCACGCCCTGCACGCGGATGCGATGTCCCAGCGACTGCGTAGGAGCAAAGCGCGCCACTTTTTCAATGGTCTGAACGGATTTCGAAAACGGATCTTCCGGCGGCAGCAACACGTCGATCTGGTTCAACGCGGGCACATAAAGCAGGATGCCCACCAATTGCAGCTTCTTGTTGAAAATGGCGCCGCAGGCCCCCCGGAGACGGACTTCTGCGTCCACAAGCTGGCTGGGAATCAGCGCCGCGTATGCCCGGGATCAAGTGCCTTCAATCGCCCTCCGGCGACCGCCACGTCGAGTGTGAGAAGCCCCTCCGTCAAGCCGCACCTGGCGCACCACGCCCTGCGTCTCCACCCACTGGCTATCTTCGGCCGTCGAACAGCATTCTTTCGAGCGAAACCCGCTTGGCTTGGCGGAGTGGGGCTTTGCCAATCACGCGGTACCGTGGTTTGCCGATCTGCGGCGCGAAGTCCGGAACCTCCGTCACGCCTTCTATCTCTATCAGTTGGCCGGACTCCAGCATCGGGCCATCTTTCGGAACGTTCACCCAGATCCCGGCGGTCGAGTCCTGGATAAACAGGTCGGGAGTGGCCGCACTCATGTAAAGATCCCGCCCCAGAAAATTAGGACCGGAAGGGCTGTAGTACGTGACCACCGCGCGAACCCGCACCGGATAGCCTTTAGCTGCCTGCTCTGGCGTCAGTTGGCGGATTTGGGTGATTTGAGTCAGCACCGCCTGTCCCGGCGCAATCGCTGGAGATAGCGCGCACGCCAGCAATGTCAGCATGCCCGGCGAAAACCCGTAGATAGTTGGCCAGACCTCATTTGCCTGCTATGCGGTCCTTATGCTCCGACCTGTCCTATATCGGCGTATATCAGCTAAGCGCTATAGGCAGGGTGCATAGTACCCTTGGACCATCTTGGGACGGTACTGCCAGTTGGATCAATACTATCGGAAGGCCTGATTAAGTACTACCAGTCCTAGTGGGCCGTGTGGGGCAGAGCTATAATCTTTGGGGGCTCATAACCATGCCAATAAAGCCGATTCACGTGGTACTTCTCGCTGCTGTAGCGACGTCCGCCGCCGCCCAAACGGCGGCCCTTGCCACGCTGCACAGTTTCCAAGGCAATCCCAGCGACGGTGCGTCGCCACGCGCGGGCGTCATCATCGGCGCCAACGGGTCCCTCTATGGCACGACCTACGGCGGAGGAGCAAACATTTGCACGGCACCGGCTTTAGACGGATGCGGCGCAGTATACGAATTGGCGCCTCCGGCGGTCGCGGGCGGGGCTTGGACGGAGACGTTGATCTATAGCTTTCGCGGGTGCTGCGTGGATGCCACCATACCGACCGGAGGTCTGGTTCTCGGTAGCCACGGCGTGCTATATGGCGCCACGGATTTTGGTGGCGTCGGCAACGGCAACGGCGCCGTTTTTCAACTGACACCCCCGGCGACCGCGGGAGCAGCCTGGACGGAGAGCGTTCTCTATTCGGTGAACGATGACAGGAGCCACGGTCCGGCCGGATCCCTGTTGCTCGGTCAAAATGGAACATTGTACGGAGCCAATGCCGGCAGGATAGAAGGCGATCATACCTATGGTGCAGCGGTATTCGCTTTGAGTCCTCCGGCGGCGCCTGGAGGAAACTGGACTGAGTCCACCCTATACGCCTTCGACAAGCCCACAGGTGGGACCAACCCCAGGGCCGGCTTGGTCGCCAACCAAGGAGCGTTGCTTGGGACCGACTATTATGGCGGGAGCCAGTCGTGCGGCAAGATTGGATGCGGGGCAGTCTTCGAGTTGCAACCTCTTTCCACCGCAGGCCCGAGGTCGGAGGTAACTCTCTACTCGTTCACGGGACCGCCCCTCGACGGCGCGAACCCGACCGCTGCCCTCACGGTAGGCCGGGATGGAGTCCTCTACGGTACCACCCTATACGGCGGTTCCGGTGCGCTGTGCATTGCTCGCGAGAACGGTACTGTGGTGAGCGGGTGCGGCGCTGTCTTCCAGTTGACTCCACCGGCGGCGCCGGGCGGCACGTGGACGGAGACCGTACTCTACAGCTTCACAGGGTTGAATGGAGACGGAGCCTATCCGGCTGCCAACCTGATTTTGGGCGAAAACGGATCGCTGTATGGGACCACGCAATACGGAGGAAGCGCGACGTCCGGCTCCCCTTGCACATCTTACGGAGCTACCGGATGCGGAACGGTATTCGAGATGATGCCGCCAACTACCCCCGGGGGAACCTGGACGGAAACCGTACTGTACAGCTTCACGGGCGCGAGTGACGGAGCAAATCCGACAGCTCCCCTTCTACTGTCAGCATCCGGCGTTTTGTATGGCACCACTTCCGCTGGCGGGACCGCGGGGTGGGGCACCGTTTTTTCGCTCACGCTCAACTAATCGAGCGCGTTAGGCGCGCCGGCGGGGCAGCATGCCCCGAATCGCGAGTGTAATGAACACCATCATGACCGACGAAATCGGGATGATGAGCAACGCCGTCTTAAGTCGTGAAGCGTCACTTCCCCCGATGGAGCCGATAATGCTCGAGCTCACCGCCAGTCCAATCCAACCGGAGGTAATGACGACGCCCATGGCGGTAGCCGTCATTCTGGGAAAAGCGTCGCCCACCATCGCCAGCGTGGTAGGGAAGACCGGAGCCATCGCCAGACCGGCGCAGAAGACCAGGATGCCCGCGGTAGACGGGCTGGTGGTTTGCAGCATGGCGAAAGTGGTGCCGGCCATCAGGATGGAAGCTGCCAGGGTCACCACCGGCGATGAGATCTTGATGAGGATGGGAGAGACTACCACACGGCCCACCAGCAAGCCCAGCGCAAAACCGAGCGAGAGGATGCCCAGCGCACGCGACTTGGGAATGCCTTGCGCGACCAGGTGCGCGGGAAGCCAGTTCCAAACGCCCACTTCACAGGTGACGTACATGAATAGCAGGAGCGCCAGCAGGTACAGAACCGGTCTGCCCAGCACTTCCCCGATTTCGCTCATCTTAAATCCACGCTCGCCTGTGGGCCGCGGCATCGCCGTGAACGCATGCAGTCCGAATGTAAGGACGGCCAACACGGCTACCAGGTAGCACAACGCGATGGTATTGCCCGCGAGCACATACGCGCCGACGAACGGAGTCACCAGGCCGCCGAGGCCAAAGAACAAATTCAGAAGGTTTAAGGTGCTGGCGCGGCGCGACTCGCTGATGTCGCTGACCAGGGCATTGGCCGCCGTCACAATGATTCCGCCCCCCAGGCCCAGCGCCAGGAACACCGGACCGAGCCCCGCTGCGGGAGCGTTGGGCACCACAAACAGCGATGCCGCAATCAGTCCCATCCCCAGCAGTAACCCGGTCTTCTTGCCTTTGAGATCGATCAGTGGACCTACGGCGACGGAAGCAATGATCAGCCCGATGGCTTGCGCCAGAGCAATGTGGCCGTTCTGGCCGGGGGTCAAGGCAAACTTGACAGAGAGTTCCGGCAGCAACGTGCCCAGCATGGCCGCAATCAGGCCGTAAACGAAGATGGCGAGGATCGCCGCGAGAATCAGCATGGACCGGATGGTATCAGAATTTCAACCATCATGCCGGGACACGTCTTGCGGGACCCCGTGGCGAGTGTGCGAATAGCTTACCGGTGCGCGGGCGAGAATGTGGGTTCCGGAGCGACGGCTGCCGCGACCGGATCGCCGATACGCATCTCGGCCCAATTGTAGCCAAACTCCTTGCCGCAATCGAGACATACCACATATGTGCCGTGACGCTGGCCGGCCGTTGAGAAACCGGCTTTCCGCACGGGCGTGATGGGAAAAGTCGTTCTGCTGTGCGTGCAACCCATTAAAGCATTGAACAATATAGTGAACATAGGCGCGACCCCTTCAACTGCTTAGATTCAAAAACCACTCTCCAGGTTTCATCTACGCAGCGTGATGAAACTTGGATGTAACCCTCACATAGGTTAGTGATAATTGGCGCGCTAAAGTTTCACGTGCGAAGGGTGGCGGCGACAGATTCCGCAATCTGCTTTCCGTGGAATCGTCCGTTCTCGATGAAGATCTCGTTGGTGTGCATGCCCGCCACGATGACGCCTGCCAGGTAAATACCGGGACGCTCGCTCTCTAACGTTTGCGGGTCCGTGCGCGGCCTTTGCGTCTTGGGATCGAGCGTAATGCCCATGGAATTCAAGAAGTTGAGATCCGGACTATATCCCGTCAGCGCGAAGACGAAGTCGTTTCTTAAGATAACTTCACCCTGGGGAGTGGCAATAACAATAGCATCAGGCCGGATTTCTACCACCTGCGATCGGAAGTAAGCCTGGATCTCACCACATTTAATGCGGTTTTCAATATTGGGCTTGATCCAATACTTCACTCTCTCGGAGATGCCGGCGCCACGATGGATCAGTGTAACTCGGGCGCCGGTCCAGAATAACTCCAGCGCGGCGATAGCGGCTGAGTTCTTGGCGCCGATCACCGCCACGTCGTGGTTATAGAACGGGTGCGCTTCATTGTAATAGTGATAAACTTTACCGAGCTCCTCGCCGGGAACTTGTAACAAGTTTGGAATATCATAGTACCCGGTCGCCAAAACCACTTTGCGCGCCGTGTAGACGTGATGGCAGCCCAGCCGGTCCGTGGTAGACACCTGAAACGCGCCGTCGCCTCCCGCGACGCTCTCGACGCGCTCGTAATCGTGGATGTCGATCTTGAAGTGGTCCGCCACGCGGCGATAATACTTCAGCGCTTCATGCCGGTTGGGCTTCTCGTTGAGGCTGGTCATCGGGATGTTGCCGATCTCCAGCAACTCGGGCGTGGTGAAAAAAACCATGTTGGTCGGGTAGTGGTAGATGGAATTCACCACGCAGCCCTTTTCGATCAGCAAAGTGGCGATGCCGCGCTGCTGCAACTCGATTCCGCAAGCCAGGCCGGTGGGCCCCGCGCCCACCACGATCACGTCGAACTCGTTCACAGCTTGCTCTCGATCTCGGCGTAGATGCTGCTCGAGCGCGGCGGGCAGCGCGGCGGCGTCCTTACCGCCGCCCTCCGCCATATCCGGCCGGCCGCCGCCCTTGCCGCCGACGGCCTGCGCCAGCGCGGCAGCCAGCTTGCCGGCATGCACCTTGGCTGTGAGATCCTTGGTCACCGCGGACACAATGGACACGTTCGACCCTTCGACCGATGCCAGCACCACCACGGCGCTCTTCCACTTGTTGCGGAGCGTGTCCACCAGTTCGCGCATCTGCTGGCGATCCATGGCGCCAGCCTGCGCCGCCAGTACCCGCGCGCCGTTGACGGTGCGCGCCTGGCTTTCCAAATCGCCCGCAGCCACGCGCGTAAGCTGGCTCTTCAGATCCCGTTTCTCGTGCTCCAGTGTTTTGTCGCGGGCCAGTATCTTTTCCACCTGCTCGACCAATTCAGGTTCGGATGCGTGCAACAATTCGGAAAGCCGGTGCAGCGTTCCGCTGAGCTCCTGGTACTGGCGCACGGCCGCCTCGCCGGTTATGGCTTCGATGCGCCGCACGCCCGCCGAAATGCTGCCCTCGTAGATGATTTTGAAAACGCCGATGTCGCCGGTGCGGCTGCACGTGCGTGCCGCCGCAAAGCTCCTTGCTGAAATCGGGCACCGAAACCACGCGCACCTGGTCGCCGTACTTTTCGCCGAACAATGCCATGGCGCCGGTGGCGACGGCCTGTTCGAGCGGCATCACGTTGGTCTCGACGCCGCGTGTTGCGCAGGATCTGCTCATTCACCAGCCGCTCCACTTCCTCGATCTCCGCCTGGTCCATGGCGGCGTAGTGGGTGAAATCGAAACGCAGGCGCGGCGGCTCCACCACGCTGCCCGCCTGCTTCACGTGCGTGCCCAGCACCTGGCGCAGCGCGGCGTGCAGCAGATGCGTGGCGGTGTGGTTGCGCATGGTCGCGAGGCGCGCCGGGCACGGCCACTTCGGCGCGCAATTCGTCGCCCACGTGAATCGGCGCCACGCGAAACGATGCGATGCACGGTGAGCCCGGGCACCGCCGGATAAGCCGTCTGTACATCGGCGACCCGCTCGCCGTTTAGCGCGATAGCAGAGCGCCGCGATCGCCCACCTGGCCGCCGGTTTCGGCGTAGAACGGCGTCTGGTCGAGCACCAGCTCCGCCTCCATGCCGGCGCCGATCTTGTCCACCGACTGCGCGCTCCACCAACAAGCCCTTCACGCGCGACTGTGGACGCCAGTTCCTCGTAACCCAGAAACTTCGTGCGGCCCTGCTCGACCAGCTCCTGATAGGCCGGCGCGACGGCGCCTTTCTCCGCGCCCTTCCAACTGGCGCGGGCGCGCTCGCGCTGCCGGTCCATCTCGCGGTCGAAGCCTTCGCGGTCGATGGTCAGGCCGCGCTCGCGCGCCATATCTTCCTGCTCGTCGAGCGCCAGGCCGAAGGTGTCGTACAGCTTGAAAGAGACCGCGCCGGGAATCAGCGTGGTCGGACAGCGATTTCACTTCGTCGTTGAAAACACGTTCTCGGCCACCAGGAAGGTGGTGGCGTAGCGATGCTCTTCGTCCTTCACGACGCGGGCGACGCGCTGCACGCTTTCCATCAGCTCCGGGATACGCCGGCCTCATCAGCTCGGCCACGAAGCCGGTGAGCTTGTAGAGGAACGGCTCTTCCACGCCGATCAGGCGGACGTTGCGCATGGCGCGGCGCATGATCTTGCGCAGCACGTAGCCGCGGCCGTCGTTGGACGGGCAGCACGCCATCGTGAATCAGGAACGCGGTGGCGCGGGCGATGGTCGGCGTCGATGCGCAGCGCCGTATCCACGCGCGGCATCGGCGCCGTAGGACACGCCGAACATATCCGCGGCGCGCTCGATGATGGGAAGGATCAGGTCGCGTATCGTAATTCGAGAGCTTGCCTTGCAGCACCGCCGCGACGCGCTCCAGTCCCATGCCGGTATCGATGGAGGGCCGCGGCAACGGCGTCATGATGCCGTCGGCATCGCGGTTGAACTGCATGAAGACCAGGTTCCAGATTTCGACGAAGCGGCCGCCGGCATCGCTGCGGAAACTGCTCGTGTTCGCGGCCCGGCTCGGCGCCGTCGGGTCCCAGATCGTAATGGATCTCCGAACACGGGCCGCAGGGTCCGGTGTCGCCCATCTGCCAGAAGTTGTCCTTTTCGTCGAGGCGGAAGATGCGGTCTTTGCGGCACGCCCGCGACCTTCTGCCAGAGCCGTTCGGCGTCGTCGTCCTCGCGGAAAACGGTGATGTAGAGGCGGTCCTTGGGCAGGCCGTAATCCTTGGTGACCAGGTCCCAGGCGAAATCGATGGCTTCGGCCTTGAAGTAATCGCCGAACGAGAAATTGCCCAGCATCTCGAAGAAGGTGTGGTGGCGGCGGGTGTAGCCGACATTTTCCAGGTCGTTGTGCTTGCCGCCGGCGCGGACGCATTTCTGCGAGGTAGTGGCGCGGGTGTAGTCGCGCTTCTCGAGGCCGAGGAAGACGTCCTTGAACTGGTTCATGCCGGCGTTGGCGAACAGCAGCGTGGGGTCGTTCGCCGGGAGCAGCGACGAGCTGCGCACGACGCGGTGTCCGCGCGCGGCGAAGAAGTCGAGGAAGCGTTGCCTGATCTCGTGACCTGTCACTCTTTCATTCTAGCGAAGGTGATAACTTTCATCCGAGCGAAACCTTCTCCCCAGTGCGGCAGGAGCGGTAAACAGCGTCCACGATCTCCAGCGCCTGGTAGCCGTCTTCGCCCGAAACGAGCGGCCGGCGTCCGTCGCGGATGGCCTCGCCAAAATCCAGAAACTGGCGCTCGAACGGCTCGAGCGAAATCGCCATCGGATCGGACGACCCCGAAGCCACTTCCCGTTCGAGCGGCGGCGGTTCGCCCGCGTCGTCCCGCACATCCCAAGTGGTCAGCTTATCCCCGGAAATGATGGCCGTGCCCTTGGTGCCGTGGAATTCGGTGCGCTCCGTGTATCCGGGCCAGAAGGCGGTGGACGCCTGGATCACTCCGGTAGCGCCCGAAGCATAGCGCACCACGGCGTTCACGACATCTTCGGATTCGATCTTGTGCAGCGCGCCAAGCTGCCAGACGGCGTATAAATCGCCGATCGGCCCGGCCAGCCAGCGCAGGATATCCACCTGGTGAATCGCCTGGTTGATCAGCGCGCCGCCGCCCTCGGTTCCCCAACTGCCCTTGATCGGACGCGCGTAATACTCCGGCGACCGGTACCACTTCACATAGCAATCGCATTCGAGCAACTTGCCCAGCCGTCCGCCGGCGATGGCCCGCTGCAGAAACTGGCTGGAATCGTCGAAGCGATGCTGGCTGACCACGCCGAGCACGATGCCCGCGCTGGCGCGCGGTCTCGACCATCTCGCGCGCGGTTTCGAGATTTGTGGCGATGGGCTTCTGTACCTGGATGTGCTTGCCCGCCTGCGCGCAAATCCTCAGCGCCTGCATGCGGAAGTCGGGAAAGGTGCACACGTCCACGTAATCCACGTCCGGATGCCGGCAAACATCCTGGTACGAATCGACGAACTCGGCGCCGTACTGGCTGGCGAAACGGCGGCCGGCTTCCACGTTGATGTCCGTGCAAACCGTCAACCGGTAACCGATATTCCGGTATGCCTGCGCGTGCTTATGCGAGATGGCGCCCGTGCCGATCATGCCGACTCTCATATGGATATTCTCCCGCAGGCCATTGTACCCGGATACAATGTGGAATCGTCATGATTGGTTCTTGGGGATCCCGCTTGCCCGGGCGCGCGAGCCGTTTGGCAGGAGCGGCGGCTCTGGCCCTGCTGCTGCTCGCCCCGGCCTGCAAGAAATCCGCGCCCGCCAACGTAGCCGCCACCGTAAACAACCAGGTGATTACATACACCGAACTGGAGGACGCCTACCGGCAGTCGCAACTGGCTACCTCGGGCAAAGGTTCCAATGAGGAACAGGTGATGGCGCAGAAGCTCCAAGTGCTCCAAACCTTGATCGACAGCGAAGTCATGCGGCAACGCGCCGAAAAGGCGGGATTGCTGGCCGGCGACGCGGATGTGGAGACGAATCTCAGCCAATTGAAAGCTCCCTATACCAAGGAGCAGTTCGACGAGCAACTCCGACGGAACAACATGACGCTCAATGTTCTCAAGGCCCAGATTCGGACACGCCTGAGCATCGAGAGGCTCATCAACAAGGAAGTCACATCGCATATCACCATCACCGACGCGGACATCGCTGCGTTCTACAATGCGAACAAGGGAAGCTTCAATGTAGTCGAGCCGCGCGTACACCTGGCGCAGATTCTGGTAACCCCCACCCCCGATGCGAACGTGCGCAATCTCAGCAACACGAAGGCGCAGAACGACGCGGACGCTCGCCGCAAGATCACGGCGGTGCTTAACGCGGTAAAGGAGCATCCGGACGACTTCGCCAAGATTGCGCAGGGCTACTCCGAGGACTCGGGATCTGTGCCGAATGGCGGAGATTTAGGCTTTCTGCCTGAATCGGCTCTCGACAAAGCCAGCCCGGAAATTCGCAAGGCAGTGAGTTCACTCCCGCCCGGCGGGATTTCGGGAGTCATCCGCACCGACGAAGGCTACCGGATTATCAAAGTCATCTCCCGAGACACGCCCGGGCAGAGAAAGTTGGACGACCCATCCGTGCAGCAGGATATCCGCGACACGCTGCGTACCCGTAAGCTGCAACTGCTCCAGGCGGCCTACTACGAAGTGGCTCGCGACGACGCCAAGATTGTGAACTATCTGGCGCGAAAAGTATTGGAGAGCGCCAGTAAAACGGGAAAATAGGCCGGCAAATACAATGCAGCGCGGTCATTCCCGCAACTTCTTCCTCGTGGCCACCAGCAGGCTCTCGACGCGGGAGAAGAGGGCCGGGTAGTACTCCTCGGGCGCTCGGAGATGCCGTCTGAGCGATGGGGACCGCGCCAGCCGTGCTATCCTGTTCTCCGTGCGCTCAGGAGGTGGAGTTTGCGCGTCCCGCACAGCTTGCTCTTCGTAATTGCCTGCGCGTTCGCCGCCACGAGCGGCGCGCAGGCACAAACCTATTCCGTACTGCATTCGTTCCAATATTTCCCGCACGGGGCCTCGCCCTATGCGCCGCTCTACCGCGATTCGAGCGGTAACTTGTACGGCACCACCAACGGCGGTGGCCCCTACAATGCAGGCGTCGTGTTCGAGATTGATAGCGCCGGTAACGAGACCGTAATGCACATGTTCACGGGCGGCACCGACGGCGGCCACCCGACCGCGGGCCTGGTGGCCGATTCCGCCGGGAATCTCTATGGCACTGCTTACCAGGGGGGCATCGCCGGCACGGGCGTAGGCAAGCTGGGCGCGGGCGTGGTTTACAAGATCGATACTTCGGGCCGCTTCCAGGTTTTGTACAGCTTCACTGGTGGGGCGGACGGCAGCGGGCCCTTCGCCGGGGTAATCCTGGATGCGGAGGGGTATCTGTACGGAACCACTTACGACGGGGGAGCGCAGCCAAACTCACTCGGTGTGGTGTACAAATTAAGCGCCTCGGGCCAGGAGACGGTGATATATACGTTTCAGGGAGAGAACGGCCTCGGAGGGGTGGACGGGGCTCATCCCTACGCCGGCGTCACCGCGGACCGGGCGGGCAACCTTTATGGGACCACGGAAAGCGGCGGGGCAGACGGTTCGGACGGGGTGGTATACAAGTTGAGCCCTTCGGGCCAAGAAACCCTCCTTTTCTCCTTTGGCAGCAACGGTGTGGGTATCCCCTCCGGTGGTGGGGTGATCCTCGACGCAGCGGGCAACATCTATGGCGCCGGGGGCGTGGTGGTGTTCAAGCTGGACCCGAAGGGAAATTTCACGAAGCTGGCCGATCTATACAGCGGCGTCTTCCCTTCAGGGCTGAAGCGGGACGCAAGCGGCAACCTGTATTTCGCCACGCAGCATTACCCGTCGGGGAGGTGGCCTAACGGCGCGGTATTGAAACTGGACACTGGGGGTAAGGTCAGCGTGCTATACAAATTCGAGGGAGCGATGATATCTTCCGGGATGGCCTTGCCTGTCCCCAATTTGGGCTCAGGGCTTAACGCGAGTGTGATCCTGGACTCGGCGGGCAACATTTACGGAAGCTCGCCGCTGGCCGGGACGGCGGGGATTGTTTACAAGATCGATGCCGGCGGCGGTGTAACGTGGCTGCACAACTTTGTACCGGCAGGCGGGGGGACGTGGCCGCGGACTGGTCTGACCCTGGATCCGGCCGGCGGCTTTTATGGGACAGCCTTGTGGGGTGGCGGCTCCGGCGACGACGGGGTGGTGTTCAAGCTAAACCCCGCCGGGCATGAAACCGTCCTTCACACATTCAAGGGCGGCGCGACGGATGGGGCTCGTCCGAGCACCGGCGTAGTGCTGGACCAAGCCGGCAACCTTTACGGCAGCACCGGTCTAGGTGGGCCGAACAACGCGGGAATAATTTACAAGCTGACGCCCTCGGGCCAGGAAATTATAAGATTCAACAGCGGCGCGGGCAGCTTGGCCATTGACCCGGCAGGAAACCTCTATGGTACCGCAGCTAGCACCACATACCCCCAGGGTCTCGTATTCGAGCTGGACACGGCTGGCAATTACACTATCTTGCACGGCTTCACTGGCGGGGCGGACGGCGGCTCCCCCCTGAATGGCCTAGCCTTGGATTCAGCCGGGAACCTATATGGGACGGCTTATTACGGCGGCATTGGCAACCCCGGGGCCGGAGTCGTTTTCAAAATTGACACTTCCGGCGCGTTCAGCGTGCTGCACGCCTTCCTGGCCTCCTCCGATGGCGGGTTCCCCTACGCAGGCGTAATCCTCGACGCCGCGGGCAACATCTATGGCACCTGCTCAGGCGATGGTCCGCAGGGTGGCGGGACGGTGTATAAGATCAACGCCGAGAACGACTATAGCGTGGTGTACGCCTTCGGTCAGGGGCTGGCCGGATACGGAAATCCGACGGCCGGTGTAGCGATTGATCCCGCCGGCAATCTTTACGGGACCCTCCCGGCGGGCTCCTTCGGTCCCGGCGGGCCTCCGGGCTCCTACGGTCAGGTATACGAGATCGACGTATCAGGAAATGCAACGCAACTCTATAGCTTCACCGGCGGCGCCGACGGAGCGGACCCCATAAGCGCCGTCACGCTCGACGGCGCGGGCCACCTTTACGGTATTGCCAGCGGCCTGTTTTTTACTCCGGTCGGAGGGGGCACGGCGTTCAATATTACGCTCCGCTGAGTGCATCGTCAGAACGGCGCTGTCCCTGTCACCAAGACAGGAAACTTCAGCGTCGCTTGAGAGGAGTTGGTGTTCCCGCTCTGCGGGTTCGTGACCGTGACGCTAATATTGTCCGGGGCTCCCGTGTTGGCGTTTATCGCAATAGGGCAGTTGCTTACCGGTGTCTGCTGGAAGAAGGACACCGGGTCCATGTCCGTGAGGGGGGAGAGCGAAAGCCCCGTGGAGTTCGTCGCGCTCTGTGGCAATCCCACGAGCACCGAAATGCTGCTGTCGGTCCAGTCAGCGATGTACATTTGACAGGCCCCGAGGCCGCCGTCACCGGTGTTCCACGAGGGGTGGGTGCCCGAGCCGCCGTCGTTGGAGACGACGATATACGGTGGCTGAACCCCGGCCGATTGCACTCCTGCCCACGGGAGGCCGGACAGGTAGCCAAAGCCGCTCCCGACGATGGTGAGTGGGATAGCCGGTTGATACGTGTTGACTTCCTGTTCGGTTTTCTGCTGGATGATCTGAATGCAGGGATTGGTGCTGCCCCCGCTGCCGTTGGACGCGTCCGATAGGGCGCACACCCCGCTGGGGTCCTGGGAATCCGACTGCACCTGCGTCGTGAATTGCGTTGCCACGAAGTCGATGCTCGGAGTAACGGAGCTGCCCGAGGTGCCGCCGGCGGGGCAATTCAGGTATGGGGGAGTGGTGGCGCCCCCGTTGGTGGGCCAGTATTGCGTTGGGAACAGCGCCTGCGCGCCGCTTTGGGCGCTATTACCCACAGCGAGGATGGGGTTCCCGCTCGAATCGGTCGGGAAAGAACCGCAGGAGTCCTCCTGCGGCAGGTTTGCCTGCTGGAGAACCGGCGGCGGGGGAAGCACATTGCAGGAGTCTCCGCAGTTCTGCTGGGTCTGGTTCGTGAGCGATCCCACGAGGGGGTAGTCCACGAGCGGGACGTAGGGCCCCATGAAGCCGCCGCCGGCAGTGCCGCCGCTGTCCTTGTAATTCGTATATTCTGCCGTGTTGTAAGGCACGCTGTACCCGGAGCACGGAAAGGGCTGATCCAAGTTGCTGGGATCGGGCCCCAGCATAGTAGTGCGAAAGGTTAGGATCAGTGGGTAGGAGCAGACGAACGGGCCGTTGGTTACTTGCGGAGCGCAGACGGCATTCGTATCGCCGACGGTCGTGGACAGGAAATCCCCGAACTTCGTCAGATCCACTACAACGATTGGGTCTCCGTAGGGCTCGCCGTTTGATGTGGTTGTGTTCACCCAGGCCGTGTAGTAGGGCAGAGGTGTTGGCGGGCCGTCGAGGTGGTTAGTCTGCGCCTGAACCGGCCCGGCCCCCTGCGTGACGGCGGTCGAGGTCACCGTGTACTGGTTGTTCTGCCCGCCCGTCACAGGGCTGCTGTTATATGCAAGGCCGGTGGGCAGAGGAACATTAGGATTGACATTCACGATTAGGGTGACGTAGCGGGCCGGATAGTTGGCCCCCTGCTCCGGTGCGGGCTGGCCTACGTTGAAGGCGGTGTCAGCGAGGCTCAAAATCGACCAGAAGTCCGGGCCCGTGATCGGGCACCCCCCTTGGCCGTCTATATCGGCCAGGATGGAGCACCCGGCGCCGGGCGCCTGATAGCCGAGCGTCAGGCTGGCGTACCGGAGCGGGCCTATCTGGGTTGGCAGCGAGCAGCTAGACGATAGGCAGGGCGTCGCGGGCATGGCGGGGAGCTTGAATCTGAACCGCATAGCGGCGGGGGAGGTGGCGTTTACGAGATTCTGGGTGGTGTTTCCTGGATGGACCCGGCGACATAGGCGTCATCCGGGGCAGACCCCGCTACGTGTTCGGGGGTGCGGGTCCACGCCACCGGGTTGTGGTAGCTCAAGGCGCTACCGTTCGCGTAACAGAGTCTGCGGGCTCCAGACGTCGGCTTCCAGATGGTACTGCATTTGGGTGCTGGTGTCCTGCCACAGCGAGGACTTCGCCAGAAATGGAGTGGCGCCCTGGCTTGGGCTACCCACCACCAATCCATTTGTATAGGTCTTGTAATAGGGGCATCCGGTGTTGCTGTCCCGTAGCATGAAATAGGTGTTGCCGGTGCCGGTGTTCGGGAAACCGCTGCTGGAGGAAAGCGTGCAGGCAAGCGGGGTACACTGATTGGGATTCGTGCATCCGACCGTGCCTAAACAGCCGTACGGCGGCGACAGGTATGCTCGCACGTGAATACTGCCGGCCGCAGTGGGGTTGCTATGCTGGTCGTCGTCTGACACGTGCTGCGTGGAGGGAAAGTTTGTGCCTGCCACGCCGGTTACGACGGTGTTCCAGTCCCCGGCGATGTGGCGCTGGGTGCCGTCCAACAGGTTGTCCTCCTCGTAAGGGCTAATTTGGCAGCCGCTCGCCGTTCCACCACTTGCGCCATTCTGCCCGCTCGAGGGGACCGTCCCCAGGCTCACGGGCGCGAGATAAGCCACGCCGGAGGCCCATACCTGGCCCCCAACGAACGGGCTCTGGACGCTGGAGCTAAGCGGGTCAATGTCGAGGTCCGCCAGATGCTGGGCGGTCGTGTAATGTTCGTCGTAGTCGGCGATCGAAAAGTACCTGGAGTTTGGGTATTGGCCGGAGACCACCAGTTCAGCCGGACAGAAGTGGGCTCCCCCAGTTACACTGTTGCAACCGCCCTGCTGGCCCGTGCCGCAGGTGCTCGTCCAGGAACTCATGCTTTCCGCGGCGCCGTTGAGCGACGACGAGAGGCTGTAGTATATGGCGGAGTATCTGGCGTTCCAGTCTCCCGCGCCGTTGGCGCCGGTCAGGAAATCCGGGAAGGGGACCTGGTACGTCGACAGGTTGCTGGTCACAAAGTTCGACGCGAAATTAGCGCTGGCGGAGGTGCTCGGTGCCTGCCCGGCCAGACCCAAAACCCAGTTGCCGCCGCTGTCCAGCACGGGTGTGCAGCAGCCGCCGGACACGCAGCAAAAAGTGCCGGACGCCGTCGTGGTCTTCGTTTGGCTGCCGGGGCAGGTGACCACGGGCTGCCCGTGGGCAGAACACGCGACGAACAATACCGCGATCGCGGCACGGAGGGCCGTTTCAGCTGCTCTCAGGCTTCTTCGGCTTCTTCGCAGGTTTGGCTCCTTGTATGCTTGCGTCCAGTGGACGAAGCTGGTTAAGACCACGAGCTACCTAATCATGCGATTCCGTCCGCCCCCAGCCGGCGCAGCTTTTCAGCAATTGCCTTTTCTCCCGCGAGCGCGAGCGCGTTTTCGGTTTCAAGCGTGAACCAGTGACATCGCGCCAGGTGTGGCGCAAGCGCGGCTCCGCCGCCGAGCATGATGCACCCGCGGATCGCATGCCGCGTTCTGTGGGCCAATCTTCGCCCGCAACGACAGCAGTCCGTCCAGACACAGGCCCGCAACTACTTACCCGTGATGCGGAAATCGTCGAAATAAGTGACGCTGCCGGACTTGGTCCAAAGGCCGACCTTGCCGGGTTGGTCAAACGTGGAGTCCTGCACTTCAAACAGGCGTTTGTGATTGAAGTACACGCTGAACAGGGGTCCGTGGAACTGCACCTTAAGCACGCTCCACTGATTGGCCGGCACCGGGTGCTGCACTCCGTAGCTTTGGGGCGGGGCGCCTCTGCACATTAGCGGAATGCGCTTGCCATCCTCGACTTTGTACAGGACGATCGTGTTCTCCTGCGCATCGGCGCGGACCAGATAATAGTTGTCCGGGTCGCGGTAGCGCCACACCAGGCCTCCCGTGTGCTCCCCTTTGCCGCTGACGGGCTTCACCTTTACGCTTAAGTCGCCATCCTTTACGTCCATCTTGTTCAGGATCGCGAGCGGGCAGTGGTGGTCGGCGGCATCCTTGGAAACTTGGGCGAACACGTAGGGTGGGCTGGGTGCGGTGGGGTCCTTCCGGATCTCCCACTGGGGCCGCGCACCGGCAGCCGGCGCCAAGGTGGTCCATCCCGGCGGCACCGACCCGGGCCTGGCGGAATCGAAGTTAATTGTTTGTGTGACCGATCCCCATAGCGCGAAGGACAGCAGCCACCCAAGGGTCCCCATATGTTAAAGACCGCACTACCCCGTTGCGGACCACTCGCTCGCGCGCGCGGCTCGGTTGATACCACAGTAACACCCCGCGCCGCCTCGCCACAACCTTTCTCACATGCTACATTCGGAGCCGTGCGACTCTTGTTAATCGACGACGACACCGAACTCTGCTCGTTACTGGTGGAGTTCCTCAAGGGTGAAGGCTTCAACGTGGAGTGTGTGCATGAAGGCCACCGAGGGCTCGATCGCGCCTTGCACGGCGGCTTCAACCTGGTGATTCTGGACGTCATGCTGCCCGGCCTGGATGGCTTCGAGATCCTGCGCCGGCTGCGCAAGGAGGGCCGCGTTCCTGTACTGATGCTCACGGCGCGCGGCGAGGATGTGGACCGCATCATCGGCCTGGAACTGGGCGCCGACGATTATTTGCCGAAGCCGTTCAACCCGCGCGAACTGGTGGCCCGGGTACGCGCCATCCTGCGCCGCTACGAGCCGCGCGCCGCGGCCGGCGCACGCATGGAAGTGAACGGAGTGGTGCTCGACCCCGCCACGCGCAAGGTGACGGTGGAAGGGCGCGACGCCGATCTGACCACCTTCGAATTCGACATTCTGGAGTTGCTGATGCGCGCCGCCGGCCGGGTGCTTTCCCGCGACGACCTGATGGAAAACCTGTACAGCCGCAAGGCCACGCCATACGACCGTTCCATCGACATGCACGTCAGCCATATCCGCCGGAAGCTCGAAACCAACCGGCCCTTCATCAAGACCATTCGCAGCATAGGCTACCAGTTCCTCAGGGAGCCGGAGGATGGAGCGGAAGAATGAACTCGCTGTTCGCAAAGATTCTGCTGTGGTTTTGGGCCGCGCTGGTCATCAACACCATCGGATCGGCCTTCATCTCGGGATTCTCCGGCCAGCGCCCGTACCTGTTGTCGCGTCTGGTGGCGTTCCAGCTTTCCGAAGCGCGCGCCGCATATGAGAGCGGCGGGCAGCCCGGCCTGGAGCAATACATGCGGCGCTTCCACTCCGTGTTCATGGGCGAGGGGGCGTTGACGGACTCGACCGGGCGCGACCTGCTCACCGGCGCGGACGACTCGGACCTGCTCACCAAGGCAGCCGAGGAGATCGCATTTCCCGGCATTCCGCCTGCGCGGCGCGGTCGTCTCGCGCCGCTCCGACGACGGCCGGTATTGCCTTCCTTTTCGTGATTCCGCACGCCCGGCTAGGCTATTGGTTCCTGCTACCGCAGCATTGGTGGATGATGGCCGCGGGCATCCTTCTTTGTTACCTGCTGGCTTACTATCTGACATATCCCGTGCGGCGGCTGCAGCGCGCCGTGGAGCGCTTCGGACGCGGCGACCTTTCCGCGCGCGCCGCTCCCCGCAGGCGCGACGAACTGGGCGATCTGGGCCGCACTTTCGACCGCATGGCCGATCGCATCCAAGTGCTATTGGACGCCCAACACCGTTTGCTGCTGGATATCTCTCATGAGCTGCGCTCGCCGCTGGCGCGTTTGCGGGTGGCCGTGGAGTTAGCGCGCTCCGGGCAGAATCGCGAGGCGGCCCTCAACCGCATTGAGAAGGAAGCCGAGCGGCTGAACTCGCTGGTGGGCGGCCTGCTGCAAGTGACGCGCGCCGAAAGCGACCCGCACGCATTGCATCGCGAGCCGGTGCGCCTCGATCGATTACTGGAGGAATTGGTGAACGACGCGTCCATCGAAGCGCAGGCGCGATCGAGTGAGGTGCGCCTCGTGAAAACGCAGGCCGTCACCATCCAGGGCGATTCCGAATTGCTGCGGCGCGCCATTGAGAATGTGATTCGCAACGCCATTCGCCATACGCCCGACGGAGCGGCCATCGAAGCGAGTCTCGAAGCGGTAGATGGCATGGCGGTGATCCGGATTCGGGATTACGGTCCCGGCGTACCCGAGGAGGCCCTGCCGCGCATTTTCGACGCCTTCTACCGCGTAGAAGCCGACCGTGACCGGGCCAGCGGCGGCGCGGGATTGGGATTGTCCATCGCGCGGCGGGCGGTAGAGTTGCACAAGGGCGCCATTCGCGCCCGGAACGCGCAGCCGGGGTTGTTGGTAGAGATCGAACTACCGGCCGTCACCGCGCAGGCTGTGGCGTAGATTGTAAGGTTATTTATTCTCGTCCGTGGGCGGCTGGACAGTTACCCAATCCGATTCATAGCCGGCGCGCACGAGATACCGGTTATTATCCGTCACGAACGGAAACGCAGCCACCCGCGGCCCCACCGCCGGGAGAGGCACGCCTTTGGTGGGCTCCACGAACACAGCCGTGCCGTGCAGCACGTCGCCCGGCTTCAAAGGCTCCCTTTGATCGACATGGGCATAGAGCGGCCGCGACAAGCTGCCCACTTGCAGCTTCTCCAGCAGAATGGAAATCGTGAAATGCCGCGGCTCGTTCAGCCAGTGCTCCATTTGGACAATGCGGCCTTCGACCATCGCTCCAGCCGGCGCCAGCACCGCTTTGGAACGGGGGTCCCGCACCGTTTTGCGAATCTTGGCCCGCACGATGTCTCCGGCCGCGGCCTTGTCGGTGTCGATGGGTTCGGTGAGCGCCAGGGAAAGCGGCAGGCCCTCGGGAAGAGGGCCGGCGACCTCGGCGTCTTTGGCGCCGCCGGCTACGGATACCTCGTCAAATCGAATGGTGGCCTCGCCACGGTATTCCCGCCAACTTGAGTAGACCGCGGTGATCCGGACTTCAGTCCCGTCCCGCATCACATGGCGCATGGAACTCTCTTGCGGTAGCAGGAACTCCCCCTCTCCTACCTTCACCATCTGGTAATCGACGGCCGTTTCGGTCTCGCACATGCCGGTTTCAGGCGCCATCTCGACGGCTTGCGCGGTAAGCCGCGTGAGATCCAAGGTATTGGAATCGAGCCAGAAGGCGCCGGAGAAAGCCGTGGTGGTCCAGTTCGAACCCGCCTTGATCTGATAGTGGCTGGACGACTCCGGGACTCGATAGCTGTATCGGGAGAGCCGGCCCTCATCGCGCGTGTACCGGTAAGTTGCGCCGGCGTTCCCGAGGACATCCGAGATCAGGGCGCCTATCATGCCCGTTTCGTATGCCCCACCGCCGATCAAGTCGAAAATGCTCCGCGAGCTGAACTGGCTGCCCGGCCAGGAGCCGATCTCGGAGCCCTGCGATACTTTGACATCCAGGCGCAGACGGTCGGTGCTTTCGAGCACCAGATCGTGCGGACCGGATGAGCGGAACTCGTCGCAGGAGGGCGGGGAACCGATGCGCCGGTGCTTGAAATAGCGCCGGTCGACGGTCTGAACGCAAACGTAATCGGGCAGGCGTTTGGCTCTCCCGGCCAGGATGTTGCTAGCGCGCACCACGCGATCCATCGGGTCGGATGGTGGCTGCGCCACAAGCGCAGTGGCCGCCGCAAAAAGCAAGAAGGTGCGCATAGAGCCGTGGGACATGCCCGCACCCAGCTTGGGTTAGACGATATACCGGTCGGCGTCCAGCAGCCGGTGCGCGATCTTGCGGCGCAACCCGATGGCGTCCACCGGTTCGTACTTGCCGAAGCGCCGCAGCACCACCAGATTGGTGCGCAGCGAGTCGCCTTCCGAGCAGGCCGCCAGCACAATGCGCGCGGTCACGTCGATGTGCGCCATGGCGTCGCGCACCAGCACCGCGGTCATGTCGGCGGCGTTGGCGCCCTTGCCTGATTCGGCTAGCTTCTGAGTGCGCAGCAGCGCGGATTCCATGGCGAAGATATCCATGATTACGTCGGTGATATTCGCCAGGATCTCCTGCTGCTTTTCCATTTCGAGCATGTACTTCTGGTAAGCCACGCCCATCAGCATCAGCGCGATCTTCTTGGCGTTGATCAGAATTTTGGTTTCTTCGGCGAAGGGTCCGCTGAATTCTTCCGCGGAACCTTGCGGGCCGCCCAGGATCTCCTGGAGCACTCCCGTGGCCGCCGCCACCAGGGCCAGTTGGCCGCGCGCGGCGCGCTTCAGCAGCATACCGGTGGTGAGCAGGCGATTGATCTCGTTGGTGCCTTCGAAAATGCGGTTGATGCGCGAATCGCGATAGGCGCGTTCTACCGGATAATCCATGTGGTAACCGTAGCCGCCATGGATCTGCACGCCCTCATCCACCACGTAATCGAGCACCTCGGAGGCGTAGATCTTGATGATGGAACATTCGGCGGCGTATTCTTCCACCGCTTTCAGCATGGTTGCGGCCGCATTGGGCTGCGACCAGGAGAAGCCTTCAAGCTGCGATTCGATCATCCCGACCACGCGATAAGTCATCGACTCGGCCGCATAAGTCCGAATGGCCATCTCCGCGAGCTTGTGTTGGATCATGCCGAATTCGGCGATGGATTGTCCAAACGCCTTGCGCTCCTTGGCATACTTGAGCGAAACGGCCAGCACGTTCTTGGAACCGCCGACGGTGCCGGGGCCGAGTTTCAGCCGGCCGACATTGAGGATGTTGAAGGCAATGATGTGGCCGCGGCCGATTTCGCCGAGCACGTTTTCGACGGGCACCGGCACGTTATCAAAGTAGAGCGCCGTGGTGGAGCTGCCCTTGATGCCCATCTTTTTTTCTTCGGCGCCGCGAGGAGACGCCGGGGAAATTGCGCTCGACCAGGAAGGCAGTGAATTTCTCGCCGCCGACCTTGGCGAAGACCGTGAACAGGTCGGCAAAGCCGCCGTTAGTGATCCACATTTTCTGCCCGTTCAGGATATAGTGCTTGCCATCCGGGCTCGAGATCCGCGCGCGTGCGGGCGGCCAGCGCATCGGAGCCGGCGTGCGGCTCGGTGAGGGCGTATGCGCCCAGCATTTCCATACTGGCCAGTTTAGGCAGATAATGCTTCTTCTGCTCTTCGGTGCCGAAGTACAGAATCGGCAGCGAGCCGATGCCCACGTGGGCGCCGTACCAGCCGGCGAAAGAGCCGTCGCCGGCCATATGCTCCACAGCCACCATAGCGGACGCCATGTCCAGTTCCATGCCGCCGTATTCTTCGGGAATGGTGATGCCGGTGAGGCCCAGTTCGGCCGCTTTGCGCAGGCAAGCCAGGGCGACGCCAGGCTCGTGATGTTGGATGGCGTCCACGTTGGGGCCGACTTCCTTGGCCCAGAATTCGTCCACCGTGCGCGCAATGGCCAGGTGCTCCGGAGTAAGATCCTCCGGCGTGAAGATTTCGCTCGGCAGGCGCTCTTCGATCAGGAATGCGCCGCCTTGAGTTTTAGGTAATGAGACCGTTGCTGTCGCTGTTGCCATATGTATGCTCCTATTGCAGTCAGCTCGAAAATACCGGCAGCGCCCTGGCCGCCGCCCACGCACATCGTAACCAAGCCGTATTTCACCTTGCGGCGCGCCATCTCGCGCAGAATCGTGGCGGTGAGTTTAGCGCCAGTGCAGCCCAGAGGATGCCCCAAGGCGATGGCGCCGCCGTTGACATTCACCTTTTCGATGTCCAGGCCGGCTTCCTTGATGACAGCCAGCGCCTGCACGCCGAAAGCCTCGTTCAATTCGATGACGCCGATATCGTCCAACGTCAGGCCCGCGATCTTGAGAGCCTTGGGAATCGCAACTACCGGTCCGATGCCCATGATCTCGGGAGGCACGCCGCCGGCCGCGAAACTGACGTAGCGCGCCATCGGTTTCAAGCCCAGCTCGCGCGCCTTGCGCTCGGACATGACGATCGCCGCCGCCGCGCCATCGCTGGTCTGCGATGAGTTGCCCGCGGTCACCGTGCCGCTCGCGTGGAACACGGGCTTGAGCTTGGCGAGCGCTTCGGGGGTGGTGTCGGCGCGCGGTCCTTCGTCTTTGGCAAAAACCTGTTTAGTGATTTTGGGCTTGCGGCCGTTGGGTGTGACCCATTCGATTTCGAAGGGCACAATCTCGTCGTCGAACTTGCCTTCGGCCTGCGCGCGCAGGGCATTCTGGTGGCTGCGATAGGAGAAAGCATCCGCCTCTTCGCGCGAGACATTGTATTTGCGCTGCACGCACTCCGCGGTGAGCCCCATGTTCATGTAAATTTCCGGGCGATGATCCACGAACCAGGGGCTGGGGGCCACCTTATGGCCGCCGCGCGGCATCAGGCTCATGGTTTCAGCGCCGCCGGCGATGATGATATCCGCACCGCCGGAACGGATGCGATCTGCCGCCATTGCAATGGCTTGCAGGCCAGAGCTGCAGAATCGGTTGATGGTCACGCCGGTGACCGTATCGGGTAGCCCGGCGCGCAGGGCCACGCAACGGGCCATATTGTTGCCCGATTCCGCTTCCGGCATGGCGCAGCCGAGGATGATGTCTTCAATCTCGTCCTTCGGCACTTGCGGATGCTTTTCCAAAAGGCGGCTGATGACCGCGCCGGCCAGATCGTCCGGACGCGAAGTACGCAACGTGCCGCGCGGCGCTTTGCCGACGGCCGTGCGGAGGCAATCGATAATAACGGCTTCTTGCATGTGCTCCTCTAATTCCTCAGCGGCTTTCCGGTTTTCAGCATGTGCTGCATGCGCTCTTGCGTTTTGCGCTGGCCACACAGGCTTAGGAAAGCCTCTCTCTCCAGGTCCAGCAGGTATTGTTCGGAAACGGTCTGGCGGCCGGTCAGCGGTCCGCCGCTCAATACGTACGCCAGTTTCCCTCCTACCACGGTATCGTAATCCGAGATGTAATTGGCCTGCCTTGCCAGATAAATACCGGTTTTAAGCAGCGCCAGATCTTCGGCGCCGCCCACTTCCACATCGGTGCGCGGCACGCCTGCGACGTAACTTGGCGCGATAGAAAGCGCCAGCGCCTTGGCATCGTCGATCAGCCGTTCGGGATTCATGGAAATCCGATCCTGCGGTCGCAGCAGGCCGAAGCTGCGCGCTTCCGCGGCGCTGGTAGCGACCTTGGCGTAGGCGATCAACTCAAAGGCCTTCTGCGCGCTGCCGAAACGCAGCAGCATTTCCTTGGTGCCGCCCGCGCCGGGAATCACGCCCACGCCCACTTCGACCAGCCCCATATAGGTTTCGGCGGATGCCTGCACGCGCGCGGAATGGATGGCGATCTCGCAGCCGCCGCCCAGGGTCAGGCCGAACGGCGCGCTCACCACCGGCTTGGGTGCGTACTTGATCGTCATGGTGGCCTGCTGGAAGCGATTGATGGCGGATCTCCAGTTCTTCCCACTCTTCTTCCTGCGCGGCCAGCAGCACCAGCATCAGGTTGGCGCCGACGCTGAAGTTCTCGCCCTGGTTGGCGACGATCATGGCTTCGAAGTTCTTGCTGGTTTCTTCGATGCCGGCGCGGATCAGCGAGATCTGGTCATCGCCCAGCGAGTTCATCTTGCTGTGGAATTCCAGGCACAGCACGCCATCGCCGACGTCGATCAACGACGCGCCGCCATTCTTCTTCACCACGCCATGCGAGAGCTTGACGTCTTTCAGCACGGTGATGCCTGGGCGGTCTTCCAGCTGTTTATAGGAATTGGCCAGCAAGTCGAAGTATTCATGGTGCGGACGGCGATCGCGGTCGGGCGCCTGGTAAAAGGACTTCGCGCCGGTGGCAAGCATCTTCTCGACGTTCTCCGGAACTGGGCGCTGCTTCTTTGCGCATGCGCGCGACGGTGTCTTCGACGCCCAGCGCGTCCCACAGCTCGAACGGGCCGAGCGAGTTGGCGTAGCCCCAGCGCATGGCGCGGTCGATCTCGACCACGCGATCGGAAATCTCGGGCACCATGGCGGCCGAGTACAGCACCAGGTCGCTGAAAAGCCTCCAGAGAAACGTGCCGGCGCGATCGGTGAGACCCATCAGCGCACGCAGGCGCTGCGGCAGATCTTCGATATTGCGGACGCCTTCGACGGAAGGGAAACGCGCTTTCTTGGATGGCTGGTATTCGAGCGTATTCAGGTCGAGCGCCAGGATTTCCTTCTTGTCGCCCTTGCCGATGCGTTTGTAAAATCCCTGGCCGCGCTTATCGCCCAGCCATCCGCGTTCGATCATCTGGGCGAAGAACGGCGGCAGCACGAAGCGCTCGCGCCAGGGATCGCCGGGCACCAGATCGTACAGGTTCTTGGTGACATGCGCCCACACATCCAGGCCCACGATATCCAGCAGGCGATAGCTGGCGCTCTTCGGCAATCCGATCAACTGGCCGGTGAGGGCGTCGACTTCTTCGATGGTGAGGCCCATTTCGACTGTCAGATTCTGCACGGTGCCGCCCAGGAAGCTGCCGATGCGGTTGGCGATGAAGTTAGGCGTGTCCTTGCATGGCACGACGCCTTTGCCCAGATGGCGGTCGGAGAAATCGGCGACGCGGTCGTGCACGGCGGGAAGTGTCTGGGGTCCGGGGATCATTTCGAGCAGGTGCAGATAGCGCGGCGGATTGAAGAAGTGCGTTCCCAGGAAATGCTCGCGGAACTCGGCTGGGAATCCTTCGGCGATGCTCGCGAGCGGAATGCCGCTGGTGTTGGTGGAAAAGATGGCGCCTGGTTTGCGATGCTTCAGCACCTTTTCAATGAGGGCGCGCTTGATCTCGAGGTTCTCGGTGACGGCTTCGACGATCCAATCGCAATCGCGTATCTTGGCGAGGTCGTCTTCGAAGTTACCGGGCGTGACGAGTGACTTGGTTTCCGGTGTGAAGAAAGCGGCGGGTCTCTGCTTCAGCGCTGCGTCCAATCCGGCCAGAGCCGCAGCGTTGCGGTTCGACTGGTTGGGAAGCACGATATCAAGCAATAGGGCCGGGATGCCCGCGTTGGCAAAGTGGGCCGCAATGCGCGCTCCCATGGTGCCCGCTCCCAGCACGGCTACACGGCGTAGTGGTGTCATCAGTATGAGCGTAGCGCGAAACAGGCGTGGCCGGCTAAGGATCGGAGTTGTGTCAGACCCGAGGGTCCGCACCACCTTTATGCCGTACCCGCGGCCTCGGCGGCCTGTTCGGCGACGCACACGGCATGCCGCAAGATGCGCTCCAGATGGCGGCAAATCAAAAGGAGATTCACGTAAGCGGTCACGTCCCCGGGAGCCGAAGTGAGCTGCGACACCTTCTCGCTGAACGCGTGACATTCGGCGCGGATAGCGGCCTCGCGGGGCCGCGCCGAAAGCGCCAGGGCGCGATCCGCATCGCGCCAACACCGGATGGCTGTCGACAGGATCTCCCGGATCTTGGCGCCAATTTCGCCGATCTGGCTCACCATTTGGGAGGGAGGCCGCCCCTGTTTCGGGGAAGCCAGGGCTACCATTTCATAGGCATAGTCGCCGATCAACTCCAGGTCGACGATGGCGTCCAGAACTCCGGTGACCAGCCGGGCATCCCTCGCGACCGGCGCCTGCAGCGTGATTAAGTTGAGGCACTGATCGTGTATGACGCGGTGCTGGTGATCGGTTTGCGATTCCAACTCGCTGGCTCTTGCCGAAGAATCGGGATTCGGGTCCGTGACCGAGCGCAGCGCCTCAGCCCAGCAGTTCGATGGTGGTCTCGCCCATCGATATCAAGTTCTGGCGTACAGATTCCAATTCGCTGACATAGCGTGTTCTCATCATGGGGACTGCCGTCAGCGGGTGCGGCGCCCACAAGCTACATCGAATGGAAGGCGGACGTCGAGGAAGCGCCGAACCCCGCGCCCCACAAAGCGAATCGCGTCGATTATTTTCGTTCGCATCGGTCCCGTCCTTTCGGCGACGCTAACGCGCCAGCATCACCACGTGATATACCACCAGCAGGACCATCAGGATCAGGTAGGCGCGCAGGCTCATCAGCGAGACCCTTACGCTCCGCGTCATCGGCATGGGTCCCAGCGCCGCCGTGTCCACCTTGGTTTCGGGCACGTCATCCAGCGGATGAACCACCAGGAAATGGTTCTTTTTTGCGACTTCCAGTTCCATCGGACTTGTCATCGTTGCCATTGCCGTTTCCTCCATCAAGTCGTTGGCCCGCCTGCGGCGGACGGAAAGAGATTAGGCGCAGTGACCTGCACCGCCAGCATCAGGGACAACATGAACAGGACGATGATGATCGTCCAGTTCACCCAGTTATTCCAAGGCTTGTTGGCGTACTCGCCCAGGAGTTCTTTATCGTTCAGCAGGAGCTGCAAGAAAATGATGGCGGACGGCAGAATCACGCCGGCCAGCACCTGTACGCCGAGAATAATCAGTTGCAGCGGCGCGCCCGGAATCAATACAATGCCCGCGGCGGCGGCTACGGAGATCAGGTAGAGCGCGTAAAACCAGGGGGCCTCCCGCAGAGGCAGTTGCAGGCTATGCGGCCAGCCGCGGACTTCGCCGTATGCCCAGGCGCTCGAAAGCGAAATGGCCGTGGTGCCCAGCACCGCGGCATTAATCATCAGCAGCAGAAGGGCGTTCCGCATCACCGGTCCGGCAAACGAGCCGATATCCATCGCCATCTGAGCGGGATCGGTGAAGCGGAAACCGTGCGCGTGCGAGGCCGTGCCCACCAGCCATCATGCAGCCGGCCGCCGTAATCGTAATGCAGGCCCCCAGGAACGTGTCGAGCCGCGCCCATTTCACGTCCGCGAAACGCAGCCGCTTATCGGCAATGCAACTCTGCTGGAAGAAGAGCTGCCAGGGCGCGATGGTCGTACCCACGATGGCGATGACCAGAAACATCAGGTCCGCTGTGATCCCGCCTGCCGGCATGGAGGGCAGCAGGGTGTGCTTCACTATTTGCCCGATCGGCGGACCCACCCGGAAGGCAACTGCGAACCAGGCGAAATCCAGGAGGCACAGGAAGACCACCGTGCGCTCCCAGCGGCGATAGCTACCACTCAGAACGATGAACACCAACGCCGCGGCTGCCAGCGGCACGCCGTAGCGGGGATCTACGCCCATCTTGTTCAGCGCCAGGTTGATGGCCGCGAACTCGGTGACCAGCGTCAGGAAGTTGACCACTTGCAGATCGATCAGCGAGAACAACCCCCACCACTTGCCGAAGCGCTCATAGATCATGGCCGCGTGGCCTTTGCCCGTCGCGATGCCCAGCCGTACCACCATCTCCTGAATGAAATAGCAAACCGGCAATAAGAGCAGGACAATCCAGAGGAGATGGGTGCCGTACTGCGCGCCGGCCTGGGTATAAGTGGAAACCGCCCCCGCGTCGTTATCCGCGACCATGACAATCAGGCCGGGACCGACGACCATCAGGAAGGTCAGCAGATCGCGCGTCAATTTGGATTTCACTACGCGCCCGCGCACCGGCATGACGGCGGGCGCCACTTCCGGCACTGGCACGGCAGTGGTCATGGTCGATGTATTGTTGGTCATTGCCGTCCGTCTCCTTCCGCGCGTCGCCGCACACGCAGTACGGCTCGCGCCTGCCAGCGTCGCGCACCCGGCAAACCGGTGCGCAAGCTGCCGAGGGCGAGTACTAAGTCACAGCCCGCAAAACGGCGTGTTGGCGGTCATTCGAAGGCGATCTGACGCGCCCCCGCGCCTTTGCGGGCTACAAAGTCAATTGGTTTGAGGGAGAAGGAAAAACTGCCTCATCCCCCGCGTTTACCACCGAATCAGCGTGGAAGAAGCGCGGGTGAGGCGATAGAGGAGGGTACCGCTACCGGATCACTGCCGTCTCTTCCACGATTTGCCGTCCATACTAGGAGGCCGATCGTCTCTAGGTTCCATATACCTTTCTGGAGGCGAGAAAAGCTCGTCAGGGAAATAAAAAAAGCCATTTCCCCCGAAGCGGAGAAATGGCCAACTATCGCAGAACGATCGCTGACGGATTCCCCCACTGGTCCAAGCTTCAGCACCGCGCGCCGTAAGAGATCCGAAACCTCAGCCACATTAGGAAAACCCTTAAGCCGGGAGTTCCTGGTCTACCCTGAATGCAGCATCTTTGGACGCTTTAGGGCAGTGGCTTGTGTGCCGCGCGGACGCCTCGCCTACCGAGGATCCATGCAATACAACTACCAGTTCCAAGTTAGCGCTTACGTTGCAATCGTGTCAACAGGAAAATTCATGAAAAGTTTCTCATGAGATTATAAAGAGTAAAATGCTGGAAAAATTGCGACACATCATAAGCAGAATTCCGAAAGGCAGGGTGGCAACATACGGCGACGTGGCGCGGGCGGCGGGATACCCCGGCGCGGCCCGGCAGGTAGCGTGGGCATTGCATAACGCGAAGGGCGGCGTTCCCTGGCATCGGGTGCTCGGAGCCGGCGGAAATATCCGGCTGCCGGGGCAGGCCGGGCTGGAGCAGCGCCTGCGGCTGCAGGCCGAGGGAGTGGCTTTCCGGGCAGCCGCGTGGATATGGCGCGACATGCGTTCGATTTCCGGCAGAAGAAAAAGCGGACCTTAGGCCTGCGGGGTCCTCTCACACTGACGTTGCCCCGAATACCCAGGTGGCCAGATCTTCCATGCGATCCACCAGCAAATCGGGTGGCACCATCGCAAGCGTCTCCGGCTGGAAACCGTAAGTCACGCCACAGGATTTCACCTGCGCGTTGCGCGCGGTCTGGATATCCACCGAACTGTCTCCGACCATCATGGTGCGCTCGCGCGCGGCGCCGCACTCCTTGATCAGCGTCTCGATGCCGATGGGATTCGGCTTCTTGAAGTCGAAGCTGTTGCCGCCGTAGACCTGCTGAAAGTGCGCGCCGACTCCAAGTCCCTCCACAATCGCTCGGCTGATCCGCACTGGCTTGTTTGTCAGCACGGCCATCCTCACCGCCGCCTCGCGCAGACGGTCCAGCGCTTCCCGCACGCCGGGATAAAGAACCGTGTAGTCGAGCATGTGATCGCGATAGTATTCCAGGAAGAATTCGAGCGCCTCCTGCTACCTGGGCTTCGGTGGCTTCCGCGCCCAACACGCGGCGAATCAGCACCGGCGCACCGTTGCCCACGTAGGAGTAGACGCGCTCATTCTCGAGCGGCGGCATGCCCATGTGGCGGCGCGTGGCGTTGGCGGCATGCGCCAGATCGAGCTTCGAGTCGATCAGAGTGCCATCCAGGTCGAAGATGAGCAGATCCACGCGGTTCATGAAAAACTTTAAGCCGTGGCGGACTTTTCGCCGCGCGCGCGATTCGGGCCGCGCGGGCTTGCGGGGTGTTTTGCGGGCGCCGAGCTGATACTCCGCCATCTTGCGCTGCAACGTGTTGCGATGGATGCCCAGCAGCTTGCTGGCGGCCGAGCGATTCCCCCCGGTGCGCTCCAGCGTCCTTTGGATCAGGGTCTTCTCCAGCAACTCGACCACCTCTTCGAGAAAAAAGCCGTGACCCACCAGATGCTCCACCAGCGCTTCAAACTTTTCTTTCATCTCGTGCCTTCCCTGCATCCGGCAATTCCCGAATGCCCTTTTTCAGGGCGTTGCCCCAAATCGTTTTCACCTGCTCGTAGCTCTTGCGGAAACCATCCTTCAACTCATGTGGCGCTGCGGCGGCGAATACCCGCGCCGCGTCGATCACATACGGCGCCACCTTCGAATGCACCACGGCACTGGGCGTGTCGACTTCCCTGGCGTAAACGCCAGTAGACGCCAGAACCACGGCAATGCATATCAGCAATCCGCGCACCAGGCCGAAACCTGCGCCCAGCAGCCGGTCCATAAACGACAGGCCCGCAACCCTCAGCAGGCGGCCGAACAAGCGGCCCAATAATTGCGCCCAGGATCAGCACGCCGCCAAAGACGATCAAGAAGCCGCAAAAATTGGCGATGCCCGGCGAACTCACGTACGGCGCCACGAACGCGCCGGCCGTGCCATAAAACCAGATGGCCAGCACTAGCGCCGCGACCATTGAAATCAGCCCCACCACTTCGCGCGCCAAGCCTGTGGAGAAGCTGGTTACCACCGATCCGACCAGTACGATCAGCAGTACGATATCCAGCCAGTTCATAACTGCTTGCCCGTGAGCACGGCGTACGCCTGCCTGTATTTTTCGCTGGTCTTGCCCGCCACTTCGGCCGGCAAAGGCGGCGCGGGCGGCTGCTTGTTCCACTGGATGGATTCCAGGTAATCCCGCACGTACTGCTTATCGTAAGAAAACTGCGCGCCTCCGGGCCGATAACTTTCCGCGGGCCAGAAGCGCGACGAATCCGGGGTAAGCACTTCGTCGCCGAGCACCAGTTCGCCATCCACGAAGCCGAACTCGAACTTGGTGTCGGCGATGATGACGCCCTTGCGTTTCGGCGTAAGCCGCCGCGCGCGAATAAATCGCCAGCGTGAGATCGCGCAGGCGCGCGCCCAGATCGGCGCCCACCATCGAACACATCGTGTCGAACGAAATGTTCTCGTCATGGCCGGTCTGCGCTTTGGTGGATGGCGTGAAGATGGGCTCCGGCAGGCGGTCGCTCTCGCGCAATCCGGCGGGCAGCGGGATGCCGCAGACGGTTCCTTCGTGCGCGATACTCCTTCCAGCCGGAGCCCGCCAGATAGCCGCGCGCCACGCACTCGATCTCCACCATTTGGGCGCGCTTCACCAGCATGGAGCGGCCTTCGAGCTGGCTGCGGAACTGCCGCAGAGTCGGCGGATACTCGTCCACATCGGCGGTCAGGAAATGCGTGGGCGTCACATCGCGCAGGAAGTCGAACCAGAAGATGGATAGTTGCGTCAGAACCCTGCCCTTATCGGGGATGCCGGTGGGCAGGATGTAATCGAATGCCGAGATGCGGTCGGTGGCCACAATCAGCAGTTGCCCGTCGACACGATAGACGTCGCGCACTTTGCCTTGCGCGTGTCTTTCGATTCCGGGCAGTTCGGTATTGAGGATAACAGTTTCGAAGCTCACAGGTTTTCAGGGATCGCTAACGGGGGAGTAACTGAAATAATAACGCGTCTACGCCAATTGTCAAACACAATTCCGGCACAAAGGTTCCATTACGTGTGCACATCACCCCCGTCTTCGAAGAGGGACTGCGGCAGACCGCTGGAACTGCGCTCCCATGCACTGGTGCGCCAATTGTCGAACGTGTTGGAGACCCGCATCCAGTTGGACGGGCTCACCAGGAATCGCCGGGAAAGCGCGAAAATATATGGCTCGTACATGCGGCGAAGCTGCGCCAGTTTGTCGTCGAATTCCGCAGCGTTGGCGGGCGCGATCCCCAGCTCCGCCAAGCCGGCTTTGAATCGCGCCAATGCTTCCGCGCGGCAGGCGATCCGGTTCGGGCGCTTTAGGCGGCGCATTCACGATCTGCGCCAGATCGACGACGGTGTGGCGCGCCATGGCGAAAGTCAGCCGCGCCTGCCAGGGAGCCAGTCCGTCGATACCCGCGATCATCACGGCGCAAAGATCCAGTATGGTATTGAGCGCGGCCAGCCACGACTGGTTGTCGTGTTGCGACCGGAAGTATGCGAGAACCGGGTACGAAATATAAGTTTCGAGAAGATCCGCCGACCAGATCTCCCACTCTTTCAGCAGCGGATCGAGGGCCGCCAAACCATGCCCTTTGGCATAGCGCCGGAAAAGTTCCGCCGCCGTGGGAGGCGATCCCGCGCGCGCGTCCAGCAGCAGGATGTTGGTCTCCCGCTGGGCAAAAGACTGGTACAGCACCGGCAGATAGCTGATCACCAAGGCTAGGAAGCCGAAGCCGACGCCGGCTTCGAGCACCAGCACCGCGCGCGCCATGCGGGTGTGCGGAACGCCCATCCCCAGTGTGATGAAAGTTGTGCCGCTGAGGTACAGACTCTCCAGATAACTCATGTGCGCCAGCCCTACGGCCCACTGCACCATGGCGAAAGCGGCGATCATGCCGGCGGCCCAAGTGATGATGAGAAAGAGGAGCGACATGGGTCCGTAAAAGCTGAGATAGCGCTCGCGGCGTTTGGCGGAGTGATGTGCCGCGCCACCCACGACCACACGGCCCAAGTCGAAAGATAGAAAAATCGGCTGAGCCGAAAGCGCCGGGCGACACGCCGGGGCAGGATGATTACTTCGAATCCATCCCACAGAATGATGATGAGGATGATGAATCCGGCAATGGCTGTCAGCGAGTTCATGCGAGATTCCTTTGTCGGACAGTGGGACGGGGTTTGTCAAGCGGGGATCTTTGGAACATGACCGGGCGTTAAGCGAACCAGGTTTTGGTACCATCAAAAAAGCTGCGAGGAGGGGCCCTTAGCTCAGCGGTTAGAGCAGCGGACTCATAATCCGTTGGTCGTAGGTTCAAATCCTACAGGGCCCACCAAGTTAGCTAGCTGCGCGCGTATCCGTGCTGGGCTGTACGCTTTCCGCCCACGCGATGCGCTTCATCGGACAGCGCGTGCACGCCGCTCGCATCGATCCACCGGTTGTAAAAATTGAACATCGCGCAGACGGTGATGGCGAGATAAATGGCATCGTCGTCCCAACCAACGGCATGGAGCGGCTGCATGTCTTCGGGCGTAATTCGCGGAGAGTCGCGATTCACCTTGTAGACAAAGCGGAATAGAGCTTTGTGTTTTTCATCCAGCGCGGAACTTTCCAGATCGCGCAACACACCCCAGACCAGTTGCTCGTCGCCTAACAATTCCGCCGCGACCGCGGCGTGTGACTTCAGTCAAAACGGACATTCATTCTGGTTTGAGGTATAAGCGGCGATCAACTCGCGTATGCCAGGAGAGAACGCGCCCGGGCCGCGTAGGATTTCCTGCGTGAAGCGGGCGAGGTGCTCGGTGGCTTTAGGCAGATAGGCAAACATATGCCAGATCTGGGGATATTCCATCCCATTCGCCTGCATCATGTGGATTTGGTCCGCGAAAGCTCCCGGCTGTGGATTGTTCTCCACGCCGGGAAGAAACATCGGTTTCATGCCGGGAGCCTTAACCGATCCATTCCGTGACTGCAATGGCGCCATCGCGATTGCGATGCATAAAGCGTAGTTGCCTGCCGTCCTCGATGCGCAAGGTCAGTGTCTTTCCGAGGTGAACACTGACGAACGACCCATCGTAGGGGCACCAAACCTGACCGGTAAACGCTTTTAATTCCGCTTTCGAGGGATCGTCGCTGGGGTCATCTCCATCTTGCGTGAAACACAGGTGATACTCCACCGAGATCGTCTTGCCGCGTCCAGTTGTGACTATACCTGTTCCGCTGAGGCGTTTCGCCGGGCGCATCTTATTGCCTGGCGCACTGGACTTCGACAGTTGCAGAGTGAAGATATCCTTCAATGGGCCTCCTGCGCTGAGCTTTGGATAACTTTAGTATACCAGTTCAGGCCTTACTTCGTCTCTCGAGCAGCCAGAGCCGCGTGCGCACAGTGATGCTCGCCGTGCCACGCGTAGAGCGCCAGAATGACGGTCGAGGGCGATGGGACCGAGTTCGGAATGCAGCAACGTGCGGGCGAAATCCGCCGGGGTCATCGAGCGGAGCAGCAGCACCCAGCGGCGGTGCAGTGCTTCGAGCAGCGCAAGCGAAACCTCCACGGGCGCGGTGCGCGAGTCGGAGAGTTCCGCCCAAGCGTCTTGATCGTAGCCTTTGATGCTGGGTGTATCCTCGGTGAGAGCCACGCGGAAGCGGCAGAAGCTGTTCATGTGACTGTCGGCCAAATGGTGAACAACTTGGCGGACAGTCCAACCTCCGGGACGGTACGGAGTGTCCAGTTGCGACTCACTCAAGCCTTCTACCGCTTCGCGCAAACGGAAGGGAGTTTTCTCGATGCGGTCGATCAATTCACGGCGCTGTTCTTCCGTGCTTTCTCCTTGATACTGGAAGGGACCGATGGGGTAGCGAAGATCCATGGTTCATCCAGACTATCAAAGAGGGCAGGAGGCTGGCCTACAGCCGTATTCGCCGAATTTGTGCATTCCCGCTGTCGGCAACTCTACGCGCCCGATGGCGCTCCCCCGCTCTGCTTCACCATTCTCGGCTTGGCCAGACTCTTGGCGAAGACTTCAATCAGTTTACGATTGAAGGCAGGAATGTCGTCGGGCTTACGGCTGGTGATCACTCTTTGATCGGCGACGACTTCGCTGTCTTCCCAACGGCCGCCGGCATTGCGGATATCTGTACGCAGAGAAGGCCAGGAGGTCATCTTGTGGCCTTTAACAAGCCCGGCTTCAACAAGCAGCCATGGACCATGGCAAATTGCGGCGATGGGTTTGCCGGCCTCGGCGAACGCTTTGGCGAAATCCACGGCCTCTGGAATGGTGCGCAGGCGGTCGGGGTTGGCCACGCCACCGGGAAGAACCAGGGCATCGTATTGCGCAGGCGAAACAGATTCGAGCCGGGCGTCTACACGGAACTTGTCGCCTTTCTCATCGTGGTTCATACCTTGTACTTCATTTTTTGCGGGCGCGACAAGGTCCACGGTCGCGCCGGATTGTTCGAGCGCCTTCCGCGGTTCGGTCATCTCCACCTGCTCAAATCCATCGGTGACGAGAATTGCTACGCGAAATTTTTCAAGTTGTTTAGGCATGATGATTTATCTCCTTACCGCCTGTAACGAAGCAATCGGCGCCCCAGTGTATCGCCAAGCCCATGGCGCTCGATGACGGGCAAGTCCCACTATCTCTGGTTCTACAGCCGCATGCGCCGCAGCAGGCGCTTGAACCGTTTGTCCGAGCGGACCGCATCGTACAGCGGATCGTAGCCCACGAATATCAGCCAGGCGGAGTGGTCTTCATAAGCCCGCTCCAGCCATGCGAACGCCGCGTCCCAATCCTCCAGCGCCACGTAAACCGGCACGCAACTGAGTGGCGGCACATACCGCGATTCGGCGCGGTAGAATTCCATTCCACCAGCAGCCCGCGCGCTTCTTCCTTCCGGTCCGAGCGCGCGTATGTCTCCGCGATGGCGCCCACCTTCATCAACACGGCAGGCTGATCCGCGATCTTGCGAAACTCCTCTTCCGCCTCGTCGTACGATTCTCTACGCAGCAGGATCTGGCCCATGAAGTAATGCGCCTCCTTGAAATCCGGGTCGATTTCCAATGTGCGCCCCAGCCACTCCACCGCTTCCTCGTATCGCCGGGAGTAGTAATAGGCCAGCGCCAGCGCCCGGTTCGCGTTGAGCGAGATGGGGTCCAGGCGGATAGCTGTTCCGTCAGAATTTCGATGGCCTCCTGCTGGTGGCCTCGGACGAAGCGCTCGGCGGCCCCGTTGATGTGCGCATAGACATTGCTCGGCTGTAATTCCAGTACGCGCCGGATGGTTCTGGCGCCTTGATTCCACTCCCAGTCGTGATGGATCTGAATCACCGCCAGGGACCCGTGCCCCTCGGCCAGCCGATCATCTAACCGCAAGGCTTCGAGAGCCGCGGCCCTAGCTTGTGGGATGGCTTCCTGCGGCGCCACCAAGCCCCACAGATAGAGCCGGGAAAATGCTTCGGACAACACCGGGTAATACGGCGCGTATGCCGGAAACAGTGAGATAGCCCGCCCCACTACTTCCATCGTCGAGCGGTATCCGGCCGGCGTCATTTTGTTCAGCAGGTAACGGCCGTGGAGCAGTAAGGTGTAGGCTTCCAGATCGTCGTGCGCGTTTGGGGAGAGCAGGTTCCGTTCCGGCCGCTGCAGCGTAACCTCCAGCGAGCCGGCGATATCCCGCGCGATTTCGTCCTGAATCGCAAACACATGCTCTATTTCGCGATCGAAGCTGGCGGTGTGCAGCCGGTGTCCGGTGGCGGCATCCACCACGCTCGCCGAGATGCGAAGACAGTCGCCGGATTTCCGCACGCTACCTTCAATGATCGTGCCCACGCCGAGCTTCCGCCCGATCTCTCGCACATCGCCCATCCGCTGCCGGAAATGAAACATCGATGTGCGTGCGATCACTCTCAGGTCCGGAATGCCGGCCAGCGTGTTGATGATCTCGTCGGTGATGCCATCGCAGAAATATTCCTGGTCCGGCTCCGGACTCAGATTGGCGAAGGGCAGCACCGCTACCGCGCGCGTATCCAAGACCTGCGCGGCGGACGCCGGTTCGATTTGTCCGGATATCGCGCGTGATTCCGCTTTTCTGAATGCGGGAACGTAACTTCCCTGCTGGAAGACAATCCGGACAGGGTCCCCGGCTCCCGTCTTGTCGTAGTAGACTGCAGCTTTGAGCGCAACCGGCGCGCCTCCACGCGCACGATCGAATCGATGCGCGGGTCGTATTTCTCGCCCCGGTCGAATACGTCCCGGCCAATTGCATATTCCTTCAGTTTGTCGGTTTCGCCGGCCAGGGCGCGTTCCACGCTGATCCGCAGAAAGCGGCAAATCCGTTCAGAGTTCACAAAGGCTCGGCTGCTCACAATCCTCTCGAAGCTGCGCGAGGATCTGCGCGGCGGACAACCCGGTGTCTGCGGACTCGACTGGAACGGCTCCCGGCTCCATGACTCCCTCCCGGCCCGGTGGCAATACGATTATCGCAGGTCGCCGCCGGGACCGGCTTACAACCTGCTAACGGTTAGCTAACGCAGTCTTACTTCCTCAGGGCCGTGTTCCTGTTGCGTAGTCAAGCATAGGCGCAGCCTGTGTGCCGGGGCGCCTTCCGCTTCCGCTGCTTTCCGCAGCCAAATCATTGTTGTAGGACCTGTTTCGTCCACAATGGAGGATTAGAAAGAGTTGCATTTGCTTACGGACGTGGCCGTCGTTGCCACGCTGTTGTTTATTCTTGCCCTGCTCTTGGGGAGCTTGCTCTATGTGGAATCACAGCGCCACTACCAGACGCGCCGCGTTCTTCGGGAAAGCGAGTGGAGAGCGAAGCTGCTGGCGGATAACGCCGCCGGCATGGTACTGGCGTATGACATGGATGGCAAACTGCTCTTCGCCAGCCCGAGTGTGGAGCGGTACACCGCCTACTCGCGGAAGGAACTGCAACAGGAAGGATTTCCCGGCTGGGTACACGCGGAAGATCAGGCCCGCATGGCCCAACACAGGGAGGCGCCGATCCACAACCGCGCCTGTCCCGATGAAGAATACAGACTGGTGACCAAGAACGGCCAGGTGAAATGGATGAGCGCCACCTGGCGCCCGCTGTTGGATGACGCGGGCCGGCAAGTCGGCGTGCAATGCGGCGAGTATGACATCAGCGCGCGGAAGCGGGCCGAGCAGGCGCTACTCGAATCCGAACGCCGCTTCCGCGAGTTCCTGGATACCGTGCCGCTCGCCGCGGTAATGGTCATTCAGCCCTTGCATCATGGACCGCCATCGTGCAGAATGGCAGCTTAAGGAGATCGAGATGGATAGAACGCGGAAGTTGATCCCGATCGCTGCCATGGCGTACGCCTTAGCCGCAAGCGCCGCTCATGCCGCTACGGGTATGATCGCCGCCAGCCCAAATCCCTGCGAGATCGCGCCGGGCGCGCACGACTGCACCACGTATGTGACCTGGTCCACGCAGGGCGCGGAACGTGCCCGCGTCTACGTCCGCATCGATGGGAAGGGCGGCACGCCGGAAAAGGAATTCGGAAACGAGCGGAGATGCGACAGATGCGGAGCGAGCTGGATCGAAGCCGGCGCGCGCTATACCTTCACGTTGGTGGATTTTTCAACGGGAGCCAGAGGCGGGGAACTTGCGTCGGTTACAGTTACGGCAGTAAAACACGGAGATGCGCGGGCGGTGCCGACGGCCAGTCCAAATCCCTGCCGCATTGCGCCGGGCAAGCTAATTGCGCCACCACGCTGAACTGGTCCACCGAAGGAGTAGAGCATGCCCGCGTCTTTGTGACCGCCGAGGGTACGAAGCCGTCCCCGGAAAAGGAATTTGGGAACGGCTCGCGCTTGTGACAATTGCGGCGCGAATTGGATCGAGGCCGGCACCCGCTATCTCTTCACACTGTACGATTTTACCAGCGGTAGCCGCGGCAGAGAGCTGGCTTCTGTAACGGTCACTGCAATCAAGTGAGCTCGCTTGGCTAAGAAAATCGCAATCGTGGAAGACGAGGCGGAACTCGCCGCATTGCTGGATTACAATCTGACGCGCAGCGGTTATCAAGCTTATGTGCTGTCGGGCAACAAAGGCGCGTTGAAGGATCTGGAGAACTGCAAACCCGATCTGATCGTGCTGGACGTGATGCTACCGGGCGACGACGGGTTTGAGCTTTGCCGCCAGATTCGCCAGTCGCCCATGCTGGCGCGCATACCCGTGCTGTTTCTTACGGCGCGCTCCGACGAAGTCGACCGCGTGCTGGGTCTCGAGATCGGCGGCGACGACTACATGACCAAACCGTTCAGCCCGCGGGAGCTGGTGGCGCGCGTCAAAGCCCACCTGCGGCGCGCCGGGCGCGACGAGGGTGAAAATACCACCGTCGCGGCCGGGCCGTTCAAGCTGGATCGCGGTGCGCACCGCGTTTTTCTGCGCGAGCGCGAACTGAGCCTTACCTCCACCGAGTACAAGCTGCTGGAGTTCTTTCTGACGCATCCCGGCCGCGCCTACAGCCGCGATCAGCTCCTCGAAGAGGTTTGGGGCCAGCAGCGCTTCGTGACGCCCCGAACCGTGGATGTGCACATCCGGCGCCTGCGCGAGCACATCGAAACGGAACCCGATAATCCGTGCTATCTCACCACCGTGCGCGGATTTGGTTACCGCTTCGAAGAACTGGCCCGTAAACGGGACGCTCATATTCCCGGTTCCCAGCCTGCAACAGAACTTAACCCCTAGTTCACGCTTCCGTAACGTCTTGGTAACCATTTCCTGTTTACCCTCTAAGGTGGACACCCTGAAGGCGGCAGCCAGCATGAAGAAGATCCTTCTGATCGAAGACGACACCGATCTGTTTGCCCTCTTGAAGTACAACCTCGAGAAGGAAGGATTTACGCTCAGCGGATCCCAAACCGGCAAAGGCGCGCTGGATCTCTGCCGCCAGGTGCGGCCCGATCTCATCCTGCTGGATATCATGTTGCCGGACTCGGACGGCCTCGAAATCTGCAAGGCGGTGCGCAAAGATCCGGACCTGGTGGCCACGCCCATCATCTTTCTGACCGCGCGGGCTTCGGAGACGGACCGCATCGTGGGCCTGGAACTGGGCGCCAACGATTATGTCGTAAAGCCGTTCTTCGTGCGTGAGTTGATCGCGCGTGTCAAGCTGCAGTTTCGCACCCAGACGACCCCCGCGCGCGTGCTGGAATCCGGCGGCGTGGTGCTGGATCGCGGCAGTTGCCAGGCGCGCCTGAATGGGACCATCCTCAACCTCACTGCCACCGAATTCCGTCTGCTCGAATTTCTGATGAGCCGCCCAGGCGTGGTCTTCAGCCGCGAGCAACTGTTGAACGCCGTCTGGGGCCAGGACCGGGCCATCACCGACCGCGCCGTGGACGTCTATGTCCTCAGGCTGCGGCAGAAGATCGAAACCGACCCTACCAATCCCACGCTGATTCACTCCGTGCGGGGATTCGGCTACACTTTCGAGCCGCGCGCCAACGCCACTAGCGCGGCGTGAATTCCTGTACAATGGAGTCGAAAGGAGGCCGCGTGGGATCCACGGACGCTGTCTACGCTCTTGTCTTCAGCTTTCAGGACATACTCCTGGTGGCGGTGATTGCGCTGCTGTTTTTTGGTGGCAAGAAGATTCCGGAAATCGCCAAAGGTCTTGGCGAAGGCATCCGCAACTTCAAAGACACCATGAAAGGCGACGACGACCCTACGAAGAAGCAGTAGGCTTCCGAAGGCTGCCCGCAAGTTGGGCGGATCTTATTCCGGCTTCAGAAATCCTTAGAAAAAAGAATCCCCGCGGGCCCTCGTCGAGGCTCGCGGGGATTTTGCTTTAGCCACTCCCTGGGCGAGTGGGTGACGGCCTACCGCCTACTTTTTCTTGGGCGGAACGATGGCATCCTTGGCGGCTTTCGCCACGCGGAACTTCACCACCTTCTTAGCCGGGATCTTGATCGTCTCGCCGGTTGCCGGGTTGCGGCCCGTGCGGGCTTTGCGGTCCTGGCGCACCAGGCGTCCGATTCCCGGAAGCACGAAGACACCGTTCTTCTTCACTTCCCCGATCGCCATGCTGGAAAGGCAATCCAGGAACTGGCGGGCTACCTTATTGTTCACTTCGCAACTCTCGGCGAGGCTTCTCACCAATTGCGTCTGCGTCATACGTTGACTTGCCATAGATCTCCTTTGATTCTCACCATCCACTCAAACTCACAGGCCACCGTTTCGGGAGGCCGGCATCACGCCATCCATCGAAATTAGGGCGCTCGACCGCACGCTCGTTGTGAGCGATGGTCTCGATTACGTAATCAATAATAAGTGAATGCGGAAAGTGGATGTAAAGGGATAATCCGTCCGAAACGGCCTGTTTCCGGGCTTTTTTTTGAGGACAGGCCGTTCCAGGCCCGTCAAATGGCCTTTTTAGCGGGGTTCTCGCCTCCCGTGGCCGCTGCCGCGGCCTTGCGCGGCTGGTCCTGCGCGTTTTCGAGGCCCAGTACTTTGCGCAACTCGGCATCCAGATTCCGGCATAAATCGGGATGCTCCCGGAGGAACTGGCGGGCATTGTCGCGCCCTTGGCCGATGCGCTCGCCGTGAAAGCTGAACCACGAGCCGCTTTTTTCCACCACGTTGTGCGCCGCGCCCAGATCCAGCAGATCGCCTTCGCGCGAAATCCCTTCGCCGTAGAGAATGTCGAATTCCGCTTCGCGGAACGGAGGCGCGACTTTGTTCTTGACCACCTTGGCGCGCGTGCGGTTGCCGATGACGTTCTCCCCATCCTTCAGCGCGGCGATGCGCCGGATGTCCACGCGCACCGTGGCATAGAATTTCAAGGCGCGTCCGCCGGTAGTGGTTTCCGGGTTGCCAAACATCACCCCGATTTTCTCGCGGATCTGGTTGATGAAAACCATGCACGTGCCGGTGCGGCTCACCACTCCCGTCAGTTTGCGCAGGGCTTGGGACATGAGCCGGGCATGCAGTCCCATGTGGCTGTCGCCCATCTCGCCTTCGAGCTCCGCTTTAGGGACCAGCGCCGCCACGGAGTCGACTACCACCACATCGATGGCGCCGGACGCGATCAGCGCCGCGGCCACTTCCAGGGCCTGCTCGCCGGAATCCGGCTGCGAAACCAGCAGGTTGTCCACATCCACGCCGAGTTTGCGCGCGTACGTCGGATCGAGAGCATGCTCCGCGTCGATGAAAGCGGCCACCCCGCCGGCCTTCTGGGCTTCGGCGATCAGATGCAGAGTCAAGGTGGTCTTGCCGGACGACTCCGGCCCAAAGATCTCGACCACCCGGCCGCGCGGAAAGCCGCCTACACCCAGGCGCTGATCCATCGAGATGGAGCCGCTGGAAATCACCGCCACTGGCACCACCGTGCCGGCGCCCAAGCGCAGGACGGTGCCTTTGCCGAATTGCTTATCCAGTTGTAAAAGCGTGACGTCGATCGCGTGACGCCGCTCGCGTTCGTCCATGAGATTCCTCCTTCAGGAAGCAAATTCGTGCCGGAACGGGGGAAGTTCTCTCTAAAATTTGTACGCGGGGAGTTGTAGGAGGATGCTATTCGCACCGAAGAGCGGCCATGGGGTCGGTGCGCGTCGCCCGCCGCGCGGGGATGTAGCAGGCCAAAAGAGCGACGCCGGTCAGCACGGCCGAGACAGCTACGAACGTGAACGGATCGCTCGCGCCGACGCCATAGAGCAGGTGCGAGAAGCTGGAAAGCAACCGGGTCAGAATCAACGCCGCCGCTATCCCGATGGAAAGGCCGGCCAGAGCTAGCCCCAGGCCGTGACGCACCACCATCAGGAAAATGCTCCCTTTCCCGGCGCCAAGCGCCATGCGAATCCCGATCTCGTGCACGCGTTGGGTCACCGAATAGGAGATCACGCCATAGATTCCGGTCGCCGCCACCAGCAGCGCCAGACCCGCGAAAGCGCCGAGCAGGATCATAGGAAAGCGCTGCGGCGCCATTGACTCCGAAGCAATCGTCTGCATGGTTCGCACACGATAGACCGGCTGGCCGCATGCCCCCTCCGTAGACCGCCGCTTTGATCGCGGGCATGGCAGCCGCGGTGTCGAGCTTCGTGCGGACGGTCACGGTGATGGATTCACGGAATAACGGCACCGATGTCTCGGGAAGCTGATAAAAGGAAATGTAGATCTGATTTTGGGTGTACAGATCCGGGTCACCCAGTCCCCAGTGTCTGACATGACTTACCACGCCGATAATCCGGGCGGGCCGCCAATGTCCGACCGTCAAAATTTGGCCCACAGGGTTCTTGTCCGGAAAATAGTTGTGAGCCAGAACGCTGTCAATTACTATAACCGGATCGGATTTAGTGGTATCGTCCGGCGTGAAGAAGCGGCCTCGCAGGAGCGGCAATCCCATAGTCCGAAGGTAATCCGGGCCTGTCTCATAGTAGAGCGCCCGTGGCGCTTCCGAAACGTAGTTAGGTTCTTGCGCGCCGACCCAGAACGGGCCGGCGTTGGACTGCCGGCTCAATGGAAGAAGTGTGGTCAGGTCGGCCGACTCAACGCCGGAAATCAGCCGGAGGCGGTCCAGCAACTGCTGGTAGGCGATGCGCATGGCTTGGCCTGTCTTGGCCGCTGGGGATGAGAGCCCCACCTTGAACGTAATGATGTGCTGCGGATTGAAGCCGGGATTAGCATCCCATAAGTTGTGGATCGTGCGGAGGAGTAAGCTGGCTCCCGTGAGTAAGACCAGAGTCAGCGCCATTTGGACCATCACGAGGCTGTTCTGAGCACGATGATGGGCGCCGGTAGAGCCGCGTGCTCCCTCCTTCAGCGCGGCTTGCAGATCGACGGCGGAACTCTTCATAGCGGGCGCCAGGCCAAACAGAATTCCAACCGCGAGCGAAACGCCGAACGCGAATAAGAGGACCGCGGCATTCAATCCGACATTCTCGCCGCGCGGCAAGCCTCCCGGCATCGCCGCCAGCACCGCCCGCAGTCCCCATTTGGCGACTGCCAGCCCCACACCTCCGCCCACCAGTGCCAGAATCACGCTTTCGGTTACCAACTGGCGCACGATCCGCGCGCGGCTCGCGCCAATCGCCGCGCGAATAGCGAACTCGCGCTGGCGCGCCACCGACCGCGCCAACAGAAGATTAGCGACGTTCGCACAGGCGATCAACAAAACCAGTCCTACAGATCCTAACAGCATCAGGAGCGTGCCACTGACATCTCCGACGATTTCCTGCTTGAGCGGTATGGCATCGGAGCCCAAGCCGCGATTGGCCGCGGGATAAAGCGCATCCAGGCGATTCTGAACCGCACTCATCTCGGCGCTCGCCTGAGACACGGTCACTCCGGGCTTCAGGCGGGCGACGCAAAGGATCCCCGCGTGGATGGTGCGGTCATTAACCCAAAACGGATCGCCCTGTCCCAGCGGAGTATAAACAGCAGCTTCGTCTCCAAGGAAACGAAATGCCGGCGGGAGGACGCCCACGATGGTGTAGTCGGATCCATCCAATGTGATGGACTTGCCGAGCGCCTCAGGGCTGCCGCCAAAGCGATTTCTCCACAGACCGGTGCTGATCATCACCACAGGCGCTCCTCCGTGGCGGTCTTCCTGCGGCGAGAAATCGCGCCCGAGAGTTAGCTTTACGCCCAGCGTGCGGAAGAAAGTTGAGGAGACTTGCTGGCCGTTAAGGTGCTCGGGCGGCCCGGGAGCCGTAAGATCATAATTCTGGCCATTGGAGGCCGCTATTTGCTCGAATCCGCGGGCATTGCGCTGCCAATCCAGGAAGTCGGGATAGGAGAGCGACATCTCGCGTTTCAGCGTCAGACTATTTTCGCGTACAGCCACCAGCCGATCCGGCTCGCGGTAAGGCAGCGGAGCCAACACCACGCCTTCGACCACGCTGAAGATAGCGGTATTGGCGCCGATACCCAGGGCCAGAGTGATAATGGCTACCGCGGTGAAACCTGAACTGCGCGGAAACATTCGCAGCCCGTAGCGAATATCTTGGATCAGATCGTTGAACATAATCGTTACAGAGGTATGTGCAGCGTTCCCACCAGTCCGGTGGAATTATCCCGGAAACCCACGCTGAATCCGGTGGTCCCGGGCGGCGTCTTTACTCTCGCGCCCAGCCCCAGACCCTTCTCTTGGATCTGGTGGAAAACAGTCCTCGGTAAAGCTTAATGGAACGGTAGTGAGTTGCTCGACCTTGCCAACCACCACCAGGAACTGCAGCACGCCGGTCCACTTGCCGTCCTTAGGCTCCAGCGTAATATTGCGCGGATCGATGGTCACCGACATTTTGTAACCGCCGTCAACGGGGTCGAGATGCGCCGTGAAGCCAATACCGGTGAATGCCGCAGGGTTCGCGACCGCATCGGCGAGCGAAGGCGCTATGGCGGCTTCCCGTGTCGCGACGTAACCCGGCCGGTACCGCACGTTCACGCCCGGCCGCCGGACAGATACTTCAAGCCGATGATAGGAATTGTCCAAGCTCTCGCCGGAAAAGTAAAACGCGAGTGAGTAACTCACGCGTGCATCGCTCGCGGCCTCCTCCATGGCGGTATGCAGATCGTTGAGATGATGGAAGGCGCGGCCGCCGGTCTCCTCGGCCAGCGTATCGAGCGTTTCGTAGTTGTAGTCCGCTGCCCCGGCAGCTTTGGGCGGCTTGTTCCGCTTGCCGTAGGAGGCGCGGTCGGCCTGAAAAGGCGCGGGCGTCGTCACGCCGCGCGCGTCCACCGGATAGACCGCCACATCCGCCTCATTCAGCGCCCGAATAGCGCGCGCCACATCGCTCTCGAATGACAGACCCGCTCCGGGCACGCCGGCGGCAGGCGAATTCGAAGCCGATGAATTCGAATTGCTGCTCGTTGATCCGGATACTTTCGCTGTGGCCGTATTCCCAGTTGCCGGACCAGAGCCCGGCCGGCCCTGCCTTGCCGGACGGCTGGAGTCGCGCCCGTTGGCGCTCTGGGATGCCGTGTACGGGGAGCCGTGCAAACCAAGCTGAATCGGAAACCCACCCGAGATCCAGATCAACGTCTTACGGCCGGAGATGCCCTGCAGGTGAGCCGCGATGGTTTCGAGCGCCGCCGCCGTGCGTGTAGCGCGGACCGTCTCGGCATAGTCGATATAGGGCTGGCTCGATTGCGCCAGGAAGCTATCCCACTGATCTGTGATCGTTCGGTCGCCCGACAGCGATTGCGACGAAGGCGGGGCCGCACTGGACGCTTCCGCTTCGGGGCTGACTCGATTCGCGTTCTTATTGATGGTCTCCAGCAGCACCGCCGAATTCTGGGAAAAATCATGAAGCAGGGCGAGCGAATCGCCCAAGGCGAACACCGCCACGCGTTCGTTAGCGGGCATGCCCCGCAAGTAATGTAAGAACTCCTTCTTGGCAAGCTGCCGATCCGCCAGGCGAGTATTTAACTGGTCGAACAGAAACGCCGTCACGCGTGCGCCGCCCAACGCGGGCCTGTTAGTGAACGTCAAGGGGACGGCGGCCACCCCCTCCGCGCCGGCGGCCTCTCGGGCATCGTCGAGCGCAAATAGTGCGATCTTCTGCCCCTGGCCGTTATCGCGCAATACGAAATCGTCGCGTTTGAGGTCGTCCACCGGTTTCCCATGCTTGTCCTTCACGACCACATTCAGGATAACGACATGGGTTGCCGCGCGAATAACGGGCGTTTCGGGTGCTTGGGGAACTGCGGACTGCGGGAAGCGCAATAGAACGAGTGGGATCAGTACCGCGTTAACATGCAAGCGGAAACAGTGAATCGGCATGGCGCTCCTGCATGCGGCAAATCTGGCCGTGATCGAATTATATCGAATCCGCGGAAGCAGGACGCCAGCAGGATTACTTGGGTTGCCTGGTGTACAACTGGAACGGCCCCCAATAGTATGGCTTCCGATATGTTCCGCCGGCGTGAATGAGTTCGAGTTTGGCCGCGCGCAACGCGTCGGCGGGGGCCGCGCCGCGCGCGATCTCCGCATACAGGCGGCCCGCCAACTCCGCGGTGGAGCGGTCGTCGACATCCCACAAACCGGCGATCACGTTCTTGGCGCCCGCTTCCAGAAATGCCCACGTCAATCCGACCAGGCCCTCGCCGGCGTAGATCCTGGCGCCCGCGCTCCGGCAAGCGGAGATGGTCACCAGCTCGGCGGTCAAATGCGTCTCCAGTACGTCCCTGGCGCGCAGCTTGTATTCCGTCGCCGTGGCGCGACAGGATCACCGCCGATTCCAGCGGGTCGCTCGGGATTCGCCACCGCATGCGCCACGAAATGAATCAACGTAAATCGCCCGGGGTTCGAACGCGTATAGGCATCCCGGGATCGGCGTCGGCGCCTTCCCGCACCAGCGGGTGAAATGCGGACAGGTTCTGCTCGATGGCGGCCATTTCCTGGCCCGCGAATTCCAGGGCAGGGTATTGCGTTACAGGTGAAACCGGATTGCCGATCAACAGCAGCGATGGCAAACTCGCGGCTGCGCGGAGCGCTCTCGAGGAAAAGCAGGCCGAGCGAGGGTGTCACCGAAAGCGCTACGTCTTCGATCCAGTAGTGCGGCGTTCCGTCCGAGTACGGGTACGGGCAGGGTCTCGAAGTTTAGGGCGTAAAGCGGTCCGTCCGGCACGACAATGACGTGGGCATCCTTCGGCAGAAAGGCGCTCGCGGGTGCGATCAGCGTGTCATAGAGTTGCCGGCCGGCGGGATTCTCCGTGGTCAGCGGATCGCGCGTGTGTTGAATGAAAGCATCGTAGGTCTCCACCATCGAGCGAATGCGGTCTACTCGGGGGCAGGGAAAACACTTTCACGCCAGAACCCGTAACCACCCACAGGTACGAGGCCTGCGGACCCAGCCAGTACGAAAGCAGGACGCTGCGGTGATTCAGCGGCCACCTTCTGAAGCCGGCGGCCGTGCTGGGTCCGTTGCGCATGTGCGCCACGCGAAGCCGATCCAGAAGCGCGCGCGCCCGGCTGGATTCGGCGATCTGCAGAGCTTCCGCGGACGGCCGCGCGCCATCAGGTACTCGATGTAGTCCTGATAGAAATAAACCAGGCTGGAAAAATAGCCAAGCTTGTCTTCGATCTTTGACCAACGACGTTCGCTGCGCGCTCCATAGCCGCATCGGTATCGCGGTATGCGGCCTCCGCCTCGCGGTCCTTTCCTTCGCTGGCGAGCGCATGCGCCAGGCCCACATGCGCATTGAGCAGGGGCGCCGGGTCGCCGGATGCCGTGCGGATAGCCGCGCGGAACAACTCCTCGGCCTTGCCGAAATCATTCCGGCCGGCGGCGATGTAGCCCGCATTAGCGATCGAATAGGCCTCCCGGCTGTGGTCTCCCAGACCCTTCCATAGAGCCCAGGCCTCGTTGTTATACTGCTCCGCCGCATTCCAGTCGCCGGTTTCAATCGCGATCTTGGCGAGGTTCGTGAGCCAGTGGGCGCGGTTTTCCCGGTCATCCAGCCTGGTGGCCATCTCCAGAGCCCGTTCATAATTCGCGCGCGCCGCCTGGTAATCGTGCCGGCTGTACAGAGTGCTGGCGATGTTCCCCAGTACAAGTCTGGCTGTCTTGCCGGTTTCCGTGCGCTCGAATCCCGCGCGGCTTCCTGGAAGTACTGTTGCGCCTTGTCCGCATCCCCAATTCGTAATAACACCAGCCCAGGTTGAGCTTGGAGCGCGCCTCATCGTCCGTCGCGCCCGCGGCCTGCGCCATCTTGAGCCCTGTCTCGGACCATGGGATCGCTTCCTCCCAGCGGAAGGACCGCAGCAGCATGAAGCCCATGTTGACGGTGGCCTTCATTTGCAGATAAGGGTCGTTCCGGCTGGGCCGCGTCATTGAGGACATGGCGAAGCATAGTATCGGCTTCAGTGAACTTCGTCTGCGCCACGGCCACCGATGCTCTGCGCAACTCGATCTGCGCCAGAATGCCGGATGCGCCCGCCGCGCCGGCCGCGCCGGCTAATGCTTGCGCCGATCCAGGCCCGCTTGGGCCGCCTCTAAATTGTGCCGGCGATAGTCGATGGTGGCCTGGCACAGCCGGTAGCGGGCCCGCTCCGCCGTCCATTGTGGGCCCGGTGGCAACTCGAAATCGAGCGCCTGCCGCGCCAATTGGATCTCTTTCTGTTCCAGCAGGATCTCGGCGCGGAGCAGCCGCAACCGCCAATACCACGGCGAGCTGGGTCCCGCAAGCCGCATTGCGGCGCCCGTTTCGCGCTAACGCCGCCGGGTACTGTTCGCTACGCAGCAGCACGCTCGCTTGCTGGTATAGGTTGCTTGTGGAATCCGTTTTCCGGGCTCCGCACCCGGCCAGAAGGAGGGCCAGAAGGAGAAGGAGCGCGCACGACGCTGGTCTAGCCGTCAGAGCCATTACCCGATGCGGTGCCACCCGATCCCGATCCGGACGGCGTGCTACCGAGGTCCACTTGCAACATCGTGATGGTGCGTTCCGTGCCGCTGATCATGAACTCAGCCAGGCGGATGATTCCGAAATCCCGGCAAATGGATGACGTGCCCCACCGGCCGCAACCCGCGCGGCAATCCGCCGATCTCACGAACCAGAGACAGCGAAGTCAAACCGCCCGATTCCGCGATCGGGGGAGACGCGGGCTTCCTGAGCCTCGAAAAATACTTGTGCAGGTGGCTCGGGACATCGGTTCTCCCAGCCAGCGTCAGCCGGTCGAATTCGTCACGAAACCCGTCTTGGTTGTCCCGATACGCGTCACATACCTTGCCGGCGTTATCGAACTTGGAGAATGTGTCGGTGGCCAGATCGATTTCCACGCGGTGTCCGGCGATGCGTAGGTTGTCGAAATACGAGCCCAGCGGTGTGATGGAGTGCCCCAGCCCGGGATCTTCCGGGTGAGAAGAGGCAATCCGCGCCACCACCCGATCCGCGGTGACCATGTTCAGAATATTCAGACCCGTGATGGTGACCGTAGCCACCGCGTCGAAAGATCTGTCCCTGGGGCTGAACGAGCCCGCTACCAGCGCCTGGGCCGATTCAAACGACAGAATGCCGTGAAAACGGAAATGGTCCACGGCCGCCGTGCCGAACCCTCCCGAATCCGGCAGGGCCAGCGACGCCTGCGCGGGGATGATCTCGTCGAACGGGAGCGTGATGCGTCCCGAAAAGCCAGTGGTGGATGCGTGGTACCGAAAGCGTTCGATCATGGTGTCCCCTTATTGTCTGACAGCTTCAAACCTGTACACAACCTCCGGTCCGGCTTGGGAGCCGCCCACCCCATGGATTTTGAGACTATACGTTCCCGGCGCCAAGCCATCAGGAACTCGGATGCTCAGCGGGTCGCCCGCCATCGGGGCTTCGCTCTCGAACGAGAAGTAACGCCGGCCCGCGGCATTGTCGCCAAATCGCACCTGTACCTGGGGAACGAGGTGTCCGGCAGATCCACTCTGATTTCGATATTCCGCTTCCCCGCCGGGAGGGTGGCTCCCTCGCCGCGGGCTCCCGGACTTGAAGTAATAAGCCACCACCGTTTGCGGCTCGTTCAGGCGGGCGATTTCCCGCGCCTGGTAAGCCACTGTAAATGCCAAGGCCATGGCGGCAAATGCCGGCGCCGCGAATAACGGCCTCCTCCACCATTGTCCAAGTCTACTTCGGGCCGGCTCGGCCGCCCGCACCGGTTTCTCTGCGGATACTGCCCGTACGTTCTCCGCCAATGCAGCTCCGGATGCCAGTTCCTCGGTGCAGGCCGCGCATTCGAAGAAGTGCATTTCGAAAGATTCCGCCTCTGATTCGGACATTTCGCGCAGGAGATAACGCTCCACCGCGTGACTGTTGGCTGCTTCGGAATGGTCCATGATAGTTCTCCCCACCCAGTCAGTGATTTTGAGCGTTCAAACGTTTCATCCCGCGTCCCGCAGCAGCGCTTCCCGAAAGCGCTGCCGTGCCCTGTAAAGCAGTACCCTCAGATATTCCGGCTTTACGTCAAAGCGCTCGCACAGTTCGGCCGTCTCCATTTCCTCCAGCATCGCGAGGCGCAATAGCTCGCGGTCTTTGGGTGAAAGCTGGCCCAGAATCTTACGCACCAGGCCTTTGCGCTCCTCGGTAACGAGTGCAACTCCGGATTGGGTCCGCGATCCAGCGGTTCCGTGCCGGGATCCGGCGGTTGCGGACTGCGGCCCTTGGCGCGCAGCATCTCCAGTGTAACGTTGTGGCAAGTCTTACAAACGAAACCGGGGAGCCGGTCGGGAGACTCCAAGCTCTTGCCCGAGCGGAAGAAGCGCAGCACGCGCAGCATGGTGTCTTGCACGGCGTCCTCAGCCAGGTCCCCTGAGCGCAACTTCCGTTTGGCCGTAAGCCAAAGCCGCATTTTGAAATAAGCGACAAAATGAGTTTCGATCTCCGGGTCGCGGTTCCGGATGCCGCTGATGTACCGTTCGTCGAAAGGGAGTGTGTCCACAGGTTCCAGGGGGTTCTAGATAGCATAACCCTTTGAAGGGGTGTGGGGTAGCCCGGTAGTACGCCCTTCGCGCGCGACATGAAAGCGGTGGATTCGTGAGGGTGCAGGCGAATTGAGTAAATCTGAGCGTAGGTGGTACGCCCGTCGACGCCGCGGCCGTAGTTGCGCTCGCGGCTCAGTTCCGCTCGCGGCTCAGTTCCGCTCGCGGCTCAGTTACGAGTCGCGCATCGGACCCTCTGTCCCCTCCCGGCACCACTTTTATGTCGCAAACCCGTACGCCCTGCGCGCGCGGGGTAAGAGAAAAACGGCATGGTACTGCCCCGCCTGGAACTGGCGGCTATTGGCTGCTCCGTTGTATACTGCACGAAGCCGGACTTCATCCCGGCTAAGATCCGGAGGCATTCATGAAAATACGTGTCCGTTACCCACTACTATTAGCGGTTTCTATATTATCCGTGTTCGCCCAAACGCCCACGATTAGCGGGGTCGATAATGGGTTTTCATTCAAGAGCGCCATCTCCCCCGGTGTGCTGGCCACCATTTTCGGCAGTAATCTTTCGGGGAACAATCTCCAGGTCACTATCAAAGGGCTACAGTGTCCGGTGACCTTCAGCTCGGCCAGCCAACTGAATATTCAGGTGCCATGGGAGGCCGCCACCGGAAAGAGCAGCGTGGTTGTGGAGCATGACAGCCTCCGTTCCACTCCTTTCGCCGTTACCGTTAGCCCAGTATAGCCCCGCCCTGGTTTCCGATGATGGCACAGGCAGTGGCTTAGGGATTTCTATACCCTCTAATGGCACCCTCATCACCACCACGAATCCTGCAAACGCGGGCGATTCATTGATCACCTACGCCGTCGGGCTGGGAGATACCAGCCCCGCGAGCACAACCGGGGTCGACACTCCGAACCCGCCGCCTCTATACAATACGCTCGCGACGCCAGCGATCGTGGTGGGCGGCGAGAGCGCCGCGTTGCTATTCTCCGGCATGGCGCCCGGAGCACTGGCTACCGATCAGCTCAATTTCACCTTGGCGGCGGATACACCCGTAGGCACCGAAACGGTGGCGGTGACTGTCGGCAGCGCCTCCACCCGCGTGATCACCATACCTATCGGATGCGAGGATGTAACCACAGGCGTATCGGTGTCCAAAGGCCCTCTGAAAAAAGGTGTCGGAAGGCAAATACACGCAGAAAATCACGATCACCAACACGTCGGGCAAGCAGCCGGCGGCGAAGGGCAGCATGGTGTTGAGCGCGCTTACTTCAACCGCAACGCTTACGAATGGCGGCGGCGCCTCCTGTCCTGCGTCGGACGGCTCCCCGTTCAAGAGTTTCTCTTTCACGGGTACGGGCGACGCGCAAACCGCAACGTTCGCGCTGGACTTCACGGACACCAACACGGGAACCATTACCTACGGTCAGCGCGTGCTTGACAAGTAGGCGATTACGGAAACGTTTCGCCCTACGGTAGATCCCGCGGTCTGGCAGCGGTATCCGGCATACCGGGCACTGAGCGTGGTGGTTCGGGATTTCCGCCCGATGGTACCCGTCCCGGGTAGTGTCCTAAAGTCGCGTGAAACGCAGTAGGCCGTCCATCCCTTCCTCTGCTATCGTTGGGGCATATGCCAAACGTGAAACGCGCGGACCTGGAAGCGCTCCGAGACATGGTCTCTCAGGCGTGCCTGATTGCATCCACCGACCGATGATTCCGGGCGGTGTGGAGCGCCTCCGCGAATTGCTTGATACCGCTGAACGTCTCGCCGATTTTCTGCTGACGGATTCGCAAGCAGTCCCCTCGTCCAACGCAGCATCCCGCCGATCCTGAATCCCGCCTGATAGCTGATCGGAACTCGTTAGAATGGGTGTGTCTGGGGGCGACAAAGCCATCTACCGAACCAATCAGAGCGCGGCAAGCGTATTTCATGGCGCTGCGTAAATACTCGCCCGACTTGCTGGTCTCCCTTCGCCAGAATGTCCTGCCGAAGTATGAACCGCTGTGGTCCCCCGGCGAGGGTGGGCAAGCGGGTAGTGGCATCTGAATCTTGGAAACGTCTACGCTCTGATCGGGATCGCCCAGAACTCCTAAAGGCGCTTCGACGCACTACACTAGCGAGGTCTTCGACCTCAAACCGGCGAGCACTCGCCCGAGACTTTGTGTAGAATTCGGGAATGGCGACTATCCGGAACTTTTGGACGGCACGTCACACTGGAAGTGGAGTGCCTTGCTCGTCTTTACCTGAATGGGTATATCGGCAAACTCGCAACCGGCGGCGGATTGATTGGCTTCATGTGCGCGGCGCCGCGGGGCCGGCGCCATGCCTGCCATCGAAGCTGTGCAGCGTGGTGACGCGACGGGCGGGTGGCGCCCGAACCGACCGCCGGCATCACTCCTCGCGAAGCGCCAGTTCCACCCCGCTCGGCCACCGCCGGCCGCTCAAAATTCGATCGCCCGGGCCAAAAGCCGCCATATCCAACCCATCGGCAACGATCTCGGCGCGGCGAAGATTCCGTATCGTCTCGTTGACGCAGCCAATCCAGACGCCGTGGTGGCAATTCTCCGCCAGTAACACAGTCGCTTACTGCTGAAACTGCGCGGCTTTCTCCGGCTGACCCGACTCCTGATATAACGCGAATAAGTCCTGCCGCACACCCTGTATCCAATCGCTCGAAGGGCTGGCGCGTTTGCGTACAATCTGGTAACCGGCCAATAAGTGAGTTTCAGCCTCGGCATAGCGATGCTCGCGTAAAAGCGTGCGCCCCAGCCGGATTTGCGCAACGCCCGTATTCAAATGATCGGCCGAAAGCGCAGCCGTCAACAGCGCGATCACTTCTCGGAATAACTGCTCGGCGCGCGTGTACTGCTTCCTTTCTAAGTACAAATTGCCCAGGTTACTCATTGCGATACCTACCGAATAGTGACGCTCTCCGTTCACTGCCCGGTAGATTTCGATGGCGCGGCGGAAATGTGCCTCCGCTTCATCCAGTTTTCCGCGCTTCAACTCCACGTTTCCCAGTTCGTTGAGCGCCAGCGCCACCCGCGTGTGCATCTGGCCATAGACGCGCTCTTGAATCGCGAGCGCCTGCTCCAGCGCGCTTTGGGCCTCCTCAAACCGGCCTTCGCGAGCAAGAGCCTGCCCCAGGGAGGTCAGGCTGGAAGCGACTTCCGGATGGTCTTTGCCATACCAATCCCGGTAGATCTCGAGCGCCTGCCGCGCAAAGTGTTCCGCTTCGGAGTAACTGCCTAAATTGTACTGGATGGCGCTTAAATTGATTAAGTCGTCGGCCACCAGTGGGTGCCGGGCCCCGTACACCTGCCGGTGCATCGTCAACAATCGCCGGTTCAAGGAATCGGAGATATCGTAGTGGCCCAGATAGAAATGCGTATTCGCCAATTCGCTCAGGCTCTCCGCCAGGTCGGCGGGCGCGGCACTCACCGCCGATTGCATTCGGACGGCCTCGTCCAGCACCGCGATGGCCTCGGCATATTTGCCGCGATGTTCCAGAACCTTTCCCAAAGCGAATGTAGCGCGCGCCAAGACCGGCGTCGCCCACCGGCTCCAGACGACGGCGCATGTCGAGACCCTGCGCGAATCAGCCGCTCGGCATCGTCCAGCCGCGACTGCCGGATTCTCAAAAGGCCCAACGCCACCAGGCTCTCGGCGACTTCGGGATGCTCGCGGCCATAAATCGTTCTACGCCGCTCTAGTGCCGGCTCCAATCAGACCGTCCGCCTTATCCAGTTTGCCCAGTTGCGCATAGATGCCGCCCAATGTCTCATAGAGTTCGGCCTGCATCGCGGGCTCCCGATCCAAAATACGCGCCTCCGCGACGCCTTGATCGAGAAGCGTCACCACGCGCAAGTTGTCCGCGGGACCAGCCGTCTGGTCGCCGAACAGATTAAGCATGAAGCGCTGGATTCGTTGTGTGCGCGCCGCTTCGGCCAGTGTCCGGCCGCGGGCTGCCGCCAGCCTCACCGTAAAATAACCGATCAGCCCTACGGCGATTGTAAGTACCACGCAAGCCGCTATAAGCCGGCGCCGGTTTCGGCCGGCGAACTTACTGAGCCTGTAACTCAGACTATCCGGGCGCGCTTCGAGTGGTTCGCCATTTAAGTAGTGTCCGATATCTCGGCTCAACGCCTCCACCGACCTGTATCGCCGTTGAGGATCCTTGCGCATCGCAGTGAGACAAAGCACGTCCAACTCGGTCCAGGCCGCCTTACCTGCCGGTAAACCGCGTGGCGCAGCCACCGAGGGCTTCTCGGGCTGGCGTTCCACGGATGGCCGCCGGCCAGTCAGTAGTTCATAGAGGATCACTCCCAGCGAATAGACGTCCGTGTAGACTCCCACCGGCTCGCCGCCGACTTGCTCGGGCGCCGCGTAAGCGGGAGTCATCAAGCTCAGTCCGGTAATGGTTTGATCCACCGGCTTGTCCATCCCGTCGAGTTGTTTGGCAATCCCAAAGTCCAGCAGCTTCACCGTCCCATCCGCTTTCACCAGAATGTTCGATGGTTTCAAATCGCGGTGGATGATCGCGTGCTGGTGCGCGTGTTGCACCGCCTCGCAAGCCGCGCGAAACGTCTGCAGGCGGTCGCGGATGGAAGCCTGTCGTTGCCGGCAGTACTCGGTCAGCGGCAGACCGTCAACATACTCCATGACGAACCACGGCGTTCCGTCCGGAAGAGTGTCGGCGTCGTACAGCCGCGCGATTGAAGGATGATTCAGTTGCGCCAGCGTGCGCTGCTCACTGAGGAAGCGCTCGCGGCGCGACGGCGAAAGCCACGCATCGCGCAGAATTTTGATCGCCACCAGGCCGCCGATATCTTCGCGCTCGGCCAGATACACCACGCCCATGCCGCCCTCGCCCAGCGCGCGCACGATATGGTACGGGCGGAAATCCGCATGAGTGAGTGAAGGCGCCGCGCCCTCGCCGACGATGCTGTGCGCCAAGCCCGCCACGCCCCGATCGAGTAACGACGCGCCCCGAGAATCTTCCTCGATCATGGCCTGCACTTCCGCCAACAGCTCGTCGTCGCCGCGGCAGGCATCTTGTAGGAACACATCGCGCCGATCGCCGGACAGGTCCGCCGCTTCGTGAAACAACGTCTGGATGCGGTCCCAACGCGTGCTATCCAATTTGAAGACCTCTCGCAGCGGCGTGGCTCAATTAGCTCGTCGCAGTTCATTGGCCAGCCACGCCTTGGCCGCCCGCCAATCGCGCAGAACTGTCGCCTCGGAAACCTCCAGTAACTCCGCCGTTTCGCCGATATCCAGGCCTCCGAAAAAACGGCTCTCCACCAGCGTCGCCTGGCGCGGACTCATGCGCGCCAGATCGTCCAGCGCGCTATCCAGCGCCAGCAGATCTTTTCCGTACGACGCGGCTTCATCCAGCGAATCGTCGAACACCACCATCACGGTCCCTTCGCTCCCGCCACGTTTGTGCGCGTGGCGGCGCCTGGCCGCCTCCACCAGAAGTTGCCGCATGGCGCGCGCGGCGATCCGTTTGAAATGCAGACGCGATTCGTGGCCCAACTGTGGGGAGTTCGCCAGCTTCAGCCAGGCTTCATGCACCAGCGTAGTCGGGCTGAGCGTGGCGTGCGGATCGCTGCGTTTCACGCTGAATGCCAGCCGCCGTAGCTCTTCGTAAGCCAGGCTGAACAGTTGATCGAGCGCGCGTCTCTCCTCGGGCGTGGCGCTCCCGCCGGGGTCCAGTCCCCGCACGGTTCGGTTATTTCGAAAGCGCATGACGGTTTTTCCTGCGCTTCTGCGCAATGCGTAATTAGGAGAGCGGCCTTTTTGCATGCTATCACCCGCGCGCGGACGCGGACAAGTAATGGGCGTTCTAGAATCAGGAGAAACCACTATGTCTTCGTTCCTCATCCGGAAAACACTGGCCGCCATGGCTGTCGCGTTGCCGTTTGCCGTTGCTGCTTCCACGGCGCAAGCTCAGACCTTCGATAATGTGCCGGCGCTTTCCTTCACCACTGTTGTGAATGGAGCCAATCCGTTGCCGCAGATCGTGACAATCGCCAGCACCGGGAATCAGTTTACGTTCAGCGCCACCCCGTCCACGTCGAGCGGTGGTAGTTGGCTGACGGTCACCCCTTCTGGCGGGGAATGTTGCAACACGCCCGAGGGCATCACGATTTCCGCGAACGCCGCCAGTCTTGACTGCCGGAACCTATACCGGGCAGATCGTCTTCGCGAATTATCCAAGTGCGACCATAACCATGACCGTGCCGGTGACTCTGATCGTGGCGCCGGCCAGCGGGCCATCCTTCGGCGATGTAGCCGGCCAAGCCAGCTTTTCCATGGCGGCCCGACGGCGCGTCCGCCATCCCAGGTTATACAGATCGAAAACGGCGGAACCGGACCCTGGACTGGACCGTGACCGCGACCACCGCGGACGGCGGCAATTGGCTGGATGTCCCGGTGACTGCGGGCACCGCACCCTCCATGGTTACGGTCGGGATCACTCCCGCATCTTTGCCCGGAGGCGGCGCAACTGCCGGGACCTATGTCGGCCAGCTTTTATTTGCAGCCACCGGCAGCAGCGTCACGGTGCCAGTCAGCGTGACTGTGGGAAGCAATGTTTTCACCCAGGTGAATCCGCTCAATTTCACCATGCCTCTGGGCGGGGGCGCGCTGCCTCAGGTGTTGAGCATTGCGAGTCCTGGCACGAACTTCACCTTTAGTTCGGCGGTGTATACCGGCGACCGGCGGCAACTGGCTGAGCATCTCCAACCTGGGCGGCGAGTGCTGCAACACGCCGCTTGGCCTTACGGTGAGCGTCAGCGCCTCCACACTTGCAGCGGGAACCTATGTCGGCGAGATCGTTCTGACGCAATATTCCCAGCGACACCTGGCGATGACCGTGCCGGTTACTTTGACCATCGACGGCCGCCGGGCACCACATTCTTCGACAGTGTCCCGGGTGAACTGAGTTTCTTCCGCACCACCACCGAAACCCGGCGGCGCAGGCCGTCCCGATCCGGAACGGTGGAACCGGAACGCTGCATTGGACCGCTTCGGCCAGCACGGCGGATGGTGGCAATTGGCTGACGCTGTCCGCTCCCAGCGGGACCGCGCCCTCCACTCTGACAGTGAGCATACTCACTTCGCGCTCTCCCGAGCGGGGGCCTTACTACGGGAACCTTCGATGGCCAGGTGGTACTGCAAACCGGGAGTGACGTAGTCACTATTCCTGTCAGCTGTGGTGGTCGGCGCCAGTGTTTTCGGCCAGGTAAATCCCATCGCTTTCACAATGCCGGAGGGCGGAAGCGCGCTGCCACAGGTGCTGGCGGTCGCGAGCACCGGCACGAATGTCACCTTTAGTTCCGCCGTGTATACCGCTAACGGCGGCAACTGGCTGAGCTATCTCCAACTTGGGCGGCGAGTGCTGCAACACGCCGTTTGCCATGACGGTCAGCGTCAACGCCTCCACGCTGGCGTCGGGAACTTATAGCGGCGAAATCGTCTTCAAACAATATTCCCAGCAAGACTTGGCGCTGACCGTGCCGGTCACTCTGACCGTCGTTACGCCGGGATCGACCGCCTTTTTCGACAGCCTGCCGGGTCAAATGAGCTTTTCCCTGGTGACGAACGGCCCCGCGCCGGCGGCCCAGGCCATCCAGATCAGAAACGCCGGAACCGGCACATTGCACTGGACCCTGTCGACAAGTACGGCGGATGGCGGCAACTGGTTGACGCGCATCCGCCCTCAAGTGGCACCGCGCCTTCCACGGTCAGCGTGTCGATCACGCCCAGCGCCCTGCCCTCCAGCGGATTGGCGGCCGGGACCTTTAACGGCCAAATCGTGTTGCAGACCACAGGTGACGAAGTGACCATCCCTGTCAGCGTCACCGTGGGACCCAATGTCTTCGCGCAGGTGAATGCGATCAATTTCACCATGCCCCAAGGCGGCGCGAATCCGCTGCCGCAGATCCTGGCATGTCGCCAGCACCGGCACGAACTTCACCTTCAGTTCGGCGGTGTACACGGCTGACGGCGGCAACTGGCTGAGCATCTCCAACCTGGGCGGCGAGTGCTGCAACACGCCGTTGGCCATCACGGTTAGCGTCAACGCTTCCACGCTGCCTGCGGGAACTTATAGCGGCGAAATTACATTCGTCCAGTATTCCCAGCAAGACCTGGCGATCACCGTGCCGGTCACGCTAACGGTCGAAGCGACCAATTCCGCCGTTCTTCGACAACATGCCCGGACAGCTGAGCTTCTTTCTCCAACCGGGCGCCACGGCTCCCTCCCAGACCGTACAGGTCCGCAACGCCGGCACCGGCACGTTGAGTTGGACCGTGAAAGGGAGCACCGCGGACGGCGGCGCCTGGTTGACCGTATCTCCCGCCAGCGGGAAGGCTCCTTCCACCGTGACTGTCTCCGTAGTTACCAAGAACCTGCCGGGCCAGGGGCTGACCGCTGCGACCTATAACGGCCAACTAGTGTTTACGGCCGGAAACGACGTGGTCACCATTCCCATTAGTGTGGCAGTGGGGCCCAATGCCTTCAGCCAACTGAATGCCATCAGTTTCGTCATGCCGAAGGGCGGCGCGAACCCCCTGCCGCAGATCCTGCCTGTGGTGAGCACTGGCACCAACTTCACCTTTAGTTCGGCGGTATACACCGGAAATGGCGGCAACTGGCTGAGCATCTCCAACCTGGGCGGCGAGTGCTGCAACACGCCCGATCGCCATCACGGCCAGCGTCAACGCCTCCACGCTTCCCGCCGGGAACTTATACCGGCGAAATCACCTTCGTCCAGTATTCCCAGCAAGAACCATGCTGATGACGGTGCCAGTGACTCTCACGGTCGTCTCTTGCGGATCGTTCTTCGATAACGTCCAAGGTCAGATGAGTTTCTCCTTTGCGCCCAGCAGTAGCAATCCGCCGTCCCAGACGGTACAGATCCGGGCGGCGGGATCCGGCGCGCTGAATTGGACTCTGGCTACGATCACATCCGATGGCGGCGCCTGGCTGACGGCGTCATCCACCAGCGGAACGGCGCCATCCACGGTGACCATAGGAGTAAAAACCGCGTCCTTGCCGGGGGCCGGACTCACTGCGGGGACCTATCACCGGCGAGCTGGTATTCACAGGCGGCCGAGCGGCAACGTCAGTATTCCGGTAAGTGTATTGATCGGCGCGAATGTCTTCACCCAGGCCAGTCGCGCTGAACTTCAGCATGACGCTGGGCGGCTCGAATCCAACGCCACAGGTGTTGCCGGTATCGAGCACCGGCACCAATTTCACTTTCAGCGCCTCGTCGGCCACCGGGAATGGGGGCGCCTGGCTGAGTATCTCCCCGAAAGGCGGCGAGTGCTGCAACACGCCGGATAACATTACGGCCACCATGACCGCTACCACGCTGCCCGCGGGAGTCTACACGGGCCAAATGACTTTCGTCGAATATTCCCAGCAATCGATGTCGATGACCGTGCCGGTCATCCTGACGATCAGCGATCCGCACGTGCCGGCGACCATCGCCGCCACCAGCGGCACGCCGCAGACCGCAACCGTCGCCAAGGCCTTCGCCGACGTCGTTGGTGGCGACCGTGAAGGACTCCTCGGGCGATCCTGTCTCCGGCGTGCTGGTGACGTTCGACGCGCCCACCAGCGGCGCCAGCGGGACCTTCGCCTGTTCCGGAAACACCGCGATCACCAACAGCGCGGGCATGGCGACTTCGCAAGTGTTCACGGCCAACCGATATCGCGGGCAAATACACCGTGACGGCTACCGGCGCGGCTCTCACCACCAACCCGGGTTTTGCGCTCACCAATAAGGCGGGAGCGCCGGCTTCCATCACGGCGACCGCCGGAACGCCGCAATCCGCCACCGTCAACACGGCCTTCGCCACGCAACTGGCGGCGACGGTGAAAGATACTTACGGCAACCCTGTGCAGGCGCGACGGTGACGTTCAACGCTCCGGCCAGCGGGGCGAGCGGAACTTTCGCCGGCGGCGTGAATACAGCGAAGACCAACGCGACAGGGTGTCGCGACCGCCGCCGGTGTTTACGGCCAACACCATCGGCGGCGCTTACACGGTCACGGCGACGGTGGGGACGCACACCACCAGCCCTGGATTCGCGCTGACCAACCTGGCGGGAGCGCCGGCCGCGATCACGGCAACCGCCGGAACACCGCAAACCGCCACCGTCAACACGGCATTCGCCACGAATCTGGCGGCCACGGTGAAGGACGCCTTCGGCAACCCTGTGTCAGGCGTGACGGTTACCTTTAACGCACCGGCCAGCGGCGCCAGCGGAACCTTCGCCGGCGGCGTGAATACGGCGACCACCAACGCACTGGGTGTGGCCACCGCGGCGGCCTTCACGGCCAACACCACGGCCGGCAGTTATACGGTCACGGCCACGGCGGGAACGGTTACCACCAACCCCGGTTTTGCGCTAACCAATCTGGCGGGTGCCCGGCTTCCATCAAACGACCAACGGAGACGCCACAAACCGCGACCATCAATACGGCCTTCGCCAAGCATCTGGGGCGACGGTCAAGGACGGCTTCGGCAACCCGGTACCTGGCGTCACAGTAACGTTCAATGCCCCAACCAGCGGCGCCAGCGGCACATTCGCCGGGGGCGTGAACACGGCCATGACCGGCGCGCAAGGTGTAGCGGCCGCGCCTGTATTTACCGCCAACGGAACGGTGGGGAGCTATACGGTTACGGCTAAAGCTCGGGGCGCTCACCACCAACCCGGGCTTCATGCTGACCAATCAGGCGAATTGATTCGCAGGATCGCGGACCGTCAGGCCTATCGCCATACTTGGCATACTTAGGGTTTGCGATTTGCGATTGCCGGACTGCTGCTGGCGTGAATACGTTCTGTAAAAAGTTGTATCCCCGTCTGGTGCCCACGTCCAGTCATGCATCCACTTCAGGATGACTGCCCCATCATCGCCATAGCCTCAGTGTAGCGATGAACCCGGCCTCATCTTTTCTTCATTCTCAAGCGATGACGCATTTGCCAGTAGAGCCGCCCACATTTGTGTGCAGATTGTCGTCTTCTTCGAGCGAGGCGCCCTCTTAGAAGAGGAAACAACACCTTGATTGGAACGGCCTTTGGATACGGCGTAGCTGTGCCCCAACCTCTGATTTGACAATTAACCCGATGGCGGTCGCGCCCTAAGCCGCTTTCTTACGGGCAGCCTTTGCCACGGGCTCGGGTTGCCCGCTCTGAGCCCGCTTTGCAGCCCAGCGCTCCTTCATGGCCTCGGAGAGTGCCTTTCGCGCCGCTGCACTGAAATGTGGTTTTGGCCTGGCCGTCTTGGCCGCCTTCGCCTCGGGAGCGGCTTTGGACTTGCCCTTTATCTTGGCCCACCGCAGTTTTTGAGCTTCTCGCATTCGCTTGATGGCAGCGGCGCTGAACTTGCGCCTTTTAGCCTCTGCTGGAGCGTGGCCGGATTCGGTCTCCGAACCACCCGTCAGCATCGCTTGCAATGCAGCGATTTGGCCGTCGATGCTCGTCTTTTGTGCTTCAAAGCCGGCGATGGCGGCTTTTATGATTGTCTTCGTGAGTTTACCTGTTGCCATAGTTCCTTTTCCCCTCAACCATCTTGTCACACTGAACGCGCTCAGGACTCGTGATTTGAACAATGCCGCAATTCTAGCCCAAGTCACGTGGACATCGGTCCAGGCCTGATAGCCATAAGGAAAGCCACGAAGAAAAGTTGGGCGGCTTTACCGAAAGGCACGAGAGGCAGCGGCCCGAATTGACGCCTGCCTCTACTGCTTCACGGCGATAGCCGAAATCTCAACTTTCGCGCCGCCGATCAAGCCCGCGACCTGCACAGTGGCCCGCGCCGGTTTTGGATCTGGCATGAGCTTCTTATAGACCTCGTTCATCTTGGGCACGTCGTTTAGATCTGTGACGTACACTGTAACGGAGACGATGTCCGTCATTTGAAAACCAGCCTTCTTGACAATCTTTTCGATGGCGGCAATGGTGTTTGTGGTTTGTAGTGTGATGTCTGTTCCAACGACCTTACGTTGTGCGTCGGGACCTTGCTGGCCAGCCACGTAGAGGGTATTCGCCGCCACATACCCCTCGCTGAAAGGCATGGCCTTCTTGAAGTCGATGGCTCTGTTTTGCGCAAGAGCGCTGCCTATCACGCAGAGCGCCAGGACACCCACTAACGCGAGGTGCAACCAACTTGTCTCCGAAGGCCTTTTCTTCACATTCGATTTCATCTGTCGATTCTCCAAACTGTCGGATTTCGTTTCGGTTCGATGCCCACGGGCATTTCAACATCATAATTCCCGAAGGACGAGAATGGGGCGTTGCGCTGGCTGAGGCGCTTGACACGCCGTGATAACGGAAAATATACTCGACCTGCAATGAACTCGAACTTTCTGCGCGCTTCCCCTCGCGGTGCTGCCGGCATGGTCACAAGCCGACCTTGGCGCGCCCAAGCCCGCCATCGAACGCTGGAAGGATCTGCGCTTCGGCATGTTCGTCCACTGGGGTCCGGTGAGCATCGTCGGCACCGAGATTAGCTGGTCTCGTGGCGGAGAGCGGCGCGAACGGCCCACTCCGTTCTCGCGTTCGACATCAGAGCTGGGCTTTACTCCGCTAGGACTCTGTGGACGAACTGCACGGCCATCGATCCTTCCCCTACGGCGGCGGCGACGCGCTTCAAGCTTTCGGCGCGAATGTCTCCCACCGCAAATACTGCGGGCACGCTCGTTTCAAACAGGAACGGCGGACGGCCAAGAGGCCAATCGTCTCCGAGGTCGGGGCCGGTCCTGATGAACTGCCGCGCATCCAGCGCCAGGCATCCTTGCAGCCAGGCCGTGTTGGGATCGGCGCCGGTCATCAGAAAGAGATGCCGGATGTCGTGGACTTCGTGCTCTCCAGTCTTTGTGTTCCGCCAGTGAATACGCTCCAGGTGCGCATCTCCGTCGAGGGCTTCGACTTCGGTCCACGTCTTGAGCGTAATTTCCGGCGTGGCTTCAATGCGGGCAATCAGGTAGCGCGACATAGTTCGGGCGAGTTCCGGTCCGCGCACCAGCAGATAGACACGCTTGGTAAACCCGGCCAGAAACACGGCTGCCTGGCCGGCCGAATTACCTCCGCCCACGATGACGATTTCCTCCTGGCCGCAGAGCATGGCTTCCACTTTCGTCGCGCCATAATATACGCCGACGCCTTCGAACTGGCCCAGATTGGGTAAGTCCAGTTTTCGATATCGAGCCCCGGCGGCCACAATGATGCTACGACCGCGATAATGTCCCCCGCCGTCCAGTTCGACTTCGTATGGCGGATGGGCGCAGTTGAGTGCGGTAGCCGCGCGTGCCACGGCGATGTGCGCCCCGAACTTCTCCGCCTGAACGAAGGCTCGACCAGCGAGTTCCAACCCGGAAATCCCCGTAGGAAAACCGAGATAGTTTTCGATGCGGGAACTGGCGCCGGCTTGCCCGCCCGGCGCGCTACTTTCGATAACCAGCACATCCAGTCCTTCGGAAGCGGCGTACACCGCGGCAGCCAGTCCAGCGGGCCCCGCGCCGATAACAATTAAGTCGTGCACACTGCCCGTATCCACTCCTACGTTCAACCCGAAGCATTCCGCTACTTCGGCGTTGCTGGGATTCCGGAGCACCAGGACGCCCCGGCAGATCAGCACGGGGATGTCCTTCACTTGAATCTGAAAGTGGTCCAGGACGGCCTGGACGCCGGTATCGCGTTCGATATCGATATAAGTGTGCGGATGGCCGTTGCGCGTGAGAAACGAACGTAGGCGCAGGGTGTCGCCGGAATGGCTGGAACCGACCAAGACGGCATCACCCACCGAGTGGGCGATCAGATATGCGCGGCGCAGCAGGAACGCCCGCAGGAAGATTTCGCCGAGCGCAGCGTCGGTCTCCATGATGTGGCGCACATTCGGCCTGCCGATTTCAAGCAATACGCTGGTTTCGTGTGCAAGCACCCGGACCAAGGTCCGGCGGTCCGAGAGATGGTTGACCTCGCCGGTGAACATCCCCCGTTTGAGGATGCGAAGGGTATCTTCTTGATTGTTCGAGACGCCGACGATTTCGAGGCGGCCGGCGAGCACGATAAAGATGCCGTGCCCAGCGTCACCGCGGTCGAGAACCAGTTCATCTTTTTGCACTCGCCGCTCTGCGCCGAATGGCGCAAGGCGTGCAATCTGCGCATCATCCAGTTTCGGGAACATGGAGTCGATCTGGTCGGAGGTGTCGGCCATACGTCAAGATAACACCCCTATTAGAGATGTTCTGGGTCGCCTTTACAGGCGATATCCGCAGGGTGCCTTGGCGATAACGGAAACGGCGTTATCATCTTCAGGGGAGCTGGCGGCCAACCCAGCGCGAAATGCCAACGCGAGAACCGGAACCGCGACCATTGCCTACCACGTCGAAATCGGAAGCGGTGGGTCTATGGCATCCGCTGAAGTCGGTGACATTCCGCAACCTCCTGATCGCCGATGTCGTTTCTGACATCGGAACGTTCATGCAAAGCGTGGGCGCAGCATGGCTGATGGTGTCGCTGAACGCCGGCCCCTTTTACGTCGCCTTGACTCAGACGGCGTCAGCGCTTCCGTTCTTCTTACTCGCCTTACCTGCCGGCGCTCTTGGGGATATCGTGGACCGGCGTCGTTTGATCCTGGTTACGGAAACCTGGATGCTTGCGATCTCCCTTCTGCTTTCCGTCATTACGCTGATGGGTCTGATGTCGCCAGTATTACTCCTCATCCTTACGTTCGCGCTATCCGCAGGCGACGCTTTCGAAACTCCGACCTGGCGGGCCGTTTTGCCCGAATTGGTTCGAAAGGAAGACCTCCAGTCGGCATCGGCATTGAACGGCGTCGAATTCAACCTCGCACGTGCCGTCGGACCGGCCCTCGCCGGACTGATAATCGCATCAGCGGGAGTAGCCACCGCGTTTTTTGTTAATACCGTTTCTTTCCTGGGTGTGATTCTGGTGGTGTGGCGTTGGCGGCGACCCGTGGCCAAGAGAAGTACACCGGCCGAAAGAGTGGGAGGGGCGACAGTAGCCGCCATTCGCTACGTTCGATACTCTCCAGGAATCCGCACCATCATACTGCGGGCCGGCACGGGGATGTTCTTTGCGAGCGCCCTCGTTGCGTTGTTGCCATCGATCGCGCGGCGCGTGGACGGCAGTCCGCTTGGGTACGGAGCGCTGCTCGGCTGTTTCGGTGTGGGCGCTGTGGTTGGTGCGGTTACGATGCAGCGAGCTCGCAGGCGGTGGTCCGCTGACATTGTTGTCTCGGCCGGACTGGTGGTTTTCGGCCTGGTCACAATAGCGTCCGGACACGCCCGGCATCTGATTACTTTAGAACTGCTTATGCTTGTCGGCGGTGCATCGTGGACATCATTCATGTCGTTGTTCAATGTCCAGATACTAAACCAGGCGCCCGATTGGGTACGCGCGCGAGTGCTTGCAATCTCGCTTTTGGTCCTCCAAGGCGCGGTCGCTGGCGGAAGTGCAGCCTGGGGGATTGCCGCCGGACGATTCGGAATCGGCACAGGCCTATTTTGGGCTGGCGTTGGAACAATCGCAACAACAAGCATCGGACTCTTCCTGCGCTTTCCAGAGAGCGGCATCGACCTCACACCGTGGAATCATTGGCGGATGCCCATTGCAAATCCGGGGGAATTCGAAAATAAAGGCCCTGTCCTTGTAACAGTGGAATATCTCGTCGACCCGGATCAGTTCAAAACATTCATCACCGCAATTCGCGAATACGGGCGCATTCGACGCCGGGACGGGGCGGTGCGGTGGGGCATCTGCCGCGACCTGGCAACGCCGGACCGCTATCTCGAAACATTCGTTGTGGCTTCTTTGGCGGAACACCTTCGTCAGCATGAGCGGTTGACCCGAGCCGATAGCAAATACGAACAGCATCTGACACGGTCTTTGCGTACCGAACCGAGGGTCCGGCACTTGGTTTACCTTTAAGAGGGCGGTAACGACTAACGAGCATAGCAATCGACTCAAAACCATACAGGAGATCAACACATGAACACCCTTAACGTTAAAGACGGCGCTTCGATGTACTACAAGGACTGGGGAACCGGGCAGCCCATCGTCTTTTCTCATGGATGGCCCCTAAATGCGGACGCCTGGGACCCCCAAATGATGTTTCTTGGGCAACACGGATACCGTGTCATCGCCCATGATCGCCGAAGCCACGGACGCTCGTCTCAGACGTGGACCGGCAATGACATGAACACCTACGCGGACGACCTCTCCGCGCTCTTCGAAGCGCTCGACTTGAAGAATGTCGTGATGGTGGGTCATTCCACCGGCGGCGGAGAAGTCGCGAGATATATCGGCCGTCATGGGACTAAACGCGTAGCCAAGGCTGTTCTGATCGGCGCGGTTCCGCCCATCATGGTGAAAAGCCCTGCCAGGCCGAATGGGATTCCGATCGAAGTGCTGGATGGCATTCGCCAGGGAACGGTTGCCGACCGTCCTCAATACTTCAAGGACTTCACCATGGCGTTCTACGGCTACAACCGCCCCGGCGCGAAGATCTCCGAGGGCGTTCGCGAGAATTTTGTTTTGCAGGGGCTGCAGGCCGGCATCAAGGGTCTTTACGATTGCGTGAGTGCGTTCTCAGAAACGGACTTTACCGAAGACCTGAAGAAGATTGACGTGCCCACCCTGGTGATGCACGGCGACGCGGACCAGATCGTTCCGTTCCCAATCTCGGGTCAACTCACCGCCAAGCTGGTCAAGAACGCTAAGCTCAAGGTGTATCCGGGATTTCCCCATGGCATGTGCACTACCGAGGCGGATACGATCAATCGGGATCTCTTGGCCTTCATCCACTCCTGAGAGAGACACCAAATGCCAAGCTCCGTAGTCGGCCTCCATCACGTCACTGCGATCGCTTCCGATCCGCAAAGGAACCTGGACTTCTACACCCAAGTTCTCGGACTGCGATTCGTCAAGCGCACCGTCAATTTCGATGACCCGGGGACCTACCACCTCTATTTTGGCGACGATGCCGGTTCGCCTGGAACCATCCTGACGTTCTTTCCGTGGCCTCACGCTTCGCCCGGGCATTCCGGCGCCGGCGAAGTAACAAAAACTGCCTTCAGCGTTCCAGCCGGATCATTCGGATTTTGGCAGGATAGGCTGGCCGATGAAGGAATCGCCGTCGAACACACAGGGAACCGATTCGAAGAGGACGTTCTGACGTTTGCCGATCCTGACGGCATGAAGCTCGAAGATCGTAGCCCACGCCGCTGCCGGACCACCGAATGCTCCGCGTTTTGCCTCGGTGCCCCCAGAGCATGCGATCCGCGGTTTTTTCGGCGTCACACTGCTGGAACATGGACTAGACCAGACGGCCGCCATACTGAATGTGATGGGGTTTCGCAAAATCGCCGAGGAGGAGAACCGGCTGCGTTTCTCAGCCGAGGGTCAGGCGCATGGAAATCATATAGATCTGCTCGTCGATCCGAAGGCTAAATTTGGACGTTCCGGCGCCGGCTCCGTGCATCACATCGCGTTTCGAGCTAAAGACGATGCGGCGCAGCGAGAATGGCGCGAGGAAATTGCCAAACATCTGGACGTAACACCTATCATTGATCGAATCTATTTTCATTCGATCTATTTTCGTGAGCCAGGCGGGGTACTCTTCGAACTCGCGACTGACCCACCCGGATTCACTCTGGATGAACCAATTGAATCCCTCGGCGAGGAACTTCGCATCCCGCAATGGCTGGAGCCGAAGCGCAACCGTATCGAGCAAAGACTCACTCCAATCGCTCTGCACAAGAGCGTTCCGCCGATCGAGCTTCAGACTGAGGACGGAGCCACCATATGAGCAACGATATGCGCAACGATCCACATCAGGGAGGCGCCGTTCGACAGTTTGGGACGCCGCTGAAGAAGGCCGGCGGAGCGGTCATCCTCTTACATGGCCGCGGGAGTTCCGCAGAAGATATCCTGGCCATCGCAAACGATCTTTACCTTCCACGACTTGTGTACCTCGCGCCAGAAGCAGCTCGAAATAGCTGGTACCCCAATTCGTTTCTGGCGCCCATCGCTGCGAATGAGCCGTGGCTCACGTCCGCGCTCCGAAAGGTGAAGACCACCATGCAGATCGCGCTCGACGCAGGCATGCCGGCGGATCGGATTGTCATCGGAGGTTTCTCGCAAGGCGCCTGTTTGGCTACCGAGTTCGTGGCCCGCCATCCGCAGCGATATGCCGGGTTGATTGCGTTCAGCGGCGGGCTTATCGGGCCACCCGGTGCGGACCTGGTACACGATGGCGATCTGGCTGGCACTCCCGCTTTTTTCGGTTCGAGTGACCCTGATCCGCACGTTCCTTGGAAGCGGGTGGAGCAGTCTGCAGAAATCCTGTCTCAGATGGGAGCAGTGGTAACCTCCCGACGCTATGCCAACCTCCCGCATGCAATTTCTACTGACGAAATTGACTTGGCAAAGAAGATGCTTCAGAATGCATTCGGCGCGAGAGCCACCCATGCAGATGTTCGGGCATCGGGCAATTAACTGCGCCGGCGGCGAAAGGAAACATAAAACCGAGCACCACGGTTTGGGAGGGAAAACAGATGCCAAAGGTACGTGTCGCAGGATTCGGTGTTTCGCTGGACGGCTTCAGCGCCGGGCCGGAGCAGAGCCTGAGCGATCCATTAGGTAAGCGGGGATCCGAGATCTTCCAGTGGTTTTTTCACACGAAGACGTTCCGCTCGATGCACGGGCAAGATGGGGGATCGAGCGATTTGGACGATGATTTCGCCCGGCGGTCGATGGAGAACTTTGGCGCCTTCATACTGGGACGCAATATGTTCGGCCCCGTGCGCGGCCGGTGGCTGGGCAACTCATGGAAGGGCTGGTGGGGCGAAAATCCTCCGTACCATGCGCCAACCTTCGTTCTGACCCACTACGAGCACGAGCCGCTGATCATGGAGGGCGGAACTACTTTTTACTTTGTTACGGGCGGCATCGAGGAGGCGCTGGCACTTGCGAAGAAAGCCGCGGGCAATCAAGACGTCAAGATCGGCGGCGGCGTGTCAACCGTGCGTCAATATCTGACAGCCGGACTAATCGACTCCTTACACATCGCGCTAGGGCCAGTTTTCCTGGGTGAAGGCGAACCGCTTTTTGCCGGTCTGGATCTGCGTGCGCTTGGATTTTCCGTAACCGACCGTAAGGACACGGAAAAGGCGACTCATTTCCTGCTGGAGAAAGTTTGAGGAGAGAGACTGGCAAGAAGCCTTGTAAGGAATTTTGCGAACGGCGGACTATACAGTCATCACGATTGAAGTTCGCAATCTGCAAAAACAATTCGGCGCCGTCGCCGCGCTCCAAATGGCGCCGGCAAATCCACCACACTGCGCACCATCTGCGGGGTTTTGAAACCCGGGAGCGGCGAGGTTCGCATGGACGGCACATCGCTTCCTGACGATCTGTTGGTCTTGCAGCGGCGGGTCGGCGCCCTTTTGGGGGAAATGGCTGGCTGTCACTATCTTCTCGGTTGCCGCCCTGACACTGAACGTACTTAGCTTCGCTCTGCGGCTGCATCGCGCTGTGCCATGGCGCATCGCCTTGTGCCTGATTCCGTTGTCGATGTTGGCGGCGACTCTGGAGATCCGGATATCCACGGTATGTCGCGGGGTCAAGGAGGCGAACACCTACGTTTCCATGTTGGTTTTCCTTCGGCGCGCCTCGGTCGCCTGCGGCCCGTCGACAATAGAGCCCGCCCCTGAAGCGGCCTATAACGGAACGTGCGCCGTCCTTCCTGCCTCTTCAAACCTAAGCCTTCAATACCCTTTCTGCTTATCGACCACGTTGACCAGCGGTCTTCCATCCACAAACCGTTGGATATTCTCCTTGAGAGTGCCGGCCATTCGCTCGTAATCGCGATCCGACCGGCCTGCGATGTGTGGCGTAATCACCACGTTATCGAACTTCCACAGCGGGTGTCCCTTCGGCAGTGGCTCTGGATCGGCGACATCCACTCCCGCACCCGCCAGGCGTTTACTGTCGAGCGCCTTCACCAAGCCGCCCATGTCGTAAATACCACCGCGGCTCACCGCAATGAAGTACGACTTCGGCTTCATAAGCTCGAACTCGCGGGCGCCCATCATCTTATGGCTTTTCTCGGTATGCGGCGCCGAAATGAACACCACGTCGGCCAGCGGGACCACCTCATCCAACTGGTCGGGCTTGACAACTCGTCTTCACGAAGGGCGAGAAAGGCTTATCTTCGGGGTCCACCGCGATCACGATTCATGCCGAAAGCCCAGGCCCGCGTCGCGATCTGCATCCCAATGCCACCCAGGCCAATCACCACAGCTGTCTTCCCGTTGAGTTCGATGCCGCCAAAGCGGCCGCCATCCCAATTCTCCTGTTGGTCGGCGGCGATATATCTCCGCAATTCACGCGAGAGCGCCAAGAGCATCGCCATCGCGTGGTCGGCAATCTCGGGGCCCTGTACAATCTTATTGTTGGTCAGCACGATGTTGCTGTCGCGTAAATCGGTGCCGCCGGACATGAACAGCACGTCCTCGACGCCCGCGCTCATCACCTGTACCCATTTCAGTTGCTTGCCCGCTCGCACTTCTGCTGGCGTGATGCGGCCTATAAATGCATCCGCATCACCGATCTCCTGCAAAACGTTGCTATCCGTAACTGGCATGATGTGCGCCTTCGTCGAAACTTTTTGCAGATCCCGAACCAGGTCTTCCTCTTCTCCTAAAAAAAGGATCTTTTTCGTTTGTGCCGAAAGCGTGCAAGCGCAGAGCAGGAGCAATGCGATCCAACGAATCATTGGTTTGTGTCTCCTCGAATAAAATGGATTCTACCGCAGGTGGCCTGGCCGTAAAACGGGTCTAAACTGCCGCCACAAGAAATTAATACGGATTGGCAAAGAAATAGAGCGCTGCTGCCGCCAACGGCGCGGTTCTGGCATCCTATGGGAGGTGCCCCTGCTCCGTTTCAAGCACGTTTCAAAATTCTATTCCGCTGTACCCGCCTTGGTCGACGTGTCGGTGGACGTCGAACGTGGCGAGTTCGTCGCTCTCGTCGGGCGGAGTGGCTGCGGCAAATCGACCATGCTCAACGTCGCGGGGGCGATGGACTTTCCGACCTCCGGTGAAGTGGTACTTGACGGCGTGGTCACGTCGTCGCTCGGTGAAACCGCGCTCACACGCCTGCGCCGCGAAAAGGTCGGCTTTGTTTTCCAGTCGTTCCAGGTGCTGCCGTCTTTATCCGTTGTGGAGAACGTCGAACTGCCATTACTGCTCGCGCGTAGCCCGCGCGCCCGCGAAACCGCGCTTGACCGCTTGCGGCAGGTCGAATTGGAAGACTATGCGGCTCGGTTGCCTTACCAGCTTTCCGGCGGCCAGATGCAGCGCGTGGCCATCGCCCGCGCCCTGGTCCACTCTCCCGCGCTGGTGCTCGCCGACGAACCCACCGGCAACCTGGACAGCACGACCGGCAACGTGATCCTGCAACTCTTGCGGCGCATTGCCGATACGCACCTGACGACTATCCTGATGGCTACTCACAGCGCGGAAGCGGCGGCCCTGGCGGATACCGTTGTCCGCCTCCTCGATGGCCGCGTACAGGAAGTTCTGGCGCCGGCGGGCGCAAAGAAGGCTATAGTGGCGTACCTGAAGATCTTTTACCGGCTGATTTTGCGTCCCCTGGCGCGCGAGCGCATACGCACGGCGCTGACGGTTGCGGCGGTGGCATTGGGCGTCGCGGTGGTCCTCGCCATCGAACTCGCGGGTGACGCGGCGGCCGGTTCCTTCCGCTCGTCGGTCGAGACACTGGCAGGCAGCGGCGACTTCGAAGTGACCGCCACCGGGGGCATCCCCGCTGAAGTCTTGACAGACTTGGCGCTGCTTCCCTATCCGCTCAAGCTCAGGCCGCGGATCGAAGACTATGCCGTGATCGCCGCCAATAATCGGGCCGCCTATAATCGGTTGGTCCCGCTCGTCGGAATCGACATGCTGTCGGACGCCGTGAACGCAGAGAACGTCGGCGCTTCCGAATTCCAGCATGGTGATTCCATTTGGGTCGGGAAAGACACGGGCTGGAAACCGGGCGGCCACGTCCGGTTGATCGTCAACGACGAGTCCGCGGAGTACACGGTGCGGGGAATCGCCGATGGCGCGGGCGACGCCATCGTTATGGACTTGGCTCCCGCCGCGCGCCTCCTTCGCCGCGGCGCAACGGTCGACCGCATTCTGGTGGACGTGCCGGCCTCGCGCCCCCTCGATCAGTGGGAGTCGATCCTGCGCCACGCTCTACCCAATGGCGTCTCGCTCGCGCCGCAGGGCGCCCGCACCGGCGAGAACCGCCGCATGCTCGCTGCGTTCCGGTGGAATCTGCGCGTCCTCAGTTACATCGCCCTGGTGGTAGGCGCATTTCTGATCTACAACACCATCTCGGTATCGGTGGTGCGACGCCGGGAGGAGATCGGCATTATGCGCGCGCTGGGCGCTACGCGCTTTGGCGTTTTGGGCGCATTTCTGCTGGAAGCCGCTTGCCTGGGCCTTGCGGGCGGCATCCTGGGAGTTGCGCTCGGGCGCTTGATGGCCACCGGGTCCGTGCGCCTGGTGGCCGCTACCGTGGAGTCGCTCTACGTTTCGAGTACGCCCGCGCCCATCGCACTCACCTGGACAATTGCCATCGCAGGTATCGCCGCCGGCGTGCTTTTATCCGTGGTCTCTGCAGCGGCTCCAGCGTGGGAAGCTTCGCAGGTGGTACCCGTCGAAGCCATGGCCCGCGGGCGCCGCGATCATGAGGTTCGCATGCACCAGTGGCGCGATCTGGCCTTCGGCGCCGCAGTTGCTATTGCCGCGTGGCTCGCCTCGCGTCAACCGGCCATCGGCGGCAAGCCTCTATTCGGCTATCTCGCCGCCCTGCTTCTTATTGGGGCATCGGCGCTCGCTATCCCCGCGCTGGTTTCTGTGGTGGCCCGTGCCAGCGCCATCATCGCCGGCCGCGTTTTCGGCGTGGAAGCGCTGCTCGCATCCCGCAGCCTCGGGGGATCGCTGCGCCGCACTGCCGTTCTTGTCGGCGCACTGTCCACGGCCATCGCCATGCTCTCCGCTGTTGGCATTATGGTCGGCAGTTTCCGGCAGACCGTGCTCCTGTGGATGGAGGACCGTCTGCAGGCGGATCTGTACCTCCGTCCGGCCGGTCCTACTGGCGCCGACCGCCACCCGACGCTCGCACCGGAGGTCGCGGACCGCCTGAAGAGTCTACCGGAAGTCGCCGCCGTCGATCAGTTCCGTGCTTACGAGATCAGCTACCAAGGAATGCCGGCCACGCTCGGGGGCGGAGACGCGCGCATTGCCGGGCGCTACGGCCGGCGCCCGTTTCTCTCCGGCGCACATCCCTCCGATGTATTCGCGCAACTGCCGGGCCGCGACAATGTCATCGTGAGCGAACCATTTGCCAACAAACACGAAGTCCGGCGCGGCGATACGCTGGAACTCTTTCTGGGTGGACGGCAGGTCCGGTTCCGTGTCGTCGACATTTATGGCGATTACTCCAACGAACGCGGCTACGTTATCATGGACCGCGGCACGCTCTTGAAATACCTGCCCGACCCGGCGCCCTCGAATCTCGCCGTGTACCTGCGGCCGGGCGTCACTCTCGAACGGGGGCGCCGCGCCGTGGAAACTGCGCTGGGCACGCACAGAGTCATGGTCTTCACCAACCGCTCGCTGCGCGAAGAGGCGATTCGAGTTTTTGACCGCACGTTCGCGATTACTTACGCTCTGGAAGCGGTCGCCGTGTTCGTCGCGGTGATGGGTGTCGCCGGCGCACTGCTTGCCCTCGTCATTGACCGTCGCCGGGAGTTCGGACTGCTCCGTTTTCTGGGCGGCGCCACAGGCCAAATACGGCGCATTATTCTGTTTGAAGCCGGACTACTGGGCCTGCTCGCAAACATCGCCGGAATCGCGTTGGGGTTCTGGCTATCGCTACTGCTGATCTTCGTGATTAATCGCCAGTCGTTCGGTTGGACGATCCAGTTTCACTGGCCCGTGACCGTGCTCGTGTCGGCGTTGTCCCTCGTATACGGCGCAACCGTCCTCGCCGCGCTGTACCCAGCAAAGGTTGCCGCGGAACTCGTTCCCATTGAGGTGATTCATGAAGATTAGCGCACTGCTGCTGGCTGCCTTCGAACTCTACCGTGCGGCGCTTCCCGGATATCGGTATGAGTTCCCGCGCGATCACTTCAATCACCCCGAATTTCAAACCGAATGGTGGTACTACACCGGAAATCTGCGCGACACCCATGGCCGGCGCTTTGGATTCGAGCTGACCTTCTTCCGCCAGGGCGTCGATCGCGGCAAGGAGCCCGCAGGCGTCTGGGATGTGCGCGATGCATGGCTCGCGCATCTGGCATTGAGCGACATCGATGGCGGGCAGTTCCTTCACGCCGAGCGCCTCAACCGCTCCGGCGCGGGCCTGGCCGGAGCGTCTCTCGATCTGGCGCGCGTCTGGAACGGCAACTGGCACGCCCAATGGGATCTCGGCAGGGGCACGCAGGAGATTGCGGGCATCGATCCGCGCTTTTCATTCCATCTTCTTCTGCGCACGTCGAAAGCGCCCGTGATTCACGGCATCAACGGTGTCAGCCAGAAGGCCGCGGGCGCGGGACACGCATCGCACTATATATCGTTCACGCGCCTGGAAACGCGTGGCGAAATCGTGCTGGAAGGCCGGCCGTTCGATGTGGAAGGGCTCTCCTGGATGGACCACGAGTTCTTTACTGAGCAGCTTGGCCCCGGCCAGACCGGATGGGACTGGTTCAGCCTGCAGTTCGAAGACAATACGGAACTCATGCTATTTCGACTGCGCCGCAAGGATGGCGCCGCCGACCCCTACTCCGCTGGCACCTACGTCGACGCGGGCGGCCGCACTACCCATCTCGCACACGACGCCTTCTCGGTCACGGCCGGTACGCTCTGGAACCAGTATCCGATCGAGTGGAATGTGCGTGTGCCCTCCCTGAGGATCGATGTCCAGATCACCACTCGCCTCCCGCAGCAGGAAATCGCAAGTAAGCAGAATCGCTACTGGGAAGGCGCGGTCGGCATCACCGGCACGCGCCGCGGCTCAGGATATTTAGAGATGACGGGCTACGTTGCCCCAGTGCGCTTTTGATCGTTGCACCAGCAGTGTGCTACACCTTCTTCGCAGCCCTTTTTGCGGCAGCGCCTATGGCGCCTTTCCTGAGGCCCGCATCGGTATTGTAACATCGCCAAAACAATCCTTCTCTGCGCCAGTTATGGCGCAATAACGTGGCCCCAGGGCGCCGGCGGAGGTCGCATCGGTCTATGCTGAAACGAAATGCATATCGATGGAACGGGACGAATCGGGCAGCACCCCGCGCTCTTGGTGCGTTCGACGCTCCGGCATCTACGTTCCCGTCCGCAGTTGGGGCTGAAGCCGAATCGCGGCGGGACACCAGTCCCTCTACTATGGCAACGATCCTAACATCACTAACCCATCCGTAGTGGTCGTAAAGCCCGTCCATGAGTTTCCGCGCGAATTCGGAAAGACAGGGAACTGACCCTCCGGTATGCCTGTGCCGGTCAACGGATAAAACGATTGCAACACGCCAGTAACTGCATCTATCAAGACAACATATCTTCCACCGCCATTTGAGTTCAGGCCAAGTATCAGATTGCCGTCTCCGTTGGCGGTGGTCGCGGTATTGACGATGCTCCAAACAAAGGTATCGTGGGTCTCGCCGGGAATAATATGACTTAGATTAATTTTCTGAACTACACTCCCCGCCAGACCGGAGGTGGGGCACGAGGTAGGGGAACTGCCCCCGCTCGTGGGACACCTTCGAGTTATCTCGGCACAATTCTGACAGGGTGTCCAATGGCCGCCACGTAGATCTTCCGCTGAATTCGCCTTGATGGTGCCCGCTATATCCACACAGCCAGTACGGGGCATGCACCCAGGACAGACCTCCTCCGCGCAATTATAGATGATCGCGCCCGTAGCCTGATGCAATCCGAAGACATCGGTGTGCGCTGTGTTTTTATAGTCCTTTCCATCCGTGAACACTCCCGCCGATGGGCCGTTGTTGACACACAACGGAGATCCGCCGGTCGGTCCGTTGAAGTCCCGCAGCCACGGCACACTTCCCGTTACTGCCGTGGGCCACGCACCTGTCGCGAGCGAGAAAACGCCGTTAGAAACATGAATCGCGTAAATCCGGCCCATGGCCGGCGTGGCTGTCCAGTTGGTCGCCATGAAGAATGTTCCGGGTGCGGCGCCCGCGCAGGGGATATTGTCCGGGCTGAACGCATCGTTCCCCGACCTGTCCAGGAACGTCCCCGATCCGTTCATGATCGCGCCAGTCTTGCTGTTCACCTCGAAGACCGGAGCGGCCCTGCCACTGATTCCATGAATCCCCACGATGAGCGCCGTCACGTCCCCGTCGGCTACTACGATTGGCTCCAAAGGGACTACGTCAGGATCGCAGCCGGTTGCTGGACAGCTACAACCACCCGGCGCAACTCCACCGTACCAACACGTATCCCAGATCACTCCGCCCGCACCGTTGAACGCGACGATCTGCTTTTCATCGGCTGCGATGACCTCGTCTGGTATGGGAGCTGTGTGTGTGCCGAGCAACGGCGCGACCGTCCAGGCCGTATCATCCAATATGTTCGAAGACCAGATCTGGGGGCAGGCGCCGCCATTTGATACGGAAGTGCCGTAAATGACGGTCGCTGGGCCGGCGTATCCATTATTAAAAGCATAGCTGACCGCCACCACGGATCCGTTGGTAGTGGGTGCGCGACACAAAATGGAACGGCAGGGCCACTTTCTTTTTTTGTGGCCTTAAACCTAGCGTAGTAGTACGCTAGGTATTAGGAGGTTCCCAATGACCGAAGCTCTTTCCGCGCTCGAAGCTCAGCGCGCGCAGACACAGTTCCAGATCAGTCGACTCGGCGATATGCGTTCTGGGTCGATTACCAGCACGGGCGGACGATGTGGCAACCCAGGGTGCCACTGCCGCCGGCCCGATGACCCGGGCCATGGCCCTTTCTATCGCTTGACCCGCAAAGTCAATGGAAAATCCGTTACGGAGACCTTTAGCACAGCGACGGCTCTGCGCAAGGCTCAGCAGGAAGTCGAAGAGTTCCATCGCTTCCGTCAGCTCGGTCACGATCTGTTGGAAGTCAACGAGAAAATCTGCAAGTTGCGGCCGGTGGAGGACACTTTGACCGCACAGGAAAAAAAACAGCAGAAGCGATCCAACAAGAAGTCGCCCAAGAAGTAGGTCGGACGGTACAGATCGTCCTCGGCGATTGGCATAAGACCGGCACGATCGATCTTGAGGCCGTCGAGATGCTGGTGCGGGACTCTATGCACCACGCCGGGGCAATAGCCATGCAGCGGTTGTTGTGTATGCCGGCGGCGCACGACCGCCAAGTCCCCTGCGGCTGCGGTCAGCAAGCTCGATACCGCGAAACGCGCCCGAAGCAGATCCTGACCATGCTGGGGCCTGTGGTCTACGATCGAGCCTACTATCTCTGTCCGAGTTGCCATCAAGGACACAGTCCCCGCGATCGGGAACTTGACGTAGTCGGGACGGAGTGTTCGCCCGGCGTGCGACGTATGATGGCCATGGTAGGAAGCGAGACCAGCTTCGATAGTGGCCGCCAACGGCTGCACCTGCTGGCCGGCCTGGAGGTCACTACCAAAGCTGTCGAACGCCACGCCGAAGCCATCGGTGCCGATATCGCCGAACGGGAACAGGCCCAGCGAGATCGCATCGTGCAATTGGAGTTTCCCGACATCTTGGGCGCTGCCGTTCCCGTGCTGGTCGTCGAAATGGATGGCACCCAATTGCCGATGGTACACGCCGAGTTGGAAGGGCGCGCCGGCAGATCCCAGGGGCAGCCGGCACGCACCCGGGAAGTCAAACTCGGGTGTGTCTTCACCCACACCACCACCGACGCGGAAGGCCGACCCATTCGGGATGCCGCTTCCACCACCTATACCGGGGCCATCGAAACTGCTGAACTGTTTGGCCGTCGGCTCTACGCCGAAGCCTTCGAACGGGGATGGGATCGGGCCAAAAGGAAAGTGGTGCTGGGCGACGGTGCCGAGTGGATCTGGAATATCGCAGACCAGCATTTTGCTGGCGCCATTCAGATCATCGACATCTGGCACGCGCGCGAGCATCTCTGGGATGTAGCCGCTAAGTTATTTCCCTCCGACGAGAAGCAACGGAAGCGTTGGGCCAAGAAGCTAATCCAAAAACTAAACCGAGGCAGAGTCGAAAACGTCGTCAGTGAACTGCGCAGCTTCCCCACACGCAAGGCACAGTTACGCGATGAGCTTCGTATCCAAGCCGACTACTTCGAACGGAACCGAAATCGCATGCGCTACCCCAAATTCCGCAAGCAGGGTCTATTCATAGGCTCTGGAGTCATCGAGGCAGGATGCCGAACGGTGATCGGGTCCCGTCTCAAGCAGTCCGGCATGTTCTGGACAGTGCGCGGTGCCAATGCCATCATCGCCTTGCGCTGCAACCGGCTGTCCGGCAAATTCGAGGACTACTGGGCTTCTCGCTCGGCGGCCGCCTAAAATCATCCACAATTATGTCGCGCACCCGTTGGTAGTCACCGCACCGCCCGCTTTACTCCCTTGGGCGTGGGAGTCTTTGCAGAGCATGTTTAAGGCGCTTGGAGAGGGTTGTCCGGTAACGTCGTTTAGCTGGGCGTTGCAGTGAACGCTGCCGCACCATCCGCTGGCGGGAACGAATTGTGCCGGCATCGAAATCGGCACGAGCAGAATCCATAATCTTGATTTCATCGTTTCTTGCCTGAAAATGAATGTTGACAATCGCGGGGGCTAACCACGGTGGCATAATTCAGAAACTGCCGGGATTTCGGGTGCGCTCGGTCGCTCATTTTGATTTTGCTCCCAAACGTTCTACACTGGCGGCCCCGCGCGCAGCCGCCTTCATCTTAGCTAATCCGGTTCTAGCGGTGTCCAATGGATCGCCTTTCCAATAAGCCGAATTGAAAAGTTCGAGCGATAAGACCACGCCGGGTGCCACACGCTGCAAATCGGAGAGAATCTGGTTGAGCGGCGCGACACCGTCACCTGGATAGACTCGATCTCGGTCGCTGATATTTACCCGCGGTGGGTTTGCAGGATAGTCGTTCAGATGGATAACCTGAATTGCCTGGCCACTGAGTAAGCGTAGACCTTCGAAACCAGAGCCGCCTTTGTACAGATGGAATACGTCGGCCAGCACACACGCCTTAGGATGATAGGTTTCCATGGCGGCATAAACGGCCTGAGACAACCGGTTCAGGTATGGCGATGTCCCCCAGAATTCCAGTTCGGGTACCACGCCTAGCTGATCACCCAATTCGAGCACAGCGCGATACCGTTCTGAAATGCGCGCCAAAGCGATTTCACTTTCATGCTGTTCGCCCGCCGGAGGCATAGCGATACGCTTGCCACCAATCTGGGCTACGACCTCCATATCTCGCCGGACCTGTTCCAATCCTTTGGCTCTCCTGCCGGGGTCCTCCACAATCCATTCCGGAAACGCAATCGCACTTTCCACGCTCAGACCACGATCGGCGATTCGGTTCCGCAAGTCCGCCAGTGCAGTTCCTCCGCCCCTGTACTCATGAATAGAACTGACCCAGGGTTCAATGGCTTGATAGCCCGCCTTTGCAGTAACGTCAATCTGGTCCGCCAGATTGAGGCGATAGCCGCTTATGGTCGCGGTGTTCAGGCAGTAACGAAATCCATTGCGGTCATCCGAGGGCGATGCGCTCGCGCGTGCAGCTATCGGAGATGACAAACCTGCGCAGGAAAGTGTCGCCGTCAAAAAATGGCGTCGGGAAGATTTTGTCATGCTTGCTCCAGCTTAATGCGTTTGCACTCGGAAAAGAAGCGGCTGTCTTGGCGCCTCCGGCTACTAACGAGCGGCAAACGGCGCGTGAAGAAGAGAGAACTTGCCGCTCCGGCAAGCGACGGCAGGAGTGCCATCGCGGCAGTGCCGGCGCGGTGAACCCGGAACGCTTTTTAGAGCCGAGATCGTCTCAGGGGAATCCCCCTTTGCACCTGCTCCACATAGGAAGTTACCCTGAGCATTCCCTCAGGGCATGATCCGCGGCCTCATCGATTTCTCTCTTAACAACCGCCTGCTGGTCGTGGCCCTCGCCATTCTCCTGTTCGCCTGGGGCATCATCGCCTTCAAGAACCTCCCGATCGAAGCTTACCCCGATATCGCTAACAATTACGTTCAGATCATCACCCAGTGGCCCGGACGCGCCGCCGAAGAGGTCGAGCAACAGGTCACCATCCCCGTCGAAATCGTGATGAACGGCCTGCCGCACCTGCAGCACCTGCGCTCCACTTCGCTGTTTGGACTCTCCAGCGTGATGCTCATTTTCGACGATCAGTCCCAGAATGACTGGAACCGGCAGAAGGTCCTCGAACGCCTCGCCCAGCTCACCTTGCCCCAAAACCTGCAGCCGCAAATCGGCACCGACTACAGCCCTGTCGGTCAGATCTACTGGTACACACTCACCAGCACGAATCCCGAATACGACCTGATGGAGTTGAAATCCCTCCAGGACTGGATCCTCGAAAAGCAGTTCAAATCCGTTCCCAACGTGGTTGACGTGGTCAGTTTCGGCGGCACCACCAAGGAATACCAGGTGGCCATCGACCCCAACAAACTGGTGTCGTACGGCCTCAACATCAGCCAGGTCGAGCAGCAACTGGCGAATAACAATGTCAACGCCGGCGGCAGCTTCATCCAGGAGGGCCTGCAGCAGATCAACGTACGTTCCGTGGGCCTTTTTGAAAACGTGCAGGACATCGGCAAGACTGTCCTGAAAATACAAAACGGCACACCTCTCCGCATCGCCGACATCGCCACCGTCAGTCAGGGACCCCGCATCCGGCTGGGCCAGATCGGCAAAGCCATTCATCGCAAGGACGGCAAGATTCTCGACGACGAAGATGTGGTCGAGGGCATCGTCCTGCTGCGCAAGGGCGCCGAGGCCGACGCCACCCTGGTCGCCATTCACGAAAAAGTCGACGAGCTGAACCAGCACGTGCTGCCACATGGCGTCCGCATCGTGCCGTTTCTCGATCGCAGCAACCTGGTGCATTACACCACGGGCACGGTGCTGCACAACCTTACCGAGGGTATCCTGCTGGTGGCAATTGTTCTGTTCATGTTCCTGGGGAACGTGCGCGGTGCCCTCATCGTGGCTCTCACCATCCCCTTCGCCCTGCTGTTCGCCGCCATTTGCCTGGACCTCTCCCACATTCCCGCGAACCTGCTCTCCCTCGGCGCATTGGATTTCGGTATGGTGGTCGACGGCACCGTGGTCATCGTCGAAAACATCGTGCGCCACCTGGGATCTACAGCGAACGCTGGCAAGCCCTTGATCGTGCGGATACGCGAAGCCACGCACGAGGTGCAGCGGCCTGTATTCTACGCGCGCGGCATCATCATCACCGCCTACCTGCCGATCTTCACGCTCCAAAGTGTCGAAGGCCGCCTCTTCAGACCCATGGCCTGGACGGTAGCGCTAGCCCTGCTGGGCGCCCTCATTTTTTGCCTGATGATCGCGCCAGTTGTCGCCAGCCTGATCTTCACCCGCAACACGCGCGAGTGGCGCAACCCCGCGCTGGAGTGGCTGACCGCGCGCTATCGCGCATTGGTGACCCTGGCCATCCGAGCCCGCTGGGTCACCCTCGGCGTAGCTGTGGCGTCTCTGATCGCTACCGTCTGGCTGGCCATGAGCGGCGTCATCGGCTCCGAGTTCCTGCCGCATCTCGATGAAGGCGCCATCTGGGCGCGCGGCACCCTGGCGCCCAGCACGGGCCCCGCCGAGGGCACCCGCCTCATGAATCAGGCGCGCACCATGCTTGCCTCGTTCCCGGAAGTCACCCAGGTGGTCTCGCAGGTGGGCCGCCCGGACGATGGCACCGACACCACCGGCTTTTTCAATACGGAATACTTCGTCGATCTGAAGCCCAGGGAAGAATGGCGCCACGTCTTCGGGCAGGACAAATCCGAATTGATCGCCGCCATGGACCGCGAACTGGAGAAAATCCCCGGCGTCCTGTGGAACTTCTCGCAACCCATCGCCGACAACATGGAGGAAGCTGTCAGCGGCGTCAAGGGCGAACTCGCCATTAAGATCTACGGCACCGACCTGAAGACGCTGGAGCAAAAGGGCGACGAAATCGTCAATGTAATGCGCCACATCCGCGGCGTGGAGGACCTCGGGCTGTTCCGCGTGATTGGCCAGCCCAATCTCAACCTGGTGGTGGACCGCGACCGCGCTTCCCGCTACGGCATTAATGTATCCGACGTGCAGGACGCCGTTCAGACTGCCGTAGGTGGCAACGCTGTCAGCCAAGTCCTCGACGGCGAGCGGCGCTACGATATCGTGCCGCGCTACACCGCGCCGTACCGCGACACCCGGGAGGCTATTGCCAATATCCGCCTGCTGGCGCCCAGCGGCGAGCGCGTTTCACTGGCCCAACTCTGCAACTTGCAGGTGGTCGACGGCGCGTCGGAGATCTATCGGGAGGAAAACTCCCGCTACGTGGCGATCAAGTATGGAGTGCGCGGCCGCGATCTCGGCAGCACCGTCGAGGAGGCCATCAAGGCGGTCGCCAAGCAGGTGAAGCTTCCCGAAGGCTATACCGTCAGTTGGGCCGGTGAATACGCCAGCCAGCAGCGCTCGCAGAGGCGCCTGATGATCGTGCTGCCAGTGACCATCCTGGTGATCTACATCATTCTCTATACGATGTTCAGCTCGTTCAAATGGTCCAACCTGATGCTGGCCTCGATCGCCATGGCGCCGCTGGGCGGACTGCTGGCGCTACTGGTGACCGGGACACACTTCAGTGTATCGTCCGGCGTCGGCTTCCTCGCCCTCTTCGGCGTTTGCGTTGAGACCGGCGTAATCATGCTCGAATATATCAACCAGCTCCGCGCACGCGGACATTCGGTGTTTGATGCGGCGGTCGAAGGCGCGGTCCTCCGCCTGCGCCCCATCATGATGACGACCCTGGTGGCCACCCTGGGCCTGCTACCCGCCGCCATGTCGCGCGCCATCGGTTCGGATTCTCAGCGCCCCTTCGCCATTGTGATCGTGGGCGGCCTGATGATGGCCATGGCCCTGAACATTTTCCTGCTCCCAACCCTGTACGTCTGGTCCGCAGGCGAAAAAGACGTCCTTCCCACCCCCGAACCCGATTTCGAAGAATGATTTTAAGCGTCCGCTGAACCGCTCTTCCCGAATGCGGTCTGGGACCGCATAGTGGAGATAAGGAGTTCGGCATCCCGGGGATCGAAGATCTTTATTTGTGTTCCCAATTCGGGCTCTCTGGAACGACTCATTCGTTGCTCCTACTCAGTCAGACGCCGGGTTACCGGAAGTTGGCTTGCAGTACGCGGCAGCGTACGTTGCTCGACAGCGTGCTCGGCGGCCCGCGCCGTTAAACGTCGCAACAAGGCCATTTGCCGCAGCACGTCCGAACGGCAGTCGGAAGAATTAACAAGGCGACGGCTTCGCGTCTCCCCGGCGAAGCAGAATGGCGGCTGCCTGCACTCAGGCGGCTGGTGGACGGGCCCGTCATTCCTGGCCGTATCGCCGCCTTGGCTACCCGCGCTATGCACGCCGTCACTTCGGAGTTGCCAGAAAGCCGTGGCGGCCCACGGCGTCGTGGAAGACTCCGATGACAACGCCCTTGTTATTGATGTTCACCGGCCCGTTGGCCTTGGCGCCGGGAATCGTGATGTCGCTGAATTCCCCGGCTTTCAACAGAAATCCTTGAAACGTTAAGAAATTTGCCGCGCACTGGCTGGTCAGGCAATAAATCCCCACAATTTCGCCCGCGTCGTTGATGCCGTTGGCTTCGGTTGCGGTCGCGCCTGGCTCGTCGATAGAGGTATAAGTTCCCCCGCTAAGCAAGAACCCGTGGTAGGCGCCGCTTGTGTCGCTGTAGTAGCCGACGATATCGCCGTGACTGTTGATGGCGCTGGCAATCGTGAAGGTCGCGTCGGGATAGTCGAAAGAGGTGTAGATCCCGCTACTGAGCAGAAAACCGTGACCCGTCGTCGCATCCAGCCAATAGCCCACGATTTCGCCGGCGTTATTGATCCCAAAAGGCGCGGTTCCCGTTGCGGTGGGAAACGGAACATCCATGGTGGTGAAAGTGCCGCCGCTCAGCAAATAACCGTGCAGTACCCCGGAACTGTCGGCATAGGTGCCCACAATCTCTCCGGAATCGTTCACGCCGAACGCAGCCTGCTGGGTCGCGCCGGCAATGTTTACCGCTTCGTAGGTCTCCGTCGTAGCGCTGTTCGTGGCCGCATACTGCGCCTGGAAACCTCCCATGAACCCTAAGGGAGAGGCTGCCTGGTTGCCGACGCCTCCCACTAACTCGACTTCCGAACTGGCTGCGCCTGAGTTGATTCCGAATCCGTTCGTATAGAGGGTGCGCGGGTAATCCAGAATCGTGAACGTGTACTTGGGCGAACTCTCCGGAAGCGTTTGCGGCGCGGATCCTCGCGCGCCAATCCCTAATGGTCCTGTTGGCCGGGTCTCTGCCAGGCTGCCCGGTGTGGTCAGCACCCATCCGAAGACGGTACACGATATAGTCAAATGTACAAATGCGGGGTTCTTCATACTAAGCCCTCTCGTTTCCGCCGGCGTCCTCGTACCAATCTGAGACTATATCGCCGCCCGGGGGACGAGTCACCATCCAAATGAATAGGTATTTTTCGCGGCAGTTGAGGCGCGCGAAACCGCTTACTTGACTCCCTGGCCGCACAGCACGACGGGCAAGCAGTCGAGCGCCCGTCTATTTCTATTCTTGGAATTTCACGCCACGGCCAAGCAGGAAAATGAAGGCGGCGGAAAGGATTGCACCGACGATAATCCATCCCCAACTCCTGCCGATATACGCGGGCCTTGTAGGCGGCCCGGCGGGGATTGCGCCGCCGTTCAGCCACTGCGCCATCCATGCGAGTCCGGAGGTCCCGCCAAACGATGCAGCGGCGGCGGAAATCGCTACCAGAATCATGCCGATTGGATTAAAAAGACCGGCCAGGCACGAGAGAGTGCCGCCTGCCAGATACGGCCAGACGGTCAGCCGGGTGGCTCGTAACCTGCGCTTGACTGGGTCGCTGCCGATCAGCGGACGCAATTCCAGCAGAGCCAGCCACACAAACATCAGATAGGATGTGACACCCAGTACGGTGAGTCCGACGCGCCAACGCCACGCCGGCTCAAGACCCTTAACGAACTCCGCCCAATCGCCGATGTTCGCTATTCCCGAAAACAGAAAGTACCCGCCTGCCTGAAGCAAATTGATAGTCATGCCCATCCAGAAGAAATAACGTAGCCCGGCCGAAGTGCGTTGGGCCAAACGCAGGAGCGCCCAGAAGAGGCCGCCAGCGGCTAGATTCATGAGTGTGCCGCCGGCGATCACCAGGCGCGTATCCCTGCTGCACTCGAAGTGGACCGTGGATATCTTCGAGCGGTTTGGCTCCGCTGAGCAGACAGGCGCCTCCGTGCCCGAGTCCCTCGTGCAGGATATCGGCAATGATGTAGGCTACCAGGCCAATTGCAATGATAGTGACTCGGTCGGACGCGCGCTCTTCAGACGTAGCTCAAAGTATACAATGAGCTGGCGCCGCGCCCCCTGCCTGGACTTTCGTCGGAACCTGCCGCGCGTTGCAGCGGTCCAATATTTAGGTGCAAATACGCATCGGTTGGATTGGTGTGGTTGCCGCATGTTCGGCCGCTCCCGGTTTGGTGCGCGCGCAATCGGTCCACTCGCCTTTCGCCGCCATCAGCGGCGTGGTGTTGAACGACTCGACCGGCGCTCCGATTCTCCGCGCGGCGATCACACTGTCCACCCTTGGCGCGACGCCGCTGGATGCCGTCACCTTTAGCGATTCGAGCGGCGCGTTCGGCTTCAACACCATACCGCCTGCGAAATACCAATTACATGTGGATCTGGATGGTTTTGAGCAGGCCTGGTTCGGCGCCGCCACTCCCACGCGCCCGCCCGGCACTCTGAACCTGGCGGCGGGCGACATTCGCTACGGAATCACCTTCCGGCTGCGGCCGCTCGGCTCGATCTCCGGCGTGGTGCTCGATGCGGACGGCGATCCCGTCCCCAACGCGCAAATCCGCCTGCTCAAGTCCATCTGGGAGCGCCGCAAGCCCGCATACCGGAACGAAGCCTGGGCGGCTGCGGACGATCGCGGGTGTTATCGCTTCGCGGAGGTTCTGCCGGGCCAGTACATCGTGATGGCGTCCCAAACGTATGGGCTTACATGGGCGATTCTACCCGAAGTCGCCGTGGGTCAATCCTACCCACCAAAGGTGTACGCCGTCGAATTCTACCCTGATGCGAGCCGCTTGTCTGCGGCCGAGCCTGTGCCAGTCGCCGCGGGTAAGGAAGTGGGCGGTATCGATTTTCATCTGGTCTCCCGAGTGGCTTCCACGTTGCGCGGCAAGGTGGTGGTTCCCGCCGATCTTCCGGCCAATACGAATGTGATGATCAGCGTGTTTCCGCAGGATGTGCCGGATGGCGCTGAACAGAGCGTCGCGGTGGGCACATCAGGGCCTGGTTTCGAGTTTGAGATCGGCAACCTGAGCGCGGGACCATACGTGCTGGTGGCCAGCCTGTCCGTGGCGGGCCGCGAATATCGCGCCGTCGAACGCATTGAACTGCCGCCTGGCGGTCAGGAGGTCACTATGCATCCCGAGCGCGCCATCGACCTGCCTGGCCGGGTGGATCGGGAAGGGGGCCAGCGGCCGGCCGGCCGCTATCGGGTTTCGTTGGAGCCGGGTGGTTTTTCCGCGGGGAGGAGTCGGATCCAGATGGATGCGCAGCCGGACGGGACCTTTGTGGTTCCCAACGTGGCGCAGGGAATCTGGGATGTCAGTGTGGAACCCATACCGGCAGGCGGCTATCTCAAATCGATGCGGCTGGGTGATCGGGACGTCCTCACTGAGGATATGACGATTGAGCCTGGCACGCATGAACCGTTGCGCATTGTAGTGAGCTCGCATGGAGCCGTGGTCGGCGGAACCGTTACGGTGCCGCCAGGCGTGGCGCGGTCCGCACGCGCCTCCGTGCTGCTGGCGCCCTGCGGCAAATACGCGAGCGTCCTGAGCTTCTACGCGCTGGGTTCCTCGGACGACGCTGGAAACTTCGAGTTCCAGGGCATCACGCCCGGCTCTTACAAGCTGTACGCATTCGAAGAATTGGATCCTTCCGCCTACCAAGACCCCAATTTTCTGAAACCCTTCGAAAAATTCAGCGAGCCCTTCGATGTCCCGGAGGGCGGGCGAGTGGAGCGGAAGACACGACTGATCGTGGCGGGTAACTGAGTCATGCGGCGCGCAAAGTTTTTGTATCTGTTGGTTGTAGCGGCTGCGGCGCAGATTCAGAAGCCGCCGCCCGTGCCTCGCAAAGGCAGCATTGAAGGAATCGTTTCCGACGCCGTTAGCCACGAGCCGCTTAAGAAGGTGCAGGTTGTGCTTAACGGGCCAGGCTTCTCTTTGACGGCCGTCACGGATGCCGGCGGCAGCTTCGCCTTCCGCGAACTGGCGGCCGGCCAATACTGGCTGAGCGCATCGAAATCGGGATACAACCAGGGGCATTCGATCTTGAGCGCCGAGGCGGCCAGCATGATCGTGCTGACCGCGGACGAACAAAGAAAGGACGTTGAAGTCTCTCTAACACCCGCGGGCACCATAAGCGGAAGGGTGGTCAACGAGGAAGGCATCCCGGTTCGCGGCTGCGACGTGAACGCAGTCGAGCTCGTAATCGAACAAGAGCGGCGCACACTACGGGGCGTCGCGGGCGGGATGGTGACCAAAGATCGGGGCGAGTACCGCCTGACCAATCTGGGGCCGGGCCGATATTACCTGTTTGCGCGCTGTCATGTCGAGTTGCCGGCGCCGCATCCGTTGCTGGCGCGCGGCGATCTGCGCACTCCGCACGAGACTTACCTGCCACAATTCTACGGTGGGGGTCTGGACCCCTCCACCTCCACGAAGGTCGCGTTGGAGGCCGGAGTCAGTCTGCAGGATATCGATTTCCGGGTGTCGCGGGTCCCGGCGTTTACATTACGCGGCAGCGTTAGCGGAAGCGATCCGGGGGCACTGGACGCGCCTGTCAATATAATGCTACTCCCGGCAAACAGGCTGATGCGGAACTTGACGTCATCGAACGCCACTGCGGAATCGCCGGGCTACAAGTTCCAAATCCAGGGTGTGATTCCCGGATCGTATCTTGTGTTCAGCTTTAGTCACCACGAAAGCGGAACGTTTACCGCGGAGCGGACCGTGGAAGTGGGAGCCTCCCCGCCCGATCCGGTCGAGCTTTCGCTCTCCAAAGGATCGGAAGTGAAAGGTAGCGTGCAGTTCGATTGTGACGACCACCCGCCACTCGAGAACACCCAGGTTTTCCTGGCGCCGCTCGATGCGCCCTCGTACGTTTCACAACCGCGGGCGATCATGGACAAGGATGGCGCGTTCACATTAACCGGTGCGATGCCCGGCCGCTGGCGTTTGACCGTTAGTGCGGAAGGCTATCCCAAGTCCGTGTCCTTCGGCGGACAATCCGTGTCGCCCTACGGTTTTCAGATTGGGCTGGGCGCAGGTGGGCCGCTACGCATCACGATGGGATGCAAGCAGGCGCAGGTGACTGTCAGCGTCGACGATGCGCCGGCCGGCCGCCAGGTTTTCGCGCTGCTTTTTCCTGAAGATCCCGCCATTCTGGGCGCCGGCGTCGAACGCGTGGGCTCCTCGCTGGGCACTGGACGGATCGAGTTTGGAGCACTACCGCCGGGCCGCTACCGCGTGTTTGCTACCGACGCGCCGAATCCCTGGCCGATTCTGGAAAGGCTCGACGTCCTGCAGGCCCTGGAAAGCAAAACCGTGCTGATCGAAGTGCCGGAAGGCGGGCTCGCCAGCGCCACTTTGAAACTGATCCCGTGCGAGGAATTGATGCAGGTGCTGGAGGCCGTCAACTGAAACGATACACCAGAAAAGTGAGCACGCCGGTCAAGCCGAAGCTAATCACCGTCACATCGTCCGGAGCGATCCGCAAGCCACATCCAGGCAGATAGATGAAGCAAAATATGCAGACCATTGTGCCCACCAGAATGGCTCGGATGCCTCGTTTTATACTCACGGCGAATTCTCCAGCGTCTGGCGGAGTGTACCGCCGCCGCCCCGTGAAACGCAATCCTGTCTAACGTGAATTACCCAAAGTGAACGGGGATACCAGCGCCCGGACGAGACTAATCGGAGCGCCGGTAGGTTAAGCGAAAACAGGGGGCGAGGTTGTTGCGGGAGAAGTGGCTAATCGAACTGAACCAACTTTTGACCAGGTGAATTTGCAAAGTACTGGAACCTTGGAGCCACCCTCCGGGCTTGAACCGGAGACCTGACTACGAATCCCCACGCTCCGCAAAGACATACGTCCATGCTGCCTCTAGTGCTAAGTAGTTGATTCTACAATTCCCGGTTATTCAAAATGCCGTCCCGTTCCGTCGTGTACCTGCATGGGATGACATGGGGATGACATGAAGTAGGCGCAGCACCATTTTCAAATTGGCTTGTGCGTCAAAACCGAAGCCGTTTTCGCTCCCGCTCAAGCGGCCAGCCAACCGAGTGCTTTGCTTAACCACAGATATCATTGTAAAGAACAGGCCTTGGAGCTTAACATTGTTGGTCAAGAAGGTTTTGCGACAGGACAAACGCATGCGTCGATTGGACTACATCCTTCTCATTCTCGGCGTCGCCATAGTCGGTTGCGCGATGGGCTTCGACGTACTGTCCGCTGGCCGGGTCCAACCGCCCTCTTGGCGAACATCTCCCGCCCCATCGCCCGTTTCGCGTGCACCCTCTTTGGCCACCCCAAAGCAAGAAGCGAGCGCGCTGCATTCCAAAAAACCATGAGACAGGCGGTAATCGAGACAGACAGCACCTCATTGGCAGGTGGCAAGCAAGAAAAGCGAACTCGCATCACGTGTTCCTGCATCGCGCTCGTGGTGGTCTTCGCGGTCTCTAATCTGGTTCTGGGCGTCAGCATTGCGCCGTCAGGTCTCCGGGGTGATTTTGCCTCTTCGTATATGGGAGCGTCTCTGGTCCGCGAGGGGCACCTCGGCCTGCTTTACGAGTATCGGACTCAGGCGAATTGGTGGCGCTCGCACGGCGGCCGCGGGATTCCTCTGGTACCATACGTCCGCCCCCCATTCTACGCGCTGGCACAGTCGCTACTCGCCACGCTGCCACTTCCCACATCATTCCTGGTGAACGCTTCGGTTTTGTCATTGCTTCTCATAGGATGCTGGTTTTGGTTTGCCGAAACACTCGGCGCAGAGGCCGTTCTTCTTGCGTCGCTCTTCTGGCCATCTGTCCTGGGGATTGCATTTGGGCAGGACTGCGTGCTGATGCTCGTTCTTGCAGTCATCTCGTACCACTTACATAGCAAGGACCGGGACGGTTGGGCGGGTGTAGCGCTCGCCATGGCCCTATACAAGTACCACCTCCTCCTTCTGATCGGTCCGGCGATGTTGCTGGGCCGACGCCGGCGGATGTTCGTAGGGTTTGCTGTCACGGCTGCGGCGGAGGCCTTGGTCTCTCTCGTGTTGGTTGGCCCGAGGGGGGTGTCGGCTTACATCCATCTCTTGTTTCGCAGGGACCTAGAAGGCCTATACCCCTCACCTCAGCTAATGCCGAACTTGAATGGTTTGCTGATGAACTTCAATCTAGTATCCACGCCCGCCGTGGTTGCGCTCAGCGTCGTCACGGCAGCCTGTGTGGCGGTCGCAGCATGGCAAGCGCCGTGGTGGCGGGGTCTGGCTGCCGGTATTGCAGGATCGATGCTTATCGCGCCTCATGTATTCGGCTACGATCTAACGGTTCTTCTATTAGGGCTTCTTCTAGCCATCAAATCATCAAAATTGAAACTGACCCGTGCAGTTGCCTTCTGGCTTTGCACGCCGCTCTGTCATATAGGGAACCTATTCGGTGCTCCTTGGTCTGCGTCGCTGGCGGTTTCGCTCGCGGTGTTCGTGTTCGCCTTGGGCCGAGAGTCTGTATTGGATGGGTGCTGGACGTGGCCAGCCAAAAGAGACAGGCGCGGCCTGTACAGTTTGACGGTTCCCGCGCGCCCCGCCTGAACCGTCAGCCTTCCTTCTGGCCGTTTGCGATCACCTGCCCGGGCGGTGGTTCAAACGCGGCAATCGTTCGGGACAACACACGCCGCGCGCGGAACGTATCAAAAACGTACTTCTCCCTTGCGGTCCGTCCCCCACGCAAATTCCGATCTTCGCCCTGGAGGTGTGGCGCGGATCATCTCGACTGCATCACGTACCTTCATTGGCGAACCAAGCGAGGCCGCATACTTCGCGCCTTTCCTGGGAGTGATTGCACCGACAGCTATTAGCCACTCCGCAAGATTTGCTGCGCCGCCGCCTTTCGTGGGGTTCTACTGGTGCGTGAGCCGTCCGACTCCCGCCGCACGCATCGTATTGGCACAAAGGACACTATCGACCCGGCAAGTCCATATTAGATTGGCCGGGGAGTTGTCCTCCGCGCGCCCATTGACGCGGCCTACCTCCACGTTGCGCCGGGAGCCACAGAATGCGCAGATGCGCGGTCCTGGCGGCGGGCAAGCGTTTGCCCGGTAGCGATACGCCCGGTCCGTGACGTCGCCGGCTTGCTTCTTACGTTGGCTTACGTCACAGGACCGGGCGGTCGTCGGTCCCGGTCTTCGTCCTCGTCTTCATCGCCAAACCCACAGCACTCGCCAAACCAATCAAACCCGCGTGACCGTTTCGCCTGGCTGAAATGAACGGTTTCCCTCGGCTGGGTTAGTAGGGACTTCTTAACTGACGGCCTTCTCAGATTCCGCAAGAAAAAAGATGGCCGAAGCAGTGAGGTGGAGCACGTACGTGTACACCTCCGGCACATCGCCCCTCCCTTCCTTTTGCCGCTTCGAGAGGATGTCGATAACACTCATAGGTTCTAGCGCCTCGGCGTACTCTGCCGTTGGGGGTCCTGCGCCGCTAGGCTGTCAAGATGGCTGTCAAAGCGGAGCGTAAAACAACAACCTTGAATAGCAAGCCTTAGAATCTTGGAGCCACCCTCCGGGATCGAACCGGAGACCTGCTGATTACGAATCAGCCGCTCTACCAACTGAGCTAGGGTGGCTCTTTCTATTGAGAATAACAACTTGCAGCGACTTCCCGCAATCCAAGTCGATCGGCACTCTGGGGAAACCGTCGATCCGCTCGCGCGTTGAATCCGCGTTGCATCAATGACCGGCCGGTCAATCGATGGATCAGAAGCCCGCTGCGGCCATAACACTTCCCGGTCCCGAATCACCGGTTGGGCACGGGTTGCGGCGGTTGATCCTGCAGGATGAAAACTTTTTCGCCGGGCTTCACCAGCTTCAGCCGTTGTCTGATCTCCAACTCCGGATCGGACTTGCCGTCGCTGAAGCGGCCGATACGCGCCCGCTGTTCTTCGTTCTTTCGCGCCAGATCCCCGTTCTTCTTTTCCAGATCCTGAATCAGGCGCCGCTTCTCCAGCAGTCCGGGGATACCTTGCGGTCCCTGCAACGCAATAAATGCATATCCGGCGATGGCCAACAGAGCCATTAATCCAACAAACTTTGTGAATGAGGACTTCATCGCATCAAGCCACGAACATAATGTTAACATCGGAATCGAAATCTGTTCTCATATTTTTACTTATGACGGATAAAATTGTTGTGTTCAGCACCTGTGCGAACGATGAGGAGGGCGACAAGCTGGCGCGGGCGCTAGTGGAGACTCGCGTGGCGGCCTGCGTCACGATCGTTCCCGGCGCGCGCAGCATTTATCGTTGGCAGGGCGCTGTCGAGGCGGCTGCCGAGTGTCTGCTGATCATCAAGTCGTCCCGGCAGCTTTTCGACCGGCTACGTAGCGCCCTCGAAAAGGCGCATGCCTACGATGTGCCGGAGGTGCTGGCGGTGCCGGTGGTGGACGCGGCGCCCAACTACATGAATTGGTTGGAGGGTCAGTTAGGTGACTGATTTGAGCCCGGCCCGCGCGGCCGGGGTTTCCTTGCTCCAGCCTGGCATGGCCATGGTGTTCGACATGGATGGCGTGATTGTGAATTCGAATCCGCTGCACACTACCGCCTGGAGGGTCTACACGCGCAGCCACGGAATCGAGGCCGGAGAATCCATCGCCGAGCGCATGTACGGCAGGCGCAACGATGAGATCGTGGCCGATTTTTTTCGGCCCCCAGGTGAGCGCGGCGGAAATAGCCGCGCATGGATCGGCCAAGGAGAAGTTATATAGGGAAATGCTCGAACCGAAGTTCGCGGAATCGCTGGTGCCCGGCGTGCGCCATCTGCTTGCGCGTCACGTGGGCGAGCCCGTTGGCATGGCCACGAATGCCGAGCCCGCCAACGTCGACTTTGTGCTGGATAAGGGCGCCTTGCGGGCGTTCTTCCGCGTCATCGTCGATGGTCATCAGGTGCGTCATGCCAAGCCGCATCCGGAGATTTATCTCCTCGCCGCCGAGCTTTTGTCGATCCCGCCGTGCAATTGCATCGTGTTTGAAGATTCATTTTCCGGCGTGCAGGCGGCACGCGCGGCCGGCACGCGCATCGTCGGCCTGAGGACTACGCACCGGGAGTTACCCGGGACCGAACTGGCCATTGACGACTTTCTCAGCCCGGAGCTCGAACCATGGCTACGGGCACAGACTCCGGAAGCGTCGTGATGGGGTCGTTTCTGCTCATTGCCCTTCAGGTGGCGCTGCCGCTTGGAGTTTTCGCCATTGTCGTGGTTGTTTTCGTTGTCTGGCGGCGCGATGAGCGTCTCCGCGGACAGCGTGAACTGCTGCGCCAGGCCTACGAACTGGGCGAAGAGATTTTGGGGGCCTCTTCCGCGGATCAGATCCTGAGCAAAGTAAAAGTGGTGGTGCCCAGAATCTTCGGAGTCACTTCGGCGGAACTTTACTTATACAACCGCTACGCCAAGACATTGGATGCCGTGGAGCGCGGCGGAACCGACCAACCATCCATTCCGCTCTCGGCGCCGCCGGCAGGACCGCAAGCCGGCGCCGTGGCCTGCTTCCATTACCGGACTCTGCTGGCGATTCCCGACACCTCCCGCAGCCCGTTCCCTGTAGCTGGCGAGCCGGGGTCGGCCGTGGCGCGATCGCTGCTCTTCGTTCCCATGCTCGCGCAAGGCGAGGTGTTGGGTATTCTGCAGATGGACCAGCTCGACCGCGCCCGCGTCTTCAGCCACGATGAACAAACTCTGGCGCAGCACTTAGCCAACCAGATTGGCGTGGCGGTCAAGCTGCTTGACCAGCGCTCCGTCCGGGAGCAGCTTTTCCGCACCGAAAAGCTGGCGGCAGTCGGCCAGCTCATCTCCGGAATCGTCAACGATCTGCGGACGCCCCTGGCCGTGATAGCCGGTCTGGCCCAAACCGGCGGTGGCGTGGGCGGCATGGCAAGCATCGTCGCCCAAGCGGAGCGGGCGTCGGAGATCGTCGATCGCCTGGTGGGCTTTGCCGGCACCGGCCAGGCGCAGACCCAGCCCGTGGAAATGAATGGCCTGTTGCGCGACCTGATCGAGTTCCGCGAGCGGGAGTGGAAAGTGCGTGGGATTCGCGCGCGCAGCCTGCTGGCGGACGAGCCCGCGATCGTGTTGGGATCTCATGGCCAGCTTGAGCAGGTCTTCCTGAATCTGCTGGTACACGCCGAACAATCGCTCTCGGATTCCAGCGAGAAGACCATCACCGTTCGCACCAGTATGGTCGCCCGGCGCATTCTGGTCGAGATCGGCTATAGCGGAGCGAAGGCAGACGCCGATCCGTTTATGCCGGGGACGGATGAAGTATCCGGCGGAACGGGCTTGGCCATTTGCCGGAGTCTGATCACTGGCCATGGAGGCGAGATACGTTTGGTGCAGCAGGCCGCGGCCGATCCCACATTCCAAGTCGAGTTGCCCTGCGCGGCGCGGGAGAAGCCCCTCTCGGCCGACAGCGGTCGCGAGGGCGCGCACACCCCGACGGCACTGGTGATCGAACCATCCGAAGCCGTTCAAACGCAGTTGCGCGGTCTGCTGGCCGTGCGCGGATATCGCGTTGTGCCGGTGAACAGTTCCGACGAAGGCCTGGATCTGGCACAGCGCCTGCGCTTCGATGCCATCTTCTGCTCGGTGCATGCGCCCGGATTGAACTGGGTAGAAACGGCCGAACAAGTGAGACCGCGTGTGGGCGGATTCGTGCTGCTTTCCGATTCCTACAACGCGGATCTGTCGGCCAACTTCGCGGGCGACAGCCGCTTTGTCCTGGCTAAGCCTGTAGATGAAAAGCAGTTGGACCGCGTGCTGGAGGCCATCCAGGTTGGTTCCCGTTAACAGAACGCGTTAAAATCTGCCTATGCCGAAATGGTTGCCGATCGTTTTACTATGCGTCTGTCCGTTGTTGGCCCAGAAGTATGACGGGCCACGGCCGCCAAAAACGGACCTTCCCTATCTGCAGCACGCCGATAATCTGGTGCCCACCGAGAGCGCCGATGCCAGGCAGGAGGAGCACAAGAACGAAGTGACCTATGTGATTGCCGGAGCCAACTCACCGGCGCGCACGCCCCTCTCCTCACCGATTTTCCTGTTTCAATCGGAGGAGATCGCCGCGGATCGCCTGCAGGCTCTTCAGACTACAGTCCAAGGGCGGACAACGCGAAGTATTATTCACCCGCAGGAAAAAACTGGTGGCGCACCCCGTCCGGCTCAATGTGACGCAGCTTGACGGGACCTTATACAAGCTCGAGGTGGACGAAATATTGGAGAATGGCGAGTACTCATTGTCGCCGGCGGATTCCAACAGGGTCTTCTGTTTCGCGGTCTACTGACCGCCGCTCCGCGCCCGCAGATAGGCAACCAGCGCGCCCGGGTTATCGGTAATGATGGCATCCACCTGCGCGGCGATGAGCCGTTTCCATTGGCGGGGATGGTTGGCTGTCCACGCGATCACCTCAAGCCCGGCCGCATGCGCGGCGTGGACGCGCCTGGCGGAAATCAGCCGGTGGTAAGGCGCCACGATATCCGCGCCGGCCCGGCGTGCGATGGCGATGAAGCTCTTCGGGCGGCCCACATAAAGAGCCCCCAGCCGGATCTCGGGCGCCATATTGCGCATGGCGTGCAGCGTGCGGAAATCGAACGATTGCACGATGGCGCGCTTCTGCAGCTTGCGCCGCCGGATAGCCTGGCATACCAGTTCCGCGAAGCGCTCCGGTGGAGGTGTCAGCCGGGGGCGCTTCGGAAAACTCTTGATTTCGATGTTGAACAGAAAACGGCCGCGGTCCGCCAGCGCCAGCACCTGGTCCAGCGTGGGGATGCGCGCGCCCGGGACCACCACTTGCTCCGGGAATCGCGGATTCCGTGTCGCGCCGCAATCCCAGCACTCCACCTCCGCCAGCGTCATATCGCGGATTGGCTGGTTCAACTTGGGCTCGTGGGAAACCACCACCACGTCGTCACGGGTCACGGCCACGTCCATCTCCAGCGCGTCTGCGCCCACTGCGATGGCGTATTCAAAAGCCGGCAGCGTGTTTTCCGTGCGCATGGCGCGTGCGCCACGGTGGCCGTGAACTAGGATGGGACGTGCGAACGGATTTAGAATAGCCATTGATGAGCCGGCTGAGTAGAAGAGCTTTCGCCATCGGCGCCGCGGCCGCCCTGCAAGTCCGCGCCGAAGCCCCGCGCGCCCTGCCCACGATCTGCCTGTTCTCCAAGCATCTGCCTAAGATCCATTATGCGGAACTGGGCGGCGTGCTCAAGGACCTGGGATTTGCCGGATGCGACCTGACGGTGCGTCCCGGCGGGCACGTGGAGCCGGCGCTCTCCGCCGCCGATCTGTATCGCGCGGTGGAAGCCATACGCGCGGAGGGCGTGGAAGTCCCCATGATCACCACTGCGTTTGTCTCCCCGGCCGATCCCACCATGCCCAATGTGCTGGCCCTCGCGGGCCGCATGAAGGTACCGTATTTCAAGCTGGGCTACTGGCAGTATAGGCCAGGCGACGACATTGAAACGCGCTTGGCCGAGGTGCGCCGCGACGTGGCCGGGCTGGTGGCAATGGGCCGGACCTACGGCATCGCTGCCGGATTCCACAATCATTCCGGCAACTATGTGGGCGAAGCCGTGTGGGACGCGCGCGCCATCATCGGAGACATGGATGCGAAATGGATCGGGTACTACTTCGATCCCTGCCACGCCACCGCGGAGGGCGGGGAGGCCGGCTGGAACATCGCCATGCGGATGGCCTTGCCGCGCATCAAGATGGTGGCATTGAAGGATTTCTATTGGGCAAAAGTCGACGGCAAGTGGACCATGCGGATGTGTCCCATCGGCGAGGGCATGGTGAATTGGGGGCAGGTGTTTGCGCTACTGGCCTCCGCGCATTTCGCCGGGCCGCTTTCACTGCACCTGGAATACGAAGCGCCGGACGAGCTTTCCGCTATCGCGCGCGATCTGGCGTTCGTGAAGAAGCAGGTGGCGGCGGCGTACGGAAGCCTTCCGTGATAGAATCCAAAACAGAGGCATCCTGGGCGGTTAGCTCAGCCGGTTAGAGCGCCTGCCTTACTGCAGCCAGTTCCGGCTTGGAGCCGTGTATTTTCTGGCTAGTCCGCCCGTATCCTGCCCATAATCTGCTAACCAATTGCAGCTTGCCCTGTTAGATCGCACACCCTACAATCGGGTTGACATGCACCTCGGGAATTTCTACGAAATGACTCTCAGGCTGAGCCGAGTCGCCGCCCTCTCCCTCCTGCTGTTTCGCATTGTGGGTGTGGCGGGTGCTGCCTCCAAGGATAGGGCCCCCTGCAAGGCGTTCTTTTTAGCCGTCGAGCAGGATGAGGTGACTGTCAATTTGAAGATGGTTGGCCTAAACAAACTGCAACACGGTTGGTACCGAAAGAACGGCAATCAAAAAGACTTCGCCGGGGTGTGCTTAGTCAATCCGAACGAGACGGGCAAAAGGGGTTCCCCTGGAGTCCAGCTCCGAAGAGTTCATGAGTCGCATTGTCGGTGACACCCCGTTTTACCTGATCTTTTGGGAAGAGCATCGAGTCTTCCTCCCTGACAGTGATGGCGGGCATCGCGCCTTTTCGGCAAACGGAACCCTATCCAAATGGGACAACAGCAAGCCGAACGGGCAGAACTTCGTACCTTTTGGTCCCGTCCACAACACTAATCGGACCATCCTTTCTTCCTCATCCGTCTCCCTGCTCAAAGATGCGATAAAGCAAATCCGGCACAAGGAAGGCTTCTAGTGTACACGGATGAGTAAGCCATCTCGCCAGAGATCATGCCTCTTCTGCGGATGCATTGTTCGCTTCGAGAGGAGCCGGCGGTAAGAGCCACGAACACATCATCCCCAACTGGCTAATGGACTATCTTGGCGTCCGGGGCATGACAATCACCCCAACCGTAACTGAAGTCGCCTCCGGCCGGATCGTTGATTTCAGGACATGCGGTTCCCGCCTTTGTCACCGGAACGGTCTGCAAAGGCTGCAACAATGGCTGGATGAGTCGATTGGAAGGGGACGCGAAACCGATACTCACCCGGCTGATCGAAGATCCACGCCGGCTGGCGGAGTTGGACCTTGAACAGCGGACGATTATTGCACGGTGGACGCTGAAGACAGTCGCCGTGCTCAACCGAGCATCCACCTATGGGAATCCTGCTGCCGCCGAAGGCCATCACGTACCAGACGACCATCTGAGAGCGGTTATGAATTGGGAGATTCCCCGCGGAGTGGCAGTGGTTGGTGGCGGCTATAGTTCAGCGAAGCCATTTGATTGGGTCCAATTCGCAACGTGGCTCGTCGGCTTTAGCAGGATGCCACTGCGGCCCGAAGACTGTGACCAGAGTTACAAGATCGCCTTGAGCTTCCGTGACCTTCTGTTGGCAGCGGCCTACTACCCCTCAGAGGAATATCGATATGGCGTCACAAAGGGGCTGTACTCACCCTTATGGGGCAGCGATATCGTGCCGGTTCCCCCTCCGCAGTCGGGTGCGCGACATAATTGTGGATGATTTTAGGCGGCCGCCGAGCGAGAAGCCCAGTAGTCCTCGAATTTGCCGGACAGCCGGTTGCAGCGCAAGGCGATGATGGCATTGGCACCGCGCACTGTCCAGAACATGCCGGACTGCTTGAGACGGGACCCGATCACCGTTCGGCATCCTGCCTCGATGACTCCAGAGCCTATGAATAGACCCTGCTTGCGGAATTTGGGGTAGCGCATGCGATTTCGGTTCCGTTCGAAGTAGTCGGCTTGGATACGAAGCTCATCGCGTAACTGTGCCTTGCGTGTGGGGAAGCTGCGCAGTTCACTGACGACGTTTTCGACTCTGCCTCGGTTTAGTTTTTGGATTAGCTTCTTGGCCCAACGCTTCCGTTGCTTCTCGTCGGAGGGAAATAACTTAGCGGCTACATCCCAGAGATGCTCGCGCGCGTGCCAGATGTCGATGATCTGAATGGCGCCAGCAAAATGCTGGTCTGCGATATTCCAGATCCACTCGGCACCGTCGCCCAGCACCACTTTCCTTTTGGCCCGATCCCATCCCCGTTCGAAGGCTTCGGCGTAGAGCCGACGGCCAAACAGTTCAGCAGTTTCGATGGCCCCGGTATAGGTGGTGGAAGCGGCATCCCGAATGGGTCGGCCTTCCGCGTCGGTGGTGGTGTGGGTGAAGACACACCCGAGTTTGACTTCCCGGGTGCGTGCCGGCTGCCCCTGGGATCTGCCGGCGCGCCCTTCCAACTCGGCGTGTACCATCGGCAATTGGGTGCCATCCATTTCGACGACCAGCACGGGAACGGCAGCGCCCAAGATGTCGGGAAACTCCAATTGCACGATGCGATCTCGCTGGGCCTGTTCCCGTTCGGCGATATCGGCACCGATGGCTTCGGCGTGGCGTTCGACAGCTTTGGTAGTGACCTCCAGGCCGGCCAGCAGGTGCAGCCGTTGGCGGCCACTATCGAAGCTGGTCTCGCTTCCTACCATGGCCATCATACGTCGCACGCCGGGCGAACACTCCGTCCCGACTACGTCAAGTTCCCGATCGCGGGGACTGTGTCCTTGATGGCAACTCGGACAGAGATAGTAGGCTCGATCGTAGACCACAGGCCCCAGCATGGTCAGGATCTGCTTCGGGCGCGTTTCGCGGTATCGAGCTTGCTGACCGCAGCCGCAGGGGACTTGGCGGTCGTGCGCCGCCGGCATACACAACAACCGCTGCATGGCTATTGCCCCGGCGTGGTGCATAGAGTCCCGCACCAGCATCTCGACGGCCTCAAGATCGATCGTGCCGGTCTTATGCCAATCGCCGAGGACGATCTGTACCGTCCGACCTACTTCTTGGGCGACTTCTTGTTGGATCGCTTCTGCTGTTTTTTTTCCTGTGCGGTCAAAGTGTCCTCCACCGGCCGCAACTTGCAGATTTTCTCGTTGACTTCCAACAGATCGTGACCGAGCTGACGGAAGCGATGGAACTCTTCGACTTCCTGCTGAGCCTTGCGCAGAGCCGTCGCTGTGCTAAAGGTCTCCGTAACGGATTTTCCATTGACTTTGCGGGTCAAGCGATAGAAAGGGCCATGGCCCGGGTCATCGGGCCGGCGGCGGTGGCACCCTGGGTTGCCACATCGTCCGCCCGTGCTGGTAATCGACCCAGAACGCATATCGCCGAGTCGACTGATCTGGAACTGTGTCTGCGCGCGCTGAGCTTCGAGCGCGGAAAGAGCTTCGGTCATTGGGAACCTCCTAATACCTAGCGTACTACTACGCTAGGTTTAAGGCCACAAAAAAAGAAAGTGGCCCTGCCGTTCCATTTTGTGTCGCGCACCCTCCGCAGTCCGATTCGCCGATACACTCCAACTCACCGGCTCTGGAGCGATTTCTAGGGAATATAATCCTGCTCTCTAAGACGTGGCTTGAATTGGTCGGGAATTGGTCGAACACTCACCTTGTCGTGAAGGCCTTTACTAGAGATGAGGTTGGAAACATGCCACTGGGAGCATGTTCGGCAACAAAATCAATGGCAGCGGCCTGAGAATGGTGCGCTTCATCGTGAGGAACCTCTATTCGACAGTAACCGCCACAACCGGCATTCTAGCGCTTTTGCGCGCCCTTGATCTTGGGACGTGAAGGAGCCTTTCCGAAACGCAGCGGCGATTGGGAGCGGCGAATAATCCGGCACGGTGAGCGGCGTTACAGGGCGTTGCGCGGCGCCGATAGTCTCGAGGATACTGGCGGCGGATCGAGCGTTGTACGCTTCCTGAACGAACTCTGACGGCCTTGCTGCCTCGTTTCGGAAATCGGAAATGAGGATTTGGTGGCCCCGCACAGGGTCGAACTGTGGACCTTCTGGGTGTAAACCAGACGCTCTAACCAACTGAGCTACAGGGCCTCACCACAGATCATACCATCCCCTAGACCCGCACAGCCACTAGCGCGCTTTTCAGGGGTGCGCGACACAAAATGGAACGGCAGGGCCACTTTCTTTTTTTGTGGCCTTAAACCTAGCGTAGTAGTACGCTAGGTATTAGGAGGTTCCCAATGACCGAAGCTCTTTCCGCGCTCGAAGCTCAGCGCGCGCAGACACAGTTCCAGATCAGTCGACTCGGCGATATGCGTTCTGGGTCGATTACCAGCACGGGCGGACGATGTGGCAACCCAGGGTGCCACTGCCGCCGGCCCGATGACCCGGGCCATGGCCCTTTCTATCGCTTGACCCGCAAAGTCAATGGAAAATCCGTTACGGAGACCTTTAGCACAGCGACGGCTCTGCGCAAGGCTCAGCAGGAAGTCGAAGAGTTCCATCGCTTCCGTCAGCTCGGTCACGATCTGTTGGAAGTCAACGAGAAAATCTGCAAGTTGCGGCCGGTGGAGGACACTTTGACCGCACAGGAAAAAAAACAGCAGAAGCGATCCAACAAGAAGTCGCCCAAGAAGTAGGTCGGACGGTACAGATCGTCCTCGGCGATTGGCATAAGACCGGCACGATCGATCTTGAGGCCGTCGAGATGCTGGTGCGGGACTCTATGCACCACGCCGGGGCAATAGCCATGCAGCGGTTGTTGTGTATGCCGGCGGCGCACGACCGCCAAGTCCCCTGCGGCTGCGGTCAGCAAGCTCGATACCGCGAAACGCGCCCGAAGCAGATCCTGACCATGCTGGGGCCTGTGGTCTACGATCGAGCCTACTATCTCTGTCCGAGTTGCCATCAAGGACACAGTCCCCGCGATCGGGAACTTGACGTAGTCGGGACGGAGTGTTCGCCCGGCGTGCGACGTATGATGGCCATGGTAGGAAGCGAGACCAGCTTCGATAGTGGCCGCCAACGGCTGCACCTGCTGGCCGGCCTGGAGGTCACTACCAAAGCTGTCGAACGCCACGCCGAAGCCATCGGTGCCGATATCGCCGAACGGGAACAGGCCCAGCGAGATCGCATCGTGCAATTGGAGTTTCCCGACATCTTGGGCGCTGCCGTTCCCGTGCTGGTCGTCGAAATGGATGGCACCCAATTGCCGATGGTACACGCCGAGTTGGAAGGGCGCGCCGGCAGATCCCAGGGGCAGCCGGCACGCACCCGGGAAGTCAAACTCGGGTGTGTCTTCACCCACACCACCACCGACGCGGAAGGCCGACCCATTCGGGATGCCGCTTCCACCACCTATACCGGGGCCATCGAAACTGCTGAACTGTTTGGCCGTCGGCTCTACGCCGAAGCCTTCGAACGGGGATGGGATCGGGCCAAAAGGAAAGTGGTGCTGGGCGACGGTGCCGAGTGGATCTGGAATATCGCAGACCAGCATTTTGCTGGCGCCATTCAGATCATCGACATCTGGCACGCGCGCGAGCATCTCTGGGATGTAGCCGCTAAGTTATTTCCCTCCGACGAGAAGCAACGGAAGCGTTGGGCCAAGAAGCTAATCCAAAAACTAAACCGAGGCAGAGTCGAAAACGTCGTCAGTGAACTGCGCAGCTTCCCCACACGCAAGGCACAGTTACGCGATGAGCTTCGTATCCAAGCCGACTACTTCGAACGGAACCGAAATCGCATGCGCTACCCCAAATTCCGCAAGCAGGGTCTATTCATAGGCTCTGGAGTCATCGAGGCAGGATGCCGAACGGTGATCGGGTCCCGTCTCAAGCAGTCCGGCATGTTCTGGACAGTGCGCGGTGCCAATGCCATCATCGCCTTGCGCTGCAACCGGCTGTCCGGCAAATTCGAGGACTACTGGGCTTCTCGCTCGGCGGCCGCCTAAAATCATCCACAATTATGTCGCGCACCCGCTTTTCAGGCTCACTGACCATTGGAAACGAGAATCCGTTTCAGGCTCATTCTGTATTGGAAACGAGTTCCGATTTCAGGCTCATTCTACGATTGGAAAATGCTCTAGACTAGAGCGCCTACCTTACAAGCAGGAGGTCCGCGGTTCGAGCCCGCGACCGCCACCTTTGAATCGAGGGAAAAGAGATTAGGGAGCCCCTTTACGTTTCGATGGAGAATAGGCGCTTCTGTCCACTGAAAGACACGACAAGGCGATCCAAGAAACCGGCGTGCCCGAGAAGCCCCCGTCCGAGCGTGTTGAGGCTGTCCAGAAAACCGGCCCGCACTGGAAACGCCCCTAGGGGAGGGATTTCGAGGACCACCTCGAAATAGTATGTTGGGGCCGGACCGCCGCTCCCAACGCCCAACGTGGGAGAAGGGGTTTGGTTCAAGGGATTCAGCCCCAATATGTGAGCAAACGCCAAAGGAAAGGCGCAGAAATCCGCTCCTCTGTCCACGATGCCAAAGCACTGTTGCCGCATGTTTCCGTTAACGATTTGGAGCTTAAGAACGGGCCGGTATACCCGATTTGTGGCATTCGGCGGGTCGAACGTAACGTACGAGAATTGGTGCAGAGCCACGCTCTAAAAGGACCAAGGCAGCAGGCGATTCGGGCACTCTGAAAATGATCGGGCTCTCTTCCCCGAGTTCCACGGCTTTCGAGAGTGCATCTCTCATTTCGGCGGCGTAAGCGACTACGCGCCTTTCGTCTTGCGAGATCGCCACCCATGCTCCAGGAGGCACATCTTTGAGAAGTTCACCGAAATCGGTAACCGGCGGTGCCATTCAACAATCACCCTCGCCCAATGGGATTAGGCGCAATCCTTTCGATTCCTCTACCTCCAGTATATGCCCTATTCGTGCTGCCCAGATCAACCCTGAGGTTTGGAAATTTGTTTAGGGCAAAGTCACGGATAGGGTTTCGTGATAGCGGGGGCAAGGGTATCGTCGGGAATAGGTTCGTTGTCCATCATCATGTTCTCCAGGACGCACCTGATGGCATCAAGAGCCATCGCTCGGGCTTCGTCTAGAGTCTCGCCAAAGGTCACGACCTCAGGCAGCGCCGGCACGATGACCTGGTAGGCGCCTTCGCGAACAGGTTCAAACAACACGGTGTAACGGTGCTCTTGCATAGAATGCCTGTTTTGATTATAGGATGACTTGCGCATGGAGAAAAATTCGCCTTAACGGCGCCGTACCGCCGCGCCAATAGCGACCGTACGCGCGGCTTATGATATCCTTCCAAGCATGACCGTAACCGACAACCTGTTCGCCACCACACCCCTTACCGCGGCCCGCGCCGAAACCATCAGGAAAACGTACATGCTGTTGGGTCTCAGCGTGGTTGCGGCCTTGTGCGGCGGATACCTCGGCGCGCAATCGGATGCTTTGGCCAGCCTCTTCACGGGCTGGCTCGGTTGGATCCTCGCCATGGTGCTGCTCAACGTGATTCCCCGCGTAGCCATCGCGGCCCGCCACAATCCGGTGCTGGGCGTCAGCGCGTTGGTGGGCGATGGCTTTGTTTCGGGCCTGGTGCTGGCGCCTATTCTGCGGTTCGCCAGCCTCTACGCGCCGGGAACGATTCAAAGCGCCGCGCTCATGACCTTGATCGCATTCGGGGCGATTACGCTGTTTGTGATGTCGTCGAACCGAACCTTTTCCGCGCCGCGCGGATTGATGGTGGGCATCTTTGTCAGCATCATCGCCGCCATGGTTCTCAACGCATTTCTAAACATTGGCCTGCTCGGAATCCTGATTGCGGCCGGTATCGGCATCTTGGGCGTCTGCATCCTGGTCTACGCCACCAGTGAGGTGCTCCATAATCCCGCCGCGGACAGCCCCATTCCCGGCGCCCTGATACTGTTCGCGGGCTTGTTCAATGTCTTCGTCGCGCTGCTGAATATCTTTCTCCGGCTTAACCGCCGGCGATGACCCGCCGAGCGTTTCTCCCGATCGTCACCCTGTTAGTCCTGCCATGTGCCGCGGCCAGTGCGGTTTCGCAGGCGGAAATCAGCAACTCATTCAGGCTTTCGGCCCCCTGATGAAGTTGCATTCGACCGAGCGCTACCTGAGTGGACGATCCGGATTATATTCTCAATTCAGGCAAGACCGCGCTCCAGTGGGGTCTCGTCCACCATGCGGACACATACGAGCACATTTTCGATCGAGGGTCTCCGGACGGCCCCGATTGTTTCCGAAAGCGCTCTTGCCGGCATGCTGTGGGAGCAGGCGGGAGCGCGACCCGCGCTCGCGGCAGCCTGGCTTTGAGTTGCTGGTTGCACATCGATGATAGTCTGCTGGCGGGAAATCAGGCGCGCGCCAAAGCTTTTGTCGCGGTCTTAGAGGCGCCCGACCGCACTTATCTCGATCTTCAGTTCTGGTTCTTCTACCCGTTCAACGGACCCGGCCAAATTTTCGTGTAACCCGACTCCTCGCGGCACTTCCATCAGTAAGTAGGCTGGGAGGCGTCTCCGCGCTGCGCTTCTCGGGCCGCCATCCCATCATCTATATCGCGCGCGACTCTCACGCGCACTACGGATCCGCCGGCATCGAGTACTACCGGAGAGTTTGGTATAAGAATTTTCGGTATCGGAACGGCCGCCGTCAACCTGGAGGATTGGACGGATGATGGCCCTGTGTTCGATGCGTCCCAGCCCGGCCACTATCGGATTATTTCCACTAACACCCCTGCGTCGCGAGTCACTGCGCCGCTCTGGTACTCCTTCGCTGCACCCTGGGGCCAGTTCGAGAAGCTGATGTTTTCCCCTACGGGCACATCTACACTTACAAGGAAGTAGGCGGAGGACCACGCGGGCCGGCATTTCACGGAGCGGACGACTGACGCACTCCGTGCACATGATACGGCACGTAATAGCGCGGGTCGTCGCGCATCACGATCCGGAAGCCCGCCTCCGCCACGAACTTCCGCACGAATTCGAGCGTGCGAAAGTTCTCGCCTTCGCCGCGGGCCGCGCGGAAGTCGTGCGCCGCGATGCACACATACCGCGCGCGGCGAAGCGCCTTCTCGCATCCGGGCAACGCCCACCGCTCGGCGCCCTCGATATTCATCTTCAGGAAATCGATGCGCTCGATGCCGTGCTCCGCGGCCAGATCGTCGAAGCGCACGCCCTTCACCGGATGGCTCGCCGGCGTGGGCTCGCCGGCGCGAACATAGTTGGATTCCCACACCGGCAGCGTTTCGATTTGTAAGTCGCCCGGCGGTCCATGCACGCATAATTCAGCGCCGTGACATTCGCCAGCCGGTTGAGTTCGCAAAACCGGCGGAGTACCGCGAAAGAAACCGGATGCGGCTCGATCGCCCACACGCGCCCGCCCGGCCCCAACGCGCGCGAAAATGCGAACACATCTTCGCCGCGCCCCGCCCCGATATCGACGATGATATCGCCCGCCCGCGGCTTGTAAAGGTGGAACCAGTAATCCTCGGCATCGCGCAGATGCTTGCGGGCCTGTCCTGTCCAGCGCTCCCAGTCGGGCTCGCGCTCCCTGACGCGCGGAACATATCGGGATCCGGAAAATAATCCGGGCCTACGCGGCGGATCCACATATCATCCCAGAAGATCTCGATGTCCACGCCGGGCAGGGCCGCGCGGGCGAGTTCCGTTGCCCGGCGCGCAAGCGCGGCCGCGGTCCTCGGCCGCTCCTTCAGTCAGCCACATGGCGTACCTCGCTCGCTTCAGGCGCAATGCCAGCAGCCGCCGCCGTTCGTCGGAAAGCGGGTTCGCGCCGCTCCGCCGCGGCACCCGCTCCGCTTTCTGGGGCCGCCAAAACCTTTTCAGATATGCTTCGAACGGCCCGGCATTGAGATCGCCCGCGTATGCCAGCGCCGCCGCCGCGAGGCCGCGCCGACAAGTGCTCGTAATGCGCGCGGTCGGTCAACAGGCGCTCCAGCACCGCGCCCACGGCGACACATCCTGCGGCGGAATCTTCGACCGCCGGCACCATCAGCTCGTCCACCATCGACCGGTAGTGAGCCACCGGGTTCACCGGCAGCAGATAGTCGATGCCCAGCATTGCCTCCGCCAGTCCGCCCACGTCGCTGGCCATCACCGGAATGCCGCGCGACATGGCCTCCAGAATCATGCGCGAACGCGCCTCGGCCCACAGTGACGGCGCCAGCATCACGCGCGTCTGCCGCAGCAGATCGTCGATATCGTCCACCGGCGCCAGCACCGAGATGTTGGGCATCTTCCGCAGCGCCGCGAAATCCGCCGCGGTGGTGCCCCACGTGGGAACGGCGGCGAATTCCACGCCGGGAAAGCGTTCCGCCAGCGCCAGAAAAATCGAAATCCCTTTCACCGCGCAGGGATTCACCATGGTGACAAAGCGGTTGTCGAAGCGGCCAAGCTGCGGACAGCCGCCCGGATCCAGCAGCGAGATCGGCACGTGGATCGCTTCCAGGCCGCCCCAGTGACGCGTGTATTGCGCCACGTATTCGCTCACCGCCACCACGCCGTCGGCCTGCCGCAGAGCTTCGGTTTGGAAGGCGCTTGGCAAAGCGCTATCCGGACCGAACGGCAGCGCCACGGTAGCGCGCACCAGGTACACCACGCGCGCCCGTGCGGGCGCGCAGCGCGATCTCCAGCATCAGGTGCGCCGGATCGTCGGTCGAAGCCAGGATGATCTCCGGATCGAACGCCGCACCTGCGCTGCGAAATACGCGCGCAGCATCGGGGTCGCGGGTCAGGATGCGGACCTCCACGCCGTTCAACCGGAACTCGACACTGCCGGCCTGCCCGCGTGCATCATGCGCGGCCCCGCGCGCAGCCAATTCGCGAACCAGCGCCGCGTGCGCCCTCCGCGCCAAAATGTTCCACGCGCGCCACCACCCGCACGGCGTGGCCCCGGGCCGCCAGAGCTTCCATCAGCAGGCGGTTGGATTTGTCGCCGCCTCCGTACGACGGATAGTAGGGCGAATTATGGGCCAGCAGGATGCGCAATTCTCATGTTGCCACACGCTGATGCGATTGCGCCTGCCACGAGTACCTCCTTCGATCGCCGCCAGATCCTCCGCAGTGAGCCGCCACGCGCCGGCGGAGGCGTTGGCTTTCACCTGCTCCGGCGATTTTGCCCCGGCAATCACCGAAGCCACCGCCGGCTGAGCCGCCAGCCACGAGACCGCCAGTTCCAGCATGGTATGCCCGCGCGCGGCCGCAAACTCACTGAGCGATTCGACCAGTTCCAGGTTCGCATCGGTAAACACCTTCGGACCGAATCCTGCCTGCGCCCGGCTGCCTTCGGGCAGCGGCTGCCCGCGCCGGTATTTCCCGGTGAGCAGCCCGTTGGCCAGCGGAAAATAAGGGATGAATGCAATGCCGGTGCGCACGCATTCGGGCAGCACATCCGCTTCCGGCTCGCGATGCACCAGACTGTATTGGTTCTGCACGCTGACGAAATCGCGCGCCGCCGGCAGGCACGGCCGCCCCAGCCGCGCGCAGTTGATCGCCCGCAAAGTTCGAACAGCCGATCTCGCGGACTTTACCCGCCCGCACCAGTCCATCGAGCGCGCCCAGCGTTTCAGCGATAGGCGTGTCGGGATCGGGCTGATGCAGTTGGTACAAATCGATACGATCCGTTCCCAGCCGGCGCAGGCTGTCCTCCACAGCCCGCCGCACATATTCGGGACGCGCGCCGCGCCGTTGCTCGTCCATTTTCATCCCGAACTTGGTGGCGATCAGCACGTCGTTGCGGCGCTTCCCGAGCGCCCGTCCCAGAAACTCCTCGCTTTGGCCAGCGCCGTAAATATCCGCCGTATCGAAGAAATTGATGCCGGCATCCAGCGCGGCGTTGACGGCTGCCGAGCTGGCTTCCGCGTCGATACGCCACCCGAAGTTGTTGCAGCCCAGTCCAGCCACCGACACATCCAGCGATCCGATTCGTCGTGTTTCCAATTTTGCGGCCCTCCTTCCGTTTTGGATGGTCGGCTACACTGGCTGGATGCACTGGTTCGAGGACGAAGCATTCTGGCAGACGTTCTATCCGTGGATGTTCGGCGAGCGCCAAATGGCAGCGGCGCCCGGTGAAGTGGAGCGCGTGCTGGCATTGAGCGGCGTTGAGCGCGGGCGCATTTTGGACCTGTGTTGCGGGCCGGCCCGGCACGCCCTGATCCTGGCGCAAAAGGGATTCGAAGTCACGGGTGTGGATCGCTCCACCTTTCTCCTGTCGAAAGCGCGCGAGCGGACCGCGGGCGCGAACGTCGAATTGGTGCGTAGTGACATGCGCGATTACGTACGTCCGGGCGCCTTCGATTTGGCCTTGAGTCTGTTTACGTCGTTCGGCTATTTCGATACGCGTGACGAGGATCTCGCGGTACTTCGCAACGTGCGGGCCAGCCTGAAAAAAGGCGGCGTCTTTGTCATCGATGTGATCAGCAAAGAGTACCTCATCGCCAGGCCCTCACCGACGCGCTGGGAGTCGTGGCCCAGCGGCGAAATCCACGTTCAGCATTACGACGTTTTTCCCGGATGGGGGCGTATCCGTGTCCAATGGCTGCTGGTCGATGGCGAGCGCGCCCGGCGCTTTGCCTTCGAGCACAATCTGTACTCGGGTCAGGAACTCGCGGCTCTGTTGGACCGCGCGGGCTTTGCGGACGTCGAAATCTTCGGCAATTTGGATGGCGCGCCCTACGATGCCGCGGCTACGCGCCTCGTGGCGCGCGCGCGCAGTCCCGATTAGCCCTTTAGAAGCGGTAATCCGGTGGCTTGATGTTCTTCATCCGCAGGTACACTTCCGCTTGCCCGCGATGATGCGCAGTATGCGTGAAGTAAGCCCACAGGCGCTCGCGCCCACTCATCCCTCCGTTCATGGCATCCAGCTTATCCGGCGTGATGTCCGCCAGCGCCTTGGTGCAAAAGTCGAACGAATCGCGCACGAACTGCATGGTGCTCTCTTTGTCGAACGTGCCCTTCGGATCTTTGTATGCCGCCGCGATCGTCTCCGGCGGTTCGGGCGCCTTCAGTCCGCTCACCGTAGCGAAAGCGCGATTGTTGGCGAGCGCAATGTGCACCATCACCTTGCCGAAGCTCATCTCTTCGTCGTTCGGTTTGAAATTATAGTCGCCGGCCGGCATGGCGTCGGCCACTGCCAGCGTGAACTCTTTGGCGGTCTGCCAATGTTTGGCGAACAGGGCGCTTTCATCGGCCGCAAAAGCGGGCACGGCCAGCGCTAGCGCCGGCCAGTAACGTCAATCTCTTCATGTATAAGCCTCCGGGATATAATTGGTATCGCAAAACTCGCTTGGGAAGCAAGTAGGACGCATTCGCATGACACGCAGAGAACTCGCCAAACTGGCGGCTGCCGGAAGCGCAGCCTTATTACCCGCATTACCCTCAGCCCGCGCCGCCGCTCAAGACAAGTACGGCGGCGCATTGGAGGGATTCGAAAACAAGGTGGATGCCACGTCATTCGATCCTGTTCTTTATACCCGTAAACTCTATGAATCGGCCCCGTTGCAGCTCACTTTCCGCGCGCAAAACCGCAAGCAGGCCGAAGCGTGGCAGAAACGCCTGCGCGCCAAAATCACGGAGCTGCTGGGCGGATTTCCCGCGAAATCCGCGGCGCTCGATGCGCAAACGCTGGAAGTACGCGATCTTCCGTCGCATCGCCGCGAGAAGTTCGTCTTCGAAAGCCGGCCGGGCATGTTTGTGCTGGGCTATCTGCTCACACCGCGAGGTTCCACGCCGCCGCATCCGGCAGTGATCTGCATTCCCGGCCACGGGCGCGGCGTGGACGATATCGTGGGCATCGACGAACAGGGCCGCGATCGCACCGGCAAACCCGGCTATCAACACGATTTCGCCATCCAGGTAGTGGAGCACGGCATGGCCGCGGTCGCCATCGAGCCGCTGGCCTTCGGCTGCCGGCGCGACCCCCTCACCGCAAGAAAGGCGCCGAGGCGACCGCTTGCCAACCCTCGGCCGGCGCCGCGTTGCTGCTCGGCCAGACCATGATCGGCTGGCGCGTCTATGATGTGATGCGCGCCATCGACTGGATCGAAACCCGCCCGGAGCTCGACGCCCGCCGCGTCGGGTGCATGGGCATCTCCGGCGGCGGCACCTGCACTACCTTCGCCGCTGCGCTCGAGCCGCGCATCCGCGCCGCCATGATCAGCGGCTATCTCAACACCTTCCGCGACAGCATCATGAGCCTGTCGCACTGCATCGACAATTACGTCCCCGGAATTCTGAATTGGGCCGAAGTGTACGATGTCGCCGGTCTCATCGCGCCCCGCCCGCTGTTCGTCGAATCGGGAATGAAGGACGATATCTTTCCGGTCGAAGCCAGCAAGGCCAGCTTCGCGCGAGTTAAGAAGGTGTACGAAGTGTTTGACGCCGCGCCGGCCACCGAGCAGGAAGTGTTCAACGATATCCACTCGTTTTACGGGGTGCGGGGTTTGCCATTTCTGGCGAAGCACTTGACTGCGTAGATTCAAGCTCACGCTTGTTCCACCCGGTCATGATCACTCCTTGTGGATCTGAGCCACCTTCCGCCTCTGCGAAGCGCTTAACACCCAACCATATCCAGCGTGCTGAAAAAGTATTCCAATTCCACCTGCGCGGTTTCCGGCCCGTCCGATCCGTGGATGCAGTTGCGCTCGATCGATTCCGCGTAGCGTTTGCGGATGGTGCCCTCCGCGGCATTGGCCGGATTGGTCGCGCCCATCACTTCGCGCAGCTTCTCGATGGCATCTTCCCGCTCGAGCGCCATCACGATGATCGGCCCCTCGGTCATGAACTTCACCAGGCTGGCGAAAAACGGCCGCTCGCGATGCACCGCGTAGAAGCCCTCGGCCTGCGTGCTTGCTCAGGCGCATCATGCGCAGCGCCACGATCCTGAAACCTTCCATCTCCAGTGTGGCCAGGATCTCGCCGGCATGCCCCGACGCCACCGCGTCCGGCTTGATAATCGAAAACGTACGTTGCAACGCTCATAAACGGCTCTTTACCTTTTCCCCGATTTCGGCGGGCGACGAGCACACCGTGATGCCGGCCTCCTCCATCGCCCGGATCTTATCCGCCGCCGCGCCCGAGCCGCCTGAAATGATGGCGCCCGCATGGCCCATGCGGCGGCCCGGCGGCGCCGTCTGCCCGGCGATGAATCCCGACCACCGGCTTCTGCACATGCTCCTTCACGTAAGCGCGCCGCGGTCTCCTCCGCGTTGCCGCCGATCTCGCCGATCATCACGATGGCGTGCGTGTCCGGGTCTTCGTTGAACAGCTTGAGCGCGTCGAGAAACGTGGTGCCGATGATCGGATCGCCGCCGATGCCGATGCAGGTCGATTGGCCGATCCCGAGCCCGGTCAACTGCCCGACCGCTTCATAAGTCAGCGTGCCCGAGCGCGAAACCACGCCGACGTGGCCCGGCAGGTGAATATGTCCCGGCATGATGCCGATCTTGCATTTGCCCGGCGAAATCACGCCGGGACAATTGGGCCCGATCAGCCGCGTCGTGCTGGCCTTTCAGAAACGCCCACACCTTCACCATGTCGAGCGCCGGAATGCCTTCGGTGATCGCCACCACCAGCGGCACGCCGGCGTCGGCGGCTTCCATGATGGCGTCCGCGGCAAAGGGCGGCGGCACGAAAATCACGGAAGCATTCGCGCCCGTGGCGCTGCACGGCCTGCTCCACGGTGTTGAACACCGGCAGGTCCAGATGCGTCTGCGCCGCCCTGCCCGGGCACCACGCCGCCCACCACTTTAGTGCCGTAGGCGATGGCCTGCTGCGCGTGGAATGTGCCTTCCTTGCCGGTGAAGCCCTGCACGATCAGGCGGGTATTTTCGTCAACCAGTACGCTCATCGTCTCCTCTACTGCGCCGGCCAGCTGCGACCACCTTCTCCGCCGCGTCGCGCATTCCGTCCGCGACCGTGAAATTGAATCCCGATTCCCGCAGAATCTTGCGGCCCAGTTCCACGTTGGTGCCTTCCATGCGCACCACGATGGGCGCCGCGATGTGCAGGTCGCGCGCCGCCGCCACCACGCCGGTGGCCAGCGTGTCGCAGCGCAGAATGCCGCCGAAAATATTGATCAGCACCGCCTTCACGTGCTGGATCCGAAAGCAGAATGCGGAACGCGTTCTTGACCTGCTCGGCGCTGGCGCCGCCGCCGACATCCAGGAAATTCGCGGGACTTCCGCCCGCGTACTTGATGATGTCCATGGTGGCCATCGCCAGGCCCGCGCCGTTCACCATGCAGCCGACCGTGCCATCCAGCTTGATGTAGTTGATGCCGAATCGCGACGCCTCCACTTCGAGCGGATCTTCTTCGTTCAGGTCGCGCAGATCCAGCAATTCCTTGTGGCGGTAACAGCGCGTTGTCGTCGAAATTGATCTTGGCGTCCAGCGCGTAGACCTTGCCGTCCTTGGTCAGGATGAACGGATTGATTTCGGCGAGCGAGCAATCCATGGCGACGTACGCCTTGGCCAGCGCCATCATGGCCGCCGCGGCCGCATTCACGCTGGCCGCCGGCACGCCGATGCCGAACGCCAGCTTGCGCGCCTGAAACGGCAGCAGGCCCATGCCCGGATCGAACGGCTTCCTTCAGAATCAGCTCCGGCGTTTTGGCGGCGACCTCTTCGATCTCCATGCCGCCCGCCGCCGACGCCATGAATACCGGCTTGCCCTGCACGCGATCGAGCACGATGCCCAGGTACAGCTCGCGCTCGATGGGCAGCGTCTCTTCGATCAGCAGGCGCTGCACGATGCGCCCTTCCGGACCGGTCTGGTGCGTCACCAGCTTCATGCCCAGCATCTTGCGCGCGATCTCCGCCGCTTCCGCCGCATCCCTGGCGATCTTGACGCCGCCGCCCTTGCCGCGTCCGCCGGCATGGATCTGCGCCTTCACCACCACGCTGCCGCCGATATTCTTGGCCGCCGCCTCGGCCTCGTCCGCGGTGAACGCCACCTCGCCGCGCGGCACAGGAACGTTGTATTGGCCCAGGATGCCCTTGGCCTGATACTCGTGAATTTTCATGGAAACCTTTGTGATAACGGTGGACTTAAGAACTCCACTATAGCATGTCGCTTCTGCCCTACCTGCATCGCGTAGCCGACCGCCAGAACCTCGTCCAGCGCCGAGGCTTTCGAGGCCATGCACACCATCCTGAACGGCCATGCCACCGCCGCCTCAAATCGCCGGATTTCTGGTGGCGCTGCGCATGAAAGGCGAGACCGTCGATGAGCTGGTGGGGTTTGCGCGCGCCATGCGGCAGATGGCGCGAGCCGATCGATCTGGCCTTCACGATGGGCTCACGGCGAGCCGCTGCTGGATACTTGCGGCACCGGCGGCGACGGCCTTTCGACATTCAATATTTCGACCGTTGTGGCGTTCGTGGTGGCGGGCGCGGGCGTGCGCGTGGCCAAGCATGGCAACCGCTCCATTTCCAGCCAGTGCGGCAGCGCCGACCTGCTGGAGGCGATGGGCGTGCGCATCCCCATGTCACCGGCCGCGAATGTGCCCGCGCCATCCGCGAGATCGGCATCGGCTTTCTGTTCGCACCTGCTATCCACACGGCCGCCAGACATGCGCATCCGGTGCGCGTCGATCTGAAAATGCGGACGGTGTTCAATCTGCTCGGGCCGCTGACCAATCCGGCGGGCGCCAGCGCGCAGCTTGCCGGCGCGCCCAGCGCGCATTCGGCCGAGTTGATCGCCGGCGCGCTGGCGGCCCTCGGGCTGGAGCGCGGGTTTGTGGTGCACGGCTCCGACGGCTTGGATGAAATCACCACCACCGGACCCACACTGGCTTTCGAAATCCGGAATGGGGCGGTCAAACGGCGCACGCTCACGCCGGACGATTTCGGCGTGGCCATCGCGCGCCCGGAGGATCTTAAGGGCGGCGATCGGGAGAGAAATTGCGAGATTGCGCGCGAGATTCTGGAAGGGGCCCGCGGCCCGCAGCGCGACATCGTGCTGGTGAACGCCGCGGCCGCCCTGGTGGCGGCGGGCCGGGCGCGCGATTTCCGGGAAGGCGTGGCGCTGGCAGCGCGCGCCATCGATTCCGGCGCGGCGCGCGGCAAAGCCGAAGCTTTGGCCCGCTTCACGCAGTCGCCCTCTCCGGAGGAACAGGCCTGAAATCAAACTACGCCGGAATGCCGCTTCAAAATCTGCTGCAAATTCTGCGAGAACGCCGACCGCGCCATCACCATGTCGCAGCCCGCATCCTGCGCGGCCTGCTTCAGCTCTCCTTGCACGTGAGACAGATAGCCGATCAGGCTGACGCCCTTGAACTCGGCGCTGCCCTTCAGCTTGGCGATCAATTCCAACGGCTGCGCGTCGTCGAAATTCAGGTCGAAGATGATGACGCTCGGCTTGGCTTTGGCCTTGATCATAACCTCGTGCGGATCCTTGACCAGTTCCACCGCCATGCCGGCGCGCTTGGCGGCATCGGTGATTTTCACGGAAAAGAACAGATCGCTTACGACTGCGAGAACCTTCTTGTGTTGCTGCGGCATAAGAATGTGCTGTTTGTTTGTCGAAATCCAACGGGGGCGGGACACTCAATCGTACCTGCTTTGGCGGCCGCTTGCAACAGGGGCGGATCTGCATCCGGAGAACACGTCCAGTCAAAGAGTCAGTTCGGGCCGCGCGACGGGCTCGCGACCCGCTTGCCGGACGAGCCGGGGCCGTTGCTAATGGTGACCGACCCTCCCTGTAGAGGAACCGTCAGCGGAGCACGCGGAAGGGCACGTTGCTCGTAAGCGTCGCGTCGCTGGGGAGGGTGACCTGGATTGTGCCGGAGGTTGCACCGGCGGGTACGGTGGCCACGATGGCCGAGGCGGTCGAGTTCACGGTGAAGGAAGCCGCCGGCGTGCCATTGAAGGTCACGGCGCTTGCCCCCGCGAGATTATTGCCGAGGATGGTGATAGAGGCTCCCACCTTGCCCGAGACCGGCTGCGGCTTGACGAAGGGGCCGAGGCCGACGGACAAGCGGAACACCGAACCGATCGTGACTTCGCCGCTGTCTGAGTCTGCCGGTCACAGTAGTCCCATAGAGGTTACCGTCGGTCGCTTGGATAGGCGAGCCATTTTCGCAGCCCACGTTTTCGAAGACGTAGATCGGCGTTACCGTGCCGTCCGGAGTCATCTTGAAAATGCCGCTGCAGGCTGTCCCGTACAAATTGCCGTCGGTGGCCTGGATGAGTGCGGACGAGGGGTAATCGGCGCCCTTGACGTTGAGGGCGGCCAAAAGGGTAAAGGCGCCATCCAGCGTGATCCTGAATGCCGTACCAAGACCGCACCCCGAGGGTGAGCAACTGGTGCCGCCGCCCTGCTCGGCAACGCCGTAGAGGTTCCCGTCGCTGGCCTGGACGAGACCGGCGTAGGGCGTCGCGCCGTCGGCGCAGTTGGGCAGCGAACAGAAGTTGTAGAGGGTTGTCAGCGCGCCGTCCGGCGTCATTCTATAGATAGTGCCGCAGCCGCCGTTCATCCCGTAAAGCGGGCATGGTGTGCCGCCGTAGAGAGTTGTTCCGTAAAAATTCCCGTCCGTTGCCTGGATGACCCCGGCCCAGGGCTCCTCTTCTGGTAAGTTTGGGAACGAGTAGAGGGTGGTCAGCTCGCCCGCGAGACTTATTTTGAAGATCGCGTCATACACGAAGGTACCGTACAGATCGCCGTTCGCCTGGACAAGGCTCGCCAGGGGCTTGTCCCCGCCTGTACAGGTGGAGCTGTTGGCGCAGCATTGGTACAGAGTGGTGAACTTTCCTCCGGGCGTCATTCGGAAGATTGTGCCGGCGGCATCCACGCCGCCCTGCGCCGTCGTACCATAGAAATCTCCGTCTGAGGCTTGGACCAGGCCGCCGTACGGGTAGGCGTGTCCAAGCGTCTTGAGGGTTGTAAGCGTCCCCTCTGGAGTGATCCTGAAGACTGTCCCAGGATAAAACTGGCCACGGAACTTGCCTCCGTCCGTGGTGCCATAGAAGTTTCCGTCCGTGCCTTGCACCAAGGCGTCGTATGGGTAAGCGCCGTTGGCCCCCGTGAAGGTCGTGAGGGTGGTGACGGTCTGCCCATGCAACGGCCAAACGGCCGCGCAGAGCGCGAGCACGAGACCCGTAGCAGGCGTGATGGTAGACATGTTCATAGTGCTATGCTTTCTGCCCTGGGTTTATCGAACGCGATGCGCTGGCCGAGGCGCTGTGGTGCAGCGCCAACTCTCTCGTCCTGCTGCGTGACTCCTTTGCCCCGCGGCTGTGGTGCCTGATTAGTCATAGGGTGTCGGTTCAGTTTGCGAATTGGCAGCCCTGCTGTCCGGTGCCGCCGCAGTCGCCGATAGCGTATGTGCCGTATAAAGCATCGGCAAACCACACGAGTGGGTTGCCGTAGGAGTCGGTCGTTATGCCGAACTGGCCTTCCGCGAGCGAGTACGGCTGATAATACCAGTAGAGTGCGGCCGCCCGAAACCGAGGTGTCAATGGCCAGGACGGCTTGGTCGCCGGTCGCCGAGTCCTTGGCGCCGATGATCATGATGGTGTCCCCGCTGCCATTCGAGGCTGTGTTGGTGATGCCGACGTCGGAGATGGGAAACTCGTTCTGCGGCGATCCAGGAAGTGCGGTGCCCAAGGCGGACACATTAATGGTCTTCACGACGGTTGGGGCGGCGATGGATCCTCCGGACACTCCGGTGGAAAGACAGGACATTACAGGCATGGGCGTCGGCGGCTGGTCTAAGCGTACCCGGAAGCAGGAGCTGCTTGGATCCCATGCGAAGTTGGCATTGATATAGTCCATACAGCTTCCGGCATTAGGATCGCAGCCTGAGATGGTCGGATCGGCGTTCAGCGCGTAGCGCAGTTGGAACGGCCAATTCGGGTTTGTGCTGTTGCAGTAGGATGGGGGACTGCCGCCCCAGACGGAACTAGTGCAATCCGTTACGGCGAGGACGCCCGCAATGTTGCTCTGGGCCCCCACGCCGGGCACCTTACTGCCGAAGTCGGTGAATATCCCGTTATCCGGAGAACACATGGGCGACGCCTTGCTAGAGCCGACGAGATCCTGGCCGTTGGAGCCGGTATTCTCGTCGAACCACAGGCTACCGGCGATGGTCACGCCCGGGCTGGAGTGGCCTATTTGAAGCGCGTAGAGGACGCCGTCTTAATACGCCCCACTGGGCTGGCTGCTCGACTGGGAAGCCGGGTCGTACCTGTTCATTACGGCATAGATACGGTTGCCGACAGCGCAGGCGCTGTTAGTCCCGGTATAGAAGTACGAACCGTTCGAATCGCTGCCCTGGTCGGGCTCGAAGTAGCCGAGATTGCTCCCGCCCTGGTTGGTGGTTACGATTGCGCCGGACTCCGCCTTGAGAGTCACCACGGGACCGTCACGCATGAGCAGGGTGACGTTCTCGTTACCGGAGGCGTCGCTCGTTAGGATTGTGCCGGTCGGGGCGAACCCATGGGCCGCCGAGGGCAGGCAGGTGCCCCAGTCCTGGGAGCCGTTGCTATTGAAGCGGTAGATCTCGGTGCCGCCGGCCACGATCACAGTTCCATCCGACCCGATGAGCGCGGGACCGACGCTGTCGCCGAAGAAGTCGGTCACGCTATTCCCGCAGGGGTCGGTTGCCGGAGTGAGGCCAGTGCAGCTTGTGGCGCTTGGGTTTGAACAAGACGTGAACAGGATCGACGTACCGCTGCCGTTGTAAACGGTGAGGTGCGGGGACGAGTCGTCGCTCAGACAGGCTACCATGGAACCGCTGCTCGTGCACGTGAGGGCGAGGCCCGCCCCGCCGGTCGCGAAGTAATGCACCGTGCCGATGCAGGGCGTGGTGGAGCATATTCCCGAGGTCATGGGCGTCGGCGGAGCGATGCCTATGGCGCCATTTTCGGCGGTTGTGCAATGGGTCTTCAAGCAGCCGGTGGTGGCAAGCGGAAAGGGTTGGTTTGCGCGAAGGCCACGCCGGCCGCCAACGCGAGTAGCACAGCCAAGGCGCAAAGGTTTCCCGCGCAGGAACTGGCCACTACCGATCGTATTGACATTGTTCATCTCTTTTTTAGGCCGATGGGTAGCGTACCGGCTCCGGGGCCGAGAGCTTAGTCAACAGTCGCCCAGCCGGGAGGCCACGGCGCCTATCAGGGAAGCCGGTTAAACGCTTTCTTGAGCAAGTATGTGGCGGGCGGGGACGAAAGTCAAGCACATCTTGTGCAGCCGGAGAATCGTCCGGAGAATGGCCGGAGAACGGTGGACATTTCTGACGCCTGGCCTCACGCGCCGATTGTCACGATCCGCTTTCCGTCTTAGGCCCTGCGATCTGCCGCAGCACATAAGGCAGAATGCCGCCATTCCGGTAGTATTCGACCTCTTGCGGCGTATCCACGCGCACCACGGCTTCGAAAGTTATCTCGGCGCCTGTATCGTCCGTTGCGCGCACGCGGGCGCGGCGCGGCCCACCGCTCAGCGACTCCTTCACTCCCTCCACGCTGTACCGCTCGCGTCCCGTCAGCTTCAGACTGGCCGCGGTTTGGCCGTCCGGAAATTGCAGCGGTAGCACCCCCATCCCCACCAGATTGGTGCGGTGGATGCGCTCGAAGCTTTCGGCGATCACGGCTTTTACGCCCAGCAACAGCACGCCCTTGGCCGCCCAATCGCGCGACGATCCGGAGCCATACTCCTTGCCCGCGATAATCACCAGCGGCACGCCTTCCTCCTGGTATTTGACGGAAGCGTCATAGATGAACATCTGCTCGCCATCCGGCAGGTGTTGTGTCCAGCCGCCCTCGGTTCCCGGCGCCAGTTGGTTTCGCAGCCTTACGTTTGCCAGTGTGCCGCGCACCATCACTTCGTGGTTGCCGCGCCGCGCGCCGTACGAGTTGAAGTCGGGCGGCTGTACGCCCTGCGCGATCAAATAGCGGCCCGCCGGAGTGTCTTTGCCGATGGATCCCGCGGGCGAAATGTGGTCGGTCGTAATCGAATCTCCCAGCAGCGCCAGCACCCGCATATTGCCGAGATCCTGCATCGATGTTTCCGGATCCACCATGTGGTCGAAATACGGCGGGCGTTTGATGTAGGTGGAGTTGGCGTCCCACGCGTAAATATCGCCCGTGGGAATCTTCATGTGGTTCCAATTGGCATCACCCTCGAATGCTTTCTCGTATTCCTGCTGGAACATATCCTGCCGGATGGACGCGCGCACGGTAGACCGCACTTCTTCGTCGCTGGGCCAGATGTCGCGCAGATACACTGGCGCGCCCGCGGAGTCTTCGCCCAGCGGCTCGGTGGTCAGATCGATGTCCACGCGTCCAGCCAGCGCATACGCCACCACCAGCGGCGGCGACGCCAGGTAATTGGCTTTCACCTGCGCATTGATGCGCCCTTCGAAATTTCGATTGCCGCTCAACACCGCCGCCACGGTCAGGTTTTCTTTCTGCACCGCTTCGGCCACCGGCTCGGGCAGCGGTCCGCTGTTGCCGATGCAGGTAGTGCAGCCATAACCCACCAGGTGGAAATTGAGCGCCTCCAGATACGGCATGAGCCCCGCCTCGCGGTAGTAATCGGAAACCACCTTGGAACCCGGCGCCAGGCTGGTCTTCACCCAGGGTTTCGATTTGAGCCCGCGCTCCACCGCTTTCTTCGCGAGCAGTCCGGCGCCCAGCATCACCGACGGATTCGACGTGTTCGTACAACTGGTAATGGCGGCGATCACCACCGATCCGTTATCGATCGTCGCACCGCCGTTCATCGCGATGGCAACCGGCTTGTGTGCCCCGCCGAATGCGGCTTCGAAATTCTTCTTCACATCCGGCAGATTGATGCGATCTTGCGGGCGCTTGGGCCCGGCCATGGACGGAGTCACAGTGGCTAAGTCCAGGTCCACTGTGTCCGAATACTGCGGGTCGGGCGTCGCGTCCGTGCGGAACAGGCCCTGCTCTTTGCTGTATGCTTCAACCAGCTTGATCAGATCGGGAGGGCGGTTAGTGAAGCGCAGGTATTCGAGCGTCTCCGCGTCCACGGGAAAGAAACCCGCGGTGGCGCCATATTCCGGCGACATATTGCCCACCGTGGCGCGGTCGGCCACGCTCAGCGCGCTCAGACCCTGGCCGTAGAACTCCACGATCTTACCTACCACGCCCTTCTTGCGCAGTATCTGCGTGATGGTGAGCACCAGGTCGGTGGCCGTGCAGCCCTCGTGCAAACGGCCGTGCAGCTTGAATCCGACTACCGGCGGCAACAACATGGAGACGGGTTGGCCAAGCATGCACGCCTCGGCCTCGATGCCTCCTACGCCCCAGCCGAGCACCCCCAAACCATTAACCATGGTGGTGTGGGAATCCGTGCCGACCAGGGTGTCCGGATAGGCCTCCCATCCCTGCGCGCCCTTCCGGCGGAATACGACCGACGCCAGATATTCAAGATTCACCTGGTGCACAATGCCTGTGTCCGGCGGCACCACGCGGAAATTCTGAAAAGCCGTCTGGCCCCAACGCAGCAGCGCGTAGCGCTCGCGATTGCGCTGGAATTCCAGCATTGCATTGAAATCGAATGCGCCGGCGGTGCCGAATTGATCCACTTGCACGGAATGATCGATCACCAGGTCGGCGGGAAGCAATGGATTCGCCCGCTTAGGGTCGGCGCCCATGCCGGCCAGCGCGTCGCGCATGGCGGCCAGATCCACTACGCACGGCACGCCGGTGAAATCCTGCAAAAGCACACGCGCCGGCATAAAGCTGATCTCTTTGGCCGCGGAGGCACTCGCGCCGCCTGCCACATATTCGATATCGGCCACGCTTACCCGGCGGCCGTCTTCCTGGCGCAGCAGGTTTTCGAGCAGGATTTTGGTGGCAAAGGGCAGGCGGGAAACATTGCCGGCGCCCTTTTCTTCGAGCGCAGCCAGGCGAAAAATGCGGTAATCCACATCGCCTGCGCGCAGATTGGACGCGGCTCCGAAACTGTTGGTGGGCATGTATAAATTATAAGCCGCCGCGAGAAGCCGCTACATGTAAGCAGGCACTTGAATCCCCAGAATATCCAGCGTACGCTCCAACTGTCGGCGGAAAAAATCCGTCACCCACAACAGGAACACTTTTTTCTCCCGGTTTTCCTCGTGAATCATCGGGTACAGATGGTAGAAGTTGTTGAACGTTTGTGCGAGCTGAAACGCGTATTTGGCCACGTGCGCCGGCTCGCCCGCCGCCAACGCGCGCTCCACCGCCGCATCCGCTTTCGATGCGGCCAGCAGCACCTGCCAGAAGTCCTCGCGCGCAAGCTGGCGGCCCAATGACTCGCCAGTGAGCTCCGCGCCGAAGTCGGGCAGAAGCTCGCCTTTCTCCTCCAGCTTGCGCAGAATGTTCCGCGCGCGCACCGCGGCATACTGCACGTACGGTCCGGTCTCGCCCTCGAAACTCAACGCTTCCTGGAAATCGAATGCGATCACTGAATTACGCGTGAACTTGAGCAGGAAATACCGCAGCGCGCCGATGGCAATCTGCGAAGCGATGCCGCGCTGCTCCTCAGCCGTGGCTTCTCCATGGCGCGAAGCCACCTCTTCAAGCGCCTTCAAAATCAGCGTGTCGATCAGGTCGTCCGCTTTCACGCCCAGACCCTTGCGTCCGGAAACCTCCACATACGGGCTTCTTGCGGTCTTCGTCGGAAAGCGGCATGCCCAGTTCCGCGCAGCAGCGCGGCGACAGCGCCACCATTTCATACGAGAAATGCACCGATTGCGCCGCCTGCGAGGCGAAGCCCAGCGCTCTTAGTCCGGCCACCACCACGTCTTGCAAGTATGACTGCCTGACGTCGATCACGTTGTACACGCGCGTACCGCGGCCGAACGGCGGCGTCGCCTGGCCGGGCGGCTCCGGGTCTTCCGTGGTGACCCATAACTCGCGGCCATCGGCATACCGTGTGAACGGGCGATAATGAAAATCCTTGCCCAGCAGTCCGAATTTCCAAAGCTGATAAGCGATGTCCTTGCCCACGTAAGTGACCGTGCCGTCGGAACGCACAATCACCTTGCTGTCTTCCGAGCCGGAATCGCCCGTGAACGCCTCTGCCGGCATCACCCAGCACCCGGCATTCTTGCCTTCGGTCTCCAGGTAAATGGCCTTGCGCTCCTTCAGCAATTCGTATGCCGACGCCCAGAATTGCAGATGCAAAATCTCGCTCTCGCGCGGCAGCAGGTCGTACTCCACGCCCAGCCGCAGCATGGTGGCCAGATGCCGCTCCACAATGGCGTCGGCTACGATGTGCGCCAATTCGGCTTGCGGGCCGCTCGCGGATTCGATGGCGTGCAGCGTCTCGCTACGCCACGCCTTCGATTCCGGCGCCTCCGTGTAATACGCGGAAGTGCGCGCATATAAATCCCAGCACAGATAGTCGAAGCGCACGCTCGAATCGAGCGTAAGCTGCCGGACCTCTTCGGGTGTCTGATGCTCCAGGTAATGAAAGCCCACCACCACATCGGCTACCTGCACGCCCGTATTGTCGATATAGTTCTGTACTTCCACTTGCTGCCCGCCGGCGCGCAGCATGCGCACGAAGGTGTCGCCCAGCGCGGCATTCCGGAGATGCCCGATGTGCGCCGCCTTGTTGGGATTGATGTTGGTGTGCTCGACGATGATCTTTCCGCTCGTCGCCCCCGGCCCTCCGTCCGCCGGATGCAGCAAGCCTTCGGCATACGTGGCGCGCGCGAATCGGATATTGATATACCCGTTTCCGGCCACTTCAAGCGCCGCTACGCCCGGAATCGGGCCCAGCTCCGCCACCAGTTCGGCGGCGATTTTCCGCGGCGGCTGCTTCAGTTGTTTGGCCAACTGGAACGCGGCCGGCACGGCCAACTCGCCGAAATCGCTCTGCTTGGGCTGTTCGATGGCCACCGCCAGGTCGACGCCATAGCGCGCCTGGATGTGGTCGTGAAAAGCGCGCTGTACCTGTTTTTCGAGATTGTGGAGCATTCTGGAAAGTACCTTCCATTATAGTCCGCAAGGCCTTTCCTGAATGGCGATATAATCCGGTTTCAAAACTCTCAAAGGAGCTTCCATTGCGAAAGAAGATTACGGTTGTGGGCGCCGGCAACGTGGGCGCCAACTGCGCTCTCCGCATCGCCGGCAAGGAACTGGCGGACGTGGTGCTGGTGGATGTCGTTGAAGGCGTCCCGCAAGGCAAGTCGCTCGACTTGCTGCAGTCCGGCCCCGTCGAAGGCTACGACGTCGATGCTCACCGGCGCCAACGATTACGAGCCTACCGCCAACTCCGATATCGTCATCATCACCGCCGGCTTCCCGCGCAAGCCCGGCATGAGCCGCGACGATCTGCTGCTGGCCAATTACGATGTGGTCCGCGCCGCCACCGAACAGGTCGCGAAGTATTCGCCCAACTCCATCCTCATCGTGGTCACCAATCCCCTGGACGCCATGTGCCAGACGGCTTTCATGGTTTCGAAGTTCAGCAAGAACCGCGTGATCGGCATGGCCGGCGTGCTCGATAGCGCGCGCTTCCGCACCTTCATTGCGCAGGAACTGAAGGTCTCGGTCGAGAACGTCACCGCGGTGGTGATGGGCGGCCACGGCGATACCATGGTGCCGGTGGTGCGCTTGTCGAATGTCGCGGGAATCCCTCTCACGGACCTGATGGACCAAACCGCCATCGACCGCATCGTCGACCGCACGCGCAATGGCGGCGCGGAGATCGTCAAGTATCTCAAGACCGGCAGCGCTTATTACGCTCCGTCCGCGGCCGCGGTGGAGATGGCCGAGTCCATTCTCAAGGACAAGAAGAAGGTCCTGCCCTGCGCCGCCTACCTCGAAGGCGAATATGGCATCAACGGCCTGTTCGTGGGCGTGCCGGTGAAACTGGGCGCCGCGCGGCATCGAGCAGATCTACCAGGTGAAGCTCACTGCCCGAAGAACAGGCGATGCTGAAAAAGAGCGCGGCGGCCGTGCAGGAACTGGTGGACGTCATCCGTACCAAACACGGATAGGGAGCCGTTTTGGCAAGAAAGCTCTTCATCGCATGGCTGTCTCTGGTGTGCTGCCGTGCGGCTGTGCCCACGCCGGCCGAGCACTTCGGCTACACTCCCGGCGACGACTACAAACTGGCCGACACCACCGAGATCTTCGGCTACTTCCAAAAGCTCGCGGCCGGCGAGCGACCGCATCAAGCTGGTGGAATTCGGCCGCAGCTCCGAAGGCCGGCCCATGTATGTGGCGTTCATCTCCGCGCCGGAAAATCTGAAGAAGCTGGATCGCTACCGCCAGATCGCATCGCGCATGGCGCTGGGGCAGGCCACCGCGGACGAGGCCCGCGCGCTGGCCGAAGAGGGCCGCTCCATCGTGTGGATCGATTCCGGCCTGCACGCCAGCGAAATCGCGCCCGCGCAGCAAGCGCCGCTGCTGGCTTACAAAATGCTGACCGGACGATAGCGCCGAGGTGGAGCTGGTGCGGCGCAACGTGATCCTGATGCAAGTGCCCGTGATCAACCCCGATGGCCTGGACATGATCGCGCATTGGTATCGGAAGAACGTCGGCACGCCCTACGAAACCGCGCCCATGCCGTGGCTTTTTCAGAAATATGCCGGGCACGATAATAATCGCGACTGGTTCATGCTCAACCTGGAGGAGACCCGCAACGTGTCGCGACTGCTTTTCCGCGAGTGGTTTCCGCAGATCGTCTACAACCAGCACCAGGCGCCGCCCTTCCCGGCGCGCATTTTCGTGCCGCCTTATGCCGAGCCGCTGAACCCCGATATTCCGGCGGCCGTGATGGAAGGCATCAACCAGCTGGGCGCGGCCATGCGCGAACGCTTCGCGCGCGAGGACAAGCCCGGCGTGCTTTCCTACTTCGGATTCGACGCCTGGTGGAACGGCGGGCTGCGCTCGGCGCCGGCCTTCCACAACATGCACGGCATCCTGACGGAGACCGCCGGCTACACCTACGCCACGCCGAGGACTTACCAGGCTCGGCGACTTGCAAGCGGCGTTTGCAAACGGCGCGGCCACGCGCGAGCCATCCATGTTCTACGAGCGGCCGTGGATGGGCGGCAAGTGGGGCCTGCGAGACGCCATCGAATACATGCTCACCGCGGATATGGCGATCCTGACGCAAGGCCGCCACGCGCCGCACGGATTTCCTGCTGAAGAGCTATCAGATGGCCCGGCAGTCGATCGCGGCGGGCGCGGCGGGCAAGCCCTACGCTTACGTCCTCGCGGAGAAGCAGTGGGATTGGCCTGCCGCGTGGGATTTTCTGGAGCGGCTGTCGCTGGCCGGAATCGAGGTGCGGCAGGGCGCGCGCGCCCTTTCGCGCCAATGGCAAATCGTATGCGGCGGGCACCCTGGTGCTTCCCGCGGCGCAGCCCTTCCGCCCCTATCTGATCGATCTGCTGGAGCCGCAGCGCTATCCGAACCTGAAAGAAAAGCCCTACGACATCACGGGCTGGACGCTCCCCATGCAGATGGGCGTGACCGTCGATCGCATCGACGAGCGTTTCGATGCGGACCTGGAACCGGTAAGCGAGTTTCGCGCGCACGGATCGGTCGAGGGCAGGGGCGCTGTCCTGCTGCTGGATCATCGCGAGAACGACGCATTTCTGGCCACGGCGTTTTTTCTGGATCGGGAAGGTACGGTGCGCTGGGCCGCCGATGGCACGATCGCAGTGGATAGCGCCTACTCGAAAATGCCGCCCGGGCCGACAATTTCGCGCGCCAGTTCAGCGTCAGCGTGACCCTGGCCGAGACCGCGCCCAAGCCGGCCTACGAATTGCGCCGGCCGCGTGTGGGACTGTATCAGCCATGGACCACCAATTACGACGAAGGCTGGACCGAGTGGCTGCTGGACCGCTATCGCGTGCCCTACACGCTGCTACACAACGAAGATTTCGGCAAAGGCGATTTGCGCGCCGCGGTTCGACAGCGTGATCCTGGCCTCGCAATCGGCCACATCGATTATGAACGGCTGGCGCAACGGCGAACTGTCGTCCCGTCGGGAAGGCGCGCAGGCCGAACCCATGGTGCAAAGGCCCGAGTACACCGGCGGCATCGGTCCCGAAGGCGTCGCGGAATTGCAGAAGTTCGTGCGCGAGGGCGGCACGCTGATCGCATTGGACACGGCCGCCGATTGCCGCGCGAATTCTTTCCGCTGCCGCTGCTAAATGTCGGCGGCGCGCCGTTTTCGTGTCCGGGATCGCTGGTCCGCCTCACCGTGGATCCGTCGCAGCCGCTGGCCTTCGGCATGCCGAAGGATGCGATCGCGTTCATGTCGGGCGGCGAGGCTTTCGACATGAACCTGGCGCCCGGATATAACCAGGGCGATCGCGAAGTGCGGGTGGCGGCGCGCTTTGCCGCGAAGGATCTGCTGGCCAGCGGCTACATCAGCGGAGAGAAGGACGTGCTGGGCAAAGCCGCGCTGGTGGACGCGCGCTTCGGCGCGGGCATGTGGTGCTGTTCGCGTTCCGCCCGCAGTTCCGGGGCCAGCCGTTTGGGACGTTTAAGTTCCTGTTGAACGCGATTTACCTGGCGTCGGCGCGGCGCATGTGACCGGCCACATCCACCAGATCCGCAAACACCCCATACGCCGTCTGGTCCACGCCCGGCGAAATCGATACCATCCCGATCGTTCCCATCAGGTCGGTGTGCAGCAGCAGCACGTTCGAAGTCCCCTGCAGTGCACGCCAGAATATCCGCCTTATCCAGCACCTCGGCGCGCACGCGCAGCGTGATGCCGCCGGCGCCGCGGCGGGCGCGGCTGATCAGGCGCACGGTCTTCCCCGCGCGCGACAGCTCCGCCATTCGCTGCGGCGTAAGCCGCGTGATGCCGCGCGTCGAAACCGCTTGCGGGGTGGTGCGCGCATTCATCAGTACGTTGGCCAGCGCCGCCGTCTTGGCGGCCGAGTCCCAACCCTCCACGTCGAAGCTCGAATCCGCCTCTGTCACCCCAAGCTTGCGCGCCAGCGCCAGCCCGTCTTCAAACGAGCCGCCCCGTTCCATGGTCTCGATCACCAGTTTTGAGGTGGAGTTGAGCGCCCCCGTGAAGCCCAGAACCGCCACCCCCGGCAGGTTGTAGCGCACCAGGTTGAACACGGGCGCGCCATCCATCACGGCGGATTCGAAGCGGAACTGAACGCCCTGGCGCGCAGCCGTATCGCGCAGGTCCGCATAGGCGTGCGCGATGGGGCCTTTGTTCGCCGAGACCACGTGCATCCGCCGCGCGAAGGCCGCCCGGATATGGGAGATAGCCGGTTCGCCGGTTGCCGGATTCAGCGTGGTCAGTTCCACTGCAATGTCCGCCTCCGCGGCGTCGAGAAACTCGTCGATGGATGCCGCTGCCGGGCCGAACACCGGGTCGATCGCGATGCCGCGCGCCGCGACCGCCGTACCATGCCGCGCCGTGTGGATACCGGTAATGCGAAACGGAAACTTCGCGCGCTGTTTTTCGCAGCAGCCGCGCCAGCGCGCGCGCCACGTTACCGTAGCCGATCAGTGCCAGGCGGGTCACTTCTTGGCGGCATCGCGGGTGGCTTGCAATGTCGCCGTCAGGCCCTCGCGTTCAATCGTGTGAGTGGATGAAACGAACAGCGCGCCGATAATCGGCGGCAGGCCGCGCGTGAGCGATGTGGTTTCGCACTCCACGTAGACGCCGCCATCGCGCTGCTCCAGCCGCCAGTAGCCGTTCAGCTTCCAAAGATAGCCGCTGCCATGCCCTGGCTGCAGTTCATGCTGCTTGGGCTTGCCGTAATCTTCTATTTCGGTCACCCGCGTCGTGCGCGTCTGGCAAACCCACCGCGTGGCGTCCACCTGCTGGTAATGCGCGTCGAAATCCGTGCGGAATACGCCGCTAATCGGACCGTTGTGCAGCGCACGCAGCCGGTAATATTTGAAGTCATTGCCGCTGCGCGATATCAGTTTCGACTCTGGCACGTCCTTATAAATGTTTTTGTGGTGGTCGTAATCCTGTAGCACGGCCAGCGTCTTTTCGAGCGTCACGCCGGGGATGAAGATCGTGCCCACCCAGTCGTGAATGGATGCACCCCCCACGAATGTATCGCCATCTCCTTTAAAAGGTTCCACGGCCACCTGCCCTTGCTTCACCAGCTTCAGACGCTCCGGCGAGCCGTCCACCCACAAGAACGGTTTGGCCGCTGCCAGGCGCGCTTCGGTATCGTGGCTGTAGCGCTCGTAGGCCTGAATGGCCTCGGGCTTCAGCTCGGCCGCCAGGCACGCCGAGGCGGCCAGCAGGAAGATAGCGGGAGTGCGGGTCACACCGAATTGTAGCAGGCCGGGCGAAGCCGGTTCATCCAATAGGCCCAAGCCACGATACACGCGAAGTAGATCAAGCTGCTCACGGCCATCGCCTGCGGACTGGGAGGCGGCGGGCCGGTGATATTGGAGTACCACGCCAGAGTCAGAAAGGCGGCCACGATCCAGAATGCATAGACACCCGTACGCCCCGTGGGCCGCGTAGCGCGGGCGTAGATAATGAGGGCGGCGATCCACACTCCACCCTCCACCAGAACTGTCGCGCCTGTGGAATTCCAAAGCCCTAAGCCGAAATATTTGTGGATGCCCGGCACGATCTCCAGATCCGGCCGGTGGGCCACGAAATCCAGCAGCCAGTGGCTCATCACGGCCGCGAACAACATCCAGGCCCCGCGCGCGTAACGCCGCACGAAGAAATATGCACACGCCAACAGAGCGCCCCAGACGGCGTCCATGAGCAGGCTGTGGCTGAAGCCGATGTCCGAAGCAATAAGATAATTCGCGGCCCCGCGGCCCGGCCTGATTTCGACATGCTCAATCCCCACCAGCAGGAAGAGGCACCAGAGCAGATCGGGGAGCAGCGCCGCCAGCACTAGCGTCCCCAGCGAGACCCGCGGTGTCACACGCTTGGCAGCTAACCCTACCGCGATGTGTCCGACGTGCATCCGTTCCCTCCGAACCACACCTCCTGTGGGATGCCTGCCGGCCGCATCATCCGCAAATCCGGTATGGCGCGCCCGCGGACTGATGGATCGGTTGTGATCTTGGCGTACCATTCAGCCGCCGCGCCACGCAGAAGTCCGGCCAACTCTCTCGGTGACTGAAGTCCCTCGCCGGCTAGAAGTTCGCCCCCCAGCATCTCACGCTCAAAAGCCGCCCGGTAGTCGTATGGGTAGAGGCGCAACAGCGCCCGATACATTCGTTTCATCACGCCTCCCTCCTTCGCAGCCGGACGCTCGCCCCGCGCATCAGTTGCTTCATGCGCTCGAGTTCCAGTTGCAGTTGTCCGCGCCCCACCGACGTAAGCCTGTAAGCCTGCTTCTCGCGCGAAGTGTCATCCTGCTCAAAGCGCTCGATCCAGCCATCCTCCAACAGCCGCCGCAGCGCGCCATATAACGTGCCGGTGCTCAATCGGACCCGTCCGCCGCTGAGAGTCTCGATATCCTTCATCAGCGCATACCCGTGGCGAGGCTGGTCCGCCAGGCTCACCAGGATCAAGAGGACTGGCTCGCTCAACTGTCGTTCCGCGACATGTCGCATGACGTCATATTAGAGCCGGCCCGCCCATCTGTCAACAGTGCCTGTCAACATGGTAGAATGTCTACCATCGCCATGCGGCCAGACGACCTCGATCGCGAGCTACGCACGCATCTCGATCTGGAAGCCGAAGAACTGCGCCAGTCCGGGCTCCCAGCCGATGAGGCGTCCTACGCTGCGCGGCGCGCCCTCGGCAACTCCGGTTTGCTGGAGGAAAGTGTGCACAATATGAGCCATTGGGTATCACTGGAACGTCTATGGCAGGACCTGCGTTACGGCCTCCGCTTGTTGCGGCGCAGTCCCGGCTTCAGCATCGTCGCTATTCTGACGCTGGGGCTCGGTATCGGGGCCAACACCGCGATTTTCAGCGTCGTAAACGCAGTCATGTTGCGGCCGTTACCGTTCCACGATGCGGGCCGCCTGGTGCGCTTTTGGCCTACGAACACCAAGGCCGGCCTGTCGCCCTACCCCACCGATGCGTATCCGAATTTTATGGATTGGAAGACTCAGAGCCGCAACTTCGAACAGATCGAGGCCTACACCGGCCGCTCCTTTAGCATCACCGGAGGCGATCAGCCCGTGCATGTCGGCGGATTGATGACTTCCGGTGGTCTCTTGCAGCTTTTGGGAGTCAACCCCATCCTTGGCCGCACCTTCGGGGCCGAAGAGATACGGGCCGGCGCAGACCACGTCGTGCTTCTTTCCGAAAACCTATGGCGGAGCCGTTTCGCAGGGGACGCGGGAGTCCTCGGCAAGACGGTGAAACTGAATGAGCAGATGTACACGGTAATTGGCGTCCTCCCCGCCGGGTTCCAGTTTCCGCCGGATCACCCCGATGGCGTCGTTCTGCCGCAGCCTCCCGATCCCGATCGGGGTCACGGATTCCTGAATGTGGTGGGCCGGCTGAAAACGGGCGTGACCCTTTCCCAGGCGCAAGCGGAAATGGACACGATTACCAAGCGGTTGGAGCACGAGTATCCGAAATACAACAAGGCTGCCGGAGTGCGGCTGATGCCGTTGCAGGAATCATTCTCGCGTAGTTATCGCGCGGCGCTAAGCGTGTTTCTTGGCACGGTTGGCTTCGTTTTGTTGATCGCCTGCGCCAATGTGGCGAATCTGTTTGTCGCAAGGGCCGCGGGGCGGTCGAGAGAACTGGTGCTGCGCGCCGCCATGGGCGCCGGACGCCTTCGCCTGGCGAGGCAACTGCTCACCGAGAGCGTTCTGTTGGGTATCGCCGGGGGCGCCACAGGCTTGCTTTTCGCGTATTGGGGAATGCACGGTCTGGTGGCCTTGGTGCGCTCCACGTTTGGCACCCGCGCGTTTGATACGGTTTCGATGGATGCGTCAGTGCTGGGTTTCACGCTGGCTGTCTCGCTCGCCGCGGGTATGGCTGCGGGCCTGGCGCCGGCCGTGGGAGTGTCAAGGCTCGATCTGAATGACGCCCTGAAGGAAGGCAGTCTCACTCTCAGTGGAAGCCGGCGCCGCAACCGGACGCGCGCCGCTTTAGTGGTGGCCGAGATGGCATTGTCCCTAATGTTGCTGGCTGGCGCCGGCCTGATGCTGAAGAGCTTTGTACTCCTAGAACGCGTAAATCCGGGCCTGCATCCGGAGAACATTCTGACGATGAGCTTCGGGCTGAACAATCACAAATACGCACACACCTCCGCGCGGGCCCCATTAGTCGCGGAGGTGCTCAGCCGGTTGCAAAGGATCCCGGGCGTTCAGTCCGCTGCCGTGGCGGCGGATCTGCCCCTCACCGACAATACCGACGGCATGTCATTCAGCATCGAAGGACGGCCCGACCCAACCAAAAAGCCTTCGGTACACTTCAACATCGTCGGCCCGGGCTACCTGCGCACACTCGGGATTCCGCTGCTCAGAGGCCGCGACTTTTCCGAACGCGATACGGAAAGCGCCCCCACCGCCATATTGATCAACGAATCGATGGCGCGCCTGTTTTGGCTGCATAAAGACCCGGTCGGCGCGCGCATCTCCACCGACGGACAGCACTGGTTCTCGATCGTGGGTGTGGTTGGCGATGTGCGCCAGGGCGGGCTGCGTGAAGATCCCGTTCCGGAAGTATACGTCTCATATCTGCAAGATCCATACGAATGGCCCTACCTGAGTCTGTTAGTCCGCACCTCTTCCGATCCCCGAAAGCTCGCCGCTTCCATGCAGCGCGCGATTTGGTCCGTCGATAAAGATTTGCCAATTTCGAGCATGGCCACGATGGATGAGACTCCGGTCGAAGTCCATTGCTGAACCGCGGCTCGCGGCGCTAATGCTTTCGGTGTTCGCGTCCCTGGCGCTGATCTTGGCCTCAGTCGGGATTTACGGCGTGATGGCCCATTCGGTAACGCAGCGAATGCACGAAATGGGTCTGCGCATGGCGCTCGGCGCGCAACGCCGGGACGTGCTGCGACTGGTGGTGGGTCAAGGCGCGCTCCTGGCCGCCTGCGGCGTGGCGCTGGGCTTGGCCGGCGCATTCCCCTTAACCCGCGTGCTGACGAAGTTCCTGTGGGGCGTCCGCCCCACGGATCCAATGACGTTTGCTGCGGTAGCGCTGCTGCTAGCCCTGGTAGCCGTCGCCGCCAGTTACGTGCCAGCCCGGCGTGCCACGAAGGTCGACCCGATGGCCGCTCTGCGTTACGAATAGGTGCTAGAGTGCCGTCAACGCTAGTTGCGACATTTGTCATATAATTCTGAGATCACTGAGAAGATCGACCTCGCGCGCGAGTTGCACTCTGGGGTGTGGGGTTGTCCCCTCGGCTGACACAAGACGAAACTATGCGTGAGAGACTTGCTGCTTTCTGTCTGCTGACCCTCCGTCTAATCGCTGGCTCCGTGCCGGCCCAGTCATTCTCCGATTCGCAAATTGTTCCGCTCTGCGAACTGCAAACGAACCTCGCGCAAGCGGAGCACCGGTATGTCCAGGTCGAAGGCGTCTACCTGTCCGGATTAGAGGGGCAGTACCTTGTGGCCTCGGATTGTTCGGGCAGAAGTACTTCCATCGAGTTCGAGCTACGGACACATCGACTCTGGAAGCAGTCTGCTGCGGCTCTCGAATCGGAAGAATGGCGAAAAACATGTTTCCGGGGATGGTGATCCCGTTCTTGTTGTTTTCGAGGGAGAGTTTCTGGGACCACCAGTCCCCGACCCCAAACTGCCGGAAGCCATCCAAAAGAACTACCATCCGGGATGGGATCACATGAATACTTCGATGACGAAAATGATCGTGCACGTGATTCAGAAGGTACAGCCGCTACCCGCCGATCATCCCTGCGCTCCTCCGAAATCCGACCTGCGGCAGTGGCCATGCTTCCAGAATCCTGCTTCGAAGTAAGGAAGAGCTCCGTTCGACATGGCTTCCACACCGCGGGCGTCGCCGGCCGGAAGTCCACGACATTCAAGCGCTCTTCGCCGAGCGCGGCCATCGCAGAGCCGTCAGCGCATTTCGGGATGATAGATGCCGGCATCGCTCGAGGGCGTCGTCGTCAGCGTGGCCGTCATTCCACCCGTGTTCGCGAGAAATTCGCCAGCGCCGGCTCGCGGGAAGAAAAAATCGACATTTTGTGTCGATAGCTAGAGTGCACTGTCACCGTAAAAACTGCCTATGATGGAGGCGTGGGCCCAACATGTCGGCGGTTTCGCCGTTGCGTGCGGCGTAACGCCCATGAGAGGCCGCGCACCATTAAAGGCCTGCGGCCGCCGAAGCTCCGGACGGGATCATACATTCAATATGTCCTTGCATAAGGTATCGGCCGCGCGCATAACTCGCGCACGAGTAGAAGCCAATGTGGGCTCGCGCAGCCGTCCCTCCACGGGAGGCTCTCGAATGACCGCACTGCATCCATTCTCCCGCCGCAAGGCGCTGAAGTTGGGGGCCGCCGCTGCGGCGCTGCCGCTGGTCCATGTCCGGGCCGCGGGCGCTGCGGGCAAGGTTTCGATCGGGTTCTGGGACCATTGGGTGCCGGCGGGCAACGATGCGATGAAGAAGCAGGTCGCCGCCTGGTCGGATAAGACCAAGGTGGATGTGCAGGCGGACTTCATCACCTCCATCGGCATTAAGCTCTTGCTGACCGTTTGCCGCCGAGGCGCAGGCCAAGACGGGCCATGACGTGTTGGCCTTCTACAGCTGGACAGTCCTGAACTACGCCGACAATCTAGAGCCGATGGACGATGTGATGAAGCGGCTCACCGATGAGTTCGGACCGACCAACCACGTCTGCGAGTACTTGGCGAAAACCAAGGGCCACTGGATCGCCGTCCCGACCAGCTCCGGCACCCAGATCAAGGCGCCCTGCGGGCGCATTAGCGTGCTGCGCGATAAGGCGGGCATCGATGTCACTGCGATGTATCCCGCCAAGGAAGGCGGCAGCCCGACGGCCGACAATTGGACCTATGACACGATGCTTAAGGCGGCCGAGGCGTGCCAGAAAGCCAACATGACGTTCGGCCTCGGGCTCGGCCAGACGGCGGACTCGGTGGACATGGTTGGCGCGATGTTCCGCGCCTTTGGCGCCGCTCTCGTGGACGGCGAGGGCGACATCAAGGTGAAGTCGGACGAGATGCGCCAGGTTCTGGAATATGCGCAGAAACTGGCGAAGTGGTTGCCGGCCGATGCGGCGAGCTACGACGATGCGTCGAACAACCGGGCGCTGATCTCCGGCAAGAGCGCGCTGATCTTCAACCCGCCTTCGGCCTGGGCGGTGGCGAAGCGCGACAACCCGTCGGTCGCGGCCGATTGCTGGACCTTCGCCGCCCCGGCTGGCCCGAAGGGCCGCTTCACCCCGTATGGCCCTTTCTTCTGGGGCGTCTGGAAATTCAGCCGGAACAAGGAAGCGGCGAAGGACCTGATCGCGTATTTGAGCGAGCGCAAGCAGGTCGAGGAGCGTTGCGTCGCCATCAGCGGCTACGACCTCCCGCCTTTCGACTCCATGCTGGACTTCAAGGTGTGGGAAGAGGTCGAGCCGCCGAAGGGCACGGTCTACAATTACCCGATGCGGCCGTGGCACAAGACGCAGGCCTTGATCGCCGGCTCGGAGCGGCGCCGGAAGTGGCGGTGCAGATCTATAATCGCGGCACCATGCCGACCATGGTCGCCAAGCTGCAAGCGGCCAGTCCGTTAACGACGTGATCGCGTGGGCGCAGGAAGAGCTAGAAGGCTTTCTCGCTAGCGATCGGGCGCCACCGAGGCGGTGGGCGACCGACCCCGGCAGCAGAGGACGTGATGGCCGACCGCGCGATCATTGCCGGGTATTCGCGGCGGTCCAAGTGCCGCGACGCGCGGCAGCCTGCGCCGATGGGTTCGGCGGCCCTCCAGCACCGGGTTCCTGATGTGCCTGCCGCTGATCGCGTTGATCGCGGCGATGGTGATCTATCCGGCGCTGTACGCGATCTATCTCAGCATGCTGAACAAGAAGATGACGCAGTTCGTCGGCCTCTCGAACTACGCCTTCCTGCTAAAGCGCAACAGTTTTCAGCTCGTCATCTTCCAGAGCTGCTTCTTCGCCATCTCCGCGGTGATCCTGAAGGCGACGATCGGCTTCATCCTGGCCCACCTGATGCACAACATCTCGGGCAGCTACCAGCGCATCTGCGCGGCCTGTTCCTGGTGCCCTGGGTGATCCCACTGGCGCTGTCCACGCTCGGCTGGCAATGGCTATTCGATTGTCCTACTCGGCGTTCAACTGGGTACTGAACGCAATGGGCTTCCAATCTGTACCCTGGCTCGGCGAGGGCTGGATCGCGCGGTTCTGCGTGATTGCGGTGAACGTGTGGTACGGCACGCTTTTCTTCATGATCATGTATCTTGCGGGGCTGAAATCGGTGCCCGAACACCTCTATGAGGCGGCGACGATCGACGGGGCCAGTGCAATGCAGAAGCTGTTCTTCGTCACGCTGCCGATGATGCGCAACATCATCTCGATCACCGTGCTATTCAGCCTGATCGTCACCTTCGCCGATTTCGACATCGTGCGCATCCTGACTGCTGGCGGGCCGCAAGACATGACGCATATTTTCGCCACGTATGCCTTCGCGGTCGGGCTCCAGTCCGGCGACATCCCGCTCGGCGCCTCGGTCAGCCTGTTCATGCTGCCGATTCTGGCAGTATGTGCCTACTTCGTCCTTCGTGGCGTGACGCGGCGCAGCAAGGAAATCGCGGCATGAGCGGCGCAACTGCGACTTCCTCCACCGGCGCGCTTGCTGGCCGCCGGCGCGGCTTCAGCTTGGCTGCACAGCGGCGTTGGGCGCTGTGGGGCAGCTATGCGGCGCTGGCTGTTTTCGTGGCGATGTTCCTGGCGCCGCCCTTCTTTATGGTGATGACCAGCCTGAAGACCTCGGCGGAGATCAGCTCCCAGCAGGGCAACCCGTGGCTGGCGCATCAGCCCACACTGCGGAACTTCTCCGAGCTGATCGCCGATTCCAACTTTCAGCACTTCTTCCTGAACTCGGCGGTCGTGACCATCTGCGTGGTGGTCATCTCGATGGTGATTTCGGTCCCAGCAGCGTTCAGCTTGGCGCGAATTGGGTTCTGGGGCAGCCAGCTCCTGGCCACCGGCGTCTTCCTGACCTACCTGATCCCGGGTTCGCTGCTGTTCATCCCGCTGTTCCAGATCGTCGGCGCGCTAGGGTTGATCAACAACGTCTGGTGTCTGGTGCTGGTCTATCCGACGCTTGCAGTACCGTTCTGTACCTGGATCATGATCGGCTACTTTAGCTCCATTCCGAAGGAACTGGATGAGGCGGCGCTGATCGACGGCGCCACTTACATGCAGATCCTGTTCCGCATCTTCATTCCGGTGGCGATGCCAGGCATCATCGCGGCGATGATCTTCGTCTTCACGGTTAGCTGGGGCCAGTTTCTGTATCCGATGGCCTACCTGTACACGAGCAACCAGATGGTGCTGACGGTGGGCATTATCACCGACCTGATCCGCGGCGACGTGTTCCAATGGGGCAAGATCATGGCCGGCTGCGTCATCGCCGCGGCGCCACCGGTGATCGTCTACGCCTTCCTGATGGACTACTACATTGCCGGCCTCACGGCCGGGGCGACGAAGGGTTAGCACATACGGCGCGGGGATTACGGTGACGCTTTACTTAACCCGTTATCAGGACGCGGCACCGTAATCCTCGAGAGGATCTCACAGGTGAAGGCCGACCAGAAGGCGCGAGGCCGGTTTCTCGGCGGAAGCGGCCGTTCGGCTTCCGGCGCGGCGCCGACGGCGAAGTCGATCCCCAACGAGGCCGAGCAGGCTTCGATCGCCGACATGCTCGAGATGCATGCGCTGTGAGCTCACTGAGGGCCATTGCGGCCGTAGAGATCAGCCACGAGGGCCTGGCGGGCGTCCTGAAGGCTCGCCGCCTTATCGACTAGAGGCAGTGCGCTCCTGTTTCAGGCTCTTACGTTGAACTGCGGGAACCTTCAGCGGCGATGCTAAGCGAAAGGCCCAAGCGCGAAAGGCGAGGCCGACAGTAGCCAAGCGCCGCTAAGGGACGGAGCCGTCCGTAGTAGCGTCGAGACCGCTGTAGTGGCGGAGAGTTTTTGCGGCCTTCAACCCCGCCAGCATCCGCTCTGGCTTGAACGGAACCTCCCGCAGCCGTGCGCCTGTTGCATCAAAGATCGCATTGGCAATCGCGGCCGCGCTCGGAACGGACGCCGACCCCCCAGCCCCCAGAGCCGGCTGGTCCGGACGCGAGATCATTACCACTTCGATATCCGGCACTTCAGGAAATGTTATGATCGGGTAAGCGCCCCACTCGAGCCCTGTCACCGCGGAAGGATCGAACGTCACCGCCTCCTTCAGGACGCGGCTTGTCGCCTGTATGACGTTGCCATGAATTTGGTGGCGCACGCCGTCTGGATTTACAATCAATCCGCAATCGTGCGCGACCGTTATCTTCCTGATCGTGATCTGGCCGGTTTTGCAGTCCACCTCGACTTCGGCCACCCAGGCGGCCCAGGCCGCAGCGAAGCCTGGAAACTTGCTGTGGAAGTACTGCGCATCAGCGAGTCCCCGACCCGTAACCACATCGCCAGCGTCGGCATTTGGATTGGGGGAGGGCCGAGCGTCCCAGTTCGCTCGTTCTGCAACCGCCTTGAGGACCTCCGCGCCACGCGCGTCCTTTAGCGCGCCCAGGCGCAGGGCCAAAGGATCCACCTTCGCAGCCGCCGCCAGCTCGATCGATGAAGGACTTGTGGGCAAATACATTGGGAAGCGCCGACACCCCGCGAAGCCACGCGGCTCGGACGATCGGCGCGGTGTCATTCACGACGATCCTCGTTGCACCGGTGGCATAGGGCGGGATCGCCGTGCGATCGCCCATGTCTGAGACGATTGGCGTGGGGTCGATTGCGCCTGTCAGCAAGAGCGCAAGCGTCGGCGCGGCATCTGAGGGATATCGTGTCCGGAAGTCGTAAGCAGTGATATTGCCGGCCTGATCAAGGCCGCTTGCACATCGATCAACTGCGCAGCGCCCTCGGCTCCCAACCATGCTCCTGCTCGCGCATCAACTGGACGCGCACCGGACGCCCACCGCTTTCGACAACAACGCTGCATCGGCGGTCACGTCATCGGCGCAATTGCGCCCGTAGCAACCAGCAGCCTCCATTCGAATGGTCCGATCCGGTCCGCCGGCAGCATCAAAAGCTTTGATAGATCAGCCCGGATGGTGTGCGGTTTCTGCGTTCCCGACCACACCGTAGCCTCACTATCATGAACGTCCGCTACAGCGCACGAAGGTCCGATCGAGCCATGCATCTGATAAGGCCAGATGTAGGTTGCAGCCTGCCGCGTCGTCGCCGTGGCCAGAGCCGTTTCAAGGTCCCCTTCCGTCTTTAGAACACGCGGTTTGGATGGATGCACACGCAGCGCCGGTTCGAACTCGCCGAGATCGGGCAAGGCCCACGGCTTCCAGGTCACCTTGAGCGCTTGCGCCGCCTTGATCGCATTCTCTTCGCGTTCAGCGACGACGCCAACGAAATCCTTGATAACCACGACGCTCACTATTCCGGAAATATCCTTGATCGAAGCGCGGTCAACGGAAATCAGGCTGTTTCCGATCGGAGGTCCGCTATCGACGCCGGCATAGGGCGGGCGCACGACACGGGCGTGCAGCATGCGGGGAACCCGCATGTCATGCACGTAGGTCAATCCGCCAGTCACTTTGGCCGGGATATCCACACGAGGCGCCGAGGCGCCGACCACGGAATAGTTCGCCGGTTGCTTGAGAGGGACGTCTCCCGAAATGCGGAGATCAAATCTTCGCCCCGCAATAAGCTCACTGTAGGAAACCCGCCTTCCCGCAGAATCGCGCGCGTAGACGACGCCGTCGCGAACGACCAGGACCTCTGAAACGACACCAAGACGATGCGCAGCCTGTTCGACCAGGAACTGCCTTGCTCGCGCTGCGGCTTGGCGTAACGGTACGGCGGCGACCTGGATGGTCGCGCTCGCGATCGTCGGTCCCTGATCGGGCGTTCGATCCGTATCGCCGAGCACCATGTTCACCCGCGCGACGGCCACATCGACAAAGCTCTTTCCGCAACGATTTGGGCCAATGCAGTCCGGGCGCCCGTGCCAAGATCAACATGTCCGCAGCATGCCGTCACCGTGCCATCGCCGCTGATTGCTAGAAACGAGTCCACTTGGTCGGTCGGCAACGTGGCCGGAGGCGCGGCGGCTCGAGCTCGTGCGACTTCCAGGGCCGGAATTGTGAAACATCACCAGGAGTGCGCCCGTCGCTTTGAGGAGATCGCGTCGGGTTGCAGCCATTCCATGTGTGCCAGACATCACGTCCACTTTCTCAATGCGCCTGCGCCGCGCGAAGCGACGGCTCGCACGATTTCGACATGCGTCCCGCATCGACAAAGATTGGCGGCCAGGGCGTCGCGAATGTCTTGGACGCTCGGATGAGCGACTGTCTGGATTGTCAAGGGTTGGTTGCGGGATTTTCGGGCGATTTTGGCGGCGGCTTCGAGGGGAGTTGGAGGGTTCGATCGCCGGATGGGGGATTTCGGTCGCCCGCCAGCGCGTCGCGGGGCCGCAACGTTGGGATGTGGCTGGAGGTGCGTGCGGCGGCTGGCCGGCAAGCGTCTGTCGAGCCTGGCCTTCGGCCACCGCCTCCGGCGGCTGCGGGCTTCTCCAGGCGCTTGCCGGCCAGCCGCGCCGCAAGCGCAAGTGGCGGAAGCTTGCGATGTCGAGCCGCTCAGACGGCGAGGCCGAGCTCCTTTCGCGCATCGCGGGCTTTGGCGTTGAGCCTTACGAGAAGCTTTCGGGCCAGAGCGACGCGGATGGCTTTCTTGGGCTTTCCGGCAGCGGTGAGGGTTTGGTGGAATTTGCAGAAGTCGGGTTCATGGCGTCGGACCAGTTCGGCGACGACGAACAGGATCGATCGCACATTGGCGCGGCCACCGAAGATCGAGCGTTTGCCTTTGACTTTTCCACTGTCGTTGGCGAGCGGCGCCAAGCCGACGAGCTTGGCGGCCTTTTTGCCGGAAATCGTGCCGATTTCGGGCAAATCGGCCATCAAGCGGGCGACGGTGCGGTCGGCGACGCCCTTGATGGAGCGAAAGGCGGCATCGAGCGCCTTCCACAAGGGGTCGGCGTCGATGCTTTGGGCGATCTTCGCCTCGAGGGCGCGGATTTGGCGATTGAGCAAGGCGACGAGTTCGTCGATGCCCTCCAGCACGCCGGCATCGGTGACGAGGCGGCGTTGGTTGGTCTGGCTGGTGCGC
>CAWCJP010000014.1:0-94666 GCA_963795925.1 Bryobacterales bacterium | reverse complement strand
GATCGTCACGCAATCCGGCTCTGGCAACAACAGCCATCAGACCTTCACGGCCAAACCGCGACAGCGCCTTGTTAGAAGTCGACCTGTTCTTGCCGGCGGAAACCGAGACGACCGTTGATGTCGACCCCGATGATGTCGGCGCGCTGCGCCTTAGCCTGCTCAAAAGCCTTCCTGCCATCCCGATCCGCATCGAAGGCCACGAATACCCTCCGGAATGAGGATGTTGCGGGTATGACCTGCGCTACCCTCACCCATGACCCAGCGGCCCAGGCCGTCCAGCCCGTTGCCAGACCGAGACTGGCGGCATCCTCGATGCCCTCGGCAATGACCAGCTCGTCGCGCTCCGGGTTGTCGTCGGAGCCACGATCGGCTGGCCGACCGATGGACCCAGCATAATCTTGTCCTTATCCGTACCCGCCTTGCCCGTACCGGCCTCGTTGAGGCGGGTAATGTGTACCCCGCTCACCTCACCCCAAGACCAAACCGGGCTATCATGGCGGGATCGTGGCCCTCCCGAGGGGCAAGAAAGCGGATATTCGGGCTGTCTACCCAACACCCCCTCGACCGCAGATAAACCTCTGCCGGGCTTCCTATGGCCGCCCTGGACCGTTCCCAGAGGAACCTTGCGGTCCCGCTCTTATCGGGTACCGGTTCCGCCGGCTTCGCCGGTTCCGTCCGGCGGCGCGGCTCCGAGCGGCCGGAGCCTTCCTCTTTCGCATACCCGGACTCGCCGCAGCGGGCACAGGTGAAGGTGATGAAGTCGCCGCCGTCGTCCCAGATGCGGAGAACCTTGCGGGTACAATTCGATGGCGTCTTGCAGCCGGGGCCGCACAGCGGGCATGCCGCATCGGTCATCCCCGACCTGCCCTTGGTAAGGGTACGGAGATCATCGAAACAGATTTGTCCTGAAGATAGCGTGTTCATTACATTTTTTCGGGGTTGAAGTCAAGCTGCAAGTCGTTCCATGGAGCGTGCCCGAAGCTCGCCCTTGGTGATCTCAAACTTCTTCAGCTCCCGCTGGCTATAGGTCGCGACGTCTTCAGCTCGCGCAGCATGAGCAATTACCCGCTTGGCCCATTCGGCGTCGACGCTGAATATGCCGCCGGTTACGATCACCCCCGCGCCAGGCGGTAGAGGCCGCCCATATCAAAAATTCCTTCCGGCCTTGGATAGAATGCCGAACGAGCGCTTGACGATGCGTCGAGCCATTTCCAGTCCCGCACCCAAGCGACACCCAACAGCTCGAGATCACCATCGAGCAAGTCGTTGGGCTTATGGCTGTAGCCAATTCTCACTGGACCGTGTGTGTGTGTGTGTGTGTGTGTGTGTGTGTGTGTGTGTGTGTGTGTGTGTGTCCCTGTTCAGGGCCGGTGACATAGACGGCACAGAAGCGGATGCGGGAACCGGAGATGGCGTGGACCCACGTCGGAGTTGCGATGCGGAGAGCCGGGATGCGGAGGCATTTACGCCACCGCCTGTAATGACGAGTCTGCCCGCGCGATGAACGGTGAAGTTTGACCGCTCCGGTGGCAGCAGCCGCGAAACCTGTCGCCAGATAGCTGCACACTGGATCACCTTGCGATCGAGTACCGCGGCTTTGCTGATGTGGTGCTTGCGGCCGAGATGTTCCGCGGTCTGCCCGACCGCGAGGTGATGGAGGATTTTCCAGTCCCGGATCGGAGACTTTCCGAGTAGGCAGGATGGGAAGACATAGTAGACGGCGTCCATCATGCCGATTTGTTCCCGAGGCGTCGGATCGGTACGGAAACCAAACACGACGTCAACCGGATCGCCGGCGGCCAGGTCGATCATCCGCTGCTTGAACGCTTCCTCGCGTTCCTGGAGGGTGTGGATGTAGCTCGGCCATAGAGCCTTGTTGCCGCCGGGACCGCCGCCTACCGCATGAGCCGATTGATTTCGGCCATGTTCTTGATCGTCTCGAAGACGATCTCGGGTCGGGTTTCGGCGAAGCCTGCATCGCGAGCGATACCGATCGCGATGCCGACACGCCTTTCGTTCTCGACGTCCCAAGTTTTGGTAGGGATTGCCATTTTCTTGTTCCTGTTTAGAGGAAACCACCGGCGAAGTTTCGTTAGAACGGAATTTCGTCGTCCAGCTCGCGCGGTGCCACCGCGACGGTTCTGGGTGCGGCGCCGAAGTCGGATTTGCCGGGGCCGGGATCACCGTCGTTACGACGGCCACCGGCCATCGCCTTTACCCGCAGCCCTTGCAGATCGGCCTTGTAGCCTTGCACGACGACCTCGGTGGAGTAGCGGTCCTTGCCGTCGTTGTCCTGCCACTTCCGGGTCTGCAACTTGCCCTCGACATGAACGGTGTCGCCCTTCCTGAGATATTTTTCGGCGAACTTCGCCATGTGCTCGACCCAGACCACGACGCGATGCCACTCGGTCTTTTCCTTGCGCTCGCCGCTGTCCTTGTCCTTCCAGCTCTCCGACGTCGCGACGGATAGCGTGGCGAACTTCTTGCCGTTTTGGGTGGTCTTGATCTCGGGGTCTTGCCCGAGATTTCCGATCAGAAGAACTAGATTTTGAGATGCCATTTCTGCCTTCCTGGTAGGGGTTTAGTTATGCCGCCTGTTGGTTCGGTACGGCCTGCGGCGGCGGCCATTCCGAGACGAATTCGATAGCCGCGCCGGAGACGGCCGGCTTCATCTTTCAGGTCATCCTCTGGCGGATCGACGCCTCTGGTTGCTCGCCAGTGCTTGTCCCAAGCGTCCCACTGCGGGGTACCCTTGAAAACGTCGACGCGCGTCGAGGAAGCGGCTTGCGCCTGATTGGGATAGTCCTCCCAGCTACGCTTATTCAGCCAGGTCGCGGCGAGCTTCACGAAGCTGGTGTTGATGTGGTTTTGTGCGCGCTGCTCATCGGCATACCGACCGGCAGCAGAGATGATCCATTCGACATCGGCACCGTTATCGAGGGCGATCTGGAACGAGACCCAGGCATCCTTTTTGTCGCGGGCTCCCGCGCGCTCCGGGTAGCTTGCCAGAACCGATCGAATGCTGGCGAGTACGGCTTGTTGAGACGGTCCTCCCGCTTCGTCGATTTCTTTTTCTCCTCGACCGGCTTGCCGAGTAAATCGGTCGTGCCGTCGCCAGACGGCACGAAAGAGTCCTCTTTTCTACTCTTATCTTCTCTACTCTGCTTGGATTGGCTTGAAGCCTCGACTTGATCTGGATTGTTTGTTTTCAATGCGTTAGCGGCATTATGTGCCCGCTGTGTCCCACCTTTGTGACCGTAGTCCGATAGGTTTGTCGACCTGATCTCCCTCGCATCTAGCTCCTTTGTCACCCTTGTCTGGGTCAGGTGTCCCTCGGCTGTCACCTCGATCTTACCGGCGTCGATGAGCTGACGGAGGAGCGCAGACGCCTTGTTCGGATGGCAGCGCCAGATACGAGCCAATGTGTTCGATTGATCGGAATTGATCCGCGGCGTCGGTACATCTGGTGACAGAGCCGAAGGTAGGCGCCCTCCTGCTCGAGAGTGAGGTCGTCGGTGCCCTCATCCCAAGCCTCGTATTCCATCTTGTAGAACTCGGTCTTCATGCCGCGTCCTTGACCATGTCGTTGAAGCGATCGATGACGCTATTAAGCGTGACCCAAGCGACGCGCGGCTGGATCAGGAACCATTCTCCGTGAGTGCGGACCGATTGCAGCGCGTCATGGCAAAGACGTTCCAGCACCATCGCCTCGGATCGGGATGCCGCGCGCAGGTAATTGTAGAGCGTCAGCGGCACCGGGCTGGCCGACTGCAAATCTTTGAGTTGTTCGAACACGTCCTCGGCGACGCCGATCTTGACGTGACCGGTCTCGGCAGATTCGATCACATAGACGTGCCGTGGCTGGTTATCGGTCCAGTTCATGCCGCGACCTCCAGCAATGGCAGATCGAACTTGGCGGTCTCGTTGCCCCAGTTATCCCAGCCGGGACGTGATTTACGCGCAAAGATTTCGCAGTACGGTCCGGCGAACTTGCGCTCGATCTCAGCGCCGACGCTCTCCGGTTTCCGGCTGTGCTCGCGGCGCGGTGCCACGATCAGCGCCTTCGGCCGCGGCGTCGAGGCGCCTGGCGGCTTGCCGATCTTGGCGATGATCAGCGGTTCCGGATTGCCGATGACCTCGTAACCGGAGCCGTGGGTAAACGACCGCTCGTCCCAGGGTGGATTGGCGTTCTTCGGCCACACCTTTACCCAGACCCGGCTGGTCGAATAGCGGAAGCCCCAGCCCTTCACGACGTCGAGTGCCTGCGGCAGAAACGGCATCGTGGCCCAGAGAAACAACCTTGCCCCTTCCGGGTGCGCCAAATCGGCGACCGGCATTGCGGCGATGTCCTTGATGCTCATGGTTCGATAATGGTGCGACGGATGGCGCGATCGCTTGCCGAGGCCGCAGTTGAAGTGCCACGGCGGGTGATTCAAGATGCACCGATAATGGCGCTCTTGCAGGCCGGAAAAGACATGCTCGGCAGGCAATTCACTCACGCGCGAACACCTCCCCGCGGATCGGCGTGCGGGATGGGCGCACCAGTCAGCGGTGCCTTGCCAGCGGTCGGCGACGGCGCCACCACCGCACCGCAGATGACGCCCTGTCGAGCCCATTCGGCTCGCCGAGCAATGAAGCGGGCATTGGCAGGACTTGGCGTCACCGAGCGTTACCCGAAACGACTTATCTGGTGCCGGAGGCTTGGTCTTTCGCGGCCAACGCTTCGGCCGCAGCCACGAACTTGACCAGACGTCGTGACAGCTTCTCGGAGGCGAGATTGGGGATTGGCTACGATGTTGAGTTGATTGCAGGCGCCGGCGATGCAGTTGCGGCTGACGCCATGGTTCGCTCCGACCTCACCGAAGCTAAGACCGTTGACGACAATTAGCAGATAAAGATCATCGCGCCGTTCGGCCCAACATGTTACTCATTGAGTGCTTCCCCATCGGGCGATCAGCGCCGCCTCGGCGCGGTTGTGGTCGAGTTTCCTGGCGAAGGTTCCGGCGTGTCCCGGATAATACTCGATCGCTTTGCGGCGTGACGCTTCCTTGGCGTGGTCACCTCCGGGTAGACCGTAGGATTTTTTCCAGGTCACCGGGCTGACGAAGCGCACCGGAAATCAGCAGCGCACCCAAAACACCGCGGACGGCACCAACGACTCACCGAAGCGGAAGATGGAACCGGAGCCCCAGCCACGCATCGCCGTGACCCGTTCCAGAAACGCGGTATGGATGTCGACCGCACGGAGGATGCTGGCGACCGTCGTGCAGTCAACGGCGCGTTGTTTCTTGTCGCCGAACGTCGGCATGTCGAAGACGATCATGCCGCCGGCAACATTTTCACCGGTGATGGCGATGGCACCGCCGAGGCCTGGATCAATCCCGATCACCGCCATGAGCCGCCACCTTCGATTTCCATACGAAGCTTTCCAAGGATGGCGAGCGCTTCACGCGGGCCTGCTTTCTCGACCACGAATGCAGTGATGGCGTGCAGGCCGAGGTTGCGATCTTCAGCGCGCGCTTATCGCCATAGCTATTGGTGATGGTGCGGATGACCTCGACGAAGCGAGCGACGTCCTTGTCTTGCGTCTTGTGGGTCGGATCGCCCCAGAACGACTTGCCCTCGCCGAGCGCCATCACGCCACCTGCTGACCAGTGGCGGGCGACGCGGTAGTCGGTCATACGAATTCAAGCTTGACGACGTCACCGTCGGTGATAACGAGATGAACGTCACGCTCGAAGGAATGCGAACTCGGAGGCATGCGCTGCGACGGCAGGATCAAGCTCGAGTCCTGGTCTGGTGATGTGGACGATGATGCCGCCGTAGCGGCAGATAGCTCCCGATTTCGTTGGGGGGAACGGGACATCATCGGCAACGACGCCGGTGACACCATAGTCGTCGAGCTGATTGACGCGGTGTCGCCAGGCGTTGACCCGGAAATTGGGACCGATAGCTCGCGGCCCATTCGGTGCCGAGCGTCTGCATCGCATATCGCGGAGTCTTCCTCCAGCAGCGCGTTCGATGTTTCCTTGGTCTTGCCGTCGATGTCATCCTCGGTGAGGCCGAGATCGCGCACCATATTTGAGCGGATCAGCGAAGCGGATGCGGGTGTAGCCGTACTGTTCGACCAGATAACGGGCGACCGTGGTCTTTCCGGAGCCGGCCAAGCCGGTGATGCCGAGCGACTTCTATATCGTCACCACCGGATTTTCGAGGAGAAATTTTTGCACGGCTTCGACGGCCGAGGCGTGACTGCGGAAAGCCACGGTCTTCGCGATGCGCGGATAGCTGAAGTCCAGCTCGGCGCGCAGTCGGCCGGCGATCTCACGGCGGCCGGCGCAGACCTCGCGGTTGCGAGAGACGGAGAGGATTTGCGCAACCGTTATCCCGCGGGCGCGCGCGACCTCGCCGATGATGGCCGCTGCCGGCCTCGCTGGCGCGGGCGTATGAGAGGTGAAGCTATCCGAGACGCCGGACGTAGTCGTGCCGTGGCGTCCCTCGACGAAGGGCGCATTCAACATTGGTAGGGAACCGTTTTGGTTTTGGTTTGTTGGACGTCGAGAAGATCGAAGAGAGGGATGTCGGCTAAGGTTTGCCAAAAGGAGAAGCATGAAAAGAACCGACATGTTCCTGGCTCCCGCACTGCTGGTGGGGGCTTTGATATTGCCGTATCCGGCATCCGCGCAAACGTGGTCGCAACTACCAACCGTAGGCACCCTTCCGAGCATAGATGGCGTAGTCAACTACGATTCCGCGAACAACCTACTGATTTTGTTTGTGCCCCGTGCTGACACCCTAAGTGAAGATCAGGTCTGGGTGCTCACCAACGCGAACGGGCTGGGTGGAACGGCTACCTGGACCCAACTTCAACCCACGGGAACCGCTCCCACAATCAACGCAGCCGCCACCGCCGTCTACGACACGCCGGCAAATCAATTGATTGTATACGGTGGATGTGGAGGGGACTGTAGCCCTGCACTATCGGGCGTTTATGTCCTCAGCCATGCGAATGGCCTAGGGGGAACGCCCGCCTGGTCGCAGCGCTCGCCAAACATCGCCATCGCGCGGGAAGATCTGGCGGCTGTGTTCGATCCTACGACGAACAGCATGATCGCGTTTGGCGGAGGCCAGGCATTCTTTGGAACCGATACGAACCAAACGAATGTTTTTGTCCCCGGCAAGCGGGACTCTCCCACGTGGACTACGCTTACGCCCTCCGGTGGGCCGCCTGGCGTTCGCGAGGGTAACTCCGCCGTCTACGACCACGGGAACAATATGTTGATCGTCTTTGGGGGGGAAGAGGGGATCAACCCCTGTTGTCCCTACAACATCTTCAACTACAATGACGTGTGGGTATTGTCTAATGCCAACGGACAGGGCGGTACGCCGACGTGGACGCAACTCCTGCCAGAAGGAAGCGCTCCTCAGGGAAGGAATTTTTACTCCAATTCCGGTGTCTACGACCAGCGACGGAACATTCTGTATGTTTTTGGAGGCGATTTTTACTCGAACGACACGCAGAGTCACATCGCATTCGGCGACCTGTGGAGGCTGACAAACGCTAACGGCTTGAGCTCATCCCCCCCGGCCTGGGCTCAGATCGGGCAGCTCGGAACCCCCCCCGGCGCTACAGACACCCCAGCTCTGGCATTTGACGCCGCGAATGAGCGTATCATCCTGCTTGCACAAGTCAGTTGCTCCGCGCCATCGGTCTACATTCTGGATTTGACGCAGCATTGATAGAATCAACCGCTCGACCCGTGGCCCGGTAATGCAATCGGGGTGTCGGCGCGCCCGCCCCACGGCCGCAGATGACTTTTCCGGGCGGCGCGGGACGCCCGGGGAATCCGCCGCACCACTATCCGAGAGCATGGGTTGCCGCCGCAATTGCTTGTGATGGCGGATCTCAGGCTACCCTTGCGCCCGTAGGAGCTGCAGGCCCTGGCAGCGCCCCATGCGTGCGCTTGGGCACGAACTGAACAACTCGCTGACGCCCGTCAAATCCATCGCGGGGAGTCTCGGCAGTTTGTTGACGCGGCGTCCGTTGCCTACGGGTTGGGAGGACGACATGCGGCGCGGCCTGAGCGTGAACGCTACCCGATCCGAGGCGCTCCAGCCGCTTCATCGGCCCTATACGCGGCTGGCCAAGCTGCCGCCTCCGCAATTGGAATCCAAGGAGATCCGGCCCTGGGTGCAGCGCGTGGTCAGCTTGGAAACGCGCCTCAACGTGGCGGTCAACCCGGGACCGGATATCTTCGTTCGGGGCGACCCTGACCAACTCGACCTGTTGCGCAATGGCCACGGAGGCATCCCTGATCACCGGCGGTGTCGTCGAGATCGGGTGGACGCGCAATGGGGCTCACGTGGAAGTTGCCATCGAGGATGAAGGGCCGGGGATTTCGAACACGACGAATTTGTTCGTGCCGTTTCTTACCACCAAGCCCGGTGGATCGGGCATCGGATTGGTGCTGAGCCGGCAGATTGCCGAGCAGCATGGCGGCACGCTGGTGCTTGAGAACCGCACGGACCGCATCGGCTGCGTGGCGCGGTTGCGGCTACCGGTGTAGGCTTCACGCCGTTAGATGAAGAGATCGACCGTGACCTTGAACACTGACGCGAGTTTCTTTGCCTGCTCCTTACTAATGGATCGCTTCCCGCTTAGGACTTCCGAAATCCGACCGCGTGTTCCCAGCACTGGCAGCAGGTCCCTGGCTGTTCGCCCACTGGTCTCCATCAGGTAGGCTAGCATCTTGTTGGGAGCGACCGAAGGCAGAGGGTGATGACGATCGTCATAAGCCTGAACCAGGATCGCCATGGTTTCCAAGAGCGCGGACTCCTCCGGCGATAGGCGGTCCTCGCCCTTATCCATCAATCGTTCCACGGCGGCAACAATGTGGTCGTACTCTTGCTCGGTCTCGATGGCCTTGAGGACAATGCGATTCGCGAGCCTAGCGTATTTTCTTGGGTCGATGGTCAGTGTAGCGCTCATAATTTCCATGCGCCTTTCATATATTCCTTGTGCGTAATGATGCCGCGGATGAACAGCACCCTCCGTATGAAGTTTATCTCCGCGATTAGCCGGTACTTGTTGCCTCCGATGTCGAACACGACGTGCGGAGCCACAAGATCCGCTGTGTTGAACGACTGTTTCACCTCTGCGAAACAGGACCAGGTCGCCCGTTTGGCGACTCGGTACCAGTGGTCCAAGGCGTTGCCGGCATGCGGATGCTCCTCGCAGAAGATCCGAATCGCCTTGTGGCTGACGACGTGCATCCAGGGTCGATCTATGGTCCCATAATGGGATCGCCGCTGTCAATGGTGCGAACGCAGAACGCCCAAGGGCATGTGCCACGCCGTTATACAATGCAAGCATCGGATCATGAAAGCCGTAACCGTCTACCCTGCCACGCGTGAAATCAAAATTGTGGACCGGCCCGAGCCGCGTATCGCCGCGCCCACCCAGGTGAAGCTGCGCATGCTGGAAGTGGGCGTGTGCGGCACCGACAAGGATATCTGCGCATTCGCTTACGGCTCGCCGCCGCCCGGATTCGGATCACTTCGTACTGGGCCACGAGTCGCTGGGCGAAGTGGTGGAGGCCGGGCCGGGCGTCCAGGATCTGCGCGCGGGCGATCTGGTAGTCAGCACCGTGCGCATGCCCTGCTCCGACGCCGATTGCGCGCCCTGCCGCGCCGGCCACTACGATTTCTGCATGACCGGCCACTATCGCGAGCACGGCATCAAGGAACTGGATGGCTTCATGACCGAGTTAGTCGTGGAAGACCGGCACAACCTGCATCCTGTGGCGCGCGATCTGCGCGATGTGGCCGTGCTGGTCGAGCCGCTCACCATCGCGGAGAAGGCACTGATTGAGGTCCGCCAGATCCAACAGCGGCTGCCTTGGGGCGGCGCCCCGCATCGCGCCGTGGTGTTAGGCGCCGGACCGGTCGGATTGCTGGGCGCCATGGTGCTGGTCAATGCCGGTTTTGAAACCGTGGTCTACTCGCTTACGCCTAAGCCCAACGCGAATGCGTCCGTGGCCGAAGCCATTGGCGCGCAATATATTTCCTCGCAGGAGGTGAGTGTCGAACAGATGGCCGAAAACGTGGGCAACATCGATCTGATTTACGAAGCCGCGGGCGCGCCGCAGTTTGCCTTCGAAGTGCTGAAGTTTTTGGGATCGAACGGAATCTATGTCTTTACCGGCGTGCCGCGCGATCAGACGCCGATTGAGTTCGATACCGAGCGCATCATGTGCAACCTGGTCTTGAAAAACCAGGCAGTGGTAGGAGTCGTGAACGCGGGCCCGCAGGCGTTCGATAATGCCGTGCGCGACATCGGCGTATTCGCCGCCCGCTGGCCGCAAGCGCTGCGGTCGAATGATCACCGGCCGCTATCCCATGGAGGGTTTCCGCGATCTGGTGATGGGTAACGCCGGAGGCATCAAGAACGTGATCGCCATCTCACAGGCGGTCGAGCCTTGATCGCCGAATTGGCGCGCCTGGCCGAAGACCAGCGCCGCGAAAAAAACTGGAAACGCTGGGGCCCCTATCTTGCCGAGCGGCAGTGGGGCACGGTGCGCGAGGACTACTCACCCGGCGGCGCGTGCTGGGATTATTTTCCGCACGATCATGCGCGCAGCCGCGCCTATCGCTGGGGTGAAGACGGCCTGCTCGGCATCTGCGACCGCGAGTGCCGGCTGTGCTTCGCGCTGGCCCTCTGGAACGGGCGCGACCCCATCCTGAAAGAGCGGCTGTTCGGGCTCGCCGGCCCCGAAGGCAACCACGGCGAAGACGTGAAGGAGTGCTACTACTATCTGGATTCCACGCCCACGCACTCCTACATGAAGGCGCTGTACAAGTATCCGCAGGCGGCCTTTCCATATACCTGGCTGGTCGAGGAGAATCGCCGCCGCGGCCGCGAGCAGCCGGAGTTCGAGCTGGAAGACACCGGCATCTTCGACGAGCAGCGCTATTTCGATATCTTCGTCGAATATGCCAAGGCGGGGCCGGACGACCTGCTGATCCGCATCAATGCGGCGAACCGCGGGCCTGAGCGTCACCCTGGTATTGCTGCCCACGCTATGGTTCCGCAACACCTGGTCGTGGGGGCGCGAGGGCGAGGGCTACTGGCCGAAAGGCAAGATCGGACGCGCGGACGATACCACCTTGCTGGCCGAACACGCTTCGCTTGGAAAATACCGGCTGGAAGCTCCGGGCGCGGCGCAGACTCCTTTTCACCGAAAACGAAACCAACACGGAGCGTCTGTTCGGCGTGAAGAACGCCACGCCTTATGTGAAAGACGCTTTCCACGCTGCGCCTGATCGAAGGCCGCACGGACGCCGTGAACCCAGCAAGCGAAGGCACCAAGGCGCGCCGCGCTTTACCGCCTGGATCTGGACCCCGGCGCCACCGCTACGATCTACCTGCGCCTCGCGCCCGATGGCGCGGGTCCGCCGCCTGGATCGCGGATCGGGTCTTCGCCCAGCGCCAGGCCGAGGCCGACGAGTTCTACGCTACGTGGCTGCGCAAGGGCTACACCGATGAATCCCGCCGCATCGCGCGGCAGGCCTACGCCGGCCTGATGTGGAACAAACAGTTCTATTACTATTCGGTGTCGCAGTGGCTGGAAGGCGATCCCGCGCAACCTCCGCCTCCGCCCGGCCGCGAGCAGGGACGCAACCACGACTGGAAGCATCCTCTACAATCGCGATGTCATCTCCATGCCGGACAACTGGGAATATCCGTGGTATGCCGCGTGGGACCTGGCCTTCCACATGATTCCTTTCGCGCGGCTCGACCCGGACTTCGCCAAAGAACAACTCATGCTGCTGCTGCGCGAGTGGTACATGCATCCCAACGGGCAGATTCCGGCGTACGAATTCGCGTTCGGCGACGTGAATCCGCCGGTGCATGCCTGGGCCTGCTGGCGCGTCTATAAGATGACCGGGCCGCGCGGCGGACGCGACCGCGTCTTTCTGAGCCGCGTATTTCAGAAGCTGCTGATCAACTTCACCTGGTGGGTGAACCGCAAGGACGTGGAAGGCCAGAACATCTTCTCCGGCGGATTTCTGGGCCTCGATAACATCGGCGTGTTCGACCGGTCGCAGCCGCTGCCCGGCAACTTGCATCTGGAGCAGGCCGATGGCACGGCGTGGATGGCGTTCTATTGCCTGACCATGCTTTCGATGGCGCTGGAACTGGCGCGCGAAGATCCCGCCTACGAAGACGTGGCCTCCAAGTTCTTCGAGCACTTCGTGGCCATCGCCAGCGCCATGAACACGCTCGGCGGCAACGGGCTGTGGGACGAGACGGATGGCTTCTACTACGACCAGCTCCGCGTGGACCACACCACTCTTCCGTTGCGGGTGCGCTCGGTGGTGGGGCTGATGCCGCTGCTCGCGGTCGAGGTGCTGGACGCCGACGATATCGCCCGCCTGCCGGGCTTCCGCAAACGCATGGACTGGTTTCTCGAAAACCGCAAGGATCTGGCCGAACAGATCTCCTACATGGAACAGGACGATTCCACCGGACACACCCACCGCCTGCTGGCGATTCCGTCGCTTCGCCGCCTGCTGCGCGTGCTGAGATACATGCTGGACGAGAATGAGTTTCTCTCGCCCTACGGCATTCGTTCGCTTTCCAAGTTTCACCAGCAGCACCCTTTTGTTTTGCAGACTGACGGCGGTGAGCAGCGCGTGGATTATGAGCCGGCCGAATCCACCAGCGGCGCATTCGGCGGCAATTCCAACTGGCGCGGGCCGGTCTGGTTCCCGGTCAACTATCTTTGGGTGGAGGCGCTGGAACGCTATCACCATTTCTACGGCGACCACTTACGCGTGGAGTGCCCCACGGGCTCCGGACGCATGATGAACCTGAAAGAAGTAGCCGGCGAAATCATGTCGCGCCTGTCGCGCATCTTTTTGCCGGGGGAGGATGGCCGCGCCGCGTGGCAAACCGAGCGCGCGATACGCCCAGGATCCGAACTGGCGCGACCTCACGCTGTTCTACGAATATCTTCCACGCGGATAACGGGCGCGGTTTGGGCGCGAGCCATCAGACCGGGTGGACGGCGCTGGTGGTGCGTTGTCTCGAAGACTGGCCCGCCGCAATACTTGAATAGCTAAGGAACAGCCGCAAAACGGCGCGTGGGCAGTTACTTGATGGAATTGAGGCGCCCACGCGCCTTTGCGGCTAGCTAATCGCTCCACTTCAGCAGGCTGGAGCAAGGCCGCGTCATCGGATCGTCGCAATGGTTGGGGCTGATGCGCAGCGCATAACCCAGCCTTCCGGTCCGCTCCGGCACGATCTCTTTCTCAAAGATCGCCACCGATCCATTCTGTCCCGCCGGCGGCAGCACCATCACCTCGGTGTCTTCCAACCCGCCGTCGGTGCCCACGCGCCCCATCACCACCTCCACGCGCACCTCGGTCGGCTGCAATCCCGCGAGATCGATAGCCGCCCGCACCGGCACCGGCTGCTCGCTCATGATAGTGCCCACCGGGGCCGATCCCGTCTCCACAAAGCGCACGCGGTCCCACACTTCGCGCACCCGCTGGTTCCAGGCTGCTTCGGCGCGGGCCACCTGGTAACCGTTCGCGCTCAGCCGCACGGCATCGGCGTGCGCCGGATCGTAAAACTCGTGCGTGTATTCCGCCACCATGCGCCGTGAATCGAACAGCGGCGTCAGGTTCATCAGGGATTGCTTCACGCGCTTCAGCCAGTCGCGCGGAATCTGGTCGCGCCGCTCGTAAAACAGCGGCACGATCTCATTCTCCAGCAAATAGTAGATCTCGCTCGCGTGCAATCCGTCCTGCTCGTCGGCGTAGGGTTCGCGATCGCCGATAGCCCAGCCGCCGGAGACCTCGTAGGCTTCGTCGAACCAGCCGTCCAGAATGCTGAGATTCAGCACCCCATTCATGCCGGCCTTCATCCCGCTGGTGCCGCAAGCCTCCTGGCCGCGCTTGGGGGTGTTCAGCCACAGATCCACGCCCTGCACCATCTCGCGCGCCACCTTCATGTCGTAGTCCTCGATGAAAACGACGTGCTTCCACAGGTCGCGGTCGCGCGAAAACTGCACGATATCGCGGATGTAGTTCTTCCCTTCGTTATCGCGCGGGTGCGCCTTGCCGGCGATCACGATCTGCACCGGCATATCTTTGTTGCAGCAGGATACGCTTGATGCGCTCCACGTCGCGGAACAGCAGCGTGGCGCGCTTGTAAGTGGCGAACCGCCGCGCAAAACCGATGGTGAACGCGTTGGGGTCGAGCACCTCTTCGGTGTGCCGCATTTCCACGGCGGACGCCTGCCGGCGCATGGCCGACCAGCGCTGCCGCTCGCGCACAAAGTTCACCAGGCGGCGCTTGCGGCGGCGATGCATCTCCAGCAATTCTTCGTCCGGAATCTCCTTCACCTGTTCCCAGATGGTTGGGTCGCCTAAGCGGTCGCGCCAGTCCGGCTGCAGATACTGATCGTAGAGCGACGCCAGGTCGCCGTTGAGCCAGCTCGTCAGATGCACGCCGTTCGTCACCGAGCTGATCGGCACTTCCCAAACCGGCAATTGCGGCCACAGATCGTGCCACATTTCCTGGGAGACTTCGCGATGCAGCTTGCTCACCGTGTTGCGGTGCGCGGAAGTCTTCAGCGCCAGGATCGCCATGGAGAAGCGCTCCTCGCGATTGGCCGGATTGCGGCGCCCCAACCCCATCAACTGGTCGAAATCGATGCCGGTATGCGAACAATAGGCGTTGAAATAGTGATACATCAGGCCCGGATCGAACAAGTCGATTCCCGCCGGCACCGGCGTGTGGGTGGTGAATATGTTGCTGGCGCGCGTGGCCTGCAACGCCTCTTCGAAATTTAACCCGTGCTCGCGCTTCAACACCCGGATACGCTCCAGCGCCAGAAACGCCGAGTGCCCTTCGTTCATGTGATAGACGGTGGGTTCGAGGCCCATGGCCCTGAGCGCGCGGAGTCCGCCCACGCCCAACACGAATTCCTGCCGCATGCGCATGTCGGTATCGCCGCCGTAGAGCGAATCGGTGATGCCGCGATCCTGCGGCAACAGGTTCTCCGGAATGTTGGTATCCAGCAGATAAAGCGCGACCCGGCCCGACCTCCATCTTCCACACTTGAATGTCCACCCGGCCCGTGGGCAGATTGACGTAGACCTTCAGGTTCGCGCCGTTGGCATCCCGCACCGGAACCGCAGGCAGGGTATAGAAATCGTTGGTTGGATAACGCTCCTGCTGCCAGCCGTCGGGGTTCAGCACCTGGCGGAAATAACCCTGCTGGTAAAGCAAGCCTACGCCTACCAGCGGCAGGTCGGAGTCGCTGGACGATTTCAAATGATCGCCGGACAGCACGCCCAGGCCGCCGGAGTAGATCGGCAGGCACTCGGAAAGACCGTACTCGGCCGAAAAGTAGGCGATCAGTTTGCCGTCCGTGCGCGGCGTGCCGCCGTGCACGTGCACGTCGTAGCGCTGGCAGGCCATGTTGTAGAGCGCGATGTAGCGCGGGTCGGCCGCCACGCGCTGCAGGGTCGCGCGCGAGACCCGGCCCAGCATCAGCACGGGATTGTAATTGCACTCGCGCCAGAGATTGGCGTCCAGCCTCCGGAACAGCGCGCGGATTAACGGTTCCCAAGTCCACAGGATGTTGTAAGCCAACTCCGGCATCCGGGACAATTGCTCCGGCAGCGCCGGACGAACCAAAAACTCATGTACGGGTAGAATACGAAATGGCATTGACGATTGCTCTTCCTAAAATAGCGCAATCGCATGCTCTGATACTGAACCGCGGCCGTGAGCCGGCGATAGGCCGCTATCCAAATTCAGGCCGCAGCGGATAGTCGACAATAATCGCCCGCCCGTCGGTGAGCGCCCTCACTGAATGGCGAACATTACCCGGCACGATCCCTACCATCCCCGCGCGGGCGATCTGGGCCATCCCGTCGATAGTCATTTCGACCTCGCCTTCGATGATCTCCCACACTTCTTCCTGCGGATGGAAGTGCTCGTGAATCGACGCGCCGCGCGCGAAATCGTAATGCGCGAAGGTCATGCTCGGCGAGTGGAAATAGCGTCCATGCCAGCCGGGCCGACGCTCAACCACATTCAGCTTGCTGGTGTCTACGAAGGGCATAGCGATCCTTCTTGAAGCATCCTAACACAGCGGGCGGAATGTTAATGTGAAGGCATGACATCGCGCGCAGCGACGACACCAAGAGGCGCTTCAAAAAAAGGAACCCGCCGAGGCTAAGCCCATGCCGTTGCAAGTGCGCTTGCCTCGTGGAGAAGTTCGCGCCATAAAGATAGCCGCCGCCGAACGCGACCAGCCGATTAGTGAATTCATGCTTGCCTGCTTTCGGGCTTACATGAAGAATCAGGGCAGGGTATGACCGACCTTAAATTTGGCGGCGACTGGACAGAAGACAAGCTTTCCCGCCTCCAAAAATACCTCAAGGCATATCGGCATATCTTCACACAGAACGAACGAGCGCGATACTTCAAGACGTGGTACGTCGATGCTTTCGCAGGCACCGGCTCACGCGCCACATCCACCAGCCTCCCGAGCGGGCGGGCGCTTTTTGAGGACGTATACGACGACAGGGAAACGAATGAATACCAGGACGGCAGCGCCAAAATCGCGCTCGCTCTCCCGGAGCCGTTCGACTACTACCTCTTCATCGAAAAATCCAAAGGGCGCGTCAACCAACTGAAACAAGCGATAGAGCGCGAGCATACGGCGCTGATTCGGCGCTGCGATTTCCGGCACGGAGACGCTAACCTCGTACTCAAGGTGTGGTGCAAGGAGCGCGACTGGCAAAAAGAGCGGGCCGTTGTTTTTCTCGACCCTTACGGCATGCAGGTTGAATGGAGCACCATTGAAGCGCTGGCGGTGACGAAGGCCATAGATCTTTGGTATTTGTTTCCCCTAGGCGTCGGCGTGGCACGGCTTCTTACCTATCGCGGCGATATAGACGAAGCGTGGCAGAGGCGGTTAGATTTGCTTTTCGGCACTGCGGAGTGGCGCACGGAGTTTTACCGCGTGACCCACGGTCAAGCTGATTTATTCGGGGAAAGCCGCGATACCGTGGAGCGGGATGCGCCGGTTGCGAAGATTGAAGCCTTTATCCATGAGCGACTCGCCGGAATTTTCGAGAAAGCCGCCAAGGGCCTGGTACTGCGGAATTCCCGGCAAAGTCCGCTGTACCTGCTGTGCTTCGCGGCTGCGAATAAAAAGGGCGCACCGACCGCAATCAGAATTGCGCAGGACATTCTAAAGGACGACTAAAAGCGAGGGGATTATGGCAACCACATCCAGCATTGAATGGACAGAAATGACATGGAACCCCGTGACCGGCTGCTTGAAAGTCAGTCAAGGGTGCAAACACTGTTACGCCGAGCGCATGGCGAAGCGCCTGCACGCCATGGGCTCAAAGCGCTACGAGAACGGGTTTAAACCGACCTTGCATTACGACCTCATTGACCTTCCCCGACGCTGGAAAAAGCCCCGTGTCATCTTCGTCAACTCCATGAGCGACCTGTTTCAGGAAGATGTGCCGGAAGACTTTATCCGTGCCGTCTTCGCCACGATGGAGGCTTGCCCGCAGCACACGTTTCCAAATTCTCACGAAGCGCAGCGAACGTCTGCGCGAGCTTGGAGCGACGCTCCCGTGGCCGTCCGAATGTCTGGATGGGCGTGAGTGTCGAAGATGCTCGAGTACTTGACCGGATTACCGACCTTGCCGCAGTCCCCGCGCAGGTACGTTTTCTTTCCTGTGAGCCGCTTATCGGCCCGCTCGAAAATCTGCCGCTTCACGGCATTCACTGGGTAATCGTGGGTGGCGAGTCTGGGCCCTGCCGCCCGTCCGATGCAACGCGAATGGGTCTATTCCATTCACCGGCAATGCGACCGCAGCAACGTGCCATTCTTTTTCAAACAGTGGGGCGGCGTGCGTAAGAATTTGACCGGTCGCGAACTGCACGGCCGCACATACGACGAAATGCCGCTTGTGCAATGCGCAGTCTAGAAAAGGGCACTCTCGCATGAATTCATGACTGCAATGACCTCGGGAAGATATCGCGAAGGCTACCGGGCTCCCGTTTGAGCTAACTGTGAGACAGGGTTGACCCATGACCGCCTTCATCGCCTACTTCCGCGTGAGCACCGACCCTCAGGGAGTCAGCGGGCTAGGACTGAAAGCGCAACTAAAAGATCGTTCGCGTGGCGATGATCAGTTAGACCTCACCGATTCACCCGCCCCGTCCGTGCCAGCCAGTTCCTGAACATTGCCACCAGATCCCGCGCCACCGGCTCGCTGCGCAATTGTTCCACCGTGTACTTCATCTTGCGGCTCCAGTTCGGATATTGCCACGTGGTTGCCGGCAAGTTCTGCTGCGCTGTTTCCTTGGTCAGATCCTCCTGATTGACGGCCAGCAGTTGTGACGGCGTGAGCGCCAGAAATCCGATTACCGCGTTGTGCAGATCGCCGGTCATTTCGGGCGCCAGTGCGGCTGAAACGGCGAAATAGCCGGGCAACAAGCCGAGCCCATGCAGTAAGTCGAGCATTTTCTGTTTTTCCACCGCCCGCTCCGCCACCTGCCGGCGATACATCGCATCATCCGGAAACATTCCGGCGCGGCGGCGAGCCTCGATGTCCTCGCCAGTCCAAAAACCGGCCAGGGTCGGCAGATCGTGCGTGGTGGAAGAGACCAGCGCCCGTTCCGGGTACTCACTGTAAGTCTTGAATGCGCCGCCCGCGCGCTTCTCGAAATAAAACAGGCGGTAGCTCAGGATGCCGATAGCGCGCCAGGGTCTCGCGCACGAAAGGCTCCACGGTCCCCAGATCTTCGCCCACGATCACCACCTGCTGGCGCACGCTTTCGAGAGCCAGAATGCGGATCAGTTCCTCGTAGTTTTCGCGGACATAGGCGCCCGCCGTAGCGCCGGCCCCCTCGGGAATCCAGAACAGCCGGAAGAATCGCATGACGTGATCGATGCGCAGCGCGCCGCCGTGGCGGCAGTTCTTGCGGATGCACTCGGTGAACAGGCGGTATCCATCCTCGCGATGCTGCTCGGAACAAGGCGGCGGGAAGCCCCAATCCTGGCCCTTGGGAGCAAAGTCGTCGGGCGGCGATCCCACCCGGCAACCGGCGACGAAGAACGGCCGGTGGGCCCACAGGTCGGCGCCGAATCGGTCGGTCGCCAGGGCCAGATCGTGATAGAGCCCGATCGAAAGCCCTTTCCGCCGTGCATAGGCTTGCGCCGCTACCAGTTGCGCATGGAGCTGCCACTGCATGTAGCAATAAAACAAAACGAGCCGCCAGTGTTTTTTGCGGAACGCCGCCGTTTCCGGCGAATCGGGATCGCGATAAGGCGCCGGCCAGTCGGGCCAGGTCCACAAGTCCGGGTTGCGCGCGTGCAGGTGCTCGTCGAGCGCGCAATAGGTGGCGAAGCGTTCGAGCAAATCGCCTTCGTCGCTCGAGGAAACGGCGGAATTCGAGCGCGCGCGGCGAGCCCGCCCGGTATTCGCGCAGAAACTCGGCGAAAGCCAGCTTCAGGAAGCGTAGCTTCCAGGCGCTCACCTGCTCATACTCCACGAACTCGGAATCGCGCAGCGCCGCCAGTTGCCGCTGCGTTTCGGGTTGCCGCCACGCCCGTTGCACGCGCCGCGACTTCCGAAAGTCCTCAATGGATTCCACATCCAGGTACAGATAGTTCGATAAAAGATACATTCCGGCAGATAGGGGCTGGTGTTGTATGGACGGCGGTTGTAAATGGCGTGCAGCGGATTCAAGGCGACGAAGCTGGCTTGCGCGTCTTCGGCGATCCAATCGATCACGGCGCCGAGGTCGCGCAAGTCGCCGCAGCCCCAATTACGCGCCGAGCGCACTCCGTAGAGCGCCAGCGCGATGCCCGCGGCCTTGCCGCCGCCGGCCAGGACCGGATGCTGGTAGGCGCGCTCGGGGCGTGACGATGAGCCGCGTCACCTGCTCCAGGCCGCCCAAGCGGACGTGCGCGTCGTGGTAGCCAAGCGGCAACCCGGCGGGCAGCGGGACCCGCTTGCGCACGTAACGGCGGCCGTCCAGTTCGGTCGACGTCGCACTCCGGCAAGGCAGCGAGATCGAATTCCAGAGAGTGGACTCCGCCGGTTTCTTCACGCACTTCGATACGCGCGGTGGCTTCGCGCCAGATCCTCGGGCGCGTGCAGCGGCAACTCTCGCGGCGCGTGGTCCGCTGTAAGCACCAGGACGCGCGGCGCCAAGCGCGTCCAGTTCGCGCGGTGGCGCCGATCGATCGACTCGCGCAGCCCCGCGGCAGTTTCCGCGTGCACTCCCAGCCCCAGCAGGATGGCGCGCTTGGTCTCATCCGAGGTAATGTGCGGGCGGCCCCAGATATCCCAATATTCCGGGTCGATGCGCCACAGGCTGGAGGCCAGATCGAGTAATTGCGCGTAATCTTCCGATTGCATGAGGGATATATTTCGATTCTACAGGACGGCCTCCGCCGGAATAGAATAAAGGTATGGATGCTCCCTTCGCCAGCGGTCCCGTCGATCTGTTTGCGCGCCTGGATAACGAGTCCGTCGACAACGTAACGGCCGCTGCTTCCGAAGGCCTGGTATTCACGACCTTGGATAAAGCGGTGAGCTGGGCGCGCAAGAACTCGATCTGGCCCATGTCGTTCGGGTTGGCCTGCTGCGCCATCGAGATGATGTCGATGAGCGCGTCGCGGTTCGATATCGCGCGCTTCGGCGCGGAGGTGTTTCGCGGATCGCCGCGCCAGTCCGACCTGATGATCATCGCCGGGCGCGTGTCGAACAAGATGGCCCCGGTGATCCGGCATTTGTATCAGCAGATGCCGGAACCGAAGTGGGCGATTTCCATGGGCGCCTGCGCCACCTCCACCGGCGTGTTCAATAATTACGCGTTGATCCCGGTGAACCAGGTGATACCCGATCGACGTGTACGTGCCGGGCTGCCCGCCGCGTCCGGAGCAGCTGATCCACGCGCTGATGATGCTGCAAAGCAAGATTCAGAATGAGAGCGGCACGGTCCGGCAGATTTTGAACCTCGCTTGACGCATGGCGCGAAGCTTATCTGGCTTCAACGTAGTTTCGGGCCGTCATGATGCGAATCCCACGGTAGGAAGCGAGCGACAGCAGGTCTTTGTCGCCGGTGACGATGCACTCGGCCTCCGCGCGTTCGGCGCATTCGAGAATCGGTTCGTCTTTGGGATCGCGGCAAGATGCCGGTAACGGTCCCTTCCAGTTCCACGCGCAAGGCATCCAGCCAGTAAAAGGCCAAGTCGGCGCGAACCCGCTCCGCTTCCCAGCCGAACTTGCGGGTCAGTATCCGCACGACCTCTTCGTCAATCTGGTCGCACACGGCGAACCGGTCCTGGGCGATGGCTTTGATGACCGCTTCGAGCGGCGTGCCGCCGAACTCCATCGCCGAGACCCAGATCCCGCTATCGAAGACGACGATCACCGCCGTTTTGGATGCCCCGCTCTGAGTTCGGCGCGTGTCTCATCGACCAGAAGTTCGACATCCGCCTCTGTATACAGGTGAGCGGCACGAGCTTGGGTATAGGCGTTGCCGGCCTCCAGGCGTTTACGTACCGCTTCTACGCGATAGGTGCGGAAGGCCTCGCGAAACAGTTCGCTCATGGTGCGGCTTTCGGTCTTGGCGAGGTGCTCGGCCTGTTCCGCCAGCTCCACCGGAAAGCTGACGGTAATGGTCTTGGTGTTACCCCGTGCGGCCATATCTTATCTTATATTATCTTAATATGTCTTACAGCATGCCTTCGCCAGGTTTCTTCTGAACTTTTTCAATACTCAGACGTCTATATACTAGGATGTCTAAGGAGAACCTGTCATGCCCTGGTGGTCGCGCTTAACAAACGTACTTCGCGGTGATCGATTGAACCGCGAAATCGACGAAGAGTTGCAGTCCCATATCGCGGAAGCCATGCACGGGGCCGCGACCCCGCCGAAGTCCGCCGCGCATTCGGCTCCCCGCTGCGCCAGCGCGACGAGAGCCGCGACCTGCGCCTGCTCCCGTGGCTCGATTCGCTCCGCGCCGATGCCGTCTTCGGTTGGCGGCAGCTCGCCAAGCGAAAAGTGACTTCCGCCGCGGCCGTTCTGTCCCTGGCTCTCGGCATCGGAGCCTGCGCCTCCGCATTTCGCCTCATCGACGCCCTGCTGCTGCGCCCTCTGCCCGTGGCCCATCCTGAGCGGCTCTACGATCTCGCTCGCACAGGGCATCGATTTAGACGGCAAGCCCGCGTCCTTCGACGGCTGGGCATATCCCGCATTCCGTCTGATGCGCGCCGCCGTGAAAGATCGCGCCGAATTGATCGCCGTCTCTTATGCGGAGCGCACGGACCTCACCTACCGCTCCGATCAGGATACCGAGAAAGCCTATCTGCAATATGTTTCGGGGTGGATGTTCGGCTCCTTCGGGCTGCGGCCCGCCGTCGGGCGTCTGCTCACCGAAAACGACGATCTGCATCCGGGCGCGCATCCCTATGCCGTGCTCTCCTACGACTATTGGACTCGCCGTTTCGCCCGCGATCCGCAAGCCGTCGGCCGCACGTTTCGCATGGCGGGCCGTCTGTATCAAATCGTGGGCGTGGTCAGCCCGACCTTCACCGGCACCGAAACCGGGCACGGTGACCGATATCTTCGTTCCCACGATGATGCATCCCGGCGCCGTCCATGACGACTGGACTTGGCACCGCACGCTGGTGCTACCTGAAGCCGGGCGTTGCCGTGGAACCCGTGCGCGCCAAGCTGCACGCCACCTCCCGGGCCTTCGAGGAGGAGCGGGCCAAGGGCTTCAGCGGCATGAGTCAAAGAAGACATAGCTAAGTTCCTCGACCAAACCGTGGTGATGGAGCCGGCGGCCGCGGGCGCCTCCGGCTTACAGCAGAATTACCGCCCCGCCCTGCTGGCTCTGGCCGTGCTGGTGGCGCTGGTGCTGCTGATTGCGTGCGCCAACGTCGCCAACCTGATGACGGCGCAAGCGGCGGCGCGGGCGCGCGAGATGGCCCTGCGCGTCTCCATCGGCGCGGGGCGCGGGCGCCTCGTGCAACTGGTGCTCGTCGAAAGCGCCATGATCGCTTTCCTGGCCGCGGCCATGGGTGGCGTGTTCGCCTGGTGGTCGGCGCCGTTCGTCGTCGGCATGATCAACCCGCCGGATAATCCGGCGCGCCTGTCGCTTCCGGCCGACTGGCGGGTTCTGGGATTCGGTCTGGCGCTGACGCTGGCCGTGACGTTCCTGTTCGGCCTGGCGCCGGCGCTGCGCGCTTCCGCGGTGAACCCGGCGAGCGCCCTCAAAGGCGGATCGGATCCGCATGCCCGGCGCCGTTCGATGCATGCGCTGATCGCCGCGCAGAGCGCCTTCTGTTTTCTCGTGCTTTTCGTCGCCGGCTTGTTTGTGACCACCTTCGACCGTTTGTCGCATCGAGCCCCTCGGATTTTCCGCCGCGCGGCTTGTCAATCTGGAAACCGTCACGGCGCAGGCTCAGCCGCCGGTTTTTTGGGACCAGGTGGCCGAACATCTGCGGACCATCCCTGGTGTCCAGAGCGTTGCTCTGGCCGGATGGCCCCTCCTCGGTGGGGGAGCCTGGAATGGCTTCATTTCGGTCAACGGCGCGCCTCCCGGCCCTGTACTGGCGTACTTTCTGCAGCGTTTCGCCGGGTTGGGTGGACACCATGAAGATTCCCTTCGTCGAAGGCGCGGACTTCCGCCCGGACGACACGTCACCCGGCGCAGGCCATCGTCAACGAAACATTCGTGAAGCAGTATTTCAACGGCTGCGACCGATCGGATGTCGCGTTCGCAAAAGGCGATCTTACGCTTCCAGGTCGTCGGCGTGGTGCGCGATGCTCCCTACCAGCGACATGCGGGAGCCATTTTGCCGGTGGCTTATGTGCCGTTCCATTCCGTGAACGAAAAAGGCGCGCCGCAGCCGGTCGGCTCCGCGACCTTCATGGTGCGCACCTCCGGCGCGAACCCCATGGCGCTGGCTTCGATCCTGCGCCGGGAAGTGCCGCGCGCGCGGCCGGAATTCCGCGTCAGCAACATCCGCACGCAGCGGGAAATCGACGATTCACACACCGTCCGCGAACGGCTGCTGGCGATGCTGGCGCTGTTCTTCGCCATGGTCGCGCTGTTGCTCGCCGGTGTTGGCCTGTACGGCGTGCTGGATTACTCCGTACTGCAGCGCCGCCGCGAAATCGGCATTCGCATGGCGATCGGCGCGCCGGCCGCCGACATCGCGCGCCGGGTCACCGCCGATATTTTTGCCGTGGTGCTGCTGGGAGCCCTCGCGGGCCTCGCGCTGGGAATGGCATCGGTGCGATACATCGACGCGCTGCTCTATCAGGTGAAGCCCTCTGGGCCTGGCGCTCTGGCGATTCCGGCCTGCTACCATTCTGGCGGCCGCCATGCTGGCCGCCATGCCGGCCGTGGTCCGCGCGGTGCGGATCGACCCGGCCGCCGTACTGCACGCCGACTAGGCCGTGCGCATGGCTTCCGCCTTTTCCCCGATATCGCGGCCTGCGCCGCCGCCCGCCGGAACGCCGGGGAGTTGCGGATCAGGGTCGAGAACCCGCTATTGTGGTATCGAGAGGTCCGTACGTAATGCAGGCCGCTAACATGACTGACGAGGAATTCGAACGGCACGCGCTGGCGATTCTCGGTCGTGAGCTGGGCGCGAATGGAGTAGCGCGCTTCTTGCGCATATACCGGGCAGGCAGCGGCGATTACACTCGCGACCGTCATCTGTGGCTGGAGAAGGCGACTATTCAGGACATTATGGCCGAGGTCGAGCAGTGCGGATGACGCGAGCCTGGCCACTAGCGACGGCTGCGGACGGGTGAAATACCTCAGTTCTTCGTGATGATGGGCGCGTTGCTGAGGAAAGATCCTATCTGGATTTGGACGGGGTAGGTGCCAGGGGCTAGACCGGACGGGACTCCCCTTGCCTGTCGGCAGACTGTACTGCGGGAACTTCCGGGATGCAGCGCCAGTTTTGCCGAGGTTCTCCGCAACCACCACCACCTGAAAAACACCCGATACTGTCTCGTGTAGGGGCTGGGCGAGTGCGGCGGAGCATCCGATGATGAGCGCTAGTGCTGCGAGGCGGATCGATCATAGCTCCAGCGCGCGGAAAAAGAAAGGGGCAGGCCACAAAAGGCGATGGCCTGCCCCACCGAATTTTAGGCCGTGCGCATGGCTTCCGCTTTGTCGCCGGAAATCGCCGCCTGCGCCGCCGCCAACCTGGCAATCGGCACACGATACGGCGAGCATGACACGTAGTTCATGCCGATGCGGTAACAGAACTGCACTGAGTTAGGCTCGCCGCCATGTTCGCCGCAAATCCCTATTTCGAGATCCGGTTTGGTCTGGCGGCCCAGCTTCACGCACATCTCCATCAGCTTGCCCACGCCTTGCTGATCGAGCACGGCAAATGGATCGTGCTTGAAGATCTTGGCCTCCTCATACTGCTTCTGGAACCGCGTGTAATCATCGCGGGAGAGACCCATGGTAGTCTGCGTCAAGTCGTTAGTGCCAAAGCTGAAGAAGTCCGCTTCCTTGGCTACTAAGTCGGCCGTAAGTGCGGCGCGCGGTATCTCGATCATGCAGCCGACCGCGTACTGGAAGTCTGGCATGCCGGCTTTTCCCAGCACTTCCGCGGCGACCTCCACGACCACCTTTTTCTGGTTCTCGAGCTCCTCCACCGAGCCGATCAGCGGAATCTCGATTTGCGGAATCACTTTGACGCCCTTCTTGGTCACCTGTACGGCGGCTTCGAAGATAGCCCGCGCCTGCATTTCGGTGATCTCGGGGTAGGTGATGCCCAGCCGGCATCCGCGCAGGCCAAGCATGGGATTGAACTCGTGAAGCTGTTCCACGCGCTCCAGCAGCTCGGTCAGGACCTTTTTCAAATCCTTGACGGTTGCGCCAAAGCGCTCGTAGTGCGCGACCATCTCGCGTTTGGCCCTGATGTCCGCACCCGGCAGCTTGGCCAAATCCACCATGAGTTGCTCGCGCTTGGGCAGGAATTCGTGCAGCGGTGGATCGAGCGTGCGGATCAGCACCGGAAATCCGTCCATGGCCGTGAAGAGGCCGGCGAAATCCTTGCGCTGCATGGGCAGCAGTTTCGCCAGGAACTTGCGGCGGGTCTTTTCGTCGCGCGCCAGAATCATGGCCTGCATGTGCGGGATACGGTCCTCGGCGAAGAACATATGCTCGGTGCGGCAGAGCCCGATGCCCTCGGCCCCGAACTTCCGGGCCATCTGCGCATCGCGGGGGATGTCCGCGTTGGCGCGTACGGCGAACTTACCACGAAACACATCCGCCCACTCCATGAACGATGCCAGCACGCCGGATGTGGGATCCGCGTCGAGCGTATTGGCCTGCCCCGCGAAAACTTCTCCGGTGGACCCATCGAGCGACAGCCAGTCGCCTTCCTTGAGGGTCATCTTCTTGCCATTCACGGAAACGCTCATCTGCTTCTGACGCTCGCTGACCTCGATGGCGCCCGCGCCGGCCACACAAGGCGTTCCCATGCCGCGGCAGACCACCGCTGCATGGCTGGTCATGCCGCCGCGCGATGTGAGAATGCCCTTGGCCACTTCCATGCCCTGAATGTCGTTCGGCTCGGTTTCCGCGCGCACCAGAATTACGGGCCCCTGCTTGCACTGGTTGACCGCCTCTCCAGCCGTGAATACCACGCGGCCGACGGCGGCGCCCGGAGATGCCGGCAGTCCCTTGGCAATGACGCCCAGAGTCTTCTTCGAAGCCGGATCCAGCACCGGATGCAGAAGCTGATCGAGCTGCTGCGGATCCACGCGTTGGATGGCTTCTTCCTTGTCGATGAGTCCTTCGTTCACCATCTCCACCGCGATGCGTACGGCCGCCGGGCCGGTGCGCTTGCCGTTGCGCGTTTGCAGCATGTACAGTTTCTTGTCCTGGATGGTGAACTCGAAATCCTGCACGTCGCGATAGTGCTGCTCCAGGTTGGTCGTGATTTTGCGAAGCTCCTTATATGCCTCGGGCATCAGGGTTTCGAGCGCTTCGATGGGTTGCGGCGTGCGCACGCCGGAGACCACGTCCTCGCCCTGCGCGTTCACTAGAAACTCGCCGTAGAAAACCTTCTCGCCGGTGGACGGGTTGCGCGTGAAGCCCACCCCCGTGGCCGAAGTATCGCCCATGTTGCCGAACACCATGGCCTGCACGTTGACCGCGGTGCCCAGGTTGTCGGGGATGCCGTTCATCCGGCGGTAGTGTTTGGCGCGGGCGTTAAACCAGGAGCGGAACACCGCGTCGCGCGACATGGCGAGCTGCTCGACGGCTTCCTGCGGGAACGGCTTGCCGGTCTTCTTCTGCACCAGCTTCTGGTAATCGGCGATGACGGCCTTCAGGTCCTCGGCTGTCAGGTCCGTATCGAACTTGGCTTTGGCCTTCTTCTTGCGCGCGTCGAAGATCTGATCGAAATCGTGCTTCTCGATATCCAGCACCACATTGCCGAACATCTGGATGAAGCGGCGGTAGCAATCGTAAGCGAACCGCGGATTGGCGCTCTTACGTTCCAACGCCAGCACGGTCCTATCGTTCAACCCGAGGTTGAGCACGGTGTCCATCATGCCCGGCATGGAGAACTTGGCGCCCGACCGCACGCTCACCAGCAGCGGATTTTCGGTGTCGCCCAGCGTCTGTCCCATTGCCTTCTGGAGCTTCTCGAGCGCTGCCAGCATCTCCTTGTGGATCTCCGCCGGCACATGGTTCTGGTTCTGGAAATAGATATTGCAGACTTCCGTCGAGATGGTGAAGCCAGGTGGTACCGGCAGATGCGCGCGGCACATTTCGGCCAACCCGGCGCCTTTGCCGCCCAGCGTCTCCTTCATTTTTCCGTCGCCATCGGCCCCCCCGGGACCGAATTGGTAAACATACTTTTTCATCATCTTCTCCTATGAGTTCGCGATTATTTCCGAAAACATCGTCTATCCCGCTTCGAGCACCGGCGGTGTGAGCAGTTTGCGCTCGATGTGTTGCTCGATCTGCTGGGTAAGGAAGCGGCGCAGGTCCGCGCACGTCTCCCGCGACCACCCCGCCTGTCCCATTTGCGCGACCGGCTTGCGCAACATCTCTTCCGCCACCACTCTCGATTCCGCGCTCAACTCCCAACTACCCGCGCCCGCCGTCCGGCGGCATTCGCCGCACAACAATCCCGTCCGGCCCGCGCATAAAAAAGGCCCGCTCGCGCGCGGCGCCTGTCGTCCAGCACGCTGCCGCAACCGAGACAGACATTCAACTCCGGCAGAAGGCCGGATAGCCGTACCGCCCACAGGCTGAAGTAAGTCGCCGCGCGCCACACTCCGCCGGGATCCTCCGCCGACCGCAGATGTTCCAGCACCGCCGCCAGCAGACGGAAAAATCGGTCGTTTGGCTCGGCCGGCGGCAGTAACTGATCTGTAATCTTCCGCGAAAAAATCCAGCGCCACCGCCGCCCCGTAGTCCGATAACAACCGGAATTGCGAGACCAGCAGATCGCAGGAATCCAGGTTGACCAGTTCCCTGTTCTCGCGTTGGAAATACGACAGGCGCACTTGCGAGAGCCGTTCCAATCCGGCGCCGAACGGGCTCTTCGGCCGGCGCGCCCGCTTGGCCACGCCGCGCAGTTTCCCCTGGTCGCGAGCCAGAAAGCTGACGACGAGGTCCGCTTCCTTCAGGGGATAAGTGCGAAGCACGAAGGCTTCGCTCACACGGGCTGGCACATGGAAATTTCAGAGTAACACATCGCGCTTGGGGGTGCTGTGCTTCGCAGATCGACAGCTAGTGGCAGGGAAAAGCTTACGGAGGCACGGTGGGGACTCCCGGCTACGTGGCCGGCCCCAATCGAAACCCACACGCAACCTTGCGTGCGGTTACATCACAGACGCGCGCGGTTTAGAAGCCTGCCGCCAACGTCACCGGACTCTCCATGGCCGGTCTCGGCGCTGGCGCGCAACGCTTTGTTCTTGACCGTCTTGGTCACGCCAAACGCAAACGATTTCCGAGCAGACCCGAGTCGAACGCCCGCACCACATAGGTGCCGTTCACGTCCGCGATCTCCAGGTAGTTGCGCCCGGATTCATGCTGCGGCCGTGGCAATTGCCAGAACCGTCTTCTGGATGCCTTCTCCGCTGAGATGGATCACCGGCACGTGCGCCAGATCCTCTTCCGTGCTCATCCAGATGCTGTACTGGCCCGGCTGCAACAGTGTATCGCCCTAAGTACGCCGCCGCGGGTAGCTCGAAAGTACCCTTGATTGCCGGTTGCGCGCTCGCTGGCACCATGGTCAAACCCAGCGCCAACGCCATCAGCGCCACGGCTATTGGGAATTGTTTCCGTACGTTCATTGTTTATTCTCCTTTTTTATATGACCCCTAAGGTGAACCTTTTGAGGCTTTTGCTTCGTCTATGCAGTAGATGAGATGGACCGCGCGTGAGGTTTATCAGCAGGGAGTCAATTGTTTCTGATGACGGAAATAATGGATTTGAAAGGGTTTGATCCGTTCATGTCATTTCCCGCGCCAAAACCCATGAGCGGTCATCCGAGATGCGCTTTGGGGTGTTTGAGGTGGATCTCGACAACCGGGAGCTGCGCAAACACGGCATTCGCATCAAACTGCAGCGGAAGCCGTTTCAGATTTTGGAATGTTCTGATTGCGAACGCCGGGCCAACTGGTGATGCGCAACGATCTCGCGCAATATCTTTGGCCGGGCTTGCATGTGAGTTTCGACCGCAGCCTGAATACCGCCGTGAACGCGTTGCGCCGGGCGTTGGGCGACACTTCGCGCAGCGCGCGCTTCATTGAAACCCGCACGGGGCTGGGATATCTGCTTCGCATCCGCGCCGTGGAAGAGGTGAACACAGCGGCGCGCGCGTGATCGCGTATCCAATTGGTCCACTCGAATGCCACTGCGGCGGCGACCTTCCGCAAGACTGCCTGAAGGGCCGATACTTCTGCCATAAGCTGACCGAAGAGGATCTGCATAAGGGCGTGGCGCATTTCAATGCCGCGCTGGCGCAGAATCCGGACTGCGCACTTCGCTTTCGCGGGACTGGCGGACGCGTATTGCCTGTCTGCATTGCTGAACATGGCGCCGCCGGCGAAGTTTATCCGCGCGCGAAAGAGATGGCCCTGAGCGCGTTGAGGGCGCAGCAGGACCTGGGAGACGCGCACGCCGTCGCTGGCCAGCGTGAAGAGGCTATTTGAATGGGATTGGGCGGGCGCGGAAGCGGAGTACCTTACCGCCCTGGTGTTGAGTTCCAATTCCGCGATCGCGCATCAGGCTTATGGCGCGCATCTGGCGGCCGTGGGCAAAGCGGACGATGCGCTACGGGAACTTCGGCGCGCCGAAGAAATCGATCCCTTGTCGCCGTGTTCAACGTAGGGGTGGCATGGGGTCTTTATACGGCGCGCGATTTTCAGGGCGCGTCGGAACAATCCTGGAAAGTGCTGGCGATGGAACCTAAGTTCGGCGCGGCGCAATACACGCTTGGGCCTGGCTTATGCGCAGATGGGTCTGACGGAGGATGCCATTGTGGAATTGTCGAATGCGCGCACCTGTTCGGGGACCAACCGGCGGTGCTGGCGGCTCTGGCGTACGTCACACGCGGCGGCGGAGAATCCGCCGCGGCCTCGGCACTATTCTTCGGCGAACTGGAGGATCTTGTCCGGCATCGTTATGTCTCGCCGTATTGGTTGGGCCTGGTGTACGCCGGTCTGGGAGATCAGCGACGCGCGCGCTGGAGTTGCTGGACCAGGCGTATGCGGAACGGGATGTCTGGTTGACTTGGCTGAGAGTCGAGCCGCGCTTCGACGGTCTACGCCTGGAGAGCCGCGGTTTCAGGAGTTGTTGCAAGGGATCGGATTGATAGAGAGTGGGATCTCACGCCTCGTGCGGGCTTGAGAGTCCCGCCGCAATCAGAAGCCGGCGCCGCGGCGGATTCCAGAACAGGCAGCCGGCCGTGTCACGCTTCGCTGAGCGCATTGGCGCCCGAGCCGGGCTTACGGAAGCTTTGGATACGACCAGCCGTTCGATCGTCCGGCGTCAAATTCCCGAATCACATACGCGCCGGAGATTTCATCCACCTTGAGGCAACTGACCGGACATTCCGGCGGCGCCCGTGGGAGCATGATGATGGCCGGGAAATGCCTTCGCCCTGGACGGAAGACCAGTTCTACTCCAGATGTTTCCCGGTCCAGCGATAGAGTGTAATCGCCGGCAGGCAGTAGGCAGTCTCCCCAATAGGCCTGACGGGCAGGTAAAGCTCCCTCTAGATACAGTTTCGGCGCTGGCTCCCGCGGCGGTCAGGCCGAGAAGAGTAAGAAGCGCCAGACTAAGTGCGAATCCTTTATGTAAGTTCATAAGTTTTCCTTTCGTGGAGCCAGGCATCTTTCCAGAACCTGCTAAATCACTAATGACGATCCAATTCCCCCCAGACAATTGTATGTCATTCGCCGCCGAAATCAATTGTTTGTAAACTGGCAATATGGAACACTACACGTGGGAGAGCCTCGAAAAGGAAGTCCTGAATCCGCATATCTGGCGCAAGATGGTCGTGGGCGAAAAAGCCATGGTGGCGCAGGTCTTCATCGCCAAGGGCGGCGAGGTGCCCGAACATCACCACGAGAGCGAGCAGATCACGTACATCCTGGTGGGCGCCCTGGAGTTTGAGATCGAGGGCCAGAAGATCGTGGTATCGGCGGGCCAGGTGTTGCGCATCCCCTCCAACGTGCCGCATAGCGCGGTGGCGCTCGAAGACACACTCGATCTGGATATCTTCAGCCCCATCCGTACGGATTGGCTCACGGGCCAGGACCACTATCTGCGCCGCAGCTAGCCCGCAAAGGCGCGGGGGCGCCTCAACGCCTTCGAATAACTGCCCACGCGCCGTTTTGCGGGCTGTTACTTAGGAGCTTACCGCTCGATAATGTCCCGTAGCGGCCGCCAATAAATATTCCGGAACGCTACCGGCCCGTGATCCCCCTGCAGCATGATCGGATTCTCCGCCGCCTCCGGAATGTTGTTGGCCGCCCGCGTGGGCCCATCCACTTCTACATTGTTCTGCACCGACAGGCCGTTGAACACCACTCGGATATATCTCGCGTTCTCCGTCTTCTTGCCGGACGCGTCAAACCGCGGTGCGCGGAACCAGATGTGGTACGACTGCCACTCGCCCGGCCGCCGGGAGGCGTTGCGGCTCGGCGCGGACCCGCCCACCCCTTTGTTGTCGATCCACCGGTGATAGATGCCGCCGCCGTCCGATGAGGTCATCGGTTCGGTCGATCCCCAGCTATCGAAGATCTGGCACTCATACAGGCTGTGCATATAGACGCCTGAGTTGGATCCCTTCGCCAGCATGAACTCCACGTACAACTCGATGTCGCCGAATTTCCGGTCGCTGATCAGGTTTGCGGTCCTGCCGTTCAGGCCATTCAGGATGCGGTCACCCGGCCCGGGCGCCGCGGAAAGGCGCGTGGGACCCAACAGGCGTTCCCAAATGATGCCCGGCGTGGTCAGCCAATCGCTCCGCCCCGATCCGAGCCCGTGCCAGCCCGCGAGATCGTGGCCATTCAACAGCGGCGTCCAGCCTTCCTCGATCAAATACGGCGCATCGCCATGCGCGTCGCCATCGTTGAACTGCTGCCGCTGCTGCCCGAACGCAGCCAGTGCCACAGTCAGGCAGAGAATCGCTTTTCGCATACCAGACGAGTGTATCTCGCTTCAGCCCGTCACCACGCCGTTCAACCGGACCAGGGCCGCGGCCCAATATTCCTTCCAGCGCTCGATATCCTCGGCCTGCAACCGCGCATGCACCACGGCTACTCTGGTTTTGCCGGATTTTTCCGAGAACTTCACCGCCACGCGCGAGTTGATCGGCCAGATCGAAGTGCAGGACTTTGTGCGGCGTGGACTTGCCGACCTGCAATGTGAGATCCGGCAGCCAAGGCGCCCGCGCCTCCTGACCTGCCACGCGTCCCACACCGCGGCCAGGGGAGCCGCCAAAGTCTTGCTGCAGGTCGCTTCGGGGCGGGTGCTGCGCTGGCGCGTCAGTGGGTATGCCCGTTCTCCTGCTCGTAGCCCAGCGCCACCAACTGGCCCCACCACTGGGACAGGCCATGCTTTTCGTGGCAGAATTGCACGATTTCGGCGTGGTCCATCATGCGTGCGCCGGCCTTGTCCAGAATCTTGTACCACTCGCCCCATTTCTTGCCTGTCTTGGCGCGCGCGGTATCCTCGCTGATACCGCTCACCCACTTGATCTGGAACATCTTCGCCATGGGCGCTATCCAACACTGTCGTCCGATTTTAGCTCATATACCGCCGCACGGCCTGCCCTTGCACTTCCCCCAGCAGTTCGCGGATGGTCTTGCCGGTCACCGGATCGCGTAGCTCCGGAGCGAGGTCCGCCAGCGGCGCCAGCACAAAGCGGCGCTCGCGAAATCGGGGATGCGGAACCTCGAGCGCGGGCGTAGCCACCACAGCGTTTCCAAAAAGCAGGATGTCGATGTCGATCGTGCGCGGTCCTTTAAGAGCGAGGCGCCGGCGGCCGAGTTGGGCTTCCACTTTGGCCGTCCGGTGCAGCAACTGCAAGGGGAACAAGTCCGTCTCGGCTTCCGCCACCAGGTTCAGGAACCAGTGCTGGCCGGGAACATCCACGGGTTCGGTTTCGTATAGAGGCGAAACTCGCAGGATATGCAATTGCGGCGATTCGAGCGCGCGCAACGCCCGCTGCAACATCTGCTCGCGGTCGCCCAGGTTCGACCCTAGCCCCAGGTACGCCTTTTTCATCCTCTTCAATGTCCGGTAACTTCAAAACAGGGCTGGATGATCGCCACGAAAACGCCGCTCGATGTGAAAGTATTCGTAGGCCGCTTCCGTGGCCACCCGGCCGCGCGGCGTGCGGTTCAGGAAGCCCAGTTGAATCAGATACGGCTCGTAGACTTCTTCGATGGTGTCCGCCTCTTCGGAGATTGACGCGGCAATGGTATTCAGCCCCACCGGACCGCCGCGGTATTTCTCAAGGATCGTCAACATGATCTTCTGGTCGATTTCGTCGAGGCCGTAGCGGTCCACTTCGAGCAGGTTCAGCGCGGTCTGCGCCACTGTTTGTGTAATGCGCCCGTCGGCTCGCACCTGCGCGTAATCGCGTACGCGGCGCAGCAGGCGATTGGCGATGCGCGGCGTGCCCCGGCAGCGGCGCGCGAGCTCTTCCGCCGCGGCGTCGTCGATGGCTACCCCCAACAGGCGGGCCGAGCGCTCCACGATGATCTTCAATTCCTCCACCGCGTAAGGATCGAGACGCAGCACCAATCCGAAACGGCCCCGCAGCGGCGCGCTGATCAGCCCTTGCCGCGTCGTCGCGCCGATGGCCGTGAAGCGCGGCATCGGCAGCGAATGCGTGCGCGCGCCGGGGCCTGCGCCCACCAGGATGTCCACCCGGAAATCCTCCAGCGCCGAATACAGCATCTCTTCCACATCCGGCATCAGCCGGTGGATCTCGTCGATGAAGAACACCTGCCGCGCGCGGATATTGCTCAGGATGCCGGTAAGGTCCAGCTTCTTTTGCAGCACCGGCCCGGAGGTGATCGTGATCGGCGCCTGCAGTTCCTCGGCGATGATGCAGGCCAGCGTGGTTTTGCCGAGGCCGGGAGGCCCGTAGAGCAGCACATGATCCATGGCCTCGCCCCGCATGCGGGCGGCTTCGATGGCGATGGAGAGATTGTCCTTCAGCTTCTTCTGGCCGGCGAACTCGGCCAGGCTGCGTGGGCGCAGTCCCGCTTCGAACTGCGCATCCTCAGGCTGGCGCGCGCCGGAAACAAGTTCCCGATCGGGCATTCGATTTCAGCTTACCGTACCAGTTCCAAAGCGCGCCGGAAAAGCGGTTCGAAATCGGTGTCGGGGGCCGGCGGAGCGCCGCCCACGCGCGCCTTGCGCACGGCGGCCTCCGCGGCCGGACGCGCGCAGCCGAGGTTCAGCAGCGCCGAGAGCACGTCCTGCTCGACCGCTGTCAATGCCGCGCTGGATGCGCCCGTGGCGGCCGCCGGCTCTTCGCCCGAGGGAGCCGGCATCTTGTCGCGCAGTTCCAGCACCATGCGCTCGGCGGTTTTCTTGCCCACGCCGGGAATGCGCACCAGCCGGTCCACCTCGCCCCGGCGGATGCTGCCGATCAGGTCCGCCGCCGGGATGCCCGAAAGCACCTTCATCGCCATCTTCGGGCCGATGCCGCTCACCGAGATCAGCTTCTCGAACAGCGCCTTCTCGTCCTGCGTAAGAAAGCCGTAGAGCGCCAGGGCGTCCTCGCGCACATGCGTATGGATGCGCAGCCGCACTTCGGAGCCGGCTTCCGGCAGATGCGCGTAGGTCGAGACCGGGATCGTCACGTCGTAGCCCACGCCGCCCACATCCACCACCGCCTGGTTTGGATGTTTTTCAGCCAGCACGCCGCGCAGCAAAGCGATCATCACCTTGTATTGTAAGACGGTAACCGTGCGACCATCGTCACATGGCCCGCCGCCGCTTCCTGGTCGATCGAATCCGGGACAACCTCGCCGCATTGCATGGCGATGACGCCCGCCATCTCGCCCAGCGTGCTGCGCGCCGAACCCGGACAACAATACGAAATCTCCGATGGTGCGGACCTCTACCTGGCCGAGATCTCCTCCGTCGAAACCAACCGGGTGACCTTTCGCGTCATCGAAGCTCTGAACCCTCCCCCGCCGCCCGTCCGCCTCACGCTCCTCGCCGCCATCGTCAAGTTCGATCGTTTCGAGTGGCTGGTCGAGAAAGCCACCGAACTGGGCGTATCCGCCATCGTCCCCGTGAATGCCGCGCGCACCGGGAAGGGACTGCTGCGAAGCCGCCCGGAAACGCGCGGAACGCTGGCGGCGCATCGCGCACGAGAGCAGCCAGCAGGCGCGCCGCCTGGCTCCGCCGGAAATCGCGGAGCCGCAACCGCTGGCGGCGGCCATCGCAACCACTGCCGGCCTGCGCTATTTCCTCGATGAGAAGCCCGGCGCGCCGCCGCTGCTCTCCGCCATCCCGCCGCCGGCCGAACGCCATGCCGCCGATTCCATCGCATTGCTTACCGGTCCGGAAGGCGGCTGGACAGATGCCGAAAGCGCCGCCGCCGCCGCTGCCGGATGGCTGCCTGTCTCGCTCGGCCCGCTGATCCTGCGCTCCGAGACCGCCGCAATCGCCGCCGCCGGAATACTCACTCCATGCGTGGTGGGCGTCTCAGTTAGAATGAATGACGTAGGGATGCTTTCTTGCACACTCCGTTCGATCTTCTAGCCATATTCATCGTCTTTCTCACCCAGTGGCATATGAGCCGGCAGTTTCTGTCCGCTGCCGGGCGCAGGCTCTCCCCGCGCGCCATGCGCGCCGTGCGCTGGTTCCTGTATGTCTTTTACGTCCTCATGGCAGTGGGATTGGCCTTGGCATTTTCCTTCCTGGTCAGCCGCTACAAGCTGCCCGCCAGCGCCTCGCAGGTGTCCGGGGCCGTCGCGGAGATCTGGCTTTTCGGTTCCACCGCGAGTTATCTCGCTTACCGCGCCTTCCGACCTCCTAACGGACCGCTTCGCGCGGCCCACATTCAATCCTACCCGCCGCCGGCTGCTGAACGCCACCGGAGGCGCGCTGATCGCTGCCCCGTTCGCACTGGTGGGCTACGGCGCGTTCATCGAGCGCCTGGATTTCCGGGTGCGCGAAGTGGAGATCCCCATCCCCAATCTCCCCGCCGGTCTGGACGGGCTGCGCCTGCGTGCAGTTGAGCGACATCCACCTCAGCGCCTTCCTCTCCGAGAAGGATCTGGCCCGCGTCATCGATAGCGCCAATGAATTGCGTCCGCATCTGACGCTGGTCACAGGCGACCTGATCACCGCCGCCGGCGACCCGCTGGATGCCTGTCTGCGGCAGCTTGCGCGCTTGCGCGCGGACGCCGGTATTCTGGCATGCATGGGCAATCACGAGAACTACGCCATGGCCGAGGATTACACCGAACGCCAGGGCGCGCGTCTCGGTATTCCATTCCTGCGCGGACGGGCGCAGCCGTTGCGCTTTGGCGATGCCGTGCTGAATGTGGCCGGCGTCGACTACCAGCGGTCCGGCAAGACCTATCTGCGCGACGCCGGAGCGGCTGGTTCTTCCGGGCGCGTATAACATGCTTTTGTCGCACAATCCGGATGTCTTTCCCGTGGCGGTGAAGAAAGGATTTGATTTGACGCTGGCCGGCCACACGCATGGCGGCCAGGTGACGGTTGAGATCTTGCGCCAACCCGTCAACGCCGCGCGATTCTTCACGCCCTTCGTTTACGGGCTGTACCGTGACGGCAGCGGCTGCGGAATATGTCACGCGGGGAATCGGGACCATCGGCATCCCCATGCGCATCGGCGCGCCTCCCGAAATCGCGCTGCTCCGCTTGAGAAAGGCATAAGCGCCGGCGTGCGATATCTGATTCTGAGCGACATACACGCCAATTGGGAAGGCTTGCAAGCCGTGCTGGAACACGCCCAGGGCAAGTACGACCGGGTGCTTTGCTGCGGCGACCTGATCGGCTACGGCGCGGACCCCAATGCCGTCACCGAGTGGGTGCGCGCGCACGTGGCTGCCGTGGTCCGCGGCAATCACGATAGAGCCTCCGTGGGTCTCGACGACCTGGAGTGGTTTAACCCTGTGGCCCGCGCCGCCGCCGTCTGGACGCATAGGGAACTCACGCCCGACAATGTGGAGTACATCCGCAATCTGCCCAGAGGTCCCCTGCTGCTCGAAGATTTCCAGATCGTGCACGGCTCGCCGCTCGACGAAGACGAATACATTCTGAGCGCGGCCGACGCCGGGTTGGTCTTCGCCTACCTGGATGCCACTCTGACATTCTTCGGACACACGCATCTGCAAGGCGGCTTCATCTGGAACCATGCGCGCGTGGAAACCATCGGCAAGACGCCCCAGTCCGAGGAGCGCCAGACGCTGGAACTGGATGCGGATTGCGCCTACCTGATCAATCCCGGATCTGTGGGCCAGCCGCGCGATGGAGATCCCCGCGCGGCCTACGTGGTGTATAACGCCGAAGAGCGTTTCCTGATCTTCTACCGGCTGCCCTACGACGTGGAAAAAGCGCAGGCGAAGATCCGGCGGGCGGGCCTTCCGCCGCTTGCTGGCCGACCGCCTGGCGGCAGGCCGGTAACTCAAGGGGATCTATCCCCCCGCCCCCTTGGTGGTCTCGCCGTTGCTCTCTCCCAATATCTCCCGCACTTTGCGGGACAGCGCCGCCGGCGTGAATGGCTTCTGGAGAAAAGCAACTTCGCCGGGCAACAACCCGCCGTTGACCACCGCATGGTCAGCATAACCCGACATAAACAGCACCTTCATCGCCGGCCGTTTGGTCGCGAAGGCTCTCCGCCAGATGCCGGCCGCTTTCCTTGGGCATGACCACATCTGTAATCAGCAGGTGAATCGGGCCCTTATAAGCGGCGCCGATCCGCCGGGCTTCGGCCGCGCTGGGCGCATCCAATACTTTATAGCCATCCCGCCGCAGCGTCTCGCGCATCAGGTTGCGCACCAGGTCCTCATCCTCCGCCAGCAGGATCGTCTCGTGGCCCTGCATAACCTTGGCCAACGGCGCTTCCGTCTCCGTCGCGGCGCGTTGATCGACCCGCGGCAGGTAAACCTTCACCGACGTGCCTTTTCCAGGCTCGCTATACACTTCCACGCAACCGTCGCTCTGCTTTACGATGCCGAAAACCGTGGTCAGCCCAAGGCCCGTTCCTTTGCCTTGCGCTTTGGTAGTGAAGAATGGTTGAAACAGGCGCGACCGGGTATCGGCATCCATCCCCACGCCGTTGTCGCTCACTACCAGCACCACGTACTTGCCCGGCTTAATCGTGCCATGTGAGCAAACGTAGTTCTCATCCAAATCCACGTTGCGGGTTTCAATGCTCAGGACGCCGCCGTCGGGCATGGCGTCCCGCGCATTCACCACCAGGTTCATCACCACCTGCTCCAACTGCCCGGGGTCGGCATTCACCTGCCCCAGTTCGCGCGCGGGCGCGAAGCGCAGGTCCACGTCCTCGCCGATCAATCGCCGCAGCATGGTATCCAGACCGCCCACCAGATCGTTCAGATTCACGATCCGCGGTTGCAGCACTTGCCTGCGGCTGAACGCCAGCAATTGCCGCGTCAGCGTGGCCGCCCGCTCCCCGGCCTTCATGATCTGTTCCACCGCGGTGTGGTTCGGATCGCCCGCCGGAAGCGCGTTCAGTAAGATATGGCTGTAGCCGTTGATGATGGTCAGCAGGTTGTTGAAGTCGTGCGCAATACCGCCGGCCAGCATGCCGACGGCTTCCATTTTGCCCGCCTGCCGGAGATGATCTTCGAGCTGATTGCGCTGTGTGACGTCGTGCAGAACCGAAAGCACCGCCGGCCGCCCGGCATACGAAATCGTGTGTGAGGCGACCTCCACCTCGATCATCCGCCCGTCTTTGAGCCGGTGCCGCCACTGGGCGGGCCTCGCCAGGCCGCTCGATTGGGCCACCGTCTCCTTAAGGCGGGCCACGTCTTCCGGCGGACGGATATCCGCTACGGTCATCTCCAGAAATTCCTCGCGGGTATAGCCGTACCGAACGATGGCCGCCTGATTAACCTCCAGAAAACGCAGCGATTCCCGGTCGAAAACCCACATGGGCAGAGGGTTATCCTCGAACAACAGCCGGAACCTCACGTCCTGCTGATTTAACGGCTCTTCATTTGCCATGGAATTTGCCGGTACCGCCCAACCCTTGGTTACAGCATAGTCACTATAGTCAACGCAAACAATAGGTAATAACGTTTAGCTAGTAATTTATCGCACAATGACCCGAGCCCCGTCGTGCTCGTTGGGACAATGGCCCCGACCTGCGGAAATCCGGGCACATGCCAGAGCGGGTGGTGCTACGATGGGCACTATGCCGCAAGGTCTGTTCGAGGTTGACTGCCCGTGCTGCAGCGCCGTTCTGAAAATCGACCCCGAGACACGCGCCGTCATCGCGCACACGGTGCCGGACAAGCCGCCTCCCATCGAAGATCTGGCCGCGGCCGTAGCCAAGCTCAAGGGCGAGGCGGGGCGGCGGGACGAGGTTTTCCGCAAATCAGTTCGCAGCGGAAAAATCGCACGGAAAGGTACTTGAGAAGAAATTTGACGAGTTGCTCAAACAGGCCAAGGAAAATCCCGACCTGACGCCGCCCCGGCGCGATATCGATCTGGACTAGATCGCACCTTCCCGTCCGCCGCCTTCCGGAAATCGCGCGGCCCAATCTTCGAGCGCCACCTGCGCGCCATTCGCCACGTAGGCGATCATGTGATACATGCCGGCGATGATCAGCAACTCGATCAATTGGGGCGCGTCCCAGTGCGCCGACGAGCGCGGTCCATAAGTCGATCCGAGACGTGCGCGGTTTGGTGCAGTTCATCGGCCAGCCGCACCAGCAGTGCGTCGCGCTCGGTCCACGCCGGGTCAGCGCCTTGGCGGCGTGCCGCTGGCCGTGGCGCGCAGCGCTTCCGGCGTCAGCCCCACGGTCTCGCCGAAGGCCGTCGCATGCACTCCCCACTCGTACTCGCAGCCGCACAATGCCGCCGTGCGGTCGATCAGGATTTCCCGCTCGCGAGGAGCGATCAAGCTGCGCGGGCCCAGAATTCCCGACGCCCAGCGCGCGCAGGCGGGAACTGATTTCCGGACTGCGCATCAGCGTGCGGAACAGCTTCAGAGGCTCGATCTTCGACCCCGGCGGCATCCATTTGGCGAGGGCTTCGGCGATCTCCGGCTCGTAAGGCGGGTCCAGCGGGGCGATGCGCGGCGGCGGCATGCGGTATACTGTCTCCTTGCTACGAAATTAGAAGCATTTAGGATAGCGCTTCGAAAATCGAAGCGCAAGACGATGCCTGATTGAGACGATGCATGACACCATTGCCCGGCAAGAGCGTGCGCGGCTCCCGCACGGGCCGTCCCATCATGGCGCTGCTCGACCTGCTGGGGCGGCGCTGGATTCTGCGCATTCTATGGGAGCTGCGCGACGAAAGCCTCGGGCTTTCGCGCCTTGCAGGCGCGCTGCGAGCCGATGTCGCCCAGCGTGCTCAGCCAGCGCCTGCGGGATCTGGTGCGCGCACGCATCGTCGAGCAGGATGAACGTGCGGACTACGGGCTCACGGCCCCCGGCGCCCGGTTGCTCGCGGCCCTGCTGCCGCTGCACCAATGGGCCGAAGACTGGGCCAAATCCGCTACGAACCTTCCACCTGCAACTTATTCGTCACGGAAAAAACGTTCCGCACGCTGTTAGCGCGCACATTGGCATATGTTCTTGTCCATCTCATTTGCCACCACGCCTTCCAAGGTGACATGGCCGTTCTCGACGATGATGTGAATGGAAGGCACCGCCCGGTATCCGTAGCGCGTGGATAACTCCGGATCGCCATATATCGCGCGATACATGCGCGCGGCGGATCTGATCGTCCATGGGCGAAGGCGGCAGCACTTTGATCTCGTTGACCACCTGTGTCACGCCCTCAATCCGCTTCACCATATTTTCCGCGTCCGACTTCAGGCTTGGCCGACTCACCGCGCCCAGTAGTGTAACCGTGCCGCCGTCCACCCTAAAAGCAAGATCGTCGAAGACGCCATAATACGGGAGCATCACAAGCTGATGGCGCACCTGCTGCGCGATACGAGTCTCGGCTCGGGTCGCCGGCCACGAACGCATCGTTGTGATCCTTTTGCGCGGCGAACCCGGCGCAGAGGATCAGAGATCCCGCCAGAATCACCCGGCTCGATCCGATTCAACATACGAACCTCCTCTAAGTTACATTGTAAGTGACGTACCGCCTGCCGGTAACCAGTACACCAGCCGCGAAGTGCAATATTCGTGATATTGACTTACCGAACAGTGGCCAGCCACTCGCGAGCTACTTCGGAAACCGGGCCGGTGCTTACCATCCACCTGGTGGTTCAAATCGCGCATCGCGGCGGCGGAGAGCTTGCCGGAGAGCTGGTCGAGCGCCGCGCGCAAGCCCGGATGCGCCGCCAGAGCTTCGGCGCGCACGATTACGGCTGCCTGATAGGGCGGAAAGTAGTGCCGGTCGTCACGCAGCACGGTGACGTCCAGCACGGATAACATGCCCGTCGGTAGCATTGGCCGCGGCCATGTCCACCTGCTTCTGCTCGAGCGCGCTGTAAAGCAAGCCCAGATCCATGCTCTTGGGGGACCCCGAAAGCGGCAGGTGATAGGTTTGGCAGCAATCCGCGCAATCCGTCGGGACGCTGCAGGAACTCATAGCCCACGCCCAGCGTCCAGCCCTGTTGCGGCGGGCGGCGTCCGCTAAGGGTTTCGATTCCCTGGGCGCGCGCGTCGGGGCCGCGCACCACCATGGCGAAAGTGTTGTCGAAACCCAGCGGATCGAGCCACTCCAGGCGCCAGCGCTTGCGATATTCGGCGCGCACGCGCTGCAGCACGGCCGCCGCATCCGACGAAGGCGGCAGCTTCAGCACGGCGGTCAGCGCAGTTCCGGTGTATTCGGGGTACAAGTCGATTTCGCCGTTGCGCAATGCCTGCTGGGCCAGCAGCGTGCCGCCCAAGTCCAACTTGCGGTCGACTTTCTCGCCCAGGCGGCGCTCCAGTTGCTGCGCCACGATCTCGCCCAGGACGATCTGCTCAGTGAAATTCTTGGAGCCAACCGTCAGCGGCCGCGTGCGCGAACAGCCGGCCGGCGAATAGCAGCGCCAGCACGCACGCGAGTTTCCGCATTCAGTACGTCCGCCGTCATTTCCGCATCGGCCAGCAAGGTAGGCGCGCGGTGTACGCGCGGGCAACCTGGGGAGTGACTACGTAACGCATCGCCTCATTCCGCTATTTTACGGAATTTCGCGTCGCCGCTGGCGCGCCAGGCGGCGTTCGCGGCGCGAGCCAACGCGACGTTTTCATCCCGCTCGGGATGCGGGCGGTATGCGGAATCTGTGGCGGTGCGCGCAGTAACATATCCGGCGCCGCCGTGTTTCTGAAATTCGCGGCAATGAATTCGAGGCTGTGCTGCGCGCGCTCGAGCCAAGCGCGGTCCTTGGGTGGCGGCGTAAAGGCCCAGAAAGCGCGCGCCATGGCGAGTGTGTCGCCCAGATACGGGCCGGCGGCGATCCTCCTCATCGTGCCGGAATCCGCCGCCTTCGAGCGCGCGGTGCTCAATCACCCACTGCGCCGCGCGCTCCGCGTCAGCCAGGCAAGTCGGCATCGCCGGTAGCCTGATAACATCGGCGCAGCGCGGCGATCGCCCATCCGTTCTCGCGCGCGTAGATGTGCCGGTCCACGCGCGGAACACCCAGATGCCGCCGCGCCGCATCGTTCAATTTGAAATACGCCGCGCTATGCTGGCCCTCGATCAAGTCCGCATCCTGGCTGGTGTAGAATGCGCCGTCCGGCGAGTGTCAGGAACGTCTGCAAAAACCGGCGGATAGCCGGCGCCGCGCTGCAGATACTCGGGCTTGTGCCATTGCTCGCCAAGCCAGTGGCATAGATCCGCAAATTCTCCGCCTGAAACTGCATGATCTTCTCGAAATGCGGATGCTTCCAGTCGCCATCTGTGGAATATTGATAGACGCCGCCCCACACCGGATCGATCAAGTTGAGTTGCGCGGTCAGGGTCTGCAGCGCCATCTTTTCGGCCTGCGCATCGCCCTGCCGCGCAAGCAGCATGGCATACTCCACGCCGTCCCAATCGAGAAACTTCTGTTGGAATCCCCAACTGCCATTCTTGGAATCGTATCGCAGGCGGTAGTTGGCCGCAAGCTGCTCGCGCATCTCCGCCGGACAGCGCGGGACTCGCGGCAAACTCCGATGGGCTGTTCCGCCACCACCGACGGCCCCGGCGACGGATCGGTCGACGATCGCGCGCAGCATGGATACCATCTCGCGCGGCGAAATGTAGCCCTGCCGCTTCACGATCTCATGGCCATCGCGGTCGAACACGATGGTGGCCGGCCAGCCGTAATCTTCGTAGCGGCTGGCCAAGTCCGGCCGCGAATCCTGATCGACTTTCACGGCAATGTATTTGGACTTCAGCAGCGCGACGGCCTCCGGATCCCGGTAAGTGGTGGCGTCCATCACGTGGCACCAATGGCACCAAACCGCCTCCAGATCCAACAGCACGAAGCGATCTTCACGCCTGGCGCGGGCAAATACATCGTCGGACCACGGCGCCCATTCGACGGCAGCGGGCGTGCCGGCCCACAAAGAGAGGCTAAAAATCAGCGCCGGGAATAACCGCTTCATGCATGGTATTACGAAGGGCCGGGATGAATCGGATGCTATTGGAATGCTAATTCGCCCATGTTGCTGGCTTGCCCGTTGACCGTAACGGTAACGACCAGTTGACCCCGTCCCGCGAGCGACGCCGGCAAGAGCACATTCACCTGGTCGAGTCCGGCAAATTGGTTCTGCGCGCCCGCATACTGCACCGGGGCGTCGATGTTGCCGATCTTTACATCCACCCCCGCCAAAGAGCTCACGTGCCGGATGCCAGTACCATAAAGCAGCAGATAAGTCGATCCCCCCGCCACGTCGATGGGTAGAGGGGAGCATCCCGATGAGTTGCACTGCGTCGTGCCGGTATAGATGGACCCATTCACCACCTGTGCGGCGACCGGCCCGTAACCGGCCGAGTTAGCCGCGAACAAACCTGGAGCCGTGGGGCCGACCATCGCCGTGCCGCTGAATGTCGCGCCGCCGCCGCTCACCGTGATGGCGGCTACTCCGCTGGCGGTTCCGCTGGGGATCAGGCAGTTGATCTGATCGGGAGAGACAAAGAATAGCGGCGCGGGCCGCGTGACGCCGGCGCTATCCTGTACGTTCACCGTGACGCCGGCCAGCGATAGCGGCAACGGCGTGGATGAGGCCACCAAAGTAATCGGGGCCAAACCTGCGCCATAAAGCGACGCGATGGCGTCCGGAGCCAGCGCATAAGTTCCGTACGCGGCATTAGTAGATATCAATGTGCCCGCTGGGTGCGCCAGATTTTGCAGTGCGGGCGGATAAGGCGATCCGGCGGGATTCAGAATCGCAGGCGGGCGCGGCTGCTGCGTGAAATCGAAAGCGTCGGTCATGTCGTTGGCGGCATTGTCGCGCCCGGTCATGGGCATGACTCCGAAACGCTCTTCCATCACCCGCAGCCAGGATTCGAAGGAGTAAGTCTTGTGATCCACATACCCTTGCCGCGAGTAAGGACTGATCACCATGCCGGGGACCCGGATTCCCAGCCCGTACTGGTCGACGAACGGCGGAGTGACGTGATCGTAGAACCCGCCCCAATCGTCCCAGGCGACGAAAATCGCTGTAGTGCTCCACTGCGGCGAATTCATTACCGCGTTCACCAGGCCTGTGACGTAATTCATGCCCGTGATCATGCTGGCGGGCGGATGCTCGCTCAGGTGACTGTTGGGAATTATCCAGCTTACTTGCGGCAGGTTGCCGCTCTGCGCATCCGTGTAAAACTGCGTCGCGTCGGTAAGGCGGCTGAACTGGGTGGGATTGTTCTTCACCATCGGAAACGCCGGCAGGGGGTTCCAGAAGGTGTAAGTCGTTTCGTCGACGTCGCTGCTGTCGCCGCCTGCGTCCGATGCTCCGGGCGCCGGGCCGCGATTCACGTAATACTTCCAGTTGATTTTGCCGCTGCCGAGCAACAAAGTAATTTCGGGGAAGCTGAACGACGCCGGGTACGGCTGCCGGGCGGTATAGTATCCGCCGCTCTGCGCCGCCAGCATATAGAGATGCGCCGGCAAGCTGTAGGAAGTAATCGATTCGAAAAGACGGTCTTGCAGCACATAGAGGTTCGCGTAACTCCAGTAGTTGGGGATTTCGTGGTAGTCGTGCCAGCCCATGACATCGCCGTTCGTCGAACCCGCCATGAATCCGTCCATCAACCCGCCATCCAGGCAGGCGAGCGCGTTATACCAATCGTGGAGGCCCCCTTGATTGACTACCTTGGAGTTGTGGTAAAGCTTGGTGCACGGGCTCTTCCCGTTGGGTATACAGACTCCCGGCGGAATGCCCTCCGCCCCGGGATATGTGCCGAAGTAGTGGTCGAAGCTCCGGTTCTCCTGCATGATGAAGACGAATTGCTGAATCTTCTCGAGCCCTGGCGGGGCGGCCGGGGGAGGGGCGGACTGGGTCGGCGCGGTCTGCGGAATCAATATCAAGGCGAGTGCCGCGGGCAACATCGCGCAGGCGCCGCGCAGCCAAATCTTACGAGCCACCATGCCCATCGTGACTCAGTATGGCGCGCTTCCTTGAGGAGAGGCAAGGCCGCTATGTAAATGTTTGTAAATAGGCTGTATGATCGGGCACGAAGAAAGGAGTGAGCTACTTTCGATCTTAACTAAATCCTTATACTTATTAGTGAATGATAAGTAGCTCACTACGGCCCTGGCCTAACGCACGGTCCAGTTTTGGCTGGCAGAGGCCGTGCAGTCGTCGATGATGAGTTGCGTGCCGCCGCCCGTCGAAGGTCCCCCGGAACTGTCGAGACAGAGCCCGGTCTTCCCCGAGAAGATCAGAGTGCAGGACGCGCATCCATCGCTCGCGCCGCTGAAGAGCCACCATTCCTGCGTTGAACTACCGCTGACGCATGTGGATAGCTCTACCAAACTCCCGGCGGTAGTCCCCGCGGAAGTGAGGCACTTCGACGTGCCGCTCACGGTTCCAAGTCCCTGAATTTGACCCTTATTCAGGTTCCACTCGTCATTGAATGCCCCTGAGCAGGAGTAAGCTATCACCGGGGTGCCGTTAGCGGTTTTGCTCCCTTGGACCGCGGCGCAGTGGTGGGGGGCGCCGGTATTTAGCTCGACCTCCATACGGCGCACGATCCAGGTCTGGCTAGGCCCGAAATTGCACGTGTTGATGATGAGCTGTATTCCGCCACCGACGGAGGGTCCGCCCGCGCTATCCAGGCACATCTCACTCTGCACCCCAAAGATTACGCCGTTGCCAGTCGTGGCCGCCGCGTTGATGACTTGCCACTGTTGGTTTTGGCCGCCGTTGCATTCCCACAAATCGACCAACGTTCCCGCAGTGGTCCCGTTTCCTTTGACATCAAGACACATAGACTGCGATGCGGTTGTGCCGATCCCTTGAAACTGGCCTCCGATATAGTTCCACTGTTGACCGAATGAGGGGGCGCACGAATAGGCGAGTACGGGGGTTCCATTGACGGTGTTGGGGCCCTCCACCGCAGCGCACAGGTAAGGGGCGTTGGAGCTCACTTGCAGTTGGGCGGCGCATGCATGCCGCGGACCGGCAACCAACGCGAGTAACACGAGCACGCTGGCGCACGTCCAAACTCGCCAGTGCAGCTTATTGCAATTCGTCATAAGAGTATCCTTCTCCCGATGAGGGCTGGGCCATCGAATCAGTATGGCGCGCTTCTGGAGGCGAGGCAAGGCCCCTGGTTTCGATGTTTGTAAAAGGGCTGAATGATCGGACACGAAGAACCACACTCAGTCGATATACTCATACGCCACCAGAGTCAAGAACTCCGGAAACGTCTCGCTGGTCATCATCTCCTCATAGATCCCCGCGGCGCGCGCCAACTGCTCCCCGCCGATCGGCCCGCGCAACCCCTCCGCCACATCCGCGATCGTGAGCTTCACCAGTTCCGCAGTCACAGGACGACCGTCGCTCAGCTTCGCGCCGTGCCTCACCCATTGCCACACCTGCGCGCGGCAAATCTCCGCCGTGGCGGCGTCTTCCATCAGGTTGTAGATCGGCACGCATCCGTTGCCGCGCAGCCACGATTCCAGATACTGCATGCCCACGTCGATATTCCACCGCAGGCCGGCTTCGGTGATATCGCCATCCGGCACCGCCAGCAGGTCCGCGGCGTTCACTTGCGCTCGCAGCCGCCGCCGCATCTGGTTCGGACCCGTCATGTGCGCGTCGAAAATCTCCTTGGCCACGGGCACCAGGCCTGGATGCGCCACCCAAGTCCCATCGTGCCCCGCGCGCACTTCGCGCAGCTTGTCCTGCCGCACTTTCTCGAGCGCCTGCTCGTTCGCCGCCGGATCGTTCTTGATCGGAATCTGCGCCGCCATGCCCCCCATGGCGTGCACTCCGCGGCGATGGCAGGTCTCAATCAGCAGAGTCACGTAGGAGCTCAGGAAATGCCGGTCCATGGTGACCAGCGCGCGGTTGGGCAGCACGAAGTCCGGCCGGTTGCGGAATTTCTTGATGAAGCTGAAAATGTAGTCCCACCGCCCGCAGTTCAGCCCGGCGGAGTGCTCCCGCAGCTCATAAATGATCTCGTCCATCTCGAAAGCCGCCAGAATCGTTTCGATCAGCACCGTGGCGCGAATGCGTCCCGCGCGGAACGCCCAGCTCATGTCTGCGCGAAATAGAAAACGTCGTTCCACAGGCGCGCTTCCAGGTGGCTCTCCATCTTCGGCAGATAGAAATACGGACCGCTGTCCCTTTCGCCATCAGCGCCTTGGCATTGTGGAAGAAGAACAGGCCGAAATCGAACAGACTCCCCGAGATGGGCCGCCCGTCCACCAGAAAATGCTTCTCGTCCAGGTGCCAGCCGCGCGGCCGCACCATCAGCACGGCGGTGCGTTGGCCCGGTTCGTAGCGCTTGCCCTCCGGGCTGACATAGCCGATCGTGCCGTTCACGGCGTCGCGCAGGTTGAGCTGGCCGTCCAGATTGTTCCGCCAGGTGGGCGAATTGGAATCTTCGAAATCCGCCATGAACACGCTGGCGCCGGAGTTCAGCGCGTTGATGATCATCTTGCGGTCCACCGGCCCGGTGATCTCGACGCGCCGGTCCTGCAAATCTGCGGGGATCGGCGCGGCAACCCACTCCGTGTTCCGGATCCAGGCTGTTTGCGGCAGCAACTGTGGCATCACACCCTGGTCGATTTCCCGCTGCCGCCCGCGCCGCCGCTCCAGCAGTTGCTGGCGGCGCTCTTCAAAGTTCCGCGAAAGCCCGCTGAGAAAACTCACGGCTTCGGGCGTCAAGATAGTTTGATCGGCCTCGGTGGTGGGTCCGGCGATCTGACTCGGTGCCATTTCGGTCTTACTTGTTCAATTGATCTGCCGGAATCACCGGCAGCAGCACGTGAGACGGATGCTCCTTGTCATGGTAGACCACCTGGTGGGCCGCCACATAGGCCGTCTCCGTCTCATTGTGGCCGCCCGTGTTCAGGTTGCGTGAGAACATGGGGAAGTCCGCCGATGCCACTTCCACCCGCAGCCGGTCTCCCGCCGGAACGGTGATGCCTGTCTGCCAAAGGTCCAGCTTGTACTCGTATATCTGCCCCGGCGTCAGCAGTCTCCGGCTTCTTCATGCTGTTGCGGAATCGCGCACGCAGCTTTCCGGAAGCCAACGGGAATATTTTGCCGTCTTTCTCGATCTCAATCAGACTGACGTACCAATCGGTATCTCTCGCCGAGGACGACGCATAGATAGTAGCCGAGACCGGACCCGCGAACGTCAGCGGCGTTTTCAATTCCTCGGTCTGATAAACCAGGATATCGCCGCGCTCGTCGGTGACTTTCTGATGGTGCGCCTCCGCATCTTTCTTTTTGTCATCCGCCGATCGGACTTGCTTATCCTGTTCTTCGGTTAGCTCGTAGAAATCCGGGTCCGGACTGGGATCGCCCGGATCGTACACGTACTTATCCGCCGGGGCGCCGGCCGGCGGCTCATCGAATGTGAGCCGCCCATCGCCCTTGGAGGTATTGGCTTTGCCGCCGCCCGATAAGTACAGCTTCGTAAATTGAGTCGCCGGCAAAGGATACGTGTCGCCATGCAGCCATTGGTTAGTGCCCATCACAAAGATACTGACCAGTGGCTCCTTGGTAATGCCGTTGTCCACGCCCTTCAGCCAGTAATCGAACCACCGCAGGTAATCGCGCTGCAGATCGATCACGGCCTCGGGGCCAAAGTCGTGGTCGCCTAACTTTCGTGCCGCGGTGTCCGTATGTCCCCAGGGGCCGATGGTAAGTTTCTGGTTGCCGTGGCCATACTCTCTCATCTGCAGATAGTTCAACTTCGTGCCGATGCCGTCGCCATCGAACCAACCCGACTGGTGAAACGCCGGAATGGTTACATCCTTCAGCTTGGCCAGAAAGTCGGCTTGCGCCCACCACTCGTCATCCACCGGGTGCGCGATCCACTGCCGCCAGTAAGGGTTCTCTTTGCCGAGCACTGCCTTGTCCAGGTCGATCACCGGTAGCGCGTGCAGCAGTTGGCCGTACTTTTTCTCGCCGATCTTACTCAACGCCACCCCCGACAGATCGCCTGTGGCCTTAGACTCCAGGATGTCCGCCCACCAGATAGCGCCTAAGATGAAGAAGGCGCCGTGCTCATAAGGGATGTTATAGAACGGGTCCGGCGGCGACACGTTCGGGATGATCGTCACCAGGTGCGGCGGGCGCTCGCTGGCCGCCCACCATTGCACCCAACCCACATAGGACCCGCCGATCATGCCGATTTTTCCGTTCGACCACGGTCGCGCGGCCAGCCACTCGATAGTATCGTAACCGTCCTTCGGTTCGTTGATAAATGGCTCCCATACGCCTTCGGACCCGAAGCGGCCGCGACAGTCTTGAATAGCCACCGCATAGCCGCGGCGGGCGTAATAACGCGCCTGAATTTCGCCCATCTCCTTCTTATAAGGGGTGCGAATCAGAATCACAGGCGCTTTGCCGTCTGTCTGCGGCAAATAGAGATCCGTCGACAACTTGATTCCATCGCGCATCGCAACCATGGCGCCCGCTTTCACCGTGATCTCGTACTTCGGTTGTGACAGTAGTAGATCGGCAACCGGCCCCTTGCGCAGCGCCTCGTAGCCTTCCCGCACGTAGGCTGCGTGCTGCGGCGGGAATCTCACCGAGATAGACTCGCCCATCCGCGTCAGTCCAAAGCGTGATGTCGATTCCGGCGAGCGAGTAGGTGTACCGGAATAAAGTGAGATCCTTGCCCGCCACGCTGCGGTCCACTTTATCCTTGAATTCGAGCGATCCCTCCACGGGTGCGCCCGGCAGCAAAATCAGGGGGAATGGCTGCTTGCCGCCCTTTGCGCGATCGTAGAGCCGCACCGCCTGGCTCATCAAGGTAGGGCCATAGTTGTCGAACAACCGCGCGCCGGGCTTCACGTCGATCGTGGTGGTCTTATCTTTTGTCGTGCGGCGGGCGATGCCGCCTTCGCGCACACAGGTAGTTGTCCCCGCCGGTGCGGAGGCAGTGAGTTGTGTCCACATGCCATCCGCATCGACCGCGGCAGACGTCGTAACCGTCATGGTCTGGCCGGCCAGGGACAAAGTGGCTTCGTTCTGGTATGCGCCGCCCGGCAGCCATTTGACTTTAATCGTGCCGACCCGGTCTTCGTTCAGGTACAGGTAAAACGTCGCATCCTCGCCCGGCCCTTTCAAGGAGGCCGGCTGGGATGGATGCTGCGCCCAAAGCGCCGCCGCGGCTAGTCCCGGCAACAACAGACGGAAGAAGCGGAAGGGTCGTGCCATGCGAATGCACACACTGGTATCATGGTTGCGATGAACCGCGAACAAGCGCTGGAAATTCTGCATGAATTCACGAAATCGGAAGGTCTGCGCAAACATGCGCTGGCGGTGGAAGCTTGCGTTGCGGCTTACGCGCGCAAGCTCGGCGAGGACGAAGAGAAATGGTCCGTCACCGCGCTGCTGCACGATTTCGATTGGGAGATTCATCCCGCAACTTCCGGACCATCCGGTAAAGGGCGAAGCCGATTCTGGCAGAGCGCGGCGTCAGTCGCGGAAATCCGCCGCGCCATCCTCTCGCATGCCGATTTCACGGGCGTGCCGCGCCAGTCTCCGCTCGAGAAAACACTCTTCGCCTGCGACGAGTTGGCCGGCTTCATCACCGCCATTTCTTACGTGAAGCCTCATCGCAGCGTTTTCGAAGTGGATACACCGTCCATCAGAAAGAAGATGAAAGACAAGGCCTTCGCCCGCTCCGTGAATCGCCAGGATATCGTCGATGGCGCGCGGGAATTGGGGCTGGAACTCGACGAGCACATCGGCTTCTGCGTGAAGGCCATGCAGGCGCGCGCCGATGACTTGGGGTTGAAGGGACACTGCTAAGTTAGCGCCCATGTAGCAGGCCGAGCCCGGGCCAGGCTGAGCAGCGGCAGCCCGTAGCCGATCAGGCAACATTGGTCCAGCGCGAACAGCACCACCGAACCTAGTTTCATGCCTTTTGCCATGCGAACCTCTTTCGCCCACGGCGTGGTGTAGTTTCCGATCCCCACCAGGTGCGCGCTGTTCGCCGGCGTGAAGCCCAACTGCATGGGCAGTTCGATCGATGTCATCACCTTATCCAGATTGTAGTCGCCGGTGTAAGTAAAGTTCTCGGTCTTGAAGCAATTGAGGTTCGCCGGAATCCACTGGGCCGGAAGGTTAATGACACTGAGTAAGTGGGGCGTCGTTCGTATCCGGCGGATACAAGACCTCGAATTGCGCATTCGAATAAGTCTGCCGCACGAAAGCCATAATCGCGGCAGTAAATTGGCCGATCAATCCCGGCAGGAATGCCGATTCCTGCGCGATAAGGCGTAGGGTCGTTGCTCGGGTCCATGAACACGTGCATGGGGCGCCCGTATTGCGATTGAAATGTGGTCGTCGTGTAAGTGTCGTAAAACGGCATTCCACCGTTGGGGATTGGCGTCCAATTCCCATTCGCGGGATCCGTCGGCGGGCAGAAGTACCACCACTGCACTTCGCCGAATTGCAAGTAAGGCGTCACGCCGGCCGCGGACATGGCATTCGCCATGTCGAGATAGACCTGCTGCCAGAACGCCAAACTCGTTGGCGAGAAATTGGTCTGCAGAGCCGGCGTGTTTACTTGAACGGGGCTACCGTCCGGATAACACTGGGCGATGCCGGCCGCCGCCGAGGGATCTCCATTCCCAAGCTCGGTGCTGAACGAAGCCGTCGCCTCGATCCCGTAACCTTTCAGAGCGGCAAAGAAGCTCTGGCTCCAGTCGCGTGCGGCCCGATTCACTCTGGGCACCGCTGTCAGATCGGTGAACCAGGTGCCATCCACGCCGCCCGCGAGCGGACCGCTGCACTGCACTTGCAGGGTCGTGCTACCGCCTACATCCGCGGCTAGCGTGAGTCCATTGCCTGCGCTCCCCATCGTCCGCGCGGTGATGGTCAGCACTCCCGTACTCGCCTGCGCCCATGTGCCCGTTGAGCCTTCGTTGATCTGCAACTGGAATGCCAGCGCCAGGCTCGCCGGTGTATCGCCAATCAGGTTCAAATGCGTGAGAACGGTCGGCCCCAGCGAGATTTGAGTTGTCTTTCCAAACTCCGACGCGCCCGAGAATGTGATTGTCCCTGTGGCGTACTGCTGGCCGGCGCAGGTAAGCTCGTAGAACCATAACGCGCCCACGTAGTGATTCGCCCGGCCCGCGAATCCCAGCGCCTGGATCTGCCAGGCCGTCCGCTCCGGAGCCAGCGCCTGTGAGTTCAGCGTGTCCCAATCGGTGGCCAAAGTCGTTTGCGGATCCGCCGCGAAAGTGGGCAGATTCTCAGTCGGTATCGCGACCTCCAGGAAATCGAAGTAAAACGAATCCCCCGCCGCTCCCGTATGTGTGATCGTTACGGTATGCTGTGTCTGCCCTGTCATCGCGCCCAGGTCCCATCGCACCAGAACGTCTTCGCCCGGAAGCGCTACTGTCAAAACCTGCACCGGATTCTGATCTATCTGAACAGAAAGCGGCGCGGCGGTGGGTATCCTTCGCGTCCCCAAGTTCAAGTTGTGATTCTGCGGCGATTGGTAGGAATATCTTACGCTGGCCCCCGGCGTGGTTGCATAACTGATCGAACCGCCGGAGTAATTACCGATCGACGTAGTCCAATTGTCCGTGTAACTGATCGAGCTATCGCCGTCCTCCACGCGCCAACTTCCCGGTCCGGCGATTTGGTAAGCGCGATTCGAACCGCTCACCGTCCAGTTCGCTAGTGTCACCGCAAACTCGCTGCGCGCGAAGTTGCCGGGCTGCAGGTCCGCGGCCCAGGTCCAGCGCATCTTGCGGACGGAGTTCATGGGCACCGCCACCGTCGCTCCCGTTTGATCCACGCCGCTGATTGAGCCGAAGTCCAGATTGATTTGCCATTGACTTGGCGACACACCGCCGCTCAGAAGCTGCCAACCCGGTTGCCAGATCTCCTGAGGACCTCCGGGCAAAGTACTGTAAACATTTCCATAAACGCCGATCCGGTTGCCATTCGCCCCTGTGCCGCTATTGGTCAGCGTCAAAGTGATGGCCGCGCCGCTGGCCGCGGCCTGCATCGTTTGCGAAAAAGTGTTAATGCTGTTAGCCAGCGCCGTCGCCGCTGTCTCCAGTGTATCTGTGCCGTAGAGTTGATACGTGTAGTGCTCTTGATCCCAGGCTAACTCTATGTAATCGGTGCCGGTGGCAGTGCCCTGAAGCGTAAAAGTCGCGGCTGCCGCTGTATATTCCCCGGTCACTGGCGCCGCGTGGCCTATCAATGGAATCATGTAAATCTGCTCTCCCGTTCCCGGATCGGCCCACACACGCAGATACGGCCACTGCACCGTCGCGTATAGGTCCGAGTCGATGGGAATGCAATTGGTGCGTGTTTCCTGGTAAGAGAGTTGTAGCCCGCTGAGATCGCTGCCGGGAAGATAACGGAATACGGGATGCTCGAAGACGTTGTCGCGATTCCATTCGACCACGGTCCAATCGAACTGCTGGCGCCAGGAGCCTGAAACAGTGAAGCCGCTGGGGCTGGTGGCGCTCAGCGCGGCCACAGCCGAAGGCTGATAGAAGTAGCACTGTAAGTCTTGATTGGGAGTGAGTATCTGAAGCGTTGACATGCGATTTGCCTTCCGTCACAGCCGCAGGATCACGGTCAGGTCCGACCCCGGGCTGGTTTGACCGACCGCGGTGATAGCCAGGCTGAGTTGTGCCTGCGCCGCGAGCGGCATGCCGAAGCCATCCACACTAGCCGAAACTGTGGCGCCGGCCGGAATCGTCAGCGTGCAGTATGGCGCGCCGTTCTGGCTCAAGGTCATCTGTACCGGACTTCCCACCGGCGCTTGCTTAACCACCGCATAGACATCCTGCACTGCATGGGCCGCCTCCACGACAACGTTTGGCGCGGGATTGCTATCCACCGCCAGGAAACCCTGCACTTGTATGGAATATTGTCCACCGCTTAAAGTTCTTAGTCCGTAATCTACCGATTGAGTCAGATTGATCGCATTCGACGGGCTATTGCCGCGTGAGTTCGTAACAATCAATACGGCGCTGGCCACTTTAGCATTCGGTAACGGGATCGGGAAGCTCCAGTTACCGCTAAGCGGACTGCCGAAGAAATCCAGGGGGAAGGAAGCCACCAGGACTGTGCTCAGCAGATGATACACGGCCACCTGTGCGGCATACGCCGCCGCCGTTGTCCCGTGCATCCCGCGCGTTACCTGGTACTGGAGTCCGTTATTCTGTACCGCGGTGATCTGCATCACTTCCGCCTTCACTTGCACGAACGATCCAGCCGTCCCTGTGCCGGCCTGCGACAAATTCAACACGGTGTCGGTCGCGGCCATGGCCGTAGCTAGAGAAAATGGCGTCGCCCCAACCAGTTCGTCCCAATAGTAGATGCTCAGCGTGCCGGCCGTCACACTGGTTGTGTTAGTCAGAGTTTGGAATGCTACACCGCTGAGTTCCACGGTGCCGTTTTGTAACGAAGAAGCGCCCAGCCCGAACACGGGTTGTGGCGGCGGCGCCAGGTCCCCCAATCCTCCGCCTCCGACCGTCCAGCGAGTCAGCGTGCAAAGTAGCGGCGGCCCTTCCAGGTTGTTGGCGTTCGCCCCTCGGCCCTCTATGTGCAGCGTGACGCCCGTCTCGTTTGGTATTTCAAACTGTACCGGGCTGGTCTTGGTGGCGGCGGCGAAGTGCCAGCCGGCTTCCGCCACTACCCAGAGGCTGGTCGCATCCGGTTCCACCCCCCAAGGTTCTGTCAGAGTCACGGTAGTCGCGGTATTCGATGCAATCGTGTATTCCTGATCAGCGCCGGTTCCGGACATGATTCTCACGATCATGCCGGCATAGTTGACGTTGCCCATTTGCGCAGTGGTGTTCCCGATGGTGTTCGCGCTGACAATGGTAGCGGCATATTCCGGCTGCAGTTCGAGGCGCCAATAGAAATTAGCATGATCGAAAGCCGGGTCGGGTGGGGCGTACACCTGTGCGGGCAATCCCGTGTCTGTGAAGCTCGTTGCCAGAGCTTGGTTCGAAGCGATCCGGACCAACTGCTGCGGGCTGGCCCCCCTGTATACGTTGAATCCTTGCGTGCCTGTTGCAAAACTCAGTCCTGTAAGAGTCACGCTGTTGGTGTTGGTCCCGGGTGGGATGCTGGCGAGCACCACGAACGACATCACACTTTCGTTTCCCGCCGAATCCACCGCGCTAACCGCGTAATAAAGGATCTGGTTCCCCGCCAGCGTTCCACCCGCTCCGATAACTGCCGCCAGACTCACCAGTGGTACGGCTGGGCCGCCCTGCGGTACGGATGGTGGAACCGCGAAGCCCACCGTCAGTTCCTCGTTCACGCCGCCGTCGCTCGCATTGTCGGAACTCTCGGTGATCTGGTATTCCAGGTTTCCGCTCGAATCCACCGTGTTCCCCAGCAGCGGACGAGGCACGCCCACCCCTGCATTGGGCTGTGGGTTCGCGCCTGTACCTCCTGGTATCTGCCCGTTCGTATCCAGATACCATTCGTCCTGATAGATCTGCGCCGTAATCTTAGTGATCCTGTAATTGGCGCCCGGCGCAATCTTGACAATTCGAAAGGGCTGCCTCTGAAACCCTTCCTTGAGATAGGTTACGGTGATGATATCGCCTGGCGTCAACCCCAGCGCCTTGATGCTCGTTTCGAAAGCGATATAGGTGTTTCCGGCGATTGCTTTATCCAGAGTAAACTGGAGAATTCGCGCGGCTTGGTCGTAATTGGGCAGCCCCAAAGCCATCAACGCTGTGGTGATCACTTGTCCCGTCAGGTCGATGTCATCCACGTCCACCATCAGCAGGCTGTCTTGCTGATAGGAATTGAATGCGTCCTGAAACTCTACCGTCACCTGGTTCGGAGAATCGGCGATGCTCCGCGATGTAACCTGGACGCTAGGCTCTCCGCTGGCCTTTCGGAGAATGTTGGCAACGCCCGTCGAGCCGTCGCTGAATTCATAGCTCGGCCAACCTCCATTGAGCGGCTCCGTGCTATTGCTCCACGCCTCTTGCGTCGGCTGTTGTAATGCGATCGAGTTTTCCACTTGCAATTGCAGCGACCCGCCCACGCTGTATGTGAACAGCAATCTGGAGCCATTCCGGATCCCGCGAATCGCGTCTCCCGCGTTGCGCCGCCATTGCAGGCACAAGTTACACTGAAAGCGCGGGATCATGATGTTGTTTCCGTTCAGGTCCTGCGTCTGGATCTGCTGGTCGCAAAACGCCGCCGTCGCCGCGAAGGTCGTCAGGTCGACATTTGCCGTGCTCCATCCGCTGCGCTGCAGAATGTCCAGCAGGATCCACGCGGGGTTGGCGGTGAAGGCCGTATTCTGATAGCTGCCGTCCGCCGCATAGATTGGTAGCTGCAAGCCATCCGCTAATACCTGAACTGTAGGTAGTGACTGGCCGTTGTTGATCTGATTGGGCACCACCACCGCAAGATAGGCCATGCTGCCATAGGGATCGCCCGCCGGGTTGCCTGCCGCGTCCGTGAAATCCGGATTGAAAGCGCCGTTGCGGCCGCCCAGGCTGACCACGCTGTACCAACCGGTCGCGGTCATATTCTTGCCGGATTGTGCCAGCGGAATTTGGATCTGGTTCACCAGCACCATTTGCACGTCCTGGATCGGACCCATCCCCAGCAGCACTTCCATGTGAGTCAGATTTCCGTCGTTGCGGGTGAATACGATAGGTGGGATAATACCAGGCTGTGCCGTACAGCAGAGGCACAAAATCGTTGTAGATTGCGACGTTGTCGTCTACCGGCGCGTACTGCCATCCACTGCCGTAACCTCTTACTTGAATCGATGAAGGCACGAATTCGAGTCCACCGAACCGGTTCGGGCCACTGAACATTCCGCGCGCTTCGCAGTCCGTCCGTGTGTAGGCGCAGGTGGTGTATGGCGCCCCGCCCACCATGCTGCCCACGCCGCCAGTCTGATCCGGCGAATATCCGCACGGGTAGAACAGGGAATACTGCCCGCTGCTTCCGCCGCTCACCGCTTCCTGCCGCTGCTGGGCATTGCCGGGAAACAGCCACGGGCACCGCCGTTGAATCCGGACCGGCGGTAGCAGCACTCTCTGCATATTCATTTGGTTGACCGCGGAGAGTTGAAAAAGCGATTCAGTGCTTTGGTCCGGCGGATTGACTGTTCCCTGGAACAAGACCGCGCTGTTGGAAGTGGCCGTGTTCTCAAGCAGGTTGTAAAAAAGGAAGGTAACCGTCAGCGTCGCGCCCTTCCACCCCACCGACCTTTCCAGTTCCGAGAAGTATGAATCGGCGTTGGCCATTGACAGCGAAACGCGTGGAATCGCATCCACGCCTTGATCCGACGACGTCTGCACCTCAAATAGGTTGTGCTTGATTACGCGCGGCGCGTACGTGTTTCCGCCATAAATTACCTGGTGAGTGCTCCAATACTCCGCTTGCCCATTCGCTAAGACGCAGTTGAACAGCAATAGCGGCGTATCGGTAACCGCTAACTCCTTCAGATCATAGATACTCAACATTGACGATATCCAACTCGCAGGAATGACGGCTTGGGCCAACAGTAGTAATGGTCAGCGTGTCGTCGCGAAAGCGCGCGTTAGTGTAGACGCCGCCCGTTTCAGCCGTCGTCTTATAGCCGGAAGCCGCGCTTTGCGCCTCCACTTGCATGCCAAAGATGTTCACCGTGCTTCCCGGATTGAGAGCGATGCCGAAGCTGATGGAATCGGCCGTGCTCTGTAGCTGCCCTGCCGAAATCAACCGTGTCCACTGCGGGCCCATCGCGCGCGCATCGCTTTCCGTTCCCCTCACCAGCCACAACTGTGTGCTTTGGTTGCTGCAGGCGTATAAGCTAAGGCAGTACTCTAACCAGGCAGGCGCTTCGACCGACTGCTGCAGCGTGAGTGTGGCGGCCGTCGGGTTACTCACTTGATACGCCGCCGTGCCTCCGAATGGATCGGCCGCGCCGCTCGTTAGTGTCAGCAGCGGATCCGCTTGCCAGACTGCCTGATTCTGCTGCTCGCTCCACGCCAGAAGGTTGTCCATGGGGTCCAGGAACGTGAATGGCGTCAGGCTTCCCTCCACGTTTTGGAATAGGGCCTCCAGCGCGGCCAGTTCCTGGTCGCTCATCTCCTCAAAGGATAGGTGCCACGCGGTGATCGCCGCACCGGCATCGGCGAGCTTCACCTGGTAGTTCTCCGAACTCCGATTCACTACCGTCCTTGCCACTCGTTGCCGCTGGGCCGGAAACTGGCCCGTCGCGCCGGACGAAAGCTGCGGAAAATAATTCATCTCAGGTCCTGTTCTCGCATACGGTGAGCGTGTTGGTCTTGCCCCGCATTTCTCCTCGTAACTGAAAGCCGAAGGTATCCGCCTTCAGGCTGCAGTTAGGATACACGGTTCCGTCCCACGGGTCTGTGAAAGAGAAACTGCCGAATCTTCCCTGGTTGGTAAGAAAGAATTGGTCGAGCGCCGCGAGCTCCCCTTCGTCCAACAAGTCTAGCTGGATGGTCCACACATGCAGCACCGAAGGGTAATCGCGAAACCGCTGCTCCGTGCCGTCGAGAAATCGGATGATGTCAGTGCTGAACTGCAAAGTCCGCTTACCCGGATATTGCATGACGGCGCCGGTTTTTAGCGTCGGAAACATTGTGTTACAGGTTCGCCACCACGTCGTTGAGCGAATTCATGTTCAGCATCGCTTGCCGCACCGCCTGCGCGATATCGTCGCTGCGGTCGAGAAACGATTGGCTGTCCATGGCTTGTACCTGAACGGTGATCTGTTGCGACGCGCTCTGCGTGCCGCTTCCCGCCGCGCGTGGCAAACCGTTCTCCCCCCAACTGACTGGCTGGTTATCGGTTGTGGATTCGAGATTCAGCGAAGGGGGAAGAGAGTAAGGCGTTAGCGGCGCGGGTTGTTGCTGCTCTCCGCCGCCAAACAGGCTGCTAAACAGTGAGATGAGCGGCATCAGTGTGAGTCCGCCGCCCAGAAACTGGCTCGCGGTGTTGAGCGCTCCGGCCGCATCGCTAGCGGCCCCGCTGCCGCTGCTTTTAGTTTGAGAGTTCAGCGATAGGGCGTCCGTATTCGCGCTGGTTGCTTCTGTCCCCGAAGTGACGGCCTGAGTGGCCTGCGTCAGAGCGTCCGTCAGTCCTTGGTCGCTTGTGCCCAGAAGGCCGGATGGCGTCTCCCCGCTCGCGCCTGCGGAACTCCCTGCCGCCTGATTGAAGGCGGCTAAAATCGTTTCTTGTGAGCTACCCGCCATTTCTCCTCCGTGGCGCAGGCTGGCGCGTGGCCTCCCTCTCTGCGAGTTGGTGCTCTAGAATCAGAAAAGCTTCCACTTCGCGCGCCCCCAACCCATCGATTCCCTTTTGCCCTAACTTACGCCTCACCAGGTACTCCTCCACCCAGGCTATGCTCTGCGCCGTAACAAACGACTTAGGACAGACGCTGGTCGCTATGTTGTCTTTCGCCCAGACTACTCGTGCCGGTGTCTCCAGCGCCGCCGATATCCAGCCGCATCTGCGCCTTATCTCCAGGCCGGACTTCCTGCAGCTCCCGCACTCCCAACCGGCCTGGTCGGAAAATTGAAAATGGAGTGCGACGATCAGTTTTTTCTTTCGGCTTCCGATAACCCGCATTGGTGCTTGATGGCGGCCAGCGCCTCTCGAAACAGATCTTCCGGTCCGCTTGCGGCCAATGATTCGGGAGTCGCCGCCAGGCCGTCCAACTCGAGGCCAGTGACTTCCTTCAGGCCCCACATCAGATATAGCCGGTCGATCTCAGAGGCGAGCAGCGCGGCTTCCATCTTATCGGTGGAAGTAGCTCCGGCTTCCAAAAACTCCTTCCGTGCCGCCAGCTCCCGGATTCGCCGAGTCAGATCCACGCGCCTGCCAAACGACATCTTAGCGATCGTATAACTCACACCCGCCGCTAGCTTTGATTCGACCACCTCGTAACTCAAGTATTCCATGTCGCTAACCGAATGCCACCACCATCTCGTTGTCCACCGTCCCCTGCGCTTTGGACCCCTGAAATTTCCATTGCAGCCGGTTATCGCTATCGTCAAACTCTGGCACCACTGGCACCACGCTCATCATGTAAATGCCCACCACTTGCCCGGTCTGCTGGCCGAGCTGGAACATTACGCCGATCGGCGCCTGCTGCCTCGCCGCCTGATACAACCCTTGTGTCGCCGTGTCGTCCAGTTCGAACAGACTGAACGCCGCCGTCACCGACCGCGGCCCTGGCGCGATCGCTAACGGCAGGTTGCTTCCGAATTCCATGGATCGCATGTCCAGGCTGTTGTCTAATTGAAATGTCCCGCTCGTAATCGTGTAAAACTGCCCGGGAGTGCTGCCCAGCCATGCCTCGCCCATATTGCCCGGCACGATCGAGTAATTGAAGGCTCCCAATGCGGGTTCCACGGGAAAGCTTGTGAGTTGCCCTTGCCCGCTCGAAAAACTGGAACTGTCGATCAGGTCCTGAGCCATGCCGCTGAATTCAAACTGATGAAAGTCACCGTTCACTTTCACCGTCATCCGGTTTACCGCCGCCCCGCAAAGAAATCGTTGCAGTGCCGTGCTCGGATCCCAGTAATCGAAAATACTCACGCTGGGCAGTTCCGTGGCCGGAAAGTACGAGATGCTTGGCGCGATAGGGGCGCCCGCCGCCGGAACAGTCGAAAAGGGCGCGTTCACCCGCACGGAGGTCGGGCTTGCAATCGCCGACACAAAGCGGATCTCGCCGTTGAATGATACGCCCTGGCCCACGGCGAGTCCATGCGGCGCGGCAAAAATGATCGTCGAAGCGCTGCATCCGGCTGCTGCGGCGCCGCCGGTATAGACCGCGGGCGTCGCCCCCAGGCTGGCCTGAAACAGCGGCCCATACGCTGGGCCGGAGTTCTGTCCGCCCCAGCTCGTCATATAGGTCGTAACATCGAAGGTGGTCGCGCGCCGCAATCCCGCCGGGATTCCCACGAACGTCCGGCTCCCCGTTTTGTCCCTCCGGTCGGCCGTCTCCAGCTTATTCTTGGCTGTTAACTTCACGGCTGGAAACCGGTTCTGCGCCGTAATTACCGGCGTCTGTCCGTAGTTACTCTCCAGTCCGGCATAGAAACGGTTCGCGTTGGATGAAATATACGATGCCATAACTTTAGTCGCTCACTCCTACGTCGAACGTGACTTTCCCTATCTGGATGAAGTTTTGCCCGCCCTGCTTCACCGCGCCCAGGGCGGCTTCATAGCATCCCGCATAGTACATTCCTTCACCCCAGTCGCCCCTGTTCTGATCCAGCACCTGCGTCACCGCATCGACATATGTCTGTAGTTGCTGCTCGATTCCGCCCAGCCTGTCTTGCGATACCCGCACCTCGATCGTCATCACGGCTTTTCCGGAAAAGTTCCTGAATTTCTCCTTGAGTTGGTTCACGATCTTTTCGCAGTACACGCTCACCGTCGGATACTGCCCTTCGGTGCTCCGCTCCGCGATCTCCACCGATGCGTTCTGCGCCAGAAGCTGATTTACCCCCACCAGCGCCAGCCGTCGTATTTTCGGCCTGCGCCAGCGTCGGGATGCACGCGTTCAGGCCCTGCGGGGCGCCCAGTAAGCCGACTACCTGCGCGGTTACCGTACTGCCTACCCATGCCATTCTCTAACCTCTCTGAATCAAGCGCGGCAGTGCACACAGATAGTCCGCTGCTTGTCCCGTACCGGGAGCCTGGCCCGAAGTGGACACCGGCGCTGCCTGCACCCAAACTTGATCGGTGGGCAGCGGTGATGGATTCTGCAGTGTAAGTGTGGCGGCCGAGAGCCCTACATACACATTCCAGGCCGTTGCGTTAGGCGGCTGGCTTACCGGCTGCGCTACCATGGCGGTTCCTGCCACCGTGGTAATACTGCTCGGATTACCCGGTTGCCCCTCCTGGCCTTCCACATTCAACCACGAAGTACTCACGCAAGAAGGTCGTCGCCGGTTGACCGCCGGGGATGGATGACAGTTGCGGTGGAGCGGCTTGCGGGACCGGGTCCAGGCAAATCCCTACTCCGCTCTGGATCAACTTACTCAGTGCCCACTTTGCCAGTTGGTGGAATTGGTCCCGCTTCGCCTTGTAACGGTCGTTGAGTTGATTGAAGTAGACGTCTTGATAGACCAGCACCAGGCTCTGGAACACATGCCAAAGCTGCAGCGGCGGCGTGACCACGATGTTATTCAACTGCGGGTTCGGCTGCAGCCGGAACTGCCAGTCGCAGGCACTGCTGCTTTGCAGTAGACGTGGTCAACTCTATCCCCAGTTCTTGCTGTGCGATCACCAGCTTTTGGGCCAGATTGATGTTTTCGGTTTGCGCCGTCGCCAGAACGTAGGAGTCCTGGTTCATCAGATCCTGAATCGTCGAGATGCCATCCGTAAATAGCGCCATTGCACCAGCCTATTCTTTGCCCGGCTGCACAGTGCCCTTCAGCTTGCGCAGCTCATTCGGAGATACCACGGTGAATTGCATGCGTGAGGCAGCCGCCACCTGGTCCGCCTGGCGTTTGGCCTCGGCCTTCTGCTCCTGGAATTCCTGCGCTTCCTCGGCGGTCGCCAGCACGAGCATACCCTTCCACGATCATCCTTGCGGCTGACCCGGCGCGGCGCCTCGGTGCGCACTCCCGCCCGGCCGCCATCCTGGGTTTCCAGGCTGACCAAAACCACCGCGGGGTCCTTTAGAGCGTCTCTCGGTTTCTCGAATTTTCCTGTAATAGATTTGTAAGTCCATATTTGCAAGTCCAAGCCCGGCTCAAGCGGTTGCCTCCGGCCGCTCGTTATCTGTCCGGCCGCGCCCGCCGTCGACTGGGACTTCCTATTACAGTTAGGTGTTCACCTGGACGCCGAAGTTATTGCGGATCACCGCGCAGCCGTACAGCACATCCACCGTGAACTGCTGCGCCAGCGTGTTCGGCTGATAACTCATGATCACGCGCATCCCGAAGTTGCCCATCTCGGCATAGTGCGCGACCGCGCCCGTTCCGTACAGTGGTTGCGGCAGCCGGCGGATGACCAGCCCGATCGCGTTTTTCGTGAATGCCAGGTTATGCGTCGTCATCGGCGAGCTGCCGGTGTACGAGATATACTGCGAGCGCATCACGAAGAAGTCCTTGATCTTTCCCACCGCGCCGTCGATCAACGCCCGCAATCCGGCTGCGCCCGCCGTTTCGAATTCGCTGAAACGCTCGATCTGCCGTAATTGCGAATAAGTCGCGGCGTCCACCACCATGTACTTCGGTTCCGATGGCGGAACCTTCGCCAAGAACAGAGCGCTTTCTGCCTGGTCGATCACCGCCTCCACGATGGGGGTTCCCGGCGTGCCCACCGGCGTATTCGCCGTAAGACCGGCATACAGGCTCAACAGGCTGGTCTCGATGCTTTCCGCGATCGCCACCACCGCCGGATGCATGTAGACCTGCAGCAAATCCGGCACGGCCAGCACCTTGGTCACGTCCGGTATCTGGAAAGTAGCTTCGGCGTGCGTGTTCAGCACGATCTGCGCGTTCCCCAGGTTCGGGTTCTGCGGCTGCACTGTCCCGCCTTCCGCTATGTTGTTGGCTACCAGCACCGGAGGTATCGGTATGTTCACCGTATCCCCGGCCTGCGCCAATACGGGTTCGTAATCGCGGTTCACCAGGTTACCCATCACCAGGTTCCCGACCAGGGCGGGCAGAGCGTCCGCCGCCACCAGCTTCACAATTGCGCTGGCCACGTTTGCTGAAGTAATTGTTCGCCATTCGTTCTCCTAAATTAAGCAGGCCTTCATGCCTGTCTTTTGAAAATCAGGCATTCCTGCCTGTCCCGCCTATATCCCTCGTAAGTTCTGCGAAGCTACCCGCAGAATCTCCTTCCGCACTCGCTCCATCTGTTCCGCGGTCATCCCCGGCCGGATGCCATCTATGTCCACGCTCTCCACGCCTTCGCGCGGCGCTTTGTGCGCGGCCGTGATTCCCGACCCCCCGCGATCCTGGCCGGCAGGAATTCCGGATTCTCGCCCACGAAATTGGTGAGATACTCCTTCAGCGGAACTTCGCCTTCGTCGCTACGCGCGAGCAGCCGGCCGTCCTCCGAGCGGAATACGCCGTCTTGTACCGCCCTGTATGCCAAATCGATCTTAGAAACACCCAGCCGCTGTAACTCGGCGCGGATAGCCGAGCTTCTCTCCGCATGCTCCGCCGCCTGCCGGCTGCGCTTGCTCTCTTCCTCCACCTCGCTCAGCCGCCGCTCCAATTGCTCGCGCCGTCTGCGCTCCTCCACCAGTTCCGTCTTGTAGGCCGGCTCACTCTTGGCCTGTTGCTCCTGGAGGAATTCCTGGATCGCCTGCTTCACGATCGCTTGCACGTCTGCGTCTTCCATACATGCCCCCTCAGTTCTGCGACTCGATCTCCTGCGCAATCTGAGTCTTGATCTCCTGCCGTACATCCGAAAGGAACTTAAACGCCAGCTTCTTGAAGACCTGTTTCTTCAACGTTTCCGATTGGATCCCCAAGCTAAGTAGCTTGCTCGCGTCGTCCAGCTCGTTGCTGAAGTCGCCGATGTCGAATTGGTCTAGGCCCGAGACGTCAATCGAAATGTTGTCCTGGCGCGCCGCGGCGATGGCCCGCAGCACTTGCTTCATGGTTTCCTTCACCGCATCGCCGTAAGCCCGCAACACCTCCTGCGTGATGCTGAAGTCGCGCTGCTTGCTGGCGCCCGATTGGTGTTGGCCGGAGTCCGCGCTGGCCGCGTGCGTCAGCAGATAGCAGACCCTGTAAATTTCATCCTTAAGTTGCACCAGGTTGTCGGCGGCGATTTGGTAGACCTTGCCTTCCGGCTCGGCCCACCCAAATTTGTCGCCTGGAGCCAATTGGATAAAGTACGATTCGCCCACGATCTGATTCCATTCCCGCTCCGAGTAGATAACTGGAGATGCAAACAGGCCCATGGTCAGCGCCCAGGAAAGCGCATTCGATTTATTGAAATGCTCCAGTTGCAGCAACGCCGCCTTATTCATCAGCCAGAGTCCCTCGGTCACCTGCAATGGAAAAACCGGCACCCGGTTCTGGCCGGCCAGCCCGTGGAACCCTTCATCCACCATCCGCACTTCTTTATCCTTCAAGCGCTGAAATACCTGGTAGCGCTGCCGGTCGTAGTACACCCAGCGGGTCTCGCGTGACCAGTCGTTGTCGGTGACTTGCGACTTGCGAAGCGAGGAAGTCCGGATCACTACCCATTCCAGACCGCCCCGGTCGTCATAACTCCAATTAATTAACTCCTCCGGCGAGTAATCCACTAAGTATGCGCGCGAGCGCCCCAGGGCATCCTCTTCCGCCCGATTCTTCACCAGGGCCGGCGATCGCGGAAAGTCGACCACGACATAACTCCGGCCCTGCACCAGCGTTTGCACGATCCGCTGCCGGAAGAACTCCGCGATGGAGGTGCCCTTCAAGTCGCAATCTTCCGCAAACAGGTTGTAAAAGCCCCGCGCAGCCTCGTCGCCGCCGTCGAATATCAAAGCCGCCTCGCGCCGCATCAACGTCGCGGCGTACCAATCGATAATCGACCCGGCATAGTTCTCGTAGAACACCCTGCTCAGCCGCTCCGCGTAGATATCGTTGGGCTCTTTGTGCCGCCTTACCAGATATTCGAAGGCGTTCTCCCGCATTTGCTCGCCGCCGGCATACAGGTCCCTGTACTTCTTCCACATGCACTTCTTCGCGGCATACTCGGGGTGCTCCCGGTCGATGTTTACCATGTGGGCCTCAAATCAACCGCTCCCGCTGCTCGCCTATCGCCGGTTGCGGACGGCACTCCTGCCACAACAGGTAGCCCAGCGCGTCCGAGAGATGTGTCCTCTGCCGGTCTTTTTCTTTATCGATTGCATTGCTGTCTGCCTTGTACGACACTTGCTCGAAATCCTTGATCAACTCTTTGCACTTAGGGTCCACCAGCAGGCGCACATCGCCCGCCGCCGACCGGAGCTTAGTGTTGGTCAGCGTAATTCGCTCCCGCACGCTGGGATTCGCCTTGGGTACCTTATATTTCACATTGGCTCCGTAATTCGCCCAAAAGTACTCCCGCACAATTTGGTAATCCGAGTCGCCCGTGGTTTGCCTGTTGTTTCCCGACGCATCGCCGTAAATTGCCAAACCGCCTTGGTGGTTGGGAAACCGCTTTCCGAACTGCTCGCAAGCCTCCAGCGTGCTCGCGTGCCGCAGGGCGATCTCGTCTAAAACCAGCACCGTTCCGCCTTCCAACTGCGCCACAACCGAAGACATCGGATCCACGTTGAAGTCCAGCGCCCAAAGCAAGGGGCGAGTAGGATTTATCTGCAGGCTTCGCACGTGATCGGCCCGGCAGAACGAGCCTGTAGACCAATCCCCCTTGCAGGCTGAGATACTGCCCCAGGGCTTCCTGCTGGAAAAAGGTTTCATCGTAGCTCTCCCTCAGCCGTTCGTAGAAATCCGGGACCTTCTTTAGCACGAAGCGGTTCTCGTATGGTTCCGCCATCGCCACGGTGTAACCCGCCACCCGATCCGCGATGAATCTCTGGTACACCCAGTCGTATCCCTTGGGTGTCCACACCGCGAAGCCGCATAGCCTGGTCGCTTCTGGATCCCGTAACCTTCCCTCCAACCGCAGCCAGGCGTTCTCGGGCGAGTAAGTCAGTTCGTCGAGCCCGAACCACGCCAGGTTGGTTCCACGCAACCGCTCAAAATCGTCCACCGGCCGGAAAATGATGCGCGACTGATTGCCAGCCATCGTCAACATGTTCTCAGCCTTGTTATAGCTGTACCCAATATTGCTGCCGTCCAGGATCTCAAACAGTGCAGTTTGCGTGGCGTCCCGTAACATCGGATAAGTGGGCGCGCCGATAAGCCCCAGCCTGCCTCCGTTCAAAGCACTGAGCTTGTATAGCTTCCTGGCAGAGCGCTTGGCTCTTTCCCGAGGCAACCGGCCCGGAAAATCCCTTAAAGCGCGCCGCGCTCGCGTGAAACAGAAGCTGCGACGGAAGTGGCTCGTAAGCTAATTCTCCGGGAGCGGTGGATCCGTCGCGGATTCTACCCATGTAACCGTGACCTCATGCCGCTCGGTGTCCGATTCCTTTTTGATTTGCAACAAACGCACCAATTCCGCGAGTGTCCACTTCGTCTCACCCGCTTTCAGCTTCGTTTCTATGTTCTCGATGGCCTTCCGCACGATCCGCGCTCTGTACTTCCGTTGGTCAGCCATTCGGAATACCTTATTCCCGATTTGAGACTAACATTGCGCCTCCAACCTCCGAACCCTGAATGATCGCTAAGTGACAGATTTGTCGGGCGAAGAAGTTATATCTCGACGTGTGAACGGACCCCCGCCGCGCGGAGCGCGTTATCAATGCCGCACGCTGCGCGCCCTCCAGGTTGGCAGCGGACCTGCGGACTGGCCCGCAACCGGCCTCCCGGTCGGCCCCGAACAGGCTATAATCAAGAACGTACAGAGAGGATTGCATGGCATCTACCACCACCACAATCTCGTCCGTTTCCACTGCTGCATCCGTGCGCGCCGCCGTTGAGCGCGTGCCTTGGTACGTCTGGTGCTCGGTTTTGGCTGTCACATCCGCCATGATCGGCGGCCAGTGGGATATCTCCTGGCACCGCTCCATCGGCCGCGACACCTTTTGGACCCCCGCCCACATGGCCATCTATTTGTGTGGCGTGCTGGCCGGCATATCCTGCGGCTACCTGATCCTGGCCACCACCTTCGGCAACTTCTCCCACCTGCGCGATACTTCAGTGAAGCTCTGGGGATTCGAAGGCCCCCTCGGTGCCTTCATCGCGGCTTGGGGCGGCGTCGCGATGCTGGCATCCGCGCCCTTCGATAATTGGTGGCACAGCGCATACGGCCTCGACGTCAAGATCCTGAGCCCACCGCATGTCCTCTTGATTCTGGGCAACCTGGCCGTGAATACCGGCGCGCTGATCCTCATTCTGGGAATGATGAATCGCGCGCGCGCCGAATTCCGCAGTAAGCTCAACTGGCTGTTCCTGTATATCGGTGGCGTAGTCCTGATCGGCCTGATGCTGATGATCATGGAATTTTCGTGGCACGCTCTGATGCACAACGGTGTGTTCTACCGCGTAGTGTGCATGGTGGTTCCGCTCGTCTTGGCCGGCATCGCCCGCGCCTCCGAGAAGCGTTGGGCGGCCACTACCGTGGCCTTCGTCTACTGGCTGTTCTTTGCGGGCATGGGTTGGATTTTGCCGCTGTTCCCCGCCGAGCCGAAGTTGGGGCCGGTCTATCACCAGGTGACCCAGTTCGTCCCGCCGGAATTCCCCATCCTGCTGTTTATCCCTGCGCTGGCGCTCGATCTGCTGTGGAGCCGCACTCGCGGTTGGAACGTATGGAAGCAATCGGTTGTTTCCGGCTTGGTATTTCTGGCCGTGCTTGTCGCCGTGCAGTGGCCCTTCGCCGATTTCCTGCAACTGCCTGCGGCGCGCAACTGGTTCTTCCACACGCACATCTTCGATTACAACGCGCGTCCGAATTGGGTCAATGTGCGCCATGCGTTCGTCGCGCCCGACGCGCCATCTGTATTCTGGATGGAGATGCTGGGCGCGGCCGTGGCCGCCTTCGTCACCACCCGCCTGGGATTCGCCTGGGGCGATTGGATGCGCCGCGTGCGCCGGTAACCCGATGCGCCGATTGTTAGCCGTCTTCCTGCTGGCCGCCTCCCTCGGCTTGGCCCACGTCGGCAGCCCCGACGTCTTTTACGAAGGCCAGGCCGGGCCTTACCGCCTGCTGGTCACCATCCGCACTCCCACCGTAATTCCCGGTGTGGCGGAAATCGAAGTCCGTAGCGCAGCCAACGATGTGGACACCATTCACATCGTGCCCACGCCACTGACAGGTCCCGGCGCAAAGTTCGCTCCGGTTCCGGATCTGGCTGTGCGTTCGAAAGATGATCCGCAGTTCTTCACCGGGTCGCTGTGGATGATGACTTCGGGCTCCTGGCAGGTGCGCGTGACCGCCGAGGGAGCCAAAGGGAAGGGCGATTTTTCCGTGCCCGTTCCGGCCCTCTCCTCCAGCACCAAGACCATGGGCGGGCCGATCAGTTGGGTGTTGGCCGCGCTGGGATTGGTCTTGGTCGTGGGAGCCGTCAGCATTGTGGGCGCGGGCGTACGCGAAGGACAACTTGACCCCGGACTCATGCCGGATCCGGCGCGCGTGCGGCGGTCGCGATGGGTGATGGCTTCGACAGCGGTCTTCGTGCTCACCATGGTTGCCTTGGGCGGTCTCTGGTGGCGTAGCGATGCCGGCGAGTATGATAAACACATTTTCAAGCCGCTGAACATGTCCGCCACACTCGAAAACGGCCGCTTGATGCTGCGCCTCACCGACCCCGGCTGGGCCGCCTGGCGCAAAGTGGACGATCTGGTTCCCGACCACACTCATCTGATGCATCTCTACGTCATCAGCCTGCCGGATATGGATAAGGTTTGGCACCTCCATCCGGATCAGATCGAATCCGGCGTTTTCGCCAAGGATCTGCCGCCCATGCCGGCCGGGCGATACGCGTTGTACGGCGATATCGTGCACTCCAACGGCCTGCCCGAAACCCTGGTCACCGAAATCGATTTGCCGGCGGTCCCCGGTACGCCGCTCACGGGGGACGACGCAGCCGGCTCCGGCCCGCCCATATCCCAGGCGGACCCCAACCACACAGTCGCCAAATTGCCCGATGGATCGCGCATGGTTTGGGAACGCGATCCCGGACCCTTGCACGCCAAACGTGCCATGTTTTTCCGCTTTAAGATGGAAGACGCCGATGGCACGCCCGCGCGGAACATGGGGCTCTACATGGGCATGCCGGGGCACGCGGCGTTTGTCCGCTCCGATCGCAGTGTGTTCGCGCATGTGCATCCCTCCGGATCGGTGCCCATGGCGTCGCTGAGCCTCACGCAGAACGCAGGCGATGGCGGCACGGCGATGGCCGCCATGGATCATTCCGGCGTGGGGGTAGGCATGGGGTCTATGATGATGATGCAAGCCTTGCCGCCCGAAGTATCTTTTCCCTACGGCTTTCCCAAGCCCGGCGATTACCGCATTTATGTCCAGGTGAAACGTGGCGGGACCATCGAGACGGGCGTGTTCGACGCGCACGTGGAGAACTGATCTTGCGCCCTCTCAAGGACCAGGCTGTCCTGATTACAGGGGCGGGACGTGGTATCGGCAAGCGCTTGGCGATCGGGTTTGCGGCCGAAGGCGCGCGCGTCGGACTGATGGCCCGCAGCCAGGCCGAGTTGGATCTGGCGAAACTCGAGATCGAGCACGCCGGCGGTACCGCGCTGCGCATCCGGTCTGACGTCCGCGATTATGAGCAGATGAGCGCGGCGGTCGAGCGCATGCGCGCGGTCTTCGGCGGCGTGCATGTGCTCATCGCCTCCGCCGCCATTCAGGGACCTATCGGCTCGCTGGTGGATTTGAAACCGCGCGCCTGGGCCGAAACCATCGAGACCAACCTGATGGGAGTGATGCACGCCTGCCGCGCCGTACTGCCCCAGATGATCGAGAGGCGTCAGGGCAAGATCGTGGCCATCGGCGGCGGCGGCGCCGCTTCGGCCCGTCCCCGGTTTTCCGCGTATGCGGCGTCCAAGGCCGCGGTGGTCCGCTTCGTCGAAACGCTGGCCGAGGAAGTCCGCGACTTCAACATCCAGGTCAACTGCATGGCGCCCGGCGGCACTTACACCCACATGACCGACGAGATCCTGCACTCCGGCGACCGCGCCGGAAGCCGCGAAATCGAGGAGGCCGAGGATGTGCGGTTGACCGGTGGCACGCATCCCGATAAACAGATTCACCTCGCTTTGTTCCTGGCTTCCGAGCGCTCCAACCACATCAGCGGCAAACTGATCCACGTCAATGACGATTGGAAGCGGCTGGAGCGCGAGAACATGAATCCGGAAGCCTACACCCTTCGCCGCTCCAGAGTCTAGCCCTTCAAATCCTTAAAAGCTTCTTCGATTTCATGCTTGGCTTCCGCCGTGGGGACCGTGAACGGCAGGCGCGGCGGCCCGCCATAGTAGCCATTGAGATCCATCGCGTGTTTCAAGCCGGGGATGCCATACTTCGTGGTGACCAGTGAAGAGGCCCGCGCGATGCGGTTTTGCCAGTCGCGGCCGGCTTCCTCTTCGCGCGTGCGGTAGGCCTCCCAAATGGCGATGCACGCGTACGGCGCGGCGTTGGCGAAAGCCAAGATCCCGCCCGTCGCGCCCATCAGCAGAGCCGGCCACAGCGTGGGCGCAGATCCCACCGTCACCTGGAATCCGGGCCGCGCCTCGCGCAGCATCTGCATCACCTTCTCCATGTTGCCCGAGCTTTCCTTGATGCCGATAATGTTGGGGTGATGCGAAAGCTCGACCACCGCCGCGGCCGGGATGTCGAGCCCCGTGAATTGCGGGAAGTTATAAATGATGATCGGGAATGCGCGTCTGGTCGGCCACCGAGCGGTAATAGAGCGTCTGCGCTTCGGGGCGCGTGAACAGGTTCTTGTAGTAATGCGGCGTTTTCACCAACGCGGCCTTGTAGCCCAATTCGGCCGCGCGATTGGTCAGGCACACCGTTTCGCGCACGCTCTCGACGCCGGTGCCCGCGATCAACAGTTTTTCCGGCGCCGCATGCCGCGCCACCATCTCCCACAATGCGACCTTCTCCTCGGCGGTGAGCAACACGCTCTCGCCTGTGGAGCCTGTGGCCACATAACCTGCGAGCGTGGTGCGGTTCCACTTTTCGATGTTGTGCTGCACTTTGGCCGCGTAGAGGTTGCCTGCATGATCGAAGGGCGTCGCGATGGGAGGGAAAATGCCTTGTAGTTTCATACGAAAATATGGTAACTATGTTCTCGATCGAAATCGAGTGCCCGCCCGAGCGGAATGACCGGCTGGTCGCGGACCTTTGGGAAGAAGGTTGCGCCGGCATCGTGGAGTTCGAGGCAGGATTACGCGCCTTCTTCGAAGACGGTGCGGACCGCCTGGCCCTGGTTGAAGCCCTGGTCGAACGGTTCCACCCGGTGAGTTGGCGCCGGGAAGAACAGCGCGACTGGGTGGCCGAGTCCCGCGCCAACTGGGAGCCTCTCCTGGTTGGCGACCGCTTCTTCCTGGTGCCGGATTGGCGCACCGACCCCGAACCCCCAGACCGCTTCCGCATCTTGGTGAATCCGGGGATGGCGTTCGGCACCGGCCGCCACGAAACCACCCGGCTGTGTCTGGAAGCCATAGAGCAATTCGTGCGCCCCGGCATGTCTTTCCTGGACGTCGGCACGGGCGCCGGCATTCTGGCGCAGGCCGCCGCCCTGCTCGGCGCACGGCCCGTCTGGGCGTGCGACATTGACCCGGAGGCGGCAGCCATTGCACGCGGCAACGCCGGGGAAAACGTCTTCATCGGCTCGGTGGATGCCGTTCGCTCCGCATCGGCGCAATTGATCGCCGCCAACATCAGCCCCGAGGCCATCGCCCGGCTCGCGCCCGAATTGTTGCGCTGCCTCCGTCCGGATGGCGTTGCCCTGTTGAGCGGCTTCGAACGCCACGAGGCCGCCGCCCTGGCAAGCGAACTGGAACGCCACGGCGGCAGCGTTCTCGAGAGCCGCTACCAAGGAACCTGGGCGCTCCTGGTGGTTGGAGTTAAACTCGTGGGGGGAGTTCACCATGTCCGCCACCAGACGCCAGTTCCTTAGCGCAGCCGCGGCCGCGCCTTTAGCTCGCGCCGCAGCACAGAACACCTCCTCCAAAGCCAACAGCCGCATCCATCTCGGCGCGATCGGCCTCGGAGGGCGCGGCACTGCGGACGTGCACGCCGCGCTCGACGTTCCCGGCGTCGCCCTGGTGGCCGTCTCCGATCTTTACGCCGGCCGGCGCGCGCGGGCGCGCGAAGTCTTCGGAAACGACGTCTTCGTCACGCCGGACTACCACGAGTTGCTGGCGCGCAAGGATATCGATGCCGTCATCGTGGCCACGCCCGACCACTGGCACGCGCAGGCTTCCATCGACGCCATGAATGCCGGCAAGGACGTATATTGCGAAAAGCCCATGGTCCACTCGATCGAAGAGGGCCACGCCGTCATTGCGGCGCAACGCACCACCGGCCGCATCATTCAGGTGGGCAGCCAGCGCGTAAGCTCCATCATTTATCAAAAGGCCCGCGATCTCATCCACGATGGCGCTATCGGCAAATTGAATCTCATCGAAGCCTGGTGGGAGCGCCCCGTCGATAGCGACGAACTGGTGTTCCGCAATTCCATCCCCCCGGATGCCTCCGCCTCCACCATCGATTGGGATCGCTTCGTCTCCAATACCACGCGCCGCCCGTTCGACGCCCAGCGCTTCTTCTGGTGGCACAACTATCGGGAGTACGGCACCGGCATACCGGGCGACCTGTTCGTGCACCTGTTCTCCGGCGTGCACTTCGTGCTCGGCGCCGATGGACCCGAGCGCATCATGGCCACCGGCGGCACGCGCTATTGGAACGACGGGCGCGAAATTCCCGACCTCATGATGGGTCTCGCCGATTACCCGCAAACCGCCCACCACCCGGCCTTCAATCTCTTGCTGCGCGTGAACTTCGAGCAGGGCTCCGAAGAAACTTCCGGCTTCCGCTTCGTGGGCGAAAAAGGCATTCTGCATATCAATGGCGATGGCGTCCGCCTCGCCCGCCACAACCGTCCTACCGAGCCAGGCTACAACATCGAAACTTTCGCCGAGGCCACCCAGCGCGAATACCTGCGCCAATACCGCGCGAAATATCCCTTGCCGGCGGCCACGCCGGAGAACATGCGCGTGACGCCCGTGGAGGAGTTCCTGGCGCCGGATGACTATAGCGATCACGCCGCGCACATGGCCAACTTCTTCGCCTCGGTGCGCAGCCGCAAGCCGGTTGTGGAGGACGCCGTGTTCGGTTTGCGCGCGGCCGGTCCGGCGCTGCTGGCCAACGCCAGCCATTTCGAACGCAAAATCTGCGGGTGGAATCCGCAGGCCATGGAGCGTGTATGAAATTGCCGGAAATAAGCAGGCGAAGCCTGCTGATAGCCGGCGCAGCGGCGCTGGCCGCGCCCCGAATTCCGGCGCAAAGCGAAGCCCGGCCCAGCCGCGGGCCGTGCGCTTCGGTGTGCGTACTCCTCTCCCCAAGGTCGGCTTGCGCGAGCGGGCCATGCTGGTGCACGGCCTGGGATATGACGGCATTGAGCTCGGCAACGAGTGGCTGAGCCAGCCGTTGGAGTCGATCCAGGAGCAGCTAGCCGGTACCGGCGTGGCTGTGAGCGCCATTGTGGGATCGATTGCGTCTTCTCGATACCGATCCCCAGAAGCGCGCCGAAGCACTGGAGTTGGATCGCCGGCGCTTGGAAATGGCGAAGGCGCTGGGCGCCCAATGCGTCATTGAGGTGCCGGTCTTTGGCCCCACCCGCTTTCAGGATCTTTCTCCACTGATGACCCCGCGGGAAGATTGAAGAGAAACTCCTGGTGGCCGGATTGAAACAACTCGCCGGCGATGTCGAGCGGTCGGGCATCATCCTGTTGCTCGAACCGTGCAACCAAAAAGAGACGCATTTCATGAACCGTCAGAGCCAGGCGGCGGAGATCATCGACGCGGTCGGCGCGCCGGGCTTTCGGACACTCAGCGATTTCTACCACATGCAGTTGGAGGAGAAAGATATCGGCGAGACCCTGACCCGCTACGGCAAGTACACCGCCTACGTGCATCTGGCGGATGGCGCAAAACGCACCGAGCCCGGCTCGCTGCCCTTCGACTATCGCCCCGGCTTCCGCGCGCTGAAGAAGTGGGGTTACGCCGGATGGCTGACGGTAGAATCCGGCGTCACCGATAATCCGGAAGCAGCGCTGGGCCGCGCGCTGGCGTACCTGCGCCGGCAGTGGAGCGAGGCCTAGCTCATGGCGCGTGTGGCGCGAGCGGGAGAAAGGCGCGCTCCTTTGTGTTCCTTCAGAAGTGCCGTACGGTCAGATTTCGGAATCAACTGAAAGTGCCTCGTATTGGCTGTGGCCTCAGCATAGCCCAGTTCGAGGGCAGTGACTCCTATCAGCAGATCCTCCAGGGCGGAGCGCATCCCTGCCGCCTGCATCTGTCCGTCGATTTGTCCGGCGCGCAGAGCGATCGGTATGGTCACAGGTGAACCGGCATTCACGCTAACAGATCGTCAAGAAACTGCTGACGGCGGCGCCCCGTAGCCGTGTATCCGCGCGCACAATGCCATACGCCAGTTCCAGCACGGTCACCACGGAAATGGCGATTTCGGGGTCGTCAGCCTGGAGGCGGATCGCATCCAACATCTGGTAGGCCGTTTGCCCCAGCCGCTCCGCGGCTATCACCACCGAAGAATCGAGGATCAGTCCCACGCCGGCGGTTCCAGAGGCTCCCGATGGCTTTCGATGGCGGCCTGAACGTCGCGAGCAAAGTCGGCGTCCATGGTGGCAGTCGAGTTCTTAGGCATGAGCGCCAACACTTCTGGGATTTCGCGCCGGGGCGGAATCGCGGGGCGGAGCAACGCTACCGGTCGCTGGTCGTGTTCCACTACCACCTCGACCCCTTCTCGGACCACCTTCTCCTGCACGGCCGCGAAGTCCTTCGCGACTTCGGCTTCACTCATGTCCAGTTCCGCCATATCTTCGACTATAGGTCTTCCCCGTCTTCCTCCGCCTCGGCCTATTTCGATCGCAGCACCTTCCCCGGCAACGCATTCGTCATCTTCCCCTCCTCAATCACCGGCACGCCATTCACCAGCACAAACCGCATCCCCTCCGAAAGCTGATTCGGATTCTCGAACGTCGCCACGTCCCGAATCGTATCCGGATCGAAAATCGTCACATCCGCCCACATGCCCTGCTTCAAAACCCCGCGATCCACCAGCCGCATCCTCTGCGCCGGCAAAGCGCTGAATTTGCGAATCGCGTCCGCCAGCGTCAGCTTCTTTTCCTCGCGCACGTACTTGCGCAGGATGCGCGGAAACGTCCCATAAGCTCGCGGATGCGGATGCTCTTTGCCCAGCAGTCCATCCGGCGCCGTCCCTTCCGAATCGTTGCAGATCGAGACCCAGGGCTGCTCCAGCGCCAGCGCGATATCCGGTTCCGACATCATGAACATCGCCACACTGGTGAAAGCCTGGTCCTCGATCAGCAGATCGAAAATCGTATCGAAAGGATCCTTGCCCCACAGCTTGGCGATCTCCGCGATAGTCTTGCCCTGCAACGGCAGTAGCTTGGGATTCGCTACCGCGCCCACCAGGATGGACTCCGGTCCCGTCACTTCCTGCCACTCGTTGTCCCAATTGCCCGCCGGGCGTCTCCATCTCCTTGCGAATGCGCGCGCGCATCGCCGGATCCTTCAGCCGCTCGATCAGCTTGGCATCGCCGCCATCGTGCGCCCAAGGCGGAATAATTGCCGAAAACGTGTTGAATCCGGCCGGATACGCGTAAGTGTCCGCGCTAATATCCACCCCCGCATCGCGCGCCTGCTGGATATGCGCAATCACTTCCTGCATGCGCCCCCAGTTGGCTTTCCCGGCGGCTTTCAGATGCCAGATCTCCACCGGAATATGCGCCTCGCGCCCGATGCGGATCGCCTCGTCCAGCGCCGGAATGATGGCGTCCCCTTCGCTGCGCATGTGGGTTGCATAAATCCCGCCGGATTTCGCGGCTTCCGCTGCCAGCGCGATCAGTTCTTCCGTAGTGGCGTATGGCGCGGGAGCGTATTGCAGCGAAGTCGATACCCCTACCGCCCCATCGCGCATCGCCTCGCGCACCAGCGCCCTGCATGCGCTCCAGTTCCGCCGCGTTCGGCGCGCGGTCGTCGTCGCCCAGCACCACGCGGCGAACCTGTGTCGCGCCTACATAACTCGCCAGGTTGATGCCCATGCCCTGCTTTTCCAGGCGCGCGAAATACTCGCGGAAAGTGCGCCAATCCGGCATGGATGCCGTAATGTTCATATCCCACTCGATCGGCTCTTGAGCAACGCGTCCGTCTGCGGCGCGATCGATGAGCCCTTCGCCGGTAATCTCCGTAGTGATCCCCTGGTAGATCTTCGAGGGCAGATGCGGATTCACCAGTATGGTCATCTCCGATTGGCCCAGCATGTCGATGAATCCCGGCGCCACCACCATGCCGCGCGCGTCGATCGTCCGCTTGGCCGCCGCGCCGGACAGATTGCCGATGGCCGCGATGCGCCCCTGCCGGATGCCGATATCGCCGGAATACCAGGGCGAGCCCGTGCCGTCCACGATATGCCCGTGTTCGATCACGATGTCATAAAGATTGTTCGCCCCAAGAAGGAACAGTGCCAGCAGCAACATCGTGAAAGTGTAACCCAGGGCGGGGTTAAAATGAAAGGACTGTGCACCGCTTCGTTCTCCATAATGAGGAAATCCGGGATGCCTCCGCCGCCCTTCTGGCGCCGGGACAAGTTGGGCTCCTCTCGGGCTGGGGCGTCTTCACCACCATCCGCGTAGTGGACGGCGTGCTCTTCGCCTTCGAGCGCCACTGGGCGCGCATGCGTAAGGATGCTGCCGCGCTGCACGTGCCCCTTCCGCCCGATCCCGAACACGTCCGCCGCCAACTGCTCGACGTTGATCGGCGGCAACCATGCCTTCAACTCGACCATGCGCGTGGTGGTGGTCCGCAATGCGGGCGGCATGTGGGAAGCGCCTTGTGGCCGCCCCAGCGACCTGATCGCGCTCACCTCAGCCACCAAGGAATGGGGCAGCGGCGTCCGCCTCTGCTACACCCCGCGCGCGCGCTATGCCGCCGGCGAGTTCGCGGGCGCCAAAATCACCTCTTGGGCCATGAATCTGACCTGGCTCGAGCGCGCCCAGGCCGCTGGCTTCGACGAAACCATCCTCTTGAATGAGCACGGCGAAGTCTCCGAGTGCACCTCCGCGAACATCTTCGCCGCCTGTGGAAATCAGGTCTGGACTCCTCCTCTAAACTCTGGCTGCCTCCCCGGCGTCACGCGCGAGCTCCTGTTGCAGGAGATTCAAGTGCCCGGCTTTACGATCCAGGAAAAGGCGCTCACCCCTGCGGACCTCGAGAGCGCCGACGAAGTCTTCATCACCTCCACGACCCGCAACCTGTTGCCGGTGTTCGAAATTGAAGGCCGCGCCATACCGAACTCTGGCCCAGCCTGCACCGCGCTCGGGACGGCATTCGCCGCTCATCTCGACGAGTACGTCGGGCATCCACAAAAAAGTCCCCGCCGCACCGTTATGACGGTCAGTTGCCCGAGTTGCGGCAGCCGCTACCTCCGCGTGAGCCGTTGCCGCTCCCTGCGCGAAAAGTTGCGCGACCTGGCCGGCATCTCCCCGCTGCGCTGCGGCGATTGCGGCACGCGCTTCGTAGCCCGCACCTGGCATTTTTCCGTCTTCACGCACAGCCGCTGCCCGAAGTGCCTGCGCATGGACCTGAATACCTGGACCCAAGAGCAGTATTGGCCCAGCATGTTCATGAAGGCAATGATCAGGCTCGGAGCCCACCCCTGGCGCTGCGAATATTGCCGCCACAATTTTGTGGATTTCAGGCCTCGCATGGAGAAGTTCAGCTTCAATCGCTGGCGCGAGCGGGATCGCACGTGATGCGTGCGAGCGGCCGCCATCACTGCGGCTTGTTTTCCGGTGCTACGTTTTCGAAGGGCGCTACCAGCCGAAATCTGGAAGGGAGCGGCTGGCATCGCTTGATCGAAATCGTCTGGGTGTCAAGGCCGGCGTGAACACAGTAGGAAGGCGACAGCTTCGCGGCATGCAGATCTATCGTTGAGCGCAACTCTGGTGGAAATCTTTTCGGCAGCGATCCGAGTTGCTCGTCCAGATCGATTCCGATGTTAACCGCGTTGGCCGTCACGACTTTCCAGCGTGGTCGCCGTATTCCCACTCATACGGCACGCCGGTGTCTCCGAGGATGAACCTGACCAGATCGGCGAAGCCCGCCTCCGAGCGAACATCATTCGACAAGATCACGACGCATCGCTGGGCGCGCTCGATGCAGATCAGGGTGTTGGCCGTCTGGCCGTCGTGGCCGCCCTTGTAGAAGCCATGGCCCTGCGGGCCGTCGAAGACGGTGACGCCCAGGCCCGAGGACAAATCCTTGCGCTGTTCGCCGGCCGGCAAGTCGGGCTGGAAAAGGGGAAACAGGTGCGCAGTCGTGATATGCAGTGATGGTTTCGTCATCTCGGCGCGCGAAGCCGCACTCAGGCCATCGCCGCGCACCAGGGCGGCGGCAAACTTCGATAGGTCGGAAATGGTGGTGTTCATGGAACCCGACACGCGCACCTTGCTGCGCTTCTCGTGTGGCTGCGGCTCGCCCTTATCGTTCCAGCCGTCGGCGACATTGGCTTCGGGATTGTCCTTCTGCCACACCAGGCTGGTGCGGGTCATCCCCAATCGGTCGAAATTGGCCTTAGTCAGATCGCCGACATCCAGCCCCAACCCCTGCGCCTTGCGCCCGTGTTCGATGACGAATTGCAGCAGGATCAAACCTTCGCCCGAATAGCTGAAGTGCGTGCCCGGTTCGAAATGGATGCGCAGTTTTTGGTCGGGTTCGATGAACCAAAAGTTGCTAAAGCCGGTGGAATGCGTCAAGCACATACGCGGCGTGATCTTTTCCCAGCGCGGATCGTCGGCCAGATCCTTATACGGCCCGTACTTGTCCGGGAACGCCGGATCAGGGCCATAGCTCGGCAGCGGCTTGTCGAGATCGTCCTTGAGGGGTGTGTCGAGATTGAGCTTGCCCTGATCGACCAATTGCATCACCGTGTATGCAAACACGGTCTTGGTAAGCGAAGCGCCGTACATGTCAGTGTCCGCAGTCAGCGGTTCTCCCTTGGCGTTACGGATGCCATAGGCCTGCACATAGCCGACCTTGCCGCGATCGATGACCGCCACAGCCATGCCATGGGCGTGGGTGCCGGTCATGATCTTGCTCACTTCAGCGTCGATAGCGGTGCCACCAGGCATCGTCTGCGCAACAGCCGCATCGGCAGCGCAGAAGGCGGGAATAAACACGGCCAAAAGCGGAAAGACCTTTTTGCTCGTCCTCAATGTGCACCCTCCGGGCCTGATTAGAGTTACGTTGGGCCCCAGGGAAAGTTCCGTGATTCCGCGGCGCATGAGAATAACTCCAGACCGTATCGTCGGCATCCTGGCCCCGGCCCCCAAGCCGCAAAAAGTTTGGGAGCGGCAGTTCGACTACAATAACGGCAAACTTGCCGCGATGGCCCGCATGGACTGGACCGTGTGCCGGACGAATACCTCTCCTATTACTTTCACGATCTGGCGTACATCGAGTTGCAGACGGCCCTGTTTCGCCACCTATTTCCGTCGTGCCTCAAATACTGGTATGACACGCTGATGAGAAGCGAAGGCGCTTCGCGTGCAGATAGCGAGTTCCATTATGCCTTGATGCGCGGGCAAATCATTGACAAGATGCTGTCGGAAAGCGAGCGGCGCTCCCTACGATTTCTTTCGCGACGGATTTCTCGATCGCATCGAAGCAGAACGCGGATTCGTGTACGAGCCAGGCAGCAACTCTGCAAATGCCTGGATCTACCGCTTCAATTCTCTCGGCATCGTCGCACCAGTGATTCAGCAGATTTGGGAGGCCTGGTGGACACTGGGCCATCCAGGAAAAGCTGTTTGCGCGGTGATGTACGCCTCTGGATTGGTATACCTGAAAGGCAGTCCGCTCTTCGAGTGGACCTGGCGCACTGAAAACCTGTCTTTCTTGCGACGAACCTTATCTGTCGACTACCTTACTCAACAACTTGATCGGGCGGCGCGAACCTTGTCGGATTGCCCCGAGGCAATCCTAGCCCGGCAGGTAGCCAACGATGCGAAAACGAGGAAGGACGTGATCGAGATTCGGATTGACGACCTGCTGGAGAACCTGGCTCGTCTTGAACTTGACAAGGACCGCCGGGAATAGCCAGCCCGCAAGGCGCGGGGGCACCTCAACGCCTTCGAATAACTGCCGACGCGCCGTTTTGCGGGCTGTTACTTAGGAGACGCGGCAACCCACGATTTCTTCTGAGGCCACCAATAAAATATGGTTCCAAGTGATCCGAAGCTCAGCCTAAACCCGACGCCGGCATGCACGGCTCAGAGCTTTGCAACCGGAATGACCGGCGATAACTCCTCAGCTCCCCGCAGCCTCTTTTAAGAGCGACGGATTAACGCCTTGGAGGTCGCCTGCGTTGCTGTTCCGGCTGGAACCCGCATCTCGCAACGGCCTTTCGCTCCCCCGTAATGACTGCCCGTTTCCAGGCCACCATTCCGGGATCGATGTTCCCGGCCTGCCGCTTCGACTGCGTTGCGGAACTTTCGCCGAGCCCGTTCGGCTTACGGCTCCTTCGCTCTCTCCGGTTAGCCCCGGTTCGGGCGAGATCGCCACCGCAAACCCGTTTCCCTGCTCCAGTTCCGCAATCTCGATCAGCCCCTGAATCTCCACTCCCCGTTCGGGCCTTTGGGCCCCTCCGGATCGAAGCTTCCACCCGGCCACTGGTCGAGAGGCTCACCTCCCGGATGCGTCCGATTGCCCTTCGCTCCCCGCCGCCTCCCTATTGGAATAGTATCCGCTGCGGATCAACGTTCCAGGCTCGCTTCGCTTCCGTTCGGCTCGCTGTTCCTCGAACCTCTTGGAACCAAGTGTCATATTGCCTCCGAACACCGGTTACAGTCAAATGAATTTTGGCGGCGCATGGCAGTTTTCCTCAACATTGTTAATGTCGTATTTTGTTACAGTTGCAAGACACTCGGCGTTGAATTGTTTGTGGATAAAACAGCGCGGCGCGGGCTTTGTTGTCCCGTACCGGCGCAATCTGGCCGCTGCAAACGCGGATAAACGCTGATAGCCAACCCGGGTTTTTCCCTTATCGCGTTATCCGCGTTCACAGGGCTGCAATTGTCGCCACGATGAGCCGGTAAGCCGATGCGCGACGGGCACTATAAGGTGGGTCTGAAGGAGACCAGCACCCATGCCACAGTCACGCGCGCGCCAGCCGCCGCGGGCTTCTCAAGACCATCCGCCGCCCTGTTTGGGCGGAGCGCATCCTGGGCGCGCGCGCCAAAGCCGCCCCCGAGCCGCCCTTTCAAAACGTCAACACCAATTCCAGCCCGTCCACGCTGAAGATTACCGACCTGCGCGTGGCCACCGTGCGCAAGCCCGGCCCAGCCCCTGCACCATCATCCGGCTCGATACCAACCAGGGCGTCTATGGACTCGGCGAAGTTCGCGACGGCGCCAGCGCCACCTACGCGCTGTTTCTGAAGAGCCGCGTGGTGGGCGAGAACCCGCTCCGCATCACCTACATCTTCGAGAAGATCAAACAGTTCGGCGGCCACGCGCGGCAGGCCGGCGGCGTGGTGGCCGTCGAAGAGGCCCTCTGGGATATCGCCGGCAAGGTCTACGGCGTGCCCATCTACCAGATGCTGGGCGGCAAATTCCGCGACAAGGTCCGCATCTATGCCGATACCGAGGAGTCCCAGGACATCGCGGAGTACGCCAAGCGCCTGAAAGCCCGCAAGGAAGAAATGGGCCTCACCTGGCTGAAGATGGACCTGGGCATCAACATGGTCGCGAAAATTCCCGGCACGCGTGACCGCGCCCTCCGAGACTGACCCCTTGGGAGCGGAATCGTCTGCCGCATCCGTTCATCGCCGCCGAAGTCACCGACAAGGGCATCGAGAAGCTCTGCGAATATGTGGCGGCGGCGCGCGAGGCCGTGGGCATGGAGATTCCGCTCTCCATGGACCACCTGGGCCACCTCGGCGTGAACTCCATCATCCGGCTGGGAAAGGCTTACGAGAAATACAACCTCTCCTGGATGGAGGATGTGATTCCCTGGCAGTACACCGACATGCTGCAGCACATCACCATGGAAAGCCCTACGCCCATCCTCACCGGCGAAGACATCTATCTGAAGGAAGACTTCATCAACCTGTGCGAGAAGCACGCGGTCAGCAAGATTCATCCGGATATCTCCACCTCCGGCGGAATCCTGGAGACCCACAAGATCGGCGACGCCGCCATGGAGTACGGCGTGCCGATGGCCATGCACTATGCCGGACTGCCGATCGGCGCGCTGGCCAGCGTGCACTGCGCCGCCGCCACCGAGAATTTCCTGGCCTGCGAGAATCACTCGCTGGACGTGCCCTGGTGGCAGGATCTGGTGGAAGGCATCGACAAAGCCCATCATCAACAAGGGATTCATCACGGTTCCCGACAAGCCCGGCCTCGGCATCACCCTGAACGAAGATGTGGTGCGCCAGCACCTGGCGCCCGGATACGGGCTTCTTCGAGCCCACGCCCCATGTGGGACAAGGAACGTTCCTGGGACCGGCTCTGGAGCATGGCGCCCCGCGCACCTTCCCACGCAGGTTAAGCCTCCTCAGACTGCTGCTCCGTCCCGCTAACGCCGGCGTGACCGCCCGCAGAATTCAAGCCCGCATAATCAGCCTATGTGCCGCTGCCCGTCAGCGTGATGGACTGCGGACTCCCCGGCACGGTATCCGTCAGCTCGATCTTGCCGCTGCGTTTTCCCGTCGCCGCGGGAGTAAACGTCACCGCAATCGAGCAGGTCGCCCCGGGCGCCAGCGTAGCGGGCGAAACGGGACAAGTGTTGGTCTCGGCGAAATCTCCCGGATCGGCGCCCGCCACCTTGATGCTGGTGAATTCCGATGGGCGTGCCGCTCGGATTGCCGATCGTGATGACGTGCGGCTTGCTCTTCTTACCCACCGCCTCGCTTCCAAACGCGACGGTGTTCGGGGAAACCGCAATCACCGGAAGATTGAGCAGCACCGACACCGTATTGGAATAGAAGTTGGGCACGGCCAGATCCACACTGCCGTCGCCATTCACGTCCGCCGCGGCGGGCAATTGCGGATATGCGCCCGCCAGGATAATCCACATTTTGCTGAAAAGTGCCGTCGCCATTGCCCAGCAGAATGGAAACGGTGCCCGTCAGGCAGGTGCTGGCCGGCTCGTAACAACCGGCATTAGTGACCGCAAGATCTGGCATGCCATCGGCGTTAAAGTCGCCGATGGCGAGACCAGAGGGGTAGCTGCCGGTCGGGTAAGCGACCACCGGCTGGAAGGTGCCATCGCCGTTGCCGAGCAAGATCGAGATGGTATTCGCGAAGTGTGTCGACGAGCGCCAAATCGGGTTTGCCGTCTAAATTCAAATCACCGGTAACCATGGATGTGCCGCTTGATCCCGCGTCGTAAAAAACGGGTGTTTGAAAAGTGCCGTCTCCGTTACCCAGATAAATCGCCGCTTGATAGTTCCCGGCGGCCAGGTCAAGCTTGCCGTCCAAATTGAAGTCGGCCGCGACTACCGATTGTGGGTACCAGTCGCCACCCGAATAAGTTACTGGGGATGCGAAGGTTCCGTTCTCATTTCCCAACAGGACGGACATGCTGTCTGACTGCCCATTCGCAGTGGCCAAATCCAGTTTCCCGTCGTTGCGAAAATCGCCCGTGGTAATCGAGAACGGGTTTACACCGGTGGAAGCTGTGAGAGCGGGTTGAAAGGTGCCGTTGCTTTTGCCCAGCAATATAGAAACGCTGTTCAACCCCTCGTCTGAGATGGCCAAGTCGGGAAGACCATCCCCGTTAAAATCGCCGACGGCAATTCCGCTCGGGCCGAACCCGGCTGCATACGCCACAGCAGTCGCGAATTTGCCTCCCCCTTCTCCCAAGAGAATTGAAACCGAGTTGCCCACGAAATCGGTGATCGCCAGATCCGGGATGTGGTCGCCATTAAAATCTGCAATCGCGGCGGCGGACGGCGCTGTGCCAGCGGCTTGATTGGCCGGACCTTGAAACCAGTCTTTGCCCCCGCCGGCCAGAACTGTCACACTGTTTGAGGCGGAGTTAGACGCCACCAGATCTAATTTGCCGTCTCCATTCATGTCGGCAGCCACCAGTTCCCACGGATATGATCCGGTCCCGTAGGTCTTTCTAGCCTGGAACGTGCCGTTTCCTTTGCCAGGCAGGACGGATATTGTGTTGTCGCCGGTGGCCGTGACCGCGAGGTCGAGGACGCCATTGCCGCTGAAGTCGCCGGCGGCCAAGGCTTCCGGCCCATTGCCGGCGGCGTAATCGACGTGGGGTTGAAACGTGCCGTCGCCGTTGCCTAGCAAGACTGAGACCGTGTTTGAGTCGAGGTTGGCGGTAGCCAGATCCAGTTTGCCATCGCCATTGAAGTCGGCCGCCAGCACGAACACAGGAAATGCGCCCGCGGCGTAGGGAACGGACGGCTGGAACGTGCCGTCACCATTTCCGAGCAGGACAAAAACGTCCTCCGCGGCCCCTGCGACGGCCAGGTCCATGCGTCCGTCCCCGTTAAGGTCCGCGGCTGCCAGCCACTCCGGTTCAGGGCCGACGGGGGACGTCAAGGGCGCCTGAAATGTGCCGTCGCCGTTGCCCAACAGAATGGAAACCGACCCGCCGGTATTACTCGACACTGCCAGGTCCGGGATCTTGTCGTCATTGAAGTCGGCAGTGACAATTGAGGGAGAAACACCACCGCTCCCCGCATAGGTCACTTGGGACTGAAAGGTGCCATCGCCGTTGCCCAGCAGAATCGAGACGGTGCCGGCCCAACTCACCACCGCCAAGTCCAGGTTATGGTCGCCATTGAAGTCCGCGACGGCGACCGCGACGGGCTCGAAGCCGGTCGCGTAATCCACACCAGGTTGATAGGTTCCGTCCGAATTGGCGAGCAGGATCGTCACCGTATTGGAATATATGTTGGCCACGGCGATGCCCGGTAGGCCGCCGTTCTTGAATACGCCCACAGCCAATCCTTGGGCCGTATCGCCTGTAGCCAGATCGACTCGGCCAAATACGTATCGCTGCGCAGCGGCAGACGTCGACCGGGCCACGGCGGGCGGCGCGGCCATGCTCGCAGGTCCGCGGTTAGCCAGACGGGCAAGCCGCGTTGGCGGCGTTTGCGCTTGACCGAACGCCCATCCGGGCGCTAGCGCCAGTAACATGGCGGCGACGCGCCCGGTTGATTTCAAATTCGTTCCGTAAGTCTTCATTGAATCCCCCGACGCGCTCTTTTGGGCGTCATACCACGTAGCGCAAGGACCCGTAAAAACGGGCTCAAGGCGGTCTAAGGCATCTGGAAGGCGACATTACTTACCAGCAGGCCCCCGGGAGTCGCCACTTCCACATTGCCCGTGGCCGCGCCGGCAGGCACAGTGGCCGTGATTTCGGAAGGCCCAACGACATGGAAAACCGCCGCTGTGCCATTGAATGTGACGCTGCTTGCGGCGCTATCGGATCAACGACCTGCACCGCCTGTACTGGTCCGAACGCTGGCCGATCGGCACCTGCGCATGGGCTGGCACACCATCGGCGGCGCTGGCCCAAGGGCCTGCGCAGCAAACAGCGCGAAAGCAAGCTCAATCCCTTCAAAACCACCATTGCCGAATAGTTGGAAAAAGACCCCACCGCTACGGCGGCCGTAGTGGAACAGCGATTGCGGCCGCCGGGCTGCAAGGGCGGCCACAGCGTCCTGCGCGCGCGTCCGCAGATCGTTTTCTGCGCGCATTGGGAACACCGCGTGTGAGTTGTTCATTTAGCTTTATCGGGTGGAGATTTCCGCGGTGATCACGGCTTACGCAGGAAGCCGTGCGACACCGTACCTGCATCCAGGTAATATCCAGTGATGTCACCCGCCGTATTAATCGCGTGGGCGATCGTTCCACAGCCGGCGCAGGTGGGGCTCCCCGGGACCTCAAAGGTTGCGATGCTACCTTTCGGGCTCCGCAGGAAGCCATGCAACAGCCCGGTCGTGTCCTGGTAAAACCCTGTGACTTCGCCCGCGTTGTTAATGGCATAGCAGACCGTGAATGAACTGCCACCCGCGTTGAAGGTCGTAATCTCCCCGGAAGGGCTTCGCACGAAACCGCCAAGCACCGAAAAACTGACACTGTAATGTCCCGTGACAGCGCCTGCGGTATTAATGCCGAAGGGGATGGTCCCGTCTGGGTCGTCCGGGGCGTCGAAGGTTGTGATCGTTCCGGAGGAGCTTTGTACGAAGCCATGCGGGATGTCGCTTGCATCGTAGTAGACTCCCGTGACGTCTCCCCCGTTGTTAATGCCGGTCCCCATAGTGCCTTGGCCGGCGTTGGTTCCACCCCCGGAGACATCGAAAGTGGTGAAGACACCGGAAGCCGTACGCGTAAAACCGTGATCCACCAAGTTGGCGTCGATGAACCTTCCTGTAACGGTACCCGCGTTGTCGATACTTTGGGGAAGGTGCCCTGGCCCCCCAGCGTCCCGGCGCCGGGGGCCGCGAAGGTCCTCAAAGTGCCGGAGGAGTTTCGTACAAAGCCGCGATACAGACCACCGGCGTTAACATACGTCCCGGTGACCTCGGTTGAGCTGTTGATGCTATAAGCCTGGGTGGTGGTTGCGCCGGGACCGTCAAACGATGCAAAAACGCCGGTATCGTATTGCACGTAGCCATGCCCGGCGTTATCTGCGTCGACATAGAATCCCGCGATCGAACCCGTAGCGTTGATGCTTTGGGGAAAGGTGCCTTGGCCCGCAAGAGTCCCGGCGCCGGGTGCGTCGAAGGTGGTGAAGGTGGCGGCGGCTTGGGCACCCGTTTGGCCGGGCGCCAAGGCCAGCAGGGCGAGCCATGGCAGATTTCCAAATGCCCTTAAGATGTAACTCATCGGCGATATATCTTTTTGCATAGATGCTCCTTTAAAGTTTGCGTTTCGCTTAACCCGGTTCCCAGGTACGAATGCGAGTGTGGCTGCCCCGCGCGGATTCCTCAATTGACAGGATCGAGCGACTGTGTGCCGTCTCCCGTTAGCGATATCGCCTGCGGACTCCCCGGCACGCTATCTGAGATCTCAATCTTGGCGCTACGCTTGCCGCTCGCCCTTGGCGCGAACGTTACGGTAAGGTCGCATGTTGCTCCGGGCGCGAGAGTCGTCGTACAGGTGTGGGTTTCCGCGAAATCCCCCGGATCGGCACCCGCGATCGCAAAGCCGGTGATGCCAATGGGAGTGCCGCTTGGATTGCCGATGGTGATGACGCGGGGCTTGCCCTTCTTGCCCACCGCCACGTTGCCGAACGCCACGGTGTTCGGAACAACAGAAATCACCGGAAGATTGAGCAGGACGGAAACTGAGCTGGACCCGTAGTTGACGACAGCCAGATCGGCTCCGCCCTGGCCGCTGAGGTCGGCAGCGCCCACTCCGAAGGGATACCCGCCGGCAAGGTAGTCGACGTGAGCTTGAAAAGTGCCGTCGCCATTGCCCAGCAGAACCGAAACGGTTCCAGGCACGCTAGTGTCGTTGGCCACCGCGATATCTAAATTCCCATCGGCATTGAAGTCCGCAACCGTCAGGATGAATGGGTAGACGCCGACGGGATAAACGAGCTGCGATTGAAAAGTGCCGTCTCCGTTGCCCAGCAATACCGAGACGGTATTGTCGCCGGAGTTGGCCACGGCAATGTCGGTTTTCCCGTCGTTATTGAAGTCTCCAACAACGACCCCTTCGGCGCCGGAGCCGACGGGGTAAGCGACGGGTTCCTGAAATGTGCCGTCGCCGTTGCCCAGTTCGACGTAAACATACGATGCGGTGTCCGTGTTTCCGGTGACCGCCAAGTCGAGCTTGCCATCGCCGCGAAAGCCCCCAGTCGCTGTCTGAGAAAGGAACGCGGCGATGGCGGGCGAGCCGATGAAGGGTTGAAATGTGCCATTCCCCTTTCCCAGCAAAACGGCCACTGTGGTGGACCCAAAGACGTCAGTGGTCGCGAGTCCCAGGTTTCCACTGCCGTTGAAATCTCCCGCCACCGTGCCTTCCGGTTCCCCACCGGCGGCATACTGCTGCTGAGCCTGAAAGGTTCCATCGCCGTTGCCCAGAAGCACCGAGATTGTATTCTCCCCCTGATTCGCCACAGCCAAGTCCGGCTTACCGTCCCCATTGAAATCCGCGGCCGTGGTTCCGTACGGAGCATAGCCGACCGGGTAATTCACCGCCGTGCCGAACTTCCCCCCACCTTGATTCAACAGCACCGAGATGGTATTGCTTTCGTTGTCAACTGCGAGATCGGGCTTGCCGTCGCCGTTGAAGTCGGCGATGGCCACCGTCCCCGGGAGGCCTGGGGTCGCGTAGTTTTCCGCCGCCTGGAAGGTTCCGTTGCCCTCGCCTACCAGCACCGAGACGCTATTGGCGTCGCTGTTGGCGGCGACCAAGTCGACTTTACCGTCGCCGTTCAGGTCGCCGGACGCCAGAGCAAAAACCCCTGCGCCGGCGCCATAGACGGCCTGGGCCTTGAAGGTTCCGTTGCCTTTTCCGAGCAAAACCGAAACCGTATTGTCGCCGCTGTTCGCTACCGCCAAGTCCAGCTTGCCATCGCCGTTGAAATCCCCGATTGAAATTCCATACGGACCGCTGCCGGTGGCGTAGTCCACGTGGTTCTGAAACGTGCCGTCACCATTTCCCAAGAGGACCGACACGGTGCTCGCGGCTTCGTTAGCTGTAGCTAGGTCAAGCTTGCCGTCCCCATTGAAGTCACCGGCGACGATTATTTCGGGTAGATATTCCGTCACATACTCGACATAGGGTTTAAAGCTGCCATCGCCGTTCCCAAGGAACACGGCTAGTGTGTCCCCAAAAGCGACGGTCGTGGCGATATCCAGGATGCCGTCGCCATTGAAGTCTCCGGCCACCAGGTAATACGGGCGGGTTGGCGCGGGATAGCCCACCGGAGGCTGAAAGGTGCCGTCCCCGTTGCCCAGGAGAATTACCAATCCGTTGCTGCCGTCGTAGGAATCCAGCGCTAAATCCAGCTTGCCGTCGCGGTTGAAGTCGCCAGCCACCACGTCAGTGCAGCTCTCGACGCACGAGTACTGAACTTGCGGCTGAAACGTGCCGTCGCCGTTGCCGAGCAGAATGGAAACAACTCCCGAATAGGCCGACACTGCCAGATCGAGCTTGCCATCGCCATTAAAATCGCCTACGGCAATTCCCCAGGGTTCGCCGCCAACGGCGTAATCCGTTTTCGGCTGGAAAGTTCCATTCGGGTTACCTAGGAGGATGGAAACTGTGTTCGAAGCTTGGTTGACCGCCGCAATACTCTGCGGTCCGCCCTTCTGAAACGCTCCGAGCGCGACCGCTTGAGGAAAGCCGCCGGTGGCGAGATCGATTCTGCCAAAGATGTATCTCTCCGCCGCGACTGCAGCGCCCGGCGCCCGAGAAACCGGCGAGGCAGCTTGGGCCACGTGCTCTCGCATCCTGGGATCGTGGCGCGTGAGTGGCGGTTGAGTCAGTTCATCCGCCGCCGTAGCTTGTCCGGCGTGCTCCCGCATTTGCGCCAGCTTGCGCTGCGGCGGAGTTTCGGGCAACGATCCCGTAGAAGAAGCCGCGCCCGTCTGCCCATTGACCGTCGACAAACCTGGAATGGATAGCAGCAGAACCGTTAACAGCGTTCTCGTTTTCTTCATGGTTTCCCCTGAATCTCGACAACGGCCACTCCCGATTTGCGAATTGTAAGCATAGGTTGGTGTCCTCCATTTGCGTTCTGTCATTGCTGTGACGGTTGCGGGCGCGGATGATGGATCTGCACGATGCTCGGCTCGCCCTCGTGTCCGAAGAGTTCCGGATGGATATAGTGGCCTTGATCCTGCGGCGCCTTGTCCACTTCCACCTGGATACGATGCGCATTGGCCCAGGCGTCCTGGCGGATGCCGGTCACCTGCCAGGAAACCTTCACGCCCGGCTTGCTGGTCTTAATGATGAAGCTGCGATTGGCGATTTCCGACGCGACCCAGGCTTGCGCGGGTTGGCCGATGGCCGTCAGTTGATAGCGGAAATCCGTATTGAGCGCTTCGAACCAACTGGGCATCGTCACGATGGCGGTGCCGCTGCTGTCGGTAGACGACATTGCCGTTGTAAATGTTCATCATGTCGGGCGATTCGACGGATGAGTGAGAGAGGTACTTGTTGGCGGGATCCAACGGATCATCGATCTGAATGAGGCCACCGCCGCCCTGGAAGACAACGCCGGTAACGTAGACGTTGCCCTCGAAAGAGCCCGCGTATTGGTTCGGGCCGCTGCCGCTCTCCGCGTAGATGCCATCGCCCGCCGCTGCCGATCCCGCTCCTCCAAATGCTGAAACGCCGGCGCCGCCATTGAACCCATTGCCGCCCGTAACAAACGCACCGATGCCTCCGAACGACGAAGAACCGGCGGTGCCGCCGACAGCGTGGATGCCGGTGCCGCCGAAGTCGTCTGCGGCAGTGCCGGCACCTCCCTGTGCATAAATGCCATCTCCGCCAGTACCCGCCGCGCCCGAATTGCCATTGGAAGCTCCGCCGTAGCCAGCCACGCCAGCACCTCCCGTGTTTGTCCCGGACAGTGCCTGCCCCCCGTGCCCGCCGACCGAAGAATGATTGGGCGATGTGTTGGTGATGTTGAGGACCGCATTGCTGCTGCCATCCGCGCTTCCATTAAACGGCAAGGTGAGCGTTCCCGGCGGCCCTTGTGGACCAGTGGGGCCGGCCGGACCCTCGGGCCCCGTTGCACCGGTCGCCCCGGTCGCCCCTTTCGCGCCAGCAGGACCCACCGGCCCCACCGGCCCCTGCGGCCCAACCGCCCCGGCCGCCCCCGTTGCGCCAGTAGGACCCGCCGGACCCGCAGGCCCGATTGCGCCTGTTGCGCCTGTTGCACCAGTCGGGCCCGCAGGCCCGATCGCTCCGGTTGCGCCTGTTGCCCCAGTGGGACCCGCCGGACCCGCAGGCCCCATCGCGCCCGTTGCTCCTGTTGTGCCCGTCAGGCCCATTGGCCCTTGTGGACCTGCCGGACCCGTCGGACCCGCGGCTCCCTGCGGGCCAACCGCTCCATTGGTCACGTCGAAAATGCCCGTACCAACCTGCAGCAGGAAGGACCCGGCGGTTAGCCCGGCAGGCAAGTCTGCCACAATCGTCCTGCTGCTGGATGAGACCAAAGTCAGTATGGCGCCGTCTATCTTCACTACCGGCGAACCGGTGGCCGGCAATAGATCCGCGCCGGTGATGGTGATGGTGGCCGGGTCCACTGTGGAATTTATGATGGCGCTTTCCACCGTGGGCTTGGTTGCCGCGTCTTGCGCGTGGGCCGCGATGGCTGATACCAGCATGACGCAGACCCCTACCCAGCGGGCGGGCCGAAAAAACACACAACTGTTCTTCATTTGCATTTTCCTCTCTAATTGAAATTTCGAATGCCCGTCACATCTATTGCGGGCGCGGATGATGCATCTCCGCGATGCTCGGCTCGCCCTCGTGCCCGAACAGTTCCGGATGGATATAGTGGCCTTGATCCCGCGGCGCTTTGTCCACTTCCACCGCGATGCGATGCGCGTTGGCCCAGGCGTCCTGACGGATGCCCGTCACCTGCCAGGAAACCTTCACGCCCGGCTTGCTGGTCTTAATGATGAAGCTGCCATTGGCGATTTCCGCCGCGACGATGGCTTGCGCAAACTGCCCGATGACTGTCAGTTGATAACGGAAATCCGTGTTGAGCGCTTCGAACCAACTGGGCATCGTTACGATGGCCGTGCCGCTGCCGTCGGTGACGACTGTGCCGTCGTAGATGTTCTTCATGTCCGGCGATTCGACGAACGAATGGTAGAGGTATTTGTTGGCGGGATCGAGCGGATGATCGATTTTGAAGGATCCCCCGGATTTGCTGAGAGTACCAGCGACATATACATCTCCGTAAAAGAAACCGGCATACGCATAGAGGCCGCTGCCGGGAACCGCATATATCCCATCGCCGGCAAGAGTACCATTTCCCCCGAAGGCTTCTACGCCGTTGCCACCCTGATAGCTGCCGTTACCCCCCGAAGCGTTGACGCCGCTTCCGCCTTCTCCGCTGCTGGCGGTGCCAGCGCCGCCGTATGCACTGACGCCGGACCCGCCTCCGTCAAATTCGCCAGTTCCAGTGCCGCCTAATGCATATACGCCATCGCCGCCGTAAGCCGCTTCCGACGACGTACCGGCGGATGCTCCGCCGTATCCACTGGTCCCCGTGCCGCCATTGTCGCCAGCGGAACCCCCGCCGCCGTGGCCTGAGATGGCGGAATGCGCCGCCGACGTATTGGTGATCTGAAAGACCGGGTCGCTGCTGCCCGAGGCGCTGCCGTTAAACGGCAACGTGAGCGATCCCGACGGCCCTTGCGGACCAGCCGGGCCTTGCGGACCTGCCGGGCCCGTCGCGCCGGTCGCCCCTTGCGGACCTGCCGGACCCGCCGGCCCTTGCGGCCCAACACTTCATT